>JAZNVT010000051.1:0-72667 GCA_045592945.1 Acutalibacteraceae bacterium | reverse complement strand
GTTTACGATAAAATCCCTGCACTTCTTGTTTTTAATGAGAAAATCGCTCTCCACGTTACAAGAGCTGTTCGATGGGATAGTGATCACGTGGTACTTTTTGATGACGAAACCAGGGAGATGGCAAAAGAAATTGTCCGCAGTAATAGCTTAGACAGAGTATTTATTGCAACAGACTATTTCGATGCTTCAATCAACAGAATTTCTGCTTGGGTAACAGGTGTAAGAAACGTTAAAAAAGCGCTTCTTAATGCACTTCTTATGCCAAACGAAAAGCTTAAGGCACTTCAGGAAAGCAGTGACTTTACAAGCCTTATGTGCTTGCAGGAGGAACTTAAAACTGCTCCCTTTGGTGACGTTTGGGAGGAATATCTCAAGCGTGAAAACGTTGTAAGTAATTATCTCAGCGAGATAAAAGAATATGAAGAAAAGGTTTTGGTGAAAAGAGTATGAAAGATATTTTGACAGCTCCATTTGTGGAGGATATGAAAAGAGCAACTGCTAATATGTACCGTCAGGGTTGGGATGAAAGAAACGGCGGTAACATCAGCTTTATGCTTGAAGAGGAACAGGTTGCAGAATACCTTGACCTTAACAATGTAATTCGCGAAATTCCCACAGGCTTTGATGCAACTGACCTTATCGGTAAAATCTTTATCGTAACAGGTACAGGCAAATATTTCAAAAACGTTGAGGTTGACCCCGAAACAAACCTCGGTATTATCCGCATTGCAAAGGACGGCACAACTGCTGAGCTTCTTTGGGGTTATGCTGACGGCGGTAAGTTTACAAGTGAGCTTCCCGCTCACCTTATGAGCCATATGGCAAGACTTAAGGTTGACCCTCAGAACCGAGTTGTTATGCACTCTCATCCTACATACACACTTGCAATGAACCATATTCACGAGCTTGACGAGCAGAAGCTCACTCATACTCTTTGGGAAATGTGCACAGAGTGTATCGTTGTTTTCCCTGAGGGCATCGGTGTTCTTCCCTGGATGGTTTGCGGTAACAACGAAATCGGTATTGCAACTGCAGAAAAGATGAAAGACTTCCGTCTTGTTATCTGGGGTCTTCACGGTATTTATGGCGTAGGTAAGGATATGGACGAAGCATTCGGACTTATCGAAACAGTTGAAAAAGCTGCTCAGCTTTATATGCTCGCTACTGCAAGCGGTAAGAGAATCAACACAATTACAGACGAAAACCTTTGGGCAATCGTTGAAAGATTCTCTCTTCAGGAGCAGTGCAGAAAAGATTTTCTTAATCTTTAATAATTAATTAAAATAAAAAATCGTCTTACCATTTGGTAAGACGATTTTTTTATGTGTTTTAATTAAGTGAATTGTTTATTTCTGTTTTCTTGCTGCAATTTCTGCAACCATTTCTGCCTGACGTTTCTCTGTAACCTTGTAGAACATTACAGGAACAGCACAAGCAAACATACTGATTACACCTGAAAGAACAAGCATATTCCAGAGTGTCTGTGCACCCTCTGCTGAAATAAAGCCGGTTTCGGCATTAATACCTGCTGCAGAGAATGAGATAACACCGATAAATGCACCAACAGCCATACCGATTTTGTTGATAAGAGTCTGCATAGCGAAGCAGATACCCTCACCACGTTCACCGGTTTTCCATTCAAGGTAGTCAACAGTATCACCAATCATAGCGTAAGTAATAATGTTGTTAACGCCCTGAGGAATACCAAGAAGAACAAGACCGATAGCTGCGATAACCAGCTTCCAGGGAGCATCGTAGCCAACGAAATACATAATAGCCATTACGATACCACCGAAGAGGTGAACTGCAACGTATGCCCATTTCTTTGTGAATTTCTTTGACATCCACGGAACGAGAAGAGAAGCAACAAGACCGCCGGGAACAACAAGGAGAGTAATAAGGCTATACATACCTTCATTTTGAAGAACGTATTTAGCAAAGTAAAGTCCGCCTGTGTATGTATAAACCATTCTTGCACCGCCGAGGATACCTGAAATAACGATGAGTAAGAGCTGGTCGTTCTTGAAGAGCAGCTTCATATTGTGGCCGAAGCTGGGAGGATTATCATCTGCTGTAAAACGTTCTTTTGTGTGCTTGAAGCCATAGAAGAACATAGGCACTGCAACAACAACGAGAACAACAGCTGCAATGAAGTAAATCCATTTAAGCATTTCTGCGTTAGCAGATTCCTGACCTGCAATAACTGTACCGATAAAGTTCTTTGCTGTTTCAGCATCTACGCCCTTATCAGCCATAATTTGAGGAATGCTATCCTCTGTGTATTTGAACTTTGCTGTAAGGTTGCCTGTAATAATAGGAACGAAAACAGTAACGATACCTGCACCTAAGGTACAAAGAAGACGTGTAACTGTAAGAAGATTACCACGAACAACAGTGTCGTTTGTCATACAGGTTGAAAGACCCCAGTAGGGTACGTCTGCAACTGTGTATGCAACTGACCAAAGAACGTAGATTATACCAACGATAATAAACGTTGAGGTTGCTTTTTCCTGGAAAACGGGAAGGAAGCAAGCAATTGTCATTATAGCAATCGGGAATGCCATCCATTTAAGATAAGGTCTGCATTTACCCCATTTTGTTCTTGTTTTGTCAACAATACTACCCATAATCGGGTCGTTAAATGCGTCGAAAATACGGGTGCCGAGCATAAGCCATGCAACAGCCATTGAACCTGTAATTGAACCGATTGTTACACCTTCAGCACCGAAAAGAAGTGCGTCAGTAAGGAAGATTGTAAGGTATGAGCCGATAATAGTACAGATAAAGTTCTGACCAAAGCCTGCTATACCGTAAGCTAAAGCCTCTTTAGGCTGTAATCCGCTGCCACCGGGTGTTGTGCCGTACAGCTTGTGAAGAATGCCTTCAACTTTTGAATTCATTTCATTTTCTCCTTGTATTTTATTTATATCACAACAGCTATCCTTTGGTGTAAGGTCTACTGTGGTTATATACTTTTTCTTTTGTCTTTTATCAGATAACTTCAGCAGTTTTGATAACGATAGGTGTTACGGGAGTTGAGCGTTCACCGCCGAAGCTCATTCTTCTTTCGATTTTAAGGAAATCATCAACTGTTTCCATACCCTCTGTTACCTTGCCGAAGGCGGCATACTGACCGTCTAAGAAGGTGCAATCACCATAGCAGATAAAAAACTGACTGCTTGCGGAGTTGGGGTTTTGTGAACGAGCCATTGAAATAACACCGCGTGTATGAGAAAGAGTGTTGTTAACACCGTTCATTCTGAATTCGCCCTTGATGTTTTCATCGCTACCACCGCAGCCTGTGCCTTCAGGGTCGCCCCCCTGAGCCATAAAGCCGTCAATTACACGGTGGAAGGTAAGACCGTTGTAAAAGCCACTTTTTACAAGCTTTAAAAAGTTTTCGCAGGTTATTGGTGCTTGCTCGGGGCAAAGCTCAACTATAAACTCGCCACCGTTTTCCATTGTGAATTTGATTTTTTCCATTTTAATTAGCCTCCACAGGATTGATTGTGTAAACTTCAGAGAAGTTTGTTATTGTAACTGTTTTCATAGTAAGGCCGGGGGTACCATCCTGATTTACCTGAGGTGCTGCAGAAATGTCAGAAACACAAGAATATTCGTATCTGATTTCAACGGGTAAGCCTGTAAGCTTATCAACCTTAGAAATAATTCTTCCGCCCTGTGTAGGTGCAACGTTGATGTTATCGCCATAAAGACCTGAGAATTTAACTGAGTTGAGAGTAGAGCCGTCGGTTTCATCAAAAGCAGGAATATTGAAAACCTTGCCATAAGAAATAGTCTGCCATCTGTCCTTAAAGCCTGCACTACCTGTGGGATATTGGTCACCGATATAAGTATCGTTTTTCATAATCACTTCTCTGATTATGTAGCCGTTTTGCTCGTAGCAATTTATGCTTTCGATATCAGAAATCTCAAGGAAGCAAGCGTAACCTAATTTATTTACGGGGAATTCAGTGTAGTGAGTAGGGTTAGCCTTTGTAACGGTAACTGTTTCAGTCTGTGCCTCGTAAAGCTGTTGAGCCTGAGTTCTCATTTCTTCAAGCTCTTTTTTCATATCATCTGTAAGAATAAAGCTATACTTATTAGTATAAGCAATAACCTTATCAACGTAAACGTTGAATTCTGTATTGGTAACGTTGAGAGATGAGTCGGGAGCATTTGTTGTTGTTACCTTTGCAGATTTACAATGTGAAGTAGCAACCTTTGTAAAGCCGGGACGGATGCTCTTAACACTGTCAAGCTCTTTTTTGAAAAGGGCAAGAAGGTATTCGTTTGTTACGTTAGCTTCAGAATCAATACCTGAAATCATTTTAAGTATTTTAGCAACGTCGTAATAATCCACATAACCGTTAGCATCAAGATCATAGGTTTTGCCTTCAATTTCAGCATCAATACCGGCAGAAACACGTAAAACTGCTCTTGCATCATTGATGTTGATTTTGCCGTCGTCGTTGTAATCGAAATCAGGAGTTGTTTCGCTTACGATTACGGCGTTTACCCCAAGGGAGAAGCATGGGATTAAAAGACAAATAACTGTAAAAAGACAAATAAATTTTTTCAAAACTAATCACCTTTCATTAAAATATTATAAATTTATGATTTAAAATTAAATGCTGCTTTAAGGAATTTTAAGGTTTGCTCAACTATAAGCTCGTCACTATCCTGAGCTTGCTTGCCGGTATATATAAAGAAACGTTCTTTATAATAATCGCAAGAGGTGGCAAATTGAAGCATCATAAATATATTATCAAGCAAAAATGCAAAGAAAGCGGGGTTAACGTCGTTTCTGACGTCGCCTGTTTCCTGAGCTTTGCTGATAGCAACGGTATAAATTGAAGCTGACATTGCTTCTATATGCTGAGAGATACCCGTCAGGAATTCAGAATTATCGGTTGTAGTAAGCCTGCAATACAGCTTGACAAGTGCAGGGTTTTCTCTTGAAAATTCAAGCAAAGCACGAATAATGGTTTCGGCTTTAACAAGAATATCTTCGGAAGAATCCGCAAGACCTATAAGCAATTCTTCAAGAGAAGAAAGCCCGCCCCGCACAACCATAGAAAACAGAGTTTCTTTATTTTCAAAATATTTATATACAGAGCCTACACTGATTTCTGATTTTTTTGCTATTTGTTGGATTGATGTATTTTCAAAGCCGTTGTTTGCAAATTCCTCAACCGCTACCCGCAAAATGCGGTCGCGTTTTTCGGGAGGGAGCTTATCAAAGGCGGCTTTGTGTAGCTTGATATTGTCGTCAGGTGTGTGTTGCGTTAACATTATGCACCTCGCAAGAGTAAAATTACCTACTTTAACTTATATATAATACCATTATTCTTGAGAAATTGCAACGAAAACAATGAAAAACTCCCGTCAAAAATTGCGGGAGTTTTTTGGTTAGTGTTGATAAAATATATTAATTTTTAATGAACAACCCTTATATTTCGCAGGAAGCATCACAGCAGCTGCTTTCAACGTCAATTTGAAGAGTAAGATGATTTATGCCGAGGCATTTGCTTGCCTCTATAACATTTTTCTGCGTTTCAGAATATTTATCAGGGAAAAATTCCTTTGATAACGTTATATGAATTGTACCAAGAATAGTTTCATCATCTAACGACCAAACGTGAATATGATGGACGTTTTCAACACCTGGGATTTTTAAAATCTCAGCTTCATAAGCCTCAAAATTAAAATCATACGGCGTTTTTTCAAGCAAAATACTTACCGTATATAAGATATTTTTTATCGAGTGGAATAAAAGGAAGGCAGATATAGCGAGAGAAAGCACGGTATCTATAAAATACCAATGGAAAAGATGAATGAAAATACTACCTATTAAAACGGCAATCCAACCGAAAACGTCCTCAAGCATATGAAGGTTTATTGCTCTTTCGTTTGCCCCTTTACCGTGGGAGGTTTTGAAAGCGGCAACGCCGTTAATAACAACGCCGAATACTGCGATTATTAACATTGGTAAGCTTTTAATTTCCTCAGGATTTTTAAATCTTTCAATGCTTCCGAAAATGATTGCAACACTACCGATTACAAGGATTAAGGAGGTTATAATTGCCGAAAGCAGGGAGTAACGCTTGTAGCCGTAGGTGTATTTTTTGTCAGGCTTTTTTTGAGAAAATTTTTCAAAAAAGAATGCTAGTCCTATTGCTCCGCAATCGCCTAAATCGTGAATAGCGTCTGAAATAATAGCAAAAGAGTTTGTTATAATTCCGCCTGCGATTTCAATAAAAACAAAGAATAAATTAAGGAAAAACGCTACTGAAATATTCTTTTCAGATGATGAATGGGAGTGGTTATGGTGAGAATGTGAATGGTGAGAGTGGGAATGGTGAGAGTGGGAATGTGAATGGTGAGAGTGAGAATGATTGTGGTGGCTATGGTCTGGGCTTTGATGCTTGTGGTCGTGATGATTATGACTCTCACTGTTGCAATCGTGGTTGCTAAGCTCGCAAATATCCTTATAAATGTTTTCGTCAGAAACGTTTTTATTATCTTTATTCATATAAATGCTCTACCGCCTTTTCAAAAATATCCTTTACGTGAGAATCTGCCAGGGAATAAATAACCTCTTTACCGTTTTTTTGACTTTTTACAAGATTGAAGGACTTTAAAATTTTTAATTGATGCGAAACGGCTGATTTAGTCATATTAATAAGAAAGGCAATATCGCAAACGCACATTTCACTTTTGCTGAGAGCCCACAAAATCTGAATTCTTGTGCTATCACTAAACACCTTGAAGAATTCGGAAATATCCGCAATAACGCTGTTATTCGGCATATCAGGCTTTACGAAACTAACTATTTCTTGATGTAAAACGTCGCAATCACATATATTTTCAGGTTTACCCATAATTCACCTCAAAAAGCTTTTTCTTAATTATAGTTGAACAACCATTCAACTGTCAAGAGTTTTTTGTGAAACTATAAATTGGTAATTATTACTTTATAAATTCTAATTTTATTCATAAATTATTATTGAAATAAACAATAAATTATATTATAATATAAACTGTCTAATTTTCCGGTTAATGCAGGGCATTTTCCAATTAAATGGAGGTTTTTAAATGAAATCCAAACGTGCTTCAACAAAGGCTTTATTGGCTTTTTTTGTTACGTTAATTTTAGCAGTAAGCTTTTCTGTGAACGCTTTTGCTGCGGAAAGATTTGAAAGCTGCGGCAACAGATACGGTAGAATTATTCCTACCGATGAAAAGATTGATGCTCAGGTTTTTGATTATTATTTCAAGGGTGATAGTGCACCTATTCATTTCATGCGAATGAGCACTGGTACACCCGGAGCTTGCTATGCAGTTGAAATTTATGCAGATGCAGAGCGCACTACACTTATAAAATATTTATCAAGAGAATACGATGCAACCGCAGGTCATTCTCCCGTTGCGATTACCTTAAGCTTTGACGGCTTAAGAAGCGGTACATATTACGGTAGGTGTTATACATACGTAACAAGAAGCGACGGAACAATATACGACACTGACTCTATTCAGCACTTTAATATTCATATTGACAGACTTTCAAATAAAACGGTTGTTTTGTCAAGTGCGTATAATACTGATGCAGGTATAAGCGTAAACTGGACGCCTAATGCAACGGCTACTCAGTATCACGTATATCGCAAGGTTAACGGTGCTCCTGCTGAGTGGGAATACGTTGTCGGCTTAGGTGAGGGCGCTAATAATTACGTTGATACTAACGTTGTTAACGGCTACACCTACACCTATACTGTAAGATGCAGTGACGGTGGATACTCAAGTGGATTTGATACAACAGGTGTTTCAGTAATAAGGCTTTCTACACCTCAGCTTGTACGTATGGAAACCTTCGGCTCAAATTGTGATGCAAAGATAAATTGGAGCCCCGTTGAAGGTGCCGACGGATACTACGTTTATAGAAAAGGCGGCTCATTAAGTAATTATGATTGGAAGCTTCTTGCTAACGTTCAGGGTGGATATTCAAGCTACTATATTGATACAACCGCAAAAAGCGTTAGCTGGTGCTATGAGTACACAGTTGTTGCCTATAAAGGAGCAAGCGTCAGCTCATATAATCCCGTTGGGCTTGAATTTAACTATATGACTGCTCCTGTTCTTACTAAGGTAATGACAGTTCAGGATGGAGTATATTTAGAGTGGTACACAAACAACAGAAATTCACAAGGCTTTGCAATATACAGAAAAGCTTGGGATAACGCTTGGGAATTTATAGGTGCTACTCAAAACACATGGTATGTAGACGTAACTGTTGCTTCAGGTGTTGATTATGCTTATACAATAGTTGATATTTGTGCTACTAATGAAAGCGCATTTTACCCCGATGGGATTAAAATCAAGTATTTATCAGCACCTCAGATTAATGACATTACCTTTGATGCTTATAATAATGCAGTAATTAGCTGGGGTTATGTATACGGCGCAGAAAAATATCAGGTGTATAGAAAGCTTAGCTATGAAACCGACTGGGTTCTTATCGGCGAAACCTACGATTTATATTATTATGATTCAATAGAGAAATATTCAGGTGAGCTCTATACCTATACAGTTGTTGCTTGTAGCGGAGCTTATAGCGGATCTTATTATTTAGCAGGTAAATCAAGCTATTTCCTTTCTGCACCTGAGGTAAGGTCCTATAACGTGTATTTTTATGGAGCAGACGGTATCGAGATTGATTGGACATACGTTAACGGTGCTACAAGCTATGACGTGTACAGATGCGATTACGGCTCAGGTAATTGGGTATGTATCGCAAGCGGATTAACTTCCAATTGGTACGTTGATTTTACTGCATCAGATTATTATGGTTACAACTATACGGTAGTTGCAACAAACGGTGTTTCTTATAGTAGATTTAATGAGTCAACAGCTCTTGCAGTACCTTCACCTAAATTAGAATATGCTGTTGTCGGTAACGAAGGTGGCGTTCATTTAGGCTGGTCTGCTATTAATGACGGTGCGGTATATCACGTTTACAGAAAAGCAGTTGACGGAGCTTGGGTAGAAATAGGCACAACCACTACAAACTCCTTTGTTGATTGGTCGGAAGAAGCAGTTAATCAATTCTGCGTATATACTGTAGTTGCTGAGATTTACAACTACTTAAGCGGTTTTGATACTGAAGGTATTGCAAACTTCACCGAGGTTAAAAGCCTTAGTGGTGCTCTTGTAGAAGGTGAAACACCTTATATAGAGTTAAAATGGGAGCTTGACGGAGTTGCACAGTGGTATGAGCTTACTAAAACAGTAAACGGTCAAAGCACCTCTCTCGGTGTTTTTGCCGGCGATAGCGGAGTGGTAAATTACGTTGATACCGATATAGAAATTGGTAACGTTTATACCTATTCAATTACAGCCGGTTGCGAAGGAAGATTTTCAAAAACTAACAGTGTTGACGTAAAATATCCTCTTCCTCCTGTGCCTGCAGCTCAAATCGGCGGAGCAAATGCATACGTATCTAACGGTAAGGCTTGCGTTGATATCGTTTGGGGCTACGTTGATTTCGCAGAAAGCTATACGGTATACAGACGCACCGACGGTGCTGGTTGGGTTGCTTTAGCAACAATTTCTGTTGCAGATTTAGTAAACGGTCCTATGTTTACAGATACTACCGCAGAATTTGACGTGCTTTATTATTACACCGTAGTAGGTAATGCATCTAACAGAGATAGCCTTTATGATAACGTTGGCGTTAGTGCAATAGCTCTTAAGCCTGTTTCACATCCTTACGGAGTAACTGTAAGAGAGGATATTATAAACACTCAAACAGTTGCAGTTATTGGTTGGGATGCAGTCGATAAGGCTGAGTTCTATAGCGTTTTCAGAAAAGAAGCGGGCAGTGATTGGGTTTATTTAGGTACTAACTGGGATGGCTCTTGCTCATTTATTGATAATACCATTGTTCAGGGCGTTAAATATACCTACACAGTTTCAGCAGGTGCTAACGGCAGAGGTGAGGCACTTAACCCTGTAGGTGCAACGTATAGATGGAATATAAATGACGCAGGCTTGGTTCCTGCTGATTATACAGGTCTTTTTGAATACAACGGTACTTGGTATTACTTCGAAAACGGTAGAATTAACTGGGGCTACAACAGTCTTGTTAATTTTAATAACACGTGGTATTACGTTTCATATGGTGAGGTTGCTTGGGATTATTCAGGTCTTGTAAGCTATTATGATGATTGGTATTACGTTGAAAATGGTATACTTAAATTCAATACCACATCTCTTGTAGAGTATAATGGTAGTTGGTATTACGTTGTTAATAGCTACCTTGACCGTAACGTAACAACGCTTGTTTATTATAACGGAGTTTGGTTCTACGTAGAAAACGGTGCAATTAATTGGAATTGCAACACTCTCGTAAATTATAACGACGCTTGGTTCTACGTTTATAACGGTCAGATTGCATGGGATTACACAGGTCTTGTAAGCTACTATAATGATTGGTACTACGTTGAAAACGGTGTTCTTAATTTTGACACCACAACTCTTGTAGAGCATAACGGCGGATGGTATTACGTTGTTAATAGCTACCTTGACCGCAACGTAACAACGCTTGTTCTTTACAATGACTTTTGGTATTACGTAGAAAATGGTGCAATTAATTGGGATTACAACTCACTTGTAAATTATAACGACGCTTGGTTCTACGTTTATAACGGTCAGATTGCATGGGATTACACAGGTCTTGTAAGCTACTATAATGATTGGTACTACGTTGAAAACGGTGTGCTCAATTTTGATGCTACAACTCTTGTAGAGTATGACGGCGGATGGTATTACGTTGTTAATAGCTACCTTGACCGCAACGTAACAACTCTTGTTCTTTACAATGACGTTTGGTATTACGTAGAAAACGGTGCAGTTAATTGGCAATGTGATACACTTATAAAGTATAACGACGTTTGGTTCTACGTTTATGGAGGAAAGCTTGCAGCTGATTACACAGGTCTTGTAAGCTATAACGGTGAGTTATATTACGTAGAAAACGGCAGACATAATATAAGCTGTGAAGCCATAGCTTCATATGAAGGTGTTAAGTATTACGTTGTTGACGGTATGGTTGATTGGAATTATTCCGGCGACGTTGTTGTAAACAATATTATGTATAGAGTTCAAAACGGAATTGCAACAGACGTTGCATTCGATTTGAATCCTGTTTATTAATCAAATTAAAAGAGAAAGCTCTGAGAGTCTTATGATTCTCAGAGCTTTATTTTGTAAGCTTATTTAATGTTGAATAATTCCTTTGTGTTTTTTGAGGTTACATCTAAAACCTCTTGAGGAGAAATCTCTTTGATTTCTGCTACCTTTTCAGCTACGTAAGGGATATAGCCGGAGTAGTTTCTTTTTCCTCTCATCGGCACGGGTGCCATGTATGGGCAATCCGTTTCAAGAAGCAGCTTTTCTAATGGGAGCATTTCGGCAACCTCAACGGGCTTTCTTGCGTTTTTAAAGGTTAAAGCACCGCCAAGACCGATATACATACCAAGCTTTAAAACCTCTTTAGCCATTTCGGCACTACCTGAGAAGCAATGTAAAACGCCCTTCGGCTTATGCTTTTTCAAAATATTTAAAGTGTCCTCGTGAGCTTCTCTATCGTGAACAATTATAGGTAAATTAAGCTCGTTTGCAAGTAATATCTGCTCTTCAAAGACTCTTTTCTGAAAATCCTTATTGTCTTGACGCCAATAGTAATCAAGACCGATTTCGCCTATTGCTATGCATTTTTTGCTTTTAGAAAGCTCTCTTAAAATTTCTATATAATTTTCAGGTAATCCGTCAACCTCTTCGGGATGTACACCGCAAGCAGCATATATATAATCGTATTCCTCGGAAAGAGTAATAGAGGCTTCAGATGAATCTAAATCTGCACCGCAGTTGATAACGCCACAAATGCCCGATTCCTTAAGGGAACCGAGCATTTCTGTTCTGTCATCGTTAAAAGCTTTATCTGTATAATGTGCGTGTGAATCAAATATATTATTCATTAGCTTAACTGTGTGCCTGCGGGCATACCTTCAACAAATGCAACCTTAACGTCTTCCTCAGAAACCTCACCTGCAAGAAGCATACCGTGGCTTTCTACACCGCAAAGTGTTCTTGGAGCAAGGTTTGCAACAATAATAACCTTTTTACCGATAAGGTCCTCAGGGCTGTACCATTTTGCGATACCTGAAGCGATTGTACGAGGTGTCTTTGTGCCGTCGTTAAGAGTGAGCTGAAGTAATTTCTTTGCTCTCTTAATAGGCTGGCAATCTGTAACCTCGGCAACGCGAAGCTCAACCTTTGCAAAATCATCATAAACGATTTCAGCAAGACCTTCAATTTCCTTTTCCTCTTCCTTTTCCTCATTTAAATCAGGGAGAGATGCTTCGATTTCAGCAAGTGTTTTTTCAACGTCAAGACGTGAGAAAAGGGGAGTAGCAACGCCTACCTTGTCGCCTGCTTTAATAGCACCGAAGCTGTCAAGTGATTCAAGAGTGTTAACATCTGTGCCGATTTGCTCAAGAATTTTATCGCTTGTTTCAGGCATAAAGGGCTTAAGAAGCACTGCCACGAAACGAATGCTTTCAAGAAGGTTGTAAAGCACAGTACCAAGTCTTGCTTTCTTTTCTTCATCCTTAGCAAGAGCCCAGGGCATTGTTTCATCAATGTATTTGTTGCAACGCTTTGCAAGGTCAAATACAAGAGAAATAGCATCGCTAACTTTATAAGTATCAAGAAGCTTTGCAACGTTTGAAAGAGTACCTAAAGCAGTTGCTTTAAGGTCTTCGTCAATTTCCTCTGCTGCTGTGGGAGCCTGAATAACACCATCGAAATATTTGTTGTTCATAGCAACGGTACGGTTTACAAGGTTACCTAAGGTATTAGCAAGGTCAGAATTGAAGCGTTCAATTATTGTTTCATAAGTAATTGTACCGTCCTGAGCGTGAGGCATTTCAGAAAGAAGATAATAACGGATAGCATCAACACCGAAACGGTTGCAAAGGTCATCAGCATAAATAACGTTGCCCTTTGACTTGCTCATTTTATCATTACCTGAAAGAAGCCAGGGGTGACCGAATACCTGCTTGGGTAAGGGCTCACCGAGTGCCATAAGCATAATAGGCCAGTAAATTGTATGGAAACGTAAAATGTCCTTACCGATAATATGAACGTCTGCAGGCCAGTATTTTTTATACATCTCTGACTGATTGTCAGGGTCGTAGCCAAGACCCGTGATATAGTTTGAAAGTGCATCGATCCAAACGTATATAACGTGCTTTTCATCAAAGGGAACAGGAACGCCCCATTTGAAGGTTGAACGAGAAACACATAAATCCTGAAGACCGGGCTTGATAAAGTTATTTATCATTTCTTTCTTACGGCTTTCGGGATAAATGAAATCGGGATTGCTCTCAATATATTCTTCAAGCTGTTTTTGATATTTGCTTAATTTAAAGAAGTATGTTTCTTCCTTTTCTTTTTTTACTTCTCTACCGCAGTCGGGACATTTACCGTCTACAAGCTGACTGTCTGTGAAAAAGCTTTCACAGGGTACGCAATACCAGCCTTCGTATTCACTTTTATAAATGTCACCTTGGTCATGAAGCTTTTTGAAGATTTTCTGTACTGCTTCCTCGTGGTCTTTATCGGTTGTACGAATGAATTTATCATAGGTTGTATTAAGACAGTCGCAGATATCCTTGATTTCGCCTGCAACCTTGTCAACGTATTCTTTAGGAGAAATACCTGCAGCTGCGGCATATTCTTCAATTTTCTGACCGTGCTCATCGGTACCTGTCTGGAAGAAAACATCATAGCCTTGCATTCGTTTGAATCTTGCCAAAGCATCGGCAAGAACGATTTCGTAAGAGTTACCTATATGAGGCTTACGAGAGGTATACGCAATAGCAGTAGTAATGTAATAAGGCTTGTTCATTTTTCTTTGTCTCCTTTTTATCCCTTATGGGAATTTACCACCCTTCAAATGGGAAGGGTGGTAATATTATAGTATTATTATAAATTTAAGTCAAGTTTATTCAGCTTTTAACTTGAGGGTTACCTTTTCAATGCCTTTAGCATCAATTGTTACGGTAATATTGCCTTTTTCACCGTTTGTTCTGATCCAGAAGGCTCTGTCACCGCCAACAAGGGGAAATTCAGAGGGACCGATAATTGAAGCGGCACCCTTAACGGTAACCTTTACAGCAGAATCTGCAAAGGGTACTCTGTTGCCATTCTGGTCACGGGCAATAATCTGAATTCTTGTTGCGTCGTAGGTATCCTCCTCGCGAAGAGTGTAAGCATCTGCTTTAACGTCGAGGTTGAGTGAAGTTACTGCATTTCTTACAACTGTAGCAACACATTCACCGTTTATATATCCCTCAAAAGCATAGGTGATTTGCTCGTTACCCCAACCGCCAACGTATTTTGTTACGATATCAAACATTCTGTTAAAGGGGATTTTTCCTACAACCATTGCGGCACCCGCTTTAGCAAACTTTGAGGGCGGAAGCTTCCACTGCTTAGTCTGAGCGGCAACAAGAGTATCAGTAAGAAGAGCGGCTGCTTTGGGGTCTAATCCGTCATCAACTGTGAGAGCATCACC
Organism: Acutalibacteraceae bacterium; assembly: GCA_045592945.1. Taxonomy (GTDB): domain Bacteria; phylum Bacillota; class Clostridia; order Oscillospirales; family Acutalibacteraceae; genus DTU089. The sequence goes on along the minus strand of JAZNVT010000051.1, from coordinate 58,026 downwards.
GATAAAGTCGGATGCAATCATAGGGGGATGAGGAAGATTTTTGAATTTTGAATCCTTGGGATAAATTGTGCTTGTGTATTTGCCGTTTTTATAAAGCTTAACGTAATCGCAGTTTGTAAATACCCAAACGTCACCGATAACTCCGCCTGGGTGCTCACCGATATCCATAGCAGAAGCAACCTCAAGGAAGGGCTCGTTTTCCTTCTGTGAACGGTAAATTGCCGCACCGAGCTTTGGTACACGGAACATATCAGTTACACCGTGATAACAAATTCTGTCACCGCTACCGAAGTCCTTGTGAGTGTTATAGTCAGACATACACCAACCGATAGCACCGCTTGTACGACTGTTGCCGTAAGCAGAGTTAAGAACTCTTGTGTGACGTAAGGCATGCTCGGAGCGTACACCCTCTTTATCAAAGCTCTTAGTCGGGAACATATGACCGTTGTGCTCTGTTACGAGGTAAGGTGCTTTAAGGCTCTTTGTAACTATAGCAGGTGGTAAAAGATTTATCGCACCGCCTGAATGAATAAAGTCGTTCATTGTGTAAACGTCTTCTAAAAGATGGCTGAAGGGCATATTTCTTACGCCACCTGTCTGGCGGGTATTATCAAGTGAACGGGCAATAGCATTTGTTTCTGTATAGAATTCGTCGCAGTCAAGACCCTCGTTAACACGAACGCCCCAAAGAATTACGCAGGGATGATTTCTATCACGTAATACCATTCTGCGAACGTTGTCCTTTGCGATTTCACGCCATTCACCGTCGCCTAAATACTGCCATGATGGCATTTCAGTAAATACCAAAAGACCTATTTCATCACAACGGTCAAGGAAGTGAACACTGTCGGGATAGTGAGAGGTTCTTGCAAGGTTAACACCGAGCTCGTATTTAAGAAGGTCTGCATCTGCCCTTTGAACGTTTTTAGGCATAGCATAACCAACGTAGGGATAGCTTTGATGGCGGTTAAGACCGCGTATTTTAATCTTCTTACCGTTAAGGTAGAAGCCATCTGTCATAAATTTGCATTCTCTGAAGCCGAAGCGTACGGAAATTTCGTCTTTGTCATCGAGCTTGATTTTCATTGTGTAAAGGTTAGGGTTATCAATATCCCAAAGCTTTACGTCTGAAACTGCCCATTTTGCGTTTATAACAGTACCCTTGAAATCGGTTTTCTTTTCACCGATTACCTTATCACCGTCGAAAAGAGTAAAGGTAAGCTGACCGCTTGTGCTTTCGGAAAGAGAGATATCCATATCAAGCACTTTTTTCGGTTGTAAAATATTGAGAGTACGGATAAATGCGTTGTCGATATAAACCTCGCTTACCTCTTCGAGCCAAACCTCTCTGTAAATACCACCGTAAACAAGGTAGTCTACAACGTTGCCGAAGGGAGGGATTTCGTTTCTTTCTGATGAATCAAGCTCAACTACGAGAAGATTTCCCTTTGCTTTTACTTTATCTGTTATATCAAATGTAAAGGGGTTATACGCACCCTTGTATTCACCGATAAATTCACCGTTAAGATATACCCTTGAATAAACTGCTGCACCTTCAAAATGAAGAATATAGCGTTTGCCCTCGGTCTTTTTACCGATGTCAAAGGTCTTACGGTAACAGCTGATAAACTGATATGATTTTTCATCGAAATAATTTAAAGGTAATTCCTTATTGGTATGAGGAATATCAACCGTTTCAAAATGACTGTCATCATATTTTTTCTGGGTCATTTCTTTTTCGAAAGCAGGATAATATTTCCAACCGAAGTTAAGAGATTTTGAGGTACGCATTTTACCACCCTTTTCCATAAATAGTGTTAAAAAGTTAATACACGTTCATTTTATATTATTATAAATGGTATGTCAACAAAGCTTCCTTTTTGTTTTGAAGCTCGCCTTCTATTACGGCATTTAAAAGCTTTTCAAGAGCTTTACCTATTTCCTCGCCCTTAAAGCCCTTCTTTTTAAGGTCATCACCTGTGATTGCAAGCTGAGCTATTTTACAGCATTCGTTATTCTTTTCTATTTCGTCAAGCCACTTTAAGCACTGCTCAGACTCCTTGCTTATATCTCGGTAGCTTTCGCTTAAGGCTCCGCGGTCACTTTTTTTAATAATTAAAAGCGTTTTAATATCATCAATAGTTTTATTTTTTAAATGCTTCTTTAAATCAGTCTTTGAAAGCGGTGGCTCAAAATCGTGGTTTGCAACAAGAAATGAAACTCTGTTTATTGTCTTTTTATCAAGCTTAAGTCTTGTTAATATTTCGTGAGCCATATCACCGCCTACGGTGGCGTGATTTTTAAAGGTACTGTTACCGTTTTCGTCAAGCTTATGAGTCGGTATCTTACCTAAATCGTGAAGAAGCATTGTAAGACGCAAAATTTTATCCTGAGGGATAGTATCAACAGTATGGCAAATATGCTCCCATACGTCGTAGGCGTGCTTTTTGCCGTATTGCTTAAAGCCTACCGCGGCTTTTATTTCTGGAATAAAAACTGATAAAACGTCAGAATATTCCATTAAAATGTTAAATGCATTTTTACCGCATACAAGCTTTGAAAGCTCAACGGCTAATCTTTCTGCGGAAATATTTTTCAAAAGGTCCTTGTTATCGTGTATTGCTTTTGCAGTTTCGCTTTCAATCGTAAAGCCTAAAACGGAAGCAAACCGTAAGGCTCTCATTATACGAAGTCCATCCTCTTGAAAACGGGCAGAGGGATTACCAACAGTTTTTATTATACTATTATATATATCCTCTTGTCCGCCGTATAAATCTACTAAACCCGTTTTATCGTTATAAGCTAATGCATTTACCGTAAAATCTCGTCTTGAAAGGTCATCACTTAATTTTTTAGTAAAATGCACGTTTTCAGGGTGTCTGTTGTCATTATAATCACCGTCAACACGATAGGTTGTAACCTCGAAGGGGGTTTTGTCTATAATTACGGTAAGGGTGCCGTGCTTAAGACCTGTATCGACTGTTTTGTAATCCTTAAAGACCCTTACAGTATCCTCGGGTGAGGCTGAGGTGGTGATATCCCAATCTGTAGGATTTAAACCCATTATTGAATCTCTGACTGCACCGCCAACGCAAAAGGCTTCAAACCCTGTGTTTTCCAGCAGAGTGATTATTGTTTTCGCTTTATCGGGGATTTTTATAGTCATAGAGGTATCCTTTCGGTTGCTTATGCATATTTTCACGCATACATATATATAATAGTATATATATTATGTATGTAAAATTTAAGTGTGTCAACCAAAAATTACAATTTGATGTATTTAATGGCGTAAAACAGGGGTAAAAGTTACAGTTTGTAATTTCTGCATATCTTACAAAAGAAGTTACAGAACACTTGTCGTTTTTTAGATAAACACACTTAAAAGTGTTTGATTTGTATGTTTTGTGTTGAAAACCTTTGTGAAAAGTCAACAAAAACATCAAAATCGTTTATTTGACTTAAATAAAAACTTGAGTATAATACCAAGTGCCATCGGATAAAACGGCGTTTTTGTTAGTAGTATAGAGCTGAATTTGTGACAGATTCGGTGCTTTATTGCCAATAAAAAAGCCTACAACGGCAACTTGAAAAGTTGCTTGTCTAAGGAGAATTATACCATGACAGTCAGACAAATAGGCGAGATTGCAGTGCATTCACCGCTTAAAAGAGCTCTTCTTTTAGTTATTGCGGTTCTCTTCTTTCTTTCCGGAACTGCTTTCGCCGTACCGCCCGTAATGTACAACGTTACAATTTACGACGGTTCATCAGTTACAGAGGTTACTACTGCTGAAACTGATGCTAGCAAGATTCTTGAAAACGCAGGAATTAAAATTGATGCTTCCAGAGCAGATGAAATTGACCTTTGCAAGTTTACAAAGCTTGACGGTAGCGAGATTATCATCAACAGAGGCGTTAAGGTTTCATTAAATAGCTTCGACGGTACAGAAAAAACAGTATATGCTAACGGTACTGTTAAGGATGCCCTTGAAAAAGCAGAAATGACAGTTCCGTCAGGCTCTGCGACAAACTATTCAATGGAAACCCAGCTTGAAAAGAATATGGTAATTGAAATTTACGGTGTTTACAACGTTACAATTAAGGGTGACGGTTATGAATTGCCGGTTGTAGTATCAGGCAAAACAGTAAATGACGTTATCAATACTCTTAAAATTGAGCTTAACGGTGATGATTTTACAGAGCCCGCCCTTGATGCGGAGCTCAGCGAGGGTATGACTATTGAAATTTTCAGAGTAACCTATATCGAGCATGCAGAAACAGAAGCCGTTAATTATGAAACTGAATACACTTATTCAGACTCTCTTAACAAGGGTAGAACAAAGGTCCTTGAAAAAGGCGTTAAGGGCGAAAAGGTTGTAGTGTACAGAGACCGCTACATTAACGGTCAGCTTGCAGATACAACAATCGCTTCAGAAAACGTTACAAAAGAGCCCGTCAGAGAGCTCGTTCAATCAGGTACAAAGGTTTACAACAGACCTACTTCAATTCCCGTAGGTAAGCCTATCAGCGAATTGAAAGCACCTGCATCACTTAAAATCGGTGCAGACGGTGCCCCCACAAGCTACAAATCAGTTATTAATGCTCAGGCAACTGCTTACTGTATTCCCGGCGGTATTACCTCAACGGGTAAGCTTGCTCAAACAGGCTACATTGCAGTTGACCCCAAAGAAATTCCTTACGGAACTCAGATGTATATAGTATCTGCAGATGGCAATTATATTTACGGATACTGTGTAGCAGCTGATACCGGTAGCTACATCTACGACGTTGACTGGACAGTTGACCTCTTTATGAATTCAACAGAGCAGTGTGTTAACTGGGGACGTAGAGATATTATAATTTATATATTATAAAAGATACCGCTGAACATTAGTTCAGCGGTTATTTTTTTGCATAATATACAGAAAAAATGAATAATATACAGTTTTATGCATATTTAATTTTGTATGTTTGGGGTTTATAGAAGTTAAAGGTCTTGTGTAATATATATAAAAATATACAAAAACAATCGTTGGAAAGTAAGGTTTTGTTGCAAAAAGCCAAAAATGAATAAAATAATAATTATTTGTGTAAAAAGGTTGACATTTTTTGATTCAAGGTGTATAACTATGCATATCAAATGAATATTTTTGCAAAGAGCATAGCTCTTATGTATGGAGGAAATAAAAATGGATAAGAAAAACATCAAAAAAGTAGTTCTTGCTTACTCAGGCGGTCTTGACACTTCAATCATCATCCCTTGGCTTAAAGAAAATTATAACAATTGTGAGGTTATCGCAGTTTCAGGTAACGTTGGTCAGGCAAGTGAGCTTGAAGGTCTTGAAGAAAAGGCTATTAAAACAGGTGCTTCAAAAATTTACATTGAAGACCTTACAAAAGAATTCCTTGAGGATTACGTTTTCCCCTGTGTTCAGGCGGGTGCTGTTTATGAAGAGTATCTTCTCGGTACTGCTTTTGCACGTCCTCCTATTGCAAAAAGAATTGCTGAAATTGCTATTGCTGAAGGTGCAGACGCTATATGCCACGGTTGTACAGGTAAAGGTAACGACCAGGTAAGATTTGAGCTTGCAATTAAGGCTTATGCTCCCGATATGCCCATAATCGCTCCCTGGAGAGAGTGGGATATCAAATCTCGTGAAGAAGAAATTGCTTACGCAGAGGCACACAATGTTCCTCTTAAAATAAACAGAGAAACAAACTATTCAAAGGATAAAAACATCTGGCACCTTTCACACGAAGGTCTTGACCTTGAAGATCCAATGAATGAGCCCCTTTACAACAAAGAAGGCTTCCTTGAAATGGGCGTTTCTCCCGAAATGGCTCCCGATAAGCCCACCTACGTTACAATTCACTTTGAAAAGGGTATCCCCACCGCAATTGACGGTGTTGAAATGGGTGCAGTTGAGCTTGTTACAAAGCTTAACGAGCTCGGTGGTGCAAACGGTATCGGTCTTCTTGATATCGTTGAAAACAGACTTGTTGGTATGAAATGCCGTGGCGTATACGAAACTCCCGGTGGAGCAATTCTTTACAAGGCTCACAATGTTCTTGAAACAATTTGTCTTGATAAAGAAACTGCACACTACAAAGCACTTGTTGCTCAGAAGCTTGCAGAGCTCGTTTACAATGCACAGTGGTATACACCTCTTGTAAAGGCTATTCTTGCTTTTGTTAAATCAACTCAGGAAACAGTTACAGGTGTCGTTAAGCTTAAGCTTTATAAGGGTAATATGATTAACGCAGGTGTTTGCTCACCCTTCTCACTTTACGACCCCGAAATTGCTACATTTGATGAGGATGAGGTTTATAATCAGGCTGATTCAGCAGGCTTCATCAACCTTTATGGTCTTCCCATCAAGGTTATGGCAAAAATGAAAGAGAAAAACGGTCTCGAAAAATAATTAATAAGATTTATTTGCACGTTTAGTGCCGACATAAATGACGGAAACTAAACGTGCAATAGCACTTTTGAAAGGGTATTTCAATTATGGATAAAATGTGGGCAGGAAGATTTTCCAAGGCTCTTGATAAAGAGGCTGATGATTTTAATTCATCACTTCATTTCGACTGTAAAATGTTTAAGCAGGATATCCAAGGCTCAATAGCACATGCACAAATGCTTGCAAAGCAGGGGATTATCACTAAAAATGACTGCGAGGAAATCATTGACGGTCTTTCTTCAATTCTTGACGATATAATTACAGGAAAGCTTACCTTTGACAGCGATGCTGAGGATATTCATATGTTTATTGAAAGCGAGCTTACTGCCCGTAAGGGTGACGTTGGTAAGCGTCTTCACACTGCAAGAAGCAGAAACGACCAGGTTGCAGTTGACATAAGACTTTTCCTTCGTGACGAAGCAGAAAAGGTAAACGATTTGCTTTATACGCTTATTGAAGCTATTGTTAATAAAGCAGAGGAAAATCAGGACGCCATTCTTCCCGGCTACACTCATCTTCAAAGAGCACAGCCCATAACCTTTGCTCATCATTTACTCGCTTACGCACAGATGTTTATGAGAGACTGCGGCAGACTTTCCGATGCTGTAAAGAGAATGAATTATTCACCTCTCGGCTCTTGTGCTCTTTCAGGTACAACCTATGATACTGACAGAGAGTTTGAGGCAGAAAAGCTCGGCTTCTACGGCATTATGCAGAATAGTATTGACGGCGTTTCCGACAGAGATTTCTGTGTTGAGCTTATGAGCGCATTTTCTGTAATTATGATGCACCTTTCAAGATTTTCCGAAGAGGTTATTCTTTGGAGCTCCTGGGAATTTAAATTCGTTGAGCTTGACGATTCATATACAACCGGCTCAAGCATTATGCCTCAGAAAAAGAATCCTGATATGGCAGAGCTTGTAAGAGGCAAAACAGGTAGAGTTTACGGTGACCTTTTTGCTCTCCTTACCTCTCTCAAGGGCTTACCTCTTGCTTATAACAAGGATATGCAGGAGGATAAGGAGGCTATTTTTGATAGCATTGAAACTGTTGAGAAATGCTTAAGCATTTTTGCACCGATGATTGCAACGATGACGGTTTTAAAAGACAATATGTATTCAGCAGCTCAGAAGGGCTTCATAAATGCAACTGACCTTGCAGACTACCTCGTTAAAAAGGGAATGCCCTTCCGTACAGCTTACAAAATCGTAGGCCAGACGGTTGCAGAGTGTATCGAAAAGAACAAGGTTCTTGAAACTCTTACTTTAGATGAATATAAAGCACACAGCGAGCTTTTCGAAGAGGATTTATTTACTGAAATCTCTCTCGAAACTTGTATTAAGAAAAGAATTTCTGCAGGTTCAACAGGCTACGAATCAGTTAAAAAGCAGATTGAATACGTTACGGAGTTTATAAATGGCAAAAAAAGTATTTATTGACGGTAAAGCAGGTACTACCGGTCTTAGAATATATGAAAGGCTTGAACAGTTTGAGGGTATTGAGCTTATAAGCCTTGACGATGAAAAAAGAAAAGACAGAGAATGCAGAAAGGAAGCACTTAACAGTGTGGATATTGCATTCCTTTGCCTTCCTGATGATGCGGCAAGAGAGTCTGTTTCGCTTATTGAAAATGATAATACGGTTGTTATTGATACCTCAACTGCTCACCGTACGCTTGACGATTGGGCATACGGCTTCCCCGAGCTTTCAGCTTCTCACAGAGAAAAGCTTAAAAGCTCTAAAAGAATAGCAGTGCCGGGCTGTCACGCAAGCGGATTTATTTCATTAGTTTATCCCTTGATTGAAGCAGGTGCTTTAGATGGTAGCGAAAACCTTTCCTGCTTCTCTCTTACGGGCTATAGCGGTGGCGGTAAAAAGATGATTGCCGAATATGAGGAGGAGCCCGACGAGCTTTTAGGAGCACCCCGTCAATACGGTCTTACTCAGAATCACAAGCATCTTAAAGAAATGGTGAAAATATCAGGTCTTAAAAATGCTCCTGCATTTTGCCCTATAGTTTCAAGCTTTTATTCAGGTATGGAGGTTACCGTGCCTGTATTTAAAACAGATTTGAAAAACGGCTTCGATATAGAGAAAATAAAAGAAGTATATAAAGCAAAATATAACGGACCTATCGTTAATTATTGCGATAATTTAAATGAAGAGGGCTTCTTGTCCTCTGCGTACCTTTCAGGTATGGATAATATGATAGTTTCCGTTTTCGGTAATGAGGACAGAATTATTTTAACTGCACGTTACGACAATTTAGGTAAAGGTGCTTCAGGTGCAGCTGTTGAGTGTCTTAATATCGTTTTAGGTAACGATGACACAACCGGACTTGAAATAAAGAAGGTGTAAATATGGAATTTATTGAGGGCGGTATTTGTGCCGCAAAGGGCTTTACCGCAGGCGGTATTCACTGCGGTATAAGAAAAAATAAAACTAAAAGAGATTTAGCTCTTATTTTCAGCGAGAAAAAAGCATCTGCAGCAGCAGTTTACACAACAAATCTTGTAAAGGGTGCTCCTCTTGCAGTTACTAAAATGCATTTGATGAACGGTACTGCTCAGGCAGTTATCTGTAACAGCGGTAACGCTAATACCTGTAATGCAGACGGTATCGCGGTTGCACAGAAGATGTCAAAGCTCACGTCTGATGCTTTAGGCATTGACGATGATGACGTTGTAGTTGCTTCTACTGGCGTTATCGGTCAGCCTCTTGATATTACACCCATCAAGGATTCTATAAACGACCTTAAGGCTTCTTTAGGTAACAACAGTAAAGAAGCGGCAGAGGGCATAATGACAACCGATACAGTTTTAAAAGAGGTTGCAGTTTCCTTTGATATTGACGGCGTACCTTGTAAAATCGGCGGTATTGCAAAGGGCTCAGGAATGATTCATCCTAATATGGCAACTATGCTTGTATTTATTACTTGTGACGTGGCAATTGCTCCCGATATGCTTCAAAAGGCTCTTTCAAGCGATATTCAGAATACCTTTAATATGGTTAGCGTTGACGGTGATACCTCTACAAACGATATGGTAGTTGTATTATCAAACGGTATGGCAGGTAATAAAGAAATTACTGAAGAGGGCGAAGCGTTTGATACCTTTATGAAGGCTCTCAATACAGTTACTGTTTACCTTTGCAGAATGATTGCGGGTGACGGCGAGGGTGCAACAAAGCTTCTCGAATGTAAGGTAACGGGTGCTAAAGACGAAAAAACTGCTAAAACAGTTGCAAAAAGTGTTATTTGCTCATCACTTACAAAGGCCGCTATGTTTGGCGCTGATGCTAACTGGGGTAGAGTGCTTTGTGCAATCGGTTACAGCGGTGCAGAGGTAGACGTTAATAAGGTTGACGTTTCATTCACTTCAGCAAAAGGTACAATTCCCGTTTGTAAAGACGGCGCAGGTATTGATTTCTCGGAGGAAATTGCAAAAGAAATTCTTCTTGAAAAAGAAATAATTATAAACGTTGGTCTTAACTCGGGTGATTATAATTCAACTGCTTGGGGTTGCGACCTTACATACGAATACGTTAGAATTAACGGCGATTACAGGACGTGATAAAATGGAAGAAATGAATCTTACTAATCTCCAGCGTGCCCAGGTTATTACTCAGGCACTCCCTTATATTCAGAAATATCATAACAAAATCATTGTTATTAAATACGGCGGAAATGCTATGATAAGCGAAGAACTTAAAATGCAGGTTATGGAGGACATAGTTCTTCTTTCTCTTATTGGCGTTAAGCCCGTGCTTGTTCACGGTGGCGGTCCTGAAATTTCTGAAATGCTTAAAAAAGTAGGGAAAGAAAGCGTTTTCGTTGACGGTCTTCGCGTTACCGACAAGGAAACTGCAGAAATCGTTCAAATGGTGCTTGCAGGTAAAATCAATAAGCATCTCGTAAATCTTTTAGGTGAATACGGTGGCTCCGCAATCGGTATTTCAGGTATTGACGGCCATCTTATTGAAGCAGAGGTAAAGGATGAGCGCTTAGGCTACGTTGGTGAAATTACAAACGTTAACGTTCAACCTATTCTTGACCTTTTAGAAAAAGATTATATTCCCGTTGTTTCAACCGTTGGCTGCGATAACGAGGGTAACGTTTACAATATCAATGCTGATACTGCCGCTGCATATATTGCAGGCGCAATGAAGGCAGAAAGACTTATAACAATGACGGACATTCCCGGTATTCTAAAGGATGTTTCCGATCCTGATTCGCTTATTAAATGCGTAACTATTCCCGAAGCATACAAGCTTTTCGAGGAAGGTGTTATTTCAGGCGGAATGATTCCTAAGGTTGAATGTTGTATTGACGCTATAAAAAAAGGCGTGCACAAGGTTACTATTCTTGACGGTAGAGTGCCTCACGCAATTCTTCTTGAAATGCTTACCGATGAGGGTGCAGGTACAATGGTAAAGGCGGAATAAAAATGTCTATTAAAGAAACTGATAAGCAATACGTTGCAAATACTTATGCACGGTTTCCTATTGAGCTTGTAAGCGGTAAGGGCAGTAAGCTTTATGATGCCGACGGCAAGGAATATATCGATATGGGTACCGGCATAGGTGTGAGCGTTTTCGGTGTTGGCGATGAAGAATGGGTAAAGGCTGTAACAAATCAGCTTACAAAGCTTCAGCACACCTCAAACCTCTATTATAGCGAGCCCTGCGCATTACTCGCAGAGCACCTTTGCAAAAGAACAGGTGCTAAAAAGGTATTCTTTTCAAACTCAGGTGCAGAGGCTAACGAATGTGCTATAAAAGCGGCAAGAAAATATGCCGCTACTAATAAAGGCGCAGAATATTACAATATAATCACCTTGAATAATAGCTTTCACGGCAGAACAATAACAACTCTTGCTGCGACGGGTCAGGATAATTTTCATAAGGATTTCCTTCCCTTGACCGAAGGCTTTTTGTATGCAGATGCAGGTGACCTTCAAGGCGTAGAAGCACTTTTAAAAGAAAACAAGGTTGCAGCAATTATGTTTGAAACTGTTCAGGGTGAGGGTGGTGTAGTACCACTTACACAAGAATTTGTTTCAGGTCTTAAAAAGCTTGCAGATGAATACAACGTGCTTTTAATCGTTGACGAGGTGCAGACGGGTAACGGCAGAACAGGTGCTCTTTACGGATATATGAAATACGGCATAACACCCGACATCGTTTCAACTGCAAAGGGTATAGGCGGAGGGCTTCCCTTAGGGGCTACAATGCTTTTCGAAAAAACGGAAAACGTATATACACCCGGTGACCACGGCTCAACCTTTGGCGGAAACCCCGTTGCAACTGCAGGTGCATTAAGCATTCTCGAAAGAATTGACGATGAGTTTCTTGCTTTAGTTGAAAAGAAAAACGAATATATTATTAACGAGCTTTCCTCTGCAGAGGGTGTTAAGGGCATAACGGGTCTTGGTCTTATGCTTGGTATTGAAACAGAAAAAGACGTTAATGAAGTGCTTTTATATTGTCAGCAAAACGGTGTTTTACCTATAAAAGCAAAAAACAAATTAAGACTTTTACCGCCTCTTAATATATCTTTTGAGGATTTGGAAAAGGCGATTAACGTTATTAAAAATGCGTGTAAATGAGGAATTGAAATGAATTTAAAGGGCAGAGATTTTTTAAAGCTTTTAGATTATACAAGTGAAGAAATTGAATATCTTATAAATCTTGCAGCAGACCTTAAAAAGAAAAAGAAAAACGGAATCCCCCACGATACACTCAAGGGTAAAAACATTGCTCTTATATTTGAAAAAACAAGTACAAGAACACGTTGTAGCTTTGAGGTTGCCGCAAGGGATTTGGGTATGGGTGTAACCTATCTTGACCCTAATGCTTCTCAGATTGGCAGAAAAGAAAGCATTGCAGATACTGCAAGAGTTTTATGCTCAATGTATGACGGTATTGAATACAGAGGCTATGGGCAGAACGTTGTTGAGGAGCTTGCAAAGTACTCTTCAGTGCCTGTTTGGAATGGTCTTACAAACGAATTCCACCCCACACAGATTCTTGCAGACTTCCTTACAATAAAAGAGCAGTTTGGCACTCTTAAGGGTCTTAATTTCGTTTATATGGGCGATGCAAGATACAATATGGGTAATTCTCTTATGGTAGGCTGTGCAAAGATGGGGCTTAACTTTACTGCTTGTGCACCCCAAAAATATTTCCCCGATTCAGCCCTTGTTGATGAATGTAAGAAAATTGCAAAAGAGAGTGGCTCAAAGCTTTGCTTTGAAGAGGACCCCATAAAGGCAACAAAAAATGCAGATATTATCTATACAGATATCTGGGTTTCAATGGGTGAGCCTGAGCTCGTTTGGGCTGAAAGAATTAATGACCTTGCAGGCTATCAGGTTAATTCTAAGCTTATGAAAAATGCAAAGGATACAACAATCTTTATGCATTGTCTTCCATCTTATCACGATAAGAAAACTGAAATCGGTAAGCGCATTTGCGAAAAGTTTAATATGACTGCTATGGAAGTTACCGACGAAGTATTTGAAAGCGAGCAGTCAGTTGTTTTCCGTGAGGCAGAAAACAGAATGCATACAATTAAAGCTGTTATGTATGCAACTCTTTGAAAATCATTTCAGCTTGCTCGTTTGAATTGATGATTTTTAAATTGATGCAATTCCTGAAATAATTATTAATATTATTACAGAAGCTATCATCAGCACCGTAGTTAATAATTACTACGGTGCATTTTTTATGTATTCCGCAGAATTCTAAAAAGTCAGTAAGGTTACAAATGCGGGTGTAAATTTCCTCATCATCAGAATAAAGGGGTAAAGCAAGCGTGTAGCTTTCTTCACGCCAGGTTATAAGCTTGAAAACGAAAGAAAGTAAAACGAATACTATACCTAAAATTCCAAAGACCAAAGCAATAATATCAGAAAACATAAAACAAAACACCTCCTGCAACATTTTATGCAGAAGGCGGGAATTTGTTATTGAACATAAAAATCCCCGTTGCTTAACACAACGGGGAAGGTTTATTTTGTGAGTATTACTTAATATCGTAAGCTTTTACGCACTCTGCAAATTCGCTTTCAACGAGGAATTTACCGTGACCAAAGTCTCTTGCGTAGAAGATAACCTGATCGTTTGTAACCTCAACGTAAAGACCTGTTGCGGGGTTGTTATATGTACCGTCTTTGTTGTCAATACCAACAGAAGGAACGTTAATACCCTGAACGTTGTTTTCTTCGTTGATTACCTGATATGTGTTTTTACCGAAGCCTGTGTGAAGGTGACCTGTGATGAAGAAAACGTTTTCATATTTTGAAATTATATCGTAAACCTCGTTTGTCTGGTCGCCGATACTACCTGTGAAATCGTAATCGTCTTTACGCTCGTAAGCGGGGATAGTACCCTTACCGTCAGAATCGCCTGAGCCCCAAGTGTTAGGAAGACCGTGAGCCTCAGCAAGAGGATAGTGGCAAAGAACGAATACGGGTTTGCCTGTTGCAGTAGCCTCTTTAAGCTGAACGTTGAGCCACTGAAGCTGAGCGTTGCTGATATAAGCGTCTTCAAAACGGGATTCGTCAGAACCCATTACGAGGAAGGTATAATCATCAACCATATATTTGAAGTAGATGTTATTCTGAGCATTGTTTCCGCCGTTAAGATTGTTCATAAAATCAAGGAAACGGTTTTTGCTCTGTTCCCATTCACGAAGACGGATATCGTGGTTACCTGTAACCATAATAAAGTTCTTTGTGTTGAAATCAGCAATGTACTGAGTAACTCTCTGGAATTCATCTTCCATACCGTTTTCAGCGATGTCACCAACGATAATGAAAGCATCAAGCTCCATATCAGAGTTTAAGATATCCTCAGATAAAGACATAAGGTTTGCTTCTCTTTCAGGCATATATGTACAAACCTGAGTATCACCTGTAACAACAAAGTCGATGATTGCATCGGGGTCCTTCGTTTGAACAGGGTCATGAGTTGAGGGAACGGTAACCGCACCGATTGCTATAAGGAAAGACATAAGCAATGCGGAAATTTCGTTGAACAACTGAGTTAAATATTGCATTGTCATAATATAATACCTCTTTTTATCGATATTTTTTTAGATTATAACATTTTGGAAAACTTTAGTCAATGTTTATTTTAATTTTCTCTAAAAACATTACAAATTATAAGACAAACTTTTATTATTGAAAAAGTATATAATATATGGTATTATAAAAGAGAATATGATTACTTTTTACAAAAAGGAGCTTATTATGGAAAGATTGCTTACAAGATGGGGAAAGACTCTTGATAAAAACTTACCCCTTAATGATTACCCCCGCCCTCAGCTTAAGAGAGACAGCTTTATTAATCTTAACGGTGAGTGGAATTATGCTATCTATGATCAGTACAAAAAATTCGGCGGTTACCAGGGCAAGATAATTGTACCCTTCAGCCCTGAATGTATTCTCAGCGGTGTTGAGAAAATTTTACAGCCTAACGAAGTGCTTTATTACCAGCGATTATTTGAATTCAGAAGAACTAATCACAGAGTTCTTCTTCATTTCGGTGCAGTTGATTATAAATGTAAGGTTATTTTAAATAACCGCGAGGTCGGTACTCACGCAGGCGGTTATCTTCCCTTTACCTTTGACGTTACAACATATATTCTTGACGGCGAAAACGATTTAAGAGTTATCGTTACAGACCCCACCGATACAGGCACTCAGGCAAGAGGTAAGCAGACCTTTAAAAGAGGCGGTATCTGGTATACACCTCAGTCAGGCATCTGGCAAACTGTATGGCTTGAAGAGGTTTGCGAGGGCTATATTGAATCAATAAAGCTTACTCCCGATATTGATAACGATGAAATTACTGTTGAAGTAAAATACAACGGTAAAGCAACAGACGAAATGGCAGCGGTAGTGCTTGATAAGGGCGAGGTTAAAACCGCAGTTAAGCTTACAGACGGTAAGGCTACAATCAAGCTTTCCGATTATGAGCTTTGGAGCCCTGAGAATCCTTATCTTTATGATTTAAAGATTGCTGCAGGTAATGACCGTGTTGAAAGCTATTTCGGTATGAGAAAATATAGCGTGGGTAAGGACGATGAAGGCACACCCCGTCTTATGCTTAATAATAAGCCTTATTTCTTTAACGGTCTTCTTGACCAAGGCTATTGGAGTGACGGTATGTATACCGCACCGTCAGATGAAGCTCTTATTTACGATATTCAGACAATGAAGGATTTAGGCTTCAATACCTTAAGAAAGCATATTAAAATTGAGCCTCTTCGCTGGTATTATCATTGCGACCGCTTGGGTATGATAGTTTGGCAGGATGCCGTAAACGGTGGCGGTAAATATAACTTTATGGCTATAGGTACGGCTCCGTTTATGTCAATGCTTTTCAATAATAAGCATGCAGGTAAGGTGTCAGACGGTTCTAACCATTTCGGTTACTTTGCCCGTAAAGACCCTGCAGGTCGTCAGAAATATTATTACGATTCTGAGGAAATGATTGACCTTCTTTATAACGTTACCTCTCTTGCTCTCTGGACACCATTTAACGAGGGTTGGGGTCAGTTTGAAAGCGAAAAGGCTTGCGAATATTACAGAGAGAAAGATCCTACCCGTCTTATTGACCATGCAAGCGGTTGGGTTGATCACGGTGCAGGTGACGTAAACAGCTTCCATATTTACTTTACACCCTTCTTATTCCCCAAATACAATAAAGACGATGAACGTCCTATTGCTCTTACTGAGTTTGGCGGATATTCAATGCAGCTTAAGGACCATTGCTTTAATAAAGATAAATTCTTCGGCTATCGTAAGTATTTCAAGCAGGAAAGCTTTGATAACGCCATTAAGAATCTTTATGAAAACCGTATTTACAACTGTATGAAGAATAAAGGTCTTTCCGCAATTATTTATACAGAGGTAAGCGACGTTGAAGACGAGTGTAACGGTCTTCTCACTTATGACCGCGAGGTAATTAAAATTACACCTGAGGTTATGAAAGCAGCTAACGAGAAATTAAAATATTAAGGATATTTTTATGAGTGTATTTAAAATCGGTGCATTTCCT
Source organism: Acutalibacteraceae bacterium (assembly GCA_045592945.1). Taxonomy (GTDB): domain Bacteria; phylum Bacillota; class Clostridia; order Oscillospirales; family Acutalibacteraceae; genus DTU089. Next base: position 41,503 of record JAZNVT010000051.1, on the reverse strand, counting down.
CAAAAAATAACGGAACGCTTTGACGTTGAGGGCAAAATAAAGTCAATTGCCGTTTCTTGCAACGGTACAATATACGCCTGTGCAGAGAATGGACTTGTAAAGTTCGTAAACGGGACGGGCTATCAGCTTTTCGCAGACGGTAGCTTTACCAAGGTTTATTGCGATAAAAAGGGCAGAGTTTTTGCTTCTAAAGATAAAACTGTTTATCAGATTACCGATAACGGTGCAAAAGTCTATGCAGAGTTTAATTACCCCGTAGTAGATTTAAAGGGTGATAATAAGCTTTACGTTCTTACGGTTAATTCTCTTCACGTTGAAGATGACGATGGTTTTTTTACCCTTCAGGAAATGGAGCAAACCGAAAGAAGCCTTGCAGTAAGCGGCGAAAAGGTTTGCGTTGCAAGTGAGCTTTGCCTTCAGAGAATGGAGGGCAAAAGAAGAACGTGGAGATGTATTTTCCCTGCTCATTCAACAATGCCCGAAATTCATATAAACGTTATTGAGTTTGATAAAAACGGTTACCTTCTCGTAGGTGCCGACGAGGGCTTGTTTATTTACGATTATAAATGCGGTTGGTACAGCAACAACGAAATATCTGCGTTACCTAAAGAAACGGTTTACGATATATGCGTTTGCGATGACGGTAGCTTTCTTTTAGGTACAGATGCAGGTGCGGTTGTAATTAAAAATGGCTTGAAAAAATATCTTCCTGCTACACGCTACGCCTTTGATACTCACGTTACTTCAGTCGCATTTTGTAACGGTGAAATCTTTACTGCAGCAGAGGGCGGTATTGTTAAAATTACTGAAAAAGAAACTACTATGGCAGAAAAATCACAGTATTTCTTTGAGCTTACAGAAAAGCATTTTCCCAGAAAGCAAGGCTTTGTTACATGGATAAAAAATAACGAGAATACAAATTGCTCTTCTTATACAGATAACGATGGACTCTGGACTCACACTTACCTTGCAGCCCTTAGTATGTGGTATGCGGTTGAGAAAAACGAGGAAGCTTTAAAGGCGGCAAGAAAAGCAAAGGATGCGATGCTCTTCTTAACAAGAGCCCCCGAAATCAAGGGCTTTACTGCCCGTGCAGTGCGTTTCCCCGATGAAAGAGGCTGGGGTACAAATTTAGAAAGCAACGTTATCGGTAGAGAATGGCACCGCTCATCAGACGGTAGCTACGAATGGTTAGGTGAAACCTCAAGTGACGAAATGACGGGTCATTACGTTGGTTTTTATCTTTATTACGACCTTTGTGCCGATGAAAGCGAAAAGGCAGAAATAAGAGAAGCGGTTTGCAATATTACCGACCATATTTTAGATAACGACGGTTATCTTATTGATAAGGACGGTAAGCCTACATCATGGGCTTGCTGGAATGAAAACGCTCTTAATAACGATAGTATGTGGTCTTGGGAAAAAGGCGTTAATTCTCTTGAAATGCTTAACTTCCTTAAGATTTCTTATCATATGTCAGGTAATGAAAGATATCTTAAAAAGTATAATGATTTAATCAGTAATCATCATTTCCTTTTGAATGCATCGTATCATAAGAGGGATGACGGTCATTCCTGTCATATTGACGATAATCTTGCGATGATGAATACTATCTCTCTTCTTTTACTTGAAAAAGACCCTGCTATAAGGCAGTATCTTTTAATGGGTCTTGCTTCTCATTATGAATATGAAAAAATAGAGGGTAATCCTTATTTTGCATTCGTTTATAAAGGCTTTACAGATGCACCCTGTGATGTTGATACAGTAGTTAAAGCTTTAATGGATTATCCGCTTGAAATGGAAAACCGCAGAATGATAAATAGCAACAGACGCGATATAGAAATGGATGAAGAGCCACTCCTTTGGTATGAAGAGCCTCACATTAAAGTTCCGTTTGCTTGGGATGAAAGAGGCTTTTCAAGGCTTGGTCTTAACCCCTTCTCAATTGATAGCGGTTACCCTGACAGACGTGAAAGCGGAATGTCATTCCTGTTTATTTATTGGTTAGGCAGATTTTTAGGAATTATTGAATAATAGGTGAAAAACAAATGTCGTTAAAAATTTTTGTTACAAAATACGTTGCTCAGTTAAAAGCACTATCCCCGAAATACGATACAATTTACACTGTATCTAAGGATGAGCCTATTGAGTTTGAGGATAGCAGTAATGTTAAGCTTTCTTTTGCAACCATAGCAGATACGCATCTTGTAGATAATGAGGGCTCTGAAAAAAATCTTGCAAACTTTTTTGAGGATATAGGTAACACGAAAGAAAAATTTGATGCTTTTCTTATGGCAGGCGATATCGCCGAATACGGAAAGAAAAAAGAATATAAAAGGTTTTTCAGTGTTACCGATAAGCAAACTGTATTTCCTCACGTTTTTCTTACAATGGGTAACCACGACGTGCGTTTGCAGTATAAGAGAAACCAAAAAATCATTATGGATAAGGTTAACGAGTATCTTAAGATTGATACTAAGGGCAAAAGCTATTATTCTTATGACGTAAACGGTTATACTTTTATCGTTATCGGCACAGAGAAACGAGTGCTTGAAAAAGCATACATAACTCAAGAGCAGATTGATTTTCTTGATAAAGAATTAGAAAGAGCGACTAAGGACGGCAAGCCTGCTTTCGTAATGTGCCATCAGGCATTCGCAGAAACTCACGGTCTTCCTGAGGTATGGAAAACAGGGGATATGGGTGAGCAGTCAGACCTTGTAAGAGCCGTTATGGAAAAGCACAAAAATGTATTTTTTATAACGGGGCACCTTCACGGCGGTATTTTTGAGGGCACTTACGAGGTTTTAAATAAAGAAAACAACGTTCATTCCTTGAGCGTGCCCGGATACCGTAAGGAAAACAACTTCGGTATCAAGGATTGTGGTATTGGCTATTACTGCGAGGTATACGATGATAAGGTGATTTTTAAGGCACGTAATTTCCAGCAGGGTAAAAACGTTGTTGGTGACAGCGAATTCTTAAGAATAGAAATAGCTTTGATATAATTGAATGAGTAAAAAAAGAAGCAGATAAAGACGAATTGTCTTTATCTGCTTCTATTATTGTTAATTATTTTTCAGTTACCTTATCAACAGTTATGTTGACTTCGTTATTTTCTACTATCGCAAAGCCATCGGAAATACGGGCTGTAAAGATTGCTTCGTCATTAAGTGTTGCAGTTACTTCGCCTTCTGACAGGGCAAAAACTGCTTTTGTATGACCTTTTCTTATACCGTAATATCCTGAAAAATCACCGTTTATCTTGTCAGCTATGGGTAAACGGATACCATCACATTTTATATCAGGAATCTGGTGGTCAACGGTAAAGAATTTAACAGAAAGTAAATCCTTCATATATATCACCCGTTATCCTTTTTGTATGCAGAATAAACGTCATCAGTAGTGCCTGACATAAGGAAGTACTGCTCGGGAATTGTATCAAGCTCACCTGAAAGAATACTTTCAACGCTATCAATAGTTTTTTCAAGAGGTACGAAAATACCTGCCTGCCCTGTAAAGCCTTCTGCAACGTGGAAGGGCTGACTCATAAAACGCTGAACTCGTCTTGCTCTCTTAACCGTTAATTTATCTTCGGGTGAAAGCTCATCCATACCTAAAATTGCAATAATATCCTGAAGCTCTGCATATTTCTGTAAAACACGCTGAGTTTCTTTAGCAACCTTGTAATGTCTTTCGCCAACAAAATCAGGGGAGAGAGCTCTTGATGATGATTCAAGAGGGTCAACCGCAGGGTAAATACCGAGCTCAACAATCTTTCTTGAAAGAACGGTTGTTGCATCAAGGTGAGAGAAGGTTGTTGCGGGGGCAGGGTCTGTAAGGTCGTCTGCAGGCACGTAAACCGCCTGAACAGACGTGATTGAGCCGTTACCCGTTGAAACAATTCTTTCCTGAAGCTTACCCATTTCTGAAGCAAGGGTAGGCTGATAACCAACTGCTGAGGGCATTCTTCCTAAAAGGGCAGAAACCTCGCTACCCGCCTGAGTGAATCGGAAAATGTTATCTATAAAGAGAAGCACGTCTTTATGAGCTTTTTCTCTGAAGTACTCAGCCATTGTAAGACCAACGAGTGGAACACGAAGTCTTGCACCTGCAGTTTCATTCATCTGACCGAAAACGAGAGCAGTTTTGTCAATAACACCTGACTGCTTCATTTCGTTCCAAAGGTCGTTGCCCTCTCTTGAACGCTCGCCAACGCCCGCGAAAACAGAGTAACCGTCGTGCTCAAAGGCAACGTTACGGATAAGCTCCATAATAAGAACGGTTTTACCTACACCTGCACCGCCGAAAAGACCGATTTTACCACCCTTAACGTAGGGCATCATAAGGTCGATAACCTTTATACCTGTTTCAAGAATATCGTTTGATGAAACAATTTCCGCAAATGTGGGAGCGGCGTGGTGAATAGGCCATTGAGTTTCTGTTTTTATGACGTCACCATTATCAATGGGTGCGCCTGTAACGTTAACCATTCTGCCGAGTGTTTCTTCACCTACGCTGATTTTTATAGGCTCACCGGTATCAATAGCTTTCATACCTCTTGACATACCGTCGGTAGGATTCATAGAAATACATCTTACCTCACCGTTTCCAAGATGCTGAGAAACCTCAAGAGTATATAATTCATCGTTTACCTGTATATTAAGTTCATTAAAAATATCGGGAATATCATTTATTTCGAATAAAACGTCTACTACGGGACCGGTTATTCTTTGTACCATTCCCACTGAGCCTTTTGCCATAAATTATTCTTCCTCTTTCATTGTGTATTCGGATGAGATTTCAATAACGTCGGCAGTAACCTGACTTTGACGTTGGTGATTAATTTGCGTTTCTAACTGCGCACTGTATTCACAAGCGGTATCATATGCGCTACGCATTGTTGTAAGGGTTGCTGCCTGTGCACCTAAAGCAGTTTCAAGTATCTTTTTATAAAGAATGGAAACAAGAATTTTCTCGGCAGTGCTTTGAATAACAGTTTGTCTGTCGGGAACAAATAACGGCTCTTCAACTGGTGAAATTGCCATATCATCAAAGGTGAATAGCTCCTCGCAAACAGGCTTTTGCACCATCATATTTGTATATTTAGGATACACTATTTTCACTGACGATATTTCGCCGTTTTCAATAAGATTCTTGAGGTTGTCGAATAACTCGTATGCATCTGAATAAGATGGTACGTCCGAAAATAAATATGATTTTGTGTAAGAAATTTTCTTGTTATCAAGATAATCCGTGCCTTTTTTACCGCAAGTAATTATCTTCGGTGCTTTCTTTTGCTCTCTGAGAAGCTTTTCGAAGAATGAGGTAAGCTCACTGTTAAAGCTTCCGCACATACCCTTGTCTGAAGAAAGGAATATATATAATACGGGAGCATCAGGATTTTTTAAAGAGAAAACCGAGTTTATATCATTGCGAAAGCTTTCGTACATACGACGGCACTGCTCTTCATACTTTTCACAATCGGAATAAAGAGCAGAAAGCTTTGCGTATTTTACTGTAGATGCAGTTTTCATAGCTTTAGTAATCTTCTGAGTTGAATGAATTACCTGAAGCTTTTTTCTAAGGGCTTGTATGGTAGCCATAATCAAAACCTCGCAATGAATTCATCAAGCGCATTGTTAAGCTCTTGCTTGAGTTCATCGTCTAATTTTTTAGCTGATTTTACTTTGAGAGAAAGGTCTGGTTTTTCAGTTTCAAAGAAACGGTAAAGCTCTTTTTCAAAGCGTTCCATATCTTTTACGTCAATGCTTTTAGCATAGCCCTCACTGACAGCGTAAATCAATATTGTTTGTAATTCATCTGCAATAGGTGAATATCTACCTTGCTTGAGAGCTTCAGTAAGCCTTTTACCAGCCTCAAGAGTAGCTTTTGTTGCATCGTCAATATCAGAGCCGAATTGCATAAATTCAGCAAGCTCTCTGTATTGAGCAAGTCTTGTGCGAAGGCTTGCAGAAACCTTTTTCATAGCAGGGCTTTGAGCTGCACCGCCAACACGGGAAACGGAAAGACCTACGTTTATTGCAGGGCGTTGACCCTCGTTGAAAAGCTCTGCATCAAGGAAAATCTGACCGTCGGTAATAGATATAACGTTTGTGGGGATATATGCAGATATATCACCCGCAAGAGTTTCGATTATAGGAAGTGCGGTAATTGAACCGCCGCCAAGCTCATCAGAAAGGTGAGCCGCTCTTTCAAGAAGTCTTGAGTGAAGATAGAAAATATCACCGGGGTAAGCCTCACGGCCTGAAGGACGGTGAAGCAAAAGTGAAAGCTCACGGTATGCAACGGCGTGCTTTGAAAGGTCATCGTAAACGATAAGCACGTCCTTACCCTCGTACATAAAATGCTCTGCCATTGCCGCACCTGAGAAGGGGGCGATGTATTGAAGAGCTGCAGAGGCTGAAGCAGGGACAGCAATAATAGTTGTATAATCCATAGCGCCCTTTGCCTGAAGCTTTTCTTTAATTTCAGCAACGAGCGTTTCTTTTTGACCGATTGCAACGTAAATACAAATTGTATTTTTACCCTTTTGGTTAATAATCGTGTCTATAGCAATTGCGGTTTTACCTGTCTGCCTGTCACCAATAATAAGCTCTCTTTGACCTTTGCCGATAGGCACAAGAGCATCAATAGCCTTAATACCTGTGTGTAAGGGGGAGTTAACGGGGGCTCTGTCAAGAATTGCGGGTGCCTTGAATTCGATAGGTCTTCGTTTTTCGTAGGGAAGGTAGCCCATAGCATCAATAGGCTTGCCTAAGGCATCTACAACTCTGCCTAAAAGGGCATCGCCGACTGGTACGGAAGCGATTCTGCCTACACGCCTTACTCGGCTATAGGATTCAATATGAGCAAAATCGCCGAAAATAACGCAACCGATACGATTCTGCTGAATATCGAGAACCATACCTTTTTCGCCACATTCAAATTCAACAACCTCACCGTACATAATATCGGCAAGACCGTCCATCCAACAAATACCGTCAGAAACGGATATAACACGGCCTAACTGATATTTATGAATTTTAGGTCTGAATTCTTCAGCCTTCTGAGTGAATTCCTGAACAAGTAAGCTTACGGTATCGTCATCCATAATCGGCTCGTGATTCATATTCTTTTCAAAATGGTAAAGCTCTTCGCTGACGGTACCATCGTAAACGGTATCGCCTATACGGAGCTTAAGACCACCGATAAGAGTGCTATCCTCAAGCACCCAAAGAGATGTTTTACCGCCTACGCTATCAAGAAGCTCTGTTGTTGCCTTGTCGATTTTATCAACTAATTCCTTTTCAAGAGGGAAAGCAGAGGTAAGTGTAACGTAAAGCACGTCATGATGCTTGAGGTAAGCCATATCACCATCTGTAAGAGAGATGTCAGCTAAAATAGCGTCAATAACCTGACCGTCAAGTGCCTTGATTTCATTAGCGTATTTTTCATAAGAAAAAAGCTTAATAACGTTCTCTTTCATAACAGAGAAAAGCTCTTTTCTTGCATCCTCAATCATTTCACGGTGGATTTCGTTATACTCTCTTTCACCGAAGGCTTTTATTGAGCTTATCTTTTCTTCTACGTTTGCCTTTGCTTTTACAACCTCTTCGGTATCAGTATCTTCAATGCTTCCAAGAGATACGGGCTCAAATACGGGCATTTCTAATTTTTCAATTTCCTCAGCCTCGTCAAGAGCCTTGTTGATTTTTTTAAGGCGGTCGCCGAAAATACGTTTAATAGTTTTTCGACCTGCTAAAACAATAATGGCAACAAGAATAATAAAGTTAATTATTACGTACTGTATTTCCATAATTCTCAAATCCTATGTGAGATTATATTTTTCGCAAACAAAGCCGCCGCTGTTTCCATTTTAGGAGCAACAGAGTCAACGATTTTATCGTGCTCATCTTTAATGCCTTCTCTATATTTTTGTACGTCGTCAAGGCATTGTCTTTGTGCGGCTTCAATTTCTTTTTTGCCCTGAAGCTGTATTTGTTCAAGCTTCTGCTTTGATTGTTTTCTTTTTTTCTCTTCAAATAAAGCTCTTTCCTTTTCGACCTGAGCCTTGTTTTCGAGAATTAACTTTTCAATAGTCTCTTTTTTCTCTTTAGCAGCCTCTGTTTTTTCGCGGCGGCTATCCATTATTTTTAATAAGGGAGTGAAAAGTAAATTTTTAAGTATTACTGTCAAAAGCAAAAAGCAAATTACAGTCCAGACCATTACTGATGGTTGAAAATTCATAATTTACTCCTTATAAAATATCAAAACCAAATTTTATATAGATATTTTCCTTTTTGAGTATAAAAATCAGATTTTTGATATAAGCATAAATGCAATAAGAAGTCCGTAAATTGTAAGAGCTTCCATAAGAGCAAGAGCAACGATAAGAGTTGAACGGATATCCTTTGCGGCATCGGGCTGACGGGCAATGCTTTCCATTGCAGCCTTTGCTGTCATACCCTGACCGATTGAAGGACCAAGTGTACTGATTGCGATTGCGATTGCTGCTGCGATTGCGATAATTGCTGAGTTTGTCATATTTATTACTCCTTAAAAATAAAAATATTATTCTGTAACCTCGTCAAGATAAATTGAAACGAGCATTGTAAATACCATTGCTTGTAAAGCACAAAACAGTAAAGAAAGTATCATCATTACTACGGGTGCGCCGATAGGGAAGATGTGATACAGCTCCTCTGTAACCATTTCCTCACCGAAAATGTTACCGTAAAGCCTGAGCGCCAATGAGGCGGGCTTTATTATTTCATCAAGTAAAAGAAGGGGTAGCATAAAAAACATCGGTGTAACGAAATGCTTGAAATAGTGTTTTGTATTGTGTCGTATACCTGAAATCTGTAAAAACAGGAAGGTAACAATACCTAAAGCCGCCGTAACTGAAAGAGAGGCGGTAGGTGCTTTTACGTAATCGGTAAGACCTACACCGGGTATCATACCCGAATAGTTTGAAAAGATGATGAAAATAAAAAGAGAGGCGAGAAATGTAAAATATTTTCTTGATTTCTTTTTGCCGAGAATGTCAGCGAAGAAGTTGTCGAGATATTCCACACCGGTTTCAATAACGTTCTGAAGCTTTCCCGGTCTTTCCTTAAGAGTCATTTTGACTATAAGCGACAGCAATGTAATAATGAAAAGTATTATCCACATCGTAACAACCTCGCCCGTTACGTCAAGTATGCCAAAAAGCTCAATAATAACCTCTGATTTTTCACCCATCGGCTTCACCCTCCTTTTCTTCTTTTTTAGTATCGGCAATTTTATTAAAGCTTAAAAGCTTCTTTGTAAAATAAACCATAGGTATCGTCATACCTAAAACTGCTCCGACAAGCAAATACATTACGTTTGCAATTTCGGTTTTTGTTCCGATAAAGTAAACTAAAACAAGGAAAAGCACTTGTAAAACCTGGCGTGCCATAGTTGTAAAAAGAAATTTGTCAGGCGTCTTTATAAGCACTTTCTTTGAAAAAGCGTAATTTATGAAAGCTACTAAAAAACCGGCAATTGCCGCAACGATAGCGCCAATAATATCCGGATTCATATAATCACCAGCTTGTATTAAATTTTAAAGCGATGAAACATAATCGCTCACTCTGTATTATAGCACTTTGATTTCAATTTTCAATAGAATTAGTTTACTTTTTTATATGGTTTTAAATGTATATCTATAATACTGATATTACACAGCGGCTAATCAGGTAAACTTTGGGAAACATTTGCTTAAAAATTCATTGACATAGCAATTTTGCTGTGGTAAACTATATAGGAAAAAATATAGGGAGGCCTTTCTCATGGAACACATTAAAACAATTGAAACACGTAATTTGTGTGAAAGTGCAAAAAACGGTGGTTGTGGCGAGTGCCAGACATCTTGTCAGTCAGCTTGCAAAACTAGCTGTGGTATCGCAAACCAGGAATGCGAAAACGTTAAAGAAAGCAAGTAATTTTACATGCCGAAAAGCCGCCGGAACGGGCGGCTTTTTTCGTGAAGGAGATATATTTATGATTCATCAGTACAAGCAAGGTGGCTACAATATCGTGCTTGACGTTTGTTCAGGCGCCGTTCACGTTGTGGACGAGGTAGCTTATGACATTATTGCTATGTTTGAGGATAAAGAAAAGGACGAAATATTAAGTATTTTATCCGAGAAATATAACGACCGTGACGATATCACCGATAAAGATATTGAAGAGTGTTATTCTCAGGTGCAGGGCTTAAAGGATTCAGGGAAGCTTTTTGCTCCCGATACGTTTGAGTCTATGGCAGGCACGCTTAAGCAGAAAACTGCAGGCGTGGTAAAGGCTTTGTGCTTGCACGTTGCTCATACTTGTAACCTTAACTGTGCTTATTGCTTTGCAAGTCAGGGAAAATATAACGGGGAAAGAGACGTTATGAGTCTTGAGGTCGGTAAACGTGCACTTGATTTTCTCGTTGAAAATTCAGGTAGCCGTCATAATCTTGAGGTTGACTTCTTCGGCGGAGAGCCACTTATGAATTTTGACGTGGTTAAAGACCTTGTAGCGTATGCGAGAAGCATAGAAAAAGAGCATAATAAAAACTTCCGTTTCACGCTTACAACTAACGGTGTGCTTGTTGATGACGATGTTATTGATTTTGCTAATAAAGAATGTAGCAACGTTGTTCTCAGTCTTGACGGACGAAAAGAGATTCACGATCGCTATCGTGTTGATTATGCGGGTAACGGCAGTTGGGAAAAAATCGTTCCTAAATTCCAGAAATTTGTTGAAGCAAGAAACGGTAAAAATTATTATATGCGAGGTACGTTTACCCACGCAAATCCCGATTTCCTTAAGGATATTCAGCAAATGCTGGATTTAGGCTTCAGTGAGTTAAGCATGGAGCCCGTTGTTTGCGCACCCGGTGACCCTTCTGAGCTTACAGAAGAGGATTTAGCAATCGTAATGAAGCAATACGAGGATTTAGCCGATTTGATGCTTAAAAGAGATAAAGAGGGCAAGCCCTTTACCTTCTATCACTATATGATTGATCTTACAGGAGGTCCTTGTATCTACAAGCGAATTTCAGGCTGTGGTAGCGGTACTGAATATATGGCGGTTACCCCTTGGGGCGATTTATATCCTTGCCATCAGTTTGTAGGCGATGAAAGATTCAAATTAGGTAACGTTTGGGATGGTGTTACAAATAAGGAAATTCAAAGTGAATTTGCCGCTTGTAACGTTTACGCTCACCCCGAATGTAAGGAGTGCTGGGCAAGACTTTATTGCTCAGGCGGTTGTGCGGCTAACGCTTACCACGCAACAGGCTCTGTAACGGGCGTTTATGAAAGCGGTTGCCGTCTTTTCCGTAAGCGTATGGAATGTGCAATTATGGTTGCAATCGCAAGAGCTCTCGGAGAATAATTATGAATACTCCCATTTGTGATTTTGTACGTCAGTACAACGAAAATTCATCCTTGCGAATGCATATGCCGGGGCATAAGGGTAAAAGCTTTCTCGGCTTTGAAAATATTGATATAACAGAATTTGACGGCGCAGACGATTTATATAATCCAACGGGAATAATAAAGCAAAGCGAGGATAATGCATCAGAGATATTCGGCTTTCCAACCTATTATTCTACCGAGGGTGCATCTCATTGCATCCGTGCTATGATGTACCTTGTGCTTTTAAATGCAAAGAAAAATGGTAAAAAGCCTATTATTGCCGCAGGCAGAAATGCTCACAAAGCCTTTGTAAGTGCGGCGTCACTTTTAGATTTTGAAATAACGTGGTTATACCCCCGCAACGAAGAATCATATCTTTCTTGTAATATTTCACCCGAGGATTTCGAAGGCTTTCTTGAAGGTACTGAAGAAAAACCGGTTGCTTTATACCTCACAAGCCCCGATTATCTTGGTAATATTGCAGATATTGAGGGGCTTTCCCGAGTGTGCCGTAAGCACGGAATTCTTTTAGCTGTGGATAATGCCCACGGGGCATATCTTAAATTTTTAGAGGAGTCCCGTCATCCAATAGATTCAGGTGCTCATTTGTGTTGCGACTCTGCTCATAAAACCTTACCCGTTGTTACGGGAGGAGCATATCTTCATATAGCAAAGGATATTTCCGATTTTTCTTGTCAGGATGTAAAAAATGCTTTGGCTCTTTTCGGCTCAACAAGTCCGTCGTATTTGATTTTGCAGTCTTTAGATGCTTGCAATTTATATCTTGAGGGCTACAAAAAGGAATTAGCCGATTTTCTGCCTTTAGTTGCACAAGCAAAAGCAAGTCTTGAGAAAAAAGGATATTGCTTCTACGGTGACGAGCCGATGAAGTTGACTATATTTTCAAAAGATTATGGCTATACGGGCACGGAGCTTGCAGATATTCTCAAACAAAACAATATTTTTTGCGAATTTTCTGACCCCGATTATCTTGTGCTTATGCCTACACCAGAAACGGAAAAAGCAGGGCTAGAAAGAGTAACTCAGGTTTTAGAATCAATCCCGAGAAAAGATGCAAAAAAAGACTCTCCACCCAAATTTACAAAGCCTGAAAAAGCTATGAGTGTAAGAGAAGCGTCTATGTATCCGTCAGAAATACTTCCCACAGAAGAATGTGAGGGAAGAATTCTTTCAGCAGTTACGGTAGGCTGTCCACCGGCAGTGCCGATTATAGTTTGCGGTGAAAGAATAACAAAAGAGGTTTTAGACTGTTTTAAGTATTACGGGATAACCAATTGCAGTGTGGTTTTGGAAGGATAAATAATTCGAAATTATATTTTCTCAAAATTAATATAAATTATTTTGAAAAAATATAAAAAAACACTTGCAAAAAGTGAAATGATATGTTATTATATCATTCGCTATCCGGGTGTGGCGCAGTTGGTAGCGCGCTTGACTGGGGGTCAAGAGGCCGTGAGTTCAAGTCTCGCCACTCGGACCAAAAAGATAGAGTAACATTCGTTGCTCTATCTTTTTTTGTTTTGCTTGAGTTGAAAAAGTCAAAATAAAAACTAAACTTCCGGAATAGAATGTAAAAAGGGAAGTGATGCTTTGCTTTTTCATTCTTTATTGTCTTTATCACCGCTTTCGGTTACAACTGTGCTTCTTACCTTGGCGGTTGTTTTTGTAAACGGCTTAACTGATGCTCCAAACGCTATTTCAACCGTTGTTGTAACAAGGTGTATGAAGCTGCGGTCTGCTCTTATTATGTCGGCGGTTTTTAATTTTTTTGGTGTTACTCTTATGAGTAAAATAAACGACTCGGTAACCGTTACAATAAGTAATATAGTTGATTTCGGCGGTGATACGAGGAAAGCGGCTATTGCCCTTGCCGCCGCATTGTTTTCAATCGTTTTATGGGCGGTTTTAGCCTGGTATTTCGGAATACCCACAAGCGAAAGCCACGCCTTGATAGCAGGACTTACAGGAAGTGCGGTTGCTATAAACGGGGGCTTTGATGCGATTAATTCGGCTGAATGGATAAAAACCGTAAAGGGTCTTTTTGTTTCTTGCTTTTTCGGGTTTGTTGCAGGGTTTTTGATATGCAAAATCATAGCTACAATTTTCAGAAATATTAAAAGAAATAAGGGCGAGAAGATTTTTAAATACGGTCAGATTTTAGCGGCAGCTTCTATGAGCTTTATGCACGGGGCTCAGGATGGGCAAAAGTTTATAGCAGTGCTTATGATGAGCGTGAATTTTTCGGGGGTAAGGATAGCTGAAAAGCCCCACGAATTTATAATATTGCTGTGCTCGGTTATAATGGCTCTCGGCACTCTTACGGGCGGTAAAAAAATTATAAAAGCAGTAGGAATGGATATGGTAAGGCTTCAAAAATATCAAGGCTTTTCAGCTGATACAGCTTCTTCAATCTCACTTCTTTTAAGCACTCTTTTCGGTTTTCCAGTTTCAACTACTCACGCAAAAACAACCGCAATGATGGGGGCAGGGGCGGCAAAAAGCTTGAAATCGCTTGACGTAAATACAATAAAGGAAATTGCATTAACCTGGCTTTTAACCTTCCCGGGGTGTGGTTTGTTGGGGTTTGTTGTGACGAAAGTGTTTTTGAGAATGTTTTGAATTGCAGTGAGGAACGATAAATTGAAGATTTGCGAAGCCTATTCCTCTTTTTTACCTGCGGTAAAAAAGAGGAATAAATAGTTTTTCTATCCGTCTAAACCTAAGACGTAAGAGAACTACCCACCACCGTTCCGCTTTAATAAACAGATAACAGACAGTATATCACACGGAATATACTGTCTGTTAATTTTTAATATATCAAAGAACGGTCCCCCTCCCTATGCTTCGCACAGGGAGGCAAGGCTATCGCATGTATTTAAGTTTTACTTCTTGCAAAGCTTTCCGGCATCCGGTGACTTCATTTCGCACTTCGCATTCCGAACTTTGCATTTATAATCGCGTCGCAGACCCTTAATTTGCCATTTCCCTATTTGCCACTTGCCACTAAAAAACAATGCATCGCCTAAGCGATGCATTGTTTTTAATAGTCTTTTCCCCAATTCTTGCGTTCATAGAACTTTTTATCGTGGAGATTTTTCTTTTTTCTTCTTTCTTTGTACCAACGCTTTTCCTGCCTTGTCATTTTAAAGGTGAATTTTCTTTCGGGTACCTTTTCGCAAAGGAGAGAAACCGATTTTGAAGCTGCTTCGTTAAGTGCGGTCGCGCTTATAATTACGATATTTTTATCTTTAGGAAGAACGATTTCTTTTTCACCGTTTAAATCAAAGCTTACCTCAAAGAAGTACATAATTTTTGCGGTAACGTCTTCCCAATCCTTGTGGCAATGGGTGATGTCAAGGGCAACCTTGCAATCCTTGATTTTTGCAACCTCTTTGAAATCATACATATCCCATTTTGCAGGTCTTTCGAAAATATCGTGTACTGTTTTTTCGGTTTCTTTACCGTCAACGTTAAATTTAACCTTTCTGTCACCGTCAAGAGATGCACAGAGAATTGAAAGCTTTTTCGCATTTTCGGGTAAAGCTATTTTCTGACCTTGTGCTACAAGTGCATTTTTTTCGCTATCTTTATTGATAACGTAATCAACACCTGCAAAGGTGAATTTATCAGGAGTTATTTCGTAAGGTAAGGTGTATTTGAAGTCGCCTAATTCACCCTGCTTTGTGACTATGTTTTTATTAAAGGGCAATTCTACGGGAGTAGAAATTGCTTTTTCCGTGGTAGCTTCAAAATCTTTAAGCTTCAATGCAAAGGATTTTATTTCGTAAGGCTTAAAGCTTGTTACAAGGTTTCCGTTTTGGGCGGTTGCTTCACCTAAATATTCTTCGCTTGCGTATACCTCTCTTGCGCTCTCAATTCCGTTACCGAGAGTTAAAGTGAAGCTATCAATGTTTTTCTTTGTACCCTCACCAAGACGTACAATTATTTCGTCACTTTCTTCAGCCTTTTTAATTGCACGGATAATAACGGAATTATCTGAAATTGAGCCGAAGGAGTATTCGTTACCAAGAATGCCGTCGTGCTTTTCGCAAACGAATGCCGCCATAGGCTGAATAAAGAGCCTTGCCTGAAGCTGAGTTTCTTTATCTAATTTGCCGTTGTGACTGTAAATTGCAAAGGAATGTCTGTTAAGACCTAAATCCATCATTGATTGCATTGAGTCAATGCGGTAGTTGTGCATAGGTGTATGAACGACGGTTAAGCGGAGAGTGTTGTTATCGAATTTATCCCAGCCGTATTTGCATTCGCTTATAACCGAAACGCCGAATTCGCCACTTTCATCAGTTAAATCAGCCCATTTTTGAGCAGGTACCTCGTAAAGCTTTTCGGTCATATTACCTCTTTCAATAGCGCCTAAGCCTAAATCGTAGGTAGCTTTTTCGTTATCAGCAGTAAATGAAAAGCAGTTTTTAGCCATTGTGCGAAGTGATTGCCACTCAATTTCAGAGAAAAACTCAACTGCTTCACCGCCCAAAGAAAGAGCGATTATTGTGTTGAATTCGCTTCTGCCGTCTTTTTGAGTAACCTTAACAGCAACTCTTGCAGGACCGTTTTCTATTATCTCTGATTTTACAAAAGAGGGGATTCTGTCGGGGACTTTTGCCGCCTCTTTATAATTCATTTCCCAAGCGGGCCAATCCTCAGAGCCTGTGTAGTTGAAAAGACCCGTAACAATGGGAGCTTTTAAAAGCTCTCTGTTGCCTCCAGATTTATCAATAATCGAGCAAACGTCACCGTTAGAGTTAAGAGTAACGGTGTATTTTCCATTTTCAAGAGTGTTATTTGTAACAGAGATTTCAGATGTGATTTCGCAAGGAGTGTTGCTTTCTCTAACGTCGTAAACCTTTGTGCCCAGGCTTTTAACGTCAGCAACAAAAATAACCTCTGTTTTTCCGTCAGCTGATTTTTTGCATTGGCTTGCTATCTCGTTTCCACCGTCAAATACCTTAACGTATTTTGATGAAACGTTATCAAGTATAGCGGTTACAACGCCTTTTCTTTGAGCTTCAATAGGATTGAAAACCGTAACGGGTGTGCCCTTGCAGGAATCGGTCTTTAAAAGCTTAGCTGTAGCCGAAGCGGAGGCTTCAAGCTCGCTTTCAAACTGATTCATAGAAACGTAAAGGTCATTCCAGGAACGCTTATAAACACGTTGGCAGGATGTACCCGGCATATCGTCGTGAAAATGGTGAGCTATAACTCTTTTCCAGGAGCGAGTAAGGCTTTCACGGTTATAATCGGCAGTACCGAAATAATCAGCAATAACTGAGCTTCTTTCTGCCATATCGGCAAGCTCTTCTGCACGTCTGTTCCAACGCTTGCTCATAACTCTTGAGGTGTAACCGCCGATAGCGTGCTCGCTCATTACAAGCTCGTTTTCCCATACAGGAAGCTTGTTTTTTTGCTCATCAGTAAGCTGGTTTTCAATATCGCGGTAAACCTGGTCGGCAGGTGAAGCGATAACCTCTATATCACTTGTAGAGTTTTTATTTACCTCTTCATCAACAAACGCTATTGATTTTTCTTTAGGTGAGCCACCTCGGTCACCTGTGCCGTGGAAAACGGTTGTCCAAGGGAGGTCGTAGGCTTCGTTTTCTTTGAATTTTTCTTCAATAAAATCCCAATCACGAAGCTTGTCGAGAGATTTAGAATAAGAGCCTAATTTTAAGGTTGAGTAAACCTCTTTACCGTCAACGCCTCTCCATCTTCCTATGTCAAATGGTGTGCCGAAGGCACCGCCCCAGCTTAACTTTTGAGTGGTAAAGCCCTTTAAGTTTGCGTGATGCATAACAGAGGGTAAAGCCCAACCGAAGCCGAAGCAGTCGGGAAGATAAATGTCGCAAGAGGTCTTGCCGAATTTATTGCGGAAATATGAGTTACCGATAAGAATGTTTCTGAAAAGTGCTTCGGGTGAAGGTACGTTAACGTCACCGTTTTCGAAAGCAGAGCCGCAAACGTTCCAACGGCCCTCGTTTACGTATTCAGTCATTTTTTTGAAAAGCTCAGGATAATATTCTTCCATAAGCTCATATCTGTATGAGCCCTCAAATGAAAAAGTATAGTTCGGGTACTTTTCAAACATTTTAAAATTATCTACGAGAGTATCGTAAATATATTTATCAATACTTTCCTCTAAATCCCAACTCCAGACAGTATCAAGATGCGAGGTTGCAATAGTATAAATCCTTTTCTTTGCCATACAACACACTCCCAAGTGCACAGTTTATCGTTTTGAATTATACATCACAGAAAAACCGTTTTCAATATTAAAAGTGAATGAAATCAATGATATTACCGGTCTTTTAAAAAAGTTTTTCGATAGTTAGGCAAGATTTTTCGACATATAGGCTTTTTTGTTGAAAAGCAAAATTGTGTAGTGATACCATAAGATTGCGGAAAAGGGGGAGAATACTAAAAGGGAGGACTATATATGAGAAAAATTATAGGCGTTTTTTTAGTTTTAGTTATGCTCATTACTCAAATGAGCGTTATCGGTTTTGCATCTGAAACGTTAGAGGTCGATAGCGACGGCTACTATCTTATTAACGATGCGGAAGATTTGTACGCCTTCCGTGACCTTGTAAATAGCGGTGAATACGACGTAAATGCAAAGCTCACAGCAGATATCGTCTTGAATGAGGGAGTGCTTGACGAAAACGGAGATTTAAACGAGGGAACATTTACTCAATGGCACCCCATAGGTGACAGAAATGAGTATATGGACCCGACAGGTAGTGAAGGTGGTCGAGCAAACGATAATAACACCTTCCAAGGAGTTTTCGACGGTCAGAATCATACTATATACGGCTTGTATTATTACGTTACCGGTAACGATCGTGACGATACCGGTATAGGTCTTTTCGGTACATTAGACGGCGGTACAGTTAAGAATGTTATCATTAAAGATTCTTATTTTGAAACTGCATATTCAAGTGCATTTATCTGTGGGTATTCGTTAAAAGGAATAATAGATAATTGTGACGTTTATGCAACTATCATAGGCGAATATGAAAGTGCAGGAATTTGCGGTATAGCTAAAAAAGGCTATACTGACATAAATGAATGCAATTTTTACGGAAAAGTAACCGGAACCAGCAGAGTTGGCGGTATTTGCGGAAGCTTCGGTATAGGTAGCATAAAATATTGCAACAATTACGGTTCAATTACGGGAAGTAATAGTGTAGCCGGAATTGCCGGCGGTGCCGGAAATTACGATCAGTCAACTCCGATAAAGGGCTGTGGGAACTACGGAGAAATTAATGCCAATAGTGGAAGTTCTTACAATTATACAGGCGGTATTTGTGGTTTTGCCAACGATGTGTTTTTTGAAGATTGTATAAATGTCGGCAACATACATTCTGTATCTACCGATTCTTTTATTGAGGTAGGAGGTATAGTTGGTTATGGTGATGGTGGAATCAAAAACTGCTTTTCATACGGAAGTATAGAATACGAGTTTAAAGACGATAGATCTGTTATAGGTGCTATAAGCGGAAATAGTTTGAAAAATGCAACGTATGACACTATTATCGTTAACAACTACTATTTAGCCGGTGTTGCCGACGTAGGTGTTGCACAGTACGGTACAAGCTACTCTTTTGAGGTTATTGATTCAGTTGTAGGTGTTGCTGAAGAAATTACAGAAACACAGGCTAAAAACGGAACTGTTCTTAATCTTCTTAATAATGAGAGAGAGGGTGGCCCTTGGGAACAGAATACGAGAAAGGATGCATATCCTTATCCGGTAAAAAGAACCGAATATATTTTCCCGATCGACGAAACAACAACCATTGACCACGAATACGGAATAATTTATACATATAGGCAAGGTCTTACGGACGTGCTCGAGGTTATAGGCTACAATGAAGATACAAACGGCGATTACGTTACCGTAATGAGCGCCCCGTCATTTATGAATGACCAGAAGCTACAGCTTTTCGGAACGGCAAGCTATGCTTACGTTTATGTCAACGGACCTCGCACGATGAGATACAGGCTTGTTGTGTACGGTGATATTAACGATGACAGCTACGTAAACGTTTTAGATGCGTTTGACGTTGAAAGAACGGCAAACGGCTACAGAGAGCTGGTAGAATATGAGTTTTTAGCGGCAGATACAAATGATGACGGCAGTATTACCGTTGAAGACTATCAGTCCGTTGTAAATATAGGTTTAGCATCATAAAATATGTATAATCTCCCCAAATAAATGGGGAGATTTTTGTTATTTTAAATAGTAAAAATTTGTTGAAATATCATATTTAAACATTATAATATTAGTTGTGATAATATAATGCGAAAGGTTGGTTTCGTTTATGGCAAAGATTTTAAAGATTGGTATCATCGGTTGTGGCGGTATCGCAAACGGTAAGCATATGCCTGCACTTCAAAAGGTTGAAGACGTAGAGATGGTTGCTTTCTGCGATATTGTTAAAGAAAGAGCCGAAAAGGCTGCTGAAAAATTCGGTACACCCGATGCTAAGGTATACGAGGATTACAAAGAGCTTTTAAAGGATGAAAGCATCGATATTGTTCACGTTTGTACTCCTAACCGTTCTCATAGCTTTATTACTATTGATTCTCTTGAAGCCGGTAAGCACGTTATGTGTGAAAAGCCTATGGCAAAAACCTATGAAGAGGCAAAGGCTATGTGCGAGGCTGCCGAAAGAACAGGCAAAAAGCTTTCTATCGGTTATCAGAATCGTCAGACTGACGAAAACCTTTACGTTAAAAAGTGTGCTGAAAACGGTGAATTCGGTGAGATTTACTACGGTAAGGCTCTTGCTATCCGTCGTCGTGCAGTTCCCACCTGGGGCGTTTTCCTTAACGAATATGAGCAGGGTGGCGGTCCTCTTATCGATATCGGTACTCACGCTCTTGATATGACTCTTTGGGTTATGGATAACTATGAGCCCGAAATGGTTGTAGGTCAGACCTTCCGTAAGCTTGCTGACCAGGAGGAGCAGGGTAATGCATGGGGCAATTGGGATCCTAAAAAATTTACCGTTGAAGACTCTGCTTTTGGCTTTATAAAAATGAAAAACGGTGCTGTTATCAACCTTGAATCAAGCTGGGCGCTTAATATTGCAGACCCCCAAGAGGCTTGCTATATGATTTGCGGTGAAAAAGGCGGTGCTGACACTATTAACGACCAGGCTCGTATCAACTACATAAAAAATCAGCGTCAGTGCATTGAAATTCCCAACCTTGATGCAGGCGGTGCCGCATTCTTCGAAGGTCAGAAGAGCGGTTCACCCGCAGAGATGGAAGCATCATCATGGATTCACGCTATAAGAACTGACACAGATCCCGTTGTTCTTCCCCGTCAGGCACTTGTTGTTACAAGAATTCTTGAAGCGATTTACGAATCAGCAAAAACAGGAAAACCGGTTTACTTTGATTAAATCGTCCATAGCACCTTTTGTTGCTCGGGACAGTATCTGTATACGGCACCACTCGCACCAAAAGGCACTCTGAACGATTTTCTCTAAAGTAAACTAAAGCACCTTTTGATAGCTGGTGTAGTATAAACAATAAATCAGGAGAGAATAAAATGAAATTTGCAGTACAGCTTTATTCAGTTCGTGACCATATTAATAACGGTGACGATATGTTAGAAATTTTAGGAAAAGTAAAAGAAATCGGCTTTGACGGTGTTGAGTTTGCAGGCTATTTTGATTTACCTGCCGAAAAGCTTCGTGCAAGATGTGACGAATTAGGTCTTGAGGTTGTCGGTAGCCATTTAGGTCTTGATGATTTCATTCCCGAAAATCTTGATAAAACTCTTGAATACGGAAAGACCCTCGGTGCAAAATATCTCGGCGTCGGCGGTGCACCTCATTCAACATACGAGGAAGCAAAAAATACAGGCGACGTTTTAAGTGCCGCAGGTGTTAAGGCTCGCGAAATGGGTATGGATACATATTACCATAACCACACGGAAGAATTTGAAGATATTAAAGACGGCAAAACAGCTATGGACGTTATTTCCGAAAACGGCTGTAAGCTTGAGGTTGATACTTACTGGAGCTTCTGTGCAGGTATTGATAACAGTAAATATCTTCCCGAAAACAAAGATAAAATAGTTCTTGTTCATATTAAAGACGGTGTTGACCATAAGCCTATGGCTCTCGGTGAGGGCGAAAATGACCTTAAGAAGGTTGTTGAGGGCGTTAATGCTATCGGTCTTGACTGGGTAATTCTTGAAAACGATGACCCCGTTCCCACAGGTCTTGAGGATATTACAAGAAGCTTCGCTTGGTTAAAAAATAATTTCTGAAATCTAAAAGAGGTATAAAAAATGAAACTCGGTGTATTAACAAACTTATTAGGTAGCGTTTCTCTTGAAGAAGCACTTAAATATTTCCAGAGTCTTGGTCTTGAAATGGTTGAAATCGGTTGTGGCGGTTTCCCCGGTAAAGCTCACGCAGACCCCGATATTCTTCTTAACGATGAAAAAGCACTTGAAGATTTTAAGGCTCTTCTTAAAAAATATAATGTTGAAATCAGTGCTTTAAGCTGTCACGGCAACCCCGTCCACCCCAACAAAGAAATTGCAAAAAGCTTTGATGAGGATATGAGAAAGGCAGTTCTTCTTGCAGAAAAATTAGGTGTTCATCAGATAAATACTTTCTCAGGCTGTCCCGGTGACTGTGAAGATTCAAAATATCCTAACTGGGTAACCTGCCCTTGGCCTAATGACTTCGGCGAAATTCTCGAATATCAGTGGAATGAAGTGCTTATTCCTTATTGGAAAGAGTTTGTTAAATTCAGCACTGCTCACGGAGTAGATAAAATCGCTCTTGAGCTTCACCCCGGCTTCTGCGTTTATAACACAGAAAGCCTTTTGAAGCTTCGTAACGCAGTAGGTAAAGAAATCGGTGCAAATCTTGACCTTTCTCACCTTATCTGGCAGGGTATGGACCCGATTGCAGTTATCCGTGCATTAGGTAAAGAAAACGCAATTTTCCATTTCCACGCAAAAGATACTAAAATTGACGATATCAACACAGCCGTTAACGGCGTTCTTGATACAAAATCTTACGCTGACGAAATCAACCGTTCATGGATTTTCCGTTCCGTTGGCTTCGGTAACGGCGAAAGCTACTGGCGTGACGTAATCTCTAATCTTCGTATGGTAGGCTACGATTACGCAATTTCTATTGAGCACGAGGATTCACTTATGAGTCAGAACGAAGGTCTTGAAAAAGCAGTTGAGCTTCTCAAGAAATGTATAATAAAGCAAGGCTTAGAAGCTGCCTGGTGGATATAAAGTAAAGGAACATTATCATGGAAAAAATCAACGTTGCCGTAGTTGGCTACGGCGGTATGGGTCGTTATCACGCAAACCATATTGAAGAATTTGAAAAATTTAATCTCGTAGGTATTTACGATATCAAGCAATCAGCTTGTGACGTTGCTACCGAAAAGGGTGTTTACGTTTACCCGAGCTTTGAGGCTGTTCTTGAAGATGAAAGGGTAGAGCTTATCGTTTGCGCTACGTATAACGATTGTCATAAGGATATAGCAATAAGAGCTATGAAAGCAGGTAAGGCAGTTATCAGCGAAAAGCCCGTTACAATGTGCTCCGAGGACCTTGAAGAGATGATTAAGGCTTCAGAGGAAACAGGCAAGCTTTTTACAGTTCATCAAAACAGACGTTGGGATAACGATTACCGAATGGTAAAAAGAGTTTTGGAAACTAACGAATTAGGAAACGTTTTCTCAATTGATTCAAGAGTTTACGGTTCACGCGGTATTCCGGGTGACTGGCGAAGAGAAAAACAGCATGGTGGCGGTATGCTTCTTGACTGGGGTGTTCATCTTCTTGACCAGATTTTAATGCTCAATGAGGGTAAAAAGCTTCTTACAGTTTACGCTACGATGACTAACGTAACTAACGACGAGGTTGACGACGGCTTCAGAGCAATCCTTAAATTTGAAAACGGTCCCGAATGTCTTGTTGAAGTTTTTACAAATAACTTTATTGAGGCTCCCCGTTGGTACGTTTGCGGTGAAAACGGTACTGCAATAATCAGAGACTGGGATATGAACGGTGAAATAGTTAAAATCAAAGACTGGGAAATTATGGATGCCGTTCCGATTCAGGCAGGTGCAGGTATTACTAAAACAATGGCACCGAGAACTGACGAAACTATTAAAAAATTCCCGTTTGAAAAGATATACGTTGAATGGGCAGATTATTACAATAATATCTACGATGTTCTTCGCAACGGTGCCGAGCAGCTTATAACTCACAATCAGCAACGCAGACTTATGAAGCTTATGGAAGCTATAATTGAATCTGCAGAGAAGAACGAAGTTATTAAATTTGAATAAAACTCTTGCAATTTTTTGTGATTAGTGTTAGAATGTAAAAAAATAGTCTTGAAAGGATGCTAACTTATGAAAAAGGTTTTAGCGGCAGCACTTTGTTTGTGCCTTCTTTTCTGTGCATTTGCAGTTCCTACAAGTGCAGCAAATATTGAAATTGATGAAATTGTTTCAGAAATCAGAATTTGCCCCGGCAAGGTTCTTGATAAAGCTTTAGATGCTCCCGGCGTATCAGGCGTTGTTTACTCAGAAGGTTGGGAGATTTTATCCGCTGACGGCGTTTGGATTCCTTACGACGGTTCTCCTCTTGAAGAGGGCGAAATGTATATCAAATATTTCGCAGCTGACCCCTCAAACTCATATGAATATTCAAACGTTTGCCACGTAATCATTGACCATAACCCTCAGGGCGCTTACGAGTACGATGGTATGTACCATTGGCGTGACTGTGCTGATTGCGGTGGTCAGGCTGAAAAAGGCGGTCATACCACATTGGGTAATGATTTCCTTCCCAACGAAAAGGTTTGTGATGTTTGCGGTCAGATGAGAACACCTCAGTACACAGGTATTAAGGCATTTATTGCATGGCTTATGTCACTTCTTTCTATCTTTATCTCATAATTAAAGTGTGATTAACAATGCATTAAAGGGATTCTTTTTGAATCCCTTTATTTTTTTGCTTTAATCCTTTGATTTTCTTGACATTTATTTATTATTAGTTTATATTTATCTATGGATTAGACATATTATAAAAGGAGTGTGACAGTTAATGGATTCGGGCAGTAGCGGACATGGGCGAAGTAGCATTTATTTAAAATCAGCGACCTTGCAGTCTGAGTTCATTGCAGACTGTTGATATTGCCGTTATGTTTAGTAACGGTAGGTATAATTTTTGTCGCTGAGTCGTAAGGCTCAGTTTTTTTATTTGCTTTTTACCCTCCTACATCTGCAAAATAGGGGTTTACCCAAGTAAAAAGGAGGATTTTATGACAAAAGAGGTATTTGAAAGGCTTTTAAACGAAAAGCAGTATAAAGCCATAAAAAGTATATTTGACACTATGAACCCCGTTGATACGGCGGTTTTATTACCTGAATTTGAAGACGATAAATCATTAGTTATGCTTTTTCGTCTTATTCCGAAAGAAAATGCCGCAATGGTATTTACTTATATGGAGCCTGAACAACAGCAGGTGCTTCTCGAAACCTTTACAGACCGAGAATTAAAAACTATTATGGACGATATGTTCATTGACGATACTGTTGATATAATTGAAGAAATGCCTGCAAACGTAGTAGAAAGAATTCTTTCTGCGGCGGGTGGCAAGAGAGCAGCTATTAATACTATTCTCAACTACCCTGAGGATAGCGCAGGTAGTATTATGACTCTTGAATACGTTAGTCTTGCGCCTACAATGACTATCGGTGATGCTCTTAAAAAGATTAAATCAAGAGGCGTACATTCTGAAACGGTCAACGTTTGTTACGTTATTGAAAAGCATAAGCTTCTCGGTACTGTTACTGCGATGGACCTTCTTATTTGCGATGATGACGATCTTCTTTCAGACGTTATGGAGGAAAATCCCATTTCAGTAAAAACCTTAAGTGATAAGGAAGAGGTTGCTCAGTTATTTAATAAATATGACGTTGTTTCCCTTCCTGTTGTTGATAATGAAAACTGTATGGTAGGTATCGTTACCTTCGACGACGCTATCGACGTTATTCAGGAAGAGGCAGAAGAGGACTTCCAGAAAATGGCGGCTATTGCCCCCACAACTGATAAGCCTTACCTTAAAATATCTGTTTGGGAATTATGGAAGGGTCGTATTCCGTGGCTTATTTTCCTTATGCTTTCAGCAACCTTTACAGGTATGATTATTTCATCATTTGAAGATGCACTTTCAAAAATAGTTGTTCTTACCGCGTTTATACCTATGCTTATGGGTACGGGCGGTAACTCGGGTAGCCAGGCTTCAGTTACTGTTATCCGCGGTCTTTCATTAGGTGAAATTGACGTAAGAGATATATTAAGAGTTTTATGGAAAGAAATCAGAGTTTCTGTTCTTTGCGGTGTATCTCTCGCGGTTGCTTGCTTTGTAAAAATAATTTTTATAGACGGAATGCTTCTTAAAACACCGGGTGTTACAAACAACGTAGCTTTAGTTGTTGCCCTTACTCTTTGCCTTACCGTAATTTGTGCAAAGGTTATCGGTTGTGTGCTTCCCATTATTGCTAAAAAGATGAAGCTCGACCCTGCTGTAATGGCAAGCCCGTTTATTACAACCGTTGTGGACGGTGTTTCTTTGCTGGTTTATTTCGGTATAGCAAAAGCTTTTCTTCCCGAATTAATGTAAATTGAAAAGCTAAATTGGTATATATAAAGGCGGTAAAATTTATGCAGTTGAATTTCAAAAACGGTAAATTCAGAATAATGCAGGTCAGCGACCCTCAGGACCTTCAGTTTGTAAGACCTACTATGATTCGTATGCTTAATGCGGCTTACGATAGCTTAAAGCCTGACCTTATCGTGCTTACAGGTGACAATATTTTAGGTAATCACCTTTGCGATGCCCGTATAGGCTCAAAGCTTGTTATCAAGGATAAAGAGGGCGAAGCCGAGGCTATGAGAATAGCTATTGACAAGCTGGTTTCACCTATTGAAGAAAGAAAAATTCCCTTCGGTATGATTTACGGTAACCACGATGACAGAAACCGTCTTACAAAGGAAGAGCAAGCAGATTTTTACAGAGCCTACAGCTGTAACCTTGGTCTTGATGATGAAGAATCAGGTGACGTTGCTACTTATAATATCCCGATTTATTCCGAAGACGGTGAGAAGATTAAGTTCAATATTTGGATGATGGATTCCGCTTGGCACGATAAAGAGGATGACAAATGCTATGAGCTTGTAAAGCCTCAAGCTATTGAGTGGTATAAAAATAAGAGCAAAAAATTAAAAGAGGAAAACGGCGGTGAGCCGGTTCCTTCTTTGATGTTTCAGCATATTCCAATGCTTGAAACAGTTGAGCTTATTGAAGAATGTGCCGAAGGCACTCCCGGCTCAGTTAAGGGCCCCGATAACAAATACTTTAAGCTTAAAGACGGTGTTAAAGGCGTTATGGGCGAATATCCTTGTATGGTTAGCGAAAAAACAGGTCAGCTTGAAGCAATGAAGGAATGCGGAGATATTAAAGCCGTTGTTTTCGGTCACGACCATACAAACTGCTTTGAGGGTGTTGTTGACGGTATCAATTTCGTTCAGACTGCTTGCGCTTCATTCCGTTGCTACGGTACAAGAAACAAGGGCGTAAGAATTTTTGATATCGACGAAGCAACGGGTAATTATGAAACAAAATTCTATAATTTCCATGACCTTTGCGGTGGCGGACTTTACAACGAGCTTTGCTATATCTGGGATGCAGATGATATGGTGAAACAAAAAGCAGGTCTTATTGCAGGCTGTGCTGCAGGTGCTATCGGTATAGGCGTTGCAATAGCAAAATTACTTGGAGTGGGTAAAGCGTATCCAAACCAGCCTTAAATGGCGATGTTTCGGTACTTTTGCCCGATTTGCCTTTGAAAGGCAAAATTACTTAAAAAATAAAAGTTTACATTTTAAAGTTGAAATGTTATACAATATAATGTATAATTTTAACAATGAAAGCGAGGTCGTTATATATGATTAACTGCAATGTTATTGCACATAGAGGAGCTAATTTAGTAGCACCTCAGAATACTCTTGAAGCGTTCAGAAAATCTATTGAAATCGGTTGTGACGGCTTCGAAACCGATATTCATCTCACAAAAGACGGTATTCCCGTTGTTTGTCATAACTTTACAATAGACGAAACCTCAAACGGCGTAGGTGCTATTAAGGATATGACTCTTGAAGAGCTTCGTGAGTTTGATTTCGGTAAATATAAGGGTCCCGAGTTTGAAGGCACTAAAATCCCCACCTTAGACGAATTCCTTTCTTTAAGCGAGGAAATGGGCGATAAAATGAAGGTGCTTGACATTGAGCTTAAAAGCGAGCATTTCGGTCAAGCGGGTACAGAGCTTGCCGAGAAAACAATCAATGCAGTAAAAGACCACGGTCTTTTCGATAAGCTTCTTATTTCAAGCTTTGATCCTGCAATTCTCGTTGTATGTAAAAAGATTGATAAGGTTTGCAAAACGGGTATTCTTTATAGTCCTGACAGGCTTATTTCTATGAAAATATCTACCCGTCCCGTTAGCTTCGCTAAAGAAATCGGTGCGGATGCATTACATCCCTTCCATATGTACGTTACAAGGCTTTACGTTGAACGTGCTCATAGGGCAGGTATTCAGGTTAACCCTTGGACAGTAAATAAGGAAAACGTTGCAAAGCATCTTATTAAATTAGGCGTAGACGGTCTTATTACCGACGATGCAGGGCTTATGAATAAGCTTCTTGATAAATAAATTAAAAGGCAAAGCAAAACGCTTTGCCTTTTCTCTTGCAAAATATCTTGTAATAAATCAATATAAGTGGTATTATAATTCAGTAAGTTTTTAACGGAAGTGTTATTGAATGACAGATTTATTGAAATCATTGCGTACTTGGGTTGAAATAGACCTCGATGCCCTTGATTATAACTTTAACTGTGTAAAAGAATCCTTACCCCAAAATATAAAAATGTTAGCTGTGGTTAAAGCAAATGCTTACGGTCACGGCGCTGTTAAGGTTGCAAAATTTCTTGAAAATAAGGCTGATTACCTTGCAGTTGCCGCAACTGACGAGGCTTTAGAGATAAGAAAAAGCGGTGTTAATTCACCTATTCTTCTTTTAGGCCATATCCCTTACGGCGATTACGATAACGTTGTAAAATACGATTTTACACCTACCGTTTCAGATTTTACGGAAGCAAAGCTTCTTTCTGATAGTGCAGTAAAGCTTGGAAAAGAAGCGAAGCTTCATATAGCGGTAGATACGGGCATGTCAAGAATCGGCTTTGCTGATTGCGATGAGTCTGTTGAAGAAATCAAAAAAATAAAACAGCTTCCTAACGTTACTATTGAAGGCGTTTTCAGTCATTTTGCCGCGGCTGATACGACCGATAAAGCCTATACGGAAATGCAGGTTTCACGTTTTGACAGCTTTACTGAGAAGCTTGAAAACGCAGGGGTAAATATTCCTATAAAGCATTTTTATAACAGTGCAGGTATTGCAGATTTAGACAGTAAATATAATATGGTGCGTCAGGGCATTATTTTATACGGCTTAAACCCCTCTGACGAGGTGGAGTATAAAAATATTGAAAAGCCTCGCCCCGTTATGAGTATGAAAACAAGAGTTGTTCAGGTGAAAACCGTACCTGAAAACACAAGCATCAGCTACGGCTGTACTTATAAAACAAATGCACCTACAAGGGTTGCAACCCTCTGCGCAGGCTATGCCGACGGCGTGCCGAGGCTTCTTTCTAATAACGGTGAGGTCCTTATAAGAGGAAAGCGTGCAAGAATTTTAGGCAGAGTTTGTATGGACCAGTTTATGGTAGACGTTACAAACATTCCCGAAACGGAGGTAGGCGACACCGCAACAATTTTCGGTAAAGATGGTGACGATTTTATTTCAGTTGACGTAATTGCCGAAAAGGCGGGCACAATTAACTACGAAATCGTTTGTGATATTAATAGCCGTGTTTCAAGAGTATATATGAAAAACGGTGAAGCAGAAAGCGTATTCTGCTATTTGCCACACGAATAAAAAACATAAAAAAGCTTCCTATCGCAAGATAGGAAGCTTTTTGTTGTAATTAAAGATTACATATCACCGAAGCCGGCACCGCCGAATAAGATGTAGAACAATTTGCTTAATACTTCAACGATTTGAGCTAATGCATTGCCGAAATCCATATAAGCGCCGTTTTCCTTAGGAGCTTCGTTGATTTCGCCGCTTTCGTATTTTTCAACCTTATCACAAACGCTGTAGAAGTTTGCCTTTGCAGCTTCGAATTCATTAATATCAACAACTGTGTTATTAAGAGCTTCTTCAGCCTGAGCGATTGCATCTTCAAGCTCTGCTTTTAATTCGGGTGAAAGCTTGCTTGTGTCGTATGCTTTCATTTCCTCAACGTCACGCATAAGACCCTTTGAGTTTCTGCCTACGTTAAACTGAGGGAATCTATCGGGGTAAGAATGAACACTTGTGAAGCTGTTGTCAGTAAGAATAGCTGCTGCGAGCTTCATAATAACGTCATTTGAACCTGTTTTTTCGTGGTCCTGATTGTAGAAATAGAAGGTTGTTTCAGGAAGAAGACCTGTGCAAACGTCAACGATACCGTTGGGGTCTGTGTGGTCGTGGTTCTGCGGGTCCTCACAGTTAGAGTGAGTGGGAACGTAATCAGCAGGAAGCTTTTTGTCAACGCCTAAGCTAAAAGCACCCATTGAAGTTGAATCAAGCTGAATAATACCGTCAGCATTAACGTCGTCGTAAGAGTCAACTAACTGATAAAGAGGATAGTTGTAGTCAACAACGTCAAAAATTTCAACACCGTCAGCCTTTGCCTGAAGGATGTTAGCATCGGAATTACACTGTGCTTCATAATACCAGTCTGCCTGAACTAAGATGTTTTCGAGACCCTCGTCAAGAAGATACATCTCTCTGCAAGCAGGGTAATTACCTGAGGGACAAAGACCCCAGAAAAGAGTTGAATATCTTAAGTAGTCTTCGATAAGAACTTTAACCGCAACGTCAAGAATGTTGTTAATATCTGCATTAGGTAAAATTCTGAGAATGATGTTTACAAGGTAACTCATCATATCGTCCTCGCCCATAAGAGCAGGGAACATTGTGTTGTAAAGCTCGTAGCTGTCGTCAAGAAGACCGTACTGATAAATTTCACCCATAAGGATTGAACCGTCAAGAGCAGGTACGATGAAAAGAATTCTGTGAATATCTTCAGCAACGCTTCTGCCGTTATCAGCATAAATCTGTAAAAGTGCGTTTGCAACAGAGCCACCCTGGCTTATAGGCACGATATTAACCTTGTCAGAGCCGGAATCAGCTTTTACAAACTGAATGAAATCGTAAAGCTCCTGAGCAGTATCAATCATATTGCCGAAAGAAGCGTATGAGAAGAAATAAAGATTTTCTTCGCCTGCAATGTCAATATAATTCTGTAAAGGAATCTGATCAAGAATATATTCCTGGTCGTATGCTGAAAGGTCTCTGAAGCTGTCGTTGTATTTTGTAGCACGGATATCGTGAACAAATTTACCGTTTTCATCACAACGGTTCTTTTCAAGAAGAACTTCACCTAAAAGGTTTGCAACTGCATAAGCAGCCTGCTCATCCTTATCCTCTTGGTTAATAAGAAGATTACCAATCGGGATAAGAGCATCGGTAAGAGCCATACCTACGATATCAAGGGTATCATCCATAAAGAAGGGTGAATTTGTCTGAACCTTTGCACCGTCGTAGTACTTTGTTTCGCTCTGGAAAATGCCGGGGATTACGATAGAGGGAATGTACTCGTTAGCAGTAGCAGCCTGAGCCACAGCGGAACAGCACATTACGGACATAATAACCGCAAGCACCAAAGCAAGAGCCTTTTTTGATTTTTTCATAATAACATTCCTTTCGAATGAGTTATTTTATACGGAAAAATTATAACATTTTATTTCCTTTTTGTAAACTATTTATAAAGAAAAAGAATGGGAAAAGTTTAAAAAATAAAAAGCACACTAATCAGAGCAAAGAAATAAGAGGCGGAGTTTTCCGCCTCTTATTTTATGTAATTATAATCCTAAAAGTTCTTTTTTCTTTGCATCAAATTCTTCTTGGGTAATTGCGCCCATATCAAGAAGTTCTTTGAATTTTTTGAGTTCGTCAGCAGCGGACGTGGTAGGGGTTGTTGCAGGTGCAGCTACACTCTGTACGTTAGCTGCTTCCTCGGCGGTTATTGTTTTTAATTTAGTTGAATTACATTTAGGACATTTATTGTAATCGATAATTTGATTTGAGTGAGAATGTGCGTTTGCATTATTTACAGCACTTGCAGTATAAGAACTACCTACAGCTCCTGCGGCACCTGCAAACCCGCTCAACATAGCGCTTGTGGCATGTTTTATGTTTTTCTTTAAATCTGCTACGGTATAGCAAAAAACATGCCCGCATATAGTACATTGCTTATAAATTTCATCATCCGGTGATGTGGGGACGTAATTCGGATTAATCTCTTTATTGAATTCGTCAGCTGTCCATTCGGGGTGTTCTAAAAGCAATTTTAATTGTTCTACATTATAATTAATGGGGAGTATAGAGTATCTGTTATTACTTTGGATTTTCTTTCTGCATTCAGCACAGCAACAACCCTTACCTCCATCAACATAAACTTGTGACATTCCTGCTTTGTTTCCGCAAAGAGAACAATATTTTTGAAACAAACCCATAATTTTACCTTCTTTCTAAAAAATAAAAAAGTGTGTGCAACCGAAGCTACACACACCGAAAAATGCGTAACCTCAAGTTGTTATTTAATCAAAAATAATATATTAACCGATATTGGTTAATATTATTATATACCATTTTCGGTTAATATTCAAGTAGGGAGTGATAAAAAATGATTTCCTACGATAATCTGTGGAAGGTTATGCAAGAAAAAGGCGTAACACAGTATGCGTTGATAAAAAAATATAAGATAAGCCCTGCTCAAATCACAAGATTAAAACGAAATGAAAGTGTCAGTACTCACACTATAGAAACATTTTGCAAAATCCTTGATTGTAGGGTCGAGGATATAATGGAATATATACCAGATGAAATAAACAAAACAAAAAATAAGACCGCATCCCTTTCTTGAAATACTCATTTTAGGGATGCGGTCTGACTTTTTATATAAAAAATAATAAAGAAAAATACAAAAAACACCGCGTAGGCGGTGTTAGAGAGTTTAAAGGTTATCAGTGTTTCTTTTTGCGGTGTTTAATGTAGAAACTAAAATGCGCTTTATTTCAAGGCAATCGGTAAGAAGGGATTCACCTTCCTTTTCGGTAATGTTTTCAGAAAGAATAAGAAGGCGAAGCCAATATTCTGTTTCTGCAGTTTCTTTTAGGGAGATGTGCAATTTAGCTATAAAGTCTGCTTTGCTGGCTCCATAAATAGCTTCGTTGGCATTTGCACCAATTGATGTGGCGCTTCTTATAATTTGCTTTGAGATAATATGCTCCTTTTTCTCTTTTATTAAATACTTGTGCAACTTCATTATTCTCGCTGCAAAAATCAAAGACTTTTCTAATAAGATGCTGTCGTGCGCCATAAGTATACCATCCTTCAGATAATAGATAAGAGATAACAGATAATAAAGAATAGAACAAAAGCGTCACGAACTCTATCGTATCTATTATCTATTCACTATTATCTATTATCTCTTATCTTAGGCAATCGTAAAATTGCCGCTTTTGGAGCTGATAACCGGATTCGAACCGGTGACCTCATCCTTACCAAGGATGCACTCTACCGCCTGAGCTATATCAGCAAACTTAACTTAATAAGCAAATGATATTATACATATACTTACCTTTGTTGTCAAGTTGTTTTTTGTTTTAATAAATATAAAATTTCTGTTTGATTAGTTATATATAGTGCAGAAAAATAACCGTAGGGAACGAAGAACTTATTAATAGAATAGATTTACAAAGGCGGTGTACCTTCCTTCGAAGGAAGGGGGACCGCCTTGATTTATACTTATTTGTTATATTAAGTTTTAAGCGTGCCTATAAATAGCTTTTACAACAATGTTTAACGGGCGGTGGAAAGTTCTCTACGCGACAAGGTCGCGCAGGGTACCACCCACCAACGCCTGACGGCGTCGGTCAACCTCCTTTTGCAAGCAAAAAAGAGGGATAAGTAGTCTTCTATCCGTCTAAACCTAATAGGTAAGAGAACTACCCACCACCAAAAGCAAAGCTTTTGGTCCCCCTCCCTATGCTTCGCACAGGGATGAAAGGCTTCGCAAAATTTTAACTTATACTCCTTGCAAAGCTCTATAATCGGCACGAAGTGCCCCTTAATTTGCCACTTGCCATTTCCAATTTGCCATTTTGCGAAGCCACTGGTGACTGGCGACTGACGACTGGTGACTAAAATCGCGTCGCAGACCCTTTTCTATTCTCTATTCAATATTATCTTTTATCTATTATCTTGCTCGCCTCCGGCATCTACACTATGCATTTCGCATTTATAATCGGCGAAGCCCCTTAATTTGCCACTTGCCATTTCCCATTTGCCACTTGAATAATTATATTATTCTGTTGTAAACCTCACTACCATTTGCTATAATATACCCCAAAGGAAGTGTTACGATGCATAATTTTTTTGTTGATGAGAAAAACCGTCAAGGCGATTTTTATTACATAACTGACTCTGATTTTAATCATATAAAAAACGTTTTGCGAATGAAAATCGGTGATGAGTTTCTCGTAAGCGTAAATGGTAAAAGCGATTTATGCGTTTTAGAGGAGCTTACGGGTGACAGTGCCGTTGCAAAAATTCAAGAAGAAAATTATCAGGATACAAGCTTGCCTGTAAAGCTGTATCTTTTTCAAGGGCTTCCTAAGGCTGACAAAATGGAGCTTGTTATTCAAAAGGCGGTTGAGCTTGGCGTTGAGGGCGTAATACCCGTTGAAATGAACAGATGCGTTGTAAAAATCGAAGAAAAGAAAAAGAAAAGTAAGCAATCTCGTTGGCAGGCTATTTCCGAAAGTGCCGCAAAGCAAAGTAAACGCACCGTAATACCTGGAATTTTTGATATTATGTCTTATAAGCAGGCTATGGAAAGGGCAAAGGAAATGGATTTATTTATCGTTCCTTACGAAAGCAAGAACGGTATGAATTCAACTAAAAATGCACTTTCAAAAATGAAAAAGGGTATGAAGGTGGGTATTCTTATCGGTCCCGAGGGTGGCTTTGAGGAAAAGGAAATTCTTGAAGCTGAAAAAATCGACGGTGAAATTGTTTCCTTAGGTAAACGTATTTTAAGAACTGAAACGGCGGCTATAACTGCTCTTAGTATGTGTATGCTTTATGCGGAAATGAATATTGAGGTGGAAGAATGAAAGCATTACCCACCGAATTTTGCGAAAGAATGAAAGCTCTTTTAGGTGATAGCTACGGTGATTTTATAAATGCCTACACCGAAACACCCGTTAGAGCCTTCAGAGTTAATACAGATAAAATTTCTGTTGATGAGTTTTTGAAAATCAACCCGTTTGATACAGAAAAAATTCCTTATGTTCCAAACGGATTTTATTTTACAGATGAAAAAATAGGTAATCACCCCTTTCACCACGCAGGTATGATATACGTTCAGGAGCCGGGAGCAATGGCACCTGCTGAATGTATTGATTTAGAGCCTGATTGGTGCGTGCTTGATATGTGCTCCGCACCGGGCGGAAAAAGCAGTCAGCTTAAAAACAAATTAGGGGAAAACGGTATTCTCGTTTCAAATGAAATTATTCCCTCAAGATGTAAAATTCTTACGGGTAACGTTGAAAGATTAGGTCTTAAAAACGTTGTAACTACTTGTATGGATACGGGAAAGCTTGCAAAAATTTTCCCCCAAAGCTTTGATTTAATAATGGTTGATGCTCCTTGCTCGGGGGAGGGTATGTTTCGTAAGGACGACGTAGCTATTGACGAATGGAGCGAGGATAACGTTAAAAACTGTGCCTCACGTCAGAAGGAAATACTTGAAAACGCAGTAAAATGCCTTAAAAACGGCGGGTATATTATCTACGCAACCTGCACCTTTTCTTTAGAAGAAAACGAAATGACGATTGATTGGTTTTTGAAAAACCACCCCGATTTTGAGCTTGTAAGAGTAAAAAAAGAGGTTGAAGAAAATACCTGCGACGGAGTATTTTTTGAGGGCTGTAGCTGTGAAAATATTAATTTTGCCCGTAGATTTTACCCTCATAAAAGCAAGGGCGAGGGTCAGTTTATGGCGGTGCTTCATAACAAAAATACACCCGTAAATTCTTATAAAGCCCCAAGAAAAAACAACGTTAAAATAGATAAAACAGTTTTCGATTTTCTTGATGATACCCTTGAGGGCTATAGTAAAGAGAAGGTTTTGATGCATAAAAGCAACCCCGTTTATTTTACACCCGATTTTTCTGTAGAAAATGCAACCGTTTTTTCCTGCGGTATAACAATCGGCGAAATAAAAAAGAATTATATTCAGCCTCACCATCAGTTTTTTATGGGGTTAGGTGATAAATTTAAAAGAAAAATAGACCTTTCACCCGAAAGCGACGAAATTAAAAAATATCTTCACGGTGAAGAGTTTGAAGCAAATACCCCAAACGGTTGGGCGGTTGTAACCGTAGGCGGTGCTACTCTCGGCGGAGTAAAGGTTGTAAACGGCAGAGCCAAAAACCATTATCCTAAAGGCTTGAGGACTAAATAAAATCTTAAAACAATAAAAACTCTCTTGTTTTCAGTTTTTTCTGAAAGCAAGAGAGCTTTTTTACTTTAAAAATTTTTGAAGTCTTTTTGAGTTTTTGTCATATATATTTGAGGGCTATTCAGAATACAAAATAATATTCTTATTTTGCTTCTCGGCGTATTTTAAAGCGGTGTAAGCTCCGCCGTTTTCCCTGAAAACGTAAAAAATGCAAAAATTACTTTGATTTATCATCCATTTATTACGGTTTGTTATGGCGGCTTTAAAATGTGACTGCGCCGCTTCAGAGGGGATTACAATATCATCGTATAAGGCTTTGTAAAAATCTTTATTTGTATTTAATTCTTCGGAAAAATAGGGGCGGACTAAGGTGAGCTTAATATTACTGTAATTAAGCTTTGCTTTTCTTACGGCAGAAGCGGCGGCTTTATCAAAATCGCCGTGGTCACCGACTAAAAATTCGGTAACGTTTTCGTTTTCAATTAAATAACAGATTTTAGTGTAAAGAAAATCTTCAACGTTGTCAAAAATATCCCTGTGACCGAAAAAACAACAGGTTGCACCCATAAAACACACCCTCAATATGTATTTAAGTAAATAATACACATTTTAAGTGTGTAAGTCAAATAAACAGACTACAAAAAATGAAAGAGAGAAAAAACAAATGACTAAAGAGCTTTTTAAAAACAGAGTGAAGGATTTACGAAAAGAAAAGGGGATTTCCGCAAGGGAAATGAGCCTCAGGTTAGGGCAAAGCGAAAACTACGTAAATCATATTGAAAACGGTAAAATTTTGCCGTCTATGAACGGCTTTTTCTTAATATGCGACTTTTTCGGTATAACGCCCCAAGAGTTTTTCGCAGAGGAAAAGGAAAGCTCCGCAAAATTTAAAGAGCTTGAAAAGGCTTGCAGAACGTTAACCGCGGAGCAAATCGACTTGCTTATCGGTATTGCCGAGAATATGAAAAAATAACACCGAACACTTTTTCAAGTGCTCGGTGCGAAAAGCAAAATTTAATTATGCACAGCAGTAGATGTAAGTGCTTTCAATAAGAGTTGAGTTTTCGTAATCACATCTTGTACAAGACTCATAGTTGTATGATTTTTCTTGGCATCTGGGAGCTGTTGTACGTACTTTGTGAGTTATAACTGTTGTCATTGAGCTTTCTAATTTGTGACCGAAAAGAGTGCAGGTCAAACCGTATGTAGCAGCTGTGTCATTATGGCTTTCGGGGTCAGAGTAAAAAGCGATAAGCTTTTCTTTAGTTTCTTCTGAAATGTTTTCGTTATGAATAATAATTGTAACGTCGCTAGTTTCAACAGCTTCTTCAGCTGAAGCGGGGATAACCCCAAGGCTTAAAATAAAGCAAAGAGATAAAATTAAGGAAATTAACTTTTTCATTCCTGTTCCTCCAGATTTTCTATTATATGTAATAAAATCTGCATATCATTGTGGGTTATTCTGTAATAATTACCATTGTGAGAAAATTGAACAAGATTTGTGTCAACATCAGTCAATGATGCAATATAGTAATCAGTTGAATTGCTGGTTATCTTTTTATCATAGTTTTCTGTAGCTTCTTTAGGTAAATCACAACTTAAAGCTATTGAGAAGAATAGATTTTCGTCAGAAAAAACAACTTTGATAATTTTATTGCTGTCATCACCCGCCAAATGAATTTTTTCTATTTTGATACCGTCAGATAAATTGTTGGGTAGCAAAACATCGAGTTCTTCGTTTTCATTGAGTTCATCCAAAGATTTGTATGTTTTACTTTTACCATTATTAATAAAAGTAACGCCATTCTCAATTTGTTCTTCACCTACAGGAACACTATGAACAGACCCAAACTTGTCTTTCATTATATCGTGAATATTCCATTCAAATGCAACGGAAACGAAGCTTAAAATTGCAACGAGAATTGCAATAACCGCAGCGATAAGCAAGATTCTTTTTTGTGTGGTTTTTGTTCGAACATTTTTATTTACCTTAAACTCTTTTACGTTATCGGAGCTTTCGGTAAATGGTATTTTTCTGACCTTTTCTTCAATTTCTTTTTCTGTAAGCGAAACCTTTTTGCCCTGCAATTTAAGTAAAAGCTCAACGGTTGACGCAATTAACTCGCAGTCCATTTCCTCAACGGGCTTTTGAACCTCCTTGTCGCATAAGGCGGAAAGATATTTAATAGCATCAGCATTATTCTTATACTTGTTTTTCATAGGCCTGTTCGCTCCTTTCAAAGAAATTTTTCCTTTAATAAATTAAAGCTTTTTTCTCCCTTCAATATATATATGACAAAATATTGAAAAGACTTCAAAAAAATTTTAAAATTTTTTGAAAAAATTTTTGAAAGGCGGTTAAAACATAAATTTTATAATAATCTGACCTATTACGGTGAATGTAAAATCAACGCGTTTTGTTATCTTCTTTCTTAATCTGAAGGCTCTTGAGCTTACCGTTTTAAGAGGAATGTTAAGCTCCTTTGCAATTTCCTTATACGTTTTCTTTTCTATGTAAATTTTTTCGTAAAGCTCACGGTCTCTTTGAGAAAGTGCTTTTAAAACAAATTCTTTTCGCTTTAAAATTTCTTCATCGTTAACATTAATATCGTTTTCAAGGTGAACAAAAATTTCGCTGTCGCTGACTGTTGCTGAAAATTCCGTTAATTCAGTGAATTTCTTTTGATTCTTTTTATTCGCTCTTATGTATTCGCTCATTTTGTTTTTTGCAACCTTATAAAGCCAGGCTTGAATATTTGTGTTTTCAAGCGTTTCGCGTTGCTCCTGAAAAAATAGAAAGACCTCCTGAGTAACCTCGGAAGCCCCATATTCATCACAAAACAAGCTTGAATAGCAAAACGAGTAAATTTGTTTGTAATATTTCTTTGCAATAATTTCAGCTGTAATTGCATCTATCACAAATATCATTCACCTTTCAAAATATTACCGCAACACAATTATTATACCACAAGAAAAGTTTAAATCAACAAATTTCGACAAATAGTAATTCGCTTATTAATTTGACAAACTCAATTAAGATGGTAAAATATGCTTATAAAAACAATGGGAGCTAATAAAATGATTCTATCTCAGACTTTAAATTGCATTTTAAAATTCGGTAGCGTAAACGCTATAAAAATGATAGCTGATGCAGGGTTTGATGCTATTGATTACGAAATGAGAGATGCTTTTAACAACAAAAATATCGTTTCAGATGATGAGCGAAGAAGCTATGCAAAAAAGCTTCTTCAGGAGGCTAAAAGAAACAACGTTTATTTTAATCAGGCTCATGCTCTTACGTATATACCTGCCGACGACTCCGAGGAGTCTCACCGACTTTTAAGGGAAGCGAATAAGCAGGTTATTGAAATTGCTTCGCTGATGGAAATCGGAATGCTTGTCGTTCACCCCGTAAGCTTCGGTGGGTATATCGGAAACGAAAA
The DNA here is from genome assembly GCA_045592945.1 of Acutalibacteraceae bacterium. GTDB lineage: Bacteria > Bacillota > Clostridia > Oscillospirales > Acutalibacteraceae > DTU089. The sequence goes on along the minus strand of JAZNVT010000051.1, from coordinate 1,831 downwards.
ATACGTTTTCGAAAGAAATATGGAGTATTTTAAGGAGCTTTTACCCTATGCCGAAAAATACGGCGTAAAGCTTGCTTGCGAAAATATGTGGTGCGGTGACAAAAGAAAAAAGGTTTCAACAGGCTCAACCTGTAGCAACCCTTACGAGCACGCCTATTACGTTGACGCTATGAACAGCGAAATGTTTGTTGCTTGTCTTGACGTGGGTCACAGTAGCCTTGCAGGAAGAGAGGCTCAGGACTGTATAAGAGTTTTAGGGGACAGGCTACAGGCTCTTCATATTCACGATAACGATTATTTAGATGATATGCATACTCTCCCGGGGCTTAGCGAAATGAACTGGGATGAAATTACAAAAGCCCTTGCGGATATTAGCTATAAAGGTGATTTTACCTTTGAAACAGACCACTTTTTTGACTCCTTTGATACGGTTGAAGAGGCAAAAACGGGTATGAAATTAGCCGAGCTTATCGGCAGAAAAATGATAAGAAAAATTGAAGCAGCAAAAGGAGAATAACAATGAAAAACAAGAAGAAAATTATTCTTACCGTGATTTCAATAGTCCTTGTTTTAGCTATTGTAGCCTCGGCTATAGCTCTTTATGTAATGAGATACGCAAAGGATAAAAATGATACCGAAGAGCTCTTTAGAAAAAACGTTGAAGCTGTAAATTACGAAAACACAATTGAAACCGCATACCCTCAGACAGACCTTTATGATATTATTGACGCTCATTTTAAAGCGGAATTACCCGAGGGTAAAACAGAGAAAAAGGCAATAATACTGGGCTATGACGGTTGCCGTGCAGATATTCTTGCTGAAAGGAAGGAAAACGGTGCGGTAAGCTATTTGCTCGAAAACGGTGGCTCCAATAATCTTTTGTATTGCGGTGGTGTTAATTACCCCCAGGTTAATACTCAGGATACCTCAACAGCTCCCGGTTGGTGCTCAATTCTTACGGGCGTATGGGCAGACGTTCACGGTATTACGGGTAATGATATTACAAAAAGCCTTGATACAAAAATACTTATGACTACTCTTGTTGAGGATGGCGTTATTGATGATGCCACATTCTTTACAAAATGGAAGGGCCATTTTTCAAGAAATAACGCAACCTATTTAGCAGAAAAGGATTATTGCGAGGAAAACATAATTGACGTCAGCTTTAATCTTTGTGATAACGATGAAGCAAGTCACGAGGCTGTTATGGCAGAGGTGAAATCAGCTGACTGTAGCGACTTTGTATTTGTTATTTACGAGCATACAGATTCAACCGGTCACAATTTAGGCTTTACCTTCAACAACCCGAAATATAAAGAGGCTTTCAAGGCTGAAGATGCTTGTGCTTACCAGGTTATAAAGGCTATTGAAGCAAGAGAAGCCTATGAAACAGAGGATTGGCTTATTATCGTTACCTCTGACCACGGCGGAATTGAAACAAACCACGGTGGCGAAAGCATTCAGGAAAGAATGACCTTTGCGGTAATGAATAAAGAATGGGAATAAAAATATTGTAATAAAAAACAGCTCCTTTCGAGTCGTACTCTAAAGGACAAAAAGAGTTAATGTAGCAAAAACTGCATTAACTCTTACTTTTTTGCACTGTCACTAAAAGTGGTGAGTAAGTGCGCTTTTAACTTTAAGTGATATTCTTTCCTTCGGAAAGAGTGAGATTATGCACTTTTCGGCATAGTGATATTGAAATCTTCGATTTCAGTGTTATTTTATTCGCATAAAACTGTCCGAAGGACAATATCACAATGCGTAGCATTATATAACTGCGAAGCAATATCACTCGCCGCAAGGCGAATAAAACTGCGTGAGTGTCCTC
>JAZNVT010000050.1:0-65717 GCA_045592945.1 Acutalibacteraceae bacterium | reverse complement strand
CCTCAAGGACTATGAGGTTGATAGGCTGCGTGTGTAAGCATGGTGACATGTTCAGCTAAGCAGTACTAATAGGTCGAGGGCTTGACCATTTCGTTTGTTTCTTCGCTTTCTTCTTTATTCAGTTTTCAGGGTATATGCCTTGTACGCAGGAGTTATTCGCACCTTTAGCTCAGTTGGTAGAGCACCTGACTCTTAATCAGGGTGTCCAGGGTTCGAGTCCCTGAAGGTGCACCATATTCCTTGAAACGTTCCACGTTTAATGTGGCCCGTTGGTCAAGTGGCCTAAGACTCCGGCCTCTCACGCCGGCAACACGAGTTCGAATCTCGTACGGGTCACCAATTTAAAAGCTTTTAACGGTTCAAGCCGTTAATATATAGTCGGTGTTGATGGCGTTGAGGGTCCACCCGTTCCCATTCCGAACACGGTAGTTAAGCTCAACAGCGCCGAAGATACTTAGTGGGAAGCCGCTTGGGAAAATAGGGCGATGCCGACACAAACACCGGATGCTTCATCCGGTTATATGCCTTCTTAGCTCAGTCGGTAGAGCACCTGGCTGTTAACCAGGGTGTCGTTGGTTCGAGTCCATCAGGAGGCGCCAAAAAATTCCGTTCACGAAAGTGGGCGGAATTTTTTACTTATTCACTATAAACTATTCACTCTTCACTTAAAAGTTTTCGTGAACGGAATTTCAGGTAAGAAGTAAGAGTGAATAGTGAAGAGGTATATTGTAAAATACAGTAATTATTGTTACAATATATTTATGAAAGGCGGTAAGTCTATGAAAGATAGTCCTTTGATAAATAAATCTAAAATTTTTGCCCTTGAAGTATTAAAAGTTTGCAAGGAATTGCGAGCTACAAAATGTGAAGGTGTATTGATAAATCAATTTATTCGTTCAGGGACAAGTATAGGAGCAAATATTCGTGAAGCTTTTTATGCACATAGTAAAGCTGATTTTGTATCAAAGCTACAAATAGCTTTAAAAGAATGTTACGAAACAGAGTATTGGATTGAGCTTTTAATAGATGGTGGATATTACAATAACAAAGAAATACACGAAAAATGTATTGAAATTAAAAAGATGTTAATTGCATCTATCAACACCGCAAAAGAAAATATGAAATGAATCGACTTTTAGTAGTTTGATTTTCGTTACATAGATACAAAAAAAGCAAGTCGAAAGACTTGCTTTTTTCATTTATGTCCGTAGGACATAACTTCATTTTGCGACATTTATGGCGCAAACTTCATTTCAAGTTTACTTGAACTTCATTTCGACAGACATTAATGAATGAAGTTATCTTGCGATAAATTAAGTGCTATGCAATGAAGTACTGCGTAATGAAGTTGTGCTACGCACAAACGGATTGTAAAGGCTAATTTATTATGCTATACTAAATTACAGTAAGGGAGTGAGCATATGAAGAAAGAAGATAAACTTGGCGATTTATCAATGCAATTATCTGTTGAAGTTTTGAATATGTGCAAAGAATTGAAAAATCAGGGAGAAACTGTTGTATTTTAAAGCCGTTTACGGGAAGTATGCTTATGGTGCTTTCAATTCCTCTTGCGGGAATGGTTGTTCTCGCATCCGTTAAGGACAGGGGAACTGATTTTCACGAAATTGCCATGATAACTATTGCTCTTTATACGTTTACAAAGCTTACGTTTGCAATTATTAATATAGTTAAAGCGAAAAGCAAAACACCTGAAAAAATAAAAATATTACGTAATATTTCATTCGCAGATGCCTTTGTTTCAATATTTTCTTTGCAAAGGTCAATGCTCGTTTCCTTTGAGGGAATGGCAGCAAACGAAATAAGAATTATGAATATCGCAACAGGCTCGGCGGTGTGCATAATAGTTTTCTTCCTCGGCTTGAATCTCGTGAGGAAAAAGCGGGTTAGCAAAAACAGTAAATAAAATGAGTGTTTATTGCTTATAAAACATGTCATTCTACTTGTGGTAGGGTGACTTTTTTCTTTTTTTATTATATAATTGATATACCATTTGAAGAGGGTGAAAAGATGAATTCGGTTGAAATTGGCAAGTTTATAGCTTTGCAAAGAAGAAAAAAATCATTAACTCAAAAAGAACTTGCAGAAAAATTGAACGTTACAGATAAAGCGATTTCCAAATGGGAAACCGGAAAGTGTTATCCCGATATCGAAATGCTTGAAAAATTAAGCTGTGTTTTAGAGGTAAGTATAAACGAGCTTTTGAGCGGAAAGTTTCTCGAACCTGAACAACAAAAAGAGGCAGCCGAAAAAAATGTTATAGAAGTTTTAAAATCTTCCAAAAGAAATCAAAAAAAATGGAAAGTCGTTGCTTTAATTTTAAGCTTCATAACTGTTTTTGCTTTTGTTTTTGCAATCGCTTTTAACTTTGATAAAGAAACACCAAAACACCAGTATTTATCTTCCACTGTAGCTGATTTTGACTCTGAAAAAAGTATGAGAATTACTATTGCAGAAATAGGTTTGAAAGACGTTCTTGTTTGTCAAGTTGATACCAGAGTTAATTTGATAGATGATAGTGTTGGTTCAGTTTATCTTTTGGCTGATAACCGATACGATACAAACAGTATTGTTGCGGATTATTATTTAGTTATTTCAATAAACGGCAAAATTTTTGCAAAGGATTTATCGTCTTTGGAAGAACACTCAAGTTTAGCCGGAAAATTTTATTGCGTAGACATAGACGGTGATGGAGATAAAGAGATTGTTTTGCAAGAAACCGTAGGAATGACCGGAGGTGCAGGACAATATTTATCAAGAATATTCAATTTCAAAAACGGGGAGATTAATGAGATTTTTTCCTCATATAATAAAGGTTTTTTTGATACCGGCTTTTCTTTTTCTGTTTTACAAGAAAGAAATTTTAAAATTGAAAATAAATTTACAGGTTATAGCGAGAAATTTTCTTTAGCTGATCGAACTGACGAGTATTATAGTAACGTATGGTACGATGAGAATAATAAGCCTCAAAAAAGAGATTTGATATCAGACTCTTTTTATATATTTGAGCCCTATGATATTGACAATGACGGTGTGTATGAAATAAAATGTTGTCAGTATACTTGGTTATATAATCATCCTGATTTTGTAGGGACGGCGGTGTCGTTTTTAAAATATGATGTTGACACTGGAGCCTTTATTGTTTGTGATGCATATTTTGAATCGGGGAAAATGTTTTAAAGGCTTTTAAACAAAAATCTTACATAGTAAAAAAATGATTTATTAATTATTTTTTTTAACTAAGGAGTTATAGGGTATGAGAGAAGATAATATAAGGATGCTTGAGGACACCTTGCAGATAATGCAAAAGGGAAGCTACACTAAAGACGGGAGAATCATAAAGCTGAAGCTTTCTCGAAAGCAGATGGAGGAATGCCAGGTATATCTTCCGAATGATGTAAAAGAGATTTATAAAAAACAAAAATTCAAACAGATTTCTGATGCGGAATGTGTTGATATAAGCTGCGAAAATATTGATTCATACAGCATGGCAAGAAGAATGGGCGGAGCTTCAAACGAAGAGAATAGAAGGGTGCTTGTGCTTAATCTTGCAAATCCGGTTAATCCCGGCGGTGGCGTAAGACGCGGTGCAAGGGCACAAGAAGAGGATTTATGTAGAAAAAGCTCTCTGCTTCTTTCTTTGGAAAGTAAAGCGGCAGCACAATACTATGAATATAATTATGGATTAGACACGTTTATGGGCTCTCACGCTATTATACTTACGCCTGACGTTGAAATTATTAAGGATGACAACGGGAATTTGTTAGATGAAACCGTTATTGTTTCGGTTATGACGTGCGCAGCACCTATGCTCACCTTTGGAATGGAAGGGCTTTCCGAAGAGGAATATCAAGAAATGGTTTATGATAGAATCTGCGGAATGCTTAGTTGTGCGGCATACTGGGGTTACGAGGATATTGTTTTAGGAGCCTTTGGATGCGGAGCGTTTGCAAATGATGCGAAGATAGTATCCTACCTTTTCTATAAAGCTCTTAAGGATTTTAATTGTGAGGGAAAGGGTATAGAGGCATTCTTTAAAAGAATTTGCTTTGCAGTTTTAGATAAAACGGAGAATAAATATAACTATAATATGTTCAGTCGTTATTTTAATGATTTTTATAGGGTTGAAGATAACGTTGAGCTAGAAATTAATGAAGCAAAAAAGGAAAAACAGAAGGTAATGGCTTCAATACGAGAAAGAATATTTGGTGGCGCATCAAAGGATACGCACAAGAAAGAATCTGTTCCGAAATGTATATTTTTCTGGCATGAGTATGAGGAAAACGGGTATCTTAGTAATTGGTATGGCGCCAAATTTGTTGTTGACGATTTTTGTTATGCCCATGTGGAGCAATATCTGATGGCACAGAAGGCCAAGCTTTTCCATGATGCCGAAAGCTACACGGCAATTCTTAATGCTACTTCTGCTAAGGAGTGTAAGCGAATCGGCAGAAGGGTAGCTCCGTTTGATGAGAAAATCTGGGAGGATAATAGGTATAAAATATTAAAAGCAGGAGTTTTAGCAAAGTTTTCTCAAAATGAGTCTTTGAAAAATGAATTATTAGCGACAGGGGATTGTATTCTTGCAGAGGCTAGCAAATATGATTCAATTTTCGGTATACAGCTCCCAATTGATAAAGCGAAAACCATTCCGCCTGAACAATGGCGCGGACGTAATCTGCTCGGTAAAGCTCTTATGGAGGTAAGAGAAGAGCTTGGCGGTGAAAAATGCTATAAATATTGGTAAATTATGTATATTAAACAGCATAAATCAAATTTTGTGCATTTGGGGAATGAAATATAACAATTTTTCAACAGAAATCCTTAAAGGGTTTCTGTTGTTTTTATATATGACACTAAAAGTATCGCTCTTGTTACAGCAAAATTCTTTAATTCTTATAGCATTTCTGTTAGTTTTAATTTATAAAATAATTAAAATTAAAGGGCTTATTCTCTTAAAGCACACAAAAGGTAAATGACTGATAGTTTTGAAGCACGTAAAAACCCCTTGCAAAGAGTAATCTCTGCAAGGGGTATCTGTATGTAAGGCTTTAGTTTATTAATCAATATCAAATTTATCTAAATCGTATTTTGTGCAGGGGTAGTTTGCTACGCCGTTTTCATCGGGGAAGGGTGAAAGATTATCGTTTTCGTATAACCTTCTGTCTTCTTCCTTTGAGAAATCGGGGATTTTATATTCTGCACCGTTATGAAGGCTACTTCTCCAGCCGAGAATTGCAACTGCAGACATAGCGCATGAGCGGTATGCATTAAAGTAAGGCTGTCTGCCTTCAAGAATACAAGAAAGGAATTCGTGAGAAACGAAATAGTCACCGCCTGAATGACCGCACTGCCTTGCTTTATCCTTATCAAAGGGGAAGCCGACTGTTATAACGCTTTCTTTTTCTTTTCCCTCGGGGATTTCCCAATCGTTATAGCAAACGCGAACCTTACCCTCGTCGCCTCTTACGGTTTCAGCGCTACCCTTAGCGCAAGCGAATCTGTACCAGTTGCCGTGGCCACCGAATTTAGCCCAGCCTGTAATTCTTGCAACGGCACCGCGACTCATAGTACAAAGCATAATTGAAGCAACGTCTTTAATAGGCTCGCCCTCGCGCTCCTGACGCATACCGTCAGTATAAATGCTTCTTGCATTAACTGAAACAGGGATATCATTTGTAACTCTCATAAGGGGAGCAAAGGAATGGCTGAGATAGAAGCCTGAGGGCATAAGTGCTCTCCAATGAGTTGTAGTAGGAGTATAATGAACGTATTCCTCATGGCTCATAGGATGAACGTATTCACCCTCGCAGTAAAGAGCTTCACCTAAAGTGCCTTCCTGATAGAGCTCGGTAAGCTTGCTTGTAACTGCAAAGTAAGCATAGTTTTCAGCCAGCATATAAATAGCACCGCTTTTTTCACTTGCACGGCAAATAGCAACACATTCAGCCATAGTAACTGCAGGCATTGTTTCGCTTAAAACGTGAATACCCTTTTCGAGAGCAATTACAGCATATTTTGCGTGCTGATGGAAGAAGTTTGTAAGTACAACTGCATCCAATCCGCTATCAATAAATTCGTCAAAATCAGTAAAGAATTTTGTTTCTTCACAGCAAAAAGGTTTAATATTCTCATAGGTGCTTTCGTCGTAGTCGCAAACGGCACTGATATATGCTTTTTCAGTAAGGGTAATACCCTGAGCGATACCGCGGCCTCTTCTTGCACCGAAAACGCCTACTCGTAATTTCTTATCCATAATAGCTTCCTCCTTGGAGATGATTGTTAATAAAATTAATAGCTTGAAAAAGAATTTTTCCAATAAATCATTAACCTTTTAAATATTACAACTGTTTTTCAAAACAGTCAAGCATTACGATTGATTTTAATGTAAAAAAGTGTATAATTATTTTTAAAAAAAGAACCCGTGGGAGTGGTTTTAATGTTTTCTAAAATTTACAATACAGAATTAAAAATCAATTATAATCCGGTTGACGATTTTAACAGATATGCTTTTGATATTTCGGCGGAATACAACCAGTCTGTTGAAGAGGGTTTAGATATTGAAGAGCATAAGGCTTTGTTTGAGGCTGTGCAAAATATGCCAAACGGCGAAGAAAAAACAAAAATGAGCGACGTTATTTTTGAGCTGGTTATGAATTCAAAAATACGTGAGGACTACAAATACAACGAGCCTAACGAATTAGAGGAAATCAAGGCTTTAAGAAAGCCTTATGAATTTGAAGCTCAGATGCCCGATAAAGAAACACTTCGAAAAAAGCTTCTCGGTGCGTGGACGGGAAGGGCAGTCGGTTGCTTATTAGGTAAGCCTCTTGAGGGGATAAGAAGCGACGAGCTTATACCTTTTCTTAAAGAAACAAATAATTTTCCTATGCACCGCTACGTTTTATCAACGGATATAACAGACGAAACTCTTAAAAAGTATAAATTTTACTTTGAAAATAAGCCTTACGGTGATATTGTTGACGGTATGCCCGTTGACGACGACACAAACTACGTTGTACTTTCTCAAAAAATTGTTGAGGAATACGGCAGAGGCTTTGAATCCGAAAACGTTGCAAGGGCTTGGTTAAAATATCAGTCAGTTTACTCATATTTTACCGCAGAAAGAGTTGCATACATAAACTTTATAAACTGCATCGAGCCACCTGCATCTGCTATGTATAAAAACGTTTGCCGTGAATGGATAGGCGCTCAGATAAGAGGCGATTATTTCGGTTATATCTGCCCCGGTAAGCCTGAAGAATCAGCAAAAATGGCGTATACCGATGCGAGAATTTCACACGTGAAAAATGGTGTTTACGGTGAAATGCTTGTTTCCGCTATGATTTCCTGCGCGGCGGTAACGGAAGATATTGAAGCTATTATTTTCGGCGGTTTAGCACAGATTCCCCACACCTCAAGGCTTTATGAAGCGGTAGTTAAAATTTATGAGATGTACAAAAGCGGAGCTTCTATTGAAGAATGCTTTGAATATATTCATTCTCAGTATGACGAGCATACAAGCCACGGCTGGTGCCACGTTATTTCAAACGCGATGATTGTTGTTGCGGGCTTGCTTTACGGCGAGGGTGATTTCGGAAAATCAATCTGTATTGCGGTTAATATGGCTTTTGATACAGACTGTAACGGCGCTACCGTTGGCTCAATTCTCGGTATGAGAGGCGGTATTGACTGTATCGACGATTGTTGGAAAAAGCCTATAAATAACAAAATTCACACCTCAATTTTCGGTGTGGGTACAGTAGATATTGAAAAAGCAGTTGAAAAAACAATGGAGCATATTGAAAGCTAAATGGATAAGAAGAAAATTATTATAATTGCCGTAACGGGTATTGCGATTCTCACTGCGGGAATTCTATGTAAGCAACAATTTTTTCTTATGATTCCGCTTTTTGTTTCGCTTTTCGTTATGAGCTTTCAGTCGGAAGCAAACAGAATCGGCGTTTTAATAGGTGCCTGCAACGCCCTTCTTTATACGGTAACTTATATTATTATGGGCGTTTATGCTTCGGCGGCATCGGGGCTTCTTTTCAGCTTTCCTATACAGCTGATGACGTTTTTCAGGTGGAAAAAAAGAGCCTATAAGAAAACGGTAATGTTTAAAAAGATGACTAATAAGCAAAGAATTGCTTTTACGGCAGGCTTGTTAGCCTTATGGGCGGTAGTTGCAGGAGTGTTTTATTATCTCAAGTATGAATACGCCCTCTTTGACAGCCTTTTATTTTTATTCGGCTTTATCGTGCCGATTTTAACAATGCTCGCCTATATTGAATATACATATCTTTGGATTATTCAAGCGGTAATCGGCCTCTTTTTAAACGTTCAAATGGCAATGAACGATATAAGCCAGATTACCTACCTTATCTACGGCGTTTACGCACTTTACTGTGTGATTCTTGCGTTTATAAATGTACATAAGTTTTATAAAGAACAACAGTTAATGTGATGGCTTTTTGCGCATTTCACGATTTTCTGCCCACTCGCAGTATCTATATACAGCTTCGGGGCAGAGAAATCGCAAACTGCATCAAAAATCCATGCACATTTTATCGGTTGAGGCTTTTTGTGTATACGGCGTTTTGCTCAGTTCGCAGTACCCTTGTACAGCTTCACTTCGCAATTCCACCGTCTACATCAAAAATCCATGCACATTTAAAAGTGGCAAATTGGAAATGGCAAGTGGCAAATTAAGTGCGAAATGCGAAGTGCGAAATGTAGACACCAGTTATCAGTTGCTTCGCAAGATAAGAGATAAAAGATAATATTGAATAGATAATAGAAAAGGGTCTGCGACGGCAATTATAAATGCTATCGCAGACCCTTAATTATTCATTAGCGAATGTAGTGAACATTACAATCGGCACGAAGTGCCCCTTAATTTGCCACTTGCCATTTCCCATTTGCAATTTAGAGAACGTATTGCACATTAATCTTCCGAAGTAACCTCGGGTTCTTCTGCTACGTAAGGAACAACAACGTCTTCCTCAGCGGGCATAACGAGTGCGGCAATAATATAAGCTATAAGACCGCAACCACCTGCGAGAGTAAAGAGCACCCATGCAAGACGAATGATTGTAACGTCAATATTTAAAAATTTTGCGATACCGCCACAAACACCTGCAACCTTTTTGCCGTGCTCGATTTTGTATAATTTTCTTCCATTCATATTTGCCACCATCCTTTTTGTTGATTTTATTCTATCATTAAAAAAATACCAATTCAATAAAAATTTAAACTTTTAATAGTTTTTTAATACATTTTTCAAATTTTTAAAAGCATTTCTGCGTTTTTATGATAAATTTTTTCTTTTTCGCTTTCAGAAAGACCTAAGGTTTCTATCATACTGATTTCCCAAGAGGGTGCGTGCCACGGGCAATCAGACCCGAAAAGCATTTTATCTACGCCTTTTTTATCTAAAATTCTCAGGGCTCTGTCTTTAGGCATCGTGCCGTAGCCGAAGGCGGTATCAAAGTAAACGGGAATATCGCAAAGGTATTTTATAACCTCTTCACCTAACCCTGCCGAGCCCCAATGGGCGCATACCATAGGTGAATCTATCCATTTTGCCGCTTTTCTTAATCTTTCGGGTGTTGCGTGGTAAGGTGCGGGATAGCCTATATCCTCGCCTGCGTGGAAAAGAACGATAAGCCCTAAATCAGATATTTTTTTGTAAAGGGGCTTCATTTTTTCGTCATCAACAAAAAATTGCTGATATTCGGGGTGAAGCTTGATACCCTTTAAGCCTAAAGCTTTTATTCTTTCTAATTCCTCTAAAGCGTTTTCGGCAAAGGGGAAAACTGAGCCGAAGGGTATAATTTCGTCGCATTCGCAGGTTGCAATAAAATCGTTAACGGCTGTTTGCTGTTTTTCGTTTGTGGCAATTGCAAGAGCAACGCTTTTGTCAACGCCGTCCTTTTTCATTAATTCCTTTAAAGAAGCAATAGTACCATTTGTTTGAGGTATAAGACCGCCCGAAGCGTAGCTTAAATTAGTCATTGCCTTTTCGGCAATTTTTTCGGGGAATGCGTGAGTGTGAAAATCTATAATCATTTTTATCGGTTGCCCGTTCCTGCCTTCCGTAAAGCTTTTTATATTTACTGGTTTATAATATTACTGTTTGAAAATTTTTTCAAGATATTAGTGCCGCATTTTCAAAATTTTCTCACCTTGACATATTGTTTCTTAGTTAGTAAAATACTATTTGAAAATATATTTTTCAGGGGTTTTTATGAGTAACACAATGACCACAAAAGAATATTTTTTAAAGCTGGTGGGTGCATCTATTTGTGGCCTGCCTCTTCCCGTATGCCCTGAAGACGTTGATTTGAAAAAATTATACTCCTTATGCGTCAGAAATTCAGTTCAGAATATATTATGCCTTGCCGCAGAAAACGGTGCGGTTACGTTTCCTGATGAGATTTTTAAAAAGCTTAAGCAATCACGCCTTGTTTGTGGCTTCAGAGAGTCGGCGCAAGCTGATGAGGTAAATTTTATAAGAAAAACCTTTACCGAAAATAAAATCCCCTTTATGCTTTTAAAGGGGTCACACCTTAAAGCCTTATATCCTCAGGCGGATATGAGGTTTATGGTTGATATGGATATTTTAGTCCACGAAGAGGATATGCAAAAAGGAAAGGAAATTATACTTTCCCGTGGCTTTATTCAAGAGATGGATAACGGCAAGGATATAGTCCTTATTAAAAAGCCTGTTTTAACAATTGAGCTTCATAAAATGCTTTTCGTTGAAGAATATTTTATGCACGATTATTTCCTTAACGTATGGGAAAAGGCTGAAAAGTGCGGTGAATACGAGTATAAAATGAGCTATAACGATTTATACGTTTATACTCTCGCTCACCTTGCCGAGCATTACACCACAGCAGGCGCTTGCTTCAGACCTATGATGGATTTGTTTTTACTTAAAAAGCATAAGTCTGACGAGCTTGACTTTAACTACATTGAAGAACAGCTTGAGGTTATCGGTATAGGTAAATTCGCAAAGAATATAATGACCCTTTGCGATAAAATTTTTACAGATGAAGAGTTAGACGAAAATCTTCTGCTTATGGAAAACTATATAGTTTTCGGTCCGCCCGTTGAAAATGCCGAGGCGGCAGCCGTAGCAGCACTTTCAGACGAGTCAAAGGCAACGGGAATGCTAAAAACGCTTTTCCCCGATTATAAGCATATGTCTTTAAGATACCCAATTCTTAAAAAATTACCGTTTTTGTTACCGCTTTTCTGGGTTATAAGAGCGGTAACCTATACCTTCTCAAAAAATGATTTAGTTATAGCTAAACGTGAGCAAATGAAAAACTACGATAAAGAAAGCGTAGAAAAAATGAAAGAGATTTTTGAGAAATCGGGACTGTAAAGCTCACTGCGTTCGCAAAATTGAAAATGGGAAATGGCAAGTGGCAAATTAAGTGCGAAATGCGGAGTGCGAAGTGCGAAGTGAAATCACCAGTCGCCGGTCACCAGTCGTCAGTAGCTTCGCAAGATAATAGATAAAAGATAATATTGAATAGATAATAGAAAAGGGTCTGCGACGCGATTTTAGTCGCCAGAGGCTTCGCAGGGAGCAATTAACTTACTAACAGAACAAATTTTAAAAGGCGGTGTACCTCTCTTCGAAGAGAGGGGGACCGCCTTAATTTATACTTATTCATTGATATTAAGTTTTAATCGTGCCTATAAATAACTTTTAGAACAAAGTTTAACGGGCGGTGGAGAGTTCTCTACGCGACAAAGGAGCGTAGTTGAAGCGTTAGATTCAATTGTAAATAAACTAACCTCCACGAAAATGCAAAGGAGCAAGAAATGGATAAAAGAAAACCGTTACCCATAAATTCCGAATTAAAAGAATATGCAGTTGAAATGCGAAAGAATATGACCGATGAAGAAAAGAAGGTCTGGTATCAGATTTTAAGAGGTCACGTTCCAAAATTTCACAGACAAAGAGTAATAGGAAATTATATTGTAGATTTCTTTTGCCCTAAATTAAAATTAATAATAGAAATTGACGGATATCAGCACTTATACGAGGAAAATAAAGAGTATGATAATAAACGAACAGAATATCTTGAAAGCCTTGGTTTTTATGTTTTAAGATTTGAAAATACAGAGGTTAACAAAGATTTTGAAAATGTAAAATATATAATAAACAACGTGTGTAATTCTTTAGAAAAAGGGGTAAAAATTACTCCTGAATATAGGTAATTGTTGGCGGTGAGTGTGTTACAGTTGAATCTTACGATTCAACGACGTTCGAGGTCTCACGTCGAGAACTCTCCACCGCCCGAAAAACTTAATTCTAACAAAAAATCATTGGCACGAAATATATTTATTCTAAAAACAACAAAGCGAAAGGCGGTCCCCCTCTCTTCGAAGAGAGGTACACCGCCTTTGTAAATTTATTATATTAGTAAGTCGTTTGCTCCCCGCGAAGCCTCTGGCATCTGGCATCTACATTTCGCATTTCGCACTTCGCATTCCGCATTTCGTACTTAATTTGCCACTTTCCATTTGCAATTTGTTTTATTTCACACCTTCAATTTACGCAGAAAAATTTTCTGCTCATCCGTCACCCTATAACTCTCGCACGCCTTTTGAATTGCTTTATTGTGGGTCCATTTGTCGAGAGCTTTATTTTCAAATATTGGGATAGAAGCTTCAAACTGATATGTAAGTGCGGTTGCGAAAAACCAGGCACGAGCCATATTTATATAATATTCTTCGCTTTTAATATCAACGATTAAATCTAAATAGCTTTCCTTAAATTCATCGTCAAGAAAATAAGTCATAAGGCAAACTATACCGAATCTTACCTCATAAATATATTCAGATTTCAACCACCTTTTTATATCAATAATAAGGTGGTCTTTGTTTTTCTTAAAGCATTTCGGCTTCATCATATCGCAGGTTGCCCAGTTATCTACAAAGGGTAAAAAATTGTTCAATTCTTTTACAAGAATATTGTAATCCGTTATTTTTTCAAGCAAAAATGCGTGAAGATTATTCTCTTCGTAATATTTATGGGGAAGGTCTTTAAGAAACGCTTTTGCTTCATCAGTTTTGTTGAATTCATTACTGAATTTTCTCAGAACGGGTGTCCTTATACCGATAACAGTGTCGGGGTCTACCGTAGGCATAAGCCTTGAGTGAAAGGCTTTATATTCAATATCTTGTAACGAAAAAAGCTTTTCTTGGAGCTGTGTTTTCAAAAAAGTCACCCCTTGAGAATAGTTTATTTCAATATATCATTCTTAAAAGAATAATGCAAGAAAGCCTTTTTACAAATTACTACAGTTGAAAACGCAGTTTTATTATGCTACAATTACTGTGTATTTTGTATTTGGAGTGGTTTTATGATAAAAGCGGCAGTTTTTGACCTTGACCATACCTTATTTGACAGGTATGAAACGCTTAAAAGGATAGTGCCGTTTTTTAAAGACAGATTTAAAATAGCTGAGGGTATAACCGACGATTTCATTTATGAAAATCTTTCCTGGGCAGATAAAAATTTCGTTCATATCGGGTGGACTAAAATTTTCGCTCACCTTTGCAGTAAGGGGATTTTTGCTGAAATTCCCGAGTATGAGGAATACGAGGCTTTCGTAATTTCAAAATTCAAAGAAATTGCCGTAAAATATCCCTTTGCAATCCCTACTATAAATGAGCTTAAGGCAATGGGTCTTAAAATCGGTCTTATTACAAACAGCGAAAGCGAGGTCCAGAACAGAAAGCTTGCAATGCTTGATTTAACCGATGCCTTCGACTACGTTATAATAAGCGGTGATACCCCTTACAGAAAGCCCGATAAGGAGATATTTTTGATGATGACCGATTATCTCGGCATAAAGCCCGAGGAGATGATGTTTATCGGTGACCACCCGAAATTTGACGTTGACGGCTCAAGAAAAGCGGGGTGTATTCCCGTTTGGGTTAAAACTACGGGCACTTGGATTTTCCCCGAAATTGAAAAGCCTGAAATTCAGGTTGAAACAGTGGCGGAAATCCCCGATATTATCAGAAAAATTAACAAAGCTTAAGATATATATTTAAGGTGACTTTTTATGATGGGTAAAGATTTTTTACCGATAAATTTAAAAGAGATGCAGGAAAGAGGCTGGGCAGAGGCAGATTTCGTTTACGTCTGCGGTGACGCTTACGTTGACCACCCCTCCTTCGGTGCGGCTATTATAACCCGTGTTCTTGAAGAGCAAGGGTTTAATGTTGCGTTTCTTTCTCAGCCGAAATTCAACAACTGCGAGGATTTCAAGCGTTTCGGAAAGCCTCGTCTTGGCTTTTTAGTTTCTGCAGGCAATATCGACTCAATGGTTGCCCATTATTCAGTTGCTAAACGTAAAAGAAATTACGATTACTATTCACCGGGCGGAAAATTCGGGCTTCGTCCTGACAGAGCAACCGACGTTTATTGCCGTCTTATAAGAGAGGCTTACCCCGATACCGCTATAATTATCGGCGGTCTTGAGGCGTCACTTCGCAGATTCGCCCATTACGATTATTGGGATGATAAGGTTTTAGAAAGCGTTCTTGTTTCCTCGGGTGCCGATATTCTTACCTACGGTATGGGTGAAAATATTATAAGAAAAATTGCGTCCCTTCTTGATAAAGGCGTGCCGATTTCAAAAATCCGCGACGTAAGAGGTACGGCTTGGCTGGGTAAAAAAGGTGATAAAATCCACTTTGATACCGCAGGCGAATGGGATTTTGAAAGGCTTAAATCAGATAAAGAGTATTATGCAAAGGCGTTTTCCGTTCAGTATAAAAATCAGGATAGTGCCTACGGCAAGGCTCTCGTTGAATATTACGGCGAGAATATGCTTGTGCAAAATCCACCTATGCCACCCCTTGAAAGAGAGGAGCTTGACAGAGTTTATGCTCTTCCCTTTATGAGAAATTATCACCCCTCTTATGAAAAGCAGGGGGGAGTGCCTGCAATTAAAGAGGTGCAGTTTTCTCTTACGCATAACAGAGGGTGCTTCGGCGGTTGTAATTTCTGTGCCCTTGCGTTTCATCAAGGCAGAAGTGTTCGTTCAAGAAGCATTGAAAGCGTAGTTGAAGAGGCAAAAATACTAACTCAACAGCCTGATTTTAAAGGCTATATTAATGACGTTGGCGGACCTACTGCAAACTTCCGTTATCCCGCCTGCGATAAGCAGTTGAAAAGCGGAGTTTGTCCCGATAAAAAGTGCCTTGCTCCCGAGCCCTGTAAAAATTTAAAGGCAGACCATAGCGAATATATTGAGCTTCTTTCGAGAATTGAGGAATTACCTAAAATTAAAAAGGTGTTTATTCGCTCGGGTATTCGTTACGATTACCTTAATGCCGATAAATCGCCCTCGGGAAATGCATTTTTCAAAAAGCTTGTTAAGGACCACGTAAGCGGTCAGCTTAAGGTAGCCCCTGAGCATTGCTCGGGTAACGTGCTTCGCCTTATGGGCAAGCCTGATTTTAAGGTTTACGAAAAATTCAAGGACAGATATTTTGAATTAACAAAAAGCTTCGGTATGGAGCAATATCTTGTGCCTTACCTTATGTCAAGCCACCCCGGTAGCACACTTTCAGATGCGGTAAAGCTTGCAGAGTTTATAAAACGCTGGAATTATAATCCCGAGCAGGTCCAGGATTTTTATCCCACCCCCGGCACAGCCTCAACGGTTATGTTTTACACGGGGCTTGACCCGTTTACAATGAAATCGGTTTACGTGCCGAAATCTGCTGACGAAAAGAGAATGCAAAGAGCTCTTTTACAGTGTGCCGACCCGAAAAATGCAGACCTTGTAAGGACTGCTCTTAAGATGTGCCACAGAGAAGATTTAATCGGCTACGATAAAAAATGCCTTGTAAAGCCCTCGTATAAAGACAGAGTTGAGCAGGCGAAAAAGAAAAACAATAACAATAACAACCAAAAACGAAATAACACCTCTCGCAGAGGCGGTAGCTCTAAACCTAAAAATTCGGGAAAGAGGAGATAATTATGCAGCTTTTAAAAATTGATAAAGAAAATTACGTCGGTCAGGCAGACCCTTTTATATTCAAGCACAACGGCAAGTTTTATATCTACACAACGGGTGACGACGGAATATATGCTCATTCCTGCGATACTCTTTTAGGTGATTGGAAATTCGAGGGCAGAATTTTTACTATTGAGGGTAAGGATAGCTTCTGGGCACCCTCTGTGATTTTCCACGAGGGTAAATTCTACGTATATTTTTCCTTTGAATATTACGACGTTGAGCCCGACCAGGGCGGTCATCATCAGACAATGCACGTAATTGAAAGCGAAAACCCCTTAGGACCCTTCTCTGAAGCAAAGCCTATTTTAATGCCCTTTTCAATAGATTCTCACATTGTAAAAACTGATGAAGGTCTTTTCCTTTTCTATTCACCTAACACCTTTGAGGGTGAAAGAATAGGCACTTATATAGTTGTTCAGAAAATGGCAGACCCATATACCCCCGTAGGCGAGCCCGTGCCCGTAATTAAGGCATCAATTGACGAAGAAATTTTCTGTCGCAACCGCTATAAAGAGGGTCAGCATTGGCACACAATCGAGGGTGCGTATTGGTTTCAGGAGGGCGACTGGCAGTATATTATGTACAGTGGCGGAAGATATGAGGATGAAACCTATTTCGTGGGCTATGCTGCCGCAAAAACTACCGAGCAGGATTTAACAAAGGTTAAATTCCAGAAAATGCCCGATGATAATACGTACGCTCCGCTTTTAAGAAGCAATGCTTGGGAAGAGGGCACAGGTCACAACAGCGTTATTAAAGAAAACGGTCAGTATTACGTAGTTTACCACGCAAGAAACACCGAGGCAGACGGTCTTTCAGGTGACAGAAGAAATGCAAGAATTGCAAAAATGACAGTTTGCGACGGTAAGCTTTCGGTTGAAAGATACCCCGACCATATATAAGACAGTAAAAGAGTATATTAAAAAGAGGAAATTAAAATGATTATTAATAAGCTTACAGAATTTTCAAATTTTTACGGCAGCAACGAGGAGCTTGTCCTTGCAGGTGGTGGTAACACCTCTGCAAAAGAGGGTAACGTTATGTATATCAAGGGCTCAGGCACAAGCCTTTCAACAATTACCCCCGACGGCTTTGTAAGAATGGACAGAAGTAAAATCGCAGAAATCTTTACAAAAACCTACCCCGATAACGATAAGGAAAGAGAAGCCCTTTCTCTTGCTGATTTGATGGCGGCGAAGCTTCCCGGTCAGGAGGATAAAAGACCAAGTGTTGAAACAACTCTTCACTCTCTTTTTGCGTATACATACGTTTTACATTTACACCCCACTCTTGTAAACGGTCTTTCCTGTGCTTTAGGCGGTAAAGAAAAGGCAAAAGAGCTTTTCGGTGACGATGTTTTATGGATAGAGCCCTGCAAGCCAGGATATATTCTCGCAAAAATCTGCTACGATACTTTAAAAGAGCATAAAGAAAAAACGGGCAAGGATGCGGATATGCTATTACTTGCAAACCACGGTATTTTTATTGCCGATAACACAACCGAGGGTCTTGGCGACAAGCTTTATTCGGTTATGGCAAGGCTTCGTGGTTGCATTGAAGAGGAGCCTGATTTTTCAATAGGCGATTTTGACGGCGAAAAGGGTAGAGATATTTTTAACGAAATGTGCGATGCTTTCGGTGAGGATAGCGTAATTACCTACGAGCCCTCCGCAACCTCACTTGAGTTTGCAAAAAGTGAAGAGGCTTTCAATAAAATCTATTTACCCTTTAACCCCGACCAGATAGTTTACTGTAAGCCGTACCCCGTTTATATTGAAAATATGGGTGAAATCAAGGAAAAGGTTGAAAAATACAAAGCTGAAAACGGATTTTTACCGAAGGTTTTACTCGTTAAGGATTGCGGTCTTTATGCGGTAGATTATTCTGAAAAGGGTAGCAACAATGCGGCGGCTCTTTTTAACGATGGTATGAAAATTTTTAAATATTCTCAGTATTTCGGCGGTGCAAGACCTATGACTCCCGAGCTTACGGATTTCATTGTAAACTGGGAAGCTGAAAGCTACAGAAGCAAGCAACAGAAATAATATAAAAAATAATACACAAAAATCGACTGCGGTATTTATGGAATGTTCCAAAAAATATCGCAGTTTGTTATTTTCGTTGGAATTTTTGGAATAATGTGATACAATTAAACTTGTATAAAAATCGCTTGCAAAAAGCGGTAAAAGGAGGACTTATTTTGGAAGAGAAAAAAATGAAGCTCGATTATAAAAAGACTATACTTACGGGTTTCGGTTTCCTTGCAACGTCAATTGCCTGGGCAATTTACGACCCTTATATTACAAAAATTCTTAACAGAATTCTTTCAGAGAGCGAATGGGTTGCTCATCTCAGTGAGGCTCTCGGCAATGCAATCCCTTGGATTGGTAAATTCGCAGAGGCTCAGGGTGAAAGCACGGTTGCTTTAGGCGGCGGCTTTACTCTTGTACCCTTGTTCATCGGTATTATAATGACCTTTGATAACATCTTCGGTGTTATCTTCCAGCCTACCTTTGGTAAATTATCCGATAATTGCCATTCAAAGCTTGGTAAACGCAGACCCTTTATCGTAACCTGCGCACCTATTTCGGCAATTCTCTTTACGTTAATTCCTATAGTAGCGCTCAACGTTCAGGGCGAAATGAGATTACCCTTAACAATGTTTGTTATTATCCTTTTCGTTTTCTCAATGTCCTTGTGGCGAGCCCCCGTTGTTGCTCTCATGCCCGACTTAACTCCTCCCGAGCTTCGTTCTGAGGGTAATGCGGTTATCAACCTTATGGGCGGTCTCGGCTCTGCGGTAGGTATGGTTGCAGGTACTATCGGTATCGCTCTTTGCACTCTTATTGCAGGCTACAGTAAAGCCGAAATCAAGGCGGATGAAACACTTTCATTCCCCTACGTTTTCTTTATCGGCTCAATTATTATGATACTCGGTATGCTTGTTCTTCTTTTCTTCGTAAAAGAGCAGGATACAAGCATCAGGCTTAAGGGCGAGCAGAATCAGTATGCAGACGCTAAAGCAAGAAAGAAAGCAGCTAAAGAGGAAGCAAAGGCTCAGAAGGCAAAGCTTAAAGCTATCAAGCTTTCAAAGGGCGAAAGAAAGAGCCTTATCTTTATGCTCGGTACACTCTTCTTCCTTTTCTGTGCGGCAAACGCTATTACAACCTTCTTCTCACTTTTTGCTCAGGAAATCCTTCATATGATTACCTCGGAAGCAACAATTATTATGCTCATCTTTGCAGTATGCTCAGGTGCAGCAGCTCTTCCCGCAGGTAAAATGGGTAAAAAGTTCGGTAGAAAGAAAACAATTTTAGCAGGTCTTTCAGTATTCCTTGCAGCATTCGTTTTCTTCTTCGGCGTATTCCTTGGTATGCTCGGCGGAAAAGACCTTTCTATCAAAAACTACGTTGAGGTTAACAACGCTTATATCGCAGTTGACGATAACATCAACAGCTACAACGGTATGATTAGTGATGCGGCTCAGGCAGAGGGCAGAACTCTTGAGGATGACGAGGTTCTTACAATGGAGGGCTACCTTGCATATAAGAACGATGCAACAAACGACGTTAACGGTGCTTATGCAGAGTTTGATAAATACCTTGTTGCAAATGCAGGTACTGGTATCTACGATGCAATTATTTCAGTTGCAAACAACGTTCTTTCTGCAGAAACCGATGATTTTGCAACAGCTCTTACCTCAGTTTCAGAAACTGTTGACAGCGTTACAAAAATTCTCAGAGTGCTTATTTACCCCGTTCTTGTTCTCGGCGGTGCGGCTAATATGTTTATTACCGTTAACACTCTTCCCCTTGTTCTTGAAATCGGTGGCGTTGAAAAGGTTGGTACCTTCACCGGCTACTACTACACAGCAACCTTCTCAGCTCAGATTGCATCACCCATCGTTTACGGCTTTATCAGAATGCTTTCAGGAACGTATATGTCACTCTTCTACTACAGCCCGATTATGTTCGGTGTAGCTATTCTTCTTATCATGTTCGTTAAACACGGTGAAGCCGTGCCGGACGAAGTTCTTAAGCAGGCACAGCAGGAGGACTGATAAGCTCGCTTAGCTCGCTAAATTGCAAATTGCAAATGGCAAATGGCAATTTTTCTGTTTCCGACTTTTTCAGGCAAAATAAAAACCTCGAAGCGTAAGTGCCTCGAGGTTTTGTTTTTAAATAATATCAGCCGTTAACGTTGTAATCAGCAGCAAGAAGGTTGATAGCCTTGAAGAATTTATGCATATAAATGAAGGGTCCTACGATTATGAATGAACCGAGGACATTCCAAAGCCAGAAGGTACCTGCTGACATTTTATAATCGATGTTTCTTCTCTTAAGCTCTGCACCCATACGGTTTGAAATTTTGTGGCACCAAACAATAACACCGATACCACATGTTAACCATGAGAAAACGAAAGCAAGAAGGCAGAAATGCATAGTCTTTTTGCCGTCGTATTTACTTGCGATTAAGTTGAGGTCAGTTGTAACTCCTGACATACAAACGATACCGTAAATACCGAAAGTGATAAGTGAGAGTAAAATGTACTTGATAAAGCTACGGTTTGTTTTAAGCTGAACTGCGGGAGCAGTGCTTACGGGTTGAGTAGTGTTTTCCATATAGATTCTCCTAACGTAAAATTATTGCACTTTGTAGTACAACTACATAATATCACAAAAAAACAATAATAACAACAAAAATCGGTATAGCAATTTTAATAAAAACACTTGCAATTTTTTATATATTATGGTATATTCACATTGTACGAATATGAACTTGAGTGAGAGCAGGGCGACCTGCTCTCACATTTATTGTAAAAGAGTTTATCAAAAACCTTCTACAATATCAAAAAGGTTTGTAGAATATTTTTAAAAGAGGTGCTGATTTGGCAAAGAACACAGTTGCGGTTGTGTGGGATATTGCGCAACCGATTGCAGAGGAATTAGGTCTTATTCTCTGGGACGTTACCTTCGAAAAAGAAGGAGCAAACTATTACCTGAGAATTTTTATCGACAAGGAAGACGGCGTCGGTATTGACGATTGCGTTAATATGAGTCACGCTCTTGACAAGCCTCTTGACGAGGCAGACCCTGTTGACCGTCAGTACAATTTACAGGTTTCTTCACCTGGTATTGAAAGAAAGCTTACAAGAGATTTTCATTTCGATTACGCAATGGATGAAAAGGTTATCGTAAGGCTTATAAGACCTTTTGAAGGGCAAAGAGAATTCAAAGGCGTGCTTATTGATTACAGTGAAACAGGTGCGGTTACAATAGAGTTTGAGGACGAAACTACGATGACCGCCGAGAAAAAGGAAATTGCATTCGTTAAGTTAGATGATTTCAGCTTCTGATTATAACGTTCGATTTTAAAGAGTTTATAATTTAATTCACATATATTGAAAGGAATGGTAAGAAAAATGGCAAGAAAAGCGGCAAGCAAGCCCAATCAGAACAAAGAATTTTTTGAAGCAATACTTATGCTCGAGCAGGAAAGAGGTATCCCCGCAGATTACCTTCTTGAAAAGGTTTGTGCAGCAATCGTAACCTCTGTAAGAAAGGATTACGGCGGTGAGGACGTAGTTTTTGTTGACTGCAACCCTGAAAAATACGAATTAAGAGTTTACCTTAAAAAGCAGGTTGTTGAAGAAATTGAAAACGCTAACACTCAGATTCTTCTTGTAGACGCTCAGAAGCACAGCAAGAATGCTCTCGTTGGTGATATCGTTGAAATTCCTCTTGAAACAAAGCAGTTCGGCAGAATTGCAGCAACAACTGCAAAGAACGTTATCAGAGGCGATATTCACGATGCTGAAAGAGGCCTTATGCTCAGAGAGTTTGAATCAAAGCAGAAGGAGCTCGTAACAGGTAAGGTTCAGAGCATTGACCCTCAGACAGGTAACGTTACTCTTGAAATCGGTAAATCAGTAGTTGTTCTTCCTAAATCAAGACAGATTCCTAACGAAGCATTTACAGAAAATCAGCTTGTAAAGGTTTACATTGAAGGCGTTAAGGATACACCTAAAGGTCCTAAGGCTATGATTTCAAGAACTCATTCAGGTCTTGTAAAAAGACTTTTTGAAACAGAGGTTCCCGAAATCTATGACGGAATTGTTGAAATCAAATCTGTTGCCCGTGAAGCAGGCTCAAGAACAAAAATCGCAGTTTTATCTAAGGATGAAAACGTTGACCCCATCGGCGCATGTATCGGTCCTAAGGGTACTCGTGTTGGTACGATTGTTGAGTCTCTCGGTGGCGAAAAGATTGATATCGTTGTTTACGATGAGGACCCTCAGAAATTCATCGCTGCAGCACTTGCTCCCGCAGACGTGCTTTCTGTTGAAATCGATGAAGAAAAAGAAAATGCATGTCACGTAACTGTTCCCGATACTCAGCTTTCACTTGCTATCGGTAACAAGGGTCAGAACGCTCGTCTTGCAGCAAGGCTTACAGGCTGGAAGATAGATATTAAACCCGAAAGCGGCTTCTATATCCCGCAGAATCAGTGAGGTTTTAATTATGGCTGAGAAAAAAATACCTATGAGGAAATGCCTCGGATGTAACGAAATGAAGCCTAAAAAAGAGTTAATCCGAGCAGTAAAAAGCCCTGACGGTGAAATCAGTCTTGACCTTACAGGCAAAAAATCGGGAAGAGGGGCATATATTTGTCCTGATAAAGCTTGCTTTCAGAAGGCTCGTAAGGGCAAACGAATTGAAAGAGCATTAGATACTCAGATTCCAGAAAGCGTTTATGATGCTATGGCGGAGCAGCTTGGAGTGAGCAAAGCTTGAACATCAGAGAAAATATGAATTTTTTAGGCATCTGCAGAAAGGCAGGTAAATTAGCCTGCGGTCACGATGCCGTAAAAGAAACAATAGTAAAATCAAAATCTCAGTTAATAATAATGGCCTCGGATGCTTCCGAAAGGCTTGAAAGAGAAATGAGATTTTTATGTACGCAAAACGGAAGGTCAATTCCCGTTATGCGAACGAAATGCTCTATGAAGGATTTTGCTCAAGGCATAGGAAAAGGTGCAGCAGTCTTTTCCGTTACAGATACCGGATTTGCTGAAAAATTACAACAAAAATTCGGGGAGGAATTAGATGATAACTAAATATAAGGTCAGCGAAGTTGCTAAAGACTTCGGCTTACAAAATAAAGATATAGTAGATATTCTTGCAAAGCATTTTGAAGAACCTAAAAAATCACAGACAGCCCTTGATACAAAAGAGCTTGACGTTCTTTTTGACGTTTTAACCCAGGAGAATTCTGTTGAAAACTTCAATGCGTATTTTGCAATGAAAAAGCCTGAGGAAAAGAAGCCCGAAAAGAAAGAGGCTCCTAAGAAAGAAAACAAGCCTGCAGAGAAGAAGCAGGAAAACAAGCCTGCAGAAAAGAAGCAGGATAATAAGCCTGCAAAGCCTCAGGACAAAAAGGCAGAAAAGCCTGCAGAGAAAAAGGCTGACAACAAGCCTCAGGAAAAGAAGCCCGAGGGTCAGTCAAACGCAAACCCCTTTAAGAAAAACGAAAAGAAGAAAGACGGCCCCATGCAGTCAAGAACAAAGGGTGAAAAGCGTACAATCGACACAAGAGTTGAAGATATTCAGCTTGATAAATACAACGAAAGATATGAAAATATCGCTCCCGTTCATTCAATCAATGACAACGTTCAGACGAAGCAGAAATTAAAACAGAAGAGTCAGCAGTACAGAAAACAGCAGGGTATGCGTTCACACCGTAAGGAGAGTGAAGCAGAAAGATTAAAGAGACTTGAGGCTGAAAGAGCTAAAAAGACTCTCGTAATCACAGTACCCGAGGAAATCACTGTTTCAGACCTTGCAGCAATGCTTAAAAGAACTGCAGCAGAGGTTGTTAAAAAGCTCTTCTCATTAGGTATGATGGCAACCGTTAATCAGGTTATCGACTTTGATACCGCTGAAATCGTTGCAACCGAGTTAGGCGCAAAGGTTAAAAAAGAGGTTGTTGTTACCATTGAAGACAGAATTATCGACGACCACGAGGACGATGCTGCAGACCTTATTTCAAGAAGCCCTGTTGTTTGCGTTATGGGTCACGTTGACCACGGTAAAACTTCACTTCTTGACGCTATCAAAAACACTTCAGTTACTGAAACTGAGGCAGGCGGTATCACTCAGCACCTTGGTGCTTACAGAGTAAACCTTAACGGTCAGGATATCACCTTCCTTGATACACCCGGTCACGCAGCCTTTACAGCAATGCGTGCAAGAGGTGCTATGGCTACTGATATTGCTATTCTTGTTGTTGCGGCTGACGACGGTATTATGCCTCAGACAGTTGAAGCTATTAACCACGCAAAAGCAGCAGGCGTTTCAGTTGTTGTTGCTATCAACAAAATGGATAAACCCGATGCATCACCTGACAGAATTATGCAGCAGTTAACAGAGTATGAGCTCATTCCTGAGGAGTGGGGCGGTGACGTTATCTGCGTTCCTGTTTCAGCAAAAACAAAGATGAATATTGATACTCTTCTTGAATCAGTTCTTCTTGTTGCTGAAATGAAAGAGCTTAAGGCTAACCCCAACCGTGCAGGTAAGGGTATCGTTATTGAAGCTCGTCTTGATAAGGGTAGAGGTCCCGTTGCTACACTTCTCGTTCAGAACGGTACTCTTAAATCAGGCGACATTATCGTTGCAGGTACTGCAGTTGGTAGAGTTCGTGTTATGACAGATGATAAGGGCAGAAGGGTTGACGAAGCAGGTCCCTCTGTTCCCGTTGAAATTACAGGTCTTGCAGAGGTTCCCATCGGTGGCGACCAGTTTGACTGCGTATCCGATGAAAAGCTTGCTCGTGAGCTTGTTGAGCAGAGAAAAGCAAAAATCAAGGAAGAAGAGTTCCGTTCAATGCAGAAGGTTACTCTTGATAACCTCTTTGATTCAATTAATCAGGGTGCTCTTAAGGACCTTAATATCATCGTTAAGGCAGACGTTCAGGGCTCAGTTGAAGCCGTTCGTCAGAGCCTTGAAAAGCTTTCAAACGAAGAAGTCAGAGTTAAGGTTATTCACGGCGGTGTTGGTGCGGTTAATGAGTCAGACGTTATGCTTGCTAACGCTTCAAACGCACTTATCGTTGGCTTTAACGTTCGTCCCGACCCCGTTGCTGAAGCAAATGCTGAGCGTGACAAGGTTGAAATGAGAATGTACCGTATTATCTACGACTGTATTGAAGAGGTTGAAGCAGCTATCAAAGGTATGCTTGCACCTAAATTCAGAGACGTTGAGATGGGTAAAGCAGAGGTCAGAAGCGTATTCAAGCTTTCTTCTGCAGGTACTATCGCAGGCTGTTATATCATTGACGGTAAAATCACAAGAAACTGCAAAATCCGTGTTGTTCGTGACGGTATCGTTGTATTTGAAGACGAAATTGCATCACTTAAACGTTTCAAGGATGACGTTAAAGAGGTTGCAACCGGTTACGAATGCGGCGTAGGTCTTGAAAAGTTTAATGATATCAAAGAAGGCGATATACTCGAGGGATATATTACTGAGGAATACAAAGATTAAGTTTTAAAATTTAGGAGTTTATATGGGAACTTATAAACAAAACCGTACCGCAGAGGATATTAAAAGAGAAATTGCGGCTATTGTAAGAGAGCTTAAGGACCCGAGAATATCGGACCATCTTATAAGCGTTGCAAGAGCCGAGGTTGCAGGGGACCTTTCTTACGTTAAGGTTTACGTAAGTGCCGTTGAGGGTATTGAGGTAGCGAAGGCTGCTACAAAGGCTCTCACAGGTGCTACCGGTCTTGTAAGACGCGAGGTTGGTAAGCGTTTAGGTCTTAGAAAAACCCCTGAAATTAAATTCGTTGCGGACGATTCTATCGAATACGGTATGAACATCGTTAAAAAACTTGAGGAAATTTCATCTGAATTAAAGGGTGAATGATTCAGTAAACGAAAAGGAATACCGTTGTTTTTGAAAAAATGCAACGGTATCCCTATTATGCTTTTAGCATTTTAAAGGTGTTATATGGTTATAGATAAGAAGAAATGTATACAGCTTATAAATGAGCATAACGAGTTTGTTGTGCTTTCTCATGAGCATCCTGACGGGGACACGTTAGGGTGTGCCTTCGCACTTTGTGAGGCTTTACGTCTTATGGGTAAAAAGCGTGTATTTAAATGCGTTGACGAGGTTACAAAGGATTTTTATTATCTTACCGAAGGCTACAAGGCTGACGAGGTTAATTCACCCTTTGTAATTGCCGTTGATATTGCAGATGAAAAGCTTTTAGGTGATTTGGTATCAGAATTTGGCGGTAAGATTGATTTAAGCATCGACCACCACGTTTCAAACACCTATTATGCAAAATATAATTACGTTGAAAACAGAGCTGCCGCTTGCGAAATAATGTTTGAGTTATTAAGCGAAATGAATATCGAAATGAATACTTATATAAGAGAATGTATTTATACGGGTATTTCTACGGATACGGGTTGCTTCAGGTATCAGAATACAACTGCAAGCACCTTCCGTATTGCTTCAATTCTTATGGAGCAGGGCGTTGATTCAAAGAAAATCAATAAGCTTATGTTTGAAACTAAAACTAAAAGCTTTTTAGAGCTTGAGCTTCTTGCAAGAAATACTCTTGAGTATCATTTTGACGGCAAATGTGCAATTATTACAATTACACAGGCTATGTACGATAAAAGTGGCTCTACCGAGCATGAATGCTACCCTATAACTGCTTTACCGAGGCAGATTGAGGGAGTGCTTGTTGGTGCGGTGCTCAAAGAGAAAAAGGACGGTAGCTTTGGCGTTTCCGTTCGTACCGAGGGTGATATAGATGCCTCTGCAATATGCTCTCAATTAGGTGGTGGCGGTCACAAGGGCGCTGCAGGAGCTTCATTTACCGTTCCCTACGAGGAAGGCAAAAGCAAGCTTTTAGAAATAATTAAAAACGTTCTGGACGGTTTAAATATATGACCGGAATAATTGCATTAAAAAAAGGCGAAAATATAACGTCATTTTTCGCCGTAAATAAAGTGAGAAG
The DNA here is from genome assembly GCA_045592945.1 of Acutalibacteraceae bacterium. Taxonomy (GTDB): domain Bacteria; phylum Bacillota; class Clostridia; order Oscillospirales; family Acutalibacteraceae; genus DTU089. The sequence goes on along the minus strand of JAZNVT010000050.1, from coordinate 38,600 downwards.
AATAATAGGTGAAAAAAAGTGCGGTCATACCGGCACCTTAGACCCTAATGCAACGGGCGTTTTGCCTATTGCCGTAGGCGGTGCTACCCGCTTTATTGAGCTTTTACCTACTCACAGAAAAGCGTATACCGCAACCTTTAAAACGGGGGTTTGCACTGATACCCTTGATATATGGGGTCAGGTGACTGCTACCTTCGATAAGGAGGTTACCTTTGAAGAAATAAAAGAGGTAGCCCTTTCCTTTAAGGGTGAAATTATGCAGCTTCCGCCTATGTACTCTGCTCTCAAAAAAGATGGTGTTCGTCTTTACGAGCTTGCAAGGCAGGGTATAGAGGTTGAAAGAGAAAAAAGAAAATGCGAAATATACGAGCTTACTGTGGAAAAAGCTGAAAACGGTGAGTTTTCTCTTTATTGCGAATGCTCCGCAGGTACGTATATCAGAACCTTAATAAACGATATCGGCGAGGCTTTAGGCAGCGGTGCGGTTATGACGTCCCTTTGCAGAAGCTACGCTTGTGGAATAGAGCTTTCGGAGTGCTTTACTCTCGAGGAGCTACAAGAGCTTAAAGAGAAGGATGAGCTTTACAAGGCGTTAATCCCGTTAGACAAGCTTCTTGAGGAATATCCCCAAATTACCGTTACTGAAAATCAGGCAAAAAGATTTTCAAACGGTGGCTCTCTTATGAGAGAAAGGCTTAAGGGGAATTTAGAAAACGGCTTATATCGTGTTTACGGTAACGGTGAGTTTTTAGGTCTTGGTGAGCTTGACAACGAAAATCTTAAGGTAAAAAGGGTTTTTAATAATGTCTGAAAAACAGAGTGTTCTTGTTGCTTTAGGCACCTTTGACGGTCTTCATATCGGTCACAAGGCAGTGCTTTTCAGCAATAAAAATTACTATGAAAAAAGAATAGCGCTTCTGTTTACAGAGCATCCTCAAAAGCTTCTTGCGGGTAAAAATCCGGGAGAGCTTTTAACCCGTGCTAAAAAAGAAAAGCTCCTTAAAGAATGGGGCTACGAGCCCGAATATATTGATTTCGGTGAGATATCAAAAAAATCACCCGAAGAATTTATAGATGATATTTTAATTAAACGCTATGGTGCAACGGCACTTTGTTGTGGCTTTAATTACCGCTTCGGCAGAAATGCCGAGGGAAATGTTGACGTTTTAAAAAGGCTTTGCGGTGAAAGAGAAATGAGCCTTACTGTTTGTAGCGAAATAGATTACGACGGTATTCCCGTTAGCTCAACAAGAATAAGAGATGCTATAAAAAACGGCGATATTGAAACGGCAAATAAAATGTTAGGCTATCATTTTTCTTATGATTTCGAGGTAGTCCATGGTGATGCGAGAGGCAGAATTTTAGGCTCACCTACAATAAACCAATTTTTCCCCGAGGATTTTACCGTAGCCCAATACGGCGTTTACGCTTCCTACACTGTAATTGATGGTGGAAAATACGTATCAGTAACAAATATCGGCGTAAGACCTACAGTTTCCGGTGTCAGCGAAAAGCGAAGCGAAACGAATATTATAGGCTTCAACGGTGATTTATACGGTCAAAGAGTTGAGGTTTCGCTCCTTAAAAAAATCAGAAACGAAATGAAATTCAATTCCTTTGATGAATTAAGTAATCAGATAGCAATTGACCGTGAACAAGCCATAAAAATAGCAAAAAAGGAGTTACCACTATGAATTTTAAAAACGAAATAAAAGTTGCTCCGTCAATTCTTTCTGCAGATTATGCAGACCTTAAAAACGAAATTGAAAAGGTAAAAACAGCAGGGGCAGATATGCTTCACGTTGACGTTATGGACGGTCATTTCGTGCCTAACATTTCAATAGGCCCGCCTGTTGTTAAATCATTAAGAAAAGCAACGGATATGTTTCTTGATTGCCATCTTATGATTAGTAATCCTTATGACTATATAGATGCCTTTGCTTCATCAGGTGCGGATTTAATATCCTTCCACCTTGAAAGCAATTCTGACGTAGAAAAAACAATTGAAAAAATAATAAGTGCAGGCGTTAAACCCGCACTTGTAATAAAACCGAAAACTCCCGCAGAGGTAGTTTTCCCTTATCTTGATAAATTAAGCATGGTGCTTGTTATGACTGTTGAGCCGGGCTTTGGCGGTCAGTCATTTATGAGCGATATGCTACCGAAAATTACCGCTATAAGAGAAAAGGCAAATGAGGTAAATCCCGATCTTTTAATTCAGGTTGACGGCGGAATTGTCCCTGAAACTGCCCGTCTTTGCGTTGAAGCAGGTGCAGACGTCCTCGTTTCCGGAAGCTTTATTTTCGGTGCCCCCGATACTAAAGAGGCAATCGATTCGTTGAGATAAGCCGTATTCGCAAATAAAAGAAATTTCTTTATTTGTAGTAAAGCTACATTCACCGAATTCACTTAAAATAAAGCTTAAGCTGTCTGAAAAGGTCAGCTTAGGGTAAATAGAAAAGTAAAATTTATTTTTGTACTTATAACATTCAACGGATTTGAGCTTGTTACTTAAGTTACTTAAAAGCTTAACGCTGTCAAGCATAGAATTTTCATTAAAGGGCTTAAAAAGAATAGGGTCGGCATCCTTTTTCATAACTAACCGTTTTTTCGATTTCGGGTCGTTTACGGGTAAAAAGGTAAAATGTAAAATGCAACCGCCCTCGTTAAGCGGTGCTACCTCGATAAGAAGCTTGCTGTCAGTGTTAATGCATTTGCCTAATTGCTGACCCGCCTTATCTAAAAGGGTCCATATAACCCGCCTTGTTTCTATGTTTGAATAATCTAATTCATCGTATGTAATATCAAGCTCATTCATATCCTCATTTGAAAGAGCGACAGTAATTTTCCCTTCACTGTTTGAGTCTATTTTCAAAAGAAGCACCTCTCTTTATAACTATACTCATTATCATAATACTCAAACGGCTTGTAAACAATGATAAAATAATGGAAAGGAAATCGTTATGAAATTTGCATTAAGCAGCTACAGTCTTTCATCTCTTGTCGGTAAGGGCGAGGCTACAGAAAAAGAGCTTATTAAAATCGCAAAGGATTTAGGCTTTGACGGTATAGAGTTTGCCGAAATAAATCCCCCCGAAAATAAAGATAAAAAAGAGTATGCAAAAGAATTAAAGGCGGAATGCGAAAAGCAGGGTATTACACCCATACAGTATTCTGTTGGTGCAGATTTTATTTACGGCAGTAACGGTGACCTCCCAAAAGAAATCCAGCGTCTTAAGGGCGAGGTTGATATTGCGGTGCTTTTAGGCGTTAAGGGTATGCGCCACGACGCTACGGGCGGATACAATGACGAGGATAAAAAGTTTAAAGGCTTTCCCCAAGCCTTACCCCGACTTGTTGAGGGCTATAAAGCAGTAACCGAATATGCAAAGGAAAAGGGCATTTTTACCGCTATTGAAAATCACGGTTATTTTTGTCAGGATAGTGACAGAGTTGAAAAGGTGATTACAGGTGTTTGCAACGAAAACTTCGGTGCTCAGGTAGATATAGGAAACTTCCTTTGCGTTGACGAAAACCCCGTTACCGCAGTAAGCCGACTTGCACCCTTTGCAAAATATGTTCACGTTAAGGATTTTCACGTTAAAAGCGGTAGCGAATTTCCCCCGCAGGATGGCTTCTTTGAAACGAGAGGCGGTAACTATTTAAGAGGTGCGGTGTTAGGTCACGGAAACGTGCCCGTTTTACAGACTCTTGAAATTCTTAAAGGAGCAGGCTACAACGGCTGGATAACCCTTGAGTTTGAGGGTCACGAGGAAGCAAAGCAGGCTTGTAAATGGGGCCTTAACACTCTTAAAAAAATCTGTGAGTGTCTTGAGTGGTAAAATGAAAAATCTTGATAACTTAAAGGTGGTGCTGGCGTCTGCCTCACCAAGACGAAAAGAATTATTGTCCTTAATTTTTAACGAATACGATATTCGTCCTGCGGATTGCGACGAAGCCTTACCCGAGGGAATAAAGGCTCAGGAGGCGGTTGAATATCTTTCCTTAATAAAAAATAAGGCAACCGTTGAAATATGCGATGAAAAAAGTCTTGTAATTTCTGCCGATACGGTTGTAGCCGTTGACGGTGAAATTTTAGGAAAGCCTCAGGATAAAGAGGATGCCCGACGAATGATAGCTCTTTTAAGCGGAAGAGAGCATCAGGTTTTTACGGGCGTAACTCTTTCTTTAAACGGCAATTTTAAAACCTTCAGCGAAAAAACAGACGTGGTTTTTTATAAGCTTACCGATAAAGAAATTGAGGACTACATTTCAACCGATGAGCCCTACGATAAAGCAGGGGCTTACGGTATCCAAGGGAAAGCGGGACTTCTTGTAAAAGCCGTAAACGGTGATTATTATAACGTAGTCGGCCTTCCCGTTGCCCGATTAAAAAGGGAAATAATGGAATTTATTGAAAATCAATGATAGCTATGCTAACATTTAATAAATAAACAAAAATTTTCAAAAATATTTCTTGCGAAAGGCGGTGCTCTTTTGGCAACAAAAAATAAAGAGGTTTACGTTGAACCTCAGGTTACCGAAGAGGATATAGAAAAACAGCGACAGCAACAGGAAAAAGAATATTTAGGCCCGAGAGAAATGGCGGCGTACATCATTTCAGGTATTGGTGATAAAAACTGGGAAACCTTCAACGGTAACAACGAGTTTTTCTACACTACTACCTTCCAGCACGTAAGCCCCATTACCTTAAGCGTTGCTCAGTCCTTCTGTAGTATTCTTGACACCTTTGACAATGCAATATCAGGCCCTATTCTTGACAGAACACGTACCCGTTGGGGTCGAGTACGCCCTTATCTTGTGCTTACTCTTCCCTTCTGGCTTTTTTCTGCTATTACGCCTTATATGCTGCCCGACGGTCTTTCTCAGGCAACACTTCTTGCAATTTTCTTAGTTATAAGATACATAGGCTCTATTTCGAACTCGTTTTACACACCTGCTTATCAGGCGGTGCTTTATAACCTTACTCCAAATATAAACGAAAGAAATAAGCTTATCGCAGCAGATACATACGTAGACCTGTTTGGTGTGTGGCTACCGTCGCTATTCCCGTTCTTTGTTGACTATTTGCCACGAACAATTCCAACAAGAAACATTTATTTTGTGGGTGCTTTAATATTTATTGCACTTGTAATTGTTTTCCGTGTATTCGGCTTCTTCAGCTTAAGAGAACGAGTGCCTCTTGCTTCACGTGAAGAAATGAACAGCACAAGCATATTAAAATCAATTAAGCAGGTTGCTTCCTGCCGTCCTATGTGGGCTCTTCTTGCGAAGAACTTTTTCGGTATGGGTAAGGGTACTGGTCAGAGTGTTGCAAACTATTTCTGGCTTAACTGTACGGGTAAGCTTTCAAACGCTGCTATTGCAGGCTTGTTTACGGGTCTTCCCAGCTATTTCGTTTTGCCATTTGCAACAAAGATGACTAAAAAAATCGGTCTTAAAAAGCTTTCTGTTTTAGCATACGGCTATTGTGGTGTTGTTTACCTTATAATGTTCTTTATAGGCTACAAGCCAACCGATAACAATATTATAAATATTATTATAATCGTAATAGGCCTTACTCTTGCAGGTGCAATGAACAGCGTTCAGCGTTATTGCGGTACTGCTCTTCAGGGTGATTTATACGATTACGTTGAATGGAAAACAGGTATTCGTAACGAGGGTATGATGAGCGCGGCTATGGGCTATATCACCCTTATTACAAACAACATTTCAACAATTCTCAGCGGTATCATTATCGCCGCTATCAGATACGAGCCACTTATCAACTCTTACGGTGTTGTTGTGCCTCAGACTGACCCTCATATGCTTCAGGCTATCTGGGCGGTATTTACACTTGCTCCCGCAGCAGGTAGAATCGGTAAGGCAATTTCTCTTTCATTCTTTAACGTTGACGGCAAGGTTAAAGAGCAGATGATGGAGGACCTTGCAGTTTCAAGAGCCGCTAAGCTTAAGAGCAGAACAGGTAACAACGAAGCTGAGGACTCAGCTTCAGAATAATCAATCGGTGAATAAAGCGTATTCACCTATGGAGATGTAAAAAATGAGAATAGTAGTTAAGGTAGGAACGTCTACCCTTGCACATAGTACGGGTTGTATAAACATCCGCCACGTTGAAGAGCTTTGCAAGGTGCTTGCCGATTTAAAAAACGCAGGTCACGAGGTGATACTTGTATCATCAGGAGCTATCGGTATGGGTATAGGTAAGCTTTCTCTTAAAGAAAAGCCGACCGATATGCCTACAAAGCAGGCGGCAGCGGCGGTAGGTCAATGCGAGCTTATGTATGCTTACGACAAGCTTTTTTCAGAGTATAACCATACTGTAGCCCAGATTCTTCTTACAGGCCTTGACCTTGAAGACCCTACAAGATATCACAATATAAAAAATACAATGAATAGATTGCTTGAGCTTAACGTGCTTCCTATTATCAACGAAAACGACACCGTTAATACAGATGAAATTTCAGTTGGTGATAACGATACCTTAGGTGCAATCGTTGCAGTAAGCATGCATGCTGATTTGCTTATTCTTCTTTCTGATATTGACGGTCTTTATACAGCCGACCCCCATAAAGATAAAAACGCAATTCTACTTTCAGAGATTACCGAAATCACACCCGAAATTGAAGCCTTAGGCGGTAAAAGCGGGTCAACTCTCGGCACAGGCGGAATGGCAACAAAGCTTTCTGCTGCAAAAAGATGCGTGAAGAGAGGAACGGATATGGTTATCGCTAACGGCTCTTCACCGTCAGTGCTTTACGATATTGTTGACGGTAAAAAGGTTGGAACAAGATTTATTTCAAAAAAGGATTGATTATATGAAATCAACGTTTGAAATTTTACAAGAGGCTAAAGCAGTAAAATCAGTGCTTTGTACTCTTGATACTAAAACGAAAAACAATGCTCTTTTAAAAATGGCAGAGGCATTAGAGGAAAATTGTGACTTTATTCTTTCAGAAAATCAGAAGGATATGGAAAATGCAAAGGGTACGGTTTCAGAGGTTATGCTTGACCGCCTTGCACTTTCAAGGGAGCGTATAAAGGGTATGGCAGACGGTATCCGTGAGGTTGCCCTGCTTCCCGACCCCGTAGGTGAGATTCTCGCAACGGTTGAAAGACCAAGCGGTATTATCGTAGAAAAAACTGCAGTGCCTATGGGTGTTGTTGCAATTATTTACGAAAGCAGACCTAACGTAACGTCAGATGCCGCCGCATTAGCTCTTAAAAGCGGTAACGTTTGCGTTTTAAGAGGCGGTAAAGAGGCGTTTCTTTCTGCCGATGCTATTGTGACAGCTATGAGAAAGGGTCTTACCTCTTTAGGTCTTCCCGAAACTCTTATTAATCTCGTTCAGGATACAACAAGGCAAAGTGCAAACGAGCTTATGAATGCAGTAGGCTACGTTGATTTGCTTATCCCCAGAGGCGGTGCAGGGCTTATAAAGGCTTGTACTGAAAATGCTAAAGTGCCTTGTATTCAAACGGGCACAGGTATCTGTCATATTTATATTGATGAAACGGCAGATATAGAAAAAGCACTTAATATTGTTGAGAATGCAAAAACAAGCAGACCCTCCGTTTGTAATGCGGCAGAGGTGCTTGTTGTAAACAGTAAAATAGCAAACGAGCTTTTACCCTTACTTAAGGCAAGGCTCGTTGATAAAAGAAAAAATGACGGCAAAAATCCCGTTGAGCTTCGCCTTGATGAAAAAGCAATTAATATTATTGACGGCACACCTGCAGGCGAAAACGATTTTGACACAGAATTTCTTGATTATATTCTTGCAGTTAAAATTGTTGACACCGTTGATGAAGCAATTGCTCATATTTCTTTACATTCCACAGGTCATAGCGAGGCAATTATCACTGAAAACGATGATAATGCAAAGAAATTTACAATGGCTATTGATAGTTCCGCGGTTTACGTAAACGCTTCAACCCGCTTTACTGACGGCGGTGAATTTGGCCTTGGCTGTGAAATGGGTATTTCAACTCAAAAGCTTCACGCAAGAGGGCCAATGGGCTTAAAGGAGCTTACAACTTATAAATTTATAATTAAAGGTAACGGTCAGATTCGCTGAAGAGTGAAAGGGTGATTTTATGAAAACTATCGGCTTTATCGGTTGCGGTAATATGGGCGGTGCTCTCGCAAAAGCCGCTTTAAAATCCGTTGGTGCTGAAAATATTTTCGTTTATGATATTGATACTAAAAAATCAAAAGCATTTGCAGACGAAACAGACGTAAACGTTGCAGATGCTGAGTATATCGTGCTTAATTGCGATTATATCTTTTTAGGTGTAAAGCCACAGATGCTTAAAAGCCTTTTTGAAAAGCTCGCACCCGTTTTAGAGGAAAGAACAACTGATTTTACCCTCGTTTCTATGGCGGCAGGCGTTTCTCTTTCTTCCTTAAAGCAAATGGCTCAGGTGGATTGCCCCATTATCAGAATTATGCCTAATATGCCTGCAAGCGTAGGTGAGGGAATGATTCTTTATACAGTAAACGATTTCGTTTCAAAGGAAGCTATCGACGGTTTTTTAGATTCAATGAAATTCGCAGGTCTTCTTGATAAAATTGATGAGGATAAAATTGATGCGGCAAGCTGTGTTTCAGGCTGTGGCCCCGCTTTTGTATTTATGTTTTGCGAGGCTCTTGCCGATGGTGCCGTTGAATGCGGTCTTCCCCGTGATAAGGCTCTTCTTTATGCCGCACAAACTCTTACAGGTGCCGCACAAATGCTTATAGAAACAGGCGAGCACCCCGGCAAGCTTAAGGATGCCGTTTGTAGTCCTGCCGGCAGCACCATTGAGGGTGTTAAAGCCCTTGAAAGCGGTGCTTTCCGAGCAACTACAATGGAGGCAATAAGAAAGGCATATATTCGTACACTCGAGCTCGGAAAGTAATGTATTGTCTTTTTGTGCATACGGCGTTTTGCTCAGTTCGCAGTACCCTTGTACAGCTTCACTTCGCAACTCCACCGTCTGCATCAAAAATCCAACACATTTTTTATAGGTTAAGTCTTTTTGTGCATTTCACGATTTTCTGCCCACTCGCAGTATCTTAAAATGGCAAATGGGAAATGGCAAGTGGCAAATTAAGGGGCTTCGCCGATTTTAATTCTCACTACGTTCGCTAATGAATGATGAATAGTGAATAGTGAATAATGAATAATTAAGGGTCTGCGACGGCAAAATAATTTGCTATCGCAGACCTGTTGTTATTGTTAAAGTAAATTGATGGGAAGCTTTACCTCCCTGTTTGCTTTAGCAAATAGGGAGGGGGACCGCGACGGAGCATAGCGTAGTCGTGGTGGAGGGTAGTTCACTAACGTCTACGGTAAAAAAGAGGGATAAGTAGTCTTCTATCCGTCTAAACCTAATAGGTAAGAGAACTACCCACCACCGTTCCGATTTAATAAACGAATAACAGACGGTATATCACACGGAATATAATGTCTGTTAGCCATTAAAATATTAAAGAACGGTCCCCCTCCCTATGCTTCGCACAGGGAGGCAAGGCTATCGCTAATATTTAATTTTTTTACTCCTTGCGAAGCTTTATAATTGCCAACGCAGTTCTAAAATTTGCCATTTGCCATTTGCCATTTGGCGAACGTAGTGAGCTTTACAATGCCGACCGCAGGTCCCTTCACTCCTAACTCCTAACTCCACACTCCTCACTAAATTGTGAACGAAGCCTCTGGCATCCGGTGACCTCATTTCGCACTTCGCATTCCGCACTTAATTTGCCACTTGCCATTTGCCATTTGCCATTTGGCGAACGTAGTGAGCTTTACAATGCCGACCGCAGGTCCCGACACTCCTAACTCCTAACTCCACACTCCTCACTAAATTGTGTGCAAAGCCTCTGGCATCCGGTGACCTCATTTCGCATTTCGCACTTCGCATTTACAACAGCCACACACTTGTTGTTTTTATAAAAATTTTGTTGTATAATCAATATATAATTAAAAATATGGCTCATCAAGGAGTTGAGAAAATGAATATTCATTTTTTAATAAGAAAATTCAGATATAGAAAGCTAAAGGTTTTGGAAAATTATTTAGCTTTTGCCGGTGACGATAACAACTATATTCATTCAGAGGAATTTAAAATACTTGATGCTGAATTAAAAGAGGAACCAAAAGAAGAAGACTTATTTTCTTACCTTGATGAATATGACAAAATAAAAGAAAAGTATAAGATAGACGGCATTGATACCGTTGATAATGATTTTGAAAAAGCAAAAGCCATAATGCAATGGCTTACTGATAATACGTATTATTGTGGTATGAGCTTTAAAATATTACCCGACGATACTCTCAAAATGCTTGAATATTCATATCAAAAAGGCTTTTCGGGGGCTATTAATTGCAGAGATAAAGCCATAGTTTTAACTGATTTATTGCTTTCTCACGGAATAAAGGCGTACCCTATATTGCTTTATAATATAACGAAAACCGAATGTCACTTCGTTACCCACGTTTACTGTAAAGAACTTAAAAAATGGGTAGTATTAGACCCATCGTTTAACACTTATTTTACTGACGAAAGCAGTAACATTTTAAATATATTCGGATTAAGAGAATTGAAATTGCAGGGCAAGGAGCCTATAGCAAACGGATATTCCTTTAATAAAACCCAACAGGCAAAGGATGTTTATTTAAAATATTTTATCGGCAACGGTCTTGCCCGGATTTCTACTTGGGAAGATAATTCCAATGACGGCAGAAAATCAAAAAATATGGGCAAAAGAAAAAATTTTGAATGCCGCATACCTGAAAGTCACCGATAAATATTTCAAAGGAGCTTAAAAATGGGAAATAACGGTATGTTAAAAATAATGTTTATACGCCACGCAGAAACAGATTATAACGATTGGGCAGGGCGTGACCCAAGTGACGGCGAGCTTACTCAAAAGGGTGAAAACCAATGCGTTGCGCTTGGGGAAAAATTAAAGGATGTAAAAATAGACGGATACATTTCAAGCTCACTTTTAAGAGCATTTAAAACCGCAACGGGTGTTTGCAAGGCAAAGGACGATAAGCCTTTAATTGAAATTTGCCCCGAGCTTATTGAGTGCGGATGCACACCCGGTTATTACGGTTGCAGTAAAGAAGCACTTTCTCAATATTACAAGAATACAAAAATGTGCCCCAAGCTTTTCGGCGGTGAAAAATATACTTTCGGTTGCGAAAGCATAGAGGATAACAATTTAAGAGCTCAAAAGGTTATTGATTACATACAGAAAAAATATTCCTTCGGCGATACTGTTGCAGTTTTCAGTCATCACGGAATGCTCGAATATCTTATTCCTACGGCACTTGGCATAAAAACCCGTGACTTTTTCTTTTCGCTTAACAATATTTCTATAACAGAGGTAGGTATTTGCGAGGACGGCAACAGAGTTTTAATTGGTGTGAATAATTAATATTAACTTTACTGTGATATAAAAACACGGATATCTGAAGCTGCTTCAGATATCCGTTGTTTTGTATCGACTTGCGTTTATTTGTGATTTTTAATGTAATATTTGTAGAATTTTACACAGTTTGCAACTTCCCATACGCCGATGCTTTCGTTTGCGGCGTGCATAGCAGCAAGCTGTTCATTACTCATTTTAATCGGGCAGAAGCGTAAGCAGTTATCGGCAACGTCCTCGTAGTGACGGCAATCTGTACCGCCTGTCATAAGGTAGGGGATAACGCCTGCGTCGGGGTAGCACTCGTTAAGGCATTTTTTAAGATAAGTGAATTCCTCGCCCTTGTAGTCAACTGTATTTGAAGCGTTTCTTGCGTGAATGATTTCAAATTCCAAATCGTATTTATCAGCGTATTTCTTAAGCACCGCAAGAGATTCTTCAACATTTTGGTGGGGTGAAGTACGAAGATTACAAACGATATATGCTTCAGAGGGGATAACGTTTGGTGTGTGAGAGCCCTCAGCCATTGTGCAGCAGAAGGTAGTTTTTACAAATGCATTACACATAGGCGAAACCATAGGAAGCACCTTTGTAAGCAAGCCCTTGAAAAGCCACATATTACCAAGCACCATTCTAAGCGGGAAGCCTAAGAAGGGAGCAGCCTCGTCAAGCATTGCGTAAACCGCACCTGATATTTCTGCTTTAAATGGCTTATCCTTTTCGATATCGGCAACGAATTTTGAAAGCCTTGCAAGAGGAGTGTTGCTTCTCGGTGTTGAAGAGTGACCGCCCTTGCCCTTAGCAATAACCTTAAGGTCAATATAGCCCTTTTCAAGAAGACCGATAGCGGCACACCAGCCCTTCATTGTGGGAAGCTGGTCTTTAAGAATAGCACCGCCCTCATCCATAGCAACGTCTAAATGTACGCCCTGCTCCTTTAAGTAGTTAACGAGCTTGGGAGCACCGTCACCTGAAATCTCTTCGTCAACTGCAGTTGCAAGATAAATATCGCAAGGAGGCTCGTAGCCCTCAGCGAGTAATTCTTCAATAGCCTGAAATTCTGAGAAAACAGTTGATTTGCAGTCCATAGCACCTCTGCCGTGAATATTGCCGTCAGAGATTTCACCTGAGAAGGGGTCTTTTTCCCAGTTAGGCTCGTCAGCAGTAACAACGTCCTGATGACCCATAAGCAAAAGACCGTTTCTGCTTGAATCCTTACCCTTCCAACGGAAAAGAAGGTTGCCCTCAATTTCTGTTTTCTCAAGCTTTGAGAAAATGAGAGGGAAGTTTTCCTCCATAACCTTATGCAATTTGTAAAACTCTGTAAGGTCAGTGTTTCCTCTTAAAGATATTGTAGGCACCTGCACCATTTTTGAAAGCTTTTCGGCATAATCGTCTGCCTCTTCCTTAGTAGGGTTAATTGCAGGTGCATTTGTGTTTTCCTTAGCCTTAATTTTAACTGCCTTTAATGCCGCAATAACGATTAAAAGAATTAAAATTGCTAAAATTGCAAGCAAAGCAAGGCCTACATATTTCATAGTATCATATCCCTTCGGAAAATATTTAAAAAAATTATATCACGAAAAAAGACGGGTTTCAAGTAATGATATACTTTTAATTAAAGGAAAAGTAAGATGCGTTCTTACATCTTACTTTTAATGGAATCTATTATATTTTTTTAAATCCTTTGCCAGAGAGCTTACTGCTTGATATCTTTTATAAATTTGTGTTTCGGTACATTTTTTAATAATTTTCCCTAATTTGCCGGTGGGGGTGCTAATTGATGGGTGCACGCCTGTGAGCATTTCGTTCAGAAGCACTCCTAAGGCGTAAATATCAGTAGGCGGAATAGATTGATGCACACCGTATTGCTCGGGCGCCGCATAACCTACCGTGCCGAGGTTGACTGTGTCTTTCTTTTGCTTGTCTGCAATATTTCTGGCGGCCTGCAAATCAATTAAGACAGCCTTATCATTTTCATCGATTATAATGTTTTGAGGCTTGATATCTCTGTGAATAATGTTTAATGAATGTAAAAACTCTAAAGCATCGCAGATATCCAATACATATCTTATAGCGGTTTTTGTATCAGGGCGCTTATCGTTAAGCTTGTCCTCAAGTGAATTACCCTCTATAAAGCTTTCGAGAATTACAACCTTATCCTCACAAGAGCACACGCCTAAAATTCGAGGCAAACAAGGGTGAGCTTTGTTAAGAAGAGCACGAAAGATATGGTCGTTTCTGTTTGAGGAGGCGATATAGACAATCTTTTTGTTGCTTTGTTTGTGACGGTAAAGAACAATGTTTATTTCTTCTGAGTTTTTCAAACAGGATATCTGTTCATATTCAGAAGCGAGCACATTATTGATATAACTGCCGTATTCACTCATATTTGTTTGAAGGGCTTTTCTTCGTTTTCTATAAGCATATTGTGAACGTCGTTTACTGAAAGTGAATGCTCTATGCCGTAAATAAGTATACTGTCGCGTTTTGTTTTTGGGTGTAATTGTGCCCAATCATAAAATTTAAGAGTTGTCTGACAGCTTTCAAGAGATGAGTGTAAACCAAGATGGATTTTACAGATAGTATCTCTTGAGGGTATTTTTTTACCATTAATTATATCGTAGAAAAAGGTGTAACCAACGTCAGACTTGTTTATTATATCAATTTTTTTCATTTTATATTCTGAAAGAACGGTTTCCCAATATGCAACAATATCTTTCTGTACAAAGGAATCTGCATTTTCCTCAAGATACTGTGAATAAGAAACGTTTTCTGCTTTTAATTGCTTGAGAAGATCACCGGTAGTTATTGTTGGCATAAAATTTCTCCTTAATTTAATCGAAATATTCTACAGTATAAAGATTTTCTGCATTTGAAGGAATCAAGCAGTTTTTTGATGCAACGATTTTTTCAAGATTTATCGGTCTCGAATCTGAAGAGAGAATAGCACCGTCAATTCTTGAAATGCCGAATATCGTTATTTCTTTGAGATTCGGATTACCACAAAACGTATATGCATCAAGATACATGGTCTTGTCTTGCGGAAAAGCGAAGGCTGTGTCCGCTTTTGCAGGAGGATAAAATGCACCATAGGAGGGCAAGTTGTTTATTGTAAATCCGGGGTAATATAAAACGCCGTTTTCGGCAGTATACTTAGTGTTTCCTTGCGCTACGTAAAATGAAGCTAATTTAGTGCAATTACGGAAGTTTGGCCCCGCAACAGAGCTTACTCTTGAAGAAAGAGTTAATGTTTGTATATAAGCGTTGTTGGAAAATGCATTTTTTTCGATTTTACGAACGTTATCGGGAACTGTGTAGTCAGACTGTGTTTTTGCTACGGGGTACCAAAGAAGAGAAATTTCGGAGGATGTATTTACAAAAACAACACCGTCAACTGCATACATTCTTGACATAGAGGAAGAATGCATTGAGTTTATGTGCGGCCCGAAATTTACGGAGCAAACCTTGGGGCAGTTTGAAAACAAGGTGCCGAAAGAATAAGTATAGTTTGTTGAGCCGTCGTTATTGATAAAATAATTGTTTGTTTCAAAGGGAAGGGTTACTGAAGTGAGATTAGGAAGTGAATTGAAAACGGTAGTATTTGCAGGGAGATAAAACTTTTCGCTTCCTGAGGTTGCACCCTCGAAAATAATAGAGGTTATGTTGCTTTTATTTGAAAATACGTCACTTCCCAAATATGCAACGTGCTTGCCGTCTATTTCAGCAGGCACTCTGACAATTGAGCTGTTACCGGTATAGCTGAGAAGCTTTACGGAGCCATTGACAACCGTAAAAGTAAACTCCTCGTCTTGCTTTGGTGCGGTTGTAGAAACCGTCTGTGTTGTGGTTGTGCTTGATGGCTTTGTTGTCTCTTTTTCAGTTGATGAGGCAGTTTCCTTTTGTGTTGTGGCGCTTTGTGAAGAGGCTCCGGTATTATTTTCGTTGCCGGTGGAGGGTGTAGAAGCATTTTCCGTTGTGGACGTCTGTGGCTTGTTTTCGCCTGATTCTTGAGTGGTAGGCTCAGTTGTGTGAGGTTGAGTTTCATCATTGCCGAAAAGCTTATCAAACCAGCTTTGCTTTTCAGTAGTTTCTTCTGCTTTTGAGTCCGATGCATTTTCAATAGCTTGGGTAGAAGCATTGTTTTCGGTTTCATTATTGAAAATTTTATCTAAAAATCCCTTTTTTTCTGTTGTGGTTATAGTTTCGGTTTTTGTAACGGTGATGGTATCGAAAACCTGCTCGCCGTTTTCGTTAGTAACGGCTTCGCCCGAGGCATCTGTTACGGGAACGGTCTGCTTTTCGGTTATGACTGTTGTGTCAGCAGGGGTTAAAGCAGGCTTCGAAACAGAGTGCTTCAAGGCTATAACGCTAACACCGATAATTGTCAAAAAAGCCGCAATGATTAAAATGCGACTTAATATTTTTTTATTAACTTTCTTTTTCGGAACAACTACAGAACTGTTTTCAACGTCCGAAAGATTTGTATAACAATACAAGCAAAAGGTTGCTTCTTCGGGAAGCTGTTTATTACAATTAGGACAGTTTTTTTTCAAAAACAAGAGCCTCCAAAACAATGTTTATAATTAAAAAAAGGCAATACACCAATAGTCTATTGTTAATAGTATAGTAGATGTATAATAGTCAATTCTCTTCAAGGATATAGATTTTTTGAAGTGTTGTCAAGTTTTTTTCGCATTTTGTGGACGTGAAAAAATAAATTACCAAAAGAATAAAAAAATACTCTGTCAGACGATTTGTTTTTGATTTTTAGTATGGTTTAATGAAAACGAGTATACCTAAAAACAAAAGAGATTTATAATAACATTTTACTGGTTTTGCAAAAAACGGAGAAACGGCTCAGACAAGCGATGCTTGCTTGAGCTGTTTTTTATTCATGGATGAAGAAAAAATCTTTATACTATAATTGACTACACAATATAATTTTGCTACAATAGGTCTGTTTTTTAGTAAAAATTTAGGAGAGTTTTATGGAACGCGAAAAACTAGGTAGCCGTTTAGGCTTTATCCTTTTAAGTGCGGGTTGCGCTATCGGTGTTGGTAACGTTTGGAAATTTCCTTGGATGGCGGGTCAATACGGTGGCGGTGCCTTTGTGCTTATCTATCTTATTTTCCTTGTTATTTTAGGGTTACCCGTAATGACTATGGAATTTTCTTTAGGAAGAGCTGCTCAAAGTAGCCCTGTAAAGCTTTATCAAAAGCTTGAAAAACCGGGTCAGAAATGGCATCTTCACGGCTACGCCGCTCTGATAGCAAACTTTTTGTTGATGATGTTTTACACCTCTGTTACAGGGTGGATTCTTTACTATTTTGTAAGCTTTATCAGCGGTAATATGACGGGTATTACAAACGAGCAGTCACAAAGCCTTTTCGGCAGTATGCTCAGTAGCCCCGCAATTATGGTAGGCTTTATGGCAGTAGTCGTTGTTTTAGGCTTCTTGATTCTTTCCGTCGGTCTTCAAAACGGTGTTGAAAGAGTAACGAAGTATATGATGATTGCCTTACTCTTTCTTATGATTGTGCTTGCAATAAATAGCTTCACTCTTCTGGGTGCAAAAGAGGGTCTTACCTTCTATCTTAAGCCCGATTTATCAAAAATTAACGGTAACGTTGTGGTTGGTGCAATGAATCAGGCATTCTTTACCTTGAGCTTAGGTATAGGCTCTATGGCGATTTTTGGTAGCTATATCGGAAAAGAGCGCTCTCTTATGGGTGAATCAAGAAATATTCTTATTCTTGATACCTTCGTTGCGATTGTTGCAGGTCTTATAATATTCCCCGCTTGCTTTACCTTTGACGTTGAGCCGGGCTCAGGTCCCAGTCTTTTATTTATTGCTATGGCAAAGGTTTTCAACAATATGTCAGGTGGCAGATGGTGGGGCTCGCTTTTCTTTATGTTTATGGTGTTTGCGGCAATGTCCACAATTATCGCCGTATTCGAAAACATACTCGCTTGTGTGCGCGAGCTTACAGGCTGGGGAAGAAAAAAAGCTTGTGTTATCTGCGGTATAGCTATTTTAATTCTTTCCGTACCCTGTGCTTTAGGCTTTAACCTTTGGTCAGAGTTTGTTCCCTTTGCTTCAGGCTCATCGGTTCTCGATTTAGAGGATTTCCTTGTAAGCAACGGCTTCCTTCCTTTAGGTGCTCTTTGCTACGTGCTTTTCTGCGTAACTAAAAAGGGCTGGGGCTTTAAAAGCTTTATGGAAGAGGCAAATACAGGTGAGGGTATGAAGGTTAAAAAATGGATGAAGCCATATATGACCTTCGTTTTACCTGCAATTATCATTTTCGTTTTTATCATCGGTATAATCAACTTTGAATTTGCCGACGATTTTACAATTTTAAATTGGATAAAGGGTTTGGTGTGAAAAATGGATATTAAAGAAATTCTTGCTTACGGCTTCAGCCTTTTAGGCTTGGCATCTATGATAACCGCTTCTCTTATAAAGGGAAAAAATATGAAGAAAATCTTGTTTTTCGTTTTCGGCGGCAACCTTTTTGTTGCTATCAGCTACTTTTTAGACGGTAGCGGTCTTAACGGTGCGGCATCCTGCGTTTTAGGCTGTATCGTTACCTTAATCAATTATACCTTTGAATCAAAAAACAAGCCCGTTCCCAAATGGCTTGCAGTAATATACGGCGTAGCGTTTACAGTTGTAAACCTTGTTGTAAGCAAGGGCTTCTCTTGGCTTGGACTTTTAGCAATCGTTGCCTGCTTAATGTTCGTTATGTGTATCGGTCAGAAAAATGGTGCAAAGTATAGAATCTGGACAATTATCAATATGAGCCTTTGGGTTATCTACGATATCCTTTCAGGTGCATACAGCGTTCTTCCCTCGCATATCCCTCAGCTTATCTTCCCCATAGTCGGCGTGTTTGTTCACGATATTAAAAAGAAGAAACCTGAAGAGGTTTCAGAAATAGAAGAAGTTAAAAATTAATTGGAAACAGGTCTGCGATAGCATTTATAATTGCCGTCGCAGACCCTTTTCTATTATCTATTCAATATTATCTTTTATCTATTATCTTGCGAAGCCTCCGGCGTCTTAAAATAACTGTTGTTTTTACAATTCCCCTGTGCTATCATAAATTTATAAAATTTTTAAAAAAGGACGATATATTATGGCTGAAAAAGTAATTCTTATTCTTGTTGACGGTATGAGGCCCGACGGTATGATGGAGTGCGGTAACCCCTTTGCACAAAAGCTTGTTGAAGAAAGCACCTATTCATTAAACGCTCAGACTGTTATGCCTTCCGTTACGCTTCCTTGTCATATGTCACTCTTTCACAGCGTTGACCCTATAAGACACGGTATAACAACTAACACCTATATCCCTCAGGTAAGACCTATCAAGGGTATGTTTGACCAGTTTGACGATTACGATAAAAAATGCGGATTTTTCTATACCTGGGAAGAGCTTCGTGATTTAGGAAGACCCGATAATATTCATACCGCTCTTTGCATTAATCAGCACAAGCAGATTGATACGGATATTAAGATTACAGATGCAGCTATTAAATACATAAACGCAGAAGAGCCCGACTTTTTATTTCTCTATTTAGGCGAAACCGATGAGGTTGGCGGTCACGATTGCGGTTGGATGAGCGAGCAATATATGAAGAGCGTAAGCAAGGCTCTTTCTTGCGTTGAAAAGCTTAAAAACAGCATTTCTGATGATTATACAATCGTTCTTCTTGCCGACCACGGCGGTCACGACAGAAGCCACGGCTCAGATATGCCCGAGGATATGACAATTCCCGTTTTATTCTGCGGTAAGCCCTTTGAGAAAGGCAAAGAAATTTCCGACCTTTCAATTAAGGATGTTGCAGTTACAATCGCAAAGCTTCTTGAAGTGCCTATCGTTAAGGAATGGGAAGGCAAAGCCCTTGTTTAAAAATAGTGATAATTAAGGTGATTTTATGAAGCTTTCAACTACAACAGGTCATTTACACGAGAATTTCGGTTTGGAAAAGGCTATTGATATTTTAGCCGCATCGGGCTACGATGCTATAGATTTTTCTCAGTTTGATAAATTTGTTTACGAGGCTGATTTTGGCAAGGATCATTATACCGAAATCAGAAAATATGCTGAAGCTAAAGGTGTTTACTTTAATCAGTCGCACGCACCCTTCGGCTCTTCCTTTAAGGATGAAGAAAAAACGAAAAAGCGCTTTGACGAAATCGTAACCGCAATAAAAAGAGCCTCTTACTTAGGTGTTCAGAATATTATTGTTCACCCTTGTCAGCATCTTGAATATGACATTGAGGGTAACCCCGAAAAGCTTTTTGAGTACAATATGGATTTTTACAAAAAGCTTATTCCCTATTGTGAGGAGTATGAAATTAAGGTTGCTCTTGAAAATATGTGGCAACGAACAGGGTATATTAACCATTCAACCTGCTCAAGGCCTGAGGAATTTATAAGATATATTGACGAGCTTAATAACGATTGCTTCGTTGCTTGTCTTGATATCGGTCACGCGGCTTTAGTAAGAGAGGACCCAGATGAATTTATAAAAAAATTAGGCAATAAACGCCTTAAATGCCTTCACGTTCACGATGTTGACGGCACAAATGATTCTCACACGCTTCCCTATTACGGCAATATCAACTGGGAAAAGGTTATGAAAGCCCTTGCAGAAATTGACTATAAAGGCGACCTGACCTTTGAGGCAGATAGCTTTATGGAAGAAAAGCCTGTTGAAATTTTACCCGATTGTGCTCTTCTTATGGCAAAAACGGGTAAGCACCTTATTTCGCTTTTTGAAGGCTTCAAAAAGTAATTAGTTTTTTATTAAAAACAAAAATAAACTGTTGCAGTTCATTACGAATTGCAACAGTTTTTTGCTTTAAAAGGAGTTGTAAATTATTCACCGAGGAAGTATCTGCCGTAAGCATCTGCTGCCTTAAGTGCGGCACAAACCTTTTCGGGTGTAACCTCAAAGGGCATATTGTGAAGGGTGTCGCCCTCTGCGCAAGCTGCGGTAGCAACAGCCATAAGCTTTTCGTCTGTTGCATCCTCAATGCCTAATTCCTTGAAGGTTACGGGAAGGCCAAGCTCAATGCAGAAGCTGATAATGCTTTCAAGCTCTTCTGATGAAACGTTTTCAAGAACAAGCTGGGTAAGTGTACCGAAGGCAACCTTTTCACCGTGATACATGTGGTGACATTCGGGGAGTACTGTAAGACCGTTATGAATTGCGTGAGCACCTGCAAGACCGCCACTTTCAAAGCCAATACCGCTGAGAAGTGTGTTTGCTTCAATAATTTTCTCAACTGCTTCTGTGCAAGCACCTGCTTCGAGAGCGAGCTTTGCTTTTACGCCCTCTTCAATTAAAGTGTCAAAGCAGAGCTTTGCGAGAGCCATAGCTGCATTCGTAACCTTACCGCCTGCGCAAGTGCCTGCATCCTTCGCTTTAACTGCTCTTGCTTCAAAATAAGTTGCAAGAGCGTCACCCATACCTGAAACAGTGAGGCGGGCAGGGGATGCGGTAATGATGTCTGTATCCATAAGCACCATATTGGGGTTTGCGGGTAAGAAAAGATATTCTTCAAAAACGCCGTCGTCGGTATAAATAACTGAAAGTGCACTGCAAGGGGCATCAGTTGATGCGATAGTGGGGCAGATAAGCACGGGAGTTTTGCAATAGAATGCCACTGCCTTTGAGGTGTCAAGAATTTTACCCCCACCGATGCCGATAATAAGGTCGCAATTCTTTTCCTTCATAATATCAATAAGACGGTTGATTTCGTTTTTAGAGCATTCACCGTTGAAATAGTCAAAAACAACCTCAATGTCTTTGCTTTCAAAGCTTTTTTCAATAATATTACCTATTCTTTTGTAGCCTGAAGCGGTTATAAGAATAAGAGCCTTTTTGCCGTAGCTTTTTGCGTAATCGTAAAGATTAGCCATTTCGCCTGACCCCTGAACGTATTTTGAGGGGCTGATTAATATTTTTGCCATAAGAATAACTCCTTTGTTAAATTTTTATCTATTCTACTATATTGTGAATAATTTGTCAATCTAAAATTGAAGCTTGTTTTTGACAAGGGTAATCCCATTAATTACAATATAAAATAATACAATAATAGAGAATTTTCTATTGCATTGAAATATTGTTTATGGTATTATGATAAATGTATAACTATAATTATGACTAAATTGGAAATTTGCGGTTTAAATTTATCTTATCGGAGTGAGTTTTTAATATGTACAACAAGTTTTTTAAAAGATTATTAGATATTATAATTTCATTTTTCGGAGTAGTTTTTCTTGCAATTCCTATGGGTGTTTTAGCTCTTGCTATAAAGCTTGATTCACCCGGTCCCGTTTTATTCAAGCAGGAAAGAATTTGCAAGGGCTGTAAAAAATATAAAATTCTTAAATTCCGTACAATGAGAACGGATACTCCTAAGGATATGCCGACTCATCTTCTTCAGAATCCCGATGCTTACATAACAAAGGTAGGCAAGATTTTAAGAAAAACAAGTCTTGATGAGTTACCCCAGATTTTCAATATCTTAAAAGGTGAAATGTCCTTAATCGGCCCTCGTCCTGCGCTTTGGAATCAGTATGATTTAATTGAGGAAAGAAACAAATACGGTGCAAACGATATTCGCCCGGGTCTTACAGGGTGGGCACAGATAAACGGCAGAGATGAGCTTGAAATAGACGTTAAAGCCGCTTTTGACGGTGAATACGTTGAGAAAATGAGCTTTGCTTTTGACTGTAAATGCTTTTTCGGAACAATACTTTCAGTTCTTAAAAGTGATGGCGTTGTTGAAGGCGGTACGGGTGAATTAGCAAAGCAAAAAGAAAATACCGAAAATGAATCGGCAAAGGTTGAATAAAAAGGTAGATTAAAAAGTAAGAGGTTACAAAAATGGAATCAAAATCCAAAACCCCTAAAATTTTATTAGTTGCAAACGTAGCCAAGGAGCACGTGTTAAAGTTTCACGTGCCTACCCTAAAGATGCTTTATGAATCAGGCTGGCATGTTGAGGTAGCTTGTTCGGGTGATGAGGACGTGCCCTACTGCCACAAGCAACACAGAATGTTATATAAAAGGTCGCCCTTTAATTTTGCACTCCTTAAAGGCATAAAACAGCTTAAAAAAATTGTTGATGAGGGCGAATATGACATTGTTTACTGCCATACACCCGTTGGTGCACTTGCGGCAAGGCTTGCAAGCATGAAGGCCCGCAAAAAAGGTACGCAGGTTGTGTATATGGCTCACGGTCATTACTTCTTCAAGGGTGGTCCCTTAATTTATTGGCTTACGTTTTACCCAATCGAAAAAATACTTTCTGCAGTTACAGACAGTATGATGCTTATAAACAAAGAGGATTACGAGTTAACTAAAAATAAATTTCATCATAAAAAGAATACCTATCTTCTTAACGGTATAGGTGTTAATTTAGACCGCTTTAAGGTTGAAAACAAAGAGGAAATCCGAAAACAGTACAGAGAAGAGCTTGGCATCCCTCAGGATGCAACGGTGCTTATTTACCTTGCAGAGCTTCTTCCAAATAAGAATCAGACTATGCTTATGAGGTCGTTGAAAAGCATTCTCGCAGATAATAAGAACGTCTACCTCGTTCTTGCAGGCGTTGACCATTCTGACGGCAGGTTTATGAAATACGCCGAGGAAATCGGTGTTAAGGAAAACGTTCTTTATCTCGGTTGGCGAAGCGACGTGCCTAATCTTTACGCTATGGCAGATATCTGCACACCAACAAGTATAAGAGAGGGCTTGGGGCTTAATCTTATTGAAGCAATGAAAAGCGGGCTTCCCGTCGTTGCTACTGATAACAGAGGTCATAGAACGATTATCGAGGATAACGTTAACGGTTTCCTTGTACCGCTTAACGATGAAGAGCTTTACACAAAGAGGATTAAAGAGCTTATAAATGACAAGGAATTGTGCAAAAGGTTTATTGAAAACGGAAACAAAACAACAGAAAAATACAGCTCAGATGCAGTTGTTGAAAAAATAGAAGAAATTCTTAAAGCACATCTGTAAGAGGAAGTAAAAATTATCTGAAAGGGGGATGTTATGAAAAGAGAGGATTTAAGCAAAACGAAAATTTTAGTTTGCACCGCAAATTCCTGGAACAGTAAGGTTGGCGACAATACTTTTCCTCTTTTGCTTGAGGGCTTACCGAAAGAAAATATTTCAAATCTTTTCATAAGAGAAGAAACCCCCGATTCCCCCGTTTGCGATAATTACTTCAGAATATCTGAAGGCAAGGTTATAAAAAGCATTTTCAAGCCGTCTGTTAAAACGGGTGAAAGGGTTGTGAAGGGTACCGAAGATAATTCTCAATTACAAGAAGAGCAAAAGGAGCTTTACGGGAAAAAAGCAAGGCTTTATTATTTAAAGCTTTTTATAAGAGAGCTTATCTGGTTTATCGGTAAATGGAAAACGAAGGAGCTTGACCAATTTATAGAAGAGGCTTCACCCGATATCGTCATTTATGAAATGAGCAGATACATACACC
The DNA here is from genome assembly GCA_045592945.1 of Acutalibacteraceae bacterium. Classification (GTDB taxonomy): domain Bacteria; phylum Bacillota; class Clostridia; order Oscillospirales; family Acutalibacteraceae; genus DTU089. The sequence continues at coordinate 14,636 of JAZNVT010000050.1, read as the reverse complement.
TTAACAACGTAATCCGCTATATAATAAAAAAATGCGGTGCAAGAGGCATAGGCTGCTTTTGGGATGATACCTTTACATATAAGCAAGAAAAGAGTATAGGCTATAAAGCATTAAGATTTTTCCAAAGAAGAAATCTTAAAAAGCTTGCAGGGGTTACAAAAGAGTTTTTTGCAATTACACCAAAAACAAAAAGAGAAGCAGACGAGTTTTTCAATATAAGCTGTACTGTCTTAACGAAAGCAATTACAGAATTTTCTGAGTATAAAGAGCCTACAGGGGAGCTTCCCTTAAAAATGCTCTATACGGGAAATCTTGCAATAGGGCGAGATGAAACAATGCTTCTTATTGCGAATGCCCTTAAAGAGCTTAATAAGGATGGCACAAAAATAACTCTTGATATTTATACAAATACAGAGCTTCAAGAGAAATATAAAAACGGGTTAAATACGGAGTATTCAAAGCTCTACGACGCAATTCCTCAAAGTGAGGTTATAGAAAAGCAAAAAGAGGCTGATATTCTTCTTTTTGTGGAGTCTTTAAAAGAGGACAACAAAATCGCCCGTCTTTCATTCTCAACTAAGATTACCGATTATTATGCCGCAGGTAAATGTATTTTTGCCGTAGGCAATAAGGATTTAGCACCCGTTGAGCTTTTTATTGAAGAGGATTCAGCGGTAGTGGTAACAAGCGCTGACGAAATTCAAGAGAAAATCAGTCAGCTGGTAAATATGGAAACCTTAAAAAAATATTCCGCAAGGGCTTATGAAACAGGAAAGAAAAGCTATTCAGCGGAGGTTGTGAAAGAGAAATTTTTAAACGTTTTAAGTTGAATTGAAATTTACTGTGAAATATAACACAGAATTCTTTTTACCATAGATTTTGGAGACATGATGTTATGTTAATGTACGCAATTTTGCTTGTGCCGGTGGTGCTATGCTGTATATTCCTACCGGGTAAAAGCACAACGCTTTCCTCGTCAAAGCGTGAAAGCGACAAAAAAACAAGAAAACGGGCATTCTGGCTATTGCTTCCGTTTTTTGTACTGCTTGCGCTTAAGAGCGAGGATATTGGTGCAGATACTTACCAATACACGAGAATGTTTGAAGCAATGGAAGTCGATGCCTTTGACAGATACTATGACCGTATTGAAGAAGGTTATAGGCTATTTCTTATGATTATATCAAAAATCTTTGACAATCCACAGTGGCAGTATATAATTTTCGCTGTATTTTCTTTTATTGTATTTGTTTATTTCCTCGAAAGAAACTCCTGCAAGCCCGAATGGTTTGTTTTGATGTTTTTGGCTTTAAATCTTTATGCATTCTATATGACAAGCCTACGACAAGCTATCGCTATGACAATATGTCTTTTAGCTTATGAAAAAATAAAGGAAAAGAAATTGATATGGTTCCTTTTGCTTGTTGCTTTGGCGATGTCCTTCCATACAGCTGCAATGTTCTTCCTGCCTGCGTATTTTATAGCTCACTTAAAGACAACAAAGGCAAAAATTCCGTTATATATTCTTGTTTTCGTAGTTGCTGCAATTTATAACGAAGAACTGTTTATGTTTGCCGGTGAGGCTTTTGAGCTCGAATACGGTATCGAGGAAACAGGCAACGGCTATATAACAATAGGTCTTATGTTTATTATTACCGTGCTTTCATTCCTTCGTTTAAAAACGCTTATAGCCTACAACGAAAACAATAAATATTTAATTCAGTTAAACGTTATCCATATGGGTCTTTGGATGCTCCGTCTTTTCAGCAGAACTGCTGAAAGACCTACAATGTTCTACACCTTCTTTACAATTCTTCTTGTAGAACAGCTAATAATGTCAATTAAAGATAAAGAAACAAGAGCAATCGCTAATGTAGGTGTTACAGGCTTTGCAACTCTTTACTTCTTTTATCGTCTACCCAGTATGGGTATTACACCTTTTGAGTTTTTCTGGAATTAATTCTGATTAGGAGCAAAAAATGAAGGTTGTTCAGATTAACGCAACTTGTGGTGCAGGTAGCACGGGTAAGATTAGCGTTGAAATAAGTAAATTGCTTTCAGCGAAAGGCATAGAAAACTATATCTTTTATTTTGAAGGCGAATCTGATTATCCCACAGGAAGAAAAATAACAACGGATTATTATTTAAAAAGCCAAGCCTTGTTATCAAGGGCTTTTGGTTATTACGGTTTTAATTCAAAAAGCGCTACTAAGAGACTTATTGAAGAAATTGAAAATGTCAATCCCGATATAATACATCTTCATAACATTCACTGTCATGGCTGCAATTTACAGCTTTTATTTGAATACTTGAAAAATAAAAAAACAAAGCTTGTCTGGACTTTCCACGATTGCTGGGCTTTTACGGGTTATTGTATGTATTTTGATATGGTGGGTTGCGACAAGTGGGTAACAGGTTGTGAAAACTGCCCGCAAAAAAGTAAGTATTCATGGATTTTTGATAACAGTAAAACGTTATATGAAAAGAAAAAAAGCATATTAAAAGATTTAGATTTAACCATAGTAACTCCGTCTGAGTGGTTGGCGGGGATAACGAAAAAATCGTATTTAGGAAATTATCCCGTTAAAGTAATAAACAACGGTATTGATTTATCTCTTTTTGAGCCAACGGGAAGCAATTTTAAAGAAAACTACGGCATAGCAGATAAATATATGCTTTTAGGTGTTTCTTTTGATTGGGATGAAAGAAAAGGCTTAAATGATTTCGTTCAATTATCAAAAGAATTAGATAAGGAATATAAAATTGTTCTTGTCGGCGTCAACGATAATTTAAAGGCTCAGCTTCCCGAAAGCATTATAGCTATCGGGAGAACAAAAACCCAAAAAGAATTAGCGGAAATATATTCTTCAGCAGACGTTTTTGTTAATCCGACGAAGGAAGAAAATTTCCCAACAGTAAATATTGAGTGTCTTGCCTGCGGAACACCTATAGTTTCTTATGAAACAGGTGGTAGCAGTGAGATTTTTGACGAAGCCTGTGGCGTATCTGTGCCGAAAGGTGATATTGAAAAACTCAAAACTCAAATAATAAATATTTGCGAAAGCAAACCGTTTACAAAAGAAGCTTGCGTTAAACGGTCAAGCAATTTTAACAGTAAAGATAAATTTAGTGAGTATGTAGTTTTATACGAAGAACTTTTAAAGTGAGGAATTATAATGAAGGTTACCTTTGTTGCAAACTTTATGAATCATCATCAGCTTCCGTTCAGCCTTGAAATGCAAAGGCTTACTGATGGCGGGTATACGTTTGTGGCTTTTGACCCGTTAGCAGAGGAGCAACGTAATTTAGGCTATTACGATATGAATGCTTTGCCGTTTATAATCAGAGCATATGAAAATGAGGCGGAATATAACAGGGCAATGGACGTAATTCTTAACGATGATATGGTAATATTCGGCAGCTGTCCTGATGAGGTGGTTGCTAAAAGAGCGGCAACGGGAAAGCCGTTTATCATTTATTCTGAAAGATTCTTCAAAAAAGGCACGTACAGAAGATTTATACCGATAACCTACAAAAAAATATACAACAGACTTTTGAGATACGAAAACCACGACGTAAGCATTATATGCTCAAGCGCCTATCTTCCGTATGATATCAAATTATTGAGAAAAAAGTTTGATATATACAAATGGGGATATTTCCCTCAAACAAATGAATATGACCTTGAAAAGCTTATAGATAAAAAGAAAGCAAATGAAAAAGTAAACATTTTATGGGTTGCAAGATTTATAAAGCTTAAGCACCCTGAGGCTGCTGTTGCGGTAGCTGAAAAATTAAAAAAAGATGGTTATGATTTTACGCTTAATATGGTAGGAATCGGACCGCTCGAAGAAGAAATCAAAGCATCTATAAAAGAAAAGGGTCTTGAAGATTACGTTAAGCTTCTTGGCTCAACAACACCCGAGGGTGTAAGAGAAGAAATGGACAAGGCCGATATATTCCTCTTTAATTCTGATTTTCACGAGGGTTGGGGTGCTGTTATGAACGAATCAATGAACAGTGCCTGCGCAGTAATTGCAAGTCACGCAATCGGTTCGGTTCCGTTTTTGATTGATAACGGAAAGAACGGCTTTGTATATAAAAATGGTAATATTGAGGATTTATATAAAAAGGTAAAATATCTTTGCGATAACCCTGAAAAACGTGTAGAGATGGGTAAAGTAGCTTATGAAACTATTACAAAGCAATGGTGCGCAGAAAATGCAACCCAAAGACTTTATAATATTATTAAAGCGAAGGTTGAAAAAACTGAAGAGCCTGTTTACAAAGATGGTCCTTGCAGTAAGGCTGAAATAATAACACATAAATACAGGAAGGGTAATTATGATAAAATCTAAAGCAGATTTAATTGACTATTTACAGGCGGATAAAATTGCTCTTAACAAAACTTATGATAAACCAAGATATAAAATAGACGTAATTTGGAAGTATCAGATTTTGTTGAGAAAATGCGAATATTATATAAATTGCCGTCACGATATAGTAGGTAAGCTTTACAGTAAGCTTTTAAAATTACGTTTTGTAAGCATGAGTCAAAAATTAGGCTTCTCAATGCCGTTTAACGTTTTTGGGAAGGGCTTGTCAATAGCCCATTACGGTCAGCTTGTTATCAGTTCAAGTAGCGTAATAGGTGAAAATTGCCGAATTCATGAGGGCGTTACAATCGGCGTTACCGATGACGCTTATTGGGGCGAGCAGGAAAACAAAGCACCCAAAATAGGCAACAACGTTTTTATAGCGACCGGTGCTAAGATTATAGGAAATATTACTATTGCAGACGGTGTCGCTATAGGTGCAAATGCGGTTGTTGTTAAAGATATTCTCGAGCCTAACACCTCTTGGGGCGGAGTACCTGCAAGAAAATTAAGTGACAACGGTAGTGAGAAATATATTTGTAAAATTAGGAGATAGTGATGGAAAATAAATGCGCTTCTAATAAAGTAAGTGAAGTTTTGTTAGCAAATGATGAGTTTTTAAGAGAAGCAGAGCCTGATAAAAATAATGCTCTTGTCTCAATTATTATCCCGGTATATAATAGCGAGCAGTATCTTGATAAGTGTATTGAAAGCGTGAAAAGTCAAACATATAAAAATATAGAGATTCTTCTTATTGATGACGGCTCGAAGGATAATTCGGGTAAGATGTGTGATGATTACGCTAAAGAAGATACACGTGTTCGTGTTTTCCATAAAAAAAATGGTGGGCAAGGGTCCGCTCGTAATCTGGGTATGGAAAAGGCAAACGGAGAATATTTATCATTTGTAGACAGCGATGATACTATAGATGTAAATTACATAAAATATTTGATGGATTGTTTAAAGCTTAATAACTGTTGTGTGGCGCTCTGCAATGTGACAACTGAACAAAAACTCCGTTATGAAAATTTTGCCAATTTCTTTAATGATTTGTTATCAGACACATTAGGAGGGCAGCTTTGGAGATTTGTTTTTGCGAAAAATTTGTGGAAAGATATTCGTATTCCGGAAAGTAGATATGCTGAAGATGCAATGGTGATATATAAAGTTCTTTGTAACGTTAAGAAAATTGGTGTTGTTGATAAAGAGTTATATAAGTACAACACTTCAAACGCAGACAGTTCCTCAAACAAACCAAAGAATTTATTAAAAAACACTATAGATAGAGCGATTATGTTTATCGAAAGAGTTCAATGGATGGATGGTAATTGGGTTGTTGAAGCTGAAACAAAAAACACAGTTTTAAGAAAAGCAACAGAATTTTCTATAGGTGCGTTGGGTTGTTATAAACAATATGTGTATGAAGAAAATGATATTAATCTTGTTATTAATTTTATAAAGGATAACTTCAAAAAAATAATCTTAAATGAACAATTAAGTTTTAGTAGAAAGATAGCAGTATTGATAATTCGGATAAGCCCTTCCGTATATTATAAAATTAGAAACTTGTGGTAAGAAATATGAGCAAAGAGTTAATTTCTATTATTATTCCTGTTTACAATACAAAAAAGTATTTAGAAAGATGTATCGAAAGTGTTAGGAATCAAACATATAAAAATTTAGAGATAATTTTAGTTGATGATGGTTCAACAGATGGTACAGGTGACTTGTGTGATGAATACAAAAAACTTGATAGCCGCATAGTTGTTTTGCATAAAGAAAATGGTGGTCAAGGTACAGCAAGAAACCTGGGGATAAATGTTGCTAATGGAGAGTATATCGCTTTTGTGGATAGTGATGATTGGATTGAGGCAGATATGTACGAAGAGCTTCATAACAATTTAAAAAAGTATGATGCGGATATCTCTTGTTGTAACAATGGTCTTGAAAAAACAGGTGATACAGGGGTTATTAAATGCTTTAATCAAGAAGAAATAATGAGAGAACACTTAAATAACAATAAAGGAACGGGCCATTCACCTTGTGACAAGTTGTATAAATCAAGTGTGTTTGATGGTGTTAGATTTCTTGAAACCAGAGCATACGAAGATTGTGGTACTATTTTTAAACTTTTGTTTAATGCTAAAAAAGTAGTTTACGAAGACACTACTCTTTATCATTATGAATACCATGATAATTCAACTATGAGCCAATCTTTTTCACCAATAAAGTTTTATTCTGTAAAAGCTTATTACGATATGTATCAATTTTATCAACAGACTTATCCTCAATATAGCAACCTTGCAAAATGTTTGATTGTGGGTTCGGCTCAATATTGTATCGGAGAAACACTCTTTTTAAAAAAGAAAAAAGCGTATAGCGAAGGATATAATGAAGTTGTGTCAATTTTGAAAGAACTTTCCTTAGAAGGCTTACCGATAAAAAATAAAATTTCTGTAATATTAATTTGTTACTGTCCTGTTTTATACGATGTATTTTATAAAGCAATAAAACATAAAGGCTGATCAAAAAGCTTTAATATGATATTTTGTAAAAGGCAATAAAGGTGTTTTTGTATGAAAAAAATCGGAATTATAACAATGTATTACAAAAGCAAGAACTACGGCGGTGTTTTACAGGCGTATGCTCTTGCTGAATATCTTAAAGATAAAGGTTTTGATATTGAACAGATTTGTTATAAGGAAACTGCAGAAAACACACTCCAATCGACAAAAATATCTTTTAGAGCAAGATTTTCTGGATTTGCACAGAAAATTTTAATGCTTTCAATAAATAAAGGTATAGAGGAAAGAAACAAAAAGTTTGATGCATTTACCGAAAACATTCCTCACAGCAACGATGTTTATACTGATGATAATATTTCGAATGCAAATAAAATCTATGATACATTTATAACCGGTAGTGACCAGGTGTGGAATCCAATTTATTATAACCCAACCTATTTTCTTGATTTTGCTAAGTCTGATAAAAAATGCTTATCGTATGCTGCAAGTATTGCAACCGGAAAGCTTTCAGATGGGCAAAGAGCGACTTTTAAAAAGCATTTTGAAAAATACACAGCAATATCATTAAGAGAAAATGATACAGAGGTTATTCAGGATTTAACAAATATACCTGTAAAATGGGTGCTTGACCCTACGATGCTTCTTACAAAAGATGAGTGGGATAAGGTTTGCGCTCCTAAAATGATAAACGAAAAATATCTTTTCTGCTATTTTCTTGGACGAAATGAAGTAGAAAGACAAATTGCAACTGAATTTGCTAAAAAGAATCATCTTAAGCTTGTAACAATTCCTCATTTAATGGGCTCTTTTGAGCGTAGCGATAAAGGCTTTGGTGACCAGCAAATTTTATCAGCCTCCCCTCAAGAATTTATTTCTCTTATAAAAAATGCGGAATTTGTGTTTACCGATAGCTTTCATGCAACTTCGTTTTCAAATATTTATGATAAAGAGTATTTTGTTTTTCAACGTTCGGGCTTTAAAGGTATGTCTTCACGAATTTACTCGGTTTGCTCTCTTTTCGGTACCCAGTCAAGATTTTTAGATACTGTTGAAAAACAAAATGTTCAATATATTGAAAAGATTATACAAGAGGAAATCGGAAAAGAAAAAAATCGAGCGTTGTTTGACGACAAAAAGAAAGAATCTGAAGAATTTTTATTAAAAGCATTAAAGGATTGATGAATAAAAGCTATGGAAAAAAATTCCAGTCGTACCGCTAATACAGTAAGAAACGTATTATATGGGTATGTAAGCACTGCGGTTACAATGGTAATGCAGTTTGTTTCAAGAACGGTGTTTATTCAAACTATTGGTGTTTATTATCTTGGCATCAACGGCTTGTTTACAAGCGTTTTAGGTATTTTATCATTAACTGAATTAGGTATAGGCTCTGCTATAAATTTCAGCCTTTATAAACCCGTTGCCGAAAAGGATTATGAAAAAATAAAAGCTCTTATGGGGCTTTATAAAAAGGCATATAGAGTAATTGCTGTAGTAGTAACAGCAATAGGCCTTGCTTTAATTCCGTTTTTACCATACCTTGTTAATGATGCAGAAAATATACCAAACGTAAAAATTTATTATTTGGTTTTTCTCTTCAACACCGTTTCGACCTATTTCGTTTCATATAAATACGGTTTGGTTAATGCAGAGCAAAAAAACTATATAATAAACAATTTCAACAGCGTTTCCACGTTTTTTATTACGATTGTTCAAATAATTGTTCTTGTTTTAACGAAAAACTATATGGTGTATTTGTTAGTCTATGCAGGCTTACAGGTTTGCCAAAAAATCGGAATAGGTATTTACATAAATCGTAAATATCCCTATTTAAAGGATAAAAACATTACGTCTTTAGAAAAAGAAGAAACAAACAAAATAAAGAAAAATGTTTTCGCACTTATGGTGCATAAAATCGGTGAAATCAGCGTTTACCAAACAGATAATATAATTATTTCATCATTTATAAGCGTAGTTTTAGTTGGTAAAATTTCAAACTACAATCTTGTTATTACGTCAGTTTCAACGTTTATAATGATAGTTTTTAATAGCTTTACGTCAAGTGTAGGAAACTTGATAGCATCAGAAAGCAAAGAACGACAGCTTGAGGTTTTTGAAATATATAATTTTCTCGGCTTCTGGTTATATGGCTTTGCGGCAGTATGTTATTTCATTTTGTTCCAGCCCTTTGTTACTCTTTGGATAGGTGAAGAAAATTTAATAGATGAGGTTTCCCTTGCATTAATTATTTTAAGTCAGTATCTTACAGGTCAAAGGCTTACCGTTAATAATATGAAAACGGCAGGTGGCATTTTCGAGCAAGATAAATTTGTTTCGCTTCTTCAAGGTGGGGTGAATTTAGTTGTTTCAATTATTTGTGTAAAGCTTTGGGGGCTTCCCGGCGTTTACGTAGGTACAGTTGTTTCCGGACTTTGTGCAAATATCATAAGACCGATAATTGTTTATAAAAAATTGTTTGATAAAAACTCAGTCGGCTATTTTATAAAGTTTACAAAATACCTTTTAGTAACAGTAGCTGTTTGTGCCGGCTTGCGAATCGGTTTGAATCCGCTTATAACAGATGTATCAATATTAAGGTTTATTTTACTTACAATAATTTGTGTTGTTGTTTCAAACGGTATTTTCGCACTATGCTTTTGCAGAAGCAAAGAGTTTAAAGGAATGCTTTCAAGAGCAAAAACCTTGGTAGCATCATACGTTAAGAAAAAGTAAAGAACAGGAGAAGTTTTATGAAAAAATTAACGTTTCTTGCACCTTGCTATAATGGTGAATCTTATGTTGCAAGATTTTTAGATTCAGTTTTAGCACAAACTTACTCTGCGATAGAGCTTGTTATAGTAAATGATGGTTCAAAAGACAAAACAGAAGAAATCCTTACCGAATATGAGAAAAAATTTGAGGAAAGAGGCTATGATTATATCCATCTTTCTCAAGATAATACCGGTATGGGCGGAGCTCTTAATAATGGTCTTAAATATGTAACGGGTGATTATCTTACTTGGTTTGGCTCTGATGACTTTGCTGCACCTACGTACGCAGAAGAGTTGGTGAATTTCTTAGAAGAAAATCAAGAATTTGCGGTTGTACGATGCGAAGGCTATAATGTTGATAAAGATGACGTAAGCAAAATAAAAGGTAAGTTTGCCGCTAATAACAATGATAAACACAACCCATATCTTTTTATGAATGCAATTGAAGAAAAGGGCTTTCATTTCGGCTATTCAGTTGTAAGAATGAGTGTGTTTGACGAGGTTAATCCTAAAAGAGAGATTTATCCGTCAAGGCAAGGGCAGAATTGGCAGTTGCTTTTACCTGTTTTTTATGCTCATAAATCTGCGTTTTATGAAAAGCCTTTGTATTACGTTATAGATGATGCAAACAGCGTTTCAAAAGCACCTCATAAGCAGTACGAGTCTTTAAAAAAGCAAAATGAAGAGTACGAAAGAATACTTGTTAATACTTTAAATAGTATGGATATTCCCGATAGAGATAAGTATTTAAAAATAGTTGAAATAAAATATATTCGCAGAAGGCTTTTAGCCGCAATGGATTTTAAGGCTTATGAAGATGTTATCAAGGAGTATAAAAAGCTTGAAGAATTAGGTATTGCAGATAAAACCGACCGCAGAAGATATATTCAGGCAAAATTTCCTGTTATTGATAAAGTAGCAGGGCTTATCAGAAAGTTTAAATAAATACTATAGAAGCTGAAAGGCTTTGGGAGGAAATAAAAATGAGTTTATTTGAAGGAAAAACATTACTTATTACCGGTGGTACAGGTTCATTCGGTAATGCGGTGCTTAACCGCTTTTTGAACACCGATATCGGTGAGATCCGTGTGTTCTCCCGTGACGAGAAAAAGCAGGACGATATGCGTCACGAGTTTCAGGCTAAAATGCCTGAGGTTGCCGAGAAGATTAAATTCTATATCGGTGACGTAAGAGATTTACAGTCAGTTAAAAATGCTATGCACGGCGTAGATTATATTTTCCATGCAGCAGCACTTAAGCAGGTTCCCTCTTGCGAATTTTTCCCTATGGAAGCAGTTCGTACAAACGTTATCGGTACTGACAACGTTCTTACAGCCGCTATTGAAGAGGGCGTAAAAAGTGTTATCTGCCTTTCAACCGATAAGGCTGCTTATCCTGTAAACGCTATGGGTATTACAAAAGCGCTTGAAGAAAGAGTTGCAGTTGCAAAATCACGTAATACAAATACAACAAAAATTTGTTGTACTCGTTACGGCAACGTTATGTGCTCCCGTGGCTCAGTTATCCCTCTTTGGATTGACCAGATAAGAGCAGGTAACCCCATTACAATTACCGAGCCCTCAATGACACGTTTTGTTATGTCACTTGATGAGGCTGTTGACCTTGTTCTTTTTGCATTCGAAAACGGTGTAAACGGTGATATTCTCGTTCAGAAAGCACCTGCTTGCACAATCGAGGTTCTTGCAAAAGCAGTTACATCACTTTTCGGACCTGATACTGAAATTAAGGTTATCGGTATCCGTCACGGTGAAAAATTATATGAAACTCTTCTTACAAACGAAGAGTGTGCAAACGCTGTTGATATGGGTGATTTCTACCGTGTGCCCAGCGACAACAGAGGTCTTAACTACGATAAATACTTTAAAGACGGTGACAAAAAACGCACCAATTTAAGTGAATTTAATTCTAACAATACAGAGCTTCTTACAGTTGAAGAAGTAAAAGAAAAGCTCTTATCATTAGCATATATCAGAGAAGAATTGGAGAAAAACTAATGAAAATTCTTGTAACCGGTGCAGAGGGCTTTGTCGGTAAAAACCTTGCGGTAGCTCTTGATAACCTTAAAAGCAATAAGGATAGAACACGCCCACAGCTTAAAATTGATGAAATATATCTTTATGATATAAATTCATCAGAGGAGCTTTTGGAAGAGGCCTGCAAAAATGCAGATTTTGTATATAATCTCGCAGGGGTAAACCGACCCGAAAATCCTGAGGATTTTATGGCGGGGAATTTCGGTTTTGCCTCAGAGTTGCTTAATACTCTTAAAAAATATAATAATACCTGCCCGGTTATGCTTTCTTCATCAATTCAGGCAACTCTCGTAGGCAGATACGCAAATGGCGAATACGGCAAAAGTAAAAAAGCAGGTGAGGACCTTTTCTTCAAATATTCGAAAGAAACAAGTGCAAAGGTGCTTGTATACCGTCTTCCCAATCTTTTCGGTAAATGGTGCAGACCTAACTACAACAGCGTTGTTGCAACATTTTGTAACAATATGGCAAACGATTTGTCTATTAACGTAAACGACCCTGCCGTTGAGCTTGAGCTTCTTTATATTGATGATTTAGTTTGTGAGCTTCTTAACGCCTTAGAGGGCAAAGAAACCCGTTGCGAATATGACGGCGTGAATGCAATTCCCGTTGAAAATGGTAATTTCTGCACGTCCTTTAATACTCATAAGGTAACCTTAGGCAGAATTGTTGAGCTTTTAGAAGGCTTCAAAAATCAGCCGGAAACCCTTGTGATGCCCGAAATCCCCTTTAATTCATTTGAAAAGAAATTATATTCAACTTATCTTTCATACCTCCCGAAAGAAAAGGTGATATTTGATTTGAAAATGAATGAGGATGACCGTGGCTCATTTACCGAGCTTTTAAAAACCGAAAACTGTGGTCAGTTTTCAATAAATATCTCAAAGCCCGGCATCGTAAAGGGTCAGCATTGGCACCATACAAAATGGGAATTCTTCATCGTTGTTGCAGGTAAAGGTCTTATTCAGCAACGTAAAATCGGTAGCGACGAGGTTTTAAATTTCCACGTCAGCGGTGATAAAATTCAAGCGGTGCATATGCTCCCCGGCTACACTCACAACATAATTAATTTAAGCGAAACAGAAAATCTCGTAACGGTTATGTGGGCAAATGAAATCTTCAATCCCAACAAACCCGACACTTTCTTTGAGGTGGTAGAATAATGAGTAACGTAAGCTTCAAAAATAACGGCAAATTAAAGCTTTTGATAATCGTTGGTACACGTCCCGAGATTATCCGTCTTGCCGCAGTTATAAATAAATGCAGAACGTATTTTGATACAATTCTTGCCCATACGGGTCAGAATTACGACTATAATCTTAACGGCGTTTTCTTTAAAGACTTAAAGCTCGAAGATCCCGACGTTTATCTTGACGCGGTAGGTAAGGATTTAGGCGAAACGATGGGTAACATTATCGCAAAATCCTATCAGCTTATGGAAGAAATTAAGCCCGATGCAGTACTTGTTTTAGGTGATACAAACTCTTGCCTTTCAGTAATCGGTGCAAAAAGACTTCATATCCCGATTTTCCATATGGAAGCAGGTAACCGTTGCAAAGACGAGTGTCTTCCCGAAGAAACAAACAGAAGAATAGTTGATATTATTTCAGACGTTAACCTTGCTTACAGTGAGCATGCAAGAAGATATCTTGCTGATTGCGGTTTGCCTAAAGAAAGAACCTACGTTACAGGCTCACCTATGGCAGAGGTGCTTCATAACAACTTGAGTGAAATAGAGGCTTCTGATATTCATGAAAAACTAGGCCTTGAAAAAGGCAAATATATTCTTCTTTCTGCTCATAGAGAAGAGAATATTGACACAGAAAAGAATTTCCTTTCTCTTTTCAATGCAGTTAATAAAATGGCAGAAAAATACGATATGCCTGTTCTTTATTCCTGCCACCCAAGAAGCAAAAAGAGGCTTGAAGCAAGTGGCTTTAAGCTTGATAAACGAGTAATTCAGCACGAGCCCTTAGGCTTCCACGATTACAATTGCCTTCAGATGAATGCTTTTGCAGTTGTTTCCGATAGCGGTACTCTTCCCGAGGAAAGCTCCTTCTTTACCTCAATAGGAAAGCCCTTCCCCGCTATTTGCATCCGCACCTCAACAGAGCGTCCTGAAGCACTTGACAAGGCGTGCTTCATTCTTGCAGGTATCAGCGAGGCTTCGCTTCTTCAGGGAATTGACACCGCTGTTGAGATGAATAAAAACAACGACCTCGGCATTCCCGTTCCCGTTTACACCGACGAAAACGTATCCACCAAAGTCGTGAAAATAATTCAATCATATACAGAAGTAGTAAACAAAATGGTCTGGCGAAAAAATTAAAAATGGTTGCTTTTTGTGCATTTAGCGATTTTCTGCCCACTCGCAGTATCTTTATACAGCTTCGGGGCAGAGAAATCACAAACTGCATCAAAAATCAACGCATTTTACTGTAGGATAGCTTTTTGTGCATACGGCGTTTTGCTTAGTTCGCAGTACCCTTGTACAGCTTCACCTCGCAATTCCACCGTCTACATCAAAAATCAACGCATTTTACTGTAGGCTAGCTTTTTGTGCATTTAGCGATTTTCTGCCCACTCGCAGTATCTTTATACAGCTTCGGGGATGAAGAAATCGCAATCTGCCACAAAAATCAACGCATTTTACTGTAGGATAGCTTTTTGTGTATACGGCATTTTGCTCAGTGAGGAGTTAGTAGTGAGGAGTGTCGGGGCTTCGCCGATTATAATTGCTCACTTCGTTCGCTACTGAATGATGAATAATAAGGGTCTGCGACGCAATTAAAAGCTTCGCAGACCTGTTTTTATTGTTAAAGTAAATTGATGCGAAGCTTTACCTCCCTGTTTGCGTTAGCAAATAGGGAGGGGGACCAAAAGCTTTGCTTTTGGTGGTGGGTAGTTCTTCTA
>JAZNVT010000049.1:0-4109 GCA_045592945.1 Acutalibacteraceae bacterium | reverse complement strand
AGAAAAGCAGGAGCCCTGGCTGAAAGGCCTGAAGGAATTATCCGATAACGGAAAATTCAGCAAGAAAAACTTAAATCTTCTTTATGAAGCAACAGAGCTTTTCAACAATCTTCCCGAAGAAAAATCATCTCCCGTACTCATTCACAGCGATCTCAACATAATGAATATTATGGCTGACCCCAAAACATTAAAACTCACAGCCTTCATTGACCCTTGCACCTGTATGTGGGCAGACAGAGAATATGATTTGTTTCAATTCCGCAATATGTGGGGAGATGCCTACGGTCTGTATGAAACATATAAGAGTAACAGTGAAATGTCTGAATTCACCGATTTCAGAGTTGCCTATTATGCTTCTATGCACGAAGCTGCAATGAGACTTAAAGGTGGTCTTATCATGCCGTTGTGGGAAGATTTAAATAATGCACGTTTGAAAAAAGAGATGAAAAAGCTTGCGAAAAAACGATAAGCTGAGTTTCGAAGCGGAGAGGCGTAGCGGTCGATAGTTAGCAACGAATAGGAGCGACCAACGATTTTGGGCACCGCAATTCCCCACAAAAACATCATCTGTTCATAAAAAACTCCCCTACGGTATTTCTACCATAGGGGATTAAATTTACCATCTTATATTTTTTCAATTAATGTGTTGCTAATTTGTTATAAAGCCTTGTTTTCTTCGTGGCGTTCTGCACGGATTTTTTCAAGATCGCGATACATTTGCTCCTTCTTTTCACCTTCAACGTCATAGAAGAATTTAAGTATAATAGACTTAAGAAGGTTTGCGAAAGCATAACCGAATACAAGGAATGCGAGAATCCACAAGCACGTTCTAAGATAAGTAGGCTGAGCCTGCATTGTTGCAACAAGGTCGCCTTCTGCAGAGGACTGATAGCCTGCCCAAGCAATCATAAAGGGAATTGCAAGCTCCTTGAGGTAGTTAAGACCCGTCTGAATCCAACCGGGAACGATACCCTGAATAGCTTCCATTCTTTCGCCTGTTTCCCATTCAAGATAATCGTAGAACTCAACGTTAAGATGTGAGGTTGAAAGCTCTTGAACGCCAATGCCCACACCGAAAATGAAATAGAATACGTAGAAGAAAATACTATTCCAACCGTTGAAGAACATTATGCCGAACTGAGCTTCAACAAAACAAATGCCGAAAAGGACGCCTGCTGAAATAAGCGAATAGGGTCCACAGAATTTAAGAAGCTTTGTAGGCTCATATTTTTTAGAAAGCTTTGTAGTAATAAGGTTACCGACAACCGTACCTACAGCGGTAGGCAAGGTAAGAAGAAGATTCTTTGAAGAGCCTACGGTAATAGCGGCAAGATAGGTTGACATTTTACCGAGCATTGCAAAAACGTGTGCCCACTGAATTGCGTGATAAGCACGGTAGTTTTTGTATTTGAAAAGCGAGAAAACTGCTTTTGTTACTTTTACCTTGGGCTTCTTCGGAAGCTCGATTCTTTCCTTACAGAAAAGACCGCACATAAGGTTACCAAAGAAGGTAACAGCACCGGCAACAATACCGAGAGTCATATACATCTGATTCTTATCATCACTGAAAAGACCATAAACAAACGTAGCAATATATGCTCCGCCGTAGCCGATATAATATGACAGCTGCCATATCGTTGCAACGTTTTTCTTTTCCTTATGATTGGGTGAAATAACCTGAACAAGATTGAAGGATGCATTATTAAATACGTTAAAGATAGTCTGGCTACATGCAATAGCATATCTTAACATATTCATCTGCTGAATTGACCAGCCTTGAGGAACGTAGAAATAGAAGGTAGTAAGCAAGAACATCGGTACAAGACAGATAAAATACCAATGACGATATCTACCTAATCGTGTTCTCCATTTTTGCACTATAAATCCACCGATTGCACCAAACAAAACACCACAAATAGTTGTAAGGGTTGTTTGTACAGCAAGAATACCTGCAATTCCTTCAGCATCAACGCCAACAGGACCATAATAAAGCTCATGTAAGAAAGCTGCCGCAAGAGTACCTGTAAGAGTTGTTCCAAACATACCGCCAATTCGCGAAAGCATTACGCAGAAATACTCGAATTTTGAAAGGTATTTACCCTCGTTATGTATCAGAGCATTCTGGGGAATTTCTGTAGGGGATGGTTTTTTACTTTTAGCCATTCCATCATCTCCAAAGCTATATTTTAGTTAATTTTAACATAAAACCAAAGCAAAAACAATATCTTTTACAACAAACTTTATACCGATTTAAATTTTTATATTGTCTGTCAGGTTAATTTATGCTATACTGATTAACACTCATTTACTTTATTTTAGAGCAAAAACAAAGCTTAATTTTGTTTTCAGGAGGTAGAATAATGAAGGGAAAAAACGCCAAAAGAATTATACTGATAGCGTTGTTGGTAGCGGTTGTTATATTGGTAGCTGGTATAATCTTTTTTGAAATCGAGCCCGAAAATACAAATATCAACTATGAACCTGCTGATTTACATAAGGAAACAGATACAACAATAAGGTTCAATTCTGACGGCAAGCTTAAAATACTGCATATTGCTGACACACATCTTAATTATGACAAGCATTTTGATGCTTCAATATGGGTAATTGCTGAAGCCTGCGACATAGAAAAGCCTGACCTTGTTGTGCTTACGGGTGATAACACTCATCCTGACGAGGACCCGGAAAAAACAAAAAAGCTAATCAATGCTCTTATGAATATATTTGAATCAAGAAGCATTCCCGTTGCTGTTACCTTCGGTAATCACGATGCAGAGAAAGGCCCGATGACCAGAAGAGATATTATGGAATATTACGAGACCTTTTCTTGCGTAATATCTATCGACGATAGCGAAGGCTTCAAAAACTGTGCAACATTTAATATTCCGGTTCTCGCATCTGACAGCGACAAGGTGAAATTCAATCTTTGGGTGTTTGACTCGGGTGATTATGACGAGGATGAACCAAGACATTATGACAGAGTACGAACCGAACAAATAGACTGGTACAAGAAAACATCTGCTAAGCTCAAAAAAGAAAATGGTGGTGAAACAGTTAACTCCGTTGTTTTTCAGCATATAATTGTTCCCGAAATTTATGATGTTCTTAAAAAGGTTGACTCTAAGCAGCCTTATGCAATTAAGCATATTTACAATGAAGATGAATATTATATGTTTGACCCTGACGAAGTTAACTACGGAATGCTTAACGAAAAGCCTTGTCCCGGATATTACAATGACGGACAGTTTAATGCTTTGGTTGAAACAGGCGATGTTTTGGCGATGTTTACAGGACACGACCACACAAATGCCTTCGGTGTAAGAAATCAGAATATTGATATTTACACCTCTCCTATGACCCGTTACAAAGGCTTGGCTTATACAACTCAGTACGGATACCGTGTGGTTGAGATTGATGAAAACGACACCTCAACCTACGAAACAAGAGTTGAGCGCCTTTATGATGTTTTTGACTTTGATTATATAAAAGTTGCAAAAGACAACGGTGACAAATACTCAACAAGAATTGCTTTTGAGCTTGCAGTAAAGGGTACTGTCCAGGAAGGCTTTATGAGGCTTTATCAATCTGTTGTTGAGCTCATTACAGGCAGACAGGTTACATATCCGGACTAACTGAAATTCAAATCTCTCATATTTTATGATCACATGTTTTTCCATAATTTTCGTAAAAGCTTGTGAAAAATCTGAAAGATTCAGACTATAAAACAATACCGCAAAATATTGTGTTTGAACTCCCACAAACTACATATTGCGATATTTAGGAGCAAGATGTCGGGGGTTCAAATCCCTTCACTCTGACCAAAAACGATTGAAAACCAATGGTTTTCAATCGTTTTACTTTTATTGTTTTAATTATCAATTTGTGGTATAATCAACTCGACAAACTTGAATTTGTCGAACAGTTAGGCAAACAAGAATTAGTGAGTACAAGAATAAATTTATTGTGTGTTTTACCTCTCTTGCGAAGAGAGGGGGACCGACACGGAGCAAAGCGTAGTGTTGGTGGAGAGTTCTAGCACCGTAGGTGCGTATAATCAAACATCCTTATATCTCCATAATTACACAAAAACAGTAAGTTTGTTACATTTG
>JAZNVT010000048.1:0-57048 GCA_045592945.1 Acutalibacteraceae bacterium | reverse complement strand
GGAGCAACCAATGTAACGTCAAGGATATCCCCGTAACCCCATTGAAAGATCAAGTTGCCTTTGCCGGCTTCATCGCTCCATGAAGCACCTGTAGCAGAAGTGTCGGAAGTGATCGGATTTATGAAAACGGCGCCAAATTCGCTGTCATCACTGTCAAAGCCGTATCCCTCAATAACGGGGATAGTGGACTCCACCGCACTTGCGGTTATACTCACCATTGGCACATAGCTCATAACAAGAGCAAGACACAAAGCTATACTCAATATCTTTCTTAATGTTCTGTTAGTTTGGTTTTTCATAAAAGCACCCTTTCGCGACAGCCTATCATCCCTGTTTGCCTTATAGGCAAATAGGGAGGGGGACCGCCCTTAAATGTATTTGATATATAGATTAGTTTGTTTCGTAATTATTGCTGTTTTAGTAAATATACTTTGTCGGGGCGGTGGTGGGTAGTTCTTTTGCCCCTTTTCTTCAGTAAAAGTATTGCGATGTTCTGGGTTTTTCCATTTAATATTGTTCTATCTGACCGAAGAATAACAGTAAGAGAACTACCCACCACCGCTGACGCGGTCCCCCTCCCTATTTTGTCTCCGACAAAACAGGGATGATAAGCTTCGCAATATTTTGGTTATTCAAAGCTGGCAACCGGCGACTGGCGACCGGTAGCTTTTTCTGCATCTATGAGCATTTGTTCAAAGGTTTCCTCTGTTGTTTTATCAACATATTCCTTAAACTCTTTGAAAATTCGTTCTCCGATATGTTTATAATCATAGCTTAATGCTTTTTTGATTTTGGTTTCACGAATTTTTTTCGGAACATTATACACATATAATATTTTATCAAGAGCTTCTGCTATTCGTGTTTCAAGAGGAATATCCTCATCAAGACTCATAAGAGTTGCATATTCTATGCCCGAAACTAAAACTTCCGCTTCTGCGAATTGTTCGTCCGTCCAGCGTTTGCAATATTCTTTATAAACCTCTTTAGAGCGTTCAGTATCGTTTTCACGAATTATTTTTAGTGTTACAGGACTTTGGTATGAGGAAATAAAGAAATCCTTTGCGATAGGATTACTTTCACAAGCCGATGCCATTGTCATAAGCTCAAGGCAAACTGCCATTACTGAGCTTATTCCGTCCTCTGCTTCATCCTCTATGAGCTTTCGTTGAAATTTGCAAAGTGAATTAACAAGAATGCTTAACAAATCATCCTTTGAAGGATAATAATATGTTATATTACCAACACTTATATCAAGCTCAGCTGCAACAGTTCGGGTAGACATAGCAGTATATCCTTTTTCCCAAATCAACCGAGTTGCTGTTTTAACAATTTCAAGTTTAGTGCCTATTGCTTTATGCTTAGCCAAAACACAACCTCCAATCGCACTCTTCGTTTTTGCACAAGTGCTATTTTGTATTAGTGCTATTTTAACATACCAATATATCCCATTGCAATACTTTTTGAAAAATCCTGATATTTTTAACATAGTTTTTTAGCAAACTATTTCTTCTGCTTTCTTTGAAGGTTTCGGTGTGTCATAGGTGCTGTATTCTCTATAGTGCTCGAATGTTAAAGCGCACTTTTCCATAATATATCTGTTTTAATCAGATTTACAAAAATTTAATTTTTTCGCAAACCTTGTGGAATATATTGTAAATGAACTTAAAACGAAAGGCTTGATAAAATGAAAAAAATAATAGCGTGCGTTCTTATTACGGTTTTGTTTTTAACAGGCTGCAGTGCACCCGTAGAGCAAAAGCCTGAGGGCATTCAAATTAATCTCTCTGACGAAAAAATAACCGTTGACGGTAGCAAGATTACAAACGACAATACACAAGCTGTTTATTCAGCAAACGATATAGTTTTCTATCTTGCGGGTCAGGATTTCACATACGGCGAGGGTACAAAAGAAGACGAGCATCAACAAAGCGAAGCAGATGCTCATACAGTTGTACACATTACCAAGCCCGGTAAATACGTTTTAAGCGGAAAGCTTTCCGCAGGGCAAATTGCAGTTGATTTAGGCGAAGATGCTGAAGAAAACCCTGAAGCAGTTGTAACCCTTATTTTAAACGGTGTTGATATCACCTGCACCGTTGCTCCGGCTATTATTTTCTATAACGTTTACGAATGCTCAGTAGCAGATGAAGAAACCGCAACAAAAGACGTTGATACTAAAAATGCAGGTGCTAATATTATTGTTGAAGATAACTCAGAAAATAATATAAACGGCTCATACGTTGCTAAAATTTATAAATCCTACGAGCTCAACGAAGACGGTACAGAGGTTGTTGACAGTAAAAAGCTTCATAAATACGATGCCGCCGTTTATTCGAAAAAGACAATGAACGTTGACGGCGGAGAAAACGGGTCAGGCATACTTAATATCAAGGCTGAAAACGAGGGCCTTGATACTGAATTGCACCTTACAATCAATGGCGGTAATATCAATATAACCTCAGGTAACGACGGTATAAATACAAACGAGGATAACGTTTCTGTTACAACAATAAACGGTGGTTCTCTTAATATTCTTTGTGACGGAAAAACCGGTGAAGGTGACGGAATTGACTCAAACGGCTGGCTTGTAATTAACGGAGGCTCTGTAATATCACAAGCTTGTGCTACAAGCGGTGACGCAGGTATCGATTCTGATTTAGGTATTTATATCAACGGAGGTAACGTAATCGCATCCGGTAATATGCTTGACAAAATTGCAGGCGGTGAGCAAACATATGCTGTTTTTAGTTTCGCAACCCGTCAGGTTGGCGATAGCACTTATATATTAAAAAATGCTGAAAACGAAAAAATCGGTGAATATTCGCCGACTAACGATTTCACTTATCTTTTAGTTGCAGGTGATAAGCTTGTAGAAGGTGATTATACCTTCTGGCAAGGTGATACTCAGCTTTGTGCATATTCAAATACCGGTATGCAAAACGAAAATCCTATGGACAATATGCAACAACCACCCGAAAACATAAATGGTGAACAGCCCGAAAAACCAGAGGACATGGAAAATCCACCCGAAAACCTTGGCGAGATGGGTAACCCACCCAAAATGCCAAATGCTATTGAAATACCTGACGGCGAAATCCCTCAAATGCCCAACGGTGAAAGACCCGAAAGACCTAACGGCATGGGTGGCATGGGTGGTATGGGTGGCATTGGTATGATGAACGGTGAAGCCTCTACCACTTTCACGATAAAACAAGGCGGAAATCAATTTTCGGGCGTATCCCCTATCCCCGCTACAATAACAGAATAATATTATAAAAAAATGTGAGCAAGATATATCTTATTAAGATACGTCTTGCTCACTTTTTTATTTCTTTACTTTTTTATTTGTCTTTTTAGTTAAGTCAAAGCTTAAATTTAACAGCCACTCAAGCTTTTCTCTTTCAACGGTGCCGTCAAGCCAAACTGAAACCCAATAAGCCTTATTCATATGGTACGCAGGAAAAATTCCATCCTCTTTAACAATTGAGCCTATAAGAAGAGGGTCACATTTCAAATTAACAACGCTGATATTTTTGTTATCGGGAAAACCAAACTTTGATTTCGGAACATCCATCACAACCGCAAACCACTTGTTGTTGCTACTATGACGGTAAACAGCAAAGCTTGGAGCACTTACCCAAGGATATTCAGCAGTCACGCCGTAGGCTTCGGTTATATATTTATCGAATTCTATTCTATCCAAAACAATTCACCCAACCGCGACTTATTCAATATCAAGCTCACTGTAATCGTGAATATAGATATCAACAATTTCTTTGAGCTCATCCTGTAACGGCTCACTTTTATCGTAAATACCTACCACGTTATAGCCGCTTGCTTTAGCGGTTTTAGCAGCATATAAGGCATCCTCAAAAACCCAGGTAGTTTCTTTTTCCGTGCCTAATTCATTAAGCACGACGTCGTAAACCTTAGGCTCTGTTTTTGACGCCCCTACCGTATAGGTAGAATAAATCGGAGTAAAGTAATGAAGCATACCGTATTTTTCGAGCACAGCAACAAGAGCCGTTTCGCCCGTTGCCGTTGCTATACCCATTTTTACACCCTTTGATTTTAACTTTTCAAGAAATTCAATTATATCGTTTTTAGGCTCGGTTTCATTAAGGTAACGAGTCTTAATATACTCAAAAAGCATAGAAAGAAGCTCTTCGTAAGAATATTTTAAATTAAATCTTTCAATAGCAAGATAAAAAAGCTCGCGAAGGAAAAGACCCTTAAAGGCTTCCTCATCATCTTTTGTAAGCTTAATGCCGATAGACTCGAAAAAATTATATTTTATCCCCTTCCAGACGTGCATTGAGTCAAAAAGAGTACCGTCAAAATCAAAAATTGCTCCTGTAATGTTCATTTATTTCTCCTAAGTGTATTTTTATTACGTCTTGTTGTCCCGAATTCTAAAACAATTGAAAACACTTCTTCTTATCAGAGCTTTTATAAGTATCATTTACACCGCACAAAAGAAGAAGTGTTTTATAGTATATTCAATTTGTTTTTAATTATCCTATATTCACGAACGACGATTAAACTATTTTTATATATTTTTTATTCTTCAGTAACAAAAGATTTCTTTTCCTTTGCGGCTGTTGCTGCACGGGTACGCTCCAAATCAAGATACATTCTGTCTCTTGTTTTCTGGTCGATATTATAGAAGAACATAGGAATAAGACTGAGGAAGTCAAATATTAACTGAGGACCGAAAGCAGCAATAAACATTTTCCACATTGTATCTTCGCTTTGCACCGCAGTAAGACCTGATTCAAAGCCCGCCCATCTTGCAAGAAGCATCGTATTGATTTTAGTTAAAGCAATTCCTCGTACTTTATTGATATAGCCTGTAAGAAGATTTACAGTTGCTTCAACTCTGTAACCATTCTGCCATTCGCAATAGTCAAGAACCTCATAATTGATTTCATTTTCAATTATTTTCTTTGTACCGTAGAAAACCATCTCAAGACTGTTACCCAGCATCATTGCAATTGTCATAGGCAATTTTTTCTTATAGAAGCCATTTTTCTTTCCGCCTATAAGCCCTACAAGGAAGAAGCCGAGCTCAGAGGTTATTATAGAGCCTCTTTGGAACAACCATAGAGTTTTAGTTGAAAAACGTTTTCTGAAGCGTGTTGCCCAAGGATAGCTGGCGTATGAAATAGGCATACCGGGAATACCCGCTATAGTTGACATCATATTGAATTTCAAAACAGTATCATAATAAAGGGATTGTGACGTTCCCACATTGATACCGTCAACAAATCCAGATAAGGTATAAATCAACAACGGCTTATTTCTAAAAACAGAAAACATGCCCTTTACAACCCGTGGCGGTTTTTCTGATTGCGGAACTCTTTCCTTACTTACAAACACCCACATTACCGCAGGAACGGTAGCAATCACCCACCAGAAAGATTTCATTCCTGCGAAAACCTTTGTAAGATTAATCTTGATTTTACCGTTCGCAACGAGGTCAAATAAAATTCCTGCCAATTGTTCCGGAAACCGCCTGAACAAATCACTTGCAAAACGGGATGAAACCAACAAAGCCGTTCTTTCATTAGGGTTAGGAGTGAAAACGTTATCTATATATCCTCCTCCACCGAAAAATGCGCCTACTGTTTCAGAAATATATGAAATAATCATATAAAAAATAAGTCTTTGCGCCGCATTCATTCCCTGTGCATCAGCAATAAGAGGCATAACGCAGGTTGTAATACCTACTAAAATACTGGGAATAAGAGCTAAATATTGAAACGGCTTGAATTTACCCCAACGGGTTCTCATTTTATCAATAATTACCGCAGAAAGAGGGTCATTAATCAAATCGTAAATACCAAGCGTAACTGCGGCATTACCATGAGCTTCAGCATCGAGGCCGAAAATTTTATACAGATATAATTCCGAAGTTGTATCGTATTTACCTAAGTTTAATTCCGCCGTAGCGGTTTTTAATATGTAGGTAACTCTTTCTTTTGTAGAACAGAAATTTCTGTTCATATATGCGGGTAAATCAGTTTCAAGAACGTATTCACGAGTATTAGTTTCAACGTTTTTATTCATTTCTTCACTCATTTTTCAACCGCCTCCCCGTTTAATTCTGCTTCTTTTTTCATTTGCATTTCGGTTAATCTGCGATACATCTCCTGACGTATTTCTTCTTGAGGAACGCCATCCTCAACCATTTTAAAATATTCTTCAATTGGTATTCCGCCAACGAAGCAAGGCTCATGCTTAACCTCAATGCCTTTTTTATAAACTGCAATATCCACACCGAAATTCACTCCGAGAAGTAACAGATAGACAAACGGTGCAATAACAAAATCTATATTGAAATAAGCGTTGTCGGGTACAACCATTAAAAGCACTGTTGCAACAATACAAAAAACTAACGTCAAAATATCGAACGTATAATTTCTGATTTTACCGCGTTTTGAACAAGCCATTGTTAAACAACCGAAACGCACCAAAAGTAAAACCGCGGATAACAGAAGTAAAACAAGTGACACCGCAAGTAAAATAATCGGTATTTTCCCGTCATCAGTATTTAAAACGTTTAATATTGAATTAATATCAAGACTATCAAGCATATCTGTAAGCGAAAAAAGTGTAAACACACCTTTAAACTCTACAAACGGAATATTAAACTCACCTTTAAGCCAAGGAACAACAACTGCTGCCAAGGGAATAAGGCTTGTAAAAATACGGATAACAGCAAGCTTTGAGCCTACGAAAGATGCTTTCATTCTATCTATTTTCTTTTGAAAATAATAACGCTGAACCTCCGCCTTATCTGCATCCTGCATAAGCCTTTCCTGAATATCATAAACAACGATATTGCAATGACAATGGGGACAATGCTGTTTCCAATCGGTCAATTTCAAATGCTCTCCGCATTTAGGACAATTTGCCATTTAACCACTCCCTATAATTATGTTATAAATTTTAATTCGATAGTCTTTGAATATTATAACTATATTTGCTATTTTACAACTTCATATTTCCAATCAATAATTCCGCCGAATTCTTTTACGTTTGTATAGCCTAAATCGGCAAGAGCCTGTGAGGCGATTTTACTTCTTCTGCCACTACGGCAATAAACTAAAATCAACTGATTTTTATCGGGCAATTCTTTCTCTGCCCTTTCGCCTATTTCGTATTCAGGGATAAGAATTGCGTTTTCAATATGACCCTCATCAAACTCCTCTTGAGTGCGGGCATCAATTATGATATAGCCTGTTTCGCTATCCATAATTTTCTTTGCTTCTTCACCTGAAATCTGCTCGTATCCTAAATAATTTACGGTTGAATTTTCAGTTATATTCTCTTTGGTTATATTATCATTTTTTATATCATTTTCTTTCCCACAACCGCAGGAAAACAACGTTAAAGCTACTGTAAGCAAAATTATCGTTCCTTTTATTTTTTTCATTATATCACCGTTACTTGCTTTTTGCTGTTTTTAGCAAAAAGAACCTAACATTTTTCCGAATTAAATATAGTTCTTTACAAATACTATAATACCCTTTTTTAAAACAAAATTCAAGACTTAGGAGTGATAATATGAATAACAACAATAACATTAAAAATACCCTTGATGAAATACCCGAGGCAAAAAGCAATGCTAAAAACGTAATAGGTCTTATCAAGGAAAACGGCAAGGTAACGGGATATAAGCTTTCAGATAATTCTACCGTGGCAAAAAACAAAGCCGTTACAATGGCAAAAAAAGGTGAAATTGCAGACGTTGGCATCGCCCATAACGGCGACACCGAATACCTTAAATCAGTGCCGAATTCAAAGGAAAATGACAACTTGGGAAATTTACCCTCTTATTCACCTGAGAATTAAATAAAAACTTTCAAAAAAACAACCGTTTGCAGAGCACTTTTAATCTGCAAGCGGTTGAACTTTTTATAAAAAAATGTTAGTATTATTTTATATTGTTTTAAAGAAGGTGTTTTTGTGATAACAAAAGCTGAATGGAAAAAAATACGAGGCTCCTTACCTAGTCCCGACCAGATTATGCTTTCTATTAAAGGCGATGCGGCTCACTCTATGACTGTTCGTTGGAGAACTGATTTAACAGTTGAAAACGGCTACGCCCTCTATAGAAAAGCAGGCTCAGAGAATTGGGAAAAAGCTGATGCTTTTATACATACTATTCATACTGATATGGACGACAGCAATCTCTTTTTTGCCGATATGACAGGCCTTGAGGCAGGTAGCGAATACGAATACACCTGCGGTAATGATGAATTCAGAAGTGATATTTATAATTTCAAAACCCCGAAAGAAAATCTTGATAAATTCTCTTTCCTTTGCGTTTCAGACGTTCAGGCGGGTGACGCCGAGCCCCCCGCTGATTACAGCGTATTAAATAAAGTTCTCAAGAAAATTCTTTCCGACCACCCCGAATGCGATTTTATTCTTACAGCTGGTGATAACACAAACTGCGGTCAGACCGATATTCAGTGGACAGGTCTTTTCGAGGGTCTTAAGGGTATTATCGAAAGCAAGCCGATAATGTTCTGTATGGGTAACCACGACGATATGGGCTTCAGCAGTTATTTCACTAAAGAGGATAAATATTATTCAGAATATGCTGAATATTTTACAAATCAGCTTTGGGGCTCATACGAGCATAACGGACCCAAGGACAGACCTATAGCTAACCATGCTTTTGATTACGGTAACGCTCATTTCTGTATGACGGGTACAAGCGGTTACGAGGAAATGAACGAATGGCTTATTGAGCAGGCTGAAAACAGCGATAAGACCTGGAAATTTGCTACTCACCATTTTCCCATAAACTATGCAGGACCTTGCCTTGAATGCGACGATACGTATCCTGCAATGCGTGACGGTATGGAAAAATACGATATCGTATTCTCAGGTCACGAGCACACCTTCTCACGTTCTCTTCCCCGAAGGAACGAAGGCCTTTACGATAAGCCTTCAGAGGGTACAATTCATTATAACTTAGGCTCAAGCCACCGTAACCCTCCCGGAACAAGAGCAGTTCCTAAGGTATGGAACGTAAAATCATACTGCCACGAGGAAGAGCTTTCTATGTACGCTATAGTTGATATAGACGGCGACAAATGCACCCTCACAACCTATATTGAGGATGAAAAGGTTGTTGACTATTGCGTAATTGATAAAAAGAGCGATACAATATTCCCCGTTGACCTTGCACCCGTTTATAACCAGACAAGGCTTAAATTCAAGGGCTACGATTTGGGTATATGCGTAAGAACAACTCTCCCTCAGAATATCGACGGCAATTGGTACATACCTATTGGTCAGCTTATAAGCTTTATAGGTGGCGACGTTGAAAGAACAGAGGGTAAAATAAAAATCGGTGTTTACGGTAAAACCTCAGAATTCACCGAAAATTCTGCAACCGTTGTAACTCAGGACGGCGAATACGAAATGGAAGCGCCCTGCCTCAGACTTAAAGAGGGTCAGCTTTTCGCACCAATGCACGGCTTCTGTAAAAATTTAAGAATGCAGGCATATTATTACGAGCATAATAACTTCATTACTATTGAGTCAAACACAGAAGCAATCCCCATGCCAGTTCAGCCGTAAGCTCACTGCGTTCGCAAGTAAGAAGTAATAGTGAATAGTGAAGATGTAAGGGTCTGCGACGGCAATTGTAGTCACCAGTCGCCAGATGCCAGTCACCAGAGGCTTCGCAAGATAAGAGATAAAAGATAAAATTGAATAGATAATAGAAAAGGGTCTGCGACGGCATTATATACGCTGTCGCAGACCAGATTTTTTTATTGATATATTAAATTATAGCGAAGCCTATCATCCTTTTTTCTTTAGCAAAATAGCCCCCTCTTCACTCTTCACTATTACTTATTACCTCAATAGTGGTGGGTAGTTCTCTTACGTCTTAGATTTAGTAAGATAGAACAACAGTAGGGAACACCCTCAGGGTGTTCCGGATAAACCAGCCCACCATACAATAAATAATTCTTATGCTACATTGGCATTGGAGTTTATATTTTCGATTACATCTTCAACATTCCCATTAATTCATTGAATCCATCGAGTGCTGATTGGAGATTATCAATAATATCAGCCGCAAGCACATCTGGATTAGGAAGTGATTCAAGATCGGTTAATGATTTATCTTTTATCCAAAAGATATCCAAACTGGTTTTATCTCTTTTAAGTATGTCTTCTACATTAAATTTTCGCCAACGTCCATCGGGGTTCTCTTCTGACCAAGTTTCTTTTCGTTCAAAGCGGTTTGTAGGATTGTAGCATTCTATAAAGTCAACAAGATCTGCATCGGTCATAGGATGCTGTTTAAGTGTGAAATGGATATTAGTACGGAAATCATAAATCCAAATATCCTTGGTCTGCATTTCGGGACTCGCCGGTTTCTTGTCATAGAAAAGCACATTTGCTTTTACACCGGGTTTGTAGAAGATACCTGTCGGTAATCTTAAAATGGTGTGCAAATCGCAGGTGTGAAGGAGCTTTTGTCTGATAATTTCACCAGCACCGCCCTCAAACAAAACGTTATCGGGGACGACAACGGCTGCTTTACCCGTTGCCGCAAGAATTGTGTTGATATGCTGAATAAAGTTAAGCTGCTTATTGGAGCTTGTTGTCCAAAAATCCTGACGATTATATACGAGTTCCTCTTCTTCCTCTTCGCCTTCTTCGTTGGTCATGGTGATAGAAGACTTTTTACCAAAAGGCGGGTTTGTCAGAACAAAATCTACGCGATATCCCGGATCGGATAAAAGCGAATCACCTTTGGTAACGGGCACGTTTCCATAAATATCACCGATGTTATGGAGATACAAATTCATCAGTGCCATTTTGAACGTGTTGTTTACCAACTCGTTTCCGTAGAATGTTTCGTTCTTTAAGAATTCTTTTTGTTCACGGTCAAGAGTATAATTTTCAGGATCGGTAATATACTCCTGTGCAGCAAGGAAGAAACCACCCGAACCGCAGCAAGGGTCGGCAATGGTTTTCATCGGCTCGGGGCGAAGGCATTTAACCATTGCTTTGATAAGCGGACGAGGAGTAAAATACTGACCTGCACCGCTTTTTACGTCTTCTGCATTCTTTTGCAGCAATCCTTCATAGATCTCACCCTTTACATCGGATGACATAGATACCCATTTTTCTTTATCTATCATCTGAACGATACGATATAAAATAGCTGCATTGCTGATTTTATTACTTGCCTGATAGAAAATCTTACCCAGAATACCGCCTTGTTTGGCAAGTTCTTCAAGAGTTTTCTTGTATTGATCTTCAAGTTCTGCACCTTTTAAAGTGTTCATATCACTCCAAGTATAGCCCACAGGAATGCCAGTTTCCTTTTCGTAAGGCTTCTTAGAATATTCATCTGACATCTTTAAAAAGATTAGATATGTAAGTTGTTCAAGGTAATCTCCGTATGATACACCATCATCACGGAGCGGATTACACATACCCCAAACTTTTGAAATTATAGTTGATGATTGTTCTGACATATTACTACCCCATCCTGAATTATTTCTTTGATAACCTTAAATACTTCTACAAAGCCTGAAAAATCGAATTCGTCTGGATGTTCACATACATATTTGGCAAACTTCATCTTAGGCAAAGCATAATTTTCAATAGAACTATCACTAAAACAGTGAATTTTATCGCCTTGCGTACCCTCGATTACATTAATTTTGTTTGGACCGCAAATATCCTTTCTTTCGCAAAAACGGTCAATTGACTGAGCGTGTCCATATTGGTCAAATTCATTTCCCATATATAATCTGCGAGAAATACCATCGTCACAAACAATCTCTTTTTTGATTTCCAAATCAGTAAACAAGTGCTCAATAGAAATATCAGGTGTTTCTTTTCTATGATCCGGTACAGGGATAGTGAAAGAAAATACATTTTCTGCCCATTTTTTGTATTGCCCATCAGCATTGCCCATCTTTTTGTTGGTGGTTGGAACATCACAATCGGCAACAAAGATGTATCTCGTTTCTTGCGGCATTTTGGCATAATTTTCACAAATGCTGGTTAAGGTTGTATTTCCCATTTCTAATTTGTAAACTGCTTCATCTTTACTATTTGCCGGTTCATACTCAAAAAAGTCAAAATCCAATCCATTAAACAAGTCGGCATATTCTTCTTTTTGTTTAAGAACTGAAAACGCAGTTTTCATATGTTTCCAATCTGTTGCTCCTTCTGTAATGATGAGAACTTTAGATGATAATGACGATTTTGCTGCTTCAATAGCACTTTCCGCGTCCTTCTGATACGTTTGAGTTTCCTTAAAATACTCATAAGCTCGCTGAAATTCCGAGAAGCGTTCTACAGAAATTTTCGTCGCAGCGGGCATCTCATACACTTCATATCCTTCTTCTCCGAATTCTTCTTGCATACCAAGTAAAAACAATGGGGCATGGCTCGTAATTATAAATTGAACTTTAGGGAACAACTTTATAAGTTTAGGCAGAACCTCTTTTTGAAGACTTGTATGAAGATGTAACTCAATTTCATCGATTACTACAATACCAGAAATTTCTGACAAAGCTATACTTTTATTTAGATCATTATTATCAGCATATCGTACAATAGTAGAAAACATATTAAACAACGCTATTTGTCCTGTGGAAAGAGAATCCAAAGTAGGTGCTACAACTTTATTTGTTTCTTGTTCTACAATCTTAAAACGCGATGCTCCCCGATTTCTAAAATTAAGTGAGAAATAGACGTTTTTTCCAAGAATCTGACTCAATATAGTTTCCAAGTTTTGGCGTGCGGTTCGCATTGTTAAAAGAACAGGAACATTAACATTTATAATACGCAAGTTGCCTATATCTCCTTCAACATCGGGACGTGAATCGACAATAATATCCATTAGCCACTGCAAATTTGTTTCAGTAACGTTTTTTATAGTAATTGGATTTTTTAATACACCAGCCCAATTTGCTTGAACCGATGGATGTAAAGCTTCATCGAAATATTTATTTCCCATCCACATCGGTTTCTCGTATCGATCAGGTCCAAAATAGCATATTATGTCTTTCGAAAATATGTTTTCTACATCTACTTCTTGTGCTTTAACATTTTTAAAACTTTCTTCTGCATTCCAATTAAATGTTATTGTATTTCCGTTTGGGATTTTGCTTTTAAAATCCGCAGTAGAAAGTTTTCCGGATTTGAAAACATATTGAATAGCTGACGGCTGATTAAAGAGTATATATGAATACATATACTCTTTTCCTGTTTGTATCTCGGCTGGAGTAATTGCCTTATAATACTGTTGACCATTTCCTCTATCACTCAAATGCATAGCATTATCAAATTTTTTGGCAGCAATACTATATAACGAGTCAATTACATTTGATAATATGGTAGATTTGCCACTACCATTCTCACCCACAAAGATAATTGGCTTGGGTAAACCATCTTCTTTAAATGGAAAATCAATGCTTATTTTCTCAATTGGTCCTATGTTTTCATCAAAAATCTTATCTATATACATATTTTTGTCCTTTCTTATAACTCACCCTCAAATGCTTTTTTCAAAATGCTCTGTCGCATAGCTTCTGATTGTTGTAAAGATATAGAAACGATTTTTTCAACATTATCGCACATTGACATTTTAGTTTCAATATCATCCACAATTGCTTGTTGCTCACACAAGTTATCACAATAAGGGATTAATAATTTACGCAACACACCTAATCCTACTGTTTTTTGAGCAGTACCAGTTGCACCTTTGGTTGCTTGCAAATAAACATTAGGTTCTTGCATAGCATAATATAAAAATTTTTGATCTATTGTTTCATTTGGACGCAGCAAAGCAATATGGCGTTGAAAACAAAACTGTTTTTCATAATTAATTAAAACCGGGATGCCGTAGGAACCCGTAACTGTATACAATACATCTCCCTTGCACGGGCGCCGTTTAATATCAATATTGTTATAATATTCCTCATTGACAAAAGCGGTATTATCCCAATTAATGATTTGGTTTTCGATATTAGAAATCATAATAAACGGAATACCTGTTTTGGCTTTTGGTGGAGGCATATGATCGCCATCTGTTATATGATGACAAACCGAGTCAACAGCAACTCTTTTAGGGCATTTTTCAAACGCTTCTTTCAGCACTGCTTGGCGATATACCGCAAGTTGCTTCTTTGTGTTTTGCAAAGTTTCGATATTGTTGTCAAGTTCAGAAAACAGTTCTTCAATTTTAGAAATAATATGTTCTTGTTCCGGTACAGAAGGAATTTTAACTCTTATTTTAGAATACTGCTGAATCCAGTATCGCTTATGCGTACTATGGTCAAATTCGATCAGCTGCATCCGCCAGAATATGTACTTGGGCAAAACCAAATCAGTATTGGCGATTAATATTTTCATTGCGGATGATTTTACCTTGAATGGAAAATTCACATACTGAGTTGAAGTAGTAAAATCATCAAAAATGATTACAGGCAATTTATCATAGATACCGGTCGTTTCGTTTGTATATCCTATGATAAATGATTTTCCGGCAGTTAACACCGGCGTTTTATAATTGTCATTATAGTCAGTTGACTCAACAATGTACGGAGTTGGTTGCTCGTATGACAACAGTTCTCTAAGTTCATATTCAGTCCAAGTGTTACACATGTTTTTCTCTCCATAGGACATAATTAGCCATAGACTGGCGTTCTTATTCCTTAAAACTTTTTCTTACCGAATTCATATTAAGAGACAATCTGTAATGATTTGCTACATGAACAATTAAAAGATTGTCAATATTTTCTCTAAGTTTATTTGAATCTTCAATAGATAATTCAAAATTATAAGTTTTTTTAAGTGTAGAGTTTCCATGTTGAGTCGATATAACCAATTCATATTTACTTGTTTTCCAAAAAAAGGCATCGTTAAGTGCCAATTTTGCATCATTATATTCTTTCAATTTTTTGACATTCGCAGCAGCTAAAGCAACGCTCATATCAGATTGAGCAAGAATAACCGACGAAGCTTGAACAACCGGTGTTAGGATATTATTTGTTTCTTCATCGGTGCTTGTTTCGGCTTTTGAAAATTCAATAAACACAGGCACAAGAGTATCAGCTTCCACCTTAAAGGGGTGCGCTGTCTCAAATGAGGTTTCGTAATTACCTGCAATACTTCTATATACAGGTGACGGAAAAGTCGACCACACTAAAGGCAAAGTTGCATTATCACTTTTTCTTATTATGGTTGCAGTTATTTCTTTAACGGTTGTCGATTTGTTTTTTGCTTCATAGACTCCACCCAAAGAAATGTAAGAGCCGCTTTTATTATGATACAGTGTAATCATTCCTGACGAAAGAAAGTTAAATTTTAATTTCTTCACTAACTTGTCATAAATCCATTTTACAACTGGCACAAGCAAAGCAATCAAAGAGATAATAATGGCAATCAATTCATATGTTGTTATAGGTTGATCAAAATTAAACATATAATTCTCCTTTATGCTACTAATTCAAAATTCATTTCAATTAAAATATCCTCGTATTTATCGCCAAACACATCGTAGAACTTACCGAGACCACCTTTACGGTCAAACGGACTCAGGTCTAAATCATCCGGCACAATGCTCAACGAGGTTGCAATATGGTCTTTAATAAGGCGCAACCATTCCATTTGCTCATCAGTGAAGTGTACAGCACCTGCGTTGCGGCGCAAAGTCCACTGCATAAAGTTATAGTTAACCTTATCGGCAAAAGGAGTGAGGTTATCGCTGTATCCCATCTCAAAACGGATAATGGAGATAAGATCAGTCAACTGTGCAACAGTACCACGCTTGACCTTTTCCGGCTTCTTTATAGCATAGCAATCCCATAGGCGCTCGATCGTTACACCTTTGGCTTTGAGCTTTTCATACAGCGCCTTCAACTTTTCAATAGCCATCGGACGATCTTTATACTGTTGGTCGTAAATAATGCGAAGAACTATAATTTCATCCTTGTTTTCTTCGATGAATTCGTGGAAGGTTTGAATAATACGGTCAGCATTTGCTTCTTGCTGCGAGTCAAATCCTGCAAACAGCACTTCATCAAGATTTACATTGTCAACAATTTGCTCATGACTGCGACGAACATTTTCAATATAATCGCGAACTTCTGGATTTTGGAAGGGTGCGGTAGCATCGGTGACCAAAATCTTCTTGGTTTGTGCAAGTTGGTCGTCGGTTGGTTCTTCGGTCGCAAAGCATTTCTTTGCCTCGATGAGAATAACATCTTCATCGAAAGCATTTAACAGTTTTTCTGCAATCTGACCGGCGCTATCACCAACCGTTTCAGCAAAGATTTTCTTTTCGCCAACAGACATCTGACTGTTCAAGCGAATGATACGGTTTGCAAGAGATGTTAATGTATCTTCACTCTTATCGCCCAATGCCACGTTCATCATCAGTTCTTTCATACTTACTGTCGGTTTGCGTTCCAAAGGACGAGTATCAGATTTTTTAGATTTAGTTACACCAACTGCATCCACAATAACAAAATGGTCTTTGTTTTCGGTAGCCGAAGGAGATACTTTTTGAAGGTCGTCTTTATTTAGCGTTCTTGTTCCGCGACCTTTCATCTGCTCGAAATAGTTTTTACTGCGAACATCGCGCATAAAAATCAAGCATTCGATAGGTTTAACATCCGTACCCGTTGCAATCATATCAACCGTAACAGCAATACGGGGATAGTAGTCGTTGCGGAATGAACTTAACACGCTTTCGGGATTTTCTGCGGCATATGTAATCTTTTTGCAAAATTCATTACCTTCGCCGAATTCCTCACGGACGATCTGAATAATATCATCTGCGTGGCTATCTGTTTTAGCAAAAATCAGTGTTTTGGGCACTTCTTTACGGCGTGGGAAAAGAGAGGTAAATACATTCTCCTTAAAGGAGCGTATTACCGCACGGATTTGGCTTGGATTTACAATATCTTTATCAAGTTGTGTGGGTCTGTAATCTACATCCTCGTCCAACTGTTTCCAACGCTTTTCACGAGAAAGGCGACTACGCACCTCTATCATTTGCTTCATAAGGTGAGCACCGTTTTTACCAACATTTGTTTCAATGAGAAACACGTCTTCGCCAACGTTCACGCCATCAACAATTGCTTGCTCGCGAGGATATTCACTAACGATATTCTCGTTAAAAAATGCAAAAGTTCTTTTGTCGGGTGTGGCGGTTAAACCGATAATATAAGCATCAAAATATTCAAGAACCTGATTCCACACATTATAAATCGAGCGATGGCATTCATCAACAATGATGCAATCGAAGAATTCTGGCGGATATTTCTCGTTATACACTACCTCTTTAGGTGCTTTCGATTCAGCGGTTACATACTCATTGAAAGAAGATTCCTCGGTGGACTCGTCGAGGTCTTCGCCTTTGAGTATGGAATACATTCTTTGAATTGTGCTGATACAAATTTGAACGTCACCGGGAATAAAAGAGGATTTCAATCTGCTCACACCATAAATCTGCGAAAATGAGCGTGGATCGTCATTGGGAGTATAGGCAAGGAACTCACGTTCGGCCTGTTCTCCCAAACCTCTTGTATCAACCAAAAACAAGATGCGGTTCATCTTACCGTATTTAAGCAAACGATAAGCTGCTGTAATTGCAGTAAACGTTTTGCCAGCACCGGTAGCCATTTGCACCAAAGCTTTCGGATGATTTTCTGCAAAGGACTTGTCCAAATTCTCAATAGCTGTAATCTGACATTTACGGAAACCAGTAGAGTCAAACTCTGGAAAGTTTTTTAGATTGTTGCGAAGTGTCGAAGAACTTTTCAACAGCTTTTGCAGAGTTTCGGGGCGATGGAAAGAGAAAACAGTACGAGATCTATATTTGATATCCTCATAATCGGTAAAGCGAGTGAGTTTATCCGTAGATTCATAAGCAAAGCGGATTTTATAATCGTTTTTAATCCACTTGAACATGCTGTTGGCGTAGCGTGCAGACTGAGTTTCTACAGTAGTGATATTTTCACCAGCATCACTTTTCTTCGCTTCAACAATGCCAACAGGGGTTCCATCTATAAACAGAGCATAGTCAACTGGTCCTGTGCTTGTTGGAAATTCACGCACAGCGACACCTAAAGACGCTGATAGATTCAATGTTTTTACATCTTGAATAATCCAGCCCGACTGTTCTAATTTTGAATCAATTATCTCTCTTGCTTTTTGTTCGGGAGTCATAATAAACCTCCATTAAACACAAATATCAAATATAAAATAAGAATGTAAAATTATACAAATTACATTATAATACATTTTTTTGCATATTTCAACCAAATACAATCCTATTAATCGGACTATTGGTGGGGTGTGGGGTGGTTGGTTTTGTTGGATTTTGGGTGGTTGTTTTGTTGGATTTCGGGTTTGTTTTTGTTAGGATTTTTTACCCTACACTTATATATGACAAAAATCGGGAAAGACTTCGTTTTTTCTTTAAATTTTTTTTGCGGAAGGGGCAGAGCCGCGTTCCTTACGAGGTTGGTGGTTTTTGCGGAACGGGCAGAGCCACGTTCCTTACAGTTTAAATGGCAAGTTGCAAATTGCAAGTGGCAAATTTCGGAACTGCGTTGCGATTGTAAATGCGGAATGCGAAGTGCGAAATGAATGAAGTTGAAGCAAAGCGAACTCTGGCATCCGGCAACTTTCCACTTTGCAAAAGTACCACCCACCAACGCCTGACGGCGTCGGTCAACCGGTTACAATATAGTCGTCTTGCTCGTTATTCACTTCGCAATACTCCTTATTGTGCCCAGAGCTTATTTTTCGCTTTATCTGCCACTGGCAGCGCTCACAAACGCTCACCCCTCCTTTTTGCAAGCAAAAAAGAGGGATAAGTAGTCTTCTATCCGTCTAAACCTAAGACGTAAGAGAACTACCCACCACCGTTCCGCTTTAATAAACAAATAACAGACAGTATATCGCACGGAATATACTGTCTGTTAATTTTTAATATATCAAAGAACGGTCCCCCTCCCTATCCGCTAAAGCGGACAGGGAGGCAAGGCTATCGCTAATATTCAATTTTTTTACTCCTCGCGAAGCTTTATAATCGGCAACGCAGTTCCGAAATTTGCCACTTGCCATTTCCAATTTGCCATTTTGCAAAGCATCTGGCATCTGGAATCTGGCATCTAATCTGTCAGAAAAAGAGCATAAAATTGAAATAACCCTTAACCGAGTGTTTCTTTACACACTTTAGCCGGTTAAGGGTTACTTCTGTTCACTCTTGATATCTAACATCTTTTTAACCTCTCTTTCTTAGCTTTCGCAAAAACTTTTCCTTCTTGAAATTCATTC
This sequence comes from Acutalibacteraceae bacterium, assembly GCA_045592945.1. GTDB lineage: Bacteria > Bacillota > Clostridia > Oscillospirales > Acutalibacteraceae > DTU089. The sequence continues at coordinate 37,698 of JAZNVT010000048.1, read as the reverse complement.
ACAAACCGTTAACTTTTTAATTTTCCCTTAAGCGAGAATCACTTTTAGTTTTGAATAAGCTTCATTTTAAAAGTTTTTGCCGATAAACTCTGCGGGTTTAGTATTCAGTCTTATCAGCCGTTAAATTAAATCTTAAGTGGTTTAATTTTCAACTCTTCATTTTTAAGTTAACACTCTTATCGGCTTTACTGAAGTAACTCTATCCGTCTTTGAGTTTAAGAAAGTTTTACCAGTACATTGGTCTCACCTTTTCTTAAAATTCTGAGTTCAAGTTTTACATGCACATTGGACTCACCTTTTCTTGAAATTTTGAGTTCAGGTTTTACCTGTACATTGGACTCACCCTTTCTTTGTCTAAATAATAGCATACTTTTTCCACGGTTTCAATATGTAATTTTGTACAAAGTTGCTATATTTTATTTATTTATATCGCAGATTTTGTCTATTTAGTCAACTAAAGTTTTCAAAAATTATTGACAACAGCTATATTTTTTTGATATACTAGTCGTGTTGGGTGTTTGAAAGCCCGACTTTTTTTATATACTTTTATTAATATTAATACTTTTGCATTTTGAGTGGTGTGTTATATGGAATATAAAATTTATAACCAATTACCCGAAGAGGCTAAGGCATTACGAATTACCGTATTTGTAGATGAGCAAGGCTTTCAGGAAGAATTTGACGAGGCTGACAACGGCGCTGTTCATATCGTAGCTTTCGACAACGGCAAGCCCGTTGCCACCTGCAGAATAGTTAAAGACGGAATTGACAACAGAATCATTTTAGGAAGAATCTGCGTTTCTAAAGAGCTTAGAGGTAAAAGCATCGGCTTTGAGATGCTGGGTTATGCTGCAGAGCGTATCAAGGAACTGGGAGAGAATGAAATATATATTCACTCTCAATATCAGGCAAAGGGCTTTTACGAAAAATGCGGTTATACTGCCTTCGGCGAATTAGAATACGAGCAGGACTGCCCTCATATATGGATGAAAAAATCAATATAAACACTTGGTTGGTGCAATATGAATTATACAGTTAACGGTGGCAATAAAAACGCCCATATTAAAATTACAGAAAAGCAAGAAAACGGTATTATTTACCTCTTTTTAAATATGAAGCTGTCATCCCCCGAAATCCCCGAAGCTTTTTCGGTTAATTTCAGTTTCAGTGCGGCTGACTGTGCTTCAACGTGGAACCCTTGCATGCTTGATATACGCGGTTTATATTTTGAATGGGGTAAAAAGATTATAAAATCAAAGCTTGCTTCTTGGATGCCCGTTCAGCAGTTGATTTCAAGAACGGGTAAAAACAAGCTTTTAATTGCCGTTTCCGACGTTGATACGCCTATTGAAATCGGCACGGGTATTCGCGAAGAGAAGGCAACCTTTGACTGTAGCATATCTTTTTTCACTCTTCCCACAACGCCAATTACGGAATACTCCGCAAAAATACGCCTTGATACGAGAGATATTCCATATTACGACAGTGTTTACGATACAACAGCCTGGTGGGAAAATGATTGCGGTTACAAAAGTGCATTTGTACCTGAAGCCGCAAAAGAGCCTATGGATTCCCTTTGGTATAGCTTTCACCAAGATCTTGATAAGGACGAGATTTTAAAGGAATGTAAAGCCTCACACGATATCGGTATGAAAACAGTTATCATTGACGACGGCTGGCAGACCGATGACAACAACCGCGGTTACGCTTATTGCGGTGACTGGCAGGTATCACCCAAGAAAATGGGCGATATGAAAGAGCTTGTTGATAATATACATAATATCGGTATGAAGGTAATGCTTTGGTATTCCGTACCGTTTGTGGGTATTTACAGCGACAAATATAATGAATTTAAGGATATGCTTCTTGACGGCTGCGGTGACGAAAAAACATTTTTCGCTCTTGACCCCCGCTATAAAAAGGTAAGAGAATATCTTGCAGGCGTTTATGAAAACGCAATAAATGATTGGGGGCTTGACGGCTTTAAGCTCGATTTTATAGATTCCTTCGTTTTAAAGGGCAAGGCATTAGAGTATGACGAAAGACGGGATTACCAATCGTTAGAGGATGCCATTCACGCTCTTATGACAGACGTTAAAGCCCGTCTTGTAAAAATCAACCCCGATATTCTTATAGAATTCCGTCAATCATACGTAGGTCCCTCAATTCGTAAATACGGTAATATGTTAAGAGTTGGCGACTGCCCTTGCGATATACTTAAAAACAAAGTCGGCATTGTTAATCTCAGGTTAACCTCCGGTAAAACCGCAGTTCATTCCGATATGATAATGTGGAACGTTGAGGACACCGTAGAAAATGCTGCTCTTCAATTCGCAAGTATTTTATATAGCGTGCCTCAGATTTCTATGAGGGTTGACAAGCTTCCCGAAAGCCACCATAAAATGCTGAAATATTATCTTTCATTCTGGAATGAATGGAAATCCGTGCTTTTAGACGGTAAGCTTACCGCAGAAAACCCCGAAAACAATTACAGCCTTGTTTGCTCTGAGCTAAATGATAAAGCTGTTTTCACCGCCCATTCTGACAGAGTTATCCCCGTTAAAGCAAAAGAAACCGTTGCTGTTAACGCAACGGTAGAAAATGCCCTCATAATTAAAAACGCAAAGGGCAAGAATTATAGGGTTGTAAGCTGTATGGGTGAAGAGATTTCTAATGGAATAATTGAAAGTGATTTGCAGGAAATTTTTGTAAATACAGCAGGAATGATATTTATATATTAAAACAACAAAAGCGCAGATAAAAACTTTCTACATCGGTGTTGATAGCAGGAGTTTTTTAGCGAAGAGGTACACGGGAATCACAAGTGTGATGGCGTTTAAAACAACTATTATTTTATCGAAAAAATTTGTAATAGTATAAATATAAATTTCAGAAAGGTTATGAAGTGTATGTCTTATTTAGAATATAAAACTAGAAATGATATTCTTCCACACGGGTTGTCGAAGATTTATATTTGTTGCACAGAGGAAGATGGAGCTCTGTATGTGAAAAAAATCGCTTCTCAGATTCTAAAGTTAAACAATAGCTCTGTTTGGTACAAAACCAAGAATATTCCTGCTGATGAAATGCAAGAGCACCTTGATAGCCTTATGCAGATGCAGTTATTTGTTATGCCTGTTACAAAAAAACTGCTTACTCAACCAAACCAGGCTTTAGATGTTGAATTTCGCTTTGCAATTGATAACAATATTCCGGTTTTACCACTAATGCAAGAACCATACTTGGTTGAATTGTTTAATAAAAAATGTGGAGGGATCCAATTTCTTGATGAAACACAGGCGGATTCCACAGCGCTTTCTTATTTTGATAAATTAGAAAAATATTTGGATGCCGTGCTTTTAAGGGATAATGTTGCAGCTCAAGTTAGAAACGCTTTTGATGCATATATATTTATGAGCTATCGTAAAAAAGATAGAAAATATGCACAGCAGCTTATGAATATGATTCATCGCAATCCTCAATATAGAGGTTTAGCAATATGGTATGATGAATTCTTAGTGCCAGGAGAAGATTTTAATCAAAATATTAAAACTGCTTTAAAGAAAAGTATTTTGGTTACTCTTGCGGTTACGCCTAATGTGCTAGAGTCTGATAACTATATCATTTCTACCGAATATCCGGAGATGTGTAAAGAAAGCAAGCCGGTAATTCCTTTCGAAATGACAACTACAGATATTAAAACTCTTAAGGCATTGTTTAACAATATACCGGATTGTGTGAATCCATATGATCATAATGCGCTTGAAATGGCATTGAGTAAACATCTAAAGAAAATTGCTTTATCCTCAGATTCTTCACCTGAACACACTTTCTTAATAGGACTTGCCTATCTTGAGGGTATTGATGTTGAAAAAGATTATGAATATGCACTTGAAATGATTACCCAGGCAGCAGAGGCGCAACTGCCTGAAGCTATGGAAAAATTGGTTAGTATGTATGGTAAGGGTCAAGGTGTTAAGCAGGATAATCAAAAGGTGTGTTATTGGCAGGGTAGATTAATTAAATCTCGGTTGGCGTTGTTTGAAAAGCAACCGTCAATTGAAAATGGTATTGAAGCGTTGAGAGATATGAATGCAAATGCAGATTATCTACAATTAATTGGAGAAACTGAACAGAGTGCCTCATATTACAATCAAATGGTAGATCTTTCTGAGGCTCTTTTTAAAATTGGGGAATCTATAGAATTGACCTTGCTTTACTCTAATGCTTTAAATGGTATCGGCGATTTTCTGCAAGAGAATGAAGATTTTGTTTACGCAATGAATTATTACGAGTATAGTAAAGATGCTATTTTGAAAGAGTTTGCAAGACAAAAAATAAAGACGGATAATGAATTTGTTTTCGAGATACCCAAAGATGTAAATGCACAAATGATATACCTGTTATCAAATTATATTGTGTGCAGATTTAATTTGAATGATGTGTTATTTAAGCTTGCTTATGCTGAACGAAGCACTCAAAAGATGGGCGAGGTTGAAAATACGCTGGATATGCTTAAGAAAACCTTGTTGAATGATGAAATTGCAAAAAGAATACCTAATTATCAGCGAATGATATCTATGCTATATAGTAGATTAGGTGATTTCATGAGAAGCACTTGTAAATTTACTCAAGCAAAGGAATATTATGAAAAAGCTCTCGATATAGACAGAGCCCGACTTTTAACTGCGCTTGAATCACATGATATTAATGTTCTTGATGATTATGCGATTTCTTGTTATGATTTAGCCAATGCTGATCCGGAGCATATAGATGTAAACTACCTAAAGGATGCTTGTGCAATTTCCATATGGCTTAAAGAAAAACTTCCTCATATGCCGATATATTCTGAACGAGTACAAGCTTTAGAGGAAATGATTCTTAAGGAAGAACCGGGATTTTCTTTTGCTTCGCTTTCTATACAGCGGGTGATTGAGAAACAATCCGAACCAAAACCCAAACAAGAACAAGTCAATAAAACTCCAATTACGAAAACACATCAAAATTCAAGTGGAAAAATGAGACCATCTCCTAAGATCATGGCGTTCTTGGGAAATTTAGCCGAGAGTGTTGAGCGTTTTGAAAATGAAAAAAAACTAGAACACGAAAAGAATTTATCAAAAGCTCGTGAAGGTGACATCCCTAGTATTGTTAAAGTCTTTAAAGATTATTTAAATGGAAACGGAACGCCAAAAGATGAGAAACAGGCTGCATATTGGGCAAAGAAGGCTAAAAAAGCTTATTACGATATTTCTCTAGAATATGCTAAGGCTGGGTATAAAAAAGAAGCTAAAAAGTTCTTGATATTAGCTGCTAGAAGAAATGATGATTATGCGTGTTTTGATTTGTCACTCCACTATAGGAAAGGCTATCGTGAGTTATATAAAAAGAATGCCTTTTTAGCTTGGTATTGGACTAAACGAAAAATTTGGGCACGTTTTTTAAATAGGTCAAAAAAGAAAGTGCTAAAGAAATCATTTAAGAAAAAGAAAAAGCAAAAGTAAAAAGGTAATATAAATTATTCTGTATGGACATAGACTAACCTTTGAATTTCAGCGGATATAAATAAACAAGACTACAAATCTGTCTAAAAATGGATTTGTAGTCTTGTTGTTTAGTTGTGTTTTTTCTTTTTTGTTATTATGCGTTGTAATATTTATCAAACTCTGCGGGTGTGGGGATTTTTGCCATTTCAGCAAGCTCAGCACGTTTTGATTTGATAAAGTTTTTGATAAGCTCCTCGGGGAAAACTCCGCCTGCAGTAAGGTAATCGTGGTCTGCTTCAAGAGCATTGAGAGCCTCATCAAGAGATGTAGGTAAGCCCTGAAGCTTTGCCTTTTCCTCTTCGGGAAGATTGAAAAGGTTAAAGTCATAGGGTCCCCAACCGTTTGCATGGGGGTCAATTTTATTCTTAACGCCGTCAAGACCTGCCATAAGAATAGCTGCAAAGCAGAAATAGGGGTTACAGGTAGCATCGGGGTTACGAAGCTCGAAACGACGTTTTTCAGGAGCTTTAGCGTATGCAGGGATACGGATAACTGCGCTACGGTTTGAGGTTGCGTAACCAACTGTAACGGGAGCTTCAAAGCCGGGAATTAAACGCTTAAATGAGTTTGTGCTGGGGTTTGTAAGAGCACAAAGTGAGCTTATATGCTTAAGAAGACCGCCCATAAAGTAATGAGCTGTTTCGCTAAGATTTGCGTAACCGTTGTCATCAGAGAAAACGGGCTTGCCGTCTTTAAGAAGAAGCATATGAACGTGCATACCGCTACCTGCTTCACCGTAAATGGGCTTAGGCATAAACGTTGCGGTTTTGCCGTATTTAAGAGCTGTATTACGGATAATATATTTTATCCACATTGTAGCATCAGCCATTGTAGACATTTTTCCGAGCTGAGGCTCGATTTCGAACTGACCTGATGCTGCAACCTCGGGGTGATGATAGTTGATTTCAATACCTGCATCAGCCATATGCATACACATTTCGCTACGGCACTCGTAAGTAACGTCAAAGGGCTTTGCGATGTGATAATTTTTCTGCTTAGGTACGATAACGCCGTCATCAGCAACGGAGCTGTTCCAGTATGACTGTTTAGCATCAACAAATGCGCTTACGTTGTCAGCGCTAACGTTCCAGCCCACCTGGTCGAAAAGATAGAATTCGAACTCGGGAAGGATGAGCATTGTATCGGCAACGCCACAATCAGCCATATATTTTTCTGCCGCAAGAACGATATTTCTGGGGTACTGAGCCAAGGGTCTGTTCTGAGGGTTATCAATAATCATTGCGTTACCCGTCATTGATAAGGTAGGAATAGAGCAGAACGGGTCAATAACAGCAGTGTCGGGGTCGGGAATGAAAACCATATCGCTTTTTTCAACAACGGCATAACCGTAGTTTGAAGCATCAAATCCTATACCACTTTTCATTGTATCCTCTGAAAAGTTTTCAGCGGGAATTGTAACGTGGCGGTATTGACCGTTAATATCAACCATTTTAAAGTCAACCATTTTGATATCATTCTCTTTGATAAGAGCAATAATATCCTGTACGCTTTTTGCCATAAAGCACACCTCTTTCTAATATTTGACAATAGCCGACGGGAGTCGAACACCGTACGGTTTTGGAAGGCAAATTTCCGCACTAACTTCGTCAAAAACCTTGAAATACGACAGTATATCAAGGCGAAAAACGCCATGATGTGCCGAAAGATTTGAATTTTAGGCGTACGGGGTTCGACTCCCGTCGGCTATAGTATAACAAATAAATTTTACATAGTCAATCACGCAAATATACAAAAATAATTATATAAAAACAAAAATAAAAATATGCAAAAAGACCGCTTAACAACGGTCTTAATAAAAAGTATATTTAAAACAAAGCAAAAAGTTGGGCTTTTAAACACCCAACATGATTAGTATATCAAAAAAATATAGCCGTTGTCAATGATTTTTGAAAACTTTTATTGACTAAATATACAAATTCTGCGGATTAAATAAATAATTTATGGTAACTTTGTACAAAACTACATATTGAAAACGGTGTTTTTTTATGGTACTATATAGACGAAGAAAGAGAGAGGGTGAATCCAATGTACAAGTAAGTTCATAAAATATTGAAAGGGTGAGTCCGATGTTCATGTAAGCGAAAAGCAAACGTAAGCAAAGGCAAAAGCAAAAGCAGAATCCTTAAAACAAAAGAGAAGGTAAAATCCGATGTTTATGTAACATTATAAAGTGAATTCACAAAGCTTTTAAAATAGTTTCTTTTCTGATGAGGGGATTTTTCGAAACAAAAGTGTTTCTCACTTACGGGAGTTTATAATAGATGCTGAAAAGCTAAATAGTTTTTCACGAAAATGGTATACCGAAGGTTGTATACAAGCCGTTTCGAAAAGTTGGGTCTTTGAGGAAACCGTGCGGAACAAGAACAAATCTAACGAAAGAGAGGTTAAAATGATGTTAGATACTAAAATTGAATCCAGATAACCCTTGACTGCGGGCATCGAAAGATGGGTAGTCAGGGGTTATTTTTTTGTTTTTTATTTGTCAGAGGTGCGTTTCCTGCTTTGCCGATATATTTTTTAGCAAAAGTTTGTTTACGAGTACCACCCACCACCCCGATTAAAACTGTTATAGGAACAATCAAATGGCACGAAACACACTAACAAATAACACAACTTAAACCAAGGGTGGTCCCCCCTCCTTTTTGCAAGCAAAAAAGAGGGATAGGCTGTCGCAAATCTTCAATTTTTTACTCCGTGCGAAGCTTATATAATGCAAACGCAGTTCCGACACTCCTCACTCCTCACTCCTAACTCCTAACTTTTCCCCATTGTTATTCTCTCAATATTGTGGTATCATAAAAATAACATAAATTCAAATCATCAGGCGGTGCAATAATGGAATTTTTAGAATTAGCAACAGAAAGATTTTCGGTAAGAAGCTTTAAGAATGAGCATTTACCTCAAGACGTTATTGATGAAATTTTAAAGGCAGGTCACGTTGCCCCTACGGGCTGTAACTATCAGCCACAAAGAATTCTCGTTATTAATACTGATGAGAGCCTTTCTAAATTGCAAGAATGCACAAAATGCCACTTTAATTGCCCTACAGCAATGCTTATCTGCTTCAACAAGGATGAATGCTGGACAAGGAAATACGACGGTAAAACCTGCGGTGTGGTTGATGCATCAATCGTTACAACCCACTTAATGCTTCGAGCATTTGAGTTAGGCGTAGGCTCAACCTGGGTTATGCATTTTGACCCGTTTAAAATGAAGGAAGCCTTTAATATCCCCGATAATTACGAATCGGTAGCACTTCTTGTTATGGGCTACCCTGCGGACGATGCAAAGCCGATTGAAATGCATTTTAACACCCGTCCCATTGAAGAAACGGTTTTCTATGATAAATTTTAAAATAAAAAAATTACGGTCTGCGAATTCAATTTAGTTCGCAGACCGTTTTTTTATTTTATAGTTTCGCTGTTATTAAGGACCGAGGTGCTATACAAAAACAAGACGTCTTGATTTTTAAACTCAATATACTGACCTAAAAAATTAGGGTGTATATATCTTATATCAACGAGAGTTATTTTTTTGTAGCCGTCAATAAGCAACGGAGCAATTGAGCTACCGAAGGAATCCCTGAAAATAATAAGCTCTTTATCTGTTTTAGCATTTTTATTTTCTATTGATATTAACGAAATCGGGCCCGACAAGAAAAGCTCGTAAGGGTCTTTACCCATACCCTTTTCTAAATCGTAAACCGAGGCTTCTTTACCGTTTTGAAAATCGTAAACAACGCAGTTTTCTATAACTTCATTTGTAAGATATTTTATCGTTTCGCTCTCAAGAGGCAAAGCAGACTGACCGTAATAAACACCGTAAAACTCTTTATCGAGAGTTTTTTCTGTATATTGCTGTGTTGAAGAAGTGCCCATTCCGCTGCAAAGCACCTCTGCCACGTCAACGATATTTTCTTGTTTCCAATGAGTATCGGTTTTGTAAAAATCATCAATAGACAAATTTTCTGTTATATCTATATACTCTAAAAAGCCGGTGTTTTCACGAATGAGAGATATCATTCCCTCGTAATCTATTGAAAGCACTCCGCCCTTTTCGGCAAGGAAGCAGTTTTTATCGGGAATTATTGCAAGATAGTTTTTCGTTTCGGTATCTTTAAGATACTTATTGTAAACGTATTCAAGCTTATCCCCTGCTTTTACAACTGATTCTTCATCTAACGGATATTCTGTTTTACTTACGTAGCCGTCGTAAACGTAAATTCCGTTATTTTCCTTTGCACCGAAAAAATTCATAGCAACAAAGGCTTTAATTTTTCTGAATTCATCTCTTAAAGGAAATTGGTCAAGGGTATAATCCTCAAAATCCTTCATAAAGCTACCCGAAATAATTGTATTGAAGCTGATTTCAGGGAATTGCTCTAAGCTTCTTCTTTCGGATAAGGAAAATGCATCTGCAGGCTTCAACCAAGCGAATAGAGAAACGCCTAAAAAGAAGACTGCCGTTACTATTGTTGTTACAATATATTTCTTTTTCATATCAACAGCCCCCTTAAAATCTAAAATATAAAAACGGATTAAACGAGCCGTCAACAAGATAAGCGGTCATAACAATAAGAAGAGCTATAAGAGCAATAGGCTCTATAACCGCTATTACTTTTCCGCCTATTGCTTTTTCTTTTATTTTTTCTACCGTTTTCTTAACAATCGGTGTGCAACCTATAAGACCTATACAGAGAGTAACACCAAAGCTCTTAAGGTAATAGAAAAACTCAGTTGATACTAAAGGCACACCGCCTACACCAAACATTCCGCCGATATAGCTTACTGCCTCTTTCATATCGGTAGCGTTAAAGATTACAAAGCTTATACCAACTACAACAAGAAGATAAAACCTACTTAAAACCTTTGATTTTTCTAAATATTTTAAGTATAAAAGCTTTTCTAATATTAAGAAGATTGCAAAGTAAAGACCCCACACAATAAAGGTCCAGGCGGCACCGTGCCAGAAGCCTGTTAAAAACCATACAACAAAGATATTGAAAAACCATCTCGGCTTTGAAACTCTGTTACCACCCATTGGGATATAAACGTAATCTCTGAACCAAGTGCCTAAGGACATATGCCATCTACGCCAGAATTCCGTTGCACTTTTTGATATAAAGGGATAATTGAAATTCTCCCAGAAATTAAAGCCGAAAATTTTGCCCAAGCCTATTGCCATATCGGAATAACCCGAGAAATCAAAATAAACGTGAAGCATAAAGGCTACGGCATATAGCCAATAGAAAAGAACAGATTTATCATCAGACTGCTTGAAAATATCGCAAAGCTCACCTAAGGTATTTGCTATGAGAATTTTCTTGCCGAGGCCTAAAATAAATCTTCTCATACCCTTTGCAAAGTTTTCAACGTTTATACTTCTGTTTTCAAGCTCTTTTGCAATATGGGAATATCTAACTATAGGTCCCGCAATAAGCTGAGGGAACATAGTAACGTAGGCTGCAAGATTTATTAAGTTTTTTTGCGCCGGAACATCTTTTCTGTAAACGTCAACCGTATAGCTGAGTATCTGAAAGGTGTAAAAGCTGATACCTATAGGAAGGGCGATTCTCAGAAGCGGTACCGAAAGCCCCGTAGCTGCATTAAAGTTTTCAATAAAGAAATCGGCATATTTGAAATAGGCAAGAAAGCCGAGATTTATGCCGACGCTTAACCACAGAAACAGCTTCGAAATTTTTTTCTGAGAAAAAGCCTCAATCAAGAGACCGGAAACATAACCGATTAAGATTGAGGCTATCATTAAAACTACATATTTAGGTTCGCCCCAGCCGTAAAAAACAAGGCTTGTTAATAAAAGCACCGAGTTTTTCAGCTTTTTAGGAGCTATAAAATAAAGTATCAGAACAACCGGCAGAAAATAGTACAAAAACGGAATACTTGAAAAAAGCATTTGTTTACCTCATTCTGCGTGTGATTACTTTTAATTTTTAAGGTATAAATTTATACAGCAGGTGTTTCATCAACAGGCATATCACCGTCAAATGCTGCAGGCTGGTCCATAATATCCTCTGCAGGGATATCTTCTGTTACTGCAAGTGATTCTTCAACACTGAGAGTTGCGTTTTCACCGTAAACTGCTGCAAGCTTTGTTTTGAAGTTTTCGATAGCTTCTGCGTTACCGAAAGCTGCTACAACATATTCATCAGCTACTGTATAGATAATAAGTGTGTCGGGGAAGCCACACATCCACTGAGTGCTTGTGATGCTTGCTTTAAGAGAATCTACAAGTGCCTGAGCGTTAGCTGAGTCTGCGAGCTTATAAGATGCTGCTGTAAATGTGTTAGCATTCATAGCGTGAGTAAGAGCTGCTGCTTCACTAACGTATGAAAGACCTGTTTCGTCAATATGAAGAGTTGAGTTAACTGCTTCAGCATCTGCAATGCTTATTGCACCTGCTTCGCCATCAACCATATTTTCGAAGTCACCACCCATAACGGGGAATTTTTCATCCTCTGCAAAGGTTGACCATACGCTGTTGATAAGTGCTGCAGGAGATTCGATTGTGATTTTGTTTTCGGGATCTTTGTCAGCATCAGTATTGCCACCGCAAGCTGCAAGAGCAACTACCATAACTACTGCTAACAAAGCGAATAATATTCTTTTTTTCATATTTTCTTTCCTCCATTATCGTTGTCGTCTTTCGACAAGGCTATTATACCATAAACTATTATTCTTGAAAAGACGTAAAACAGTAATATATTTATTGTTTTTAGTATTTTCTTGTGATACAATAATATTATTCATAAAAATATTCTTTTTCAGGAGGGGTTTTATGAAAAATAAAATTCTCACCCCCGAACAAGCAAAGAAAAAAGAATTGAAAAGGCAAAAGGAAATAGCAAAATGGGAAAAAGAAAAGGCACGTCCTAAAAGGAATTATTATTTCGCATATTTAGTGCTTATCATAACTCTCATTTACGCTACCGATGAAATCGCATCGCAAATAGGTACGTTAATGAAAACCGAGATTGCAAACGACCTTTTTGCAAAATTCGGTGACAGCTCTGTAGGTGCTCTTGAAATTCTTTCTATTCTTGTTGTGCCGTTTCAGGCGATAGGGCTTTTATACCGTCCCTTTGCCGACCGCTTCGGCAGAAAGAAATTTCTTATTATAAACACCTTTGGTATGAGCTTTGCAATGCTCATCATTTTCCTTTCAAATAACATCGCCCTTTATTTCGCAGGGGCTTGTCTTGTACAATTCTTTATCCCTCACGATATGCACGTGGTTTACATAATGGAATCCTCGCCCTCAAAGCACCGTGCAAGAATTTATTCGGCTATAAAATTTATCGCGAATATGGGCGTTATGCTGGTCCCCTTCCTCAGAAGGCTTCTCATGGAAGAGGCTTCTCAATGGCGTAATATCTATCTTATCCCAGCAATAGTTGGTATTGCTACAAGTCTTATTGCTCTTCTTAGCGCGAGAGAAACTGATGCATTTATAGATTCAAGGCTTAAGCACCTCAGAATGACTGAGGAGGAAAGAAGGGCTGAGGCTCTCAGCAAATCAAGCGGTAACGCTCAGGGCGGTCTTATTACCGCTTTGAAATTTGCTATGAGTCATAAACAGCTTCGTTGGCTTTACATTACGGCAACCTTCCTTAATTTAGGCTTTATAGCCTCTATTAATTATCAGGTAATTATGTCATACGGCTACGCAGAAAGCCTTTACGGTAAATTTACAGAAGAGGTTATGAATGCCGTAAGCATCGGTCCAGTTACAACAGCTCTTTTTCTTTTCCCCTTCGGTTGCTCTTGTGCTCAGGTTATTATGGGCTTTATTTCAGACTCAAAGGGTCGAAAAACTGCCGCTATCGTTACCGCCGCAAACTGTCTTGCATCGTTTATAGGCTTCTGGTTTGGTGCAAAGCTCGGTTGGGAGCCCTACCTTGTAGGCTTCCTTTGCGGTGCTTGTATAGGTAGCTTCTATTCTGTAAACGACGTTATTATTATGATGGTTGGTGAGTCCGCACCTACAAATCTTCGTTCCTCTTGTATGTCGGCAGAATTCATAGTTGTTGCAATCGGTATTGCACTTTCTTACGTTATAAGCCTTCCTACAGTTACAATACTCGGAAACAATTTTATGGGTACTATCGGCTTTGCTCTTTTAGTCCCCGGCTTTATAGCAGGTCTTATTTTACTTGTTAAAAAGACAAACGAAACAAAGGGTATCGATATGGATACCGTAACAGGATTAGAATGGGATTAATTTTTTAAAAATTAAAAATAAAATTATAAAAACAGGTGACATTATGGAAAACTTTTTTGAAAATGCATTTAAAAACATGGACAGCGAAAGCAGAGAAAGCTTTTATAAAACAGTCTTTATGAATGACGACTCTGAATATGCTGCTAATTTACGAGTTGAATACTATAAAACACAGTTTAAATCAATGGGTGAAAACGTAACAATCGGTAAGGGTGTTAATATTATTAACCCTCAATTCATCACCGTTGGTGACAACGTTTCAATCGGTGATAACTGTACTCTTATTGCTCGTGGCGAAAAGGGCATTACTCTTTCAGACGGTGTAAGACTTCAGCACAGAGTTTATCTTGATACCGAAAGACGTGAAGAGGGCTATATTCAAATCGGTAAAGGCGTTTACATCGGCACAGGCACAACTCTTTTCGGACACAGAGGTCTTGAAATCGGTGATGACTGTCTTCTCGCTCAAAATATTACACTTACCCCCTACTCACATATTTTTGACGACCCCAACCGCATTATTTACAGTCAGGGCGGTCACTGTGAAAAGGTTACTATCGGTAAAGACGTTTATATCGGTATGAGGGCTGCAGTTATGTATTCAGGTAATATCGGCGAAGGCTCCGTTATCGGTGCAGGCTCAGTTGTAGTTAAGCCTATTCCCCCGTATTCAGTTGCAGTAGGCACTCCCGCAAAGGTTATAAAAGAAAGAAAATAATTGCTCGAAAAATCAATGGAGAGATGATTTAATTTAAATCATCTCTCCGCTTTTTTATTTATTTTCTATTTTTATCTATTAATATTTTCATAAACAATCCGCCTTGAACTGTTCTATGCTGGAAGCCTACTACCTTTGCGCTTATCGTATCGTACCAATCCGTTAACGGTACTCTGCTTGAGGATTCGTTGTAAGCTACCCAAAGAGGCTCGATATAGGCTTTAAAGGTGCTCTTCTTTGATGCCATTGAAGCGGTCCATACAAGCCAGTCGGACTTTGTGTAATCTGCTCTGCTATCAAGGGGCATTCCGTACTTATTAAAATGCTTAAGGTTATGCTTTATTTCGTTATCCATAAACCTTTGTGTAAAAAGCTTTGTGCCCCAAACCTTATCCCAGACCATATTATATTTCATCGAATACGTATCGGGTTGGTCAAAAGCGAGCTTCGAAGAGCCGTCACTGTTTATTGCGGTAGCCATCCAATTATCAGCCATTTTCTTTGCTTCCCTCTTATAGAAAGCCGTTTTCTTTGTTTTACCAAGCATTTTCATTATTATTGCCATACCTCTTAAGCCCATTACCGCTTTTAAGGAAAGATTGCAGTTATGAGCAAGGTGACCTGCAAAATCATCTGTGCAAAGCTGGTCGGCAGGGTCAGCACCGTAACGGATAAGATAATCGCACCATTTTTCTAAAAGCTTAAGATGCTTTGTGGCAAAATCCGCGTTACCCGTTGCAAGAGCAACGTTTGTTTCCATAATAAGCATATTTCCGCATTCTTCAACAGGCATTTGATATTTTAAAGCATTATCTCCGTAAACCTGACCATTAACAAGAGGATAACAACCAACGTCGTGAGGCGCAAAATCAAATTTCCATGCTTTGCTTTGTGCGTAACGGTAAACGGGTCGCATCATACCCTTAACAAGCTCGGGGTTATACAGAAGAAACATAGGTATAGACGGATATGATACGTCTACGGTTGCCGCACAGCCGTTTGAAAAGCATTCTTTAGAAATATAAAGAATATCACCGTTTTCGTCTAAAACGAGCTTGTGAGCAGCGATAACCTGTCTGTAAGCAAGAGAAAGAAGCTCTGCATATTTCTCTCCGCCTGCTTCAACGGCGTCACTGAAAAGCTTTTCAGAAAATTCCTCGCAACGAAGCATTACTTTTTCATAGTCCTTTGATGCTTCGCAAATAGCCTCAAGAATTGTTTTGCCGTCTTTATTCCAATATGATTTAAGGTGCTTGCCGAAATATTCAATGCTTTCAACGTCATCATAAGCAAAATAATACATTTGCTTTTTGTTTTCCTCTAATGATGCAGAAACAATAATATTTTCAAGACCTTCAAATCTTTCGGTATCTGTTTTTATATTTTTACCCTTTGCGGTAAGGTAGAAATAACCCCAATCAATGCGAACGTCGTCACCGCTTCTGTTAAGTGGCTTTTGCTCCTTATTACCGATTTTCATACCGCAAACATCTTTATTTACGGTTACTTTTTCTATTTCAACCTCAACGCCCTCTGGGTCGTTAACGCAAAGCTCTTCAGAGGCTTGCACCTTAACCTCTACGTTATGCTTTTTACCGTCTTTTGAAGAATATGTAATTTCAAGATAAGAAACAGGGCGTGTAAGAAGCTCGTAATCATCTAAAAGCACGGGCGTAGTGTACTTTGTAGTTAAAGTGATTTTATCATTTTCAAAAACTGCAACAGTAGAAAGAGCAGTTATTTCAAGAGAAGCCTGAGTTAATTTATGAATATCTCTGTGATAACCTAAAAAGCTATATTTCTCACCGTCAACCGTAACTGTGCCTAATATAGAGTTATTCTTACCCGTCCAATGAACAGGCTTTGTTGTATTGAGAATAGTATCCTGTGACCAAACAGAAAAATACGGGTCAACCGTAATAAGCGGTATGCTGGGTGCTCTTAATTTCATTGTAAAAACCTCTTTCTATAATCTTCAAACTACATTTCATATTCAAAGGTGTATGCCTCAAAACCGTTGGAATAAACAATTTCACCATCGGGTAATACCCACATTGCTTCAATACCGTCAGTATTCTCAACAAGCCTTTTGCCCTCATCAATATCCATCAAAAATAAGGCAGTTGAAAAAGCATCACCCAATCCCGAATCATCGGCAATAACAGATACCGACATAAAGTTTTCACCAGGCATTAAGGTTTCGGGGTCGATTATATGATGATAATTAACACCGTTTACTGTGTAAAATCTTTGATAGCAGCCACTTGTTACAACAGCTTTACTTTCTAATTTTAAATACTCAATATACGGTTTTTCTTCGTTTTCTGTATCAGGGTTTTCTATACCCACCTTAAAGAGCTCGTTTTCACCGTTAAGCCCTACCGTACGCACGTTACCGCCTACATTAATAATAAACGAGGTAATACCCTTTTCTTCAAGGTGTTGAGCAACCCTTTCAACGGCATACCCCTTTGCGATAGCACCTACGTCAAGAAGCATTTTAGGGTCAGAAATAAAAACTGTATTATTCTCTTCATCAATAATAAGATTATTAATATCAGTATGCTTTGACGCTTCCTTCAGCTTTTCCATATCGGGAAGCTCTGCATTCCAAGGCTCGTCAATGCCGTCGTTTCTGTAAATATGCCATATTTTTAAAACGCTACCCATAGCAATATTAACAGTACCGTTTGTTTTACTATACATATCCTTTGCAAATAAAAGCATATCTATAATTTTCTTATCTACTTTGACAACGCTATGCTCACCGTTTTTTACGTCATTAACAGTAACAAGGTTATTAAGACCTTCGTAGCGGTTATAAATAGTAAACAATTGATGATACTCTTTTAAAAGAGCTTCAATTTCAAGACAAATACTGTCAAACTCTTCTTTTGTTTCGGTGTAACCCGTTATAACTGTAACGGTGTCAAAATAATCAAAATAGTTTGCGTTGTATTTAGTTTTTAAAGGTTTACTCTCGCAAGAGGAAAAACAGACTAACTGTAAGGCAACAGTAACTATCGCCAAAATAACCGCAACTGTTTTTTTCATTTTAACACCACCTTTAACTTTACTATTAGAGTATACAATAAACGCTATAGAAATTCAATTGTATAAAAGAAAAAGGATGTTGGTTTCCCAACATCCTTTAAAACTATGCTTTTTAAATTATTTTGCTGCTTTGTCAGCTGCTTTAATCATATCGGAAATACCGATTGTGCAGCCTGCTGTTGCAAGGTCGCCTGTGCCGTAACCGTCAGCATCTGCAAGTGAAGCGAATTCAGAAGCAGTTTTGCCTACTAAAGCTGCATCAAATGCTGCTGCCTGTTCAAACCACTCTTTAACTGCACCGTCAGAGCCGTCGTGCTTTTTGCCGTAAGCTGCCATATTGTAGTCTGTACCAAGGTCAAGCTTTGTTTTGATTTCAGCTGCTGTATCAACAGTAGCAACGCCCTTTGTATCGAAAGTAACCTTAACCTGAGCACAGTCTGTTTTAGCAACTACAACCTTGCCGTCTTTATCTGTAACAGCTGCAACGATTGTTTCTTCAAATTCAACTGAGCCTTCTTTTTCTTCAGTTGCATCTGTGTTTTCTACAGATGTTGCGAAAGCAATTTTTACTGTATCTTCAGCTGTAGCTTCAGAAGCAGTTGCGTTTTTAACAGCTTCTTCAAGAGCAGCCATAATGCTACCAACGCTGATTGTACAGCCTGCTGCTGCAAGGTCGCCTGTTGTGTAAGTGTCTTCACCAACGAAAGCCTTTACCTCGTCAAGAGTTTTGCCCTTTGCAGTTGCTACGAAAGCATCAATCTGCTCAAACCACTCAAGAACCTTACCGTCTGTTCCGTCGTGCTTTTTGCCGTATGCTGCCATATTGTAAGCAGTCCCTAATTCATATTTTGTTTTAACTTCTTCTGTAGCTGATGCTACGCCCTCTGATGTCCATGCAGCTTTTGCATCAACTGCATCAATAGCGATATCAACGAATTTGCCTTCCTCGTCAAGAAGAACTGCTACTGCAGTTGTTTCTGCTTTGCATTCGCCGTTTGTGTCACCGTCAGCATCTTTAGCATCACCGTAGCTAGCAACGATACCCATACCGAATTTTAATGTTGCAGCAACATTGTCACCGTTGTTTTCATCTGTTGTGGGTTTTGTACCGCAAGCAGCGAATGATACAACCATAAATACAACAAGAAGTAAACTGATAATCTTTTTCATGATAATTTGCTCCTTTTTTGTTTTGTTTATTTTTTATAATGGAATTATCTTCCATTTAGTGCATTATGACAAATTATTAACAAAATGTCAATGCTATTATAGAAATATAAAAATTATATTTTCAAATCTAATCTTTTTATAATAGCATTTCCTGCAAGTCCTATAAATATACCCGCTATTGTACCCGTAACTGCAAGGATAATCATATAGTAACCTATCTGAGTGCTTTCGAGTAACAAAATTGCAACCGCTATCTGCCCTAAGTTGTGAGCTACCGCCCCCGCAATACTTACGCCGACAGTTGAAAAGCTATTTATCTTTTTAAGAATTGTCATAACTAAAAGGCTTAAAACAGCCCCTGCGGTGCTATAAGCTAAGGTCATAACGTTGCCGAATAAAAGAGCAACGATAAGCAGCCTTATACCCGAAACCATTGCCGCCTCTTTTACACCGAAGCGGTAGAGAATAAATATTATAACTATATTAGGAAGTCCTACCTTTATACCGGGCACCGCCGCATATATAGGCGGTAAAATTGCTTCAACGTAAGCTAAAATCAAAGCAACTGATGTGATTACGCCTAAAAAAGCTATTTTTTTCGTTTTTTCTTTCATAATCACACCTCTTTCTGTTTCTTAGAACATATTTTTCATTTATGCTACTGCATCTAATCCGTCAATATTATCCTTTGAATGAATTTCCACAACTATTTTATGGGGTAAGCAGACGATGCTTTCACCCGTATTTTTTATTGGTCTGTGAGCAACACAAATACCGTCAGGGCAATCTGCCTCTGTCATAAAAGCCTCGCCGTCTTTTATAACGAGGGTATTTACGTTTTCATCCTCTTTACCCGTTACGATATCTACGGTTACGTTTTCGCTTAGAGAGTATCTGTGTTTTTCAACACCGTCTATTTTCACTACCGCGAAATCGCCTTGAGTTTTACTTAAATTCATAAGTAAAAGCCCTGCCACCGCTATTAATAAAATAACGGCGGCAAGGATAATATCATTGCGTATTTTCTTTTTATTTTCGCTTTTTTTCATAATCAAAATCAACCGATACGTCCGTTGGCAAAGTCAACTGTTTTAATGCATTTGGTGGGACAGTTTTCAACGCAAAGTCCGCAACCGTTACATTTATCCTGGTCAATTATTGCGAAATTATTCTCAACCGTAATTGCTTTTTCGGGGCAATTAAGCTGACATTTTTTACAACCGATACAAGCATTTTTGCAATTCTTTCTTGCAACTGCACCCTTTTCACTGTTGCTACACATAACAACTGTTTTTGCACTTCTGGGAATCATTTTAATAATACCCTTTGCACAGGTTTTTGCACATTTACCGCAACCGATACAAATACGGGGGTCAACGTGAGCAAGTGTGCCGTAAACGCAAATAGCATCAACGGGACAAGCTTCAGCACAGTCACCGCAACCGATACAACCGAAAACGCAGGTTGCAGGACCGCCGTAAAGCATTTTTGAAGAATTACAACCGTCAAGACCGTCGTATATAGCTTTATTACTTGTAGCATCACAGTTACCGTTACAAGTAACGAATGCTACCTTAGGCTCTTCTGTTTCAACTGCAACACCGAGAATCTCTGAAAGCTGCTGAGCAACTGCCGTTGAGCCCGGTATGCAAAGGTTAGGCTCTGCCTTTCCGCTTGCTACTGCCTCAGCGTAACTGTCACAGCCTGCGTAACCGCAAGCACCGCAGTTAGCACCGGGAAGCACTTCACGAACCTTTTTCACAGTTTCGTTTTCCTCAACCTTGAAAAAGTGAGATGCAACCGCAAGGAGAATACCCGCTACAACACCTATAACTGCTACAACAAGAAGAGCTGTTAAAATATTTACTAACATTAACTTACTCCTCCTTAAGCAAATAAATTATCAACAATTCCGGCAAAGCCGAAGAAAGCAAGTGAAACAAATGAAGCTGCTATCAACGTTACGGGAAGACCTCTGAATGCCTTTGGAACAAGTCTTTCATCAATAAGTGAACGAACACCTGAGAAAAGAACCATAGCAAGAAGGAAGCCAAGACCGCAGCCTAAAGAGCTTACCATTGATTCAACGAAATTATAACCGTCTAAAATGTTATTGATTGTTACACCGAGAACTGCGCAGTTTGTTGTAATAAGAGGAAGATAAACGCCTAAGCTCTTATGAAGAGAAGGGATAAACTTCTTTAAAACAATTTCAATAAACTGAACGAGTGCGGCAATAACAAGAATAAACACGATATTCTGAGCGTAACCGAGACCTAAGGTGTTAAGAACGTACATCTGAATAGGCCAGGTTACTGCCGTTGCCATAAGCATAACGAATATAACCGCTATACCCATACCAACCGCTTGATTAAGCTTTTTAGAAACACCTAAGAAGGGACAGATACCTAAGAATCTGCTAAGAACGTAGTTGTTAACAAGCACAGAGGACATAAGAATAACAACCAAACCTTTAAAAGTTTCAAAAAAGTCCATTATGCACCCTCCTTACTATCTGATGCTATTGATGCACAACCACCGTTGCAAACACCGGCAGACGGACATCCTGCACAAGAAAAATCTTTTTTCTTTATTGCCTTACCTTTTGTAATAACGTTAACAACAGCAATAAGGAAGCCGTAAACCATCAAGCCACCGGGAGCTTTGATGAAAATATCAATTGTGTGAGTGCTCATAAAGGGAATTTCAATTCCTGCAAAGCTACCTGCACCAAGCACCTCACGGACTGTTGCCATAGCAACAAGAGCTAACGTAAAGCCGAGACCCATACCGATACCATCAAGAACAGATTTGCCTACTGTATTTTTACCTGCAAACATTTCTGCTCTACCGAGAATGATACAGTTAACTGTAATAAGGTCAAGGTAAACACCTAAAAGCTCATACATATCGGGAAGATATGCCTGCATAAACATTCTTACGATTGTAACGAAACCTGCAATAATAACAATATAGCAAGGAATTCGTACTGTATCGGGAATGAATTTACGAAGAAGTGATATAACTGCGTTTGAGCAAATAAGAACTGCCGCCGCTGCAAGACCCATACCGATAGCACCTATAACTGTTGTTGTAGTTGCAAGAGTAGGACAAGTACCGAGTATAAGAACGAAAACGGGGTTTTCACGGAGCAAGCCTTTTAACATTACTGATAAATTACCGTCTTTTTTCATAATCAGGCCTCTCCTTTCAATATCTTAATTGCTTCAAACACCTTTGAAACTGCGGTCTTATAACCGTTTGTAGTAATTGTAGCACCGCTTTTAGCATCAATATCACCATAATCAGCTTCTGTTTTGCCGTTAAACTGTGAATAGAATTCAGCATCCGCACAAACAGAACCGATGTTCTCTGTTTCTTTCTGATACATAGTCTTACAGCTAATAATCTGACCGTCTGCAGTAACAGAAATTTTGATTTTAATATACTCGCCTGAGGGATTATAATATTCATCACCGTTTATACCGAAGCCTGCTGCTTTAAGGTCAAATACATAGTTACCGCTTGTGGTTTTATATGCTTTTTCAACCTGCTTGGGCATCTCGTAGCCGGAAATATCAATCTCTGTTATTTCAGAATTAATAATAGCGGCTGCACTGCCTGAAACTGCAGCTTTAACAGTTTCATCAACGTCTGTAATAACGTTACCCTCTGCATCTGTGCCTACGAAAACAGATTCAGCCTCTTCATCTGTATCTGTGGAAGCTTTTTCAACTACAAATACGTAGCCTTTACCGTTTACTGCCTTGTAAACCTCTACAATGCTTTCATCAATAGCTTCAGCTACAAACACGCTTTCAAATTCTCCTGCACCATCGGGTAATGCACTATTAAGGTTATCAGCAAGAATTTCTTCCTCTGTTCTTATATCAGCAAAGCCACCACCAATATTAATAGCTGCGTTAAGTGCATCTTTAACTACACCCTTGTATGCTTCAGTTGTTTTTGTAGCACCTGCAATAACGTCAATACCGTCAACTGTGTCAACAGTTGCACCCACAGTGTTTTCACCATAGGTCTTTTCATAGCCTAAGGTTTCGTTACTTGAAAGGCAGGTAGCACCCGTAACCGTACCGCTACCGTCAATACCAACCATAATAACCATATCAGAGCCGTAGCCTGATGTTGTAAGCTTAACAACAACACCGCCGTTTTTCTCAGTAAAAGCTTCTGTTACGGTTGCGGGAAGCTCATATAATGATAAATCAACAGAGGTAAATTCTTCACCGTCAGGTAAAACTATAAGCAAGGCTTCGTTTGCTGCGGCGTTTGCATTTTTCTCAATAACAGGTGCGGTAATTGAGTTAGTTAAAGCAAGTAAAATTGCAATAACGGCACATATTACTGTTAAAGCACCTACGCTTTTAATATAATTTTTCATTTCTTATCCCCTCCGAAAACCTTACGGCCTGTTAAAGCATCAATATAGGGGTTGAGAATATTCATTATAAGAATTGCGAATGAAACACCCTCGGGATAATTTCCCCAGAAACGAATGAGTATTGTAATTATACCTGCACCAACACCGTAAATAATGCTACCCTTAGGAGTTGTAGGTGAGGTTACGTAGTCGGTTGCCATAAAGAATGCACCGATAATAAGACCGCCTGAAAGCACCCAGGCAAGAGCCTTTGTAAAGTCAAAGCCCTCTACAATAAGAGAAATTACAAATACTGTTGCAATATAGCTTATCGGAATATGCCATGAAATAACTTTCTTTATAAGTAAGTACACGGCACCGATAAGAAGTGCCAAAGAGCAGGTTTCACCAATTGCCCCGCCCACGTTACCTAAGAATAAATCCATAAGGTCGGGAGTTGTGCCGTTTGCTAAATCAGCTAAAGGTGTTGCACCTGAAACTGAATCAAGATTTTTCGGGAAGGCCTGCGTTGTCATTGAGCCGAAAGCAACAAGCATAAACACTCTTGCAGTAATTGCAGGGTTTACAATGTTACAGCCAAGACCGCCGAAAACACATTTAACAACTATAATTGCGAAAACAGAAGCAACAACTACCTGCCATATCGGAATATTTGCAGGAAGATTCAATGCAAGAAGTAAGCCAGTAACCATAGCACTGAAATCATCAACCGTCTGTTTTCTTTTAAGAATAAGATTAAAAATAAATTCTGAAGCCACACAAGAAGCGATAGCAACTGCAACAACAAGAAGTGCCCTCAAGCCGAAGATTATACAGCCTGCGATAGTTGCGGGTAAAAGAGCAATTACAACGTCAAGCATAAAGCTTCTTGTTGTCTTTTTTCCGTGAATATGAGGAGACACAGAAATATGAAGTAAATTATCCATTATTTATTTGCCTCCTTTTCTTGCTCCAATTTGTACTCTCTGTAAGCAATTTTTGCCATTTTATTGATTTGAACAAGGGGTCTGCTTGCGGGGCAGTTGTATGCACAACAGCCACATTCCATACAAACCTCTATACCTGCTTTTTTAAGCTTAGGCATATCTCTTAAATCATACGCTCTTGAAATTGCCTCAGGGTTAATTCCCAAGGGGCAGGTATTAAGACAAGTACCACATCTGATACAAGCTGTCTGCTTGGGAGCGTATACCTCTTTTTTATTTAATGCAAGAATTGCATTTGTCTGCTTAAGCACGGGAACGTCTGCATTAGGAACAGAAATACCCATCATAGGACCGCCGTAAAGAATTTTTTGAGGTTCTTCTTTAAAGCCACCGCAGAAATCGAAAACGTCCTTAAGAGCTGTGCCTATAGGAACGATAACGTTTTTAGGCTCTTTTACACAAGCACCGTCAACAGTTACTGTTTTCTCAACAAGAGGCATACCTGTTTTAATATACTTTGTAATGAACGCCATTGTAGTACAGTTACAAACGATACAACCAACGTCAATAGGAAGCTTGCCTGCTTTAACAGTCTTTTTTGTTGTATTGAAAATAAGAACCTTTTCGCCACCCTGAGGGTATCTTGAGGGAAGCACCTTTACAACAACCTTGCTGTTTTTTGCAGCAATAGCATTCATTTTCTCGATTGCTTCCTTTTTATTCTTTTCAATACCGATAATAAATTGACCTACGTTGAGATATTTATCAACTATCTCTATTGCTTCGGCAATATCGTCAGCATCATCAATCATTGTACGGGTGTCGCTTGTAATATAAGGCTCGCATTCCGTACCGTTTATAATGAAATGCTCAATAGGCTTATCTGTATTAAACTTAACGTACGTGGGGAAGCCCGCACCGCCAAGACCAACAAGACCGCTCTTTTTAACAGCCTCGATAAAATCCTCTTTTGAATTAATTACGGGCGGTGTTAAATCTGCTTTAGTGCTTTCACCGTCAGACTCTATAACAACTGCAGGTACAAAAGCACCCGTAGAAACAAGCATATCTGTAATTTTAGTTACGGTACCTGAAACGCTGGCATAAATGGGTGAAGAAACAAATCCATCCTGCTCTGCGATAAGAGTACCTATATCAACGTGGTCACCTGCTTTAACAACAGGCTTAGCGGGTTTGCCTATATGCATCACCATAGGAATAGAAACTGTTTTAGGAACAGGCATTCTTACAGCGGGAATTGTAGCGGTGTTTTTTCTGTGAGGAACGTTAACACCGTGAAGTGAAAAAGCCATTATTCTGACCTACCTTTCTGATTGTTGTGAACTAAATTATCTGTAAGTGGGCAAATTAGTGCATAGTACACAACATTACCACAGTATTATAATATATCCTACTATGCAATGTCAATAAATCGGGATGTAAAAAAATACCGCTAAAACTTAACCAAAATAACCAATTATTCCCTTTTAAAGCCTTGTTTTTCCAATAAAAATAATTGTTTTTTATTTAACAATATCTATAGCAAAAGCAAAAATCAGCACCGACTATTTTTGCCGATGCTGATTGCGTTTTTTAGCTTATTTTATTTTTTCAAAATCCAAACTAAAAGCTCTGTTTCTCCCCTGTTTGCGTATGCATAATACGGGATAAACTTTAACGGAATTCTGTCATACTCGTCAGTTGCCTCAAAGTAAAGCATATCACTTTCTTTTTCTTGGTAACCAGTGGTTTCAAGGGCAGGTAAAATAAATTCGCAGTCGGATAACTTAAAGCTTGAATTTATATCTACCCTTATGCCTTCAAGGTCCTTTCCGTTATCCTTACCCTCAAGGCAATAAACAACGGGACCTCTCATAAGAGCAACTCTGCCTGCGTTATCGTGAACACGCTTATTGGCTTTAATAAATTTAGGTGTCATATCGAATGAAATTATAATTTTTTCTTCACCTGATATCTCAACGTAAGCATAGCCCTTTTCGATTTTATAAGCCTTATTAACCGTAAAGCTCTTACTCCAATAAGGCACTCTGAAGGCAAGCTGTTTTTGAGTTTTCGCATTAACTGTAATTATAACGTCACCGTTTGCGGGGTATTTTGTTTCCTGCTTTATGCTTATACCGTCTTGAGAGGTTTCAGAATTAATATACTGATGCACAAAAACTGTATCATCGTTATATGAATACATATAATCGCCGATATCCGCAATAAGACGGATAACGTTTGGCGGACAGCACGAGCAATCAAAAACCTCTTTACGTTGAGTAATGGGAAATCTTTTACCGCCGTCTGTACAAGTATTTACGTTGTTAAAATCGGGGTCGATAGTAAGCGGATTTTCATAGAAAAAGCTTTTACCATCCATTGAAATACCTGATAAAACGCCGTTATATAATGCTCTTTCAACAGCATCGCCGTATTTGCCGTCGGGATTTAATTTTATCATTCTGTTTGCAAACATACAAAGAGCAATTGAAGCACACGTTTCGGCATAGGCATCTCTGTTAGGTAAATCATAGTCTATTGTAAAGGATTCACCGTGGCAGGTGCTACCCGTAGCACCCGTAATATACATTCTCTTATTTACAATATTTTCGAAGCATCTTTCGGCAGCCTCAAAAAGCTCTTTATCATCATAATAGTAAGCAATATCCGCCATAGCACAGAAAAGGTATAACGCTCTTACGCAATGGCCCTCCGCAGTTTCCCTGTCTCTTACGGCACATTCATCCTGATTATAGGTGATTCTGCAACCGTTATACACAAGTCCGTCCACGTCATTATTACCGTGATTATCAACGAAGAATTTTGATAAATCAAGATATCTCTTCTCTCCTGTTACCTCATACATTTTAACGAGAGCAAGCTCGATTTCAGGGTGACCGGGTGTAACGAATTTTGCAGTTTTTTCCTTTACGAAAGCCTTTTCGATATAATCAGCATATTTACACATTATATCAAGCAAAAGCTTTTTGCCGGTTGCTTCATAGTAAGCAACTGCAGCTTCCATAAGGTGACCTGCACAGTAAAGCTCATGCTCGTTACGGATAGTAAACTTTTCACCCGTTACAAGAAAATGGCTGTTATAATAACCGTTTTCATCTCTGTTTTTTTCGATTTTTTCTATCGATTCGTCTGCTATTTTTTCTAACTTTTCATTTTCAGAATGAGCAAGAATATATGCAAGACCCTCAAGCCATTTTGCTATATCAGAATCCCAGAAAACGTGAGGGCAATCAGGGTCACCCTCTTTCCAGCTACAATCAAGCGCATCAAAACGGTGAGTTTCTTTAAATCTGTTATAAACTGATTCAAGAGTAACGTCTTTAATCATATCTTGCTTGATTTTCCAAAAACCGTCCGTTATTACGGTATTTTTATAGGATATATTTTTCATAAAACCCCTCCACCGAAGCTATAGCTTCAGTATAGCAAATCTTTATACTCAAATCAACATAAAAAAAGACGTTGTGAAGCGGGTTAAATAATCACCCTCACAACGTCTTTATCTGACTGATTTTATTCCTTCAAGAATATGACCCTTAGCGATTTCGGCATCCGTTTTAGTTAACGGCTTTACACCCTCCAATTTATACGGTATACCCAATTCTTTATATTTATTCACACCCATAGTGTGATAAGGTAAAACGTCAAGAGCCTTTAAATTTTTCAGTTGCCCTATATATTTCCCTAAATTATAAAGAGCCTCAGGGGAGTCCGTATAGTCGGGCACAACTACGTGCCTTATCCATAAATCAATATTCTTTTTATCAACGTATTCGGCAAATTCAAGAATATTCTTGTTATCCTTACCTGTTAACTCCTTGTGCTTATCAGAATCAATATGCTTAATATCAAGCATTATAAGGTCTGTAAATTCAAGTAGCTCATCAAGGCTCGAAAGATATTCGGCATCATCTTTGTTAAAGGTGACACCTGAAGTATCAATACAGGTATGAATACTCTTTTCCTTTGCTTTTTTAAAAAGCTCCGTTAAAAAATCTATCTGCATTAACGGCTCGCCACCGCTTACGGTGATACCACCTTTTGAATAAAAGGATTTGTTTTTATTAAACTCTCTCAAAATTTCGTCTGCCGTTACCGGTGTGCCCTGACCTGTTTTCCACGTATCAGGATTATGACAGTAAAGGCAACGCATGGGACAGCCCTGCATAAATAAAACGTATCTTATACCGGGGCCGTCAACCGTGCCGAAGCTTTCTTTTGAATGAATATAGCCTATCATTATATTTTATCGTGGAACGTTCTTGAAATAACCTCGTCCTGCTGTTCCTTTGTAAGCTTAATAAAGTTTACGGCATAACCGCTTACTCTAACTGTAAGCTGAGGATATTTTTCAGGATGAGCCTGAGCATCAAGCAAGGTTTCTTTAGAAAAAACGTTAACGTTAAGATGATGCCCGCCCTTTTGAACATAACCGTCAAGAAGAGAAACAAGGTTATCTATCTGGTTGTCTGTTGCAGCCATTTTTAATCCTCCTTTATATTTATAAATAGTTAATTTTATTCTCCGTCAAGACCCTCAAAAAGCGTGGGTGTTGAGCAAGCACCTGTTGAACAATCAAAATCAACCTCAATATCACCTGCAAAGATTTGTAAATCCTTACCTAATGCATCGGGGATAATTGAGAAGGTGTTGGAAATACCATCCTGAGCGTCACGGAAGGGAAGCTTTGCAACAGAAGCTAAGGATGCAACCGCACCGTTAGTATCTCTTCTGTGCATAGGATTTGCACCTGGTGCAAATGCCTCGCCTTTTTTACGGCCGTCAGGTGTAGCACCTGTATTTTTACCGTATACAACGTTTGAGGTAATAGTAAGAATTGACGTTGTAGGAATACCGTCTCTGTAGGTATGATTCTTTTTAACGTGAGTCATAAATCTATGAACGATATCGTAAGCAATTTTATCAACTCTATCGTCATCGTTACCGTATTTGGGGAAGTCACCCTCAACCTCGTAATCAACAACGATACCCTCTTCATTACGGATTGCTTTAACCTTTGCATATTTAATTGCTGAAAGAGAGTCAGCAACTACTGAAAGACCTGCAATACCAGTTGCAAACCAACGTGTAACCTTTTTGTCGTGAAGAGCCATCTGTAGCTTTTCATAGCAATATTTATCGTGCATATAGTGGATAATATTAAGTGTGTTTACGTAAACACCTGCAAGCCATTCCATCATAGCATCGTATTTTTTCATTACCTCATCGTAATCAAGGTATTCACTTGTAATAGGTCTGAATTCAGGGGCAACCTGCTTACCTGAAATCTCATCAATACCACCGTTAATAGCATAAAGAAGACATTTTGCAAGGTTTGCTCTTGCACCGAAAAACTGCATTTCCTTACCTACAACCATAGATGAAACGCAACAAGCGATAGCATAATCGTCGCCGTGGTGGAATCTCATAAGGTCATCGTTTTCATACTGAACTGATGATGTTTCGATAGATGTTTTCGCACAGTATCTTTTGAAGTTTTCGGGAAGCCTTACCGACCATAAAACCGTAAGGTTAGGCTCGGGGGCTGCACCTAAGTTTTCAAGAGTATGAAGATATCTGTAGGACATCTTTGTTACCATATGACGACCGTCAATAGCAACACCGCCTATTGACTCGGTAACCCATTGGGGGTCACCTGAGAAAAGGGCGTTGTACTCGGGAGTACGTGCAAATTTTATAAGACGAAGCTTCATTATGAAATGGTCAACCATTTCCTGAATTTCTTCCTCTGTATAAACGCCGTTTTTAATATCACGTTCTGAATATATGTCAAGGAAGGTTGAGGTTCTGCCCAATGACATTGCGGCACCGTTCTGCTCCTTAACTGCAGCAAGATAGCCGAAATAAAGCCACTGAATAGCCTCTTTTGTGTCATTTGCCGGCTGTGAAATATCAAAGCCGTAGCTTAATGCCATCTTTTTAAGATCCTCAAGGGCTCTGATTTGCTCGGAAAGCTCCTCACGCTCCTGAATAACCTGATAGTACATTGCTGAACGGGTTGTTTCTCTTTGCTCAAGCTTATCCTCGATAAGTCTGTCAACGCCGTAAAGGGCAACTCTTCTGTAGTCGCCGATAATTCTACCTCTACCGTAAGCATCAGGAAGACCTGTAATAATATGGCTTGAACGGCAAGCTCTCATTTCGGGGGTGTATGCATCAAAAACACCTGCGTTATGAGTTTTTCTGTGAACGGTGAAAAACTCTTTAACCTCGGGGTCAAGCTCGTAGCCGTTATCCTTACAAGCTTTTTCAGCCATTCGAATACCGCCGTAAGGCATAAGAGCTCTCTTAAAAGGCTTGTCCGTCTGAATACCTACGATTTTT
Source organism: Acutalibacteraceae bacterium (assembly GCA_045592945.1). Classification (GTDB taxonomy): domain Bacteria; phylum Bacillota; class Clostridia; order Oscillospirales; family Acutalibacteraceae; genus DTU089. The sequence goes on along the minus strand of JAZNVT010000048.1, from coordinate 7,254 downwards.
TCAATATCCTTGTTAAGATAGCCGGGACCGTGAGAGGTTATGGTTGAGATAATTTTAGTGTCCATATCAAGAACACCGCCTGCCTCACGCTCTTGCTTTGAAAGTTCAAGAACCTGCTCCCATAGCTTAATTGTATTTTCTGTAGGACCGACAAGGAAGCCTTCGTCACCGTCATAAGGTGTATAGTTATGCTTAATAAAGCTTCTGACATTTATTTCTCTTTTCCATGTACCGTCCTCAAAACCGTACCACTGTTCGTAATTATGAAGCATTATACACTACTCCTTTTCATATATCGGTATTATTATACTATCTTTTGCCCCACTTGGCAATGGCTTTAGTATTAAAATAAATATGGTAATTCAACCATTTTTTTGTTCACTACATATAAACAAAAATAATCATTGAAAGAATTGAAAAAATATGGTATATTTTTAGTAATAAAAATAACATTTTTTCTTGAAAGGCGTTATTTATGAATAAAGTAATTATCCCAATTATTATAACAGTTTTAGTTATCGCTATTCTTGCAACAGTATTAGTAATTATCTTCAAAAAAGTGGATTTTAAAAAAGCAATAAGTCAATCGGCAGAATTACCCGATAAATTTACATACACTGCTCACACAGGCTGCGTAGGGACTGCTGATAACTCTCTTGAAGCCATTGAAATGGGAGCGAAGCATGGCGCTGATATAGTAGAATTTGACGTTTATTTTACAAAAAATGACGAGCCCGTGCTTTCTCACGATAAGCCTACAGGCAAAGAGGTAACCTTAGATGAAGCCTTTAAAAAGGTCAGCGAATATAAAAATTTAAAAGTGAATGTAGATATTAAAAGCTACGGCTCTTTAGAAAAGATTGTTGAGTGTGCAGAAAAGCATAATTTAAAGGACAGAATCTTTTTTACAGGTATTTTCTTAAAGGATACAGAGGCTGTTAAAAAAGCCTGCCCTGATATTGATTATTATCTCAACTCTGACATTGAAAAGAAATACAAACAGACTGACGAATACATTGAAGGCCTCGTAAAAACCGTTAAGGATAGCGGTGCCGTTGGTATAAACTGCCACTATAAAAACGTTACTGAAGAAATGGTAAATGCATTCAGAGAAAACGGCTTGCTTGTTTCCGTATGGACGGTAAACAAAGAAGCTGATATGTATAAGGTTTTAAGAATGGCTCCCGATAACATCACAACGAGACATCCCGACGTTTTGAAGGATATAATTGAATAAAAAACACAAACAATAAAAACAACCGTTGCTTTACTTACAGTAGTTTAAGCAACGGTTTTAATTATGTTTAACAGTATTAATTATCTCTTGTTTAATTCAGGCTCTACAACCTCTTTCCAACGGCGTGCAACAAGCTGATGACCGCAGGTCGTGGGGTGAACGCCATCCCACAAAAGCTTGTAAACATCTGTCTTTTTTGCATAATCATCAAACATATCCTGCAACGGCACGAAAACCGCATTATAATCTTCAGCAATTTTCTTTGCTTTTTCAGAATATTTTCCTATACGGGCTTTGAAAAATTCATTAAGCTCCGGCTCTTTATTTTCGCCAAAAAAAGGCTCCATAATAACGATAAAGGTATCGGGATTCTGTGCTAAAACCTCATCCAGCAACAAACGGTATGTTTTTTCATAGCTTTCGGAATTTGAGCTTTTTCCTCCGTTCCACTCATAAACAATATCATTTACACCGATAAGAATACTTAAAACCGTAGGCTTCAAATCAAGGCAGTCTTCTTTCCATCTTCCTAAAAGGTCTGCCACTCTGTTACCGCTTATGCCTCTGTTAATAACTTCAATATTTTTATTAAGGTTATCCGCATACATTTCTGATGCTAAAATATATTGATAACCGTGACCGTGAATGTGATTAAGATCAGAATTTCTGCCTCGGTTACCGTCGGTTATAGAATCTCCTTGAAAAAGAACAACGTCGTTTTCTTTTAAATTTATCATAAAATCACCTGTTCTATTAATAAAAATCGGTGTATTCGCAAGAACACACCGATTTATAATTTTTAAATTATTCTTTGCTTGATTTAACCTCATCAAATACTGCAACGATTTCTTTTTCAGGTGCAGGAGTTACGAGAGATACAACAATTATTAATACAAGAGAAATAATAAATGCGGGAAGAAGCTCGTAAATTGCGAATGCACCGCCAAGCTTTGCGATAACAAACTTCCAAAGGAATACCATAACCGCACCGCTTACCATACCTGCAAGAGCACCCCATTTGTTTGTTCTCTTGAAGAAGAGAGCGCAAAGAACGAGAGGTCCAAAGGTTGCGCCAAAGCCAGCCCAAGCAAATGAAACGATTTCAAAAACCTTGCTGTCAGGATTTTTCGCAATAAACATAGCAATAATTGCAATAATTATAACAGAAACTCTTGCAACGAGCATTTTCTTTTTATCGCTGATTTTGATTTTAAGTGCTTTTGAAATATCCTCTGAAACGCTTGAGGATGCAGCAAGAAGCTGAGAGTCGGCAGTTGACATAATAGATGCAAGAATGCCTGAAAGAATGATACCTGCAACAATTGCGAGAATCCATGCTTCACCGCTTATAACCTTTGCAATTTCAATAATGATTCTTTCGCTATCCTGAAGGTCTGCAACAACGCCACTCTTAACAACGCCGTAACCAACAATACCGATTACAATTGCAACTGCCATTGAAATAACAACCCAGATTGACGCAACTCGTCTTGCAAGCTTGATTTTTTCAACCTTTTCAATAGCCATAAATCTGAGAAGAATATGAGGCATACCGAAATAACCAAGACCCCAAGCAAGTGTTGAAGCAATTGTGAGAGCTCCATAAGGCTTTGTACCTGCTGTGCCTGCAATAGCCTCTGATACGCTGCCTGCACCGTGAGTAACAGTGAAATTAAGATAGCCTGCAAGGCCTTCTGCATTCTGACAAACCTGCTCCCAACCACCTGCGTAATTAATGCCGAAGCCAAGAACAGCAACAAGAGATATTGTCATAACGATTGACTGAATAAAGTCAGTTGTTGATGCAGCAAGGAAACCGCCTAAAGCAGTATATAAAACAATAACGATACCGCTTACTATCATCGCTGTCATATAAGGAATGCCGAAAATTGATTCAAAAAGCTTACCGCAAGCAGAGAAGCCTGAAGCAGTATAAGGGATAAAGAAAACGATGATAACGATTGCAGCAATAAGCTTGAGAATTCCTGCGTTATCGCCAAAACGCTTTGAGAAGAATTCGGGTAAAGTAACTGCATCTATTTTGCTTGAGTAAATACGAATTCTTTTAGCAACAATAAGCCAGTTAATATATGTACCAACTGCAAGACCGATAGCAGTCCAAGAAGCCTCTGCAAGACCGGCTATAAGAGCAACACCGGGAAGACCCATAAGAAGCCAGCTACTCATATCAGATGCTTCAGCACTCATAGCGGTAACAAAAGGACCTAGCTTTCTGCCACCAAGATAAAAGTCTGATGTATCTTTATTCCTTTTGGAGAACTTTGCTCCGATTGTAACCATACCACCTAAATAAAACAATATAGTTACAAGAATTATAATAGTGCTTGTAGTCATATTATATCTCCTTTTTGATGAAAAGCATCAATAAAATAAAATTATACAGTGAATAATACCATATTCTGTATAAATATTCAATATCATTTTTGAAAATACATCTATATTTCTCTTGTTTTTTTATTTAAAATATGTAATAATATTAGAACTTTATTTTAAAAGAGGTTTTAGGAATGGCTGAAAAAAGAAGTAGCTTTTCGGGCAAGCTCGGTTTTGTTCTTGCAACTGCAGGCTCAGCAGTTGGTTTAGGTAACATCTGGCGTTTCCCCTATCTTGCCGCAAAATACGGCGGTGGTATTTTCTTACTTGTATATTTAATTCTTGCAGTTACCTTTGGTTTTGCTCTTATGTGTGCAGAAATTGCAATAGGCAGAAAAACAGGCGTAAGTGCAATAGGTGCTTATAAAAAGCTTGATAAAAGGTTTTCTTTTATAGGTATGCTTGCTGCGTTAGTCCCCATGATAATTTTACCCTACTACTCTGTTATCGGTGGTTGGATTATCAAATACTTAGGAGTTTTCGTTACCGGTAATATGGCAAACGCTGCCACTGACGGATATTTTGAAAGCTTTATCGCTCAACCTACTGAGCCTATCGGTTGGTTTATGCTGTTTATGGGTCTTACCGCTCTCGTTGTTCTTTTCGGTGTTGAAAAGGGTATCGAAAAGGTAAGCAAAATAATGATGCCCGTGCTAGTTGTGCTTACAGTTTTCATTGCCGTATACTCAATGTGTATGCCCGGTGCATTTGAAGGCGTCCTTTATTACATCACTCCCGATTTCAGTAAATTCTCAGCAACAACAGTTCTCGCTGCTATGGGTCAGCTTTTCTACTCAATGTCACTTGCAATGGGTATTATGATTACCTACGGCTCATATATGAAAAAGGACGTTAACGTTGAAGGCTCCGTTAAGCAGATTGAGCTCTTCGATACAGGTATCGCATTCTTTGCAGGTCTTATGATTGTTCCCGCAGTTTTCGCCTTCTCAGGCGGTGACGAAACTGCCCTCGGCAAAGGTCCCGGACTTATGTTTATTACACTTCCTAAGGTGTTTGAAAGCATGGCGGGTGGCTCGATTGTAGGTGCAGTATTCTTTATTCTCGTTCTTTTTGCTGCATTAACGTCATCAATATCACTTATGGAAACCGTTGTTTCTATATTTATGGACAAGTTCGGCTGGAACAGAAAGCTTACTTGTGTTCTTGTATTCTTATTCTGCGTTGCTTTAGGGCTCCCCTCTTCACTCGGCTTTGGAGTATTGAGTGATATAACAATTATGAACTTCTCGTTCCTTGATTTCTTTGATTTTATAAGTAACAGCGTGCTTATGCCGATTGTTGCATTCTTAACCTGTATTTTTGTAGGTTATGTTATTAAGCCTAAAACACTTACAGATGAAATCGAATCAAGCGGTAAATTCAAACGCAAAAAAATGTTTGTTGTTATAATCAAATATATTGCTCCCGTTTGTATTATCCTTATCCTCGTTTCATCAATCCTCGATGCTATGGGTATTGCGAAGATATAAGAAAAAAATCCGTGAGTTGATACTCACGGATTTTTTAATGGCAAATTGAAAGTGGCAAATTAAGGGGCGCTACGTAGTGACTGCAAACAGAAAGTTGAAAATTCGCGAAGCCTATCCCTCTTTTTTACCGAAGGTAAAAAGGAGGGGGGACCGTTCTTTTCACTACTATCTCAAAGAGCATCGTGAATTTCGAGAAATTTTTTTCATATATAATAAACCCTAATTGGAACGGTGGGTGGTACCCACGTTCTTTTTCTCGTTTATGTAATATAAAACAACAGCTTATTCCTTTATCATCATACTTTATCGTATGAGTTAATTTATTGTCGAGTACCACCCACCGCCCCGATTCAGCTAATTCTTATTTGCACTAATAGGCACGAAAATTATAAATCAAAACACAAAATCTTTCAAAGGTCGGTCCCCCCTCCTTTTTCGTTTCACGAAAAAAGAGGGATAGGCTTCGCAATAAATTAATATATCAGTAAAAGTTAAACGGTCTGCGATAGCAAGTATAATGCCGTCGCAGACCCTTAATTTGCCATTTGCCACTTGCCACTTACAATTAAACAAACTGTGCAAAAAGCTTCCTCTTGTAAGGTTGATTGATTTTTGATGCAGATTGCGATTTTTTCATCCCCGAAGGCGTATGCGATACGCCGAGTGGGTGAAAAATCGTGATATGCACAAAAAGCAACAACCTTTAGATTTCGTTGAAATACTTAACCAAGTATTCTACTACTGCCCCAAACATTGGGTGACTGTGTGAATGGGCACCCTCCCAGTTTTCCCAAAGAGTTGTAGCACCTTGCTTTTTCATATTGTAGAAGGTGTTTTCTTTTTCGCTTGTGAGAAGACGGTAAGCTAAATCCTTATGACCGTTTTCACAAAGTGTTCTTATAAGAATATCGGTGCCGAAAATACCGGTATCAAACTCGCCTAATTTTTCGTATTTATCTACGATAGCCTTAAGGGTTTTCTCATTACCTAAGCCAAGGTCAAAGCCGTAGGCATCGCAGGCTTCTGTTGATTTATAGAATGTACCTGTCTTCTTATCGTAATATTTATCGAGGAATGCCTTTTTCACCTTTTCATAACGAGCTTTTAACGCCTTATCAGGTTTACCGATAACATCAGCAATTTCAATAGTCATTTTAATAGCTTTCAGATAGAAATATGTATTGACAAAGGGCTCCGGAATAAGGTTTTTATCTTTAGGTGAGCACCAATCACCAAGGCACCAGCCTGCAACCTCTTCTCTGACAACCAAGCCTTTTTCGCTATGGCTTTCCATATAATCGAGGTAGTTGAGCATATTGGGATAAAACTTTTCCAACAATGCTTTATCGCCGTAATGCTTATAAAAAGCATATGGAACAATTACCATTGCACCGCCCCAGCCACCTGGACCGCCGCCACCGCCGTAGAAGGGTGCAGTATGCTGAACGTGGCCGTTGAAAATATCCTGACAGTCAGCAATATCTCTAATCCATTTACGGTACATACTCTCGGCATCAAAGCAGGTCATTACAACGTTTGCAGTTAACTGACCGTCACCCGTATAGCCTAAACGCTCTCTGTGAGGACAGTCTGAGGGAATACAGCCGTGAATATTTGAATTCTGAGTTCTTATATAAGCATCAAAAATCCACTGTAAAGTTTTATTTGATGACTTGAATTTTACTATAGGCTCAATATCGGTATGAACAACTCTGTATTCTTTAACCTTTACTCTGCCTAAAACGTCAAAATATCTTGCACCGTGCCAAGTAAACTGAGGGTGATATTCCTTGCATACATTATCGTGAATAAAGGTATCCTTCTGCATACGGAACTCTCCGCCTGCGGAATGGAAAGCAAGTCCACCGTCTTCGTTCAACTCTTCCGAAAAGCGAAGAACACAGCTTTCACTGATGTAGGCATCGTCAATAAATTCTATAACCGGATATCCTGCTACGTTTTCGCCTACATCATATATAGCATAATCGCCTTTTCTGTAAATACACTCAGGCTTTAATTTTCTGACAACCTTATCGGGAGTAAAATCCGCCTCACTGAGAACAGAAACTGGTGCACTTACAACATTCGCTTTTTTCCAGTTTTCTGCAGAAAAAGAAACATCCGAAAAATCAT
>JAZNVT010000047.1:0-7748 GCA_045592945.1 Acutalibacteraceae bacterium | reverse complement strand
AGTTCTCCATTGACATAGACCTCCAAAGCATCGGGGTCGGTCAGCTCATAATAGTCGTTAGGCAAAATCACAAAGGCACAGGTTTCGCCCTCAACTATTTCATCCCAGCCGTTATCACCGGTCACATAGCAATGCAAGCAGCTGTCGGTTACGGTGTAGATACGCTTAACATCCACCTCGTAGTTCTGCTCGAAGTAGACCGATTCGCCTCCAGCCAAAACATAAAGTCTGCAGCTGACAATCACGTCGTTGGGATAATCAGAGTAATCAAGTGTTACTTTAGATTTTGGATAGGTTTTCGGTTCAATGTTGGAATTCGGACGGGTAACGGTGATCATAGGCTGGCACGTTACTTCAGTTTCCAAAAGATCTTCCAACCAATCGGGAACCGTCCAGCTCATCTCAAAGGTATCGCTTTGCTTGACGGTTCTTGTGAGCTTGGCAGGATCACCCGTTCCTTCGGGTGTTACTTTAAGCTCTAAAAGCTCCGAAGATACAACAGCGCACTTTTGCATATCGTGCAGATCGTCCCAAGTCCAGTTCGTAATATCGTAACTCTTATTGCCGTCCCTGTCCACACCTACAAACATCGCCGTTTCAGGGATGATTTCGGAAGCGGGGCGCTCACTAAGTTCTTCGTTGCCTTCGCTGTCGGTATAGGTAAGACCCGTGAAGCCCAGCTGACCTTCAAAATATCCGCCGTTGATGGTGGGGTAGTTCATATGAAAATGGCTATCGAGACTAACATAATATTCTCCTTCACAATAGGCATATCTTGAATAATTTTCATAGATGTGGTTATCAAGGTATGTATTGCAATTATCAAAATGATGGAATGCGTAGCCGTCGGATATAAAGGAACCACCGTTGATAACAGTGCGCCCCGTTTCTTCAAACGGTATCACCACTCCATATTCCGGGTTTGTTTCATCAGGGAAATTATCCGAGTTTGTAACGACTGTTCCGAAAGCGGAAAGTTCACGAGAATTTTCAGTGGTAGCGTCTTCGACCTCCCTGGCATCAACCGCGATAAAGGTACCACCGTTAATCTCCACGTCTACATAATCGGCGATCACAGTTCCTCTGTAATTTATTTTGCTCAACCGACTGCCTTCTGTGTAGGTGTCTATTTTACTGGACAGATTATAGGTGCCGCCGTTGAAGATAATCTTGGCAGGATAAGAGTTAGGATCGTCCACGTTATATCCCTCACCACGATTACCGATTGTGTAAATATAGAGTGCAGCAGTATTGTTATCATAAAAAGAGTAAGCATTGAAGTTTATACCACCGCCGCCTACCGAATCGGTAAAGGTAATTTGGTTACCGGGATCAATCTGAATATTAATAAAATTTCTCACGTTAGCGGCCGGGCTATTAACCTCGCCGCTCAGAGTATGGCCGTTGAAGTCAAAAATAATATTATTAAGGCCTACCATTATTCGGTATTCTTTCATGTAATACTCTTCAACAGAAGAAGTTTTAGTCGACAATTCAAGGTTCTCCATCAACTTGATGGTCACATAGCCATAGTTGGTCATGCTGGCGCTGTTCAGATTTTCAAACACCTGATCCATATCGTCCCAGTCGTAGACCTCACGGATCCAGGTGCCGCCTTCCCATTGGCTTTTGCCACCTAAAAAGTAGCCGTGCTCATAGTTAGGGTCTTCGGCATAAATTTCCGACTCCTCAACCGCAAAGACGGGGATCGCCGCCGTGGGCAATAGCCCTACGAGCATTACCATTGTGAGCAGGATGCTCAAAATTCGTTTTGAAAGCTTATGTTTCATTGCTTATTCCTCCTTTGGGAGTATTTTCTTGGTAGCCCACTACCTTCCCCATTGTAATAAATCAAGCGATTCTGTTAGGAATTACATTCCACTATTGAAAAATTCATTACTATGGTGATATAATGTTTACAGTAAAATGTGTAATCATACATTTATTATTACACTACTACATTATAGATTATAATATACTCTACCCTTATTAACCCCATACTAAAAGTATGGGAAAAGGTGTTTTTTTGAAAAACAGTGGATTTTTTTGATATAAACTAAATTCTCTTTAGAATACGGTCAGAGGAGATTAAAATGAAAAAGGTTTTTGCAGGTGTACCTATCTTGCTGTTTTTAATATTGAGCTTAACCGGATGCAATGCAGTCGGCGATAAAAGTAGCAGTTTATCTGTCATTTACGGAGCTACTGCAGTTCTCTCACTTTTTCTTTTAGTGGGTTGTATCTGCTCTGTGCGTAAAAAAAGATTTTGGTTTATCACACTGTTTTCATCTGTGCTGGTTGTGAACATCGGCTACACATTTTTAGCATATTCCTCTTGCTTGGAAACGGCACTTTGGGCAAACCGAATTTCATATCTCGGCTCGGTATTTTTACCGTTTGCTATGCTGATGATAATTTTGAACGTAACCAATACACCGTATAAAAAGAGGTTGCCGTATTTTCTTTTCGGCGTTGCCGTTGTTGTGTTCCTCATTGCCGCAAGTCCCGGTATTTTACCAATCTATTACAAGGATGTATCCTTTGCAGTAGTTAACGGTGTTTCAACTCTCGTTAAGGTTTACGGACCGCTTCATCCTATATATCTTGTTTATCTGTTCGGTTATTTCTCCTCTATGGTGGCTGTTATTATCCGGGCAAAAGCCAAAAAGACTATTGCTTCAACAGCTCACTCCATTATAATTGCCATAGCAGTTTTCGTAAATATCGGTGTATGGTTTACAGAACAGCTTGTAGCTATTGACTTTGAGGTTCTTTCCATATCGTACATCATCAGCGAATTATTCCTTTTGGGTGTTCACCTTGTTGTAAGCGAAAACCAAAAGCTCAGAGAGATTGTTAAGCAGGTAGAATCGGCACAGGAATATACAGAGAAAGAAACGCCTGCATCTGATAGCATAACAGAAACACCCATTGAAAACGAAACCGTTTCCCCTGAACGAATTGAAATATATATGTTGGGACTCAAAGAGCTGACCCCAACAGAAAAAGCAATCTATGATGCATATATTGCCAGAGCCACTACCAAAGAGATTATGGCAAGTATGAATATAAAAGAAACCACCTTGAAATACCATAACCGCAACATTTACGGTAAGCTGGGTGTTTCCTCCCGCAAGGAGCTTTTGGAAATACATAAAGCTATAAAATCCGTAAAAACAAAACTTGATGAAATAGGAAATGAAGCTGACAAATAAGATTATAAAAAACTCTCTCACCGCTTTAGTGAGAGAGTTTTTACATATCACTTATTCTTTGAATTGCCCTGAAAAAGAGGACCTTTATAGTTACCAACTCAGTACCGAAATTTGCCACTTACCATTTCCCATTTGCCATTTTCTCGAACTGCAACCGTTGGTTGCTAAAATTTTAAAGGGTTGTTGATAGACAATACACTCCCCGTATGGTACAATTAAGCTGTACTTGAGAGGAGGCTACCGTATGAATATAGGCGAAAGAATATATAATCTCAGAACTGAGGCTGATATGTCGCAGGGTGACCTTGCGGAAAAGCTTAACGTATCAAGGCAGTCTGTTTCAAAATGGGAAAACAACAACTCAACACCCGATATTGAAAAGCTTGTTTTAATTGCATCAGTTTTTGGTATAACGGTTGATGAGCTTGTAAAGGATGATGCCTCGTCAGTAGATCTAAGCGATAATGAAAATAAAGCTGAAGTTTCTACTCCTGAAGAAGCTATTAATCAACCGATTACTGCAGCTTCTGCAAAACCGCAAAAAAACATAAAGGCTGCAAAAATTCTTTTAGGCTTAGGCATTGCCGTTGCTTTTGGATTTTTCATTTTCGGATTAGGTCTTGCAGGACTATTTTTTGCAATGCCGTTTTTAATTTGTAGTCTTATTTGCTATCTTGCTAAAAAGGACGTAGGCTTTGCTTGTGCCTGGGTGTTAGTTTTTATTGCGGATATGTATATCCGATTCACAACGGGTCTTAGCTGGGCAACAATAAGATTAACTTCACAATGGGAGCCCTCAATGAATTATTGGCGTCTTTTGATTGCCTGGGTACAATTCGCAGTTATATTATCATTAGTTATATACACAATAGTAAGGGCAAGGAAGGTTGTTACTGATATTACATCAAAAATCAAACAAGAGCTTATTGCCTATTGGCTTGGCTTTATTATTTTTCAAGGAAGCTCAAGTATAACCTCATACTTTATTAATAAAGCAATTATAGAGCAACAAAAAATCCCTGAATATTTATCATCATTGAGTTGGGTTTTTCAGTTAACAGATTGGCTATGCATCTTCTTTTTCGCATTTGCAGTTGCGAAAACGGTTGTATACGTAAGAAATAAAAAGAAATAATGCCGTTATCGCCAAAATTTATTGTGTAGGTGAGTTTGTTTGCACGGAAAGCTTGAATATTAAGAATAATAGGTAAAGGATTTCATTATACGTGCCTAACGGCACTATAACTCTCCACCAACACCACCTTTGTAAACTTATTGTTTTAGTAAATTATTTGTTCCTTGCGAAGCTTTATAATCGGCACGAAGTGCCCCTTCACTCCTAACTCCTCACTCCTAACTCCTAACTCCTCACCCCTCACTAAATCGTGAGCAAAGCGAACTCTGGTGACTGGCGACTAGTGACTGACTTGCCATTTCCAATTTTCAAAAAAGCCTTTACAAATTAATTTTCTTGTGTTATAATGTCAAAGCCTTATGACTCGGAGTGCGGATTAAGCTCTGAAAAGAGAATTCACCTACCGCTTTTCTGGGTTATTTGGGAATAATTTAATGAGGTGAAAAAAATGACACAGGCAGAAAAACAGGCAATTATCAAAGAATTTGCTACACACGAAGGAGATACAGGTTCTCCCGAAGTTCAGATCGCTGTTCTTACAAAAAGAATTAACGACCTTAACGCACATCTTAAGAACAATATGAAGGACCATCATTCACGTCGCGGTCTTCTTAAAATGGTAGGTCACAGAAGAAACCTTCTTGCTTACCTTCAGAAGAACGATATCGAACGTTACCGTGCAATCATTGCTCGTCTCGGTCTTCGTAAATAATTGCTCATTTCGGGACAAACGGCTTACCGTTTGTCCCGTTAGCCGTTTTTTTAATGTTATTTTAACCCGCTTTTTCGGGTAAAATTAATTGTATTCAATCCGCTGATTTCGGTTTTAGCGATAAAGAAAAATGCACACGCTTATTTTTGCTTTTGCATTTTTCTTTGTTGCTAATCCAAGGACGCGGAAATAAAATAAAAGAGGTACAAATTATGTTTTTTAAAGACTTCAGAACTTTTGAAACAGAAGTTGCCGGTAGAAAGTTAGTTATCGAAACCGGTAAAATGGCTGGTCTTGCAAACGGTGCTTGTCTTGTTCGTTACGGCGAAACAGAAGTACTTTGCACAGCTACAATGGCTCCCAAGGCTCGTGAGGGTGTAGATTTCTTCCCCCTTTCAGTTGACTTCGAAGAAAAGCTTTATGCAGTAGGCAGAATCCCCGGCTCCTTCCAGAGACGTGAGGGTAAGGCTTCTGAAAAGGCTGTTCTTACATCACGTGTTATCGACAGACCTATCCGTCCCCTTTTTCCCAAGGATATGAGAAACGACGTTTCTGTTGTTGCAACAGTTATGTCAGTTGACCCCGACTGCTCACCCGAAATCGCAGCTCTCTGGGGTGTTTCAACTGCTATTGCTATTTCTGATATTCCGTGGGACGGCCCCGTTTCAAGCGTTTCACTTGGCCTTGTAGACGGTGAATACGTTATCAACCCCACTCTTGAGCAGAGAGCAAAAACAGAAATGACAGTTACAGTTGCTTCAACTGACAGCCTTGTTGCTATGATTGAAGCAGGTGCTAATGAAATTTCAAACGAGGTTATGTTTGACGGTATTATGTTCGCTCACGAAGAGAACAAGAAAATCGTTGAATTTATCAAATCTATCGTTGCTGAAATCGGCAGAGAGAAAATCACATTTGAGTCTAATGACCCCTCAGAAGAGCTTTACGAAGCTATCAAGGCTTTTGCTATTGATGACGTTAAGGTTGCTCTTGACACAGATGACAAGAGAATCCGTGACGAAAGACTTAAACCTATCTACGATGCTGTTCACGCTGAATTTGATGAAAAATTCCCCGAGGAAGCAGATAAGATTGAAGATTGCCTTTACAAGCTCCAGAAATTCATCGTTCGTCGTTGGCTTCTTGACGAAGGCAAGCGTGTAGACGGCAGAGGCATCGACGAAATCCGTCCTCTTAACGCTCAGGTTGACCTTCTTTCAAGAGTTCACGGTTCAGGTATGTTTACCCGTGGTCAGACTCAGGTTCTTTCAATTACAACTCTCGGTACTGCTCGTGACGCTCAGTTACTTGACGGTATTGACGAGGACGTTGAAAAGAGATATATCCATCACTACAACTTCCCCTCATATTCAGTAGGTGAAACAAAGCCCTCAAGAGGCCCCGGCAGACGTGAAATCGGTCACGGTGCACTTGCTGAAAGAGCTCTTCTTCCCGTTATTCCTTCAATGGAGGAATTCCCCTACACAATCCGTGTTGTATCAGAGGTTCTTTCTTCAAACGGTTCAACATCTCAGGGCTCAGTTTGCGGTTCAACTCTTTCTCTTATGGCAGCAGGTGTTCCCATTAAAGCTCCCGTTGCAGGTATTTCCTGCGGTCTTATTTCTGAAGGCGACCGTTTTATGACAATGGTTGATATTCAGGGTCTTGAAGACTTCTTCGGCGATATGGACTTCAAGGTAGCAGGTACAAAGAAGGGTATCACAGCTATCCAGATGGACCTTAAGGTTCACGGTCTTACTCCCGAAATCATCAAGGAAGCTTTCGAAAAGACATACAAGGCTCGTATGTATATCCTTGATGAAATTATGCTTCCCGTTATTGCAGAGCCCAGAAAAGAGCTTTCAAAATATGCTCCCAAGCTTCTCACAACAAAGATTGACGTTGAGAAAATCGGTGACGTTATCGGTAAGCAGGGTAAGGTTATTCAGAAAATCTGTGCTGAATGTAACTGTAAGGTTGACGTTGAAGAGGACGGTACAATATTCGTTACAGCAGTTGATATTGACGATGCTAACCGCGCTCTTGATATCATCAACACTATTGCAAACGACCCCGAAATCGGTGCAATCTACAAGGGTGTTGTAACCCGCCTTATGTCCTTCGGTGCTTTCGTTGAAATCGCACCCGGTAAGGAAGGTCTTGTTCACATCTCAAAGCTTGACGTTAAGAGAACTGAAAAGGTTGAGGATTGCGTAAACGTTGGTGACGAGGTTATCGTTAAGGTTACTGAAATCGACGACCAGGGCAGAATTAATCTTTCAAGACGTGACGCTCTTATCGAGGTTGAAGGACTTGTTCCCGAAAACGCAGATGAGCCCGAAAGAGAACGCCGCCCCAGAAGAAACTTCAACAGAGATAGAAGAAACTAATTAATAAAAAGTTTTCCCCGTGAGTTAATTCTCACGGGGTTTTTTAATAAGAAATTGCATAGTAAAGATACCAGATACCGGTTCCCAGATGCCAGGGGCTTCGCACACAATTTAATGAGAAATGTGGAGTTAGGAGTGAGGAGTGAAGGGGCATTGCAAGATAATAGATAAAAGATAATATTGAATAGATAATAGAAAAGGGTCTGCGACGCAAATTTATAAATGCTTCGCAGACCTGTTGGTTTTGCTATAAATTAAGTTATTGCGATAGCTTTGCCTCCCTGTCCGCTTTAGCG
>JAZNVT010000046.1:0-10855 GCA_045592945.1 Acutalibacteraceae bacterium | reverse complement strand
GCATTATAACTTGCTTCGCCTTTTTGCAACAATTTATTTGTTTATATTTTTTGTCAATCTGACAATGGCAAATGGCAAGTGGCAAATTTCGGGACTTGCAGTCGGCATTATAACTTGCTTCGCCTTTTTGCAACAAATTATTTACTTATATTATTTTTTGTTGTTCTGACTATTGCGTACAACATTTTTTCAATTTCAATACAATCTTTCAGGATTGTTTCCGTTTCTTCCTTTGACAGTTTGTTCGTAGCAATTAAAAGACGTAACCAAAATTTTGTCTCTGTTGTTTCTTTTAATGCTATATTCATTTTTGTTAAAAAGTCGGCTTGACTTTGTGCCTGTTGGGCTTCAGCAACATTTGCTCCAATGCTTGTTCCCGACCTCAACAACTGTCTTGCTATATCGTACTCTTTGCTACTTTCTATCAAATAATCTTTAAGACGTACAATTTTAACAGCAAATTCAAAACTCTTTTGCTCTATGGTATTTGCCATAAATCACACCTTACCATTTTAACAATATGATATATATTAGTAATATTTTACAAATCACAACATTCGCAATAAATTGTGTATATAATCGGCGCTTGCGCCCCTTAATTTTCCATTTGCCATTTGCAATTTGCCATTTTTAATAGTCC
Organism: Acutalibacteraceae bacterium; assembly: GCA_045592945.1. GTDB lineage: Bacteria > Bacillota > Clostridia > Oscillospirales > Acutalibacteraceae > DTU089. The sequence goes on along the minus strand of JAZNVT010000046.1, from coordinate 10,215 downwards.
GTCTCCAAAGTCTTTTTAGATACCCTTTTACCAAACTGACTATAATACATATCCGCATAAAGTCCGTCTTTTTTGAGAAGCTCCTCGTGAGTTCCTCTTTCTTTAACTGCACCGTTATCTATAAAGAGGATTTCATCGGCTTTTTTAATTGTTGAAAGTCGGTGTGCAATTACAAAATTCGTTCTGCCCTTCATAATTTCATTCATCGCTTCCTGAACGAGAAGCTCGGTTCTTGTATCAACAGAGCTTGTTGCCTCGTCAAGAATAAGAATTTTCGGGTCCTTCAAGAGAGCTCTTGCTATAGTTAAAAGCTGTCTTTGACCTTGTGAAAGGTTTGAGCCGTTTTCGTCAAGAATTGTATCGTAACCGTCGGGAAGGGCTTCAATAAAGCTATCTGCCCTTGCGGCTTTTGCCGCCTCGATTACCTCATCATCGGTAGCATCTAGCCTACCGTAACGAATGTTATCTTTAATAGAGCCATTGAAAAGCCAGGTATCCTGCAATACCATTCCGTAAAGAGAGCGAAGCCTGTCGCGCTCAATATCACGAATGTCAACACCGTCTATTGTTATTTTACCGTCGGTAACGTCGTAAAATCTCATAAGAAGATTAACGAAGGTTGTTTTACCCGCACCCGTAGGACCTACAAGGGCTACAAGACCGCCGTGCTTAACGGTAATATCAAGATTTTTCATAAGAGGCTTTTCGGGTGTATAAGAGAAGGATACATTTTCGAATTTAAGCTCTTTTTCAAATACTATTTCGTCGCCTGTTTTATCCTCAGCCTCTACGGGCTCGTCAAGAAGCATAAATACTCTTTCCGAAGAAGCCATACAAGATTGAATGTTATTAACAATTTGTGCTAATTGAGAAATAGGTGAAGTAAAAAGCTTTGAATAAGTAATAAAGGTAAGAATACCACCTATTGTAAAGCTTTCACCCATATCGTAAATAACCTTATCACCGATTGCGAAAACGCCGTTATTTACTATAAGGTAGCCGCCTATAACGGCAATAAGAATATAGCCGATATTATCAATAAGATTTATAAAGGGTGAAATTGCACCCGAAACGTATTGAGCCTTACAGCTTACTCTTGTAAGCTCATCGTTAATATCGTTAAATTCGTCAATTGCTAACTGCTCCTGACCGAAAAGACGAACAATTTTATGACCTGTATACATTTCCTCAACGTGACCGTTAAGCTCACCCGTTCTATCCCACTGGGCTTTGAAAAGCTTTTTGGAAACCTTCATTATGCTTAAGGCAATTGCTGCCGCAGGGGGAACAATCGCAACGATGACGAGAGTTAAAAACCAGTTTGTTTTTAACATCATCACAAATACGCCTACGATAGTTATAAGCGATGTGAGAATTGATACGAAGTTATGCTGAAGGGTATTGCTTATATTGTCAACGTCATTGACAATTCTTGAAAGAATGTCACCCTTTGCATTTGAATCGAAGTATTTTAAAGGCAATTTTGAAAGCTTGTCGTTTATATTTTCACGAAGCCTTCTTACGATTTTTGCTGTTATGCCCGCCATTGTATATTGCTGAATGAAGGAGAAAACCGCCATACCGCCGTAAATGGCAAGAAGAATTAACAAGGTAGGAACAAGACTTTCGGGTGAAATAACTCCGCCGTTGATTTTTATCCCTACCTGCTCATTAAGAACGTCAAGAGCCGTACCTATGTAAGTGGGTCCCACAACGTTACAAACCGTACTTACAATACAAGTGATTATAACAAGCACGAAGGAAAGCTTATGGTCCTTAAGATAACCTAAAAGTCTTTTTGCAGTTACAAAAAAGCTTGTTGCCTTTTCTTCGTCCTTTTCAGTTTTTCTGTAAGAAGAATATCGTATTTTTCTTGTCTGACGTCTTCTTTCAAGAACTGCTTGTCTTTTAGGGTCTAAATTTCTTTTATTATTTGTCATTGCTCCACCTCCTCTGTGCTTAACTGAGATGTAACAATATCTTTATACACTTCACAGGTGTCAAGAAGCTGTTTATGAGTACCTACCCCAACTACCTGACCCTTGTCGAGAACTATAATTTTATCAGCATCAATAATCGTGCCTACTCTTTGGGCAACTATTAAAATCGATGCATTTTTAAGTGTGCTTCTTAAAGCACTGCGTAATCTTGCATCCGTAGCAAAATCCAATGCTGAAAAGCTATCGTCAAATATGTAAAACTCTGCTTTTTTAACTATTGCTCTTGCAATGCAAAGCCTCTGCTTCTGACCGCCCGAAAGATTTGTTCCGTTCTGAGAAACCAAGCTTTCAAGACCGTCGGGAAGCTTTTCAACGAAATCCTTTGCCTGAGCAGTTTCAAGAGCTGACCATAATTCCTCGTCGGTTGCATCCTCCTTACCATAACGAAGGTTATCGGCAATAGTACCGCTGAAGAGGAATGCCTGCTGAGGAATATAACCGATTTTGCCGTAAATCGTCGCAAAATCCATTTGACGTACGTCACAGCCATCAACTAAAACTGCACCCGAGGTAACGTCATAAAAACGGGGTATAAGGTTAAGAATAGTAGATTTACCCGAGCCCGTACCACCTATGATAGCAGTTGTTTCGCCTTTTTTTGCAATAAAGCTTACGTCCTTTAAGGTTTCAGTTTCTTCACCGTCAGGTGATTTATAGCTGAAGGAAACGTTTTTAAACTCTATACAACCGTCGTTTTCGTATTCACTGTCTTTTTCTGAAACCTCCATTTCAGGCTTCATTTCAAGAACCTCGTTTATACGCTTTGCAGAGATATTTGCTCTGGGAATCATTATAAACATTGCCGCCGCAGTTGAAAGAGCGACGATTATAAACACAAGATAAATGATAAAGGCTTGTAAATCGCCTAAGGTATTCTGAATTTCAACGGGGTCAGTAAGGCGGTTAATCTGAGTATAGCCTACTGCAACGAGAATAATTATAAGAAGGAAAACGAGAAGAGTAACGATAGGAATAAGCCCTGCAAAAATATGCTGTACCTTAACTATCATTGAGGTAAGGTCGTCATTTGCGGCTTTAAATCTTTTATCCTCATGCTCAGTTCGGTTAAAGGCTCTTATAACTCTTATACCGCCGATTTTTTCGCGGATAATAAGGTTAAGCTTGTCTACTCGCTTTTGAATTTTATCAAAAAACGGAATAACCTTTTTGGCAACTATAAACGCTATCAAAGCAATAACGGGTGCAACAATAAGAAGCACAAGAGAAAGACCGGGGTCCATAATAATTGCCATTACAGTACCGCCGATAAGCATTATCGGAACGGAGATTATTGACCTTAATGACATAAGAACGAGGTCCTGCACCTGACGGATATCGTTTGTAGTTCTTGTTATAAGTGACGGAATACCGATTTTATCAATATCACCCTGAGAGAAATTTTCAACCTTATTGAAAATATCGGCTCGAAGCTCGCCGGCAAAGCCCGTCGAAACCTTACTTGAGCAATAGCTGTTAAGAATGGAAATAAACATTGCAATAACGCAGCATACAAGCATAACTATACCGTCATGCTTGATTGACTGTAAATCGCCTTTGTTGATACCCTCGTTGATAATCTGCGACATAAGAAGCGGAAACGCAAGCGTCATAACGTTATTTACCGCCGCAAGAAAGAGAGTAAACAAAGCAAATTTTCTATGAGGCTTCAGATATCGCAAAAGCTTTATCATAATACACTCTCCGTTTGCAATGTTCTTTTTGAATACTCGTGCTTGAAGCACAAAATTACACATAATAAATATATCAAAAAGGCTTCCTTTTCGCAATACCTTTTTCCTTATTTATGTAATTATTTACTTATTTTTAATAATTGGAATTATACCCTACTATCTTTGTCTTGACATAAAAAATAATATATTGTAAAATACTAAACTGTTATATTATGTAATTTTAAGGAAATGAGTGTGATGTTATGCATTGGTCCGAAATGATAGCAGACCGTATTATCAGACGTAATCCCGATAAGGAAGAGTATGTTTGTGCCGCAGGTATCAGCCCCTCAGGCTCAATTCATATCGGTAACTTCCGTGATATCGCAACAAGCTACTTTGTTGTAAGAGCTCTTATTAAGAAAGGTAAAAAGGCAAAGCTCCTTTTCTCCTGGGACGAGTTTGACCGTATGAGAAAGGTTCCCGTTAACGTTGCGGCTATCGACAGCGATATGGAAAAATATATCGGTTGCCCCTATGTTGACGTTAAAAACCCCTTTGATACTGAAGAAAAAACTTATGCTGAATATTTTGAGCATGAATTTGAGCGTTCAATCGTAAAATTCGGTATTGATATGGATTATCGCCATCAGGCAGAAATGTACAGAAGCGGTAAATATACAGAGCATATCCTTCATTCACTTAAAAAACGTGGTGAAATCTTTGATATTCTTGCTTCACACCGTACTCAGCCTGTTCAGGAAGGCGAAAGAGAAGCATATTACCCCGTTAGCATCTACTGCTCAGAATGTGGTAAGGATACAACTAAAATCCTTTCTTTAAGTGACGATTGCACTCAGGCTGAATACACCTGCCAATGCGGTCACACAGGCTCCTTTGATTTCACAAAGGATTTCAACTGCAAGCTCGCCTGGAAGATTGACTGGCCTATGAGATGGATGTATGAGGGTGTTGATTTTGAGCCCGGCGGAAAAGACCATGCAAGCCCCCACGGTAGCTACGACACAAGTAAGGATATCGCAAAGAAAATTTTCGGCTATGAGCCTCCCCTTTTCCAAGGCTACGAATTTATCGGTATCAAGGGTACAACAGGTAAAATGTCAGGCTCATCAGGTCTTAACCTTACGCCCGACACTCTTCTTAAAATCTACGAGCCCGAGGTTATTCTTTGGCTTTACTCAAAAACAGAGCCTCTTAAGGCATTCGACTTCTGCTTTGACGACGGTATTTTAAGACAGTACTTTGAGTTTGATAAAATGTATACCGCTATTAAAGACGGTACTGCAACAGACGCTCAAAAGGATATTATGTACAACACAACCGTTGGCGACAGAGTTCTTAACACAGTTCCTATGAGCCTTCTTGTTCAGTTGGGCAGTGTTGTTGACTTTAACGTTCCTATGCTTGAAACAGTTTTCGAGAAAATCGGTACTCCTTACAAGCACGAGGAGTTCGCAGAACGTCTTGACAGAGCAAAATATTGGCTTGAAAACTGTGCACCCGACCAGGTTAACCGTTTACGTGACGGCAGAAACTGGGAGGTTTACGAAGCTCTTAACGAAGCTCAGAAGGCAGAAATCAAAGCTCTTTTCGAGTACATTTCTGCAGGCGATTACGACCTTGATGCTCTTAACAAAAAGCTTTACGCTATCCCGAAGGAAATCAACGGCGAGAATTTAGACGAAAAAGAGCTTAAAACAATTCAGGGCGCATTCTTCAAGAACGTTTACAAGCTTCTTATTGATAAAGAAAAAGGCCCCCGTCTTTACCTCTTCCTTTTCGCTATTGACCCCAAGAGATACGTTGGTCTTCTTGATTTCTCATATCCTAAAACAGAGGAAGAAACAAAGGCTGAGGAAATGAAAAAGGCTGAAGCAGAGGCTGCAATAGCTTCTGAAAATGCTGATAAGCACGTTTACGGCGAAGCTGATGCTTTCGTTCCTCTCAAGGAAAATCAGGTTTCTATTGAAGATTTTGAAAAGCTTGATTTAAGAGTTTGTCAGATTCTTAAGGCTCAGGAAATCAGAAAATCTCACAGCTGTCTTAAGCTTACACTTGATGACGGTAGCGGTGAAAACAGAGTTATCGTTTCTTCAATCAAAAGCGAATACACCTGTGAACAGCTTGTAGGTAAAAAGATTATCGTTATTGCAAACCTTGAGCCTGCTCGTTTTGCAGGTGTTCAGAGCAACGGTATGCTTCTTGCGGCAACAAACGGTGCTTGCGGTTGTCAGGTAGTATTTGTTCCCGATTGCGTGCCTGCCGGTACACAGATTAAATAATATGATAAGCTTTATTCCCGTTACAGAAGAAAGCTTTGACAAGGTTTATGACAAAATGAAAGCGGCGTTTCCTCTTGAGGAGCGCCGCAACAGTTTTGATGAAAAAAATTGCCTTAACAATAATAAATTCAAGCTCTTTGAAATCTTTGACGATGAAAAAGAGGTTGGCTTTATTGCCCTTTGGGTTTTCTCGGAATTTATTTTTATTGAGCATTTAGCTATAGACTCCGACAAGCGAAACGGCGGTTACGGCTCAAAAGCATTAAAGCTTGTTAAAGAGAAATATAACAGAACTATAATTTTAGAGGCAGAAGCCCCCGAAACAGAGCAACAAATAAAAAGAATCAGATTTTATGACCGTCACGGCTTTAAGGTTAATGATTTTCCGTATATGCAACCGTCTTACCACGGTGGCGAGGGTGTGCCTTTAAAAATATTAAGCTTCCCAAGGCTTATTTCACAAGAAGAATTCGATAACTTTATAACCCTTACAAGAAAACACGTATACAAATAAAAAACTGCGATTATTTCAATAATTGGAATAATCGCAGTTTTAATTATTTAATTTTTAAACAATGTAAGCTTATGAAGTGCTCTCGTTGACGCCATATAAAGATATTTTTTATTTTCGTCACCGCTGAAGCTACCGTTATCATAAACTATAACGTTGTCGAATTCAAGACCCTTTGTTAACGCAACGGGCATAACTATCGGATTATGAGAAAGCTGGCAGGATTTATTATCGCAAATTCTGAGTCCTTCAATATCCTTTTTTAAACCGTTATAAACTGCAATTGCATCCTTTAAGGTACGAGTTATTATGCAGGTTGAGGGGCTATCTGAAGCATAATTTTCCGTAATCTCTTTAAGAGCAGTTAAATCACCGTTTTTATGCTCTACACTATCCCCGTCTCTTTCAAAAATTTCATATCTGCTTTCTTCGGGAAGAAGGGAAAGAGCAAATGAATTTATCTGCTTTGTTGAGCGGTAGCTCTTATTAAGCTTCAAAAGCTTTGCATCATAAAGAGAAGCCATTTCCTCGCTATTTGTTGTGTTAAGCTCTGGGATAATAGCCTGATTAGTATCTGCTAAAAGAGTTACCCTTGCTCTCGGGAACATTTTAAGAATAATTGCGTGTTGCATATATGACAAGTCCTGAGCCTCATCAATAAGAATATGCTTAACGCCGTTAAGGACTGCAGACGTACCTAACACCGTTTTCACGAAAACAACGCCCAGGCTATCCTCAAATTCAAGAAAGCCTTTATCAAGTGCTTTTTTAGTTTCTAAAAGCTCGGGGCAATTATTTTCCTTTGCGTAAGCGCTTACTAAACTCCAATAAACTGCAACGGGGTCAACAAGTGTAGCATTTTTTATCATTTGAGTAGCACTTTGCTTTAAATCTCGTCTTTCGGCTTTGAAAAGCTTTGCAGTATCCTCGTCAATTTCAGAATCTGCATCAATTTCAAGATAAATTTCTTTTCTGTTGTTTATAAAATACTCGTCAATAACGCCGTTAACGTAATTTGCAAGACGCTCCCCTCTTGATTTCTGACTGTTTTCAGTATCGGAAAGGAATCTTTCTAAAAGAGCCTCTTTAGTCATTACGGTTTTACCGAAAAGGGTTATATCCTGAAAAGCGGGCTCAATAAAATCTGCGTTTACAGTAAGGTAATCTGCAAATTCTTTACTTAATTTGATTTTTGCACTTTTGGCTCTCGCTTTATCACCGTTGATTATGCTTTCAGCAAGAGAATAGTAATCTCCCGTTGTAGCGGTAGGAAGCTCGGCTGCAAAAATGGTGTAAAAGGACGCGTAATTTATAGGCATTTCACCAAGCTCAGGGATAATATCCGCAACGTAGCTTGAGAAAATATCGTTATTTGAAAACATTAATATTTCGGCAGAGGTTAACTCTGTGCGATTGCGGTAAAGAAGGAAGGCAAGACGGTGAAAGCCTACCGAGGTTTTACCGCTACCCGCAGGACCGCAAACCAAAAGATTTTCGTTTTCGCTATAACGGATAACCTTGTTTTGCTCACGTTGAATACTGTTTACTATAACCTTGAGATGCTCTGAAGAGGATGAGGAAAGCACATCTCTTAAAATATCGTCATCTATTTTTAAATCACTGTCAACGTAATAATAAAGCGTGCCGTCCTTGAATTTAAACTGTCTTTTTAAAAGAAGCTTACCGTTCATTCTGCCTCGGGGTGCTTCAAAGAAAGCATTGCCGTCGTCAAAATCCTCGTAGAAAAGCGAGGCTATAGGTGCTCGCCAGTCGCAAACGAGCATTTCAAAGGTATCATGCTTCTGAAGGGTGCGAAGACCGATATAAACGGTCTTTTCTTTTAATGCACCGTCGGCTTTGAAATCTACCCTTGCAAAATAAGGTGCGTTTTTTAATTTTCTGTAAAAATATATATCGTTAGCGGCTTCGGCTGAATATTGCATTTTTTGTTCCATTTCGTAATGAATCTGTGTAAGCTCCATTCCCGAATACATACCGCCGTGAGGGTTATCTCTGTTAAAATCCTCGCCCTGCTCCTTTACGTCAGCCTTATATTCTTCAATAAGCTCACCAAGACGAACAATTTCACTGTCAAGAAAGCTTTTAACTTCCTCTGCTTTAAGGTGTTCTATTTTCATATCCTCTGAAAACATATAAAACCTCCGAAAAACTCAAAAATTACCTAAGGCAGTAAAAGTGATTGTACTACAAACTCAATTTATATGCAAGTCTTGTAAAAAAGAAAGTAATATGCTATAATTGGTTATAGAGAAAGGCGGTTGTCTTTCTCTTTTTTTGTTTGATATTTTTATTGCTATAAAGCTTTTTCGTGGTATAATTATTCTATGAGGTGATTAGAGTGCTTGTATACATATTTATTTTAATTGCAATAATTTGCTCAGGTCTTACCGCCGCAAAGAAAAATGAGTTTTTTAAGGATTACTGTTCACCGAAAAACACCGCAACAATAAATGGTATATTTTCTGTGCTTATCTTTTTAAGCCATTCCGTACAATACGTAAAGCTTGACGGCGTTTTAGATGCTCCATACTTTGATTTAAGAAGCTTTTTAGGTCAGCTTGTTGTTGTAACCTACCTTTTTTATTCGGGCTACGGAATTATGGAGTCTGCAAGAAAAAAAGGCACCGCTTATATAAAAGCAATGCCTAAAAACAGACTTTTTAAATTATGGTATCATTTCGCGATAGTTGTCGTTCTTTATATTATAACCGCTTTTATTACGGGCAGAAAATTAGATTTAATAAAAACAATTTTCGCCTTTACGGGCGCTACGAGCGTTGGTAACAGTAACTGGTATATGTTTGTTACCTTTGCGATGTATATTATTATAATTGTCGCTTTCCTCGTTTTCAAAAAATCAAACAAGCTCGCCCTTGTGGGTGTATTCATTTTAACGGGCATTTTCGCATTCACAGAATATAAATTAGGTGTGCCCTCAAGATTTTATAACACCGTTTTCTGCTTCCCTGCGGGTATGCTTTTCTCTGAATTAAAGCCTTATATCGACAAAGCCTTAATGAAAAATGACATCGCTTGGTATACCGGCTTTACTTTAATCGGCGGTCTTTTCGTTTTCTTTTCTCATAACAGAGCCGATTCTGTTATTCATCACTCCGTTTTCGCAATCTTAGGTGCATTACTCGTAACGGTTGCATTTATGAAAATCAATATTTCAAGCTCAATTCTTGATTGGTTCGGCGAGCATATTTTCAGCTTCTTTATTTTACAAAGAATACCTATGGCGTTACTAAAATTTGCAGGAGTAAATAAAATTCCCGTTGCATTTATCATTTTATCATTCTTTTCAACGGTTTTACTCGCAATGCTTTTCGATACAGCTATGGATAAGCTGGATGGGAGGATTTTTAGGAAGAAATGACAATTAAGTGGGAAGTGTAGATGCCAGAGGCTTCGCACACGATTTAGTGTGGAGTGTGAAGTTAGGAGTGAGGAGTGAGGAGTGAGGAATGTCGGGACCTGCGGTCAGCATTATAAAGCTTCGCGGGGAGCAATTACCCTACCAATAGAATAAATTTTAAAAGGCGGTGTACCTCTCTTCGAAGAGAGGGGGACCGCCTTAATTTATACTTATTCATTGATATTAAGTTTTAAGCGTGCCTAGAAAAATCTGCTACAACAAAGTTTAACGGGCGGTGGAGAGTTCTCTACGCGACAAAGGAGCGTAGTTGAAGCGATAGCTTCAATTGTAA
>JAZNVT010000045.1:0-36551 GCA_045592945.1 Acutalibacteraceae bacterium | reverse complement strand
TTATTGGTCTGACCACTGTCGTCACACCACCTTCCTTACTGTTATTGATAATGTTACATTTGAAGACGAGCTTCTTCAGAGCGCATATGAAGAATATATTGAAACAAGAAAAGAGCTTGGCAGAACAAAGCCCATCTGCCTTATGGACCTTGCAACTGTTGCAGTTAAATATCTTAAAGAAAACGGCAAGCTTCCAAAGCTTGACGAATCCGAAGAAATCAACGCTTGTACAGTAAAAATCAATGTTGATGTTGATGGCGTTAGCGAGCCCTGGCTTCTTCTTTTCAAGAATGAAACCCACAACCACCCCACAGAAATTGAGCCCTTTGGTGGAGCTGCAACCTGTATCGGTGGTGCAATCCGTGACCCGCTTTCAGGTCGTGCTTATGTTTACGGTGCAATGCGTGTTACAGGTGCTGCTGACCCCTTGAAGCCCGTTAGCGAAACAATTAAGGGTAAGCTTCCTCAGAGAACAATCGTTACCACTGCAGCAGCCGGCTACTCTTCATACGGTAACCAGATTGGTCTTGCAACAGGTATAGTTGATGAAATTTACCATCCCGGTTATGCTGCAAAGCGTATGGAAATCGGTGCGGTTGTTGCAGCTGCTCCTCAGGAAAACGTTCGTCGTGAGCGTCCTGACCCCGGTGATATTGTTATTCTTCTCGGCGGTAGCACAGGTCGTGACGGCTGCGGTGGTGCAACAGGCTCCTCAAAATCTCATACTGCTGATTCTCTTGAAACCTGCGGTGCAGAGGTTCAGAAGGGTAATGCTCCCGAAGAAAGAAAGCTTCAAAGACTTTTCAGAAATAAAGAAGCAACAAGAATGATTAAACGTTGTAACGACTTCGGTGCAGGTGGTGTTTCTGTTGCTATTGGTGAGCTTGCAGACGGTCTTGAAATCGACCTTAATGCAGTTCCTAAGAAATACGAAGGCCTTGACGGTACTGAGCTTGCTATTTCCGAATCTCAGGAAAGAATGGCAGTTGTTATTGAAAAGGAAAACGTTGAAAAGTTCCTTCAGCTCGCAGCTACTGAAAATCTTCAGGCTTGTCCTGTTGCTAAGGTAACAGAAGAAGCAAGACTTGTTATGCATTGGAACGGCAAGGTTATCTGTGATATCAGCCGTGATTTCCTTAACTCAAACGGTGCTGATAAGCACGTTGACGTTGCAACAGTTAAGCCTGAAAATTATGATAAAGAAATCAAAGGCACCTTCGCTGATAATATGAAGGCTATGGCAGATGACCTTAATATCTGCTCAAAACGTGGTCTTTCAGAGCGTTTTGACTCAACTATCGGTGCAGGTACAGTTCTTATGCCCTTCGGTGGTAAGTATCAGCTTACACCAATTCAGGCGATGGTACAGAAGATTTCAGTTGAAAAGAAGCATACAGACGATTGCTCACTTATGTCATGGGGCTACAATCCCTTTATTACAGAAAAGAGCCCCTATCACGGTGCATATCTTGCAGTTGTTGAATCAGTTTGTAAGCTTATTGCTACAGGTGCAAAATTCGAAGATGTTTATCTCACATTCCAGGAATATTTTGAGCGTGTAGGTAAGGATAGCAAGCGTTGGGGCAAGCCTCTCGCAGCACTTCTCGGTGCATTTAAAGCACAGAAGAATCTCGGCATCGGCTCAATCGGTGGTAAGGACTCAATGAGCGGTACCTTCGAGGATTTAGACGTTCCTCCCACACTCGTATCTTTCGCAGTTACAACTGAAAAGGTTAAAGATATAGTTTCACCCGAATTCAAGAAAGCAGGTAACAAGGTTTACCTTATTACACCTGATTTTGACGAAAACGGTCTTCCTGAAACAGAGTCACTTCTTAAAGTATTTGATAAGGTTTGCTCACTTCTTCGTGATGGTAAAGCAGTTTCTTGCTATACACCCGGTATGGGCGGTATCGCAGAGGCAGTTATGAAAATGGCTTTCGGTAACGGCTTCGGCTTTGAATTCAACAGCGAGTTAACAGTTGAAGATATTTTCAAATATAACTACGCATCCTTTATCGTTGAGGCTACAGAAGCTATTGATGATCAGCTTATCGGTACAGTTACAGAAAAAGCAGAGTTTACTCTCGCAGGCGAAACTGTAGATTTCACAGAGCTTCTCAACATCTATGAGGATAAGCTTGAAAGCGTTTACAGCTGTAATATCCCCGATACAGATACACCTGTTGAGAATTTCTCATTTACTGCAACTGAACGTAAGGCTCCTGCAATTAAGGTTGCAAGACCTAAGGTTCTTATTCCTGCATTCCCCGGTACAAACTGCGAATTTGACAGTGCAAAGGCAGTTCGTGATGCAGGTGCAGAGCCCGAAATCATCGTTATCAAAAACCGTTCATCTGCTGATATTACCGCAAGCGTTGAAGAATTCTCTTCAAAGCTCAAGGATGCTCAGATGATATTTATCCCCGGTGGCTTCTCAGGCGGTGACGAGCCCGACGGTTCAGCTAAATTTATTACAGCATTCTTCAGAAATGCTTACGTTAAAGATGGTGTTACAGACCTTCTTGAAAACCGTGACGGTCTTATGTGCGGTATTTGTAACGGCTTCCAGGCACTTATTAAATTAGGCCTTGTTCCTTACGGTAAGATTATTGATACAGATGAAAGTTGTCCTACTCTTACCTACAACACAATCGCACGTCACCAGTCAAGAATCGTTAGAACAAGAATCGCTTCCAATAAGTCACCCTGGCTTGCTCTTACAGAGGTTGGCGATATCTACAACGTTCCGATTTCTCACGGTGAGGGTCGTTTCCTTGCAAGCGAAGAATTAATCAGAAAGCTTGCTGAAAACGGTCAGATTGCTACACAGTACGTTGACCTTAACGGTAACGCAACCGTTGACGTTCATTTTAACCCCAACGACTCAATGTTCGCAGTTGAAGGTATCACTTCACCCGACGGCAGAGTATTCGGTAAAATGGGCCATAGCGAGCGTATCGGTGACGGTCTTTATAAGAACGTTTCAGGTAACTACGATATCCAGATGTTCAAAGCAGCTGTTAAGTATTTTAAATAATTGAAAACAAATAACAAGAAGCCGTCAACCCGAAAAGGTTGACAGCTTCTTTTATTTGTAGTCGCCACTTGCCACTTGCCATTTGCCATTTGCAATTAAAGATTAAGTATTCCTAACCCCTCAAGCAAAATCTTAAGTCCTAAAAGGATTAAAATCAAACCGCCTGCAAATTCGGCCTTTGATTTGTATTTTGTACCAAAAATATTACCGAGCTTCACGCCGATAGCAGAAAGAATACAAGTAATTACCGCTATCATAATAAAGGCTATGTAAACAAACCAGTCAGGGTTGAAGTCCGTAAACGCGAAGCTTACACCTACTGCTAAAGCATCTATGCTTGTTGCAATTGCCATAACGAGCATTGTTTTAAAGCCGAGGGAGGAATCCTTACATTCATCGCATTTATCAAAGGATTCTTTAATCATATTACCACCGATTATTGCTAAAAGTATAAAAGCAATCCAATGGTCAATCGAGGTGATTTTATCGGCAAAGGTACTTCCTAAAAGATAGCCTATTAGCGGCATAAGCCCCTGAAAAGAGCCAAACCATAAGCCTACAATCATACAGCTTTTTAAATTGATTTTTTTAAGGGCAAGACCTTTGCACAAGGCTACCGCAAAGGCATCCATAGAAAGGCTTACCGCAAGAAGCAGGATTTCAACAATTCCCACGTATTTCATCTCCAAAAATAATTTAATGGGTATTATATAACTTTAATACATAATAGTCAAACTGTTTTGTGAAAAATTACGATTTTATTTCAGTATTGATTGTATTTGTTGATTTGGTATGCTTTTATATGGTATTATTAATGTCAGAGTTTTAGAAACGGGGTGCAAAAATGTTAGAGAAGGCCAGAGCCTTTGTGAAATATAAAAAGGTTAAAATCGACGGCGAAGACGGACCGACAGTCGTTTTATATCCTCGTGAATTTCAAAGACCCGTAATCACAAAGAAAAGGGTTATACTTTTTATAATCCTTGTTTTTTTAATTACTTTAATTGCTCAAAGCATATTTGCAATATGCGTTACTGAATCAATTTTTTCAAAAAACGGCTCTCAAAAATTTATTGAAACCGTTTACGGCGAGGAGCTTGCAAAAAGCTTAAGCAAAAAGGATGCATTTTTAGAAAGCAAGGGTGAACTGCTTTCTCTTGAGTCCCAAAACAAAGCGTTTTCAGCTCTTAATATAGAAAATGAAAATATATCCGAAAGCTATGTAATCCTTTGCCATGCTTATGGTGCAACGCCCTATTCAATGGGGGAATATGCAAAGCATTTTTACGATTTAGGCTTTAATCTTCTGATTCCTGAATTATCTACCGCAAAAGGAAACGATGAGAAATCACTTTTCTTAGCAACTGCGGATATTGAAAACGTATTATTCTGGATAGATTATATAACCAAAAACAATGAGAATTCTAAAATAATTCTTTTTGGTATTTCAACGGGCGGTGCAACCGTTTGTGAGGTAGCAGGGGAAAGGCTTCCCGAAAACGTAAAGTGTATAATTGCAGATAGCTGTTATTCCACATTATGGGATTTATATGAGCCTTATCTTGAATTAACTTATGAAAAATCACCCTTTCCCGTAAGAAACATATCTTCGTTATATTGCAGTATGAAATATGACATGGATTTAAAAGAAACGGGACCATATTCTGTTGCAAGGCAAATTGAAAAGCCCATTCTTTTTATGCACGGTGAAAACGATTTAATCGTGCCGATAAACGATAACAACGATTTATATATGGAATGTGAAGTCAAGGGCAGAGAGCAAGAGGTTATAAACGAAGCGGAGCACGCAAGGCTCGCGTCAAAGGATGCCGAAAAGTATTGGAATTATGTTGACGGATTTATTCTTGATAATATAGGAAATTAAATTTCTTTTAGCTATTGACAAAAGGGGATTACTCTGCTATAATGCTCACCTGTAAAGTGAAATGTCTTTACAGAGCTTTGAAAGGAGAATCGTTATGGCAAAAGACCTTGATGTTGTTTTACTTGCGGATTTTTACGGTGAAATGCTTACCGAGAATCAACGTAAATTCATTGAGTATTACTATAGTGATGACCTTTCTCTTTCAGAAATTGCCCAAAATGAAGGCATTACAAGACAGGGTGTCCGTGATGCAGTAAAAAGGGCTGAAAGTCAGCTTTACGATATGGAGAAAAAGTTGGGCTTCGCAGAGCGTACCCGCAAAATTAAAGAGGCTCTTGAAATTATTAAAGAGAGCACCGACTCCATAAACAATTACAATATGAATATTTCGTTATCAAGAGAGGTTAACGATGCCGTTGTCAGTATCAGGTCGGCAATAGATTCTCTTGATGAATAAAAGGAGGTTGTACCGTGGCTTTTGAAGGTCTTTCCGATAGGCTTGATAATGCGTTTAAAAAGCTTAAAAGTAAAGGTAGTCTTACAGAGGCTGATGTTCGCGATGCTATGCGAGAGGTGCGACTTGCTCTTCTTGAAGCAGACGTTAACTACAAGGTTGCAAAAGACTTTACAAACAACGTTACCGAAAGAGCAATCGGTGCAAAGGTTATGGAAAGCCTTACACCCGCTCAGATGGTTATTAAAATAGTAAACGAAGAGCTTACAGCCCTTATGGGTGGTACTCAGGCAAGGCTTGCTTCTGCATCTCATCCGCCAACGGTTGTTATGATGTGCGGTCTTCAGGGTTCCGGTAAAACAACCCATAGTGCTAAAATCGCTTTAAGGCTCAAGGAACAAGGTCACAGACCCTTGCTCGTTGCTTGTGACATCTACCGTCCCGCTGCTATTAAGCAGTTGCAGGTAGTAGGTGAGCAGATAGGTGTTCCCGTTTTTGAAATGGGCACGGAAAATCCCGTTAAAATTGCTACTGAAGCAATTAAGCTTGCAAAGGATAACGGCTACGATTACGTCTTTCTTGATACTGCAGGTCGTCTTCATATTGACGAACAGCTTATGCAGGAGCTTAAGGATATTAAATCAACCGTTAAGCCTCATGAAATCTTACTTGTTATCGACTCAATGCTCGGTCAGGACGCCGTTACAGTTGCTTCTTCATTCAATGAGGCACTCGGTATTGACGGTCTTGTGCTTACAAAGCTTGACGGTGATACAAGAGGCGGTGCGGCTCTTTCCGCAAGAGCTGTTACGGGTAAGCCTATTAAGTTTATCGGTATCGGTGAAAAGCTTGCCGATTTAGACGTTTTCCATCCCGATAGAATGGCAAGCCGTATTCTCGGTATGGGTGACGTGCTTTCTCTTATCGAAAAGGCTGAAACAGCTTTAGACGAAAAGAAAGCAGAGGAGCTTGAGAAAAAGCTCAAAGCAAATAAGCTTGACCTTAACGATATGCTTATGCAGTTTGAGGAAATGAAAAAAATGGGGCCGATGAAGGATATTATTTCAATGATTCCCGGTCTTAATAAAAAGGTTAAAGATACCGACGTTGACGATAAGCAGATTGACTATACAATGGCAATTATCCGTTCAATGACTATGAAGGAACGTGAGAATCCCGATATAATCAATCCTTCCCGTAAACGCAGAATCGCTGCCGGTTGCGGTATGCAGGTTGAGGACGTTAACCGTCTTCTTAATCAGTACCGTTCAATGCAAAAGCTTTATAAACAGCTTAACGGCAAGGGCTCTAAAAAGATGATGAAGCGTATGCAGCGTATGGGTATGGGCGGCGGAATGCCCGGTGGAATGCCCGGTGGAATGCCCGGCGGCATGGGTGGATTTCCAATGTAATCCGTTTCGTTGATTAAAAATGTTTTTAAACACAAAGTGTTTAATATAAATTAGTTTATTATTATTTTACTTTTCGGAGGTAATTAAAATGGCAGTAAAAATTCGTCTTCGCCGTATGGGCGCAAAGAAAGCACCTTTCTATCGTGTAGTTGTAGCTGATTCACGTTATCCTCGTGACGGCCGCTTCATCGAAGAAGTTGGTTACTATAACCCCATCAGCAATCCTGCAGAAATCAAAATTGATGCAGAAAAGGTTACAAAATGGATTCAGAACGGTGCTCAGCCCACAGATACAGTTCGTGACCTTCTTAAAAAAGAAAACATCATTAAGTAATTAGGTGACCAAGATGAAAGAATTACTCGAAACAGTCGCAAAGGGCCTTGTAGATGCCCCCGACGCAGTCGAGGTCACTGTTGACGAGCCCAACGAAGAGGGTGTAGTTGTTTATCATCTTCACGTCGGACCCGACGATATGGGTAGAGTTATCGGCAAGCAGGGTAGAATTGCGAAAGCAATCCGTACAGTTATGCGTGCCGCAGCTATCCGCAAAGATGTTAAGGTGCAGGTCGATATCGACTAATATTTGCGTTGGATTATTTGGCGCAGAACAAAAAGAAAAAACGCGCCCTGTGTTAGCATAGGGCGTTTTTTCTTTTTTAGCCGTTTTATGAACCTTGACGTATCTTCATACGCCTTGCGGTTCATAAATCCGTCTTCTGCATCCAAATCCTCTCAACGCAGGGAAGTTTTTTAGATTATGATTAAAGAATATCTTGAAATCGGGCAGATCGTCAGCACTCACGGCATTAAAGGCGAGGTGCGTCTTAACCCTTGGTGCGATACGCCCGAATTTGTGAAAAAGTTTAAAAATCTTTATTTTGACGATAAGGGCAATAAAGCTGTGAAGGTTGTTTCTTGCAGACCTCACGGCAACGTTGCCGTGTTAAAGCTTGAGGGTGTTGATACTGTAGAGTCTGCTCAAAAGCTCAGAAATACCGTGCTTTATATGAAAAGAAGCGACGTAAAGCTTCCCGAGGGCAAATGGTTTGTAAGCGAGCTTATAGGTTGTAAGGTTATTGATGCTGATGACAATTCAATCTGCTACGGCGAGCTTAAAGACGTTGAAGCGTATCCCGCAAACGATATATGGTACGTTAAAACTCCTGAGGGTAACGAGGTGCTCGTGCCTGCAATTAAGGATGTTGTAATTAAATGCGATGTAGCAGAAAATACGGTCTACATTCGTCCGCTCAGGGGGCTTTTTGATGAGAATTGATATTTTAACGTTATTTCCTCAGATGTGCGAAGCTGTAATGAGCGAAAGCATAATAGGCAGAGCAAGAAATTCGGGTAAGGTAGAAATCAACTTCCATCAGATTCGTGATTTTGCCGTAAACCGTCATAATCAGGTTGATGACACTCCCTACGGTGGCGGTGCAGGGATGCTTATGATGCCCCAACCCATATACGATTGCTTTATGAACGTATGCTCACAAACGGAAGAAAGACCGCATTTAATATATATGTCGCCCTGCGGTAAGACTCTTACTCAGGAAAGAGTAAAGGAGTTATCAAAGCTTTCTAATATTGCAATTCTTTGCGGTAGGTATGAGGGCGTTGACCAAAGAGTAATTGATGAAATCGTTGATGAGGAAATATCTATCGGTGACTACGTTGTAACCGGTGGCGAAATGCCTGCAATGATTCTTGCAGATGCGGTTGCCCGTATGCTTCCCGGTGTGCTTTCAGAGCCCGAGGGCTTTATGGGTGAGAGTCATTACTCTTCTTTACTGGAGTACCCTCAATACACAAAACCGCCTGTCTGGCATAATATGGAAGTGCCGGAGGTTTTATCCTCAGGCCACCATGCTAACATAAAAAAATGGCAGCGTGAAAGGTCAATTGAAAGAACTTTGGAACGTAGACCCGAGCTTCTGGAAAAAGCTGAATTGAGCAAAAAAGAAAAAGCATTTTTAGAGGAATTATTGAATACAAAATAAATAATTGTTTATATTTAATAATAAGCATCTACAATTGTGGTTATTTTGCACAAAACGAAGCTTTTATATTTTCTTTTGTTTAGTATTACAACCGAATTATTGATTTTTGACTAAAAGGTTAGCTTTTTTTCGTTGACTAAAATCAATTTGGTGTTATAATATAGTAAGTGATAAGTGGAATTTTCTACTCGAAACAAGTTAGAAATATATTTTGAATGTGGGAGAATTATTATGTACGTTAAAGATGTAACAGTTAAAAATCAGGTTGGTCTTCATGCTCGCCCCGCAACTTTCTTTATTCAGAAAGCAAACGAATTCAAGTCATCAATCTGGCTTGAGAAAGAAGAAAGAAGAGTAAATGCTAAGAGCCTTCTTGGTGTTCTTTCTCTTGGTATTATGGGTGATACTGAAATCCGCATCATCGCAGGCGGCGTTGATGAAGAACAGGCAGTAAATGCTCTTGTAGCTCTTGTTGAAAGCGGCTTTGCTGAAGCATAATTACTGTAAATTAACAAGCAACGAAAAGACCTTTCAACAGTTAAGCTGGTGAAAGGTCTTTTGCTTTGTATTCTGCTATTGAATATATTAAATGAAATTTTAACGAAGGCAGGTGAGTGTATGGACGAAAGATTAAGACGGTTAAAGGATAAAGCTAATAAATTACCTTTAACCCCCGGTGTTTATATAATGAAGGATAAAAACAAAAATATTATCTACATTGGTAAAGCAAAGGCGTTGAAAAACCGAGTAAGTCAATATTTCGGTGCTCAGGAAAAGCATCTTAACAAGGTGCGTAAAATGGTTGAAAACGTTGAAGATTTCGACTATATACTTACCGACAGCGAGTTTGAAGCCTTGGTGCTTGAATGTAGCCTTATTAAGCAAAATATGCCCAAATATAACATTCTTTTAAAGGATGATAAGGGCTTCAGCTACATTAAAATTACAAAGGGTAATTGGCGTAATATTTACGCCGTATTGCAAAAGGATGATAGCAATTCTGATTATTTAGGGCCGTATACTGCGGGTTTTTCGGTTACTAAAGCGGTAGAGGAAGCAAAAAAGGTTTTCAAGCTTCCTACCTGCAACAAGGTTTTTCCCCGCGATATAGGTAAAGATCGTCCTTGTCTTAATTATCATTTAGGTCTTTGCTGTGCTCCTTGCTCGGGTAAATTACCCTTAAGCGAATACGAAAAAAACGTTGAAAATGCTCTCGATTTTTTACAAAACGGAAGTAAAAAAACAATTAAAAACTTAACAAAGCAGATGGAAGAGGCTGCCGAAAAGCTCGATTTTGAGCAAGCGGCAAAAATAAGAGATACAATCCGCAGTATTGAAAAGGTAGGCAGTAATCAAAAGGTTGTTTCTTCTACCTATAAGGTGCAGGATGTTTTTGCATTGTCTGTTATGGACGGTAAAGCCTGCTGGGCGGTTTTAAGGTTTGAGGATAACAAGCTTGTAGACAGTGAGCATTTCTTTACCGACGAGGGTGAAAGCATTGCTGAAATGAGAGCAGAGCTTATAACCTCTTATTATTCTTTAAACAGAAAAATTCCACCGAGAATAGAGCTTGACGGTGAAATTGCCGACAGTGAAAATATCGCAAAATGGCTTTCTGAAAAAAGAGGTACAAACGTCAGCTTAGTAATTCCCCAAAAGGGTGAGCAGGCAAAGCTTGTTGATATGTGTAAAGCAAATGCTATGCAAAAGCTTACCGAGAAATACCGTTGTAACGACCGTAGCAGAGAAGCCCTTGAGGAGCTTGCTATGATGTTAGGCTTAAAGGCTACTCCCGAGTATATCGAGGCTTACGATATTTCTCATACTGGCGGTAGCGACAACGTTGCAGGAATGGTTGTTTTTAAAGACGGTAAGCCCTTAAAAAGCGGTTACAAACGCTTTGCTATAAGGGGATTTTCGGGGCAGGATGACTATAGGTCTATGGAGGAAGTGCTTTCACGAAGATTTGATGAATATTATAAGCATAAAGAGCAGGGCGTAACCGTAGGCTTCGGAAGACTACCCGATTTAATTCTTCTTGACGGTGGCAAGGGTCAGGTTAATGCGGTCTTACCGCTTCTTAGCCAATACGGTATTGACGTGCCCGTTTTCGGTATGGTTAAAAACAGTAAACACAGAACCTCCGCCATATCAACCGCAGGTGGCAGGATAGATTTTAACTCAAGAAAAAAAGCCTTTAACCTTGTAACGAATATACAAGACGAGGTGCATAGATATTCAGTTGCTTACCATCGCAAAAAGCATACAAAATCAGCCCTTTCCGCCGCCCTTACCGATATCAAAGGCATAGGCGAAAAGAAAGCAAAAAATCTTATGATTAAATTCAAAACCTTAGAGGCTATCGGCAAAGCCGATAAGGAAGCTCTTATGAGCGTCCCGTGCATTACAGAAGCCAATGCAATTGAAATTATAAAAGCCTTTAAGGGTGAATAGATTAAATAAAACGGAGCAAGTTTTTTCTTAACTTGCTCCGTTTTTTGCTTTATTCTGTTTACTCAAATTTTATCTGTACTGAAAATCCCATTCAGGCTCGCCGTTACAGCTTTCTTTCATTTTTTCGTTCCAGCTACAGAACAATTCTGATAAATCATCGTTTAAAAAGAAGTCAAGATATTTATCAAAATTCGGTGCTAATTTCATTGATTTTACGCTATCTAAAGAGGCGAAGAATACTTCGCCCTCATCAGTTGCATCTAACAAATTACCACTGTAATTTGTCGTCTTGTAGCAATGGACAAAATACTTGTCGTTTGTTTCGTTGTTGTGCCAATGAATAAGACCGCAATATTTAAGAGCCGTTATATCAAGCCCAGTTTCTTCCTTTACTTCTCTTACGGCACAGTCGTATATACTTTCGCCGTTTTCAACGTGCCCACCGGGGAAGGATATACCGCACCAATATTTAACTCTGTTTTGCACCAAAACTTCTTTAGTATCGGGGTTTTGCACCATAATCATATTGGTTATTTCTATTTTAGCCATAAATTTACTCCGAAAAAATCTTTTTCTCAATTTTAGCATAGATATTAAATGGAATCAACTCCCGTTGGCTATAGTAAAGATAGTATTTCAAAAAAACTTGACAAAATACCATAATAAATGCAATAATATACTGATATCATATGTTTGCATTTTTGTTTGTATATGATTATTTTAAATTACGGAGGTGTTGTCTGATGCGAGTTATTACAGGTACTGCAAGAGGCAGACGTTTAAAAACTCTTGAGGGTGACAGTGTCAGACCTACAACCGATAAAGTTAAAGAATCTATTTTTAATATCGTTCAGTTTGAAATTGAGGGCAGGCGTGTTCTTGATATGTTCTGCGGCTGCGGTCAGCTCGGTATTGAGGCTCTCAGCAGGGGTGCTGCTTCTGCGGTGTTTGTTGATATTTCCCGAGCATCAATTCAGGTAACTGAAGAAAATCTTGAAGCAACGGGCTTCAGAAATATTTCTAAAACAGTTCTCGGTGATTCTCTTTCATATCTTGACAGAACGTCAGAGATGTTTGATATTGCGTTTCTCGACCCACCTTACAGGGCAGGGTTAATGAATGAAGCCATTGAAAGAGTAAGGCTTCATATTGCTGATGGCGGTATTATCGTTTGCGAAACTGCTTCTGAAGAGGTTTTACCTGAAGTTATTGACGGTTTTACCTCTAAAAGATACAAATATGGTAAGATTGCATTGACTGTGTATAGAAAGGAATTTTAAAATGGGTAAAACGGTTGTATGTCCCGGTAGCTTTGACCCGCTTACCATAGGGCATCTTGATATTATAACCCGTTCATCAAAGCTTTTTGATAAGGTTATCGTTGTTGTAATGCGTAACTACAGTAAAAACGTGGGTAGCTTTACAACCGAAGAACGAGTAGATTTTATAAAACGCTGCACAAAGGATTTACCAAACGTATACGTTGATACTCACGCAGGGCTTCTTGCTGAATACGTTAAGGAAAAGGGTGCACACGCTGTTGTTAAGGGCTTACGTGCTGTTTCTGACTTCGACGATGAATTCCGTCAGGCTCTTACAAATCAGCAGTTGAATCCCGATATGGAAACTATATTTATGGTTTCAAATGCCGAGCATATGTTTTTAAGCTCAAGCGTTGTTAAAGAAGTTTGCGGATTAGGTGGCGACGTTAGTAGCTTCGTTCCCGAAGAAATCCGAGACGATATAGTAAAAAGATTATCAAGAAAATAAACAAAACAGAAACGAAAGGATTGTTATCTAATGGGTACAAGTATTATCGAAAAATCACTTGCAGATATCGAAAGACTTCTCGATGAAGCAAAGGTTATGCCTTTAACAGGCAAAACAATGATTGACAGAGAGGAGCTTTCAAGACTTATTGAGGATATTCGTCTTCATATGCCCGAAGAAATTACTCAGGCTAAAAGGATTGCTCAGGAAAGACGCGACATTCTCGATCAGGCTCAGGCAGAGGCAGAAAGCATTATTGATAAAGCCCGTCAGAGAGCTGATATCATGATTGAAGAGCATCAGATTACAAAAGAAGCAAAAAGTGCAGCTGAGGATATCTTCCGTCAGGCAAAATTAGAGTCAGAGGAGCTTCTTGCAACCTCAAAGCAGAAAGCAGAGGATATGACTCTCAAAGCGGAAAAATGGTCAAACGATATCCGTAAAAATGCAAGTGCTTACGTTGAAGGCATCATTAAGGACACAGATGAAACTCTTACAAACAGCGTTAATGATATCAGACGTCTTCGTCAGAGCATCAAGAGCGCTCTTGGTAGCAGTGCTTCTTCAAAGCCTGATTTCAACGACTAATTTAATTCATATTTTACTTATAGGTGAAAAGACATAATGGAAAAAGAAAAGTTGTGTTTACGTTGTATGCGTAGAATAGGTGACAACACTGTTTGCCCCTATTGTCGCAACGAAAGCAGTGAGCCACAAACTAATCCTTATCTTCCTCTTAAAACCGTTGTAGGCGGCAGATATCTTATCGGTAAAATGGTAAGTAATAATAGTGAGGGTACTACTTATTACGGCTTCGATTTAGAGAAGAAAACACCTGTTACTATAAGAGAGCTTTACCCCGAAGGGATGCTTACAAGGGGTGAAGGAAACTATTGTCTCGTAAATGCAGGTAAGGCATCTGATTTTATTGATGTAAAAGAGGATTTTCTTAAGCTTTGGCGAGCAGTTGCTTCCTTAAAGGGCTATACGGCTCTTACAAACGTGTATGCTATTTTAGAGGATTTAGGTACTGTTTACGTAATAAGTGAATATTTAGGTGAAGGGCAGTCGCTCAGAGAGTATCTTCTTGAAACTGAACAGGGCTACATTTCCTGGGATGATGCAAGAGTGCTGTTTATGCCTGTTGTTTCTGCTTTAAACGAGCTTCACGAGGCAGGCGTTATCCACGGCGGTATATCGCCCACAACGCTTATTATTGATACTAAAGGTAAGCTTCGTATTACAGGCTATTGCATTGAGGCTGTTCGTCGTGAAAAAAGCAGTATGACAAGCGAATTGTTTGAAGGCTATGCTGCAGTTGAACAGTATGGCTTTAGTAGCGGTCTTACTGAAAGCACTGATATTTATGCGTTTGCGGCAGTTCTTTACAGAACTCTTATCGGTAGCGTTCCTATGAGCGCTGCTTCAAGGCTTACAAACGATAAGCTGATGATTCCCGGTAAGTTTGCAGAAATGCTACCGGCATACGTAATTAATGCTTTAGTTAATGCATTACAGATTCTTCCCGAGGAAAGGACTCTTAACGTAGAGCAGTTAAGAGATGAGCTGTCGGCTTCTCCTGCTGCTGCAGGCTCAGCTTCGTTATATTCTTCAAGCAATGAGCCTGAAGAGGATGACGGTGACGAAGAGTATGATGAATATGATGAAGAGGACTACGACGATGAGGCTTCTGACGAGGAAGAAGGCCCTCAGAAGCTTCGCAAAAGCACGATAGCGGCATTTGTTATAAGCGTAATCCTTTGCCTTGCTATTCTCATAACCGTTCTTGTTGGTATCAATCGTAATTCTGATGATGAAGACACGTCTACAACAGAGAATACGGCAGCGTTTATGGATGATACCGAAAAAGAATCTGAAACAATAGAGGATATCGTTTCAATAAAGGTTCCCGATTTTAAGGGCAAGCTTTTTGATGACGTTAAAAAAGACGAGAATTACAAAAAGGTTCTTTCCTTTAACACAGAATACGTAGACAGTGAAGAGGATAAGGGTACTATTATTTCCCAAAACATAGCTCCCGGCACCTCAATTTCATCTGTTGAGGGTAAAAAAGATATTACTATCAAGGTTAGTAATGGATTTAAAGTCCCTGATGTTGAAGGAATGAAAATGAATGAAGCGATAGTTACTCTTAACGATGCAGGCTTTAACAACGTTAAAACTGTTGCGGGTAATATTGCTGATAGAGAGAGTAAATCTCTTGTTGTTTATCAGGTTGTTTATGAAGACCCCAAAACAAACGATTGGGCTGCTATTCCAAGCGATGGCAGGCTTTCTGCAGGGGATTCGATTCTCGTTTACTATTACGGCGAGTTCGGTGATGAAACTACAACCGAAGCCGATACTACAACTCAGCCACAGTCAACTACTACTTCTGAGGCTCAGTCAACAACAGCTAATCAGGGTGACGCAGATAGTGGTGAAGTAACTCCGGTTGGTTGATTGTAAATAAATATAAAAAAACACTTGACAAACAAAACCAAAACTGATATTATATCAAGGCAATAAAGCAGAACTATTCCGTTCTCACCAAACGAGAGGTATTGTTTGGTCAATAGTTTCAACTGTTTACGCAATACTTGCGTTTTGAAGCTCGAACGGAATTTTTCGTTCGAGCTTTTCATTATTTTTTGGAGGTGCTTAGGTATTAGCAAGGAGAATCAAATCAACGAGGAAATCAGAGATAAAGAAGTAAGAGTTATTTCTGCAGACGGTGAGCAGGTTGGCGTTATGTCTGCAAAAGAGGCTCTCTCGTTAGCAGAAAAAAGTAATCTTGACCTTGTTAAAATTGCTCCCAACGCAGTTCCCCCTGTATGCAAAATTATGGACTACGGTAAGTTCAAATTTGAACAGGCTAAACGCGAAAAAGAAGCAAAGAAAAAACAAAAGGTTATGGATATCAAAGAAGTTCGTTTATCTTTGAATATTGACACCGGTGACTTTAATACCAAGGTTAACCACGCGCTCCGTTTCTTAAAAGACGGTGACAAGGTAAAAGTGTCAATTCGTTTCAGAGGCAGGGAGATGGCACACACCGACAACGGCATTGTAATAATGCAGCGTTTTGCGGAGGCTTGTTCCGAAATCGGTTCGGTTGAAAAGCCCGCTAAACTCGAAGGTCGCTCAATGCTTATGTTCCTTGTTCCCAAGGCATCCAAGTAATTGCAATATTAAGGAGGATTTATCATGCCCAAACTCAAAACACATTCAGGTGCA
The DNA here is from genome assembly GCA_045592945.1 of Acutalibacteraceae bacterium. GTDB lineage: Bacteria > Bacillota > Clostridia > Oscillospirales > Acutalibacteraceae > DTU089. The sequence goes on along the minus strand of JAZNVT010000045.1, from coordinate 20,298 downwards.
AAAAAGCGTTTCAAAATGTCTAAAAACGGTAAGGCTATCCGTGCACATGCAAATAAGTCACACATTCTTACCAAGAAAACAACAAAACGTAAAAGAGGTCTTCGTAAGACCGGCGTAGCTGACGTTACAAATCAGAATCAGATTAAGCGTCTTATTCCTTATAAATAATTAGAATTGGTAATCGGAGGTAACTTATAATGGCACGTATAAAAGGTGCGATGATGACTCGCAAAAGAAGAAATAAAGTTCTTAAACTCGCTAAGGGTTATTATGGCTCAAAGAGCAAGCTCTTCAAAACAGCTAAACAGGCTGTTATGAAAAGCGGTAACTACGCTTATATCGGCCGTAAGCAGAAAAAGAGAGATTTCCGTCGTCTTTGGATTACAAGAATCTCTGCTGCTTGCAAGATGAATGGTATCAACTACTCAACATTCATCAACGGTCTTAAGAAAGCAGGCATCGAGCTCAACAGAAAGATGCTTTCAGAAATTGCTATTGCTGACCCCGAAGGCTTTGCAGCTCTCGTTGAAAAAGCAAAAGCAGCTCTTTAATAACGATTATTACGCCCGACCGAAACGGTCGGGCGTAAGATGTTTAGGAGGGCTTTTTTATGGAGCGTATTACAAGTAAAACAAATGATAAAATTAAGTACGCCGTAAAGGTGAGGGAAAGCTCATCCTTCAGAAAAAATGAGGGCGTATTTTTTGTTGAGGGAGCAAGGCTTTGTGCCGATGCTGCTTTGACTGATTTAACTATAAATGAGCTTTATGTTACTGATAAAGCGATAGAGAAATACAGCGACTATGTGCGTTTGGTTGAAGAGAAGGCCAAGCGTTGCTTTGTTGTGTCTGAAGACGTAGCTGAAAAGCTGTCTGATACTAAGAGTAATCAAGGGGTTTTCTGCCTGTGTAAAATGCTTGACAAAAATACAAATATAGGTAAAATAAAATACAATAGGAAATATATTGCCTTAGAAAGCATTTCTAATCCGTCAAACTTCGGTGCAGTTGTAAGAACAGCCGAAGCTGTCGGACTTGATGGCGTTATCGTAAGCGGTGGTTGTGATATTTATAATCCAAAGTCACAAAGGGCGGCAATGGGCTCACTTTTCAGGCTCAACGTTATTACTACTGACGACTTACCCACCTTCTTAAAACAGCTTGCAGAAAATGGTATGACAATTCTTGCAGGTGTTCCTGACAGAAATGCAGAAAAAATCACAGAGGTAGATATGAGCGGCGGCGTTGTTGCTATCGTAGGCAACGAGGGTGACGGTATAACTGAAGAAACTCAGAATGCTGCAACAAAGCTTGTTACAATTCCTATGAAGGGCAGAGCAGAATCGCTTAACGCGGCGGCGGCAGCCTCAATTATGATTTGGGAAATGATGAGATGAGTAAGTGTCCTGTTGAATATTGGATTTGGCTTCAGAATGCATTAGGTGCGGGTGCAAGAACAGATGAAATTCTTTCTTACTTTTCCACACCTGAAAAGCTTTATCTTGCAGGCTCAAAGGAGTGGCGTTTGTCAGGCCTTTTTACTGCAAAGAAAATTGAAGCGCTCCGTTCATCAACTCCCTCAGAAACCTTAAAAATTTTTAATGAGTGTCGAAATAAGGGCTATAGCATAATTACACCTGATTCCGACGAGTATCCCGAAAGATTAAAAAATCTTTCCGATATGCCGTTAGTTTTATACGGTATCGGTGATTGCTCCGTGCTAAAGGATACCTTGAATATCGGCATAGTCGGTACGAGAAATGCAAGCACCTACGGTATAGAGATTGCCCAAAAGCTTTCTTTTTCTCTTGCAACCTCGGGCGCAACTATTGTAAGCGGTGGCGCTTTAGGGATAGATAGCGAAGCACATGCAGGAGCTATGCTTGCAAAGGGCAGAACGTTAGCGTTTTTAGGTTGTGGCTTATCATTCGGCTATCTCAAAGAAAATGCCGCTTTAAGAAGGGCAATTACCCGTTATGGTGCGGTTGTTTCTGAGTATCAACCCTTTGCCTCGGCAAGCCGAACTACCTTCCCTATAAGAAACAGATTGATTTCAGGCGTTTCTTTAGGCGTTGTGGTTATTGAAGCGGGTGTGAAAAGCGGGTCTCTTATTACTGCTGACAGAGCACTCGAACAGGGCAGAGATGTTTTTGCCGTTCCCGGTGATATTGTTCGTTCCTCCTTTGACGGAACAAATCACCTTATAAAAAACGGTGCTAAGCCTGTGTTTTCTGCAGAGGATATACTCAGTGAGTACGAATACTTATACGGCGATTTGATAAATATAGATAAAGCAAAAGAGCCTTTATCAAAAATTGAGTACGTCAACTACAGAAAGCCAAAAAATAAAACGGAAAAAGCTGTTGAAAAACCAACTGCAACAAATACTTGCGAGGAACCAAGCCCTGCAAGTGAAGAAAAAACAGTTGTGAAAAAAGAAATACCAAACGAGGCATCTGATGATGCAAAAAAGATTTATGCAGTATTGTCGGAAAAAGAAATGCATATAGACGATATTGTAAGACAAACAGAATTGAAAATGAATATTGTGTTAGCTTCATTAACTGAGCTTGAGCTTTTCGGCGTAGTTGAGTTGGTAAGCGGCAAGAAATATAAGATTATTTAAGGAAGGATGAAAACAATGTCAAAGCTTGTTATTGTTGAGTCACCTGCAAAAGCAAAAACAATAAAAAAATATTTAGGTAGCGATTTCGACGTTGTAGCTTCAATGGGTCACATCAGAGATTTACCTGCTGCAAAGCTCAGCGTTGACGTAAAAAATGATTTTGCCCCTAAATATGCAATTATAAAAGGCAAGGAAAAGCTTGTTAAGGATTTAAAGGATAAGGTTAATAATTCTGAAAAGGTTTATCTCGCAACTGACCCTGACCGTGAAGGTGAAGCAATTTCATGGCATCTTGCAACTGTACTCGGTCTTGATTTGAACGAGGCTAACAGAGTTAAATTTAACGAAATTAACGAAAAAAGCGTTAAAAACGGTATCAGCAACCCTGAGGTAGTTGATATGGGACTTGTTGATGCTCAGCAGGCACGCCGTATTCTTGACCGTCTTGTAGGCTACAGATTAAGCCCATTTATTTCACAGAAAATCAGACGTGGTCTTTCAGCAGGCCGTGTGCAGAGTGTTGCTGTACGCCTTATTGTTGACAGAGAAAACGAAATCGCACAGTTTAATCCGGAAGAGTATTGGTCAATAGATGCAAAGCTTCTTTCAGGTAGAAAAACCTTCAGTGCAACACTTACCGAGGATGAAAAAGGTAAAGTAAAAATCGAAAATAAGGAGCAGGCAGATTTGTATCTTTCGAGAGTAGAGGGTGCAACCTTTACTGCAGATACAGTTAAAAAGGGCACAAGAAAGAAACAACCTGCACCTCCATTTATAACCTCTTCAATGCAGCAGGAGGCTTCTCGTAAGCTTAACTTCCAGGCTCAGAAAACAATGAAGGTTGCTCAGGAGCTTTACGAAGGTGTTGACCTTGCAGGCTACGGTACAACCGGTCTTATAACTTATATGAGAACTGACTCTCTTCGTATTTCAGAGGAAGCACGTGCAGACGCTAATAAATTTATCGCAGCTGAATACGGTGAAAAGTATCTTCCTGAAAAGCCCCGTTACTTTAAAACAAGAGCAGGTGCTCAGGATGGACACGAGGCTATAAGACCTACAAACGTTGCAATTACACCCGCTCTTGCAAAGTCAAGCCTTACAAATGACCAGTATAAGCTTTATAACCTTATTTGGTGCAGATACGTAGCAAGCCTTATGGCAGCTTGTATTCAGGATACTGTTAAAGCAGAAATCAAAGCAGAAAAAGCAGGCGTTGACGGTTATTGCATTTTCTCTGCAAGCGGTTATTCTATCAAGTTTGACGGCTTCACCGCTCTTTACGAGGATACAAGCGATAACGCAGAGGGTGAGAGCACACTTCCCGAAATCAAAGCAGGGGACGTTCTTAAGGCTAAAGAGGTAGTAAGTAATCAGCATTTCACACAGCCCCCCTCACATTATACAGAAGCTTCTCTTATTAAAATGCTTGAAGAAACAGGTGTTGGTCGTCCCAGTACTTACGCCTCTATCGTAAGCACAATTATCAAGAGAGAATACGTTAAACGTGACGGTAAGCTTCTTAAAGCAACAGAGCTCGGTATGGCTACAACTGCTTTGCTTAAAGATAAATTCCAGAAAATAGTTAATACAAAATTCACCGCATCAATGGAAACAAAGCTTGATGAAATTGATGAAGGTAAATGTAACTATATTGAAATGCTCCACGAGTATTACGACGACCTTGAAAATTCTCTTGCAAGAGCAAAAACAGATATGCAGGGTCAGAAAATTCAGCTTCAAGAGGATATCACAGACGTTAAATGTGATAAATGCGGAAGAAATATGGTTGTTAAGGTTGGCCGTTTCGGTAAATTCCTTGCTTGTCCCGGCTACCCCGAATGTAAAACAACTAAGCCTCTTGTTGAAGAAACAAAGGCAACCTGTCCCGAATGTGGTGGTCAGGTAATTGGTAAGAAATCAAAGCGTGGTTATCAATTCTACGGCTGCAGTAATTACCCGAAATGTAACTTTATGACTTGGGATAAGCCTACAGGCGAAACTTGTCCTCAGTGTGGCAAATCACTTTTCAAGGGTAAAGGCGGAATGATTTCTTGTCCTGACAGTGCTTGCGGTTATACAACAAAGGCTGCAAGAAAAAATGCAAAAAAGACACAGGAAGATTAAGATGACTGATAAAAAAGCAGTTGTTATAGGCGGTGGGCTTGCAGGCGTTGAAGCAGCTAATCAGCTTAGCAAAAGAGGGGTAAAGGTTACTCTTTACGAAATGAAGCCCTGTAAGTTTTCACCGGCTCATAAAAATGAAAATTTAGGTGAGCTTGTTTGTTCAAACTCCTTAAAGGCGGCTCGTCTTGGCTCAGCGGCAGGTATGCTAAAGGCAGAAATGAGGCTTTTCGGCTCGGTTTGTCTTGATGCGGCAGATATTGCTCAGGTGCCTGCAGGCGGTGCCTTAGCGGTTGACAGAGATGTTTTCTCAAAGCTTATAACCGAAGCTATTGAAAACGACGAAAACATCACTCTCGTCAGAGAAGAGATTACAGATATTCCTGACGCAGACGTTGTTATAATTGCCGCAGGTCCATTGATGTCAGAGGCTTTAGCTGAAAAGGTAGCAGAGCTTTGCGGAAAAAGCTTTTTATCCTTTTATGATGCGGCGGCACCTATTGTTACGGCTGATAGTATCGATATGGAAAACGCCTTTACTCAGTCAAGGTATGACCGAGGCGGTGAGGATGACTATATAAACTGTCCGCTTAACAAGGAGGAGTATGAAAGCTTTTATGAGGCGCTTATAAACGCTGAAAGTGCAGAGCTTCACTCCTTTGATAAAAGAAAAGACGTTTACGAGGGTTGTATGCCTATTGAGGTCCTCGCTTCAAGAGGTAAGGATGCTATGAGATACGGTCCTTTAAAGCCTGTTGGTCTTACAAACCCCAAAACAGGTCACAGACCTTGGGCAAATTTACAGCTTCGTAAGGAAAATAAAGACGGCACTATGTATAACCTTGTTGGATTTCAGACTAACCTGAAATTCCCCGAGCAAAAAAGAGTTTTTTCAATGTTTCCTGCACTCAAGAATGCAGAGTTTGTAAGATACGGCGTTATGCATAGAAATACCTTCCTTAATTCTCCCGGCTTGCTTTCCTACGATTTCAGTATGATTAAAAAGCCGAATATCTACTTCGCAGGTCAGATTTCAGGCGTTGAGGGGTATATGGAATCAGCGGCATCAGGTATTCTTGCGGGCTACAATGCGGCAAGAAGGCTTTTCGATGAAGCGCCTATAAAATTACCTAAAATAACGATGTTAGGTGCATTGTCACAGTATATAAGCGATGAAAGCGTTAAAAGCTTTCAGCCTATGGGTGCGGCTATCGGCTTAGTTGAGCCGTTGGATGAGGTAATCAAGGATAAAAAAGAGCGTTATGAAAAAATCGCACAACGCGGTCTTGATTACTACCAAACTATTGAACTTTAAGAGGGGGGTAATAATATTGGATTTACAACTTTTTGAAGAAAAAATCGGTTATGAGTTTAAGGATAAAGCACTTCTTATTCGTGCCCTTACTCATTCCTCATATGCCAACGAAAATAAATTGCCTCACGATAACGAGCGACTTGAGTTTTTAGGTGACTCTGTTTTAGGCTTCGTTACTGCGGAATATCTTTTTGAAGAGTTTAAGTCTCGTCAAGAGGGCGCTTTAACAAAGCTTCGTGCAGCAGTTGTATGCGAAAAATCGCTTTTCAAATTTGCTGAAAAGATTTCCTTAGGCGATTTTATTCTTATGGGAAAAGGCGAGGAGCTTACAGGCGGAAGAAACAGACCCTCTATCGTTTCTGATGCCTTTGAAGCAGTTATTGCTGCAATGTATCTTGACGGCGGTATAGACGTTGTAAGACCCTATATTTTAAGCTTTATAAAAGATGCGGTAAAACGTGAAGCTAATTTCAAAGACAATAAATCCTTGCTTCAGGAAGAAATTCAGAAGCAAAAGGGAAATACTCTTGTTTACGAGGAAATCGGTGAATTCGGCCCCGACCACGAAAAGGTTTTTAAGTTTGTTGTTAAGCTTAACGGTAAGGTTATAGGCTCAGGTGAGGGTAAGAGCAAAAAAGAGGCTGAGCAAGCCGCAGCAGGCGATGCTCTTTCAAAAATGTAAAATGAAGCACGCTAACATTTCTCTTTTTGTGCCTCACGCAGGGTGCCCTCATCAATGCTCGTTTTGTAATCAAAAAACTATTTCGGGCTCGGTAAAACAGCTGACACCCGAAGACATTGCGAAAACCCTAAAGCAAGCGGTTGAGGATAACGTTAACCCCGAAACTACCGAAATCGCTTTTTTCGGCGGTAGCTTTACCGCTATTGAAAGGGAGTATATGATAGCTCTTTTAGAGGAAACCGTACCATACGTAAAAAACGGCTCCTTTTACGGTATAAGAGTATCGACGAGACCCGATGCCATAGATGAAGAGGTTTTAAACGTACTTAAAAAATACGGTGTAACCTCTATCGAATTAGGGGCGCAAAGCACCGACGATTCTGTGCTTTTATTGAACCGTCGCGGTCACACTCGGGATGATATAATAAAAGCATCAAAATTAATAAAGCAAGCGGGCTTTTCATTAGGTCTTCAAATGATGACGGGGCTTTTAGGTGATACACCTGAAAAGTCATTGAAAACCGCAGAGGATATCATCTCTCTAAAGCCCGATACGGTCCGTATTTATCCTACGATAGTGCTTGAGGGCACGTATTTAGCCGAAGCCTTTAGAAACGGTACGTATGCCCCTCAAACTGTTGAGGAAGCGGTTGAGCTTTGTTCTGTTTTACTGAAAAGATTTTATGATAACGATATAAACGTCATAAGATTAGGTCTTCATTCGGGCGGTAACGTTGAAGAGGGTTACATAGCAGGACCTTATCACCCCGCCTTTGGTGAATTGTGTGAGAGTGCAATTTATTTAAAGGAAGCAATAAATTTATTGCGGGATAAATATCCTTTAGAAAGCACTAATTTGTGTTCTCTTACAAAAAAGAAAAATATAACTATCTATGTGAATAACAGGGAGCTTTCAAAAATGATAGGTCAGAAGGGTAGCAACAAAATTGCTCTTAAAAGACTCGGTTGGGAAGCTACCGTCAAAGGTATGAAAACCTTAAAGCAATACGAATTAATTGTTGAATAAGAAATCAACAGGAAATATAAGAAACGGAGAAATCCAGATGTATCTTAAAGCTATCGAAATGCAGGGATTCAAGTCCTTCCCCGATAAAACTGTTCTTAATTTCGGTAAGGGTATAACTGCCGTTGTAGGTCCTAACGGAAGCGGTAAAAGTAACCTTTCTGATGCTATGAGATGGGTATTGGGTGAGCAATCCACTAAAAATCTTCGTGGTTCTAAAATGGAAGACGTTATCTTCAGCGGTACTGATTCACGTCGTGCCGTAGGCTTTGCCGAGGTAACCTTAAAGCTTGATAATTCCGATATGGCATTGAACAATCCTAAAAAGGAAGTAACCGTTACAAGGCGTTACTACCGTTCAGGTGAAAGTGAATATAAATTAAACGGTGAGCAGGCTCGTCTTCGTGATATCCACGAGCTGTTTATGGATACCGGTCTTGGTAGAGACGGTTATTCAATGGTCAGTCAGGGTAAAATCGAAACCTTGATTTCAGGTAAATCTGAAGACAGACGTGATATGCTTGAGGAGGCGGCAGGTATCTCTCATTACAGATACCGTCGTGCTGACGCTATGAGAAGGCTTAATCAGGCGGAAGAAAATCTTTTAAGATTAAGAGATATTCTTACAGAGCTTGAGTCACGTGTAGGTCCTTTAAAGGTGCAAAGTGAAAAAGCACAGAAGTTCCTCGAATACGCAGGGGAAAAGAAAGAGCTTGAAATAGGAATCTGGCTTTACACTATTGAGAAAACAAAGAATGATTTGCGTGAGCAGGAAAAGAAAATTACTATTGCTGACGCTCAGTATACAGACGTTTGTAAATCCCTTGAAGAGATTACCGAAAAAATAGATTCTGCTATTGCAGAAACGCAAAGAATAACAATAAATGTTGACGAAATCAGAAGAGCTTGCTCTCAGCTTGAGGAGCAGGCGGCTCTTCTTGAAAGTCAGGTTGCAGTTCAGGAAAATGATATTCTTCATAACAACGAAACTATCGAGCGTATTGAGCGTGAGAAAACTGAAGAAACAGATACTGATACTGAAATCGCAACTCAGATTGAGGATGCGAAAAAGGTTATTGACGAATTAACTTTAGTAATCGAAGCAAAGAAAAAAGAGCTTGACTCCTTTACGGGTGAGCTTGACTTATTAAGCGACGAGAACAGTAAATCTGCTCAGAGAAGCGTTGAGTTAAGCGAAAAAATGTCATCTCTTTCTCTTGAAATTGCAGATAACAGAGTTGTTTCATCAACTGCAAGCTCATCAATTGAAGAGCTTGAAAGCAGAATTTCACAGATTGACGAATTAAGCGAGGCAAGAAAGCCCGTTTTAGAAAGCCTTAATGCACAGTGCAAGGAATCTGAGGGTGAGCTTGAGAAAATTGCCGAAAGAAATACAGAGCTTAATAACTCAATTTCGGGTATTGAGCTTCTCGTTTCTAAAAGACAGGAAAAGCTTAATACACTTAAGGAGCAGGAAAGCTCATTAAGAAATGAAATCGAAATAAAGAAATCACGTGTTGCAATGCTTTCTGACCTTGAAAAAAATATGGAAGGCTATCAGGGCAGTGTAAAGGCAGTTATGCGAGAGGTAAAAAGAGGGGTGCTCAGAGGTATTCATGCACCCGTATCTCAGATAATTTCTGCTAAGGATAAATATTCACTTGCTATTGAAACTGCTTTAGGTGCTCAAATTCAGAATATTATTACCGAAACTGAAAATGATGCTAAAAAGGCTATCGGCTTCCTTAAAGAAAGCAAGGCGGGTCGTGCAACCTTCTTACCTCTTACTGCTATCAAGGGTAAGGTAATTGACGAAAAAGGTCTTGATGATTGCTTCGGTTATATAAATCTTGCATCAGAGCTTGTTGAATACGACAAAAAGTATACTGAGATTATAAAATCTCTTTTAGGCAGAACCGTTGTAGCGGAGGACCTTGATGCCGCTATTTCAATTGCTAAAAAGTATAATTATAAATTCAAAATCGTTACTCTTGACGGTCAGGTTGTTAATGCCGGCGGTTCTATGACCGGTGGTGCAAAGCTTCAGAACGCAGGTATTTTAAGCCGTGGTAACGAGCTTGAAAGATTAACCGTTCAGGTGACGGAGCTTGAAGAAAAGCTTGCTATTCTTCTTAAGCATATTGAAGCTCAACAGGAAAGCTGTAACTCTGTTACTGCAGAATTTGACGGCTGTAAAGCAGAGCTTATTTCATTAGCAGAAGAGAAAATCAGAGTTGAGGGTGCTTTGGCTTTAAGAAAAGGCAATCTTGAAAACACTCTTCAGACACAAGCTCTTGCAGACGAGGAAAAATCACAGCTTCTCCAGCGAATTGAAGCAATTAAGCGGGGTGCTTCCTCAGCAAATGAAAAGCTTAAGGTTTTAGGCGAAGAGCTTGAAAGGGTTGAAGCAGAGCTTTCAACTCTTACTGGTGACAGAGAAAGTCTTCACGAAAAAAGAGAAAAGCTTACTGCTGATGCTGCAGATATTAATCTCGTTATCGCAACTGCACAGAAAGAGATTGAATCTAAAAAGGATGAAATCACTCGTCTTGAGGGCAGAAGCACAAGCCATAAGGATAAGCTTTCTCAGCTTGATAGCGAGATAGAAGAAATTCAAAAGAAGAACGAAGAAATCCGCGAGAGAATTAATATTCTTAACGGTGAAGCAGAGGGCTTAAGAACTCAAAGCTCTGCTTCAAAGGAGCAAATTGCCACTCTTATTTCTAAGCGTGAGCAATACGAGCAGGAAAGCGGTAAGCTTCGCCTTCTTGAAAGAGAAAAAACAGAAGAACGAGAAAAAATAGGCGGTGAAAAGGCACGTCTTTCAGAGCGTAAGGAAACAATGGAAAGAGAGTTTGAGGATATCTCAAACAAGCTTTACGACGAATACGAGCTTACAAGACGTGAGGCTGAGGAGCTTGATATCGTTATTGAAGATATTCCCGCGGCTAAAAAACGTCTTAACGAATTGAAGGGCAAAATACGTGCTTTAGGTAACGTTAACGTAAGTGCTATTGAAGAATACAAGGAAGTATCTGAAAGATACAGCTTTATGTATACTCAGGTTAACGACGTTGAAAAATCTAAAGCCGAGCTTATCAAGCTTATCAACGAGCTTACAGGTAAAATGGGAGTTCAGTTTAAAGAGCAGTTTGATAAAATCAATTTCAGCTTTGGTCAGACGTTCTCCGAGCTTTTCGGTGGTGGTAAGGCTTCCCTTGTTCTTACTGACGAAAACGACGTTCTTGAATGCGATATTGATATTAAGGTTCAGCCTCCGGGAAAAAACGTTCAGAATATTTCATTGCTTTCAGGTGGTGAGAAGGGTCTTTCTGCTATTGCACTTCTTTTCTCAATCCTTAAAATCAATCCTTGTCCCTTCTGTATTTTTGACGAGGTTGAAGCAGCTCTTGACGACGTTAACGTTGCAAGATACGCTTCCTACGTTCGTCGTATGACTCATAATACACAGTTTATTCTTATTACCCACCGTCGCGGTACTATGGAAGAGGCTGATATGCTTTACGGTGTAACAATGCAGGAAAAGGGTGTATCTAAACTTCTTGAGCTTAAGACTGCAGAAATGGCAACTAAATTTGATTTAACGTAATATTACGCAATCTTGACTTCTTGTCACCGCAAACTCACGTACCTTTGTACGCTACGGCGGTGACAAAAAGCCAATCTCACGCGACCTTGTTTCGCACAAGTAATCATTTACAAAGGAGGTATCCCTTTGGGTATCTTTAAGAAAATAAACTTCGGTTTAAGAAAAACAAGAAACAATATGTCAGGCGCTATTGATAACGTGCTTGATAGCTATACTTCTATTGACCAAGAGCTTTTTGACGAGCTTGAGGAAGCACTCGTTATGGGTGACGTAGGCGTTACTACCGCATCCGAAATAACTAAAAGACTTAACGATAACGTTCGTAAAAAGGGTCTTAAAAATCCTGCAGACGTTAAGGATGAAATAAAAGATATCATCGCTGAAATGCTTGAGGGCGGTGAGGATATGGGACTTATCACCATTCCTTCAGTTATCCTTGTTATCGGCGTTAATGGTGTAGGTAAAACTACAACAATCGGTAAGCTTGCCGCAAGCTATAAGGCAGAGGGTAAAAGCGTTATTCTTGCCGCTGCTGACACCTTCCGTGCGGCTGCTATCGACCAGCTTGACGTATGGGCAGAGCGTGCAGGCGTTGATATAGTTAAGCATAAAGAGGGTGCCGACCCTGCTGCAGTAATTTTTGATACAATTTCTGCTGCAAAGGCAAGAGGTACTGAAATCATTATTTGTGATACTGCAGGCAGACTTCATAACAAGAAAAATCTTATGGATGAATTAGGCAAGATTTACAGAGTTATTGACCGTGAGCTTCCTTATTCTGACCGTGAGGTTTTACTCGTGCTTGATGCTACAACGGGTCAGAATGCCGTTAATCAGGCTCGTGAATTTGCAAAAATTGCAGAAATCACAGGTATTATTCTTACAAAGCTTGACGGTACTGCAAGAGGTGGTGTTGTTTTATCAATTAAAAACGACCTTAAAGTACCTGTTAAATTTATTGGTGTAGGTGAGGGTATTGACGACCTTCAGCCCTTTAACCCCAAGGCTTTTGCAGAGGGTCTTTTCAACGATATTCCCGAGGATTACGAAGAGGATGAAATTGACCTTTCAAAAATCAGAGAGGAATATGTTCCTGAAGAAAATAATACTGATGAGCGCTCCGAAATTGCTCAGGCAGTAAGCGAATTGTTTGAAGCATTTGCAGAAATTAAAGCAGAGGATGAGGATTTAGGCGATAAGCTTGAGGACGCAGGTGATGCTATTGAAGATACTGCAGAGGAAATCGGCGAAATCATCGAGGAAAAAATAGACGATATCAAGGATGATATTGAAGAAAAAATCGATGAAATAGAAGATGCTATCGAAGAGAAAATCGATGAAATCGAAGAGAAATTTGATAACATTGAAGACGAAATCAACGAAAAGGTTGATGATATCGAAGCAGAGCTCAATGAGAAAATTGAGGATTCTATGGATGCTCAGGAGCAGAATACACCCCTTGAGAGTGTAGAAGCTGTTGAAGAGGTAGCCGAAGAAAAGGTGGAAGAAAAAGCACCTGAAAAGAAAAAAGGCTTCTTTGGGAGGTTCTTCAGATAATGGAAAACAAGGTTTTTTTAATCGCAACCCACAATATGAAAAAACGCAACGAGCTTTACAGAATTCTTTCTCCTTTAGGTATCGACGTTCAAACTGCCGAGCAGGCAGGGGTTGAAATTACCGACGTTGAAGAAACGGGCGAAACCTTTTACGAGAACGCTCTTTTAAAGGCTCAGAGCGGTTGTCGCGAAAGCGGTATGCCTTGTGTTGCCGATGATTCAGGTCTTGCAGTTGATTATCTTGTAGGTGCTCCCGGCGTTTATTCCGCACGCTTTGCAGGTGAGCACGGTAACGATGCCAAAAATAATCAAAAGCTTCTCAAGCTTCTTTCAGACGTACCCGTTGAAGAAAGAACGGCAAAATTCGTTTCCGTGGTTTGTTGCGTTTTCCCCAATGGTGATATAATTTCCGCAAGGGGCGAGTGTAAGGGCTACATCGGCTTTGAAGAAATCGGTGACGGTGGTTTTGGTTATGACCCTCTTTTTATGGTTGGTGACAAAAGCTTCGCTCAGCTTTCACCCGAAGAAAAGGATGCCTTAAGCCACCGTGGAAACGCATTAAGATTAATTTCAGAAAAGTTAAAAGAATATATGTCTTTATGATAATATGTAATTATCATTGTAAAGGCTAATAACAGTGCCGATATTGGTGGTATCTGCTTTAGCGGATATCTTGCCATATTCGGCACTTTTTGTTTTAAAAGCCACTGTTGTTAAGGTAGTCTCTAAATCAATTTTTTCAATCAATTCATTTGCCGCTTTTTCGTCGTCACAAAAGGCATTGATACAGTTGGTTACAAAAGTATAGCATTCACTGTCGGATATGCTTTTTTGTGGCGTTAAGGCAATATTCATTTGTTGTATTCTGCCTTTTTTATCAGCTTTAAACTGAAGCATTAATTCAGTACTATCCCCGAAAATAAAAAAACGTGTATAAGAGCATATCGTATCGTCAAAAATGTAGCCGTCGGGGGAAAGGGCGTAGCTTTCGTTATACGTATTCATCCGATTACAAAAGCCTGTTAAATTATCGCCGTTTTCTTTGGGTACACAACCCGTTGAGGTTATAAAAAATAATAGACAAATAAGTAAAAAACAGTACTTAATTTTCATAAGTTACCTCCGTTTGTTAACAAATATGTAACACAAATATTCAATAAGTGTTGTATAATTTGTTTGTAATATGCGGGAATAGGCTTGAATTTTCACATATAATTGTATTAAAATATATTGTATAAAATAATAAAAAATTCAGAGTGATGATTATGAAAAATAAATTTAAAAGGTTTATATGCATAATTCTGAGTATCATTGTTTTAAGCTCAAGCTTTTCTGTTGCGGTTTTCGCTGAGTACACCTCAGATTATCCACAAGGGGTAAATAAAGCTCAGGCAGATAAGGCTGTAGCATCAACAGATAAGCTGATTAATTATGCGGCTCCGTTGCTTACAGGTAAATCCTTGAGCGACAACGTAATTTCTATGCTTTATAATAGCCAAAACTTATCAGGTCTTCTTGTAGGTATTTACTCTTCAATGGAGCAGGATGCATCTACTTTAAGCTCTATAGGTATAAATATTTCAGTTTCGGCGGTTGCTGAAGAGCTTCAGGCTTACCCTGAGGTTTACGCCGCTTTATCAACGGTTAACAGTTGGTCTGAAGCAGACCTTACTCTTGTTAATTGGGGCGTTACCGACAAGGTTGGCTTTGCCACCGCTTTAGGTAAAATTCTTTCACCCTTTAACGATTTGCTTTATACCCTTCTTTGTTCAGGTAGTTACGAAATATCAAGATTTATAAAAATAAAGGGTAATGACGGTTATGCTGACGGCATTTCTCCACTTCTCAAATCTCTCAGCTGCGAAAATTTAGTTTCAGGCGAGCAGTTTAAGGCGGAGGCTAACGAAGATAAATCAACAATGGTAAAAAATATAGTTTTACCTGTGCTTGGCTTGTTAGAGGTGGTTTTAAAAAGTCCTGCAGATTCATTAACCGATATTTTACCCTCGTTTGCGTATGACGTTGAAAACGGTCAGGTTGATGAGTGGATTGACGTTATAATTTTACCCATTACCTCAAATCCCTTGATTGAAATTGCTTCGTTTTTCAAAATTCTTGACCTTAGTATGTTTGAGCAGGGCTCAGGTGCATTAATAAACTCTCTTCTTACCTCAATGGGTGCAGAGGGTGGCTTCAAATTTGCAGAAATAGACTTTGCAAGGCTTTCAAAATGTGGCTCCCACAACGGCACGGAATTTGTTTCAGATAAAGGCAGAGCCTACGTTGAAATTATGAGATGGCTTGTTGATTCGCTTAAGCTTAACGAGGAAGCCTTGCCTACTCTTTTAAGTGATATGGGCGGTGAGGGGATTACCTTAACCCCCGATGCAATAAAAATGGTTACTTCAAAGGATACGGACGGTATCGTAGGCACGATAATTCTTCTTTTTGACGAAACCGAGCCCGGTAAAGCAGAGGATATGATTTACCCTGCTATCGTGAAAGCAACCGTGCAGTATACTCCCAATCTTACAATGGAAAACTACGAAAAGGTTTTGAAAGAGATTGACTCTCTTCTTGACGATTTCGTTAAAGAGGGCGGTAGCTTCAAGAGTATAAAGGCACTTCTGAGCTCAGCCGTTTACAGTAATAAAAACATAAATTCATTGCTTACAGGCATTTACGGTGCATTCGAAAAAGAGGGAATGTCAGATTTACTTATCCTTCTCGGTATTGATATTACTCCTAACGGTGTTGCCGCTCAGTTAACCGAAAATAATTATCAGTCGGCAGTAGAGGCTATGAGAAATAAGGGTAGCTGGGCAAACGTTTCTTTAAACGGTGTTTCCTGGGGCTTTTATGACGGCTCAAGAACAGGCTTCGAAAATGCTTTAATAGCCGTTTTAAGACCGTTATATCCTCTTTTAAGAGTGATTTTAGCTGATGAGGATATGACCATTCTTGATAGTATTACAATCAAGGGTGCTCCCGGCTACAATGATGCAATTATCCCTCTTTTAGAAGCGTTAGGCTGTAAGGCTTCATCAATAAAAAGCTACGATAAATATTCAGAAAACGCTAAAACGGATGATGTTTTAAGATATATTACTAACCCCGTTTTTGATTTGCTTGACGATATATTTGAAAAGCCGGTTGATACTTTAACCGAAAAGCTTCCTAACATAATTTATTTTATAAACAGTGGCTCTCTTGAAAAATGTATTAATAATTTACTTCTTCCCGTTACAACCCTTACAAATAAATTGTCGGGTGTTTACGAAGTGAATTTAGACGTTTCCTCCCTTACAAAGCAGTTGGATTTAAATGCTCTTATGAAGAACCTTACTGCAGGTACAGGGATGACGATAGCAGAGTTTGATATAAACGTTCTCGGCAATATGGGTACGAAAACCGAGCTGACAAGTAAAAGAGTAGTTGACGGTAAGCAGGTGAGTTATTCATATATTCAGGCTGACCGCACAGGCGTTTTGATGACTCTTTTGAGAGTTCTTGCGAAAACTCTTAAAACGCCCGGTAACGAAAACCTTCTTATGGGCTCAATGGGTGGCTCAAATGCAACCTTTGAAACTTATTCGGCATCAATTTCCGAGCAGTTCGCAACTATGACAGAGGATGAATTAATCGAATGGTTATATAACCTTTTGTTTAAAGAGCGTGCTCAGATTGAAATTGTTGTGGATGAAAATTATTCCCCGACGATTATATTTGCAGAGCCTGAAAAGGATTATACACCGTTCTATATTGCGGGTGGCTATCTTGCATTTTCTGCAATAGTTATCGTTATAATGTATTTAAAGAGAAAGCGTTTATACTATTAAGTTTAAGGTGAGTAAAAATGTTAGTATTAAAAAATATAGTTAAAGATTATATTTCGGGCGATACCACCGTAAGAGCCTTAAAGGGTATAGATATAAATTTCAGAGAAAATGAATTTGTTGCTATATTAGGCCCTTCGGGATGCGGTAAAACGACTCTTCTTAATATTATCGGCGGTCTTGACAGATATACTAGCGGTGATTTGTTCATCAACGGTAAATCTACAAAGCATTTCAGCGATACCGATTGGGACACCTACCGTAACCATTCTATCGGCTTCGTTTTCCAGAGCTATAACCTTATTCAGCATCAGACCGTTCTTTCAAACGTTGAGCTTGCCCTTACTCTTTCGGGCGTTTCTAAGAAGGAAAGAAGAAAAAGAGCGATTGAAGCTCTTAAAAAGGTTGGCCTTGAAAATCAGATTCATAAAAAGCCTAATCAGATGTCAGGCGGTCAGATGCAACGTGTTGCTATAGCCCGTGCTCTTATTAACGACCCTGATATTCTTCTTGCCGATGAGCCTACGGGTGCCCTTGACAGTGAAACAAGCGTGCAGATTATGGAGCTTCTCAAGGAGATTTCTAAAGATAAGCTTATAATAATGGTTACTCATAACCCTGACCTTGCTGATACTTATGCAAACCGTATTATTAAATGCCTTGACGGTGAGGTTTTAGACGATTCAAACCCCTTCATTCCCGATGAGAACGATAAAAAGGTTGAAGAGGAAAAAGCTAAAAATGCAAAGGAAAAGGGCAAAAAATCAATGTCCTTCGGTTCCGCATTTTCATTGAGTATAAACAACCTAAGAACAAAAAGCGGTAGAACGTTTTTAACTGCCTTTGCAGGTAGTATCGGTATTATCGGTATTGCTCTCGTTCTTGCTCTGTCAAACGGTATTCAGGTTTATATTGACAGAGTGCAGGAGGATATGCTTTTATCCTATCCTATGATGGTCGAAAAGCAGACTATGGATTTAGAAAGCATTATGACCTCGTTTACTGGTATAAGCAACGAGATGATGGAAAGCATGGATGGCTCCGATGCAGACGGTAAGGTTTACGTTAACGAGTCGTTTATGCAGATGGTAAATGCTTTTATATCAGAAGCTACCTCAAATAATCTTGATAACTTCAAAAAGTATATTGAAGATAACCGTGAAGAGTTCGACGAGGTTTGTAACGATATTCAGTATAAGTACAGTACCCCTCTTAACATCTATAAGGCGGATACCTCTGAGGGCGTTGTTAAGGTTAACCCCAGCACTATGATGGAAAATATGCCTATGGATGAAAGCATGGCTCAAATGACGTCGTCAATGTCAAGCATGATGACAACCTTCAGCGTATGGATGGAGCTTATCGGTGACGAAAAGCTTATGGATGCTCAGTATGACGTTATTGCAGGCCGTATGCCTCAAAGCTATGACGAGGTTGTGCTTATCGTTGACGGTAATAACCAGATAAACGAGCTTGTTGTTTACGCCTTAGGCCTTAAAGACCAGGAGGAGTTTACAAAGAACATAATGTCAGCTCTTGCAAGCGGTGAATCTCTTGAGGATACAAGTATAAAAGAATTCTCCTATGACGATATTCTTAATATGCGCTTCAAGATGGTTTTAAGTGCGGATTATTTCGTTAAGGATAAAGAAACAGGTCTTTGGGTTGATAACAGTGCTAACGAATATTTTGTAAAGGATTTAGTTGAAAAAGGTCAGGAAATTAGAATCGTAGGTATTCTTAAGCCTGATGAAAACAATACTCTTTCAATCGGTACAGGTGGTATCGGTTATATGCGAGAGCTTATGGACGTTGCCATAAACCGCACCGCAGAAAAAGAGGTTGTTAAACAGCAGTTAGCTGATACCTCAAAGGATGTTATCACGGGTCTTGAGTTTATTAACCTTACAGTTAACGATTTCGACCTTGCAGACGTTGATTTAAGCCTTATTGATTTTACGTATCTTGATTACACACCGTTTCTCTCTATGGCAGAGGGTATGGATATGAGTCAGGTTAATATGATGGATATGGGTGCTATGTTTGGCTTTGACAATATGTCAGAGCTTCAAAGAAAGCTTATGGAGGGCTTCCTTAACGATGAGCAGGTTTTAGCGATAAAGCAAGCCTACGTTGATACTATCAACTCTCAGTCATCATTATCAAACACCCTTACAAAGCTTGGCTACTCAACCTTTGAATCACCATCATCAATTAACTTCTATCCTAAGAATTTTGAAGCAAAGGAACGCCTTAACGAGCTTGTTCAGTATTATAATAATAAGGTTACTGAAGATGGTCACGAGGAGTGTCAGATTAAAGTAAGCGACTATATCGGTATGCTTATGAGTAGCCTTACAACGATTATTGATATCGTAACCTACGTTCTTGTTGCTTTCGTTGCTATTTCTCTTGTTGTTTCGTCAATTATGATAGGTATCATCACCTATATTTCAGTTCTTGAAAGAACAAAAGAAATCGGTATTCTCAGAAGTATCGGTGCATCTAAAAAGGATATCGCAAGAGTGTTTAATGCTGAAACCGCAATAGTCGGTCTTGGTGCGGGTATTATAGGTATTCTGTCAACGTTGCTGTTGGAAATTCCCATAAACCTTGCTCTTAAATATCTTGCTCATATACCTGCGGCGGCAGCCCTTCCTCCAATAGGCGGTGTAATACTTGTAGTTATAAGCGTTGCACTTACCCTTATAGCAGGTCTTATTCCCTCAAGAATCGCCGCAAAGAAAGACCCCGTAGAAGCATTGAGAACGGAATAAGCAATTGCAAATTGCAAATGGCAAGTGGTAAATTGAGGGTCTGCGACGCAATTATATAAGCTTCGCGGGGAGCAATTACCCCACCAATAGAATAAATTTTAAAAGGCGGTGTACCTCTCTTCGAAGAGAGGGGGACCGCCTTTATTTATACTTATTCATTAATATTAAGTTTTAAGCGTGCCTATAAATAGCTTTTAGAACAAAGTTTAACGGGCGGTGGAGAGTTCTCTACGCGACAAAGTCGCGTAGTTGAAGCGTTAGCTTCAATTGTAAATAAACTAACCTCCACGAAAATGCAAAGGAGCAAGAAATGGATAAAAGAAAACCGTTACCCATAAACCCCAAATTAAAAGAATATGCAGTTGAAATGCGAAAGAATATGACCGATGAAGAAAAAAGTTTGATATAAGATTTTAAAAGGTTATGTTTTAAAATTTCTCCTAAATATAGATAACGGTAGCAGTGAGTGTGTTACAGTTGAATCTAACTATTCAACGACGTTCGAGGACTCACGTCGAGAACTCTCCACCGCCCGAAATATAAAAATATAGGATAGTGTTTTCTTTGCGAAAGCACTATCCTTTTATTTTTTCTCTAAATGCGGTCCCTGCCCTCTTGCGGTACCCAAAATTGTTTGCTCGCTATTCGCTTCGCACAATTTTGACCGCTACGCCAACTCACACTCCCTGTTTCCGCCACCGGCGGCGGTCGTGTTCCTTGCCCTCTTCGAAGAGAGGTACACCGCCTTT
>JAZNVT010000044.1:0-34069 GCA_045592945.1 Acutalibacteraceae bacterium | reverse complement strand
TAGTGATATTGAAATCTTCGATTTCAGTGTTATTTTATTCGCATAAAACTGTCCGAAGGACAATATCACAATGCGTAGCATTATATAACTGCGAAGCAATATCACTCGCCGCAAGGCGAATAAAACTGCGTGAGTGTCCTCTGGACACCCACGCATTCGGGGAGCTGTTTTTTGTCGTTATGTGATTTTAAGCCGCTTTTTTCTTTCTTTTTAAAAGCATTGAGAAGCAACAAACTGCGAATGAAACAACGGTGAAGATTAACAAGCAAATGAAAACGTCATTCCAGCCCTTAGTGTCGGCAATTTTGCCGAGTAACGAGGTTGCAAGAGTGCTACCAACGTAGCAGAAGGTGTTGAGAAGACCGGCTGAAAGACCTGAATCAATTTTATCCCTTGAATAAAGGGGAACAACGCTTGTTATAACGTTGTTGACCGCCGCCATAAGACAAGCAATACCGCCGAAAAGAATAAGGGTAAGCGGTGCAGATTTTAAGTTGAGAGTAAGAATTATAAGCCCTATAAGTATCATAGAAGCAAAGTAGAAAATACCGTTAAGAGCGTTTTCGTCTTTTTGTTTTTTATGGAGTATTTTTACAAGAGATGCACCGAAAATTGAAAGCACAGGCAATAATAACGTAACAATAATTGAAAGTGAAGCAGGAACGCCGAATTCCTCTTTAAGTATTGAGGGTACCCAGGTTGTAACACCGTCTTTAATAAAGCCGTTTGTAACGGCAGAGATAAGAATAACAACGATACCGATAACAAAAACGGGGGTAAGTGAAAGCCTTTGGGATGTCTTCTTTTCTTCAATTTTAGCTTCTTTTTTGCTTTTTTGTATAGTGCTCATACCAAAGAACCAAAGCACCGCAACAACGCCCACAACCGCAGAGGCTACGTAGAAAATTGAAGTCCAATTCATCTTTAAAGCAGAGAAAAGAGCTGCAAGACCGTAAGCGGCAAAGGTACCTGAAGCAACGGTTGTGCTCATAACCATAACTGCTCTTGAAAGCTTGTTATCGGCAAGGTTGTCGGAAAGGGTTTTGATAAGCGATGACCAAAGAATTGACTGAAAAACACCGTTTAAAAGCCAAAGATATTTCATTGCATCTATGCCACTACAAAAAGTCATAGAGAAGTTTATGATGCAGGATGCAACAAGGGCAATCGTAACGGAAATTTTAGTGTTATATCTCTTCGAAAGAAGACCGTTTATAAGCTGACCCGCACCGTAAGCGAAAAAGAAAAAGGAGCTTACAGTACCGGCGGCCTCCTTAGTTGTGCCAAGCTGAGAAAGAATTTCAACCATTGAAGCATTGTAGTTAAGCCTTGCAACGTAAGCCGCGGTATACGCCGCCCAACAGAGAAAAATAAGAAAATTAGATTTTTTATTGCTTAAAGAGTTTACCATTTTTTATCATTTCTTTCATCGGTGTAATAAATTGGGATTTTAACGTTTCACATTGTAGCACAAGTGCTTTTGTTTTTCAATAAAAGTGGATGCAAATATAGTAAGAACTTAAAGAAAAACACCACATATTTAAGAAAAATAACCGTATACGCAGAAAATATTGAAAATAGAAAAAATAAATAATAGAATATAATCACAGAGATATCTCAGTAGGAATTTAGGCGGTGAAAAATGGATATTAAAGTTATCATCGATAAAACAAAAAGTGAAGAAGTATTAATCTATGTCCATGAAAAAAATGAGCTTGTAGCTGAAATTGAAAGGCTTGTTGCTGAAAGTAATTTTGAGCTTGTCGGATATAAGGGTAACGAGGCAAGAAAGCTGAATTTATTATCTGTAAATTGCTTTATAATTGAAAATAATAAGGTTTACGCTCTTACTCAGGATAAGCTACAGGTAAAAGCAAGGCTTTATCAGGTTGAAGCTATGCTTGATGAAAATTTTATAAAAATCAATCAATCCTGTATTGCAAATATAAGGCAGATTGAAAAGGTGGAGGGTACGTTTTCCGGTTCACTTTCGGTGGTTTTTAAAAACGGGTATAAGGATTATATTTCAAGACGAAATCTGAAAAACGTTAAAGAGAGGTTGAAATTATGAAAAAGTACGTTAAAGAATTCTTTTTCAGAGGTATGATGTTCGGTGGATTTGGACCTATTGTTTTAGCAATAATTTATTATATTATTTCTGTTGTCGATACGAGCACAATTTTCGAGGGTAAGGAAATATTATCAGGGATAATTTCCGTTTATCTTCTTGCTTTTGTTCACGCGGGAGCAAGTGTTTTCAATCAGATTGAGGAGTGGGGCATAAATAAATCAATTGCGGTTCATTTTGCAACACTTTACGTGGCTTATTCTGTTTGTTATTTTATAAATACCTGGATACCCTTTGAGGCTAAAACATTTGCAGTGTTTACAGGGGTGTTTGTTGCAATTTATGCGGTAGTATGGACGATAGTTTATTTGTGTGTGAGAAAATCAGGCAAAAAAATAAACGAAAGATTGAAAAACGTATAAGAATCTTTAAGCTTATTACAAAAAAGCCCTTCGGACTTATAAAAAGAAAGTCCGAGGGGCTTTTTGATTAAAAATATTTTACTGCATAATCCCTTATAATTTCTCTTGCTTTTTCTGTGGCTTCGGGGTCTTTATCTAACGTATGACCTGAATTTTCATAAATAAGCAAATCGTTATCTACACCGTTTTTGTCTAATAAGCTGATAAAATCTTCTATTTGACTTAAGGGGATTATGTCATCAAGCCTACCGTGAAAAACGGCGGTAGGTACAGTTGATTCGGAAACGTAATTTTGGGGTGAAATTCTTTTTAACGCTTGTTGTTGAGGCTCGTTTAAAAATGTGTCTTTAGTGATTTTTATACCACAGCATTTTGAAAGAATTTCATATTTCCAGCTTTCAAACTGACCTGAAATGCCTAAAAGAAAGTCAGTTTTTGAACAGTCAACGGGCGGGCAGTAAGCGCAAACAGCCACAGGGGATAAGGGTGCTGTTTCTTTTTTTGTATAAGCGTAAAGAAGAGATAAATGCGCACCTGCGGAAGCGCCCGACAAAATTAATTTAGCCACGTTTAATCCATATTCAGAGCATTTTTCTTTTATTGCTTTAAGAGCAGAGGAAATATCGTCAAGCTCGTCAGAAACGTTCAGGCTTTCCGAAACGAAGCGGTAGTTCATCGTAGCACTTACATACCCTTCGTTACAAAAAAATTCTGCATCGGGTCGGTGGGCTTCCTTGTAGCCCTGATGCCAGCCGCCACCATGAATGAAAAGTATAACACCCTTGCTTGCATTTCCGTTTTTGGGGATATATATATCAAGAATGTGTCTTTCATGGTTACCGTAAGCCACGTTTTCGAGAAAAATAAAATTATTATCCATTTCAGTCACCGCAAAAAACATTTTTTATTGCTTCAAGATAACCGTAACCGTAAAGGTCATCGGGCTCGAGGTAGCTTGTTTCAGTCCATTCATTCCAACTGTTGACGGTTATAAATGGTGCTTTCATAACGCCTTTTTCTATTGAAAAATCTGTAAAATCTTTTATTTTTTGACAAGCGCTTTCAAAGCTTTCTGGGGTGTTGTTTTCAACCACACCGGGTACGAAATTATTAAATCTTACGTTGTTATCCCAACCGACAGAAATGTTAGGATAAAAGGGGATATTAAGCGTTTCAGTTTCTTTTTTTATGGCATCTATATAGTTGTTTGCAACGTCTGTAAAATCACCGTCGAAATCTGTTGAGCAACCCCAGTTGTAGCTTGTAACGGAGTCTGCCCCGAGAAAATCGTACATTTGAGAAGATGTAACACCTTTTTGAGAATCGTTGTCATTCAGCCAGTTGAAAACGCGGTTTCGCCAATGAACAAACTGAAGATGAAGACCCTTAAACCCTGCATCAACTGCTTTTTTGCGGAATTCATCAATAGCCCTTTTACATTCGTCGCTTGTGCCGAAGGAACGTATGAAATTATCAATATCAAAAATCATATAAACGGGGCAACCGTCTATGCAATAATAGTTTTCCTTAAGGAAATATTTTTCTATTGTTCTGTCGCAGATGTCAGAGAAGATTTCAGGTGTTACAATGCCACTCCAAATAACAGTGGATAGGTCGTTGTCGGAATTTCTCTTATCCCATAAATGAGTCGCATCGTGATTTGCCCACATAAGACAAAACGTCATTTTATCGTTGTTTTTGGCTTTCAGGAAGCCGTCGTTAAGGCAATTTTCGAGAAACGGACGATTGTCATACCAATACCAATCGTAAATAAAAACGTTTACACCGTGAGAAATAGCACAAGCTATCTGCTTTTCCATAACTAAGCTATCGGCTTCATTTTCGTAACCCCATAAAGGAATGCGAGGCCAACGACACCCCTTGTAGCCCTTGTTGGTCATCGCTTTAACCGTTTGCCATTCACCGATACCGTCGGGCCAGAAAATACGTGTACGAGGCTCGTCTCCCGTATAAGAAGGCCACACGAAAGCGGCAATGTCATAGTTTTTCATAGTCATTCCTCACAATGCTTTTGAAATTGAACAATAAAATTATACCACAGGGCTAAAATAATCTCAATAGCTCAAAAAAGTAAAGCTACAGGCAACCCAATTAAGGATGCTCGTAGCTTTTTTGGGAAATGCTTAATGCTTTGATGATTATTAAGCTTTAATCGTTGCAGTTAAATAAACAACGTACAAGGCAAGCAGTAGACGTTACTACAAGGAAGAAGAAAAATAAAAGTGCACCCGTGAGAATTGCTCCGATTACGCTTGTTGCTACAAATTCGATAGCAAGAAGAACGATGGAAAGCAATACAGTACCGAGTACACCTGAAAGAAGTGCAGTAATTATAGGGCATAACCCGTCGCAGCATTCGTTACGGGAAACAGCTGAAGCAATAAGAGTTACACCAAGATACACTACTGCGATACCGAGAAGCACCCACAAAAAAGCGGGTGTAAGAGTAATAGCACCGGTTATTCTGAGAAAAGCGGTAATTATACCTACGATAAGGCTTACTACTACCGCAATAAAAACGCAGCCGGGTTTACAGCTTCTGCAAGATGTTGACATAAAAATTCACCTCCCGAAGTATTCTATGCGAAAACTTGTCAGGTGGTGAAAGGGGGGAGGATAATGAAATATTGCTACGCAATATGAAATAATCCTGACGGATTATGAAATATCTCACTTAGTTCGATATGAAATAAAATTCGCCATATCACATTTGCGAAGCAAATAATTCATACGCGAAGCGTATTTTATATCGCAGATATTTCACTCGCCGACAGGCGAATTTCATTGAAAAAACCACTTCCGAAGAAGTGGTTTTTTCTGGTGGAGACGGTGGGGATCGAACCCATGACCTCTTGACTGCCAGTCAAACGCTCTCCTGAGTTAGCATATGTGTTTGAAAATAAAATCCATCTTCATAATAAATTATTGCATTCTTGAAAATTCTTTATATAAATATATTTGGCAACTTCTTCAATAGCATCCAGTTCTCTTTCGTTATGGTGAGACATGCCGATTAATCTTGGATGTTTTTCTCCTTTGTTCATAAAAAACAACTCATATTTAGTAAAATTGGGTTTTGTAGTAATCATATTTATCACCAACTCATTTCATATGGGTATATATACAGTAAGCACAGTGTTGTCGTAGTTGCACGAAACACGGTATCGTTTTTTGTCGATTTTTACGATTTTAAATATTTTTGAAAATTTTTGTGAAGTATTTTGAATTTTTAGTCATATATATATGGAGGTGCATTTAAGATGTTTAAAAAACTTGTATTTTCATTTACTGCTTTTATCTTGAAAAAAGCAACTTGGATGCGAATGAGTGAAAACCCATTACATAAAGAAAATATAGAATTGCTTTTTTATGCATCTAAAACAGCAAAGCTTTTACGCAAACCACTCGGAGAACTAACGCCTGAAGAAAAAGAGGAGTGGATTAAGAGTATTGAGAGTTATAACAAAAAGAATGTTAAATGATAATGCGCTTTATAATAATGGTTTTATAATTAATAAAATTTGGGAGAATAAATATGGGAAATATTTTAAATGTAATTATACAAAAAATAAATGAACTAGTTCAATCCTCACCTCAAGTAGTAGCAATATATATATCAATTTTCACTTTAATTCTTGGAATAGCTACGGGAATTGTTAAACCTTTTATAGGCTATATTATAAATTGTTTTTTTTATAAAGAAAAGGTTGATGCAAGAAGAAAAATTCGTATATGGAACAAGAATTTATACGATGTTTTTAAAAATGAACAAGTTTTTTTTGATGACAAATTTAAAAAGTTAATATTTTTAACCTCACCACCAATTATGAATCTTATGAATAATAAAAAAACCTTATTTTTAAAATTGTGCGTTAAGTCTTATCTGCTTACAGGTGAGGCTGGGGCAGGTAAATCATCTATATTAAAAATGGATTTCCTCCTTCACAGAAATTTGCAATTTGTACTTGGAAAATCGATAGGATATATATTTTTAGATGCTGAAAAAATACGTTCGTATATATGTGACAAGGATTTATTTAAAAGTGATTTGACCACAATAGAAAATGCCAAATATAGAAAGATCATTTTATTTATTGATGGGGTTGACGAAATTGGTGTAAGTAATTTTGAAAATTTCAAAACTCTTATCGAATCACTTTCCCAATGTAGTAAAATCAATAAAATTAAAATTAGCTGTAGAACTAATTTCGCAAGAAAATATTTAAAACCTGAAGGTATTTTAAGTAAAATTAAAACCGAATATAATATACATCAATGGAATAGTAAGAAATTAATAAAACTAAGTAAAAAAATCTTAAAAAAGAGATTTGATAACCAAAAACATGATGAATTATTAAATGAAATAAAAAAGCAAGTGAAACTATGGAGTTCGGCTATAGATAGTCCGTTGCTAATGAAAATGTATATATACATTCTTTTGTACGGAAATTCACAAGCAACAATAGATTTTAATAACAAATATGAGTTGTATTGTTCTTTTGTAAGCCAAGTTGTCTTTGTATATAGCCATCAAACCTCTCAAAAAATACCTACTCAACAATATATAAATGAACAATTAGAAAAAATGGCATCTATTGTATTTGATGCACATCAGCAAAATACAAAACACATATTATATGACGAATGTTTTGCACCAATTTTAAAGTCACCACAAAATCCTGAAACTACCTTTGTTCATGAAACATTTTTTGAGTTTTTTGTGGCATATAACTATTCACACCAAATCGAACAAGAAAATGTTAATTATAAAACGCTTTTAACACTTTCACAGAACTATACAAATAATTTTGCGGATTTTATTAGCGATGCTCTAAAAACACAAACATATGAGGATAAAGTTAAGATTATTGATAAACTTTGTGAAATTTATTATTATACATTTAGTATATCAGTTCAAAAAGAATTTCGAAAGATTCATCCTCAATTGGTTCTCATAGATAAGTCGGACCTTTATTTAACACATCTAAAAAAGTTAAACGACAATGAATTTTTTTCTTTGAAATATGAAATATTGTTTCGTTTAGGTAGATTAGGGATATCAAACAATAAGATAGCTTCATTTTTAAACTTCGTTTATAATAATGATGAAAACACAAAACATAGCGGTACGTATTTTACTATAGTACTTAAAAGATGCTGCGCGATTAGTAGCTCATTTATTGAAAATGAGGAAATAGAAATTGATTATATACGTAAAATGTTGCCCTTTTTTGAAAGCTATATTGAAGATTATGACCTAGTTAATCGTTCTCATACATTAGTTTTTTATGGCGATGTTTTATACAATAACATTTATGATTTTAAAGATATCAATCCTGCAATTGCCTACAAAAAGGCATTTAATAAAAGACTACATCGATTATCAACAGATTTGCCAAATCAAATTAATTTAATGGATTCAGCAGAAAAGAAAAAATATCTCTTTAGACTTTTTGATTTAGCAACAATCTATACTTTTATTAAAAATCGGAGAACACCTTTAACTGACAATGATTTCAAAATCATAAAAAAATGTTGTGTGAATTTTACTGGTGCCAGTATCGAAAGAACAGAATTAATGAACAAAATTAAAATAAAAATCATTGAATTACAAGAAGAATTGTTGTAGCAATAATAAAAATGATTCTCTCGCATTTAATGTACTCCATGCAAGAGTTGTTCGAGTGCTCTACAAATTTTATTTATAATAAAGATAATTTAAAAATATAATTATTTATCGTTGAAAAACAAGCAAGGGGGAAATTTATGAAGGAAAAAATATTTCTGATATTTAAAGTTGTTCTAACTGTAGTGAGCGGTAGTTTATCATTACTATTAAAAAGCAGTATTGATTGGCCTGATTTTATAAACTGCATTGATACTGTCATAAATCATATATCGTTAAAAGAATATATTTATGATATATCTATTGGTGTGTTTTCATCAATGATATTAGTTTGTTTTATAGATGAAATAAGTAAAAAAATTTCAGAGAAAAACGAAAAAAAGAGAGAGTACAAAAATATACTTAACACTAAGTTGGTTCTTGATAAATATATTTATAAATATGAAAAAGCTTTTTATTCAGTAGTTACCCCAATAAATCAAAGAAATATTTCTGTTGCCCAAATCCCTGAAAAAATACACTTAAAAAACATGAAAGATTTATATAAACCATCTTATATTGTTACATCGGGATTAACTGACTCCGCTATACAGTCGTTTTTTCAAATTGAAGAAGAACTACGAAATGAATTAAAAGATATAGTAAAACAGAATAGTTTTGAGTATTATCCTCAGTTTATTGATTGTTTTACAAACTTTATCGAAGTGTCTATTAAATTTCATTGTAGAGAGTTTATATTAGATGCCCCGAATAGAAAAATAGGTAGAAAAAATATGGCTACCATAATAAGTAAACGTTTAGAAAATTTTCCGGAATGTTGTAAAAATTCTTTTTTTCATAATAGTGGTAACGATAACAATATTTTATTTCCGTACATATCATTATCGGAAATGATGATGGAGGAATATAAAATAATTTCAAATTATAAAAAACTTATTGGAAATTTGTCGTTGGGTTGATATTTTTAATACATATTAACACAGGCACGAACATATTATGTTCGTGCCTGTCATTTTAATATTAAAATCTTATTTTATATCATCTAAATATTTTGATGGTATTTGAACGTTTTTGTTCAACTCATTGTCATGTAACTTGATTTCATTTTCTTTACCATATTTGTACGGATCAATTACCACAAAAAATTTTCCTTCAATATATCCCTTGCAGTTATGAGTTAAAATTACTGGATCATTTACTTTGTAGTGTGATTTTCTTAATTTATTCATTTACAACACTCCTATATGTGTTTTTTTCATAACTTTACTTTAACATCTCATGTGAATTAATAATATCACATTGTCCTTGATAAATCAAGTCTATTTAGCTTATTTTACCAATTCTAAAATACAAAAACCGACCTAATTATACTAGCGTTTTAGTTAAATTGCACTAAAAACTCCCCAAACTCAACATCAACAAAACCAAGAACTTAAAACAAATACTCTCACCTGTAAATAAAAAACACTCAACTTTCAAAAAACAATATATAATTTTATAACTTACCTATACCATATATAGTATTGAATTTGGTACAGGTATTTTTACATGGTGAAGCATTGGCTCACACAGATGAGATAATACTTCGTGTATTTTGGTGTTTTTGAGGCGACCTGTTAATTAGTTTCTTCCTATAGACAGATAGATAAACACCCGAATTATTGATTAACATTTACTCAAATGCTTTTAGAAATGAATAACTCATTATTTCAAAGAGCTTTATACTAAGTTAACACTATGAAAATTGATTGTCTTAAAAGTTACGATCTCATCACTTGAAAAAATCTTGTACTCATATTTTTTGACGTTAATATCTGAATTGTCCAAAACATAATCAATTTCATCATTCAAATAGTCTGCATTACCATTACATGAAATGATTTTTTCACACACAAAATCTCCTTCATATGTGCCAATTACAATATAATTTTCAATGTTGTCACTTTTACTGTTTTCAGTTTCTGCTGTTACAACTGTGTATTGTGTAATGTTTTTAGGATGAGGCGATGCATATGTATAGGCAAAAGCACAAAAATAAAAAAATTGCAATACAGCGCAAAAAAAAGCTGCAATTTTTACAACAGTAATCATCTTTTTATGTATTATAGTTAATCTAACTATTAAGGATAAAACTATTGAAAAAAACAATGAAAATCCAAATAAAAATAACACTGAAATTACCTGATGTGAATATATCCAATTTACCACGTTGCTATTTAATGGGACACTTATAATGAACAAAAGGACTGTAAGATTTACCGTTGATAGTAAAATTCCTTGAATTACAATATCAAAAATAAAATCAAACCTCATAGTTAGTTTTTTTATAAAAAATATTATTAAAAGAGTGTAAAGGAACGAGAATATAGCTAATACAATAATAACGAACCATCTGAACTGATAAACATCAGAATCAAAACATTTTAATGTCACCCCGTAATATGTCCTACAATTCACCTCATAAAAGAAATTGAACCCCCAACATACAAATGCAAACAATGAAGAAAATATTGGGACTAATAGAGCGTGTGATTCTGCTAATTTAGTAAAAATTGAATTAGTTTCACTCTCTTTATTAAATATTTTTTCTTTTAACAATTCAATAATTGGCTTTTTTTTCATAAATACACGTCCATAATAATATATAATCAAAAACAAAATACAAAAATGTGACAAAAAACATGTTAAACGAGTGGTATTTAAATATTGTTTTATAGCATAACAAAAGCTATCTCATTTATATCATAAACAAAATACCGACACTATGTCGGTATTTTGTTTGGTGGAGCATAGGGGGATCGAACCCCTGACCTCTTGACTGCCAGTCAAGCACTCATCCCAGCTGAGCTAATGCCCCATATATTATTGTGTTTTGTAGCTTGGGGGGTGTTTATCTGTTAACTCGCTCTCCCAGCTGAGCTACGCCCCCGTATTTAAAGTAAGAAGTAATAGTGAAGAGTGAAAAAGTATATAGTGTTCTCTTCAATAAATCACGGTTTGGAGTATATCATTTTTTAAAATATTAGTCAATAGCGAATTGGGATTAAAATTTGTGATAATTTTGCAAAAAAATCTCGGTTTGCTATTTCTTTTTTTCTATATATATGGTATACTTTAATAAATATATTAAAATGGGTAAATTGGGTAATGTTATCATTTTACGGTAACGGTATTTCTTTTAGTGTTATAAAACCAATCCTATACGGAGGATGTAATAAATGGCAAAAATAATCTCGGTTGTCAATCAGAAAGGCGGAGTAGGCAAAACTACAAGTGCGGTTAATCTTGCGGCTGCTTTAGGTGCTTTAGGTAAAAGGGTTTTGCTTGTTGATATTGACCCTCAGGGTAATACCACCAGCGGTTACGGTATTTTACGTAAAAATCTCAGCTTTACTTCTTATGAAATCTTAATAGGTAGCTGTACCGCTTCGCAGGCTATTATTTCAACAAAATTTCAGGGCGTTGACATAATTCCCTCTAATATAAATCTTGCAGGTGCAGAGCTTGAGCTTGCAGTTCTCGAAAAAAGAGAAGCAATTCTCAAAAATGCTCTTGCTCCTATTCAGGCTCAATATGATTTTATTTTCTTTGACTGTCCGCCTTCATTGGGGCTTATAACCTTGAATGCTATTACCGCATCCGATAGCTTTATTGTTCCTATTCAGTGTGAGTATTATGCTCTTGAAGGTCTTTCACAGCTTATGGCGACGGTAAGAACAATTAAAAGACTTTATAATCCTCTTATAGAGCTTGAGGGTGTGCTTCTTACTATGTATGACGGCAGGCTTAACCTTACTCAACAGGTTGTGGCAGAGGTTAAGAATTTCTTTCCGAAGAAGGTTTATGCAACGGTTATACCGAGAAACGTAAGGCTTTCCGAAGCACCTTCCTTCGGTGAGCCGGTTATATATTACGACCGTGCTTCAAAGGGTAGCGAAAGCTATATGGCTTTAGCAGAGGAATTCTTAAAAATGCAGAAATAAATATTTGACGATATATAATGATTTCGGGAAATCAGGTGACGTAAATGGCAGCTAAAAAAACAGGTTTAGGCAGAGGCTTTGACGCTATTATGGTTGATAACTCTGTTGAAGAAATATCGGGTAATTCAGGAACGTTTAAAGTTAAACTTATGGATATTGAGCCTAACAGAGAGCAGCCGCGTAAGCAGTTTGATGAGGATGCTCTTTCGGAGCTTGCCGACAGTATAAGCAAGCACGGTGTTTTACAGCCACTTCTTGTAAGACCCTTAACTGACGGTAGTTATCAGCTCGTAGCAGGTGAAAGACGTTGGCGAGCTTCAAGAATGGCGGGGCTTACGGAAGTACCCGTTGTAGTAAAGGATTTAACGGATTCTCAGGTTGCAGAGCTTGCTCTTGTAGAAAACCTGCAAAGAGAAAACCTTAATCCTCTTGAAGAAGCAAACGGCTATAAAGAGCTAGGTGAAAAATTCGGCTACACTCAAGAGCAGATTGCAGAGGTGGTCGGCAAATCACGTTCAGCAGTTGCAAACTCATTAAGGCTTCTCGCATTACCCAAAAGTGTAGCAATGCTTGTAAGCGAGGGTAAGCTTTCAATGGGTCACGCAAGAGCGCTTCTCTCGTTAGAAGATGAAAAAATGATGAGTGACCTTGCAAAGCTTATTGTTGCAAATGACCTTTCAGTAAGAGAAACCGAAAGACTTGCAAGAAATATGAAAAAGGACGAGCCTAAGGGTAAAAAGGCTAAAAAACGAAATCCCTTTTACGATGAAGCTGAGCTTGCTCTTTCAGACGTATTAGGCAGAAAGGTACGCATTACAAAATCATCTAAAAAGGGTGCACTTGAAATAGAATTTTTTGATGATGCAGACCTTAAAAAATTGCTTAAAATTTTTGATAATGAATAAATAACAGGAAAATAATTCAAAGGAAATATAGGAAGAAGGATTCAAAATGATTGATATTAAATTTTTAAGAGAAAACCCTGAAATTGTAAAGCAGAACATTAAAAATAAATTTCAGGACAATAAAGTAGGTCTTGTTGATGAGGTTATCGCTATTGATGCCGAAAGCCGTAAGGTTAAGGGCGAGGCTGATAATCTCAGAGCATCAAGAAACAAAAACAGTAAAATGATTGGCGCTCTTATGGGTCAGGGTAAAAAAGAGGAAGCCGAGGAAATGAAAAAGAAGGTTGCTGAGGATGCACAGCGTCTTGCAGAGCTTGAAAAGCAGGAAGAGGAGCTTTCAAAAAAGGTTAACGATATTATGATGATAATACCTAATATCATTGATCCCTCTGTTCCGATTGGTAAGGATGATAGCGAAAACGTTGAGGTTGAAAGATACGGTGACCCCGTTGTTCCCGATTTTGAAATTCCTTATCACAGAGAAATTATGGAACGCTTTGACGGTATCGACCTTGACAGTGCTGCACGTGTTGCAGGTAACGGCTTCTACTATCTTTGCGGTGATATCGCAAGACTTCATTCTGCAGTAATTTCATATGCAAGAGATTTTATGATTGACCGTGGCTTCACATACTACATTCCTCCGTTTATGATCAGAAGCAACGTTGTAACAGGCGTTATGAGCTTCGCAGAAATGGATGCAATGATGTATAAAATCGAGGGTGAAGACCTTTACCTTATCGGTACAAGCGAGCACTCAATGATTGGTAAATTTATTGATACAATTATTCCCGAGGAAAAGCTTCCTCAGACTCTTACAAGCTACTCACCCTGCTTCCGTAAGGAAAAGGGTGCTCATGGTATTGAGGAACGCGGTGTTTACCGTATCCATCAGTTTGAAAAGCAGGAAATGATAGTTGTTTGTAAGCCCGAGGATAGCCCCTATTGGTTTGACCAGCTCTGGAAAAACACTGTTGATCTTTTCCGTTCACTTGATATCCCCGTAAGAACTCTTGAATGCTGTTCAGGTGACCTTGCAGACCTTAAGGTTAAATCAGTTGACGTTGAAGCTTGGAGTCCACGTCAGCAAAAGTATTTTGAGGTTGGTAGCTGTTCAAATCTTTCAGATGCTCAGGCAAGAAGACTTAAAATTCGTGCAGGCGGTAAGGATAAAAAATACTTCCCCCATACTCTTAACAACACCGTTGTTGCTCCTCCCAGAATGCTTATTGCTTTCCTTGAGAACAACCTTAACGAAGACGGTAGTGTAAATATTCCCGTTGCACTCAGACCTTATATGGGTGGTAAAGAAAAGCTTATCCCCACTAAATAAAATCTGTTTGAAAGCAGAAAATCAGAGGCAGATATGAGAAATGATTTTACTCCCCGCGAGGAGAATAATGTAAACAATAACGAAAAAGATATAGTTTTCGGCAGAAACTCGGTAAGCGAGGCTATTAAATCAGGCAGACCTCTTGACAGCATTCTTGTTGCAAGAGGTGAGCATACCGGTTCAATACCGAAAATTCTTAAAGATGCAAAAATAGCAGACATCCCCGTTAAAGAGGTTGACCGTAAAAAGCTTGATTTTATGTGCGGTCACGGAAATCATCAGGGTATTATTGCTGTTGGTGCGGTAAAAGAATATTCTACAGTTGACGATATTTTTAACCTTGCTGAAGAAAAGGGCGAGGCACCGTTTATTATTGTGTGTGACGAAATTGAGGACCCCCATAATTTAGGTGCTATTATAAGAACTGCGGAAGCCGCAGGTGCACATGGTGTTATCGTTCCTAAAAGAAGAAGCGCACCTTTAAGCTTTGCGGTTGCAAAAACCTCAGCGGGTGCAGTTGAATTTATGCACGTTGCAAGAGTTACAAATATCCCTCAGACGCTCGACGATTTGAAAAAACGTGGTGTCTGGGTGTACTGTGCAGATATGGACGGCGATACGTTTTACAATGCAAACCTTAAGGGTGCGGTAGCTCTTGTTATCGGCTCTGAGGGTAAGGGCGTAGGTCGCCTCGTTAAAGAAAAATGTGACGTAATTCTTTCTATGCCTATGAAGGGCAAAATAAACTCCCTTAACGCATCTGTTGCGGCAGGGATTCTTATGTACGAAATATCGAAGCAACGTGATTTATAATCAGATAGCTTTATAGATTTCAAGTTGCTTTTGTGAGGGTTGAGAAATGGCTGACGAACGTAAGCAAAGTAAAAAATGGTCTTTAGAGGAAATTGATGCTCTTCTTCAGGATAGCGGAGTTATGCCTAAAGAAGACGCTACACAGGAGGAAGCGCTTCCTACAAAAAAAGCAGAATCAATTGACCCAAGACCTACTCGTAATGAGGATATAAAGCACAAAATACTTTCTCCCGAAATAGAACGAGGGGAAGGTACGGGTGAGCCTCAGGTTTACGGTGCATTTGTCAGCGATAAATACCGTGACCGTTTTTTGAACAGACCCGTTCAAAATATCGAAAAAACCGCAGAGCATAAAATCATCACTGAAGAGGATGTGCAGTACGAACGAAGCGGTTTTGTTAAAAGAAAAAGTAACTTTTCAGGTACGTCAGAGCTTTCACCGGTACCTAATCTTGTTCCCGATGATAAATTAGAGTACAGTGAAGAGAATTTGCTTGAAAAAACAATGGTTTTTTCAGATGCTCCAAAAGCTGAAGAAGACGAAAAATTGCAAAAGGCAAAAACAAGAACAATCGGTCTTCGTTCTCTTGCAGTAACTGACGGTAATGCTCACGATACAGAATTACCTGAGGAGGAAGATGATTCTCAGCTTACCTTTGAGGGCTTTAATACACCTGAAGAGAAAAACACTGTTGATGAAAGAGAAGTTGAAAAAGAGCTAAACAAAAAAAGAAAAGAAAAAGCTGATAGCTTTACAATAACAGGTGAGATGGGTAAGGAAGAGGAGCCGATAAAAAAATACGGCACCGACGAATACCGCACGCCAGACGATAAATTCAAGGTTGCTTATTACTTAAGGAAAAATAAGAATTCGGCATTTGTAGGTGCAATAATAAGCTACGTTTGTTTTGCGTTTGCTATTGCTGTTTCACTTATGGTAAGGGGCTTTCCTGAAGCAGAAAAGCTTTTGCTTATAATTTCTTTGCTTGTTCTTATAATCTGTGGCGGTGCAAACTATTCTGCTCTCGCAGATGGTGTGCTTTCATTTAAGGGCTTAAGATTTAACAGAAACACAGGTGCTTTAATATCATTTATTGCAGCTATAATTCAGAATATTGCATTCTTGCTTGCAACCGAAAGCCCCTTTGAAAGCGGTTTAAATCTTATAACTGCAATTTCAATTCTTCCTCTTGCATTCAATAAAACAGCAGATTATTTTGAATTCAAGCGAATTGGTGAGAATTTTTCATATATAACCGAAAAAGAGCTTTACTCAATAGGTAAAATTACTAAAACTGAAACTGCCTTTGAAATTGGCAGGGGCTTACTTCTTGACGAGCCCGTGGTTTTGGCATCTCAGAAAACACTTTTCCCGAGAAGCTTTATTGAGCTTTCAAGACGCTTCTATCCCTCTGATGAAATCAATAAAAAGCTTGTGCCTATTGGCGCAGCAGCTTCGCTTTTAATAAGCGCGATTACCCTTCTTATTACTAAGAATATTTTATGTGCCGTTACGTCTTTTGCGGCGGGGGTAAGTATAAGCATCCCTTATTTCTCTTATCTTGCAGATAGCTTCACAATTTCAAAGATTTCAGAAAAGCTATTGAGTAAGGGGGCAGTGCTTTCAGGTTGGGAAGCAAATAAAGAATGCGTAAACGCTAATGCTATTGCAGTTGATTCTGCTGATGTTTTTGATAGCGAGGGCGGTAACGTTTTCGGTATTCACCCGTTTTACGATATACAGATAGATGAAGCTATTCTTTATACTGCTTCACTTCTTATAAAATCAGGCGGACCGTTAGGTAATCTTTTCAGAAGAGTTATTGTTGGTGAAACCTCTCTCTTACCGCCCGTTGATTCTCTTACGTATGAAGATAAATTAGGTCTTTCCGCTTGGATTTTCAACAGAAGAATTCTTGTTGGTAATGCGGATTTACTTAAAAATCACAACGTTTATATTCCTGACGTAGCTCTCGTTGAGCGCCATTTATGCACGGGAAGATATCCTCTTTACCTTGCGATAGACGGTAAAGCTGCTGCGGTATTTATCGTTTCTTACGATATCAATCAGGAAAATGCAAAGCTTTTAAGAAACATAGAAAAGAATAGTATATCTCTTCTCATAAGAGCAGATGATGCTAATATCACTGATGAATTAGTTTCAGGAAAGCTTAATTTACCTCAAAGCGGTGTAAAGGTGCTTTCTGCAGTATCGGGAGATATTTACAAGGGCTATTGCAACGGCGTAACTTCTACTGCAGATGCTCTTCTTATGCATGACGGCAATGCGAATTCATTCCTTGAGGCAATAAATTCTGCATTATCCTTAGGTGTTACAAAGCATGTTCTCAATATTTTCCAAATTTGTGCTATGGGTATCGGCCTTGCAATTGTTGGTGCGTTATCATTTGTTTCAGGCTTTGAAACTCTTGGCAGCATACAGCTGTCAATAATTCAATGCTTTTTTGCAGCGTTTGCGGTTTTCTCAATGACGGGGAGTCACGTTGCAAAAAACACGGGAATAAAAAAGCTTGGAATCAAGAAAATAAAGGTTCCTGAAAATAAAGCTGAGAAATAATTATAAATCATCCGCATCCTGTACGGGCTTTGCGTATATATCATCTACAGGCACACCCGTATAAGAGCCGTCATAATCACTTATAACGTTGGATTCCTTCGACGTTGATAATGAATTTGAAATTTCTGATGCTGACGATTTATTATTAGTTTTATCCTTATTGTTTTTCATAAAAACACCTCGTATTAATTATTTGGATTTGTTTCCCGTTTATTACGAAAAAATGCTTGCGAAAGCAAAAAAATCAAATTTGATAAATTGTATATTTTCTGAAAGGATGACATAAAATGGACAAGGTACGTTTAGGTATTATCGGCGTAGGTAATATGGGCTCAAGCCATATTAAAAATGCCATTAAGGGCTTAATGCCCGAAATCGAAATTACTGCAGTTGCAGATATTAAGCCCGATAGATTAGAGTGGGCAAAGGAACAGCTTCCCGAGGTTAAAACCTTCGATAATGCTTCAGCACTTATGGATTCAGGCGAGGTTGACGCAATATTAATTGCCACACCTCACTATGACCACCCCGTGCTTGCTATCGAAGGCTTAGAAAAGGGTCTTCACGTTATGAGTGAAAAGCCTGCAGGAGTTTTCACTAAAAAGGTACGTGAAATGAATGCTGCAGCAGATAAAAGCGATAAAATCTTTGGCATTATGTTTAACCAGAGAACAAACTGCCTTTACAGAAAGGCTCACGAGCTTGTTCATAGCGGTAAATATGGCGAAATGAAAAGAGTAACCTGGATAATTACCGATTGGTACAGAACTCAGGCTTATTACAATTCAGGTGGATGGAGAGCTACCTGGTCAGGTGAAGGCGGTGGCGTGCTTCTTAATCAGTGTCCTCATCAGCTTGACCTTTGGCAGTGGATTTGCGGTATGCCTGAAAAAATTACTGCAGTTTGTCACGAGGGTAAATGGCATAACATCGAGGTCGAGGACGACGTTATGATTTACGCTGAGTATGCAAACGGTGCAACGGGTACGTTTATAACAACAACCGGTGATTACCCCGGAACAAACCGTCTTGAAATTACTCTTGACAGAGCAAAGCTTATCTGCGAAAATGGTGTTCTTACCGTTTTCGAATTAGAACAGGCAACAAGCGATTACACCGCAAATGCAGAAGATGGCTTTGGTAGCATCCAATATAAAACCTACGAAGCAGAGCTTGACGGTAATAACGTTCAGCATCCCGAGGTTATGAATAAGTTCGCAGGTGCAATTTTAAGAGGCGAGCCCCTTACCGCTTCAGGTCAAGAGGGTATAAATGGCCTTATGATTTCTAATGCAGCCTTCCTTTCATCATGGCTT
Source organism: Acutalibacteraceae bacterium (assembly GCA_045592945.1). Lineage (GTDB taxonomy): Bacteria > Bacillota > Clostridia > Oscillospirales > Acutalibacteraceae > DTU089. The sequence goes on along the minus strand of JAZNVT010000044.1, from coordinate 15,004 downwards.
GGTAAAACGGTTACTCTTCCTATTGACGAGGATTTATTCTACAATATGCTTCAGGATAAAATTAACAATTCTACCTTCGTTAAGGAGGTAAAGGAAACCGTAAATGAAAATATGGATTCTACTTATTGATTAGTGGAAAACTTCATTTTAAAAACTGTTTTGGATTATTAAGGTGACATTATGACAGAAAAAATCAAAAGGATAATCAGTGCTACTTTTAGCGTGTGCTTGATGATTTGTTTGTGTAGCCCTGTTTTGGCTGAAACTGCAACAGATTCTTTTGGAGACGGTGATTCGAATTCCGTATCTACAACCGTGGTAGGCTCTGTGGAAACAAGTGAGTCTGACATTGAGCAGGATAATTTCGGCACAACAGCTCCAACAACTAATCAAGCCGAAGAAAGTACGCTGTCACAAACGCCGGAAGGCGAGAGTACCTCTGCTACAAATCCGGGTACTACCTCAAATGGAATTTCAGGCGTTATAAACGTTAAGCCCATTAAGCCTAAGCCCTCAACAACTGAAGCTGAGGAGGTATGGCAGGAAACGGAAAGAAATGACGATAATAACAGCGGTAGCAATGATCGTCCTGTATCCGATGGAAACAAATCAACAACTCTTAAAGAAGAGGAAACAACAGAGGAAGAGTCGTTACCCGAGGGCTCTTATTATCTTTATCTTGAACGTAACAACGGTGAAAGACGATTAAAGCTTCTTATGCATGGTACCGGTTACGTTAAGATACCTGATATCCCTATAAGAGAAGGCTTTACGTTTGTAGGGTGGTATACAGACCCTGAATTTAAAAATTCCTGGGATTTTTATAGAGATAAGGCTTCCGAAACAATGACGTTTTATGCTAAATGGGATAAAAATCCGGAAACCGTAATATATAAAATAACGGTTGAAAAGCTGAAAAACGGTAAAATTGAGGTTAACCCTGCTGAAGCAAGTGAGGGTGAGATTGTTTCTGTTTACGTAACTCCCGACGAGGGTAAACGCCTTGTGCCGGGTAGCTTGAAGATTAACGGTAAATCAACTGACTTGTTTACTTTTACAATGCCTGCAGGCGACGTTAAAATATCAGCTCTTTTTGAGAATGCACCTAAAGCTGTAGAGGAAGAGAAAAATAATACGGCACCATTTATAATTATTGCTGTAATATTATTCGTAATCGTTGCCTTTGTTGTAGTTATGCTCATAAAGAGAAGAAACGATTTTGACCCTGATTACGACCCTGATAACCCCGATAATGACGATGAGGACGAGGATATCTGGATTGACGAAAGCATTGTTGTTGAGGATGCTTTCCAGGATGGTGTAAAAAAGGTAAATGAGGATTTTGTTCCTGATTTCGGTACACCTGAAGACGATGATGACTAATCATTAAATAAAATAAAACGGTTACGAGAATAAAAGCTCGTAACCGTTTTTTGTTTGAAATTATATTAAGTGTAGTTTATTGTTACCATAAATATCATAAGTAATGCCGAGAAAGCAAATTCGCCTAAGAAAAGCTTCCATGACCATTTAATCCATTTGGCATATGATACGCCTACAAGACCTATAGCTATAATCATTATTCCGCTTGTAGGGTAAAGAAGATTTGTGAAGCCGTCAGCTAAGCAGAAAATTGTAACAACGCTTTGACGGGTAACGCCTACAAGGTCTGATAAGGGTGCTATAAGAGGCATTATAAGGAATGCCTTTGCAGTACCGCTGCCAATGAAAAATTCAAGAATTGCAATTACTGCAAAAATAAGGAAGATTGCAACGTAGGGGGAAACGCCTTGAATAAGGGAATGAATGTTATATAAAATAGTATGCATTATTTTACCTTCTGCAAGGACGTATGAAATTGCAACTACAAAAATTATAAGAGGGATAGCGGGTGCGATTGTTTTTGCACCTTGTAAAAAGCTTTTTGCAAGCTTTTTACCTCTTATACCTGAAAAATAACCTGCAAGAAGACCGCCCGTAGTGAAAAGCACTGCCATTGCAGGAAGTGAAAGTCCGCCACCTAAACCGAAAACAAAATCAAGAATTATAAAAACAACGTCAACAAGCATACAGCCAAGGAAGGCGTGGGTGCCTTTTCGTATATCCTTGTTATGTAAAATAGCCTCTGCATCAGAAAGAGTATATTTTTCTCTTAATGCTTTATCAGATTCATATACGGGTGATTTTTGAGGATTCTTTTCAATTTTTCTTGCGTAAGTATAAAGGAAAAGAAAAAGTATAAGATATACCATTAAAAATACTATACAACGAAGCCAAAGACCTGAAAAAACCTCAATGCCTGCAAGCTTTTGCACTGTTACAACGTTAAAGGGGTTAAAGGTTGCTGCGGTGAAGCCCCAGGCAATAGAAACAAGGCTTAAGCCGAGACCTACGAGAGAGTCCCACCCTAAAGCCAGGGATACCGCTACGGCAATCGGCACAAGTGTCAGGGATTCTTCAAGTATACCTGCGGTTGAGCTTAAAAGCATACAAACGAATATAACAACTGCCATAAGTGTATATTTTTTGTGGCTATATCTCTTGATAAGGGTTGCCATAATGTATTTTAAAGCACCACATTTATCAAGTATTAAAAAAGCACCGCCTATTAAAACAATAATTAAGATAATAGCAATACCCGTGCTTGCCTGAGAGCTGGTTAAGCATAGTATAGGGGATAGGGCAATTTTCCAGATAGGCATCTTATAATCATCAAGAAGATGATACGTGCCGTCAACAATTGCCTCGTGACCGTTTACGGTTGCTATCTCATATTCACCGCGAGGCAAAAGCTGAGTTAAAGCACCTATAAAAACTAATACCGCAGCAAGAACAAGAGTAATTGTTGCCATTGTTTTTTTATTTAAGGTAAGACCTAAAGAGTCATTTTGAGATGGTTTGTTTGTTTTTTCACTCATTTTTATATTCTCTTTCTTTTTATATGAACAATATAATATGGGATTATACATAATAATAACTGAAAATACAAGTCTATTTTTAATTGACAAAAATTATCTGAAAATCTATAATAATCTATGTTGTGCTTTTTGGGGAGTGATACCTTGAAAATAATAGAACGTTTCATTAAAGGGAAAAAAACCGAAGCCTTATGCGAAGATGCCTTGGTAGTTACCGATTCTTTTATTGCTGTTATTGATGGTGTAACGGGTAAAAGTAACCGTGAGTTTAACGGCTTGAGCGGCGGTAAAGCGGCTGCCGTTAAGGCTTGCGAATGTATAGAAAAGCTTCCCTTTGATATTGATTGCTTTTCTGCAATCGAAAAAATCACCGAAGCTGTAAAATCACTTTATGAAGCTAATGAGCCTATTGGTGCTGCTGCGGCAGGGGCAATTATTTACAGTAAAGAGAAAAATGAAATATGGAGTGTCGGGGATTGCCAATGCATCATAAACGGCAAGCTCTACAAGCACGAGAAGGAAATTGACGTTTTGCTTTCAGAGGTTCGTTCTTTAGTTCTTGAGAACGAAAAACGAAACGGAAAAACAGAAAATGAGCTTTTGCTTAATGATACGGGAAGAGAGTTTATTTTACCGCTTTTAAAGAGTCAGCATATTTTTGCAAACACAGAGGGCGATTTTTCTTACGGCGTTTTTAACGGAAGCGAGGTTCCGAAAGACAAAATAGTTATTTACAAGGTTGAAAATGGCGACGAGATAGTTCTTGCAAGTGACGGGTATCCTCACTTAAAAGAAACACTTGAGGAAAGTGAAGCTCTTTTGCAGGAGGAAATAAAAAACAATCCTCTTTGTGATGGCGATTTTCGGTCAACAAAAGGGCTTGCTGATGGTAATATTTCTTTTGATGACAGAACGTATATAAGATTTATAGTTTAAAATTAAGGTGTGAATTATGAGAGTAAAAAGAAAAAAACACGGTGCCGAGAGACTTGACGCCTGTGGAAATATAGTCATTAAGGATTTAAAGGCAGAGGGTAAAACGGCGAAAGAGCTTTTCGGTAACGATAACCCTATAAGAATTGAAATCGGTTGCGGTAAGGGCGATTTTATCGTAGGCACTGCTGCTAAAGAGCCTGACGTGAATTTTCTTGCTATTGAAAGAGTTTCTGACGTACTTGTTATGGCGGCAGAAAAAATTAAAGAAAGCGGACTTTCTAATATAAGAGTTTGTTGCATTGATGCAAAGGAGCTTGCGGAAATATTTGAAGAAGGTAGTATTGATAGAATTTATCTTAACTTTTCTGACCCGTGGCCGAAATCAAAGCATTATAAAAGACGTCTTACATACAGAAGCTTTCTTGAGATTTATAAAAAGATACTCAAGGAAGATGGGGCAATCTTTTTCAAAACTGATAACAGAGGTCTTTTTGATTTTTCGCTTGAAGAGTTTGAAGCCTTTGGTATGAGAATGGAAAAGCTCACCTTCGACCTTCATAACTCCGAATATATGGAGGGTAACGTTATGACCGAATATGAAAGACGTTTTTCGGGAATGGGTGTGCCGATAAATAGGGTGGAGTGCTACTTTAGATAAGTGGCAAATTGCAAATGGCAAATGGCAAATTCAGGGGCACTACGTGCCGATTATAAATTTAAAATTAAAGGATAGTATATCTCATAATGAATATACTATCCTTTTTCATTATTAACTTGTTGCAAAACTTCTGGTATCCGGCTTCTACATTTCGCACTTCGCATTCCGCATTTCGCACTAAATTTGCCACTTGCCATTTTCCATTTGCAAATAAAAAAGCAACCATCCTATTGGATGGTTGCTTTTGTTAGTGTCGGCATCGCCCTATTTTCCCAAGCGGCTTCCCACTAAGTATCTTCGGCGCTGTTGAGCTTAACTACCGTGTTCGGAATGGGAACGGGTGGACCCTCAACGCCATCAACACCGACTGCGAAGAACTGTTCGTCCTTCGAACAACATTGACAATTATATCAAATAATTTTTAAAAGTCAAGCATTTTTTTAAAAAAATTTTTAAAAAATTTATTATGCTAAAAAAACAAGCATTGTTAATAAAATTTGTGCAACTTTTTATGTACTTTACTGTTGATTATTCACATAAAATAGTGCATAATGAATATGGATTCATTTTGGGTGTGAAAACCAACTCTTTTCGGAGGTATAGATATGGGTAAATATGCAATAAGTTATGATATAGGTACAACAGGTGTAAAAACTTGTATCTTTGAATTAGGTGAAACAATAAGCCTTGTTTCAGCAGCATCAGCAGGGTATAACCTTTACGTTTTCCCTGATGGCGGTGCAGAGCAGGAGCCTCAGGAGTGGTGGGATGCAATGTGCTCAACCACAAAGGAAGTTCTTGGCAAATGCGACGTGGATATAAAAGATATTTGCGGTATTTCATTCTGCTCTCAGATGCAGGGCGTTGTTCTTGTTGATAAAGACGGTAAGCCTGTAAGAAGAGCAATGAGCTATATGGACCAGCGTGCAAGAAAAGAGCTTAAGGAGGGTATTGCATACGGTCCTCAGATTGCAGGAGCTTTTATTCCTAAGCTTATACCTTCGCTTTTGATTACTGGTGCGGTTGCTGCATCAGTCAAAGACCCTGTTTGGAAATATAAATGGGTTGAAAATAACGAGCCCGAAAACTTTAAACGAGTTCATAAATGGCTTGACGTTAAAGAATATTTTATCGCACGTATGACAGGTGAGTTTTGTATGACTCACGACTCTGCCTTCGCAACAGAGCTTTACGATATTAAAAAGCACGAGTTCAGCCCTACTATGTGTAAGATGCTTGGCGTTAATATGGCTCATCTTCCTGAGATTAAAAGGTCTGCTGAAAAAATTGGTGAGCTTCTTGAGGAGCCTGCAAGAGAATTAGGTCTTAACCCCGGTACTGCTGTTTACGGTGGTGGCGGTGACGCTTCTCTTATCGGTGTTGGTGCCGGCTCAGTAGCGATGGGTGACACTCATATTTATAGCGGTACGTCAGGTTGGGTTTCAACCGTTGTTGATAAAAGCATAGTTGACGCTTCTGCTATGATTGCCGCAGTTGTTGGTGCGGAAGAGGGTAGATATAACTACTTCGCAGAGCTTGAAACGGCAGGTAAATGTCTTGAATGGGTTAAGGACCATCTTGCTCTTGATGAAATCGGCGTTTACCTTGATAAAAAGAATATTACTGACGGCTATGAAGGTAAGTACACAAGCCTTTACGATTATATGACAGACGTTGTTAAGGATGTTCCTGCAGGTGCAGGCGGAGTTATATTTACTCCTTGGCTTCACGGCAACCGTTGTCCCTTTGAAGACCCCAATGCAAGAGGTATGTTCTTCAATATCAGCCTTGAAACTGGTAAGAGCCAGATGATCAGAGCCGTTCTTGAGGGCGTTTGTTATCACCTTCGTTGGTTCCTTGAAACTGAAGAGAAAAAAGTTAAGTCCTCAGATAAGGTTCGTTTTGTTGGTGGTGGCGCTCTTTCAGACCTCACTTGTCAGATTCTTGCTGACTGTACAGGTAAGGTTATTGAAACAGTTGAAACACCTCAAAACGTTGGTGCAATGGGTGCAGCAGTTCTTATTGCAGTTGGTATGGGTCAGTGTTCATCTATTGAAGATGCTAAAAAGCTTATCCCCGTAGCAAAAACCTTTGTTCCTGATATGGAAAAGAAGAAAATTTACGATAAATATTATAACGTTTATAAAAATCTTTACATATCAAATAAAAAGAATTTTGCTGACTTGAATTCATAAAATAATTTTATAATTTGTTAATAGAAAAATTGCTGAAAAATGTTGAAAAACAAGCGTTTTTCTGCTAAAATAGTTAAGACTACTAAGGAGAGTGATTTGATGAATATAGCATTGATTGCCCACGATTCTAAAAAAGAGCTTATGACACAGTTTTGTATCGCTTATTGTGGTATTTTAAGTAAACATAGTATTTGCGCTACAGGTACAACAGGCAAGCTTGTTGCTGAAGCAACAGGTCTTAATATAGAAAAATATCTTAGTGGCTCTCAGGGCGGTGCTCAGCAGATCGGTTCTCGTATTGCATGTGACGAAATTGACCTTTTGCTTATGTTCCGCGACCCGCTTAACCCGAAGCCGGGTGAGCCTAACGAAGCTAACCTTTTAAGACTTTGTGACGTTCACAATATCCCCGTAGCAACCAACATTGCTACCGCTGAGGCTCTTATTCATAGCCTTGAAAATGGCGACCTTGATTGGCGTGATATTGTAAATCCCAAAAACAAGTAAGGTATTTTGCGAAATTGTCTTGATTTTAAAGGCTATTTGTTATAAACTTATCGGGTGTTGAGCTTTTCGACACCCGTTTTTATTTTGGTTAATTTTTTAGTATTATTATATATTTATTTAAGGAGCTTTTTTATGGCTGTAAACATTAAAGCAATAAAGGGTACTAAAGATACTCTTCCTTCAGAAAGCTACAAATCTCAATACATTGAACAAGCAGCTCTTGATATTGCGAAAACCTATGGCTTTCACGAAATGAGAACCCCCGTTTTTGAATACACAGAGCTTTTCGACCGTTCTGTTGGTGAAACAACTGACGTTGTTCAAAAAGAAATGTACACCTTTAACGATAAGGGTGACCGTTCAATAACACTTCGTCCCGAAGGCACTGCAGGTGCAGTAAGAGCATTCCTTGAGCACGGTCTTTTTAACGAGCCTCTTCCTCAGAAAATTTGCTACCTTACCTCTTGCTATCGTTATGAAAAGCCTCAGGCGGGCAGATTAAGAGAATTCCATCAATTTGGTATTGAGTGCTTCGGTGCGGCATCACCTTTAGCTGATGCTGAGGTTATTGCTCTTGCTAACAGTTATTTTGTGTATTTAGGCTTAGAAAATTTTGTTCTCGAAATCAACTCAATCGGTTGTCCCGAGTGCAGAAAGAAATATTCAGAGGCTTTAAAAGCATATTTTGCTGACAGACAAGGTGATCTTTGCGAAACCTGCCTTTCAAGGCTTGAAAGAAATCCTATGAGAATTCTTGACTGTAAGAGTCCCGTTTGCTCAGAAATTGCAAAGGATGCTCCCGTTGTGCTTGACTTCATTTGCGATGATTGTCGCGAGCATTTTGAAAGCCTTAAAAAATATCTTGATGCTTCAGGTATTGAATATACAGTAAATCCTCAGATTGTACGCGGTCTTGACTACTATACAAGAACTGTTTTTGAATTCGTTTCAAGGGATGAAAAAACAAACGGTCTTGTTCTTTGCGGTGGTGGAAGATATGATGGCCTTGTTGAGGAATTAGGCGGTTCAGCTCTTCCCGCTTGCGGTCTTGCTATCGGTCTTGAAAGACTTTTACTTGCTATGGAGGAAAGCGGTGTTGCTTTCCCTGAGCCTCCGCAGTGCAATCTTTCAATTGTTACTGCAGGCGAAAATGCAGTTTTGAAAGCGCTTGAAATTTCCGCAGACCTTCGTGCAGAGGGCTACAGTGTTAACATTGATACTGTTGGCAGGTCAATTAAAGCACAGATGAAATACGCAAATAAAATTAATTCACAGTATACGGTCGTTATCGGCGATAACGAAATAGAAAGTGACAGTGCAAAGCTTAAATCAATGGATGACGGCACCGAAACAGAGGTTAAGCTTTCATCATTCTGTGAAGGCTTTGAAAGAGCATTTATGGATAAAGCAGTTGTTGATTTCGGTAACGCTGACTTTTCTTCGCTCACTCAGATTGATATAAACAATCTTTTAAAATAAGAGAAAAAGCTGATAAATAATTTACGGGAAATATGTAAGGTGTAATTATGGAAATTATAGATATTTCAAGAGATATTCTAAAAACACCGGTTTACCCCGGTGACCCTGAGGGGTACATTGATAATATAAAGAGTATAAGAGCGGGGGATAACTGTAACCTTAACGCTGTATACACCTGCCTTCATACCGCAACTCACGTAGACGCGCCTCTTCATTTTATAGACGGTGCTACTGCAAACGAGGGTATGCCTCTTGATTTATTTATTGGTGAATGTCGTGTTGTAGAAACTCCTCCCGGACCTGTAACGGGTGCATTTGCGGAGGAAAATTTCCCTTGGTCCGGTTGCGAAAGGTTGCTTATAAAAGGCAACGGCTTATCACACCTTATGGAAAGCAGTGCTTATTATATTGTGGATTCCGGTATAAAGCTTGTCGGCACGGATTCTCAGACAATCGGTATTCACGGGCAAAATGAAAGTGTGCATAAAGCATTGCTTTCTGCAGATATTCCTATTATAGAGGGTCTTGACCTTTCAAACGTGGAGCCGGGTACATATTTTCTTATGGCACAGCCCTTGAAAATACAAGGCCTTGAAGCAGCACCACTTAGGGCAGTGCTTGTAAAAGAGCATATTTTCTGGAGTGGCACAAGATGATTTTATTCTGAAAAACGAGAGGAATAGTTATGCGTTTAGATAAATATTTAAAGGTTTCGAGAATAATCAAACGCCGTACCGTTGCAAACGAGGTTTGCGATGCAAAGCACGTTGAGGTTAATGGTAAAATCGCAAGAGCCTCATACGAGGTTAAGGTAGGCGATATTATTGCTATTCAGATGGGTAGTAGCCTTACAAAATACAAGGTTTTATCAATTAATGAATACGCTAAAAAAGATGATGCTGCTAATATGTATGAGGTAGTATAAGGTTTAAAATATAACAAAAACAGGTCTGATTTCTCAGACCTGTTTTTTTGTTTGCTTTTATTGCTTGCTCCAATCAAGGTAGCCGTTTTCAACGTAAAATTGATTACCGTAATAATTTGTGTAGCCGGTATAGCTCCAATCAATAATACCGTTTGTAACGTAGAACCAATTACCGTAATAATATGATAATCCCGAATAGCTCCAATCAAGAACGCCGTTTTCTATATGGAAATAATTACCGCAGTATTCTGCAAGACCTGTATAGCTCCAGTTGATTTGACCGTTTTCTATGTAAAACCAAGAATCAAAGGCGTAGGCGAGCGTTGTTTTATTCCAGTTAAGGTATCCTTTTTCAACGTAAAACCAGGTATTGCAATAGTATGTAATACCAGTGTAATCCCAATTGAGAATACCGTTTTCTACGTAAAACCACTCACCATAATAAGGTGATAATCCTGTATAGCTCCAATCAAGAACACCGTTTTCTATATGGAAATAATTACCGCAGTATTCTACAAGACCTGTATAGCTCCAGTTGATTTGACCGTTTTCTATGTAAAACCAAGCGTTACAGTAATATGCAAGACCGGTATAATCGCTTTGGGCTTTACCGTTGTTTACGTAGTACCACTTCTGGTTATGGAAAACTAAGGTTTCAGAATAATCTATTTCACCATTATTGTAATAGTATAACGTTCCGTCAACCTCTATTAAAACAGGCGTTTGGGGAAGCGTTTCGGTATCAACGTAAGTAAAAGAAAGGTTTTTGATTGTGTCTGAATAATCAGAGGTTGAGCATAAGCTGTAATAGAAAGCACCGTTTTTGTATATAAAGCCTTCAATATAGTAGTTTTTATATTGATTAGGATCAAGAGTGAATATTACTTTAGTTGTTTTCGTTATGGGGTTATACTTATAAATAGAATCGTAGCCTGAATAGTAAAGGCTCCTTCCGTCTGTTACAAGCTTAGCATCGTTATAATACCATTTGCTCCAAGCGGCGTTTGTATTAGTCAAAATGCTTTTATCAGAATTATTTATTATGTTTCCGGTAGAGCTTTCTATGTAATATAAATCGTTATCATAATAAATAAATGGGGATGATATGCCTCTCCAAAAGCTATTGTCATAGCGTGTGTCAGTTGCACCGGTAAAAATATCGGTTGCGTCGTGGTCAGCTTTCCTTATTGCCTCATCTGAAAGAAGGAAATTGCGGTGAAAAGCTCTTCCTGGGGTGTCGGGTATGGGGTCGTCAAAGGTAACATCAACGTGATAAGGTATGCCGTCAAGATATACTATATTCCAAGCATGTCTTAATTGTTCTGAAGAACAGATTTCAGAGTAAATGCCTATTTTATCTAATAAGTATTTATAGGTTCTGGCATAGCCTTGGCAAACAGCAGTGCCGTGAATTAACGGGCCGCAGATAGTATATGATTCCTCAGGGACAGAGTAATTTAAATAATTATCGTAATCGTATTCGCAAAGAACAAGAAGTCTGTCGTGGATAAAAAGGAGCTTTTCTGTATCAGTTAAATTGGGGTTGTCTGCGATGCCTTCAAGAATTTTTTCAGCGGTAAGACGGCATTGCTCAAGATACTTAGTGTAAAGCTCTTTTGGGTAATTATCGCTGTAGGATACTTTAATCTTAAGAAACGTTGAAGGCTCGCTGCATATGTAAGAGCAGCCTACGCCTTTAACGTGAAACGCTTCAATGAGGTCATCGTATATATACTCAGCTATAGCATCGAAATTTCCGTGTGTATAGGGGATGTTGAACTGAGAAACGTCAATATCCGAAACACAGTTATAAACGTTTTCCTCTAAATAGCTTCCAAGTGCAGAAACGTCAACGTCACCTACAAGTCTATCTAAGGAGGTAGTGCTACAATTATATTGCTGCTGTGCTTGGATATCAGTATCGGCAGCGAGGGAGGTTACTGATATTGTAAAAAACATTAGCAATGAGATGGAAAGTGAGAATAAAACACGCTTAAAGGTTTTCATTACAAACAATATCCTTTCAATAGTAACAAATAAAATAATCTTTCTGAATTCATTTTATCACTTGCAAAGTAAACAGTCAATAGTCGGGAATGTTTATGAAATATGTTTAAAAAGACGAAAAACGCATCTGCCGAAGCAAAATGCGTTTTTCTTGGGGTAAATATGGAAAATAAGGAGATAGGAATGAAAACGTGTAATCAACAAGAACGGTTTCCCGTCCCGTTGATTACACTATAAGCTATAATATTTAATTGCGTATTAAATAGTTGTGAACAAATTAAGATTTTTAGTGAACTTTTTGTGAATACAAAATTTGATTATTTTAAGTATTTAGCGTTAAGGCTTTGGCGTAAATCAATTGAGCCGTCCTGATGAATGGTAGTAATTGTTACACCCTGCTGCCAATCCTTTTCGTCAAGGTGCATACCGTTGTAATCGCCTAAATTGTATGCGCCGTAGCTGCCGTATTGGTTGTAAACGAGATAAATACCCTCATATTTTGCCGCCCAGTCGTTAACGTGGTCGTGACCGCAGAAAATTGCTTGTGAGCCGTTTCTCTTCATAGCCTCAAAAAGACCGCTGTTGTAAGGTGAAGAGCCTACGCTTTCAAACATTCTTCCGTAAAGAATTTCTGCTTTGCCCGTGGGAACAAATTTGCCATCCTCGTTACGATAGAAAACCTCTTCATATTCTTTAATCGGAATATGCATATATAGCATTGATTCAACCTTGCCGTAGGTATCCTTTAAGCTTTTGATTTCTTTTTCATACCAAGCAATTTGCGATTTTTTTATGTAATCATAGCCCTCGGGTAAATCGGAAGGCACACCATCAATTTTTCTGTGGCTATCTACCATATCACGACCTGAGTCAAAGAAAACAAGGCTTTGCTTTAACTCAGTTTCAGAATTCATAATATTTACAAGGAAGTTACCGAAGCCGAAAAGCGACGGGTCACCGAATTTTGAAAGGCAATGGGGATAGTCTACAATATTTTTGAAGATGAGATATTTATAATACTCTTTTTCATCTCTTGCTTCGTGATTACCGAAAACGTATACCCAATAAACACCGATTTCCTCCATCATCTGAGCAAACTGAATTGCTTCAATCTGCTGAAATCTACCTAAGATATTGTCACCCGTAAAAATAACAAGGTCAGGCTTTTCGTCGCGAATCTGGTCAACCATTTTCTGAAGCGTTTTGTTGTTTAAATCATTATCGGGGCACATATGAAGGTCAGTGGTAGCAAGAATTTTGAAATCACCGTTGTCGATAGTGCCGTCGTCCCTGAATTTTGCGATATAGGTAGCGTTATTATTTTCTTTGATAATTTTAACCTTTGTGCCAACCTTTGGTATATCTATTGCAGATAAAAAGCAGTTGCCTGCTAATTTACCGTTGGTTGCTTTGTGAATTACCTTTTCAACCTCAATAGTAGCTTTTATTAGGTTTTGCTGTATAAACGTTCTTATGGGTTTCATGTAAAAGCCTCGTTTCATTGTTGATGAAAATATACTATCATACTTTTTCGCATATTTCAATAAAACTGATTTTATTTAGTTACACTAAATTTACAATTCTTTTAGTTGCTTTTCGTTGACATTGTAATATGAGATATGGTATATTATAAAAGTACAATTATGATTACATTGAGTGATGTAATTTAGTTTTTCAAGTACTTTGAAAGGAAGATTTTTAAATGAAAAAAAGTATTTCAGTTATACTTTGCTTGAGCCTTGTTTTATGCTCTCTTTTCTCTATTAGCTCAGTTGCTTTTGCAGCCGAGGCTGAAGCTTCGACTGCAGAGAAATTATTTAAAGTAGAGGACAGTGGTGTATTTAATGATACAATTACATTTACTGTTTACCTTAAAGCAGGCGTTAATACTGCAGGTGCAGTTATTGAGGCTGTTTACGACCCCGAAGTTTTAGAAATTGTTTCTGCAGGTCAGGCTAAAAATTCACCTATTTCAGGTTATTATGCGCCTGGTGCAAAATTCGATAGAAACGATATGTACAACGTTGGTTACATAGGCTTCAACGATTATAAAAACGGCAGCAAAGACACAGCGTTTATGGAGTTTACCTTTAAGATAAAGGGTACTGCAAGACCGATTACCTCGGTTGCTTTCTATTGTAATCAGTTTTCCAGTGATTCTCAGCCTGAAAACGAGATTTTAGGCGTTGAGCAAGAGGCTTTCTATACTAAGTCTTTCACAACTCTCAGCACAACTCATGTTACAGGTGCTACTATGTTTGAGGGTGGCGTGACTGTTGAATGGGAGCCCACAATCGGTGCTAAAGGCTATGCTGTATACAGAAGTGTGAATGGCGGTGGCTTTGCTGAAATTGCAAGAACAACCGAATGCTCATACGTAGATTATGATGTTGTTAATAATACCAATTATCAATATACCGTAAGAGCTTATAACGAAAACGGCTTAAACTCAAGCTTCGAGCAGGGCGTTTCAATTTGCTATTTGCTCGCACCTTCCTTCTTATGGCTTTCACCCAGTGGTAGCAACGTTATGGCTTCCTGGAGCGCTGCTGAAGGTGTAGATACTTATAGCCTTTACAGAAGAACACTCAACGTTGACGGCACAAAGGGTAACTGGGTATACGTAGGTAAAACAAGCAATACCTCACTTGTTGACTCAACAAGCACAGTTGCTAACTGGAATAACTACGAGTATGCAGTTTGCTCAGTTTCAGGTCAAAATGAAAGCCCTAAATATACAATTTCTCAGGTATATACAAGTGCTAATCCTTATATAACACTTTCGTTAGGTAACGATGGAATCTGGTATTGCTATATTAACGGCACTGTAAACTATGACTATAGCGGTATTCTTAATTACAACGGAAATTGGTATTACGTTAAAAACGGTACTGTGGATTGGTCATTTACAGGCTTAACAACCTACTACGGTAATTTCTTCTACGTTCAAAACGGTTATCTTGATTTCAGCATCAAAACACTTACTAACTACAATGGTGTTTGGTTCTATATTGAAAATGGCACAATAAAATGGGATTGCGATACTCTCGTTAATTACTATGGTGAATGGTTCTATGCGAAAAACGGCGTGCTTGCATCTGATTACACAGGTCTTGTTTATTATGATGGTGCATGGTTCTACGTTGTAAACGGTTATCTTGATTGGAATCAGACAACTCTTGCTTATTACGATGGTACATGGTTCTACGTTGAAAACGGCGCAATAAAATGGGATTGCGATACTCTTGTTCAGTATTACGATGATTGGTATTACGTGAAAAACGGTGTACTTGCATCTGATTACACAGGTCTTGTTAATTTCTATGGCGAGTGGTTCTACGTTGTAAACGGATACCTTGACAGAGGTCAGACAACACTC
>JAZNVT010000043.1:0-43869 GCA_045592945.1 Acutalibacteraceae bacterium | reverse complement strand
TTGCATCTGATTACACAGGTCTTGTTAATTTCTATGGCGAGTGGTTCTACGTTGTAAACGGATACCTTGACAGAGGTCAGACAACACTCGTTAATTACAATGGTGGTTGGTTCTACGTTGTAAACGGTTACCTTGATTGGAGCCAGACAACTCTTGTGCCCTACAACGGACTTTGGTTTTACGTAGAAAATGCAGTTGTAAAATGGGATTGTGACACACTTGTAAACTATTATGGTGACTGGTACTACGTAAAGGGTGGCTTGCTTGCATCCGATTACACAGGTCTCGTTTACTTTAACGGCGGATGGTTCTACGTTGTAAACGGCTACCTTGATTGGTCTCAGAATACCCTTGCAGAATTAAACGGTATTTGGTTCTATATAGAAAACGGCGTAATTGGTTGGGAGTATAGTGGTGAATTTGAGCATGAGGATTCAACTGCTATAATCGAAAATGGTGTGGTTAAGTTTTGGCGTTTATCATCACTTTCTAGCGAAATAAATCCCGTTTATTAATTAAATATCAGGAAAATATAAAAACAGAGGTAATACGAAAAGTATTACCTCTGTTAATTTATTGCTTTAAATAATCAAGGATGTCTTTGACTGTATTTTCTTCAACCTCAATAATTTGCTCGGGGAGTCGCATGTTTTCAAGATAATGAGCATCTGAATCTGAAATGATTTTTAGTTCATTCAAATATGGGTGCTTTTCTTTTAACTCAGCTTCTTTACTCATATCAAAAATTTCCGCACAGGAAAAGCCGAAATAGTCATCAATAGTACCCAAGTTTGAAAGTATACTAAAAGAGCTTCTGTCAATATGGGCGGGGTAGCAAATGCCACCGTATTCGGCAACTGTTTTAACAACCCTTGCGGTGCTTATGTTGCTTGCGGTAACTAAAAGAGTTTCCTCTTGCCCGATAACGTTGTCGTTTTCGTCACAAATTAATTGTTCACCGAAAACCTTTGGCTTGTTTTTAACCGGTGGTAGCGTTGAATGGACGTAATCGGAAAAATGAAGGGCATTTTCTAAAGTGTAAAAAAGGCACACGATATGCACTTCCTCTGATGTGCATAGCTCCATACCCGGTATAAAGGTTATACCCGCTTTTTCCGCAACTGCCTTTACTGCGGGGCAGTTTTTTGCTGTGTTATGGTCAGTAAGAGCAATTACGTCAAAGCCCATTAGCTTCGCCATATTAACGATGTTTTGCGGTGTCATATCCTCGTCACCGCAGGGACTCAGGCAAGAATGCATATGAAAATCGTAGTATAATTTCATATCAGCTTTGAAATCTCCGAAGCAATCTGATAAGAGTTTTTGCTTGTTGTGAGAATTATAACGTCATTTTCTAAAGCTCTTTTTTTAGCATCCTCATCAAGCGAAGCGTTTTCGGTAAGCACAATACAAGCTACGTCTGCAAGCACGGCAACACCGATAGAGTTAATGTTACCCATAACGGTAAGCCACACGTCGTTTTCGCTTGCTCTTGACATTACCCAGCTTAAAAGGTCACCGCAGTAACAGCCCTCTGCTTCTCGGCTTTCGGCAATTTCTTCACCGCATAAAAAGGTGAGCTCAAGCTTTTCCTGAAGTTGTTTTACAGTCATATTATCAATCCTCTAATCTGAATGGGGCGGGAATAAGTCTTTCTAATTCCTCGTTATTATCAATTTCCTGAATTTCCTGTCTTGCTCTGAAAACGCAATCATGCTCTGTTGTAAAGCCTCTTACAACGTCTTCCGCAAGTGCACGGCAGCTTGGTGTGCCGCAGGTGCCACAGTCAAGACCGGGGAATACTGTGAGAAGCTCTTTCATTCTGTTCATTCTCGCCATAGCCTCTGCAACGTTGTCGGCAAGCTTCATAACGTCGTCGCGAGCTTCAATAGGTTCTGTGCAGAGCAATTCCTGAGGCACCTCTTTTGCAGAAAGATGATTGCAGGAAATAGGGCTGTATTTTCTTAATTTCATCAATCTCGATTTTGCAATGAATGGGTTTTCAGAGGTTAGGCTACCGCCTACACAACCACCCTGACAAGCGTTAAGCTCAATGAAATCAACTGAATCAAGGTTTCCTCTTTCAACCTCTTCAAGAATTTTCATACAGTTTTCGATACCGTCTGCGGCAAGAGCATTATCGTTTAGAGTGCCTGAAGCCTCGCCACCGCTTGTTGCCCAGCTGATACCGATAACGCCTGATTCGTGAAGGGCTTTAAGCTCATCGTATTCACTATGCTTTTCCATAGCCTTTAATAAAACGGGGTAAATATCGTTGATAGCTATTGCACCGTCAACGTGAGATTTTTCAATACCGATAGGCTCTTTTATAGCAGTGATTTTTGCAGGACAGGGAGAAATAAAGAATACACCGATTTCCTCTGCCTTTAAGCCTGTGATTTTCATTGCTTTTTCCCTTGCTAATCTGCCGGCTTCATCAACAGGTGCAGTTATAGGGAGAATGTTTTCAACAAGCTCGGGGAAGCAAACTCTGATAAGGCGTACTATCGCAGGGCAAGCGGAAGAAATAACCGGTTTTTTGGGGTTGTTTTCCGCCATATATATTCTTGTAGCTTCTGAAATAAGCTCAGCAGCCTTTGATACCTCAAAAACACTGTCGAAGCCTAAAGCGGGGAGTGCATTGAGAATTATATTAACGTCATCAAGGTTATTAAATTGCCCGTAAAGAGCAGGTGCGGGAAGAGCAATTTTATATTTGTAGTTGTTGATTTGCTCTAATGAGTCACGGTTTGCATATTTTGCGTGATGAGGGCAAACTCGTATACATTCGCCGCAATCTATGCAACGCTCCTTTACAATTATCGCTTTTCCGTTACGCACACGTATAGCTTCAGTAGGGCAACGTTTTAAACAGTTAGTACAGCCTCGGCATTTGTCTTTATCAAGACGTACCGAATGAAAATATGTTTCCATAAAAACGTTCCTTTCTGTTCGGTTATCAGTAATTTTGAAGTCAGCTTACGAAAACCTTTAATTTGATAGTTGTTCCTTTTCCGACTTCTGTTTCAATAATCATTTCGTCAGTGTATTTTTTGATGTTAGGTAAACCCATACCCGCACCAAAGCCTAGTTGACGCACGTTATCGGGTGCGGTAGAATAACCCTCCTGCATAGCAAGCGATACGTCGGGAATACCGGGGCCTTGGTCGGCAAGAACTATTGAGATGCAATCGGGTGAAATTTCAACGTCAATAACACCGCCACCGCCGTGAATAACCATATTGATTTCGCCTTCGTAAACGGCAATTGCAACGTTTCTTACTATGTTAGTAGGAAAGCCTAATTCCTTAAGATTTTTCTTAATTTTACCGGAAGCTTCACCGGCACAGGTGAAATCTGTTCCGCTGACTTCATAATGTAAAGATAAAAGCTCCATTATATACCACTGCCTCCCTTGAGGCCGTTTTTGTAAAGAAGACCGCATGCGGTAAACATTTCAAGCTTAGTACCTAAAAGAACGATGTCGCGTTGCTCAGCAAGGTCAATCATATCAATATCAGGTCTTTTGCCTCTGACAAAAACAATGCATTTCATATCCATCATTTCAGCAGTTCTTACTACCTGAGGGTTAACAAGGCCTGAAAGAAGAACAGCCTGTTCTTTTACGTAAGCAAGAACGTCACTCATCATATCACTGCCGCAAGCAGTAAATACTTCATTTTCAAGAAATTCCTCGCCACAGATAAGCTCTGCATCAAGAATGTTTTTTATTTCGCTTATTTTCATATTAATTCCTCCAAAAGAGAATATGCTCAGTTAATTATATCACGTTTTTTAAACAAATACTATTAAAATAGGCGGTATTTTTTCGTTCTAAAAAAATAGAAATGTAAAAAATTCCTACTTGTTTTTGTGCAATATAGAAAAATGTTAAAAAAATATCAAAAAAGTCGAAAAAGTTGTTTTTTTCTATGGACACAAACGCTTTATTTGTGATATAATTCATAATGTATGTAAGGTGGTAAAATATGATTTTACCGCAAACTAACATATTCTGAATGGAGGAAAAATAATGCTCAAGAAAATCAGCACAATACCTTTTAAAGGTACACCTGAGCAGAAAGCAAAGCTTGATGCAGTTATTGCAGAATGCAAATCTGATAAGAGTCAGCTTATGCACGTTATGCAGGAGGCACAGGGTATTTACGGATACCTTCCTCGTGAAGTACAGGTTATGATTGCAGAAGGTATGGACGTACCCCTTGAAAAAGTTTATGGTGTTGCAACCTTCTACGCACAGTTTTCACTTTCACCCAAGGGCGAATATGATATCTCTGTTTGTCTTGGTACTGCTTGCTACGTTAAAGGTTCACAGCAAATTACAGAAAAAATCAGTGAAATTCTCGGTATTGAACCCGGCGAATGCACTGCAGACGGTAAATTCTCTCTTGAAGAGTGCCGTTGCATAGGTGCTTGCGGTCTTGCTCCCGTTTTCACAATCAACGGTGAAGTTTACGGTAAAATTACAGCAGACGACGTTCCCGGTATCCTTGCAAAATATATGAACTGAGTGTTATGCGTGAATTATCATTAAACATTCTTGATATTGCCCAGAATTCAATATCTGCAGGAGCTTCTTTAACGGAGATTCTCGTTAAAGAAAACACTACAGAAAAAACCTTGCTTATCGGTATTTACGATAACGGCAAGGGGATGAGCGAAGAACAAGTCAAAAACGTTCAGGATCCGTTTTTTACAACCCGCACTACAAGAAAGGTAGGGATGGGAATTCCTCTTTTCAAGCTTGCGGCGGAGCAAACGGGTGGCT
Organism: Acutalibacteraceae bacterium; assembly: GCA_045592945.1. Lineage (GTDB taxonomy): Bacteria > Bacillota > Clostridia > Oscillospirales > Acutalibacteraceae > DTU089. The sequence goes on along the minus strand of JAZNVT010000043.1, from coordinate 39,080 downwards.
CGTTTACAATAACCTCTGAATTAGGCGTGGGTACAAGAGTTGATGCACTGTTTAAAACAGACAGTATTGATTTTACCCCGTTGGGTGATATAGAGGCTACGGTTTCAACCATAGTTTCAATGAATGAAGATAAGGATTTCGTTTACACTCGTTCCGTTGATGAAAAAGAATTTGTTTTCAAATCCGCTGATATTAAGAAGATTCTTGACGGCGTTCCACTTTCGGAGCCTTCGGTTATTAATTGGATTGAAGACTACATACGAGAAAACACGGAACAGTTATTTATTGAAAGGAATGAATGATATGAAATCATTAGAAGAGTTACTTGCTATAAAAGAAAAAGCACAGGCTCAGATTGCAGCACGTGATGCAGACGGTAACGACGGTATCAGAATTGTTGTTGGTATGGCTACTTGCGGTATCGCAGCAGGTGCACGTCCTGTTCTTAAAGCTCTTACAGACGAAATTGCAAAGAGAAACGTTAAGAATGTTAGCGTTACTCAGACAGGCTGTATCGGTATGTGTCAGTACGAGCCTATCGTTGAAGTTTTTGAACCCGGTAAAGAAAAAGTTACTTACGTTCAGGTTAATGCAGAAAAAGCAGTTAAAATCGTTACAGACCATATCGTTAACGGTAAGCCTGTAATTGAATATACTGTAGGCGCAATTACAGAATAAGGAGGAAAAAAGAATGTATCGTTCTCATGTACTTGTCTGCGGCGGTACCGGATGTACCTCCAGCCATAGCGGAGAGCTTATTGAGGCACTTGAAAAGAATATTAAAGAAAAAGGCCTTGAAGAAGAAATCAAAGTTGTTAGAACAGGTTGCTTCGGTCTTTGTGCTCTCGGCCCGATTATGATTGTATATCCCGAAGGTTGCTTCTACAGCGAGGTTAAGGTTGAAGATATTCCCGAAATCGTTGAAGAGCATCTTCTTAAGGGTAGAATTGTTAAAAGACTTCTTTATCAGGAGACTGTTACTGAAGAGGCAGTTAAGCCCTTGAATGAAACAAACTTCTATAAGAAGCAGCATCGTGTTGCTCTTCGTAACTGCGGTGTTATTGACCCCGAAAATATTGAAGAGTATATCGCTTACGACGGTTATAGAGCTCTTGCAAAGGCTCTTACAGAAATGACTCCCGAAGACGTTATCAAAACTGTTATTGATTCAGGTCTTCGTGGTAGAGGTGGCGGTGGATTCCCCACAGGCCGTAAATGGAGCTTTACAGCTGCTAACAAAGCAGACCAGAAATACGTTGTATGTAATGCTGACGAGGGTGACCCCGGTGCTTTCATGGACCGTTCAGTTCTTGAAGGTGACCCCCACTGTCTTGTTGAAGCTATGACAATCTGCGGTTACGCAACAGGCGCAACTGAAGGCTACGTTTACGTTCGTGCAGAGTATCCTATCGCTGTTGAACGTTTACAGAAGGCTATTGACGATGCCCGTGAATACGGTCTTCTCGGTAAAAACATCTTCGGCTCAGGCTTTGATTTCGATTTATTTATCCGTCTTGGTGCAGGTGCTTTCGTTTGCGGTGAAGAAACTGCTCTTATGACATCTATTGAAGGTAACCGTGGTGAGCCCCGTCCCAGACCTCCTTATCCGGCAGTTAAGGGTCTTTTCGGCAAGCCCACTACTGAAAACAACGTTGAAACCTTCGCAAATATTCCTCAGATTATTCTTCACGGTGCTGAGTTCTTCAACTCAATGGGTACAGAAACAAGTAAGGGTACTAAGGTTTTCGCTCTCGGCGGTAAAATCAATAATACAGGTCTTGTTGAAGTTCCTATGGGTACTACACTTCGTGAAATCGTTGAAGATATCGGTGGCGGTATTCCTAACGGCAAAAAGTTTAAAGCTGCTCAGACAGGTGGTCCCTCAGGCGGATGCCTTCCTGCAGACCTTCTTGATATCGAGATTGACTATGATAACCTTGTAGCTAAAGGTGCTATGATGGGTTCAGGCGGTCTTATCGTTATGGACGAAGACGATTGTATGGTTGACATCGCTAAATTCTTCCTTAAGTTTACAGTTGATGAATCTTGCGGTAAATGTACTCCTTGCCGTGTTGGTACAAGAAGACTTCTTGAAATTCTTGAGAAAATCACAAGCGGTAAAGGTACTATGGAAGACCTTGACAGAATGGAGAAGCTTTGCAACTACATCAAAGAAAACTCTCTTTGCGGTCTTGGTCAGACAGCTCCCAACCCCGTTCTTTCTACATACCAGCGTTTCAAAGATGAATATATCGCTCACGTTGTAGATAAAAAATGCCCCGCAGGCGTATGTAAAGACCTTCTTACCTTCAAGATTGATGCAGATAAATGTATCGGTTGCGGTATTTGTGCAAGAAACTGTCCTGTTGAAGCTATCACAAGAACAGATTACATTGCTCCCGGTCACAAGCTTGCATCCTTCACAATTGACACAGATAAGTGTGTTAAATGCGGTGTTTGTATGGGCAACTGTAAGTTTAAAGCTATAAGTAAATAAGGAGGAACTAATAATGGAAAATGCAGTAAATATTAAAATTAACGGTTTTGATTATCAGGTTCCTGCCGGTTCTACGATTCTTGAAGCCGCACATTCAGTAGGTATTGAAATTCCCACTCTTTGCTATCTTAAAGAAATCAACGCAATCGGTGCTTGCCGTATTTGTGTTGTTGAAGTTAAAGGTGCAAGAAGCCTTGTTGCAGCTTGTGTATTCCCCGTAAATGAGGGTATGGAAATCATCACAAACTCACCCAAGGTTATCGAAGCAAGAAAAACTACCCTTGAGCTTATCCTTTCAACTCATAAGAAGGAATGTCTTTCTTGTGTAAGAAGCGGTAGCTGTGAATTACAGAAGCTTTGCCATGAATACGGCATTGAAGATGAAAACAAGTTTGCAGGTGATTTTGTAAACTACTCTATCGACAGAAGTGCTTCTCATATGTATCGTGATAACGAGAAATGTATTCTTTGCCGTCGTTGCGTTGCAGTTTGCGATAAAACTCAGGCAGTTTCAGTTATCGGTGCAAACGCTCGTGGCTTCGATACTCACATCGGTTCAGCTTTTGAATATGGTCTTGGCGACGTTGCTTGTATCTCCTGCGGTCAGTGTATTACAGCTTGTCCCACAGGTGCTCTTGCAGAAAGAGACGATACTCAGAAGGTATTCGATGCTATCAACGACCCCTCAAAGCACGTTATCGTTCAGACTGCTCCCGCAGTTCGTGTAGGTCTTGGTGAAGAGTTCGGTTATGAAATGGGCTCTATCGTTACAGGCAAAATGGTTGCTGCTCTTAAAATGCTCGGCTTCGACCGCGTATTTGATACAAACTTTGCAGCTGACCTTACAATTATGGAAGAAGCAACTGAATTCCTTGGCAGATTCAAGGAAGGCAAAAATCTTCCTCTTATCACATCTTGCTCACCCGGTTGGGTTAAATATTGTGAGCACTACTATCCCGAATTTATTCCTAACCTTTCTTCTTGTAAGTCACCTCAGGGTATGTTCGGTTCAGTAGCAAAAACCTTCTATGCTCAGAAAATGGGTATTGACCCCAAGGATATCTTCGTTGTATCAGTTATGCCTTGTACAGCAAAGAAATTCGAAGCTGAAAGAACAGATTATTCAGCAGTTAAGGGTCTTGCAGATATCGATGCTTCAATCACTGTAAGAGAGCTTGCAAGAATGATTAAGAAAGCCGGTATCAACTTTAAATCTATTCCTGATGCTGAATTTGACGCACCCTTCGGACTTGGTTCAGGTGCAGGTACAATCTTCGGTGCTACAGGTGGCGTTATGGAAGCTGCCCTTCGTACAGCTTACGAGGTTGTTACAGGTAAAGAGCTTACAGACCTTGCAACATTCAAGGCAGTTCGTGGTGTTGAAGGGGTTAAGGAAGCTTCTTATGACCTTGACGGTGTAACAGTTAACGTTGCAGTTGCTTCAGGCCTTGCAAACGCAAAGAAGGTTCTTGAAATGGTTAAATCCGGCGAAAAGAAATATGATTTCATTGAAATCATGGCTTGTCCCGGCGGTTGTGTAAACGGTGGCGGTCAGCCTATCGTTCCCGCATCTGTTCGTAACTTTGAAGACGTAAGAGCACTTCGTGCAGCAGGTCTTTACAATGACGATGCTAACCTTCCCGTAAGAAAATCTCATAACAACCCTGATATCAAGGCAATTTATGATGATTTCTTCGGTGAACCCGGAAGCCACAAGGCACATGATATTCTTCATACTGGTTACACAGAACGTAAAGTATATTAAAAAATGGCCATATTTAGCGCATATGCCATTTTTCTACCCACTCGACGTATCTTGATACGCCTTCGGGATAGAGAAAATGCCATCTGCATCTAAATCTGTCAATTTCCCCTGAGTTTTAAAGACTCGGGGGATTTTTATGCTCGTAGTATCTGTATACAACTTCGCAGTATAAAAAGCCTTCTGCATTAAAAATCGCCATTTTTGTTTGTGGTAGGGGTAGAGAAAATGCTAATTGCTCTAAATCCGTCAATTTTTACTTTCCCCCCGAGCTTTTTGCTTGGGGGATATTTTTATTTATATTTACATCATTTATATTTATTTTATTTTCGTTTTATGATATAACATTATTATTGGTAAGGCGGTGTTTATTTTGGGTAATGGCGATAAGCTTTTAATCGAGCCTGTAGCGTATATAAAAAACGGATATAAAGAAAAATTCGGTGTGCCCCGTCAAAGTGGGTTAGCACCGTCAGTAAAATCTGTTATTGAATTTTGCGACGGCTATAAGGATGAAAATATGCTGAGAGATATTGAGCAATACTCACATCTTTGGCTTGTTTGGGGCTTTTCTCAAAATAACGGACAATGGTCGCCTACCGTAAGACCGCCCCGTTTAGGTGGTAATAAAAGGGTAGGGGTTTTTGCAACTCGCTCGCCCTTCAGACCTAATTCCTTAGGGCTTTCCTGCGTTAAGCTTGAAGAGGTGGTTAGCGGGAGAAACGGCAATTTGCTTATAGTTAGCGGAGCTGATTTAGCTGATAACACACCTATCTATGATATAAAGCCCTATCTTCCTTACGTTGACAGTATTCCTGATGCTAAAGGCGGATTTTCTGACGATTTTAAGGATTATGAGCTTGAGGTTAATTTTCCCGAGAATTTAAAAGAAGCTCTTACTTCTTCCCAGATAAAAAATCTTACGGAGCTTTTAAGTCTTGACCCGCGACCTTCTTACCAAAAAGACGAAGAAAGAATTTACGGTCTTAGCTTTGAGGATATGCAGGTGAAATTTAAATACACCGATACGAAAATTCAAGTTGTTGATATAACAAGAGGTTAAAAATGTTTTATATTAAACCTGATTTTTACGATAAATTCAAATGTATTGCAGAAAAATGCACAGATAACTGTTGCATTGGTTGGGAAATAGATATTGATGAAATTGCATTGGAAAAATACAATGCTATTGAAGGCGGTTTTGGTGAAGAGTTAAAGAAAAAAATAATTACATCCGATGACGGTAATAAATGCTTTAAGCTTTGTGAAAATGAAAGATGCGCGTTATTAAACGAAAATAACCTTTGTAAGCTTATAATCAATTGCGGTGAAGATTATCTTTGCGATATCTGTCGCGAGCATCCCCGTTTTTACGAATGGTTTGCAGGCTTTACTGAGTGCGGACTCGGTCTTTGCTGTGAGGAGGCTTGCCGGCTTTTGCTTGAAAACGAAAAGCCTTTTGCCTTGCTACAAGAAAGTGACGGCGAAGAGGTTTTGTTAGAAGCAAAGGAAGAGGTTGCAGAGGCAGATACGTATATTTTTATTTCAGCTTTCAGAGATAGTCTGTTTGATGTTATTTTCGATGAGAGAATAGTCTTCGAAGAAAAGCTTGTGAAAATTCTTTCCAAAACAGAAAGCTTTTGCAACGAAAAATGCAAGGTGCGTGATTACGAAAAAAGCCTTGCTTTTTATAAAAAAACAGAGCCTATAAACGATGAATGGGTAACGTTTATTAGTGGTTTAAATGATAATTATAGAGAAATTTTGCAAAGCGAAATTGAGTTTGATAAAATAAAAGAAAACAATATGCTATATTCAAAAATACTCGCGTATATTCTCTATCGCCATTTGTCAAAAGCGGTTTTTGACGGTAGTATAAAAGAGCGAATTGAGTTTGCGGTCGAAAGTGTAAGATTTATAAGGCTTTGCGATATTAAAACCTTTTCTGAAAAAGGATATCTTACATTGACCGACAGAATAAACAATCTCAAAAACTGGTCAAAGCAGATTGAGTATAGCGAAGAAAACACAGATTTGATGATTTACGGAGAATGTTAATATGGCAAAGCAAGAAAAAACAAACGTTATGAGGCTTCTTGACCAAAAGAAGATACCCTATGAAATGCACGATTATTCTAAAACTGATGCTATAGCAGGTGAGGACGTAGCCTCTGTTTTAGGCGAAAATCCCGATGCGGTTTTTAAAACTCTTGTAACAGTAGGAAAATCAAAGCAAAATTACGTTTTTCTCGTACCCGTTAACAGAGAGTTAAACCTGAAAAAAGCGGCAAGCGCCGTAGGTGAGAAAAGTATAGAAATGATAAAATCTAAGGATTTATTAAGTCTTACAGGCTATATTCACGGTGGTTGCTCGCCCGTAGGAATGAAAAAGCTTTTCCCAACGGTGATAGACGAATCAGCAAAAAATAATGAAAAAATATTTTTTAGTGCAGGCAAAATCGGCTTTCAGGTTGAGCTTTTAGTTTCCGACATTGAAAAAATAATTAAATACAAATTTGCAGATATTACAGAATAAATAAAAGCGTTTCAGTTTTAATAGCTGAAACGCTTTTTGCTTGTTTTATAGTATTTTTTCGATATCCGAAAGCTTCGTTACTATGTAAGTAGGTGTTATATCTTCGGGTATATTATCGTTGTTTTTATTAAACCATATAGTTTCTAACCCGTAATTATATCCGCCCTTAATATCTGCGGAAAGACTGTCGCCGATAAGAATAACCGAAGCTTTATCGGGGTTATCTAACTTCTCAAAGCAATAGTCGAAAAATTCTGTTGCGGGCTTTGGTATTCCTATATCCTCAGATACGAAAATCTCTTTAAAATATTTTTGGAAATTACCGATTTTCAATCGGCTTTCCTGAACGAAACGGAAGCCGTTTGAAACTATATATAAATCATATTTCGGATAAAGATAATCTAAAAGCTCGTATGCACCGTCAACAGCATAAGCCCCTTTAGCAACACCCTTTTCAAAAAGGTCTTCAACTATATGACCATCGAAATCAATGCCTAATTTACCGAGTATAATATTCCAACGGTTTTCGCGAAGCTCTGCTTTAGTGATTTCACCGTTTTCAAGCCTTTTCCATATTTTTACGTTTTCAGTAATAAAAGTGTGGAAAACGTTGTCGGAGTAGGGCAACTGAAACTTATTGAAAATATCAATAATAGAATGTCTTGCACATTCATTGAAATCAATTAAAGTATTATCAAGGTCAATAAGAATTATTTTTTTCATAAATTATACACTCAAAGCTTTGTTTAATAATGCCTGATAGGTGGCAGGGGTTACCGAGGTTGCGTATTCACCGTTTGCTGCGTGAATTTCTGTTTCGGTAGGCTCCTTTGCTCCGGTTGAAAAACGCTCTGCTTCATTTGCATCTAAAACGTTACAAACACCGTCACCATTGATATCACCCGAAACGATTACGGTAAGATAGGAAACCTCTTCACCGTTGTTTGAGATATTGATTTTAGTGCCTGTGCCGAAATAAATGTTATTAGCTTCAGTTACGCTTGCAGTGGTATTACCCGAAACGCTTATTAAATCAAAAATGTTATTGCATAAGAATAAATCAGTAAAAACATAACAGCTTTCGTAATCTATAGTAGCGATAGCCTTAGCTGTAACTGAAATTACGGGTATTGTTCCTGTTTGTGAAACAAGACCGCAATTTATACATTCTTTATGCTTTGAGCCTGCTTGCGTTGTTGTAGGCCCGTTGTCAATTATCCAATCACTGTCAACGTGATGTGTAAGCGTTTTCGTGTTGTTGGCTTTAGTTGTAAGCTCATAATTTGGTGAGTTGTATACATCGCAAATCAACGTACAATTTTCGAATTTGAAGCCGTAAATACTGTAGTAGCTTCCTGCCGTTAAATCGGGCTCGAATATTATTTCTGAAGCACCTGTCTGAATATTGTAAGAATAAACTGCTTTGGGGGTAGAGTAAAGAAGATTTTTTCCGTCAAATGCAAGTCTGCTGTAATGACCGCCCCAAAATGAGCCTGCATCTGCTTGCCAAATATATTGTAAAGATTTTAAAACGGTTGTTTCACCATTGCTATTAATCTTTTTAAGCACTTTTGTATCATTATCAATATAATAAAGCTCATTATTTACTAATTGGAAAGCCGTATCAGAGGCTTGCCAATAATAAGAGTCATAGGTTGTATCTGTAGGAAGGGTGCTGTAATCAATATTTCCTGAAGAATTGTGACCTGTTGATGAGATACCGTTAGTTGATCTTAAAAAGTTAGTGTGGTAAACATGACCGTTTTTATCATAAACAGGGTCATCCCAGGTTACGTCTACGTGATATGGGGTATCGTTTATGTAAACCACGTTCCAGGCGTGGTTAAGAAGCCTTGAGCTACAATAATAACTGTCAATGCCTGCTTGTAAAAGAAGATAATCGTAGGCAAGTGCATACCCCATACAAACGGCGAATTGATTTACCAATACTCCGTAGGCACTGTATGAAATGTCAGGCATTGTTCCGTTTTCTAATCTTTCGTAATCGTATTCGCACCAAATAGCGATACGGTCGTGTAATATCAATGCTTTTTCAACGTCACTCAGATAATTGTTACCTTTTACGCCCTCTAAAAGCTTATCAGCATTCTTTTTGAAATCGCTGAACATTGTTTCGTATTCGCTTGCGGTGCAACGGTAAGAGGCATAAACTCTCGTTATATAAGTTGAGTTGTAACCTATTCCAAGCTGGTCAACGTGGAAAAGCTCAGGTGTTTCATACCAGATATACGAGGTTATAGCTGTTTGATTAGTAGCGTTGTAGGGTATTTTAAAGCTTGAAATGTCAACGTATTCAGGGCATTCAGCAAAGCCCTCAATAAGATGATTTCTTAAAGCTTCAATATTAACCGTATCGTCAAGCACGTCCACGTTTGGACCTATAGAATTATAAAGAGTTGGTGATTGAAAATCAGAAACTCCGTACGTTACAACTGCTGCGAATGCATTTATAGGTGAAAGAAAAATTATGAATAAAACTAAAGCAAGGCACAATATTTTCTTTAAATTAGAAAACATTTAATCACTTCCTGAAAAATATTCTGATTCAATTATAAGATTTTCTCAAAATGCAGTCAATTATAAAAATACACAAAAAACCACTTGTGTTTTGCACAAGTGGTTTAAGAATTATAATAATTCGATGATTTTGTTTGAAATCTCCTCTACCCAGTCGCCTTCAAACAACTCAATAACACCTGCATCAACAGCTGCGGCAAGCTTGTTGTTCATAGGAATTTCTGCTACTGTATCAACGTTATATTCTTTAGCAATTTCTTTTATATTGCTTTCGCCGAAGATTTTGTGCTTTGTGTTACAGTCGGGGCAGAGGAAGTAAGACATATTCTCTGCAAAAGCAAGAACGGGGATATCCATAAGCCCTGCCATTTTAACAGCCTTTTCAACAATCATTCCAACTAATTCCTGAGGGGAAGCAACGATAACAATGCCGTCAACGGGAAGGCTCTGGAAAACTGTAAGAGGAACGTCACCTGTTCCGGGGGGCATATCAACAAACATAAAGTCAACGTCATCCCAGATAACATCAGTCCAGAATTGCTTTACTGCACCTGCAATAACGGGGCCACGCCATACAACAGGGTCTGTATCGTTTTCAAGAAGAAGGTTTACAGACATAATTTCAATACCTGTTTTTGATTTGCAGGGGAGGATACCATTTTCAGTACCCTGAGCTTTTTCTTTAATACCGAATGCTTTCGGAATTGAAGGACCTGTAATATCAGCGTCAAGAATAGCGGTTTTAAAGCCTTTTCTTTGGGTTGATACTGCTAAAAGTGAGGTAACAAGAGATTTGCCAACGCCACCTTTACCGCTTACAACGCCTATAACCTTTTTGATTTTTGAAAGCTCATGGGGTTTCTCATGTAAGCTTTCAGGTTCTTTTCGTGATGAGCAGTTTTGAGAACAGGTGCTACAGTTATGAGTGCATTCACTCATTTATAATCATCTCCTAATTGATTTTCTAAAAGACAAAATTTAAAACAATAAGTATAATAACACACTATTTTTCAAATATCAATGATGATTTGAAAATGTTAACATATTTAATATAGTATACAAAAAATCGGATATTATATAAAATTTTTTGGAATTGTAAAATTATTATTAGCTATTGACTTTTTTGTCGCGTTTTTATATAATGTCTTGTGCAACTGTCTTGGTACAGGTATGCCCAAAATAGTAAAATACAGGTTTATATTTACTTTAACACTTCTCATACTTCGTAAAAAAGCCTGAAAAATAGATAGGAGAATAAAAAATGAAAAGAACTTATCAGCCCAAGAAAAGACACAGAAAGATGGAACACGGTTTCCGTAAAAGAATGGCAGACAGAAACGGTCGTAAGGTGCTTGCTCGCCGTCGTGCAAAAGGCAGAAAGCAGCTCACATATTGATTATTCTTTCGAATTAGGAGAATAATGTGTCAGATTTTGTTACACTCAACAGTAACCCCGATTTTCGTCGGTTGTATAATAGAGGCAAGGCTGTAATTGATCCTGCGTTGGTTATTTATTACTCAAAGAACCGCGCGGGAATTTGCCGTATTGGTATAACAACAAGTAAAAAAATCGGTAATGCAGTTGAACGTAACCGTTCAAGAAGAGTTATCAGAGAGGCCTTCAGGCATTTATGCCCTGAGGTTTCACCGTGTTACGATATAGTAATTGTGGCTCGTTCAAAAACGAAATATCTGAAAAGCACCAGAATAGAAGAAATTATGCGAGAAATGTTTACCCGAGAGGGTATGCTTAAAATTGAGAGTGAAGAAGAATGAAAGACTTTCTCATAAAACTGATTAAGTTTTATCAAAAACGCATTTCGCCGTTATTTAGTCCGAAATGCCGTTTTTACCCTACTTGTTCTCAGTATGCCGTTGAAGCAATAAGTATTCACGGCGCATTTAAAGGTTCAATTCTTGCAGTAAGACGTCTTATGAGGTGCAATATTCTTTTCCCGGGTGGGGTAGACCCCGTACCCCCAAAGAAAGAGAAAAAGTAAACTCTTTCTACAAAAACAGGAAGGAAATTAATTTCAATGGATGCTATTAGAGACGTTCTCGCAATACCTTTTGGTTTTGCGCTCAGCTTATTTTATAATCTTACGGATAGCTATATTTTTGCTATTGTTTTACTTACCGTTATTATAAGATGTGCTCTTTTACCTGCTTCAATCAGTCAGCAGAAAAACTCTGCAAAGCAGGTGCGCCTTCAGACAAAGGTTAATAAAATTAAACAGAAATATGCAGGCAATCAGCAGAAAATTCAAGAGGAAACACAGGCTCTTTATCAGCGTGAGGGCTTTGGTGCGGCTAATATGGGTTGCGCACCTCTTATGATTCAGATGATTGTTATGATTGGTCTTTACGGTGTTATATATACACCTCTTTCAAGCGTGCTTCGTTTTAGCAACGGTACAATTGAAAAAATCAAAACGGCAATGAATATTGCCGCTGAATCTGCAGGCAAAAATTCTAACGAAGCAAGAATGGTTGAGCTTAAAATTCTTGAAAACTTCGAAAAATTTTCCGATAAGCTCAGCGGTGTAATCAGCGCTGAGGATATGGAAGCTCTTGTAGGTCTTAAGGATAAATTCCAGATTTTTGGTCTTGACCTTGCTGAAACACCTACAACAGATAAGCCCGGTCTTATCTGGATTATTCCGATTCTTGCATTTTTAACTGCAATGATGTCTTCGGTATATATGTATATAAGACAGCGTAAGCAGAATCCTGAAATGGCAAAGAATCCCTCAATGGGTTGTATGACTTTTATGTCACCCGTTATGTCACTTGTGTTTACATTTATGTTCCCTGCTGGTGTTGGCTTTTACTGGGTAATTTCCAACGTTGTTTCTTTTATTCAGCAGGTAGTTCTCACAAATATTTACAGTCCTAAAAAAGTTATAGCTCAACAGATGGTTGACGAAACAGTTACAAGACGTTCTAAAGAAAATAATACAAAGCGTCGTGTTGAGCTCGATAAGAAATAAGGTGAAATTATGATAAAAGAAGCTATTGGTGTAGCTGCAACGGTTGACGAAGCCAGAAAAATGGCTGTAGAAAACCTTCACGCACCCATTGACGCAGATGTTAAAGTAGAAATTATTACTTTCCCTAAAAAGAAGGTTTTAGGTCTTTTCGGCGGTAGTGAGGCTAAGGTAAAGGCTTCCTATGATGATGGTGTTGAAGAAAAGAAAGAAACACCTAAAAAGGTTGAAAAGAAGGTAGAGCCTGTAGCAAAGGCTCCCAAAACAGAGAAAAAGGCAGAAAAGAAGCCTCAGCCTAAAAAAGAGGCTAAAAAAGAAGCTCCTAAGGCTGAGAAAAAAACTGAGCCTAAGGTGGATTTATCAGCTATCGAGCCTAAAGAAAACGAAGCAACTGAATATCTTAAATCAATTCTTGTTGGTATGGGCTTTACCGATGTTGGCGTTACAGCAAGAGAAGCAGAGGAAGATATTTATTTCGAAATCACCTGCGGTGAGGGTTATGGCAACATTATCGGCAGACGCGGTGAAACACTTGACGCTTTACAGTATCTTACACGTCTTTTTGTAAACCGTGCCGATGACAACAATAAGAGAGTTGCTCTTAACGTTGGCGATTACAGAGCACGCAGAGAGGATACTCTCAAGGCACTTGCTAAGAGACAGGCTGCAAGGGTTGTAAAGTATAGCAAGAGCTTTGCTCTCGAGCCTATGAATCCTTACGAGAGAAGAATAATTCATACTGCCATTCAGGAGATTGAAGGCGTTACATCTCATTCAGTAGGCGAGGGTGACAGACGTAGAGTTGTTATCACTCCCGAAGGTGGCGAAAAGGGCGGTTACAGAGATAGAGGCAACCGCAGAGGTAACAGAGAAAGAAGAGCACCCTACGTTCCCGAAGCTCCCAAGGAGCCCAGAGAACAGAAGGTAGATGCTGCTGCATCCTCCCGTTACGGCAAAATTGAGCCTAAAAAGGTAGCTACAGAAGAAGCTGCTGAATAATTTTGTTGACAAAATCAAAAAACAGGATTATTATATAACAAATTAAAGATTTTAACTCATTGACGGAGAAAGTAAGGGCAAATCCCCTTTTCAGAGAACGTACCGGCTGGTGAAAGGTACGGAAGGCTTTACCCCCAAGACCACTCCTGAGTGCTATGCGAAGCGAAAGATAAGCGTAGCCGTTCGGTCGCGTTAAGACCTCTCGAGTGGCATCACTATTATTGTGTTGCAATTTGGGTGGAACCGTGGAGTTATTACTTCATCCCAATTATTATTCAGGTAATAATTGGGATGTTTTTTTATATTCAAGAAAGGACTGATATATATGGTAAAAATTAAACTTCGTGACGACGTTAAGGAATATGAAAACGGCGTTAGTGCTGCTGACGTTTGTAAGGATATTTCAATGGGTCTTTACAGAAACGTTTGTGCATGCTTAATTAACGGAGTAGCGGCAGATATCCGCACAGAAATTAATGAGGATTGCGAGCTTGAATTCGTTACATTTGACAGTGAAGAAGGCAAACATGCTTTCTGGCATACTGCTTCTCATATTTTAGCTCAGGCTGTAAAACGTCTTTATCCTAATGCAAAGCTTGCTATAGGTCCTGCTATTGATAACGGCTTCTATTATGATATTGATAGCGAAGCTTCATTTACTCCTGAAATTCTTGAGAAAATTGAAGCAGAAATGAAAAAAATCGTTAAAGAGGATTTACCTCTTGAAAAGTTTGAGGTTGAGCCTGCAAAAGCTATTGAGCTTATGAAAGAAAACGGCGAAATCTATAAGGTTGAGCTTATCGAAGAGCATGCAGGTAAAAACGAGCCTATCAGCTTTTATAAGCAGGGTGAATTTACTGACGTTTGTGCAGGTCCTCACATTCCTTCAACAGGCAGAGTAAAAGCATTTAAGCTTACAGCTTGTACAGGTGCTTACTGGAGAGGCGACCAGAATAATAAAATGCTTCAGAGAATTTACGGTACTGCTTTCCCCAAGGCAGCAGAGCTTGAAGAACATCTTGCTCGTGTTGAAGAGGCTAAAAAGCGTGACCACAATAAACTTGGTAGAGAGCTTGAAATCTTTACAACAGTTGATACAATCGGTCAAGGACTTCCTATTCTTCTTCCTAAGGGTACGTTTATTGTACAGACTCTTCAGAGATTTGTTGAAGACGAAGAAGCAAGAAGAGGCTGGGTACGTACAAAAACTCCTCTTATGGCAAAGAGCGACCTTTATAAAATTTCAGGTCACTGGGACCATTATAAAGACGGTATGTTCGTTTTAGGCGACGAGGAAAAGGATGATGAGGTTTTCGCACTTCGTCCTATGACTTGCCCCTTCCAGTATCAGGCATATCTCAACAGAGCACGTTCTTACCGTGACCTTCCTATGAGATTAGCTGAAACTTCAACTCTTTTCAGAAATGAATCATCAGGCGAAATGCACGGTCTTATCCGTGTTCGTCAGTTCACAATTTCAGAGGGTCACTTAATGTGCCTTCCCGAACAGCTTGCAGACGAATTCAAGCGTTGTCTTGATCTTTGTATTTTTATGCTTAAAACTTTGGGTCTTTATGAGGACGTTTCTTACCGTTTCTCACAGTGGGACCCCGATGACAGAGAAAAATACATCGGCACTCAGGAGCAGTGGGATGAAGCTCAGGGCATTATGAAAGAAATTCTTGACGATATCGGTCTTGATTATAAGGTTGGTATCGGCGAGGCTGCTTTCTACGGACCTAAGCTTGATATTCAGATTAAAAACGTTTACGGTAAAGAGGATACTCTTATTACTATTCAGATTGACCAGATGCTTGCTGAGAAATTCGGTATGGAATACGTTGACCGTGACGGTACAAAGAAGAATCCCTATATTATTCACAGAACGTCTATCGTTTGCTACGAAAGAACTCTTGCTCTTCTTTTTGAAAAATATGCAGGTGCATTCCCCATGTGGCTTGCTCCCGAGCAGTTAAGAATTCTTCCTATCTCCGAAAGACACCACGACGCTTGCTTTGATCTTTGCAAGAAGCTTGAGGAAAAGGGCTTCCGCGTAACTGTTGATGACAGAGCAGAAAAAACAGGCTACAAAATCCGTGAAGCACAGCTTCAGAAGATTCCTTATATGCTTGTTTTGGGCGACAAGGAAATCGAAAACGGTGAGGTTGCAGTACGTGGCAGAAAAGCCGGCGATATGGGCACAATGAGTGTTGAAGCATTTATCGAAATGGCTCAAAAAGAGGTTGACGATAAGGTTATCAACTAAAAAATTTATAAAAAAGCGAAATGTGAAGAAATCTTCGCATTTCGCTTTTTTTTATATTTGAGCCTCGTAGCCTTCGTCAACTATTGCTTTAATTAAAACGTCATCAGCTACTTCTTTTGAAAGTGTAACTGTTGCTATGCTTTCTTCGTGGCTTGCGGTTGCCTCTTCAACACCGTCAATTGCGAGAAGAGCTTTTGTAACGTGTGCTTCGCAACGGGGGCACATCATACCGTCAACCTTAATTACCTTTGTCATAATATCATTTCCTTCCTTTTGATTTAAAAAAACTTCTTCGACTTCATCTATATTGTTATCAATAATTAATTTAGATTTAAAAAAACGAAGTCTTAAAGCATTTGTTACAACTGAAACAGAGCTTAAGCTCATTGCTGCGGAGCCTATCATTGGTGTAAGCTTTATTGCAAATGCAGGGTAAAGCACGCCTGCCGCAAGAGGAATACCTAACGTATTATAAAAGAAAGCCCAGAATAAGTTCATTTTAATATTCTTCATAACGGCTTTGCTTAATTCAACTGCCTTTGCACCGTCGGAAAGTGAGCTTTTTATAAGCACAATGTCAGCCGCATCAATAGCAATATCCGTACCTGCACCGATAGCAATACCTACGTCGGCTCTTGTAAGGGCGGGTGCATCGTTTATTCCGTCACCGATAAAGGCTACCTTTTCGCCGTCTTCCTGAAGCTTTCGTAAAATGCCTTCCTTATCAGCGGGCAAAAGCTCTGCAAAAACCTCGTCAACTCCTGCCTTTTCAGCTATATATTGAGCTGCGTTTTTGTTGTCACCCGTAAGCATCACAGTAGTTTTACCTAATGCTTTAAATGCTTTTATTGCTTCAATACTGTCATTTCTTATTGTATCGGAAACGGCAATAATACCGATTACGTTATTGTCTTCCGCAAAAATCAAAGGCGTTTTACCTTGCTTCGAAAGCTCATCAACTGCTTTTTCGATAGATGTTATTTCAATGTTTTCTTCCGATAAAAATCTAGGATTTCCCGATAAATATTTTTTACCGTTAATAAGGCATTTTACGCCTTTTCCTTGCACTGCTTCAAAATCCCTTGACTGCGGTAGTAATAAGCCTTGTTCGGTTGCTTTTTTTCTTACTGCTTCCGCAAGGGGATGCTCACTACCGCTTTCAATAGCGGCACATATTTTCAAAAATTCATTTTCAGTATAGCTTTTATCAATGACAACGATATCACTTACCGTCATTTCACCGCTTGTAATTGTTCCGGTTTTATCAAGAACTATTTTGTTTACGTTACCAAGATTCTCTAAAGCGGCGGCGGATTTTATAAGAATACCGTTTTCGGCGGCTTTACCTGTACCTACCATAATCGCAACGGGTGTTGCAAGACCCAAAGCACAAGGACAAGAAATCACAAGCACGGTAATACCGAAAGAAAGTGCGGTGGAAAATTCAGCACCCGTAACTAGCCAGATAATAAATGTGATTAATGAAATCGCCATTACAACGGGCACAAATACACCGCTTACCTTGTCAGCAAGTCGTGCAATTGGTGCTTTTGAAGAGCCTGCCTCGTCAACAAGCTTTATTATTTGAGAAAGAGTTGTATTTTCACCGACTTTAGTTGCCGTCATTGTGAAGGTACCGTTTTTATTAAGAGTAGCAGAAATTATCTCATCACCAATTGCTTTTTCAACGGGTAAGCTTTCACCCGTTACGGCAGATTGGTCAATATAACCGTTACCGCTTTTTAAAACACCGTCAACTGCGATTCTTTCACCGGGGCGAATAATTATTTCGTCACCCGTTTTAATGTCCTCCGCCGCTACCGTTATTTCTTTGCCGTCTTTTATAACGTTAGCAGTTTTCGGCGATAGCTCTACAAGCTTACCTAAAGCGTCGCCCGTTTTTCTTTTAGATTTAGTTTCTAAATATTTTCCTACGGTTACAAGGGTTAATATCATAGCACTTGATTCGAAATATAATTCATGAGAATAATGCGCTAAAGCTTCAAGGTTGCCCTTGGGTGCGGCGTATGCCATCATAAAAAGGGAAAATAAGCCGTAAATAAATGATGCACCCGAGCCTAAAGCAACGAGGGAATCCATATTTGCAGTTCTTTTTATAAGTCCCTTAAAGCCCGAAACAAAAAACCTTTTGTTTATTATCATTACGGGAATAGTTAAAAGCATTTGCAAAAGTGCATTTACTATGGCATTTTCAGTGCCGTGAAGAAAATGGGGGAGGGGAAGACCTATCATATGCCCCATAGCAATATACATTAAAGCAACAAGAAAAGCTATTGAAGAAATAAGCCTTTTTTTCATAGAGGCTTCTTTTTCTTGCTCGTTTGACTGACGCTCCTGCCATTGCTCCTTTAAACCGTTTTTTGTATTCTTTTGGTTAAAAAGAGAAGCACCGTAGCCGATATTGTTTACTGCATCTATTATATTTTGCTCGGTAAGCTTTTCATCGTCAAAGCTTACTGTAAGCTGTTCTGATAATAGGTTTACCTGAGCGGACTCTACGCCCTCTAATTTGCAGGCGGCTTTTTCAACGTTTGCCTGACAAGCGGCACAGGTCATACCCGTTACTCTGAATTTTTCGGTTTTCATAAAAGCTCCCTTTTATAGTTAGTCTTTGCTAACTATTATACAACTAATAATTATAAAAATCAACATTGACAAAGGTTTTTGTAATATGGTACGATTTTATTATATAAAAATACATAAGCCGAAAGAGGCGGTAAAATGGAAAAATACGTAAATAACGTTCTTGCACCGAAGCTACAAGGTGACGGCGGTTGGGTTGAATTCATTTCTTTTGAAAACGGCGAATTAACTCTTCGTTTCAGAGGCGAATGCTCAAAATGCCTTATTCTTCACCGTTGCACTGATTGGATTGAACAAGAGATAAAACGAGATTTAAAGAAAACGGTTAAAGTTGTTGCGGTTCGTAAAAAACCGTATTTCCAAGATGTTTGAGGTGTAATATGGCACATATTAAAGTTGTAAGACGTTCAATGCGACCTGAGGAATGGACCGACCTTCGCTTCGGTTGGCTTAAACGTCATATATATAATGAAAAATGGGAAATTGAGAATTTAGAAATACGTGATGCACGTCAGGTGCGTGAAATGGAGTTTGAATATTATTCAGATGAATACAGACCCCTAAAAAAAGGTGATATGTATTTTACTCCCGATGGCACTGCTTTTATAAAGGCAGAGGTTAAAATTCCAGACTGTTTAAAAGATAAAGAGCTTTGGTTTTCTCTTAAAACTGCTGCAGAAATCTGTGTGAAGGTAAACGGCAAATATATAGGTGGTGTTGACCCTAACAGAGAAAGAATGTTGTTGTCACCTTATATTAACGTAAACGAAACTCTTTATTTTGATATGATGGGCTACAACAGAAGTAAGCCTGATGATGAAAGAAATCCCGAAAGCCTTTCTGTAAGAGGCTGCCGTCAGATTTTCGAGGGTGCATATATTTGCACAGTAAACGAAGATGTTCAAAGCCTTGTTTATGATTTTGAATTACTTCTTGATATTGCAAAAAGTGAGCTTTTCAATGAGGATTACAGAGCATTTCTCAACCGTGAATTAAATAACGCTATGAATTGTGTTGATTTTGACAGCGAAGAGCTTACAGGCGTAGATGATGCAAAGAAGTATATTGAAGACGTAATTTACTCAAACGATACCTATAAGGGTACGGGTGACGTTGCTCTTGTTGCTCACTCGCATCTTGACGTTGCATATTATTGGCGAAGAATTCACGCTGTACAGAAAAATCTTCGTACCGTTCTTGTTCAGCTTCGTCTTATGGATAGATATCCTCATTTTAAATATGCTCATACTCAGCCTTATACTTATGAAACACTTGAAAAATATTATCCCGATGTATTCCAAGAATTAAAAGAAAAGGTTAAAAACGGTCAGTTTGAGCCCGTAGGTGCTATGTATGTTGAGCCTGATTGTAACGTGCCTAATGCAGAAAGCCTTATAAGACAGTGCCTTTACGGTCAAAAAACGTATGAGAGAATGTTCGGCAAAAGAGTAAATAATGCCTGGCTTCCCGACGTTTTCGGCAATAGCTGGATTTTACCCCAGATTCTCAAAAAAAGCGGAGTAGATTATTTCGTTTCAAACAAAATGTCTACGTGGAATGATACAAACCGTTTCCCTCATAACAACTTTATCTGGCGAGGTATTGACGGTAGCGACGTTTATGCCTGCGTTCCGCCTACTCACTTTATAACCTGGAATATGCCTTCTCAGATTCAGGAAAATTGGGAAGCATACATTGATAAAGACAAAGGTGGTCAAACGCTTAATATGTTTGGCTACGGTGACGGTGGCTCGGGCTGTACCGAAGAAATGATAGAGCTTATGAATAGATTTGATAAGCTTTCTATAATGCCCAAATGCACTCACACAAGCGGTGCAGAGTTCCTTGAAAAAAATCTTAAGGACAATAAAGCTCTTGAGGTGTGGGATGGTGAATTGTATCTTGAAATGCACCGTGGTACTTTTACTACAAAGAGTGATATTAAGAAGGCTAACCGCAAGCTTGAAGAAAAGTTCAGAACAGCGGAAATGCTTTCTGTAATGAGGAACGAAGATAACTCAAAAGAAATAACAGAGCTTTACAAAAAATTCTTGATTAATCAATTTCACGATATTCTCCCCGGCTCTCATATTCACCCCGTATTTGAGGATGCTATGAAGGATTATGCGGAAATTGAAGCAGGTCTTGACGGGATTATCGGAAAGGGTAGTAAATATTTCAATACCCTTAATTTCAAGAGAAATGCTCTTGAATTTATTGAAAATAAAAACGGTACTGCTACAAAATACGGTAAAAAGGGTATTTGGCTTATTACGGGTATGGATGCTCTTTCCTCAGGAAACCTAAGAAAGACAAGTTACGATAAAGAGTGGGTTACTGTTGACGGCTCAAGAGTAGAAACACCCTATTATCAAATCGTTTTCAATCCCGATGGCTCAATTAAATCTCTTTACGATAAAAAGCTTTCAAGAGAATGGGCAAATGGCGATTTTAATAAGCTTAAATCTTACGTTGATTGCCCCGGTAACTACGACGCTTGGGATATTCTTCCCAATTACCGTGAAAAAGAGGTTGAGCTATCAGTAGAAAGTCCCGTAGCTCTCGTTGAAAAGGACGGCGAAAGCGCAACCTTCAGAGTAATATTAAGCACTGAAAAATCTCAATGGGAAATGAGAATAAGAGTTTTCAGAAGAAGCGGAGCAATTGAGGTTGAAAATAACGTTAATTGGAATGAGAAGCATAAGCTTGCAAAAGTAGAATTTCAATGTAATATTCTTACAAGAAAAGCTCTTTGCGATACCTCGGCAGGCTTTATTGAAAGAGAAACCCACCGTAACACAACCTGGCAACAGGCACGCTTTGAAAACTGCCATCATAAGTGGTGCGATATGTCTGAAACAGGGGGCGGTGTCGCAATAATAAACGACGGCAAATACGGTGTTGGCTTCCTTGAAAATACAATGAGCCTTTCGCTTTTAAGGGCAACCGAAAGACCCGACGTTACCTCAGATATAGGAAATCACAGCTTTTCATATATGATAGTGCCTCACGAAAAGGATGTGGTAACGGCTGAAATCAATAAGCTGGCAATTCAGTATAATACGCCTCTTGTTAAGGCTGATTGCAGTTGGAATATGCCCACCTTTGAGCCATTATACTTACAAGCGGTTAAAAAGAGTGAAGACGGCAAAATGACCGTAATAAGACTTTCAGAGCAAAACGGCACAAGAGGAAAAATTAAATTAAATCAAAAGGTTAAAATTCTTAATATGCTTGAGGATGTTTTATCCGAAACAGACGTAATTGAATTTAAGCCCTTTGAAATTATCACAATAGGAATATAAAATTAAACAAATACAAAAAGCAACTGCCGACCGTTTGAAATTGGTCGACAGTTGCTTTTTATAGTGATTTCAATTACTAGTAAATTAATTACTTAACAAATTCGTTGTAGATAGCGTTAAGAGTTTTTACGTAATCCTCTTCAGAAACGCCTACAATAATGTTAAGCTCGCTTGAGCCCTGGTCAATCATTCTGATATTGATATCGTTTTCAGCAATAGCCTTGAAAAGTCTGCCAGCAGTACCTTTAACGCCTGCCATACCTCTACCAACAACAGCAACAAGAGCAATTCCACCGCTTACTGTTACGGAGTCTGCTTTTGTTCTTCTCTGAATATCGTTGAGAATAGCGTCTTTATGAGGTAAGAAATCAGCATCGTTTACAACGATTGACATTGTATCAATACCTGAGGGAAGATGCTCAAAGCAAAGGTTATAGTTTTCAAGAACCTCAAGAACAGTTCTACCGAAGCCAACCTCTGAGTTCATCATATCCTTCTCGATAGCAATAACAGAGAAGCCTTTTTTACCTGCAACACCTGTGATAACGGTGTCAACCTTGTTATCTTCAACTGAAGAAACAATCATTGTACCTGCATCCTGAGGTGCGTTTGTGTTTCTGATATTAATCGGGATACCCATTTCGCGAACGGGGAAAATAGCATCCTCATGCATAACGGTAGCACCCATATATGAAAGCTCGCGAAGCTCTGAATAAGTGATAGTTGAAATAACCTGAGGGTTTTCAACGCATCTGGGGTCTGCCATAAGCATACCTGAAACGTCAGTCCAGTTTTCGTAAATATCTGCTTTAATAGCACGTGCTACGATAGAGCCTGTAATATCACTACCGCCACGGGAGAAGGTCTTAATTGTGCCGTTAGGCATTACACCGTAGAAGCCGGGGATAACTGCATGCTCATGCTTTGCAAGAATTGCGGTAAGCTCTTCGTTTGTTTTTTCAGTATCAAGAGTACCGTTTTCTTTAAAGAAGATACCGTCTTCAGCATCAATGAAATCATAACCGAGGTAACTTGCAAGCACCATTGAGTTAAGATACTCGCCACGGGAAGCAATATAGTCACGGCCTGCGTGATGAACGATAGCATTTTTGATTCTGTCAAATTCGGGCTGAAGCCAAAGCTTCATACCTAAATCCTTGATGATACCGTTGTAACGCTCTTCTATAAGAGCAAAAGCATCGTCAATAGGCTGATTTGCTTTTACAAGCTTGTAGCAATCGTAAAGCATATCGGTAACTTTAATGTCGTCGGAATATCTTTTACCGGGAGCTGAAGCAACAACGTATCTACGCTCGGGCTCAGCTTTAATTATAGCGGCAACCTTTTTAAACTGCTCTGCATCAGCAAGAGAGCTTCCGCCGAATTTAAGAACTTTAATCATAATACATTCTCCTGATTATAAATATTTGGGGAATTTTCTGTTCAATACCATAATATATTAGCATTTACAAAACAAGTTCGCAAGAAAAATAATTTGTTTTGAAAAAGTTCTATTTATCATATAAAATTTACAAAACTTGAGTGCTTCACTTGTGCAAAAACACAATAAAATAAGTAGTTTTATATTATAAAAAGAGTTTTGATGAAGGATTATAAAGCAAAATGAGAATGTAAAAATTTTCTTGAAATATTCTTTGATAAAACAACCATAATAACAATGCAAACGCAATTACAACGTAGAGAAGGAGTGTAATGGAAATGGCATCAAAGAATAGCGGTATGCCCGCAGATACAAAGGCAAGCGCAAAGCAGATTCTTAATCAGATTAAGATGGAAGCTGCTTCTGAAGTAGGCGTTGATCTTAAGCAGGGTTACAACGGCGACCTCACATCTCGTCAGGCTGGTTCAATTGGCGGTCAGATGGTTAAAAAGATGATTCAGGCTTACGAAGAAGGCAACAAATAAGGCGACAAAGAAAATTGAGCCTTACTGACTTTAGCAGTCACTTAAAGGAGGAACACCTTAAAGGTGAGCCTCCTTTTTGGTAGTAATGAAAATGTGATTGTATTGATGAGTTTTTTGCTTAAAAAGTAAAAAAACATAAGACGTAGTTTTTATTTGATGTTGCAAATCGAAAGTTACGGTGTTAAAATAAAAGTTATGCACAATGTTAATTTGGCAGAAAGGATTCGTTAGAATTAGAAGTATTTATGAAAAAGAGTAAAATTATGAGAGCTTTAAGTTTGATACTGGCGTTGCTGTTGGTTTCGTACATAGGGGTACCGGTTTTAGCTGCTGATGATA
The DNA here is from genome assembly GCA_045592945.1 of Acutalibacteraceae bacterium. Classification (GTDB taxonomy): domain Bacteria; phylum Bacillota; class Clostridia; order Oscillospirales; family Acutalibacteraceae; genus DTU089. The sequence continues at coordinate 15,321 of JAZNVT010000043.1, read as the reverse complement.
TTGAAAGCGGTATTTCAGTAGCGGCAGACGGTATAATAACTGCTACGTCTGAAGACGGAGTTCAGTACGTGGTATTTATGGTTACAAATGTACACTACAAATCTTTAGAACCTTATGTTTCTGAAATGGTAGCTCTTCACGGGGAAATAGATTCTTCTTCGGACCGAATGTATGCATTCGGTGTTGTAGGTCCTATGTGTCTTACACAGTCTATTGAGCAGATGAATGAAGAGGTTAATACTGTTTTTGCTCTTGCAGAAAAATATAATGTACCCGTATTCTTTCAAATGGATGATTGCACGAATTACTCCACAGAATTTGGACATGATGCAACCATCGATGATGAAGGTAATAAATTTTATGATGACCCTGAAATGTGCGAATGGATAGCTTTTCCAGAAGAGGGCGAAGAATGGGGCGGACAAAGCTACGGTATGCTGCCAAGATGGCATTGTAACTGGAGCGGTACTCCTTTTGCTACTGCAGGTGGTTTCCCGTGCTTCAATTCTCCCAAATATCTCGCTTGGTATGAAAAACAGGTAACAGAAGGCTTTATAGAACCGTTGCTTGAAAATTACGAAAGGCTCAAAGCTGAGGGGAAAGCTTATCTTCTTGCAGGTATCAATACCGGTTGGGAAACACAGATACCCGATTATACAGATAAAACTTACGCTTCTCTTGAGGAGTTTGAAAAAGCTCAATACGGTATGCATGCGTTACATAATCTTGGCTACGATGCTGAATCAATTTTTGATGAAGCAGTAACTCGTATGCTTAGTGAAACTGAGGTTATAAGAGAGCTTCTCTATGAAGTGATTGCGGATTATATTGAGTTTACGTGTAAGATGTTCTATGATGCAGGTATAGAAAAATCCAAAATATTTTCGCATATAGTATCTGTTTCGTCATATTTGGGTGGTTGTTCAACAGAATATCCTCCTACGGATGTATGCATTAACGATTATTGCACTCCCGGTTGGACAATGAGCCCCAAAACCTGTAATTATAACTTGGCACAGCTCGAAAAAGAGCTTGGAGAAAATGGCAGAAATGAATATGTTAATGCAGAGGGTTATGCGCATTATGATGATGTGGCAACCTGCACAGCGTATTTTGAGGAAAGTCTTTGCGGTAACGCAAAGCTCATAACGGTTTTCGGCTACGACCAGTCATCAGGAACTTACGGTTATGAAAAAAGCGAAAACTTCTATTTTGTTAAAGTGGTAAAATCCTGGCTTGCACGTGAAATAGGTCCTGATTATACTTGGGCAAAACGTCCAAGCTTAGTTGCAAAGCTTAATACCTGTAAAACCTGCGGTGGCACATTATCAAACGGCTTTTGTCTTACGGATAACAGTCACTACGACGTTCCTTTTAAAGACGCAAGTGGCTTTTATACAATAAAAAATGCAGGTAATCTGTATTGGTTCCGAGATCAGGTTAATAACGGGAATAACGGGATTTTCTGCAGGCTTGCTTGTGATATAAGTGACAATATAGATATTTATAATTCTGACGGCTCGCTTAAGTCAGAAAATTTCCGTGCTTGGACCCCCATCGGAGTAAAAGGTTCTACCAGCAGTAGAAGTGTTGCATTTAACGGAGTTTTTGACGGGCGCGGATATACACTCAGGAATTTTTATAATGTAAATGGTGACGATTATACCGCATTTATAGGTTATCTGGGTAGTAGCGGTGTTGTAAGAAATGCAAATATCAGTTCCTCGTATTTTAAAGGAGCCCAATATGTTTCCGGACTTGTTGCTCTTAACGAGGGCACAATTCAGAATTCTTATAGCAGCGGTGCTGTTGCGGGTACAAGGTATTTAGGCGGTATTGCAGGTCAGAATGAAGGTACTATAATTAATTGTTATTCTGTCGGCGGCGTTACCGGAACAGGAACAAGCTCTTTTTTTAATCCTGCTTATTATGTAGGTGCTATATGCGGTGATAATGGCGGTACAGTTTCAAACTGCTATTATTTAACCGGCTCTGCAACTGCTGATGGAACAACTCAGCTTGGCATAGGCGCATCAAGATGGGGCAGTTCATCAGATTCGGGTACTACATCTAAAGAGCTTGCTCAGTTCAGTAGCGGTGAGGTTGCATACTTGCTTCAGTCCGGTAACGGTTATCGTATTTGGGGACAGAAAAGCAATAATTACGGTTCTCTTCCGATAATATCGGGTAAACCAATGCACGCAGTTGCAAAGTATGATTCCGATGAGGGATATTCTGTTGGCAGTATATGTGATTTGAACAATGATAGAAGTATAGGTGCATCGGATTATCAGATATTTGTAAATATGGCTTTAGGTGATAACAATACGGAAGAAACTGCTGAAGATAGTGTAACCTTCGCAAGAGCCGATATTACAGGCGATAGGGTAGTAAACGTTTTAGACGTATTCGACGCTCTGAGACTTTATTACGGTCACCAAAAATTAGATGTGTTTGGTGCAGGTGATTTTAACGGTGACGGTGTTTGTACCGATGAAGATACTGCCAATATAAAACAAACCGTAACCAATAAGAATTTTGTGGGTAAATCCGCATTAATGGCTTGTGATTTCAATGGTGACGGTAGTGCAGACGGCTATGATTTAGAAGAGGCATTCGGCATTTCTGCTGTGGATAACTATGTTTATTTTGACACAAAATACGGTGATAATGAAAGACATTATTTTGATTTGTACATTCCAAAGGATAAGAAAACGGTGGGCATAGTTCTTATGCTCCACGGTGGTGCATGGATGTTCGGAGATGAAAATGAATTTGCAGGCAGACTTGAACAACTCGCTAAAGAAGGCTATGCCGGAGTGGCGGTAAGGTACAGATATATTGACGAGAATGTGAATCTTGACGACTTAATGGATGATATCGAGCAGGCAATGGGTCTTGTAAAGGCAATCGGTGAATCTCATGGGGTTGAAATTTCGGGATTCCTCTCAACAGGTGGTTCAGCAGGCGGTCATTTAGCTCTGCATTATGCTTATTCCCGTGCAGACAGTTCACCAATTTCGCCGAAAGCTGTTGTTAGCTATTGCGGTCCTGCAGATTTAGCAGATGAGTATTATTATTACAATGAAGATCTTCAATCTAATAACGGTCTCGGTGATGAAGAGTATGTTTCTTTGGTGCTTGGGTATGCAAGCGGATTCCCTCATACCTATGAAACACGAGCACAAGCAAAGGATGCTTTGAAATTTGTTTCACCTATTTACTATATTGATGAAAATACAGTTCCTACTGTTATAAACCACGGTATAATGGATAATATCGTACCGTATAGAAATGCTGTTTCGTTGGACGCCAAGCTTACGGAATACGGAGTAACGCACGTGCTCAATTCATATCCTACTTCGGGTCACGGATTAGAGCTGGATGCGGAAAATATGGCTATTGCAGAACAACTTTTTTGGGAATATATTAAAAAATATCTCGATTCGGTTAATGCATAAAATTCACCTCCTATGGTAGAGTTTAATAACTACCGTAGGAGGTATTTTTTATTTTTCAATTTTTGGGTAATAATAAAATCATAATATTTGAATGAAAATTTTCTTTTTCTAAAGAATTAAAACAATGCGTAAATCAGTTGTAATAGCAAAAATCTTGTGGTAAAATTATACATAGCTTACGGAGGCGATTTTATGACAAAAACAATGCAGAAAAAGTATGCCCGCCTTATTGCAAGAGTGGGTGCAAATATAAAAAAAGGTCAGCCTGTAAGAATATATTGTGAGGCAGACCAACATGAATTTATCACAATTCTTGTAAATGAATGCTACAAAGCAGGGGCTTCCAGAGTAGAGGTTGACTGGGGCTTTCAAGCTGTAACAAAATTAAATTATAAATACCGTTCTCTTAAATCATTAAGTGAGGTGCCTGCTTGGCAGGAAGAAAGACTTAAGCTTATGGTTGAAGAGGTTCCTTGCAGAATTTACATTGAAAGCGAAGACCCTGACGGGCTTGCAGGCGTAGACCGTGAAAAAATGCAGAAATCACAAATGGCAAGGTATAAAATCACTAAAAAATACAGTGACGCCCTTGAGAATAAAGATCAGTGGTGTATTGCGGCAGTGCCGTCATACGCGTGGGCAAAAAAGGTTTTCCCAAATGAAACGAAAACAAAGGCATATAATATGCTTTGGGATGCCATTCTTAAAACAGTTTACGTTTCAAAGGATAACGACCCTATAGAAGAATGGCAAAAGCATAACGCAGATTTAAAGAAAAGAACAGCTTATCTCAACGAGAAAAAGTTCGATTATTTAGAATATAAAAGCTCAAACGGTACTGATTTTAAAGCCTCACTTATTCCCGAAAGCCATTGGTGCGGTGGCGGTGAAAACACTCTTTCAGGTAATTTCTTCAACCCGAATTTACCTACCGAGGAAGTTTTTATTTCACCTAAAAAGGGCTTTGCTGAGGGTAAGCTTGTTTCAACAAAGCCTCTTTCATATCAGGGCCAGATTATCAATAATTTCTATATCACCTTTAAAGATGGTAAGGCAGTAGAATGGAAAGCAGAAGAGGGTCAAGACCTTTTAGATAAAATGCTTTCTATGGATGAGGGCGCAAAATATTTAGGCGAATTAGCTCTTATTCCCTATAACAGCCCTATTGCGAATACGGGTATTCTTTTCTATAACACCTTGTTTGATGAAAATGCAAGCTGTCATGTTGCTCTCGGCAGAGGCTTCTGTGATACTATTGACGGCTTTGAGGATAAATCTCTTGAAGAGTGTCAGGCGCTTGGTGTCAACGACAGTATGATTCACGTTGACTTTATGATAGGTGCCCCTGACCTTGAGATTACAGGCTATAAAGATGGGAAAGCATATCCTATTTTTAAAGATGGTAATTGGGCGTTTTAGTGCTTGATAAATCGGCGAACTTCGGCTTGTGTCAACCTTGCAGTATCCGTATACAGCTTCGGCTTGTATAGCTAATAAATATTCACTAATTACGGAGGGAATTATTATGTCAACAGGAATGCCTAAAAAATGGAAAGTAGACAGATTTAGAAGACCTGAGCCTGCACCGTTAAAATTCGGTGCAGACGGTAAATTTAAAATTTTACATATAACCGATATCCACGATGTTGAGCCTATAATGGACGATGACGAAATCAGAGAAATTCCTGATAATAAGGATAAAGAAACTATAAACGTTATTGAAAAGCTCGTTGAAAAAACTAACCCTGATTTAGTTGTTTTCGGTGGCGATAACGTAAGCGGTTATTGGGAAGAATTTAATTATGATTACATTCAAAGCACAATTCAGAAAATAACTGCCCCAATAAGATCAAGAAATATCCCTCTTTGCGTAGTTTTCGGTAATCATGACGGCGAGCTTGGTTTCCACACCGAATTTCAGATGATGCAATATATGGAATACGATAACTGCCGTTCAAATCTTAACGATGAAAACGTTTACGGTTGCGGTAACTGTCTTGTTACAATTAAAGATAGTAAGGGCGAGAAGGATGCGGTTGCAATCTGGCTTTTCGATTCTAACGATTATGAAACAAACTCTGAAGGCGGAAATTCCTACGACCACGTTCACGATGACCAGATTGAATGGTATGAAAGAAAAGCGGAAGAGCTTAAAAAAGCTAACGGCGGTATTCCGCTTCCTGCAATTCTTTTCCAACATATTCCCGTACAGCAAGAGCTTAACGGCTTTAAGGTAGTAACGAAGGATGATGAATATACCTTTGAAAGAGACGGTAATTACTACTACCTCGGCAACGAAATATTAGAGGGTAGAGTAAGAGAAGTGCCTTGCCCGCCTAATATGGAAAAGGATTATTCAAATCAGTTTGAAAGCTGGAAGAAAACGGGAGATATTTTTGCCGCATTCTTCGGTCACGACCACGTTAACGATTTCAGAATGAATATTGATGGAATTGACCTTTACCAGACCTTAGGTGCAGGCTATTTTACTTACGGTCTTGAAAGAGGCGGACGACTTATAATTCTCGATGAAAATACACCGAGAAGGCTTGAGACTCAATCAATTGAAATTGAAAGAATCACAGACACAAAATTTAGATAAAATTGTATAAAGCGGGTGGTTTTATGGGCGATAAAAAGTTGTACATACTTACATATGAGCACGGTGGTTACGTGCTTTGGAAAAATGAAGTGAAACCAAGATTAAATACTCTTTTCGAATGGATGAAAAAATATCCTAAATTGAGAATAGGTCTTGATTATGAATCCTTCACCTTTGACGAGTTTTCTAAAGAAGACAAAGAGGTTGTTGAGCTTATCGGGAAGCTTTTGAAAGAATATCCTGATAGAGTGGGGCTTGGCGCTACAACCTACGGGCAACCTCTTGCTCTTACTATTTCCGAGGAGTCAAATGCACGTCAGCTTATTTACGCAGTAAGAACAAACCTTTCTTATTACGGGAAAACGCCATCTGTTTATTCTATTTCGGAGTTTGCTTTGCATAACCAGACCCCTCAGCTTATAAAGCTTTGCGGGTATGAAGCGGCAATACTTCGTTCTCACGTTATGGGCTACGGATACCCTCGCACCTTTGATTCTGCTTGGGGTAGGTGGATAGGTAAGGATTTAACGGAAATTCCGGCAGTACCTACCTACGATAAACAAGGTAGAGGTTATAACTGTACAACCGTTGATAACTGGATTCTTTCAAGATTACCCGAAACAACGGGTATTGCTCTTGAAGAATTTGAAGAGATGTTCGAGAAATATACCCCTCTTTTAGCTTCAAGATACGATGACCTTACCCAAGAAATTGAGCCGATTACCGCTCATATTGAAGAAAAAGATAACTATGAGTACATTCTTTTAGAGGATATACCCGAGCTTTTCGGTGAAGCAAAGGATGAATTAAAAACAACCGATAATGATTTCCATGTTCAGATGCCTTGGGGCTATTGCGGAAATGAGATTTTTAACGGTGTCAGAAAATCTGAAATTGATGTTGTTATAGCTGAAAGGCTTAACGCTTTTTCGGTAGCCATGGGCAATAAATGGGAAAAAGACTTATTAGATACTTCTTGGAAATATGCTCTTGCTGCCCAACATCACGACGTAACAATTTGTGGTCTTTTAGACCTTGCAAGAAGATTTATCCCAACGTCGTTAAAAGCATCTGAAGAGGTTAAAGAAAAATCCTTGAAATCAATTAAAGAATCTCTTAAAGCAAATGATAATAACGAAGGCTCAAAGCTTGTTGTTAATACAAATTCATTCGCTATTGATGAATGGATTGATGACGGTGATAACGTTTTACATATTCAATTACCGCCGTTTACAGCTAAAGTTAAAAGTTGCAATGAATTATCAAAAGATACGTTTGATTATACTTGGGATGAAAACAATGGCTTGCTTACTACACCTTGTTATGAAATTAAGTTGAACAAAAACGGCATTGAGTATATAAAGGATGTAAAAACCGATAAGCTTATTTCAGATAACAAGAATATCCCGTCTTTTACCGCTTGTATAGATGACGCAGACGTTTCTTCTTGTGGTGAATGGGAAGTAGTTTTAAAGGATAACGTAGCTGTTGCAAGCTATAAGGGTAAAATTGGTGACGTGCCTTTATTCTATGAAATGAAATTCAGAGGCAATTCACCTCGTATTGACTGTAAAACTAAATTTGAAGTTCATAATCAGCGTATAGGCAAAACAGGTGATAAAGCAGGTCTTGAAAAATCGCTTACAGTTAACGGTCATACCCACGAAAGCAAGCTTTGTTTTAATCTCAAGCTTTGTCTTGATAAGAACAGAAAAATGTTCAGAGATTTGCCTTATTCAATTTCTGAATGGGACGGACAAGTAAGAAAAACCGAGGATTACTGGTATAAGAAAGACCGTATTATTATTGATACACCCGTTTCTGCGGAAGAATCTTTCGAATCTTCAACATACATTAACGGCATATATTGGGTAAGCCTTAAGGATAGTAATCAGGGCTTGGCGATTATGAATAAGGGTTGTATGGGCTCAGCTGTAAGAGGTAACTTGCTTTCAGTTCCGTTAGTGTATTCAAATGAATATATGTGCGGTACAGTTATTCTTGACGGTGTTTATGAAGACGAGTTTGCAATTTTACCCTTTGATTCTGATTTAACAGAAAACGAGCTTCACAAAAAAGCCTTTTCATACGAGTATTCTCCCGTTTCAGTTGCTTGCGGTTATTCGGAAGCTACTGAAAGAGAATTTACGTTTGCAGAATTTGATTCGGTAGATAAAACTGTTATAGCTACGGCAGTTTATCCCGAAGATGACGGTATTTTAGTGCGTTTTTGCAATTATTCTGATAATGAAACCGAAGCTGTTCTTAAATCGAAAATGGGAACTGTTTCCAATGAGGTTGATTTGTTAGGAAACGTGCTTTGTGACGTAACGGACGGAAAGTTGAAATTCAGACCTTGGGAAATAAAAACTGTTAAAATTACAAAGTAATAAAATAAAAACACGCCCTGATTCTTTGATTAAAAAGAATCAGGGCATTGTATTTTACTTTTGTTTAAAAATCTGCAAGGTTGTAATAGTGATGCTCTGTAACAGTGTTACCTGTTGAATCAATTGTAAGCGTTGTACCGCCGATAAGCTCTTCGTCATAATAGCAGCCTTCACCTAATTTAAGACCGTAAGTAAGTCTTACACCTTCGTAAAGGATAGATGAACTGTTGACGTGGTCGTGACCGCAGATAATGTTCTTTGTGCCATTTGCTTTGAATACGTCGAAGCAACCGTTATTTACGGGGTCACTGCAAATCCATTCGTTGTTAATACCAAATGAGGTCTCTGCATATTCGGGACGGTAACACTGGTTTTCTTCATCCCAAGCAGCTGCCCAGGCTTCTCTGTATTCGTAAACAGGAATATGGATGAAAACAGAATTGTCAACAACTTTTCCCTCGATTTCAGAAATGCCGTTTACAGCCCATTTGAACCATTTAATCTGGTTAGGCCAGAGATGGTCATATTCATCTTCAAGAACAACACCGTCGTTAAGGTAGTAGTCTCTGTTTGAGTGAGTATCCATCATAAAGAGCGAATGGATGATGCTACCGTTATCCATAATGTTTATAATGTAGTTACCGTAACCCATATCTTTAGGACCGTAGCGGAAAAGACAGTTTTCAGCTTCCATAAAGAGCTCGCAACACCAGAATTCACTTACGCAACCCTGACCGTCATGGTTACCCATAACAGGAGCCCACGGAATACCGAAGGAGTCAATAATATTTACAAGCTCGATATAAGCCATTGTATCCCAAGCATTGTCACCGGTAAGAGTAATTAAGTCGGGCTGAGTGTCTTCAACGAGCTTAGTGATGATTGCATTTGAACGAGCACCCATATCGCCGTAAACCTCGTCGTCATGGAGCTGAACGTCTGTAATGTTAAGAATAACGAAATCTTTTTCGGGGTTTTTAACGAGAATTTCGTAATCCTCTTCTGTAAATTGTTTGTCTTGTGACCATTCAGTAAAGAAAGAATCTTCGCCACCTGCAGTAATAACCGTATTTATGGGTGCAAGAATCTGGCTGAATGCAAGAAGAAATGAAATAATAAGCTGGATTATTGCCACTTTGCCTACCTCCTAATGATTTTTTATAATTGTAACACTATTTGATATGTAATTCAAGTTGAAAAAGAAAAGATTTCCAAGTCTTTGAGGTGTGTGCTTTTGATAAAAGATGGTTGCTTTTTAATGCTTTGTATAGTAATATTTATAAAGAAATACTCCTTAATTATGACGGTGATAATATGAATAAAGCAAAATATGTAAATACTATGATTGGTACTGTGGGTGACGGGCAGATAGAAGAGTCTCATGGTGGCGGAAAAACTTACCCCGGAGTATGTCTTCCCGGAGGGATGGTGCAGTTGTCGCCTGATACGGTAACCGGTGGCGATAACGGTAGCGGTTACAATTACTGCCACGACACTATTGAGGGCTTTAGCTTTAATCATATGAGTGGAATAGGCTGGTACGGTGATTTAGGTAATCTTCAGATAATGCCTGTTACAAATTGCGAAAGTCTCAGAAGCGGAAGCAATTTATATCAGCCCTTTAAAAAAGGCGGAAAAGGTTGGAAATCAGAATTTTCTCACGAAACTGAAGTAACTAAAGCGGGCTATTATTCTGTTGAGCTTGACAGATACAATATTTCAACAGAGCTGACAGCAACTGAGCATACCGGTCTTTTACGTTTCACGTATCCCGAAAACGAAGAAGCAAAGCTTATTTTGAATTTTTCCAGAAGAATAGGCGGAAAAGCAGATTTTCAAAAAATAAATATCGTTAGTGATAGTCGTATTGAAGGTACTATTGTTTGTACACCAAAGGGTGGAGGCTTCGGCCACGGTCACGGTAAAATAACGTATAACTATCATTTCGTATGTGAATTCTCTGTGCCTGCTAAAGAAATGAGATTTTTCAGCGACGAAGAATTTCTTTCTGAAGGCTTAAATAAGCTTGAGGGTGAAGATTTAGGCATAGTGGCTTGCTTCGGTGATTTATCCGAAAAGCTTGTTGTAAGATGTGCAGTCTCCTACGTAGATTTAGACGGAGCAAAAAACAATCTTCAAAAAGAGGATTTTGGCTTTGATTTTGATAAGGTAAGGGAAACGGCGGTATCGAAATGGGAAAATGCATTCGGAATACTTGACGTTACGGGTGATAATCAAAAGGATTTAGAGGTTTTTTATACCTGCCTTTATCACGTGCTTTTAGACCCGCGAATTTCAAGCGACGTTGACGGCAGATTTGCTATTAAAGACAATGTTTATACTGCTGACGGCTACAAGCAAAGAACGGTTTTCAGCGGGTGGGATGTTTACAGAAGCGAGTTTCCGCTTTTAGCAATAATAAAGCCTGATATGGTCCACGATGAGATTAACTCTCTTTTAAGAATTGCCGATATTAACAATTCATCATTTCCCCGTTGGGAGCTTTTAGGTATAGATGCTTCCTGTATGGTAGGTGACCCCGGACTTATTGTTATTGCAGACGCAATTTTAAAGGGCTTTAATACATATGATATTAAGAGAACTTATGAAATTGCAAAAGCATCAATTTTTTCTCAAAAAGAGCTTAACGGTAAGGCTTTTCATTCTATAAGACCCGACTGTGAAGAGTATTTTAAAGATGCTTTTATTCCCGAAGAATTAAGTGACACTTTAGAATATTTGTTAGCGGATTATACTATGGCAAAGCTTGCTGAAAAGCTAGGCAAAAAAGAGGATGCCGAATATTTTTACAGTAGAGTAGAAAGATACAAGGATAACTACGATAAAAAGCAAGGCTTTATGATACCCCGTAATAAAAACGGCGAATTCGACACTATTGAAGACAGATATTACGATGACGGTTGCGTTGAAAGTAATATTTTTCAGCAGGGTTGGTTTGCCCCTTACGACGTAAAGGGGTTAAGTGAGCTTTTCGGTGAAAAACGAACACTTGAGCTTTTAGAGGAGTTTTTTGACAGAGCTGAGCTTCGTGCTCTTTGGAATGACGATTATAACCATTCAAACGAGCCCTGCCACAATATTACTCATTATTTCAGTATTTTAGGCTATCCCGAAAGGACACAGTATTGGACAAGGCGAGTGCAAAAGGAAAGCTATAATACCGATGCCTACGGTTTTTGCGGTAACGAGGATGTCGGTCAGCTTTCTGCGTGGTTTGTATTATCTGCGATTGGTTTTGCCCAGGTTTGTCCCGCCGACAACAAGTATTATATAAATACACCTCTTTTCAAAAAGAGTGAGTTAAAGCTTAACAAGAGCTATCATAGCTGTAAGAATGCAGAAAGCTTTTCTGTTGAGTGCGATAAAGATCCGTTGGAATATCCGTATATTAAAGAAGCTTTTTACAACGGCAAAAAAGTTGATAAGGCTTATCTTACATACGAGGAAATTACTGACGGTGGCGTTTTGAAGATTAACCTTTCAAAGGAGCCTGTAAAGTCTTTTTAAAGCTTTGTAAAAAATCTTTCAGTAAATAAAACAATCATTGAGGAGGGTTACTGTGAAATATCGTTCAGATAAATACGGTAATGAATTATCTGTTTTAGGCTTTGGATGTATGCGTTTTCAAAAGAAAATGGGCAGAATCGTAATGAGTGAAGCAGAAAAGCAGATAATGAATGCATACAATAACGGCGTTAATTATTTTGATACAGCCTTTATTTACCCCGGTAGCGAAAGTGCGATAGGTGAAATATTCGAGAAAAACGGTATTCGCGACAATATTTATATTGCAACAAAGCTTCCGCCTCAGGTTATAGTCAGCTTAGACGTTCTTGATAAGCTTTTTAACGAACAGCTTAAAAGGTTGAGAACGGACCATATCGATTTTTATCTTATGCATATGATGAGCGATATCAAGGTATGGGAGCGTTTAAAGGGCATAGGAATTGAAAAGTGGATTGAGGATAAAAAGGCAAGCGGAGCAATTCGTCAGATTGGCTTTTCATATCACGGCAATTCTGAAATGTTCTGCAGGATAATAGATGCATACGATTGGGATATGTGTCTTATTCAATATAACTATATGGATGAGCATACCCAAGCAGGTAGAAAAGGTCTTTATCATGCTCACGAAAAAGGCATACCCGTAATGATAATGGAGCCATTAAGAGGTGGCAGATTAGTAAACGATTTACCTGCCGATGCGAAGAAGCTTATGGCGGAGCATCCCGTTCAGCATACACCTGCTCAATGGGCATTCCGTTGGTTATGGAATCAGCCCGAGGTAACGGTTGTGCTTTCAGGTATGAATTCTGAAGAAATGGTAAAAGACAATATTGAAACTGCATCAACTACTGAAACAGGTGAGCTTACAGAGCTTGACGAAGCAATGCTTAAAAAAGTAGTTTCTGCTATAAATTATAAATTAAAGGTCGGTTGTACGGGCTGTGGCTACTGTATGCCTTGTCCTCAGAATATCAATATCAGCGGTACTTTTTCTGCATATAACAGAAAGTATACTGACGGAAGCTTTAATGCTTTTACGGAGTACGTTCAGAATACTTCTATGCAAGGCAGTGCAGGTGCTTCAAAATGTATCGGTTGCGGTAAATGCGAAAAGCATTGTCCTCAAAATATTGAAATACGAAAAGAACTAAAAAACGCAGAAAAAGAGCTTGAAAATTCGGTGTATAAGTTAACCGATAAATTGATAAGCACATTTTCAAAGAAAAAATAAGTTGAAATGAAAAATTTAAAGCTTTTAAATTCAAATGCACTAAAATTCATTGCGATTTTTGCTATGACTTTAGATCATATTGCGTGGGCGGTTTTTCCGGGCTATCCAACAGAAGCTTTGCCCGTGATTTTACATATTATCGGTAGAATAACCTGCCCCATTATGTGCTTTTTTATTGCGGAGGGATTTTATTACACAAAGGATATAAAAAAATATACGGCACGGCTTTTTGTTTTTGCTGTAATATCTCATTTTGCATATATTTTTGCATCAAACAGCTTCGTTGATTGGAAATCCTTTATTCCGTTTTATTACGGTGAAATTCTCAATCAAACAAGTGTAATGTGGCCTCTTGCTTGGGGACTTGTTATGCTTCGCATTGAAAAGAGCCAAAAGATTAAAAACGTGTGGTTAAAAATGCTTTTAGTTCTTTTGATATGTATTGTAAGCTTTCCCAGTGACTGGAGTTGTATTGCAAGCCTTTGCGTGTTAGCTATCGGCTCAAACAGAGATAATTTTAAAAAACAAATGATATGGATGACGGGGTTTGTTGCAATATATTCCATCGTATATCTTTTTAGCTTTGATTTAGTTTACGGTGTGATTCAGATGGGTGTGGTGCTTTCAGTTCCTCTTTTGATGATGTATAACGGGAAAAGGGGTAAAAATCCCAAGGTTAATAAGATAATGAAATGGTTTTTCTATATTTACTATCCGCTTCATCTCCTTATCATTGGTGTTATTAAATTTGTGTTTTGATTACTGAATAAAAAATGTCGCAGTTCTGATTTTTCAGAACTGCGATTTTTTTACATTTGGTCTAATATATATTTTTTAATATCCTCAAGCTTGCTTTTTTGCCATTCACCCTTTTCGGCTTCTTCGGCTAACGGGCAAAGGATGAAGAAATCTAAGGTTTCACCGGGGACTCTGCCGGTTCTTAATTCTTCTGAGAAATGCTCTTTCCATTTCTCTTCAGTAGCACCCTTGAATTCTTCAGGCTTAAGATAGGTCATCTGTCGCTTTGTTGCTTCAATATGCATTTTAGCGGAAAGAGGGGAAAGTAGCTTGTAATCGTCCTCTTGTACGTCTTGAAAAATTGGTGGTAAAGCGTGTTTTACAACGTGCTCGTCACCACGTAGTATTTTCAGACCCATCGGTTCGTATGAAAACTCATTTTCTGTGAAATTGAGCTTCACAAGAATACCGTATTCGGTGTTAAACTGTGAACGCTGATAATCGGTGTCAAAAATAAAGTTTCCTAAGGAATAAAAGATTATTTTATCACCGACTGTTTCGTAATTCATAGGCACGTGGGGGTGGTGTGCTACAACGATATCAGCACCCATTTCTAAATATTTATGATATCTTTCTCTTGTATACGGCGAGGGGAGCGGGGTGAATTCTTCGCCTGCATGAGCAACAACAATGCACCAACGGCACTTTGCTTTTATTTCATTAATAGTGCTTTGAATTGCGTCTAAATCGCTCCAGCTATAGCACCCTGCCTTGTTTTCGTCGGCTTTACGGCAGGCACGCTGATAGCCTACACCGAAAAGACCGATTCCGCCTGCTTCATCAAGTATTACGGGCTTTCTTGCTTCGTGAATATCCATACCTGCGCCAATGGTTTTTGCACCGTTTTCTTTTGCGTATTCCAAGGTGCATTTTATACCGTATTCACCTGCATCCATAATATGATTGTTGCAGATATTCCATATATCCGCCCTCATTTTTTTGAAAACCTTGATTGCGGCAGGGTCTATTGTATGAAGTAATTGCTGTACACCGCTTTGAGTTGTGTTTTGAGGTGCTTCTGCAACGGGCCCCTCAACGTTTGCAATTACGTGGTCAGCACTGTGAAGAAAACGAAGCACGTCATCTGATAAAAGCTTTTCGTCATCCCACTTGCCGTACATATAACGGTCAAAGCCGATATCACCAAGTCGGATGAGCCATGTCGTTCTGTGAGCCAAGGAGTTGCAATAGTTGCTTGTCTTCCTAAGACCGCTTGGCCTCCGACTTGTGAAGAAAACGAAGCACGTCATCTGATAAAAGCTTTTCGTCATCCCACTTGCCGTACATATAACGGTCAAAGCCGATATCACC
>JAZNVT010000042.1:0-55961 GCA_045592945.1 Acutalibacteraceae bacterium | reverse complement strand
GCCTTTGTTCAATCTTAATTGTTTTATTTTTTTACCGAGTTCCATATTAATCATTCCTTAAATTATTTTCGGTACCGATGCCTATATTATATGGGATGTAAACGTATTAAGCAATAAACAAACGGATGATAATAACTAAACAAGTTTGAGAGTAGTGAATATTGAACTCAGAATATCTATCCTGCTAACAGACTTAACATCTTAATTACAGATTGGGATGCATCAGAAGAAGACCTGTGTCAATTCGATGACCTTGGAATTGCAGTTGTTATAGTTGATAAGGAATAAATATATTGATATATATAGCAATTGAAATAAATAATAACAAAGGGCAGGGGAATCCCTGCCCTTTGCTGTTGAAATTTGATTTATATTATTTCATTCCAGGCTTGAATTTCTTCCCGTCAAAGCTGGGGTTGAATGCATAGAAATTCTTGCTGTTAAGTCTGTCGGTAGCAAGTCTGAGGCCTTCGCCGAATCTCTGATAATGCACAACCTCTCTTGCACGAAGGAATTTTATAGGCTCGCGAACGTCGGGGTCGTCTACAAGACGAAGGATGTTATCGTAGGTTGTACGAGCCTTTTGCTCGGCGGCAAGGTCTTCGTGAAGGTCGGTTATAACGTCGCCCTTTGACTGCATACTTGCAGCAGACCAGGGGAAACCGCTTGCTGCAACGGGGTATACACCTGTTGTATGATCTACGAAGTAGGTTGAAAAGCCGCTTTTCTCAATCTCTTCAAGGCTAAGGTTTCTTGTAAGTTGATACACAATAGCACCGATCATTTCAAGGTGCCCGAGTTCTTCTGTACCTATATCAGTGAGAAGTCCTTTAAGCTCTGAATAGGGCATTGAGAAGCGTTGGGAAAGATAACGGAGTGATGCACCTAACTCGCCGTCAGGACCACCGTACTGCGTGATGATAATCTGTGCGAGCTTAGGGTTAGGGTTTTTGATGTTTACCGGATATTGCAATTTCTTTTCGTAACTGAACATATCTTAATCACAGCTCCTTTCGTTTTCCCATGGCCAAGGGCTCTTAAGCCAATCAGCTTCGTTTGAAGCGGACACCATAAGAGGGCCGTATTTATGCTCGTATTCTCTTTTAAAGCTATTTGCTTCATCGGTATATTTTCTAAACATTTCATTTGCCTGCGTATCGCACGGATGGGTATCAAGATACAAGTGCAATTCCCAAGCAGCGAATTGTGCAGTTGAAACTTTTCTGAGCAAGCGCTGTTGTTCATTCATTGCATTTGCTCCTTCCCATAAAAGGTTTATTTAAAACCTTGAAAAGCGTACCTTCTGTAAGTGCGACTTCAGGAGTGTATAAGGTTTTATCAAGCTGAAAGGGTACGTAAGCCATAGTTACCTGTGGGTCGTCGGGGAGTGCTGTTGTCACGCAATGCTTGTGACAGTCACACTCCATATCGGACTGACGTGAAAGTGCTTTAGCCTGACGTGAAACAATTTCAGCCATATCAAATTGAATTGTATTTTGCATTTTAAATCTCCCTTTGAAAGATTTTGGTAGGTTAACCCCACCTTGTACATCATACGGACAAAGTTCAAAAACGTTACAAATAATGAGGATAAAAAGCAAAACTACGTTTCCATTTTTGTTGAAGAAGTTTCTTTTTTGTGATAATATAAATTCATGAGGTTATCATTTGTAAAATGTAGCTTGAATTGCAAGATTTATTGTTTAGATGAAATGACCGATTTCAACGGATTGGGTTTGTTTGACGGTGTGCTTGTTTGCCATTATACGTATATTCGCAAATATGACTATGACAATCTGTGTAAAATGAGTGAATACAAAGTTTATTATCTGACAGATTCAGATTCTATTGTTTATGAAGAGTAATTTGAAATATTTAATATTTTAGAAAAAGCACCATACGTAAAAACAGATGAATACTTAAATGAAATAAGGTGAATTGAAATGATTTTTGAAGGAAAAGAGATTCAGTTAAAAGACGGAAGAAAAGCTATATTGAAAACTCCTGAAATTTCTGATGCTGCTGAGCTTGTTGTTTTAATGGCTACTGTTAGCGGTGAAACTAAGTTTCTTGTAAGGTATAAAGAAGAGTGGGAAAGCGTTACCGCAGAGGGTGAAGCAGAATGGGTCAGAGGTGTTCGTGAATCCAAAAATTCATTCATATTGATTTGCAAAGTAAATAATGAAATTGCAGGTATATGTGATGTTACATTCAAAACAGGTATGAAAACCTGTCACAGAGCATCGGTAGGAATTGCACTCCGTCAAAAATACTGGAATATGGGAATTGGCTCAGCTATGTTCCGAGAACTTATAAATGCTGCAACTGAACGTGGCGGAATAGATTTTATGGAGTTGGAATTTACAAAGGGTAACGAAAGAGCAAAAGCCCTCTATGAAAAATTCGGTTTTAAAATTGTATCCGAAAAACCAAACGTATATAAACTCAAAGACGGTACGTATCAGTCTATAGTTTATATGCAGAAATATCTGTAGGGGAAAAAGCATGAAAAAGGTAATTGTAATTGGTTGTCCCGGTTCGGGTAAAACGACATTTGCTGAAAAACTGAATAAATGCACGGGCTTGCCATTATATTACCTTGATGCAATTTGGCATAAGCCCGATAAAACTCATATCCCGAGAGAAGAATTCGATGATAGAATAAAAGAAGTTTTCTTGACAGATAAATGGATAATCGACGGGAATTATAGCCGAACAATTGAAATGCGACTAAAAGAATGTGATACCGTTTTCCTTTTCGATTTACCTACAGAGGTCTGCTTACAAGGTGCAACCGAAAGAATCGGCAAGGGTCGCTACGATTTGCCGTGGATTGAAACAGAATTAGACCCTGAATTTGAGATTTTTATAAAAGAATTTCCAAAAACAACCCTGCCGAAAATATATGATTTAATTGAAAAATATAAGGCTGATAAAGACGTTATAATCTTTAAAACAAGAGAAGAATCGGATGACTATTTAAAAAGGATGAAGTAATGAAAATTATTAATACTTGTGAGCAAATTAAGGCAACATTTGTTGATGGGTTTAATATTGACCTTTGGCGTAAATACACCAAAGAAATATCAAATGAATTGCCGTCAAAATGTGAAAACGATGCTAAAGGCTATGATTTTGAAAAAGAGGTTTTGCCTGTTCTCAACCTCGCTTTAAATAACGAAAAAATAGATTTCGTAAATAAGAATTTTCAGTCGGTTATAAAAACCTTAAACAGTAATTTAAACAAGCTTTTTGATAAAGAGCCAGATATTAACATAGTATTGTATCTCGGACTTTGTAACGGTGCAGGATGGGCAACAACTCTTGACGGCAAAAATACAGTTTTGTTAGGTGTAGAAAAAATTATCGAGCTCGGTTGGGGCGACGAAACAAATATGCGAGCTCTGATACTTCACGAAATCGGTCATTTATGGCACAAGCTTAACGGTAATTTGCATATCCCCGAATATACAAAACGCAGAAAGGGTATCGCACAGCTTTACTGCGAGGGTGTTGCTATGGTTTGCGAGCATATTCTTTGCGGTGATGATGAATTTTATCATCAGGATAAAAACGGTTGGCTTAATTGGTGCTATGAAAACGAAAACGATATAAAAAAAGAGTATCTTCGCAGACTTAACGAAAAGGAAAGTGTTCAAGACTTTTTCGGCGATTGGTGTTCTTATAACGGGCGTTCTGACGTTGGTTATTTTCTCGGTTGCAGATTCGTTCGTTTCCTTATGAAAGCTAATTTATTAAAAGAAATTGCTAATATGAATTATAGGGTGCTTAATAAAGCTTTTAAAGAATTTGCGAACACCGTTATTGAGCCTCTTAAGCTTGAAGAATATTCTAAATGCTCAAATATCTGGAATATGAAAGCTCAACCCCTTACTGAAAAATGGCGAGAGGAAATCGCAACGGGTAACCGTCTTGTTTTTGTTTATAAAATAAACGGTGAGTTTGTAGGTGAGGGGGCGTTGGTTTTAGATACGGGGGACCCCGATTACACCGTGCCCGACAAAAGAGTTTACGTTTCAAGAATGATTGTTAAAAAGGAATACCGAAACCGTGGTATCGGTAGCGAAATTCTTGAGTTTCTAATAAGAAAAGCAAAAGAAATGGGCTTTTCAGAAATGACAATAGGCGTTGACAAGGATAACGAAAACGCCTTACATCTTTACAGAAAATACGGCTTTACTGAAGTGCTTTTTGACGGTGAAGATGAAGACGGGGAGTATTTTAAATTAATGAAGAAAATATGAGGCGTATATTATGAATTCGGTTGTTGAATATAAAAACGGAAGACCATATATTTCTATAGACGGAAAATTGCATTATCCTCTTGCATATACTACTTACTTTGAAGAACGCGGTGAGTTTTCGGATTTTATAAAATCGGACTATAAAATGTTTTTTGTTAACGTTTCTTTTACCGATTTACCTATAAATAACGTTAGTGCTTTTTCGCCATTCAAAACGGGCGTTTTTGAAAAAAGTGAGCCTGATTACAAAGAATTTGACGGAGTTGTTGGTGGGATTTTAGCCGAATGCCCCGATGCATTGATTTTTCCGAGAATTAATATTGCAATGCCTCGTAAATGGATTGCTGATAATACTGACGAATGTGTTTCAACCTCTTCGGGAATGCGAGAGGCTCTTTGGTCAAAGAGGTTTCTTGATGACGGTGCAAAGCTTTTGGAAAAGCTCGTTTCTCATATTCGTTCCTCTGGTTATAGTAATAGAATTGCGGGATATCAGGTTTGCGGAGGTACAACGCAAGAGTGGATGCATCACGATATGGCAGGCTCTTTTTCGGAAAAAGGCTTCCAACAATTCTGTAAATGGATGAAAGAAAAATACGGTGTAACTCACGTTCCCGTAATCACAAAGGATGATTTGTTCAAGCCGGGCTTTAATGAAACTGTCAGCCGGTATGGTGAATTTTGTTGTGAAGCTGCCGCAGCTGCCGTTGAGCATTTTTGCAAGACGTTAAAAAGCCTTATAAACAATGAGCAGATTGTTGGTGCTTTCTACGGCTACAACGCCTTTGTAAACGATACTCTTCTTGGGCTTTTTGGGTTAAGACATATTATTGATTCACCGTATATTGATTTCTTTTCATCGCCCTGTTGCTATGATTGCAATAGAAAGTTAGGCATTGACTGGGGCGATATGATAGCGGAAAAATCCCTTAAGCTTCATAATAAGCTTTATTTCGTCGAATGTGATATAAGAACGTCACTTACAAAAAGAATGCAAGAATCCCGTCCGGGTTGGTATACGGGTGATTATTTTAAGCTTGTAGACGATGAAGGCAATAAAACCGTTTGGAGCGGACCGGATACACTTGAGCTTTCCGTAAGCGCTATAAGAAAAGCCTTTGCTCATCAGCTTACAAAGTCATCGGGCATCTGGTGGTTTGATATGTGGGGTGGTTGGTACCACAACGAAAAAATAATGCTTGAATTAAGCGAAATGAGAAATATAGCTGAAAACTCAAAAGCCAATGCAGATGCTTACCCGTCTGCCGATACAGTTGTTTTTATAGATGAAAAAGCGTATTTTAATAACCCGAGGTGTAGCGATTGTTGTAACAGTGTAAATAACATCAGGGTTGCAATGGGCAATACGGGTATACCTTTTGATTTGTGTATGACAGAGGATGCGAAAAAGGTTATTGGAAAATATAAGGCTGCAATTTTCACAACTCCCTTACCCTCTGATAGCGGTAAAGAAGCTATGAGGCTTTGCGAAAAAATGAATATACCGTATTTCTTCCCCGAGGGTGAAAAAATCTTTATTTCTACCGATGAATTACGTGAATTTCTTGTTTCAAAGGGAATTCACTGTTACAACTCTAAAAACAACGTGATTTATTGTGGCAATGGTTTTATAGGGATTCATACGTCAGCCGAGGGTGAGGTTGAGATTAAATTACCTGAAAAATATAAGGTTAAAGCACTTTTGGGTACAAGCATTGAGGAGCAAAGCACAGACGTAATTTCTCTATATATGAAAAAACACGATACGGCATTGTTTGAGTTGTTATAATTAAATATAAACTACGGGGGATATGATAAAATGACATTTGAAGAAAGAAAAGAACAAGTGAAATCGTATTTGGGGAAAAGGGTTGTTATAGGCATCGACAGACCTATAGGCTATATTCATAAAAAGGAAAACTATTCCCTTACATATCCTATTAACTATGGCTATATCCCCGATGTTTTAGGCGGTGACGGTGAAGAGCTTGACGTTTATCTTTTAGGGGTTAATGAGCCCGTTGAAGAATATGAATGCGAGATTATTGCTATTGCTCACCGCCATAATGATATTGAAGATAAGCTTGTCGGTGCACCTATCGGTATGAGCTTTACAAAGGAAGAAATAGAAAATGCTATTCACTTTCAAGAGCAATATTACGATACAGAGATAGAAGTTCTCTGAATTAATTACGACTTGATTTAAAGCTTTAAAAACTTATAATGATTTACAAAGCCGGTGATATAATGAATACATATTTTAACGAGATAACTTCGAAGCCTGTAAATACAGACGATAGCGGAGTGCTTTACAAAATTCCCTCAGGTGCAATGTGCGGTAACGGCGATTTGGGCATTGTTTTTGACAACGATGAGAAAGACCTTGTTATTCATATTTCAAAATGTGACTTTTGGAAATTTTTAAACGGCACTCACGGCGACGGCGGTATTAAAGCTGTAGGCGATTTGAGAATTAAAAATATTGATTTGGAAAGCTATAATATAAAGCAGTATTTTAATAAAGGTCTTCTTGAATGTAAATTCGGGAACATTGAAATGGAGCTTTTCGTTGCTCCCGAAAACCTGATTTGCTTTGAGCTTAAAGCTCCCGAAAACGATATTCACGAAATTGAAATAACTCTTCCCGATACTTGCAAGTCTTCTAATACCGAAGAAGAGATTAACGGTGTTAAGTGCTATAGCCGTAAATTCAGCGGTGAAAATATCAATATTGAATCTGCGGTTGCGGTTTGTTTAAAAGAGCTTAACTCAAATACTGTTGACGGCGTTACCGCTACTCGCTATTGTGTTTCGGTTATTACAAATTTTGATGCTGACGATTATGTTTCTAAAGGCTTGGAAACTGTTTTTTCCTGCGATTATGATGCCGAAAAAACTAAAACACAAGAAAAGTGGGAAAGCTTCTTTTCGGCCTCTAAAGTAACTATTGAAGATAAAGAGATTGAAAAATTCTATAATTCAAGCCTTTATCACCTTGCAGGCTGTATGGGTAATAAAGCGTTTCCGCCCGGATTATTCGGTAACTTTATAACTGATGATTTCTTCCCTTGGGCAGGGGACTATCATATGAATTACAACTATGAAGCCCCGTATTATTGCATTTTCTCGGCTAATCACCCCGAGCTTTTTAACGGATATATGGCACCCGTTAACGAAATGAAAGCCGAGGCAAAAAGAATGGCAGGTCTTTTCGGTTGCAGGGGCTATGCTTTCCCCGTAAGCTTCGGACCTAAAGCTCTTGACGTTTACAGTCAGGCGGATTGTAAGGAGCACGGTATACTTTTTCTCGGTCAAAAAAGCCATGCCGCTTATGCTTGCGTAATTCCTATAATGCATTGGTTTTCAACCTACGATAAAGAATATGCCCTTGGAAATTACTACGATTTCGTTTTAAATACAGCAGCCTTTTGGGAGGATTACCTTGTAAAAGAAAAAGGCAAATACGTTATAAAAGGGGATGCTGCTCACGAAATTCCTTATTATCGCGGTAAGGATTTCAAATATATAACTCATTTCGGTCAGGTGAATACCATAAACGCTATAAACTCCTTAGGTCTTGTAAAGCTGTTGTTTAATGCGGTTTACGATATGTCTAGAGAGCTTGGGCTTAACTCTGAGAAATATTCTTTGTGGGAAGATATTATCGAGAATTTAAGCGATTTTCCAACCTTTATTAAAAAGGGAAAGAAATGCTTCAGATATGCGAAATTCGGTATTCGTTGGAGAAACGAAAACACCGTTGGTCTTCAGCATATTTACCCCGCTTCTCAAATTGGTCTTTCGTCTGATGAAAAGCTTCTTAAAATCGCAAAAAACACTTATTTTATTAACGATAGAAGATTGGATGATAACGGCTCTAACTCTTATCTTCCTGCAGGTGCGAGAATTGGTGTTGACCCCGATTTTCTTATAGAGGGTATTCATCAGAATATAAAGGAATTCGGGCTTCCTAACAGGCTTTTCCGTCATCACGGCGGCGGTATTGAGCATCTTACAACAATTCCCGCAACTATAAACGAGATGCTTATGCAAAGCCATCAAGGCGTTATAAGGCTTTTCCCTTGTTGGAATAAAGCTTCAGATGCATCCTTCGAAAATCTTCGTGCCGACGGGGCATTTCTCGTTTCTGCAGAGCTTAAGGGCGGAAAGGTTACCTCTCTTAAAATTAAGAGCCTTATGGGTAGAAAATGTACCGTGAAATGTGACGGAATTAAAGCTGTAATAAATAAAGCGGATAATAAAGAAATTCCCTATGAAAGAAACGGAAATACAGTTTCTTTTGAAACGCAAAAGGACGCGGAGTATATTTTAATATAAATAAAAAATCAGTTTCGTTTAATTTTACGAAACTGATTTTTTTACTTTTATTTTGCTTTTAATATCGGCATTTCCGTCATACAAAGCCTTTAACACTGTAGGGGATGAGCTCAGTTGTATTTATCTTTGAAATCGTTTTTGTCGATTTCGGAGATTTTCTTTAATCATAGCTTTTTGTTCCCCAGTCTAATGTTTTTATTCTACAACTGCCTGATAGGTTACGTCCTCAAATTGCATTGTAACCTCTTCGCGAGTGAAGCCCTCAAGCTCGTATCTGTCAGAATAAAAGTTATATTTATCAATTTGGAATGTTGTATCGGGCTTGCAGGTAATCATTGTACAGCCTCTTTGAGAGCCTTGCTTGTCGATGCCTGAATATGCAAAGTAGTCGATACTGTAGCCGTAGCTGAATTGAATTCCCTTGTATTCAAAGGTGGTGTTGTTTATGTGGTCGTGACCGTTAAACATCGCTTTAGTTGAGCCAAGCTCCAGCATTGTTTCGAAAAGGTCGTCTTCACCCAAACCGCAGTAAACCTTTCTTCCGCCTTCGCCGATTATACCCTCAATATATTTGAAATTGTCTGTGTCTTTAAAGCTGTTTTCTTGGAATTCAGTCCAGGCATCGTTCATTTCTACTAAAGGAATATGGAAAAATGCGAGGGATTTTACTGTGCCGTAATCCTTATGTAAACCGCCGTTTACGTCACCTTGAATAGCTTTGATTGTTTTGTTGTTTTCGCTATTCATTCTCTTGATTTCTTTCTCATACCATTCAACCTGATTAGGATGAATGTTGTCATATGTACCCTTGATGCTTTCTATAAGCGTGTCTTTAACGTAAGCCTGAGAGTCAATTAAAACTATTGCTTGAGTAATGAGCCCGTCGGAATTTTTCACCTCAATAACGTGGTTACCGTAGCCATCAACGTCCTCGGGACCTGCCTGGAATAAGCAATGCTTGAATTCTTCATCTGAATAAATTTCTGCAACTGCTTCTCTGTCAAAATATGAATAACATTCAGCATCGTGGTTACCGAATGTAACAGTCCAATAAACACCAAGGCTTTCCATAAGCTTTCCGAAAGCCTTCGCACCGGAGTAATTGTTAAAAGTACCTGCCATATAAGGAACGGGGAAAGCGATGTCACCTGTTGCAATAACAAGGTCGGGCTTTTCCTTTGTTATCATTGTCGCAACTGCATTAAGTGCTTTTTCGTCAACCTCTTTCGAGAGAAAACCTCCGCCGATATGAATATCGGTAAGGTGCATTATCTTGAAATCCTCATCGGTTGTAAAATACCAATATCCGTTTTCATCCTTTTGAGGCGTAAGCTGGTTTTCAATTTCAAGTTCACCGTAGGACTCACCTTTTTTCAAAAGATTCTGAAGAGATAAAAGGTTAAGCCCTGCAATTACAATTGCTAGAATTATAACAACAGAAGCGACAATAAGTAATCTCTTTTTAGCTTTTTTACCTTTTCCGTTTGTCATGATAGAAGAACTCCTTTCATATTGGAAAGTTTATTTAATTATAGCATTTATATAAAATAAAAAGCAACAGTTTTTACACTGTTGCTTTAAAAGTGTTTTATAACTATCACAATTGATTATTAATTGGAATTTGGTTCAGTTTTTTCGTAAGGGTCTGCAAGCCAGTTTACATGCCATATATAGCAAAGCACAGGTAAGAAGCTTATAATACTACTGATCATAAATGGCGAAAGTATTCCAAACATACTTATTGTTCCTTCGGGGTACGAACTGACTGTTTCTAAGGCTCTTTCATAATTGCTCTGAAGTGTTTGTATAACAGAGTGGAGAACAAGAGCAAATTGGAAAAGGGGAATGATATAACGGAATTTAACAACCTTTTCTCTTAATGGTGTTCCTTGTTTATTTATTGCAACGTAAGTATATGCAATTAACAACAGATAGAAAAGTATATCAAAAATAACAAAGGGGGTAACGTTGAGAAATAATCCGATAATGTTGTATATCAGAAGTGTGGCTGTAGCAACTATAAGAGCATTGTTATATTTTTTTGAGAAAAGAATAATGCTCATAAACAGATTAGCAGCGGCCATAATAAGCACTCTCAGAATACCTATAAAAGGAAAATCTACTTCGGTATTCAATATACCTGAGTGGTTGAAAATAAAGATGTTTAGAAGCGTTATAAGGTATGAAAATGAAGTTATAAGAAAAATAATTGCAGGACCTTTTGGTTTTCTTATTGTTTTTTCGTTCATAATAATATTCCTTTCAAAGAAGTATTTTTGTTTTTTCGTTGACAGCTGTTTATTACGTGCATTTCTTTAATAGTCCAACAGCTCCGATAATAAGTGCTAAGGGGAGCAAGAGAAACGCACCACCGGCAAATAATAAACAAACTATAAGAGCGGGGATAGCAATTGTAAATAAAACGATTGCTATAAATTTTGTGATTCCCCAGGTAATTTTAAAAGTAAGCTTTAATGCCTTGAAGAAAAGCCATACAAATAAAACCGTAACGGCTATTTCAAAAATAATTTCTATCATAAAATATCACTCCTTATGTAAAATTGTCAAGCAACATTTTCCTGAGTTTCTTTCCAGGAAGAATAGCTTTCTAAATCATTTTTTATTGTGTTGAGAACTGCCTTGAGAATTGCTACGTCATCTTTTAAAGAAAAGAGATGTTTCCTGGCTTTTTGCAGAAAGTGAGGGCCTTAGTTATTAATTCAACAACTCTTTCTTTGTTGTTTATAACTGTTTTAGCTTTATTCTGCATAAATGTAACCAATAATCGAAGGGAAAGCTTTTTAGGCTTTATAAATTCCTCTTCGTTTGTGTATCGGGTTCCTTCTGCATCGGTAATATCGCGAAATTTAACCTCTATAACGTTTTTGTTATGTAAAGTCTTTTCCATTTCATTTCACTCCGTTTGCATTATTATTTTTATTTTTAATCACAACACCTATTTTTTCGGCATATGACGGATTTTTGTTTATTTTTTCGGATAATTTAATTGCTAAAAGCCTTTGTCGCGGCGTCATAAGCCCCTCCGTTTTCATTTTATTATCAATATTGTCTTGCTGTGATTATATGTTACCATCTGATTTTAAAAAATTGAATTACAATAAGTGCAAAAAAAGGCATACCTTTTTTACAAAAAACGTAAAAAACAGTGTTCAACCGTCTGAACACTGTTTTATGTATTATTCTTTTATAAACTTCTCGTATTTTTCTTTATCAATTTTATTTTCTGCAATCATTTGTTCAACCCAGAGCTGTAAGGTTTCAACGGTTATTGAAATTCTTTCAAGCTCTTTTTGAATAAAAACAAAATCCTTGATTTCATCATCCGCTATAATTCCGTCAGCAGTTATTTCAATTAATCTTTCCTGACTTTTCTTCATATAGTTAAGCGAAGATAACATTTCAAGTACAATTTGCGTTAAATCCTTAACCCTGATTTCGGGAACGTATTTTTTGCCTATAGGACATTCTTTTGAACAATAGTGATTGCAAAGAGCGGGTTCACCGTAAATATCAGAAAGAAGCATTACCTCTTCAGGATGAATTTCAAGCTTGCCGTTCTCTATTCTCTCAAGCCTTTCGGGTTGTAAAGGATTACCTGAGGCTGTTGCTGCATCACAAACGTCATCACGGGTCATATCGTGTTCTTTGCGGATTTCTTTATAAACGCTGTTTGCCATATTTTTCTCCTTGTATGTTAAAAACTGTCTTAAGTATATCACTAAACTAAAATTTGAGCAATAGTTATTATGTGCTTTGAATTTTACTCAATGTAGGTTGTAAAATAATGGCATAACTGTCGTAATGTTTTAGTAATCAAACTGTTGAATTTTAATTAAAAGTTATGTATAATGGTTTTATATTATTTGAAAGGAAAAACATTATGATTAAAGAAAAGCTTTCTAAAACGAATTGGATTGCAATATGTCTTTTCAGTTTTATGGGCGGTATCGCCTGGAATATTGAAAATATGTATTTCAATACCTTTCTTTACAACTCCGTTTATGCAAATGCCTCTGAGGCAGCTATGGCTGGCACAATGGCTCCTACAACAGCTATCAGCCGAATGGTAGCTCTTTCGGCTATTGCCGCCGTGCTTACTACCTTTATAATGGGTACTCTCAGCGACAAAATGAAAAACCGTAAAATGTTTATTTCTGTAGGTTATATCCTTTGGGGTCTTGTTACTGCAGTTTTCGGTTTTATTACAAGGGATAACGTTGCGGCTCTTTTAGGACTTACTGATGAAGCAACAATTCTTACAACTACAGTCTGGATTGTTATTGGTATGGACGTTATTATGACCTTTATGGGCTCAACGAGTAACGATGCGGCTTTCAATGCGTGGGTAACTGATATTACAACTCCTAAAATCAGACCTACAATCGAAACAACCCTTACCTTTGTTGGCTTCTTATCAGTAGCTGCAGTTATGGGTGTTGGTAGCCTTGCTCAGTCAGGTACAGTTTCATATCAGAATTTCTTCTTGGTTTTAGGTCTTGTTGTTTCTGCTTGTGGTGTTGTTGGTTTATTCATTATCAAAAACCCGAAAACTATTTCAAAAGAAAACGAGGTTTCCTCAAGCTATTGGTCAGACCTCTTCTACGGCTTCAGACCTTCAGTTGTTAAAGACAATTCACGTCTTTATCTTGCTCTTTTGGCAATCGGCTTTGCAAGTATTTCTTATCAGGTTTTCTTCCCGTATCTTCTCGTTTATCTTCAGTACGTTGTTATTCCTGAAAACGGAGGGGACAATTTTATTACAACAAGCGTAATTATTACTGCAGCTATCGTTATCGTAGCTCTTGTTGTAGGTATGGTTACTCTTCTTAAGCTTGCAGGTAAAAATAAAGCCTATGCACTTATTCCCAGCGTAATTCTTGCAACAATGGGCTTGCTTCTTCTTTCAACCTCAACAAATATCCACGTTATTCTTATCGGTGTTGTTCCCGCACTTGTAGGTAACCTTGTTATAACTATTCAGTTGAATGCAGCTATTAAAGACTTTATTCCTCACGGTAAAGCAGGTCTTTTCCAGGGTATAAGAATGATTTTCGTTGTTCTTCTTCCAATGATTATTGGTCCCGCTTTAGGTGACTTAGCTTGCAGAAGCTCTGCTGTTACTTACGCAAATGAATATGGCGTTGAAACAATCGTTCCTTCAAAGAGCATGTTCCTCTATGCCGCTATAATTGCAATTTTTGCAATTGTTCCTATGCTTATGCTCGTTAAAAAAGGCTTCAAGGTAGAGGAAGTAGAAGGAAATGAAAGCACAGCAGCTTAAAACGTATTACTATTATCCTATATAATTAAAATGGTCTTACCACTCTTTAAGGGTAGTAAGACCGTTTTTCGTTTGTTAGTACAATGTTTTCTTAACTCTATATTTGCGAGAGTGACTTTTTATTAAGCGTGTTGTATAATTAAAGCAACAAAAGGAGTTGATGCTATGAATACTTATGAGTTCGGGAAGTTCTTGTGTCAATTAAGAAAAGAAAAAGGCTTGACTCAATTGCAGTTAGCTGAAAAGCTCAATGTTACCGATAAAGCAATAAGCCGTTGGGAAACGGGGAAGAATTACCCCGATATTGAAATATTCGAAAGCTTATCAAATATTTTAGATGTTTCCGTCAGTGAATTATTAGAGGGTAAAAGAATAGAAAAAGATAAGCTTCTTACCGTTAGTGAGGAGCAAATAGTAACTCAAATTAAAAAGAACAAAAGGTCAGGTAAAAGCTACAGAATAATAATATGCATTATCCTTGTTGTTACGATAACCTTCGGCTATATTGCTCTAAAAGAAAACGGTGTTTTTGACGGCGTAATTTATAAAAAAATTCCTTGCTACAGCAACGACGTGTTAACGATAATGAATAATTTAGATGGTTATATAGCTCAAAGACCGAAGTCGGAGGGGGAGTTTATAATAAACAACGGCTTCTTTTTTATTGAGCGGGATAAAACCACAAATGATATTTTTTATTTATCCGGCACCTGTCAAAACGGAAGAGCATTTTATACAAACACAATGCATGAGCAATTATACCCTGAAAGCAGCTATTGCTTTATAGGTGAATTTCGTGAAAACCAAGAATGCGTAAGAGGAATACCTTTTGATGATTTAAAACGAATTGTATCGCAGCTTGATTTATCTCAATTTCCTGAATACGAAAAATATCAGCTTGATATTTATGGTGTTGAAAGCTTTGATAATATGAATCTTTATTCTAATGATTATCAAAAAACAGTTAAAAAGCTTGTTTTTTCAAACGGTGTTTTAAACGAGTATAAAGAAGCTACCATTACAGGCGAGTATTTGCAAATCGCCGTAGGGGGCTTTGATGGTGGTAGAGGTCAGTCTGTTGCGTATATCTACTATGAAATGTGATAATAAAAGCTACGTTAAAAGAAAGTTAGGAGTGTTTTATATGAAGAAAAAGTTATTGCTAGCAGTGCTTGTAGCGGTTGTTTTGATATCCACTGTAAGCGTTTTGTATTATACCTCATATCCAATTATTGGTGTGGGTAAATTTGTAAGCGATTACAGCGATAATTTCAGTGAAGAGTTTCACAACGAAACGATTAGCATTTTTTCAGCAGGTAATAGCTTTATACCCGATTCACCCTTACAAAAACGAAAGCTTGATGAGGTTTGGGTGTGGAATAATTCGATAACGGTTGAAGTTTCAGAATACGTAAAAGCAGGCGGAAAAGCTTTAAATATTAAAGCTTCAGGCGAAATAGAAGACGGGAAAACTACCTTGCGTTATGAAGGGTATATCATTACAAAAGACGGCGAAAGGATAGAATATCTCCGAGAGAAAACCTTTGATTTCGAGCTTTGCTCAGAGAAAAGATTTTTTACGGATAAATTGTAAAAACAGAAATGAAAGCGGAAACTCTGATTTAAAAGAGTTTCCGCTTAAGTTTTTATTCTGCGTTAAACATAAGAATTATTGCTTTAGGTCCTTCGGGAAGGTCGAGCTTGATACCGTCTTCCATAAGCTCTTTACCTGATAAGCTGTAAATTTTTTCGGGGTTATCAATGTCGTAAACCTTGTAGGCTTCTTTTTCAATAAGTCCGTTAAGCTTAACTGTGTATTCAGTATCCTTTACATCTGCTCGTTTGTAAATGAATGCAGTGCCGGAAAGTGCATCGTCAGTAGAGAATTGCATAGCGTGCATTTTATTACTGTCAAAGCTACCGAATTCAAGGGGATAATACTTACCACTCATCAAATCTCGTTGCTCTTTATAAAAACCGAAATCAGGGTGATCATAAGAACCGAAGGACGTAAGTATTAATGGCATTAAATCGGATCTCATAGAATACTCATCCTGCATCCAAAGCGCTGAACCTGTAATGGGAAGCCAGAAAGAAATGCCGTATGTATGTGATTGTGTTGCATCGAAAAGGTCGGGGTGATAATCGCAATTGTAGTCACTTCTCCAGAATGCAATACTTCTGTATGACATTTCAAGGTCAAGCCTCTTACCGCCCGAAGCACAGTTGTCAATAATAAGCCCGTCAATGTTTTCGGTAAGGTAATCAAGGAAGCTATAAAGATTTGTTACGTAGTGGTTTTCGCAGATACCGATTCTTCCGTTGTAATATTCATTATCAGCCTTTTCCCAATATTTTAAGGGCGGGAAGTTAAAGTCCTGACGGTAAATAGTAACGCCGTTTTCCTTAAGAGAAGCTAAAAGATAATCGCAATAATATTTGAAAGCATCATCGTCAGCAAGGTTCCACATAATGTTTTCGTTGTCGTCGATAGTTATTAACCATTGGTCGTTTTCCGCACCTACATTATGGAAATGTGTGCCGGGGAAAACTCTTTCAGGCTCATACCATAAGGTGTGACCTAAGCCCTTGCTTTTTGCGTAGCTTGAAAGCTCAATAATACCGTTATCGTATCTTGAGGTATCAACAGTCCAGTTACCTACGCCATCGTACCAGCCTTCGTTATATGAATACCAGCCTGCATCCATCCAGAAAGCGTCTACGTTTTCGTAAACGGATTTATCAATGCCATCAAGAATTTCAATTATTTCATCAGAGGTTCTTGTTGACATAGGCCCTGCAACCTCTAAAACTGTGTAAGAATTCTGCTTTACGTTTTCGGGATAAACGGAATCCATTATCCATTTTCTGAAAAGGTTAAAGCCCTTGAGAGCATTGTCACCTTCATAGAAAGAAATTGAAACGAGGGGAGAACGTACGCTTTCGTCGGGAAGAAGATATGCGTTGAAGCTTTCTTGCTTAACAGTTATATCGGTGTTGCCTTTTGTCTGTGAGAATTCTGATGCCCACTGACCGGTCCAACCGATACCGAGAACCATACTGCAGTTTTCACCGTGAACGTTAAAATAGGGGAGAAAAGCCTCTGTAGGCTTACCCTCGTTACCGCTAAAGCTTCTTTTTATGAGGGATAAATCCTTCTTTATAAGCGAAAAGTCACTTGCTGCGGTATTGCTACCCATTGAGTAATAAAGGTCAGCCTTACCTGTATCGAATGAAGTGTTAAGTGCATAAAAATCACTTATAACACCTGAGTCAGCCTTGCCTGTATTTTTAATGTAAACTGTCCATTGGCAAGTAGCATTGCTTTCAAAAACAGTTGCTTCAACTGTTACCTCAAGGTCATTATTAGGGTTTTTATAGGTTATGTATTCAGTTTTACCGCCTTCGTAAACTGAGCCGAATTCAGCAACCTCTATCTCTTTGGAAGACCAGTCTTTTATATCAAACTCTTTGCCATCAACCTTGAATGAAAACGGTTGAGAATTAATAATATTGTGGAATTTATCCTCGTACCATTCAGCGCAAAGAGCTTTTTCTTCTTTTGTTACGTTCATTTCCTCTGCAGTTATTGTGTCGAATTTAATGTTCTTTTTGTAACTGAGAGCCTTAATATTTTCTGTGTTAAGGATACCAACACCCCCACAGGAAACTGCAAAATATATAATTGCAAGAATAATATTTAAAATGGCATTTTTGTTTTTTGCTTTGAGAATATATGTGATTAAAAGCAAAATAGCCGATAAAACAAATGTTACGGTATACGTAAGTATAACAACCTCTTCGTTTTTGTAGCATTCACCGTTGATTTTTGCGTTAATGCCCCATATTAAGCCTTGGAATAAACCGATTCCTGCTAAAAAGGGGATAAGCTTTTTAACCCAATTTGCATTTTTGAATACGGTTTTAGTGAGCATCAGCATAAACCAGCCGAGAGCCACTCCCGAAAGAATCGTGTAAAGATGTACGTCGCCACCGCTTTCTGTACCGTAAAATACGTACCAAAGAGAATATGAGGAGTAACAAAGAAGCCCCATAAAAACAGTGGTTAAAACCGTTTCAATTACAACGTTGTCTTTTAGCTTTTTCATTTTAAAACGCTCCTGTAATATAGCATTAAGCTCGCAAGCTTTTATGAAATAATTTAAGCATTTCCGCAAGCCACTGTTGATATTATATCACGAAAAGAGATTTTAGCAATAAACAATATACAAATAATACGTTGAAAATAATTTATTTTTCTTGAATTCAAGATATAATAATGATAGAATTTTAATTAACAAGTGAGGTGTCTTTTATGAGAAAAAATTTTGGAGCACAAAGCGATATTTATCCTATGCCCGTATTTATAGTTGCGGCTTACGATGAAGAGGGCAAGCCTAATTGTATGAATGCCGCTTGGGGTGGTATTTATGACTCAAAGCAGATTATGGTATGCCTTTCTCACGGTCATAAAACAACGAAAAATATAATGGCTACTAAGGCTTTTACTGTTAATATTGCTGATGCAAAGCACGTTGTTGAAGCCGATTACGTAGGCGTTGCTTCGGGAAATAATGAGCCCGATAAAATGAAAAAAGCCGGCTTTACAGTTACTAAATCAGATTTTGTAAATGCACCTGTTATAAATGAGCTTCCTATGGCGGTAGAGTGTAAATTATTAAAATTCAACGAAGACGGTATTTGTATCGGCGAAATAGTAAATATCAGTGTTGATGAAAAAGTTCTTGGTGACGATGGTCTTGTTGCCCCCGAAAAGCTTGAAGCAATTACCTTCGACCCATACCATAATGCGTATTTAAAATTAGGCGAAAAGGTGGGTAACGCCTTTTCTGACGGAAAGAAGCTTAAGTGAAAATGAGTAACGAATTACCAAGAACTTATATTCCTTTTAAAGATTGGAAAGAAAAATCAAAGCAAATAGAATATACTGAAGAAACACCTCTTCTTGCTCCTGACGGCAAATTACTTGCAAAGGGCTGGGCAAGAAAGAACGTTTTTACTTATAACAGAGATTACGTTAAGAAAGGTCTTATAAGCCGTAAGGAATGGGATTTTTATACTATCCACGTTGGCGACGAAATGCAGGTGCTTATAAGCTTTGCGAATATAAATATCGGTGGCTACGTTGCCGCAAAGCTTCTTGACTTAAAAACGGGTAAGGTTATTTCTGATGCTATTCAATATTTTGCAGGCGGTAATAAATATGTGCCACCGTCAAAGGGTGATGCCCCCAACCGTTTTAAAGAAAAAATCGGTAAAACCGAATTCGATTTTCATACAAAAGAAAATGAACGCACCTTGAAATTTAAAGGTGCTTATAAGGGTAAGCCTGTAGACGTTGAGGTCAGTATGGATATCCCCGAGGGCTTGGAAAGTATAACTACAATTTTCCCCTTTGACGAGGATGATACTAAATATTTTATGACAACAAAACAGATGTGTATGCCTTGCGAGGGCAGATATACTGTTGGTGATTATGAATATACCTTCTCAAAAGACAATTCTTTTTGCACTATGGATTGGGGCAGGGTTAACACTATTCATAAAATGGTTTGGTATTGGGGTAGCGGTAACCAATATATAACCGATAAAGACGGCAAACAGCATCTTTTCGGTTTCGAAATAACCTGGGCTATCGGTAACGAAAGTAATGCTACTGAAACTTGCATTTTCTATGACGGCAAGGTACATAAATTCGGTGCGGTTGACGTTGAAAAATTCCCGAAAGACAGATTTCTTGAGACTTGGAAAATTATTTCCGAGGACGGTAGATTCAATATGACAATGGTGCCGACTCTTGATAACCATTCCGACGTTGATTTTAAAGTCGGCAGAATGAATTGTCATCAGGTTTTCGGTATCTGGAATGGTGATGTTACTCTTGATGACGGCACAAAGCTTGAAATAAAGGATTTGTTTTCATTTTGTGAGTACGTTGAAAACCGTTGGTAAAAGCTAAAATGAAATAGTAAAAGGGGATAGCTACCAAAAATGCGTAGCTATCCCTTTAATTTTATTCACCCTTAATTGTGTTTATAGCACTTTTTTCAAGTCTTGAAACCTGAGCCTGCGATATTCCTATTTCATTTGCAACCTCAGTTTGCGTCATACCCTTCATAAATCTCATTGATAAAATTCTTTTTTCTCGGGGTGGTAAATTTTTAATTGCCTCTTTCATTGATATTTCATCAATCCAGTCGCCGTCGCTTTCGTCTGCACCTAATTGGTCCATAAGATAAATTGTGTCACCGCCGTTTGAAAACACAGGCTCATAAAAAGATACGGGCTCAACAATCGCTTCAAGTGCTACCACAACCTCGCTTTTTTCTTTTCCTAATTCCTTTGCGATTTCCTCTATTGTAGGCTCTCTGTTCATTTCGTTGCTCAGCTTTTCTCTTGCCTGCATAGCGTGATAGGCGGTATCCCTCATAGAACGGCTTACTCTTACTGGGTTGTTATCTCGTAAATGCCTTCTAACTTCACCGATAATCATCGGCACTGCATAAGTGGAAAATTTTACCTCGTGGCTTGTATCAAAATTGTCGATTGCCTTCATAAGACCTATGCAACCAATCTGAAAAAGGTCGTCAAGATTTTCACCGCGATTTGAAAACCTTTGAATTACGCTTAAAACAAGCCTCAAATTACCCATTACAAGCTTTTCTCTTGCGATTTTATCGCCCTTTTGAGCCTTTTCTAAAAGCTCTGCTTTTTCTTTTTCGGGGATTGTTTTTAACGTTGTAGTATCAATTCCGCATATTTCAACCTTATTATAAAACATCTCGGCACTCCTTTAACTGTTATGTAAGCTTTTTCGTGCCGTTGTGATTACAATATAATTATTGCCCTATAAAATGGCGATAATCAAAAGATGCAAAATTTAACATTTTGTTTACTTGACATTTGTAACTGCTATGGTATAATTAAATCAATAAAATATGATGAATTTTTCAAGGAGGATAAACCCAATGAAAAAAGTTTTAAAAATAATCGGTATCATCGCAGCGATTGCAGCTGCTGCAGCAGCAATTTACGTAGTTATAGAAAAGATTAAAGCAAAAAATGAACCTAAGGGCTATGATGAAGATAATTACGTTTCATGCTCTTGCCTTGATGAAGATTTCATCAGCGAAACTGTTACTGAATAATTTATAAATCAAAGCTTTAAAGCCACCATTTTTGGTGGCTTTATTTTTTTATATTTTTGAAATTTTTACAAATAATAAAACCGAAATTGTCAAAGGTAGGTTTTATTATGGTTTTTATAAAAGCATTTGTTGTCGGCGGTCTTATTTGTGTTATAGGTCAGATACTTCTTGATAAAACAAAGCTTACCGCAGGAAGAATACTTGTTTTATACGTTGTAGCAGGTGTTTTTCTTGGAGCAATAGGTTTGTTTGAGCCATTGGAAAAATTTGCTGAGTGCGGTGCAACGGTGCCTCTTTTAGGGTTCGGTGCAGCTCTTGTGAAGGGTACTAAAGAAATTATTGATACCGATGGGGCTATGGGTATAATAACGGGACCTCTTACTTCTGGTGCGGGCGGCATTACCGCAGCTTTGTTAAGCGGTTTTGTAATGTCGCTTATCGCAAAGCCTAAAAGCAAATAATGAAATGGAATAATAGAAAATACAACCCGACTCTCTGTTCAGAGAATCGGGGTGTTGTTAAAATCAAATTATTTGAAAAGATAAACTCTCGTTTCGTAGGGCTTTGTTTTAAAGCCGTTTCCGTTGAGTGCTGCATCATTGTAGTTTGTAAGCACAAGCTCGCCCTTTGAAAGGTCAATGCCATCAGGTGCCTTGAAATCTACTGCATTTTCTGTGAATGAAGCAACAACGAGAAGCTTAACGCCGTCAAGATTTCTTTCGTAAACAAAAAGCTCTTTGCTGTTTTTGTAATACTGCTTGAAATCACCGTAAATAGCAACCTCGTTTTCCTTACGGAATTTAAGAAGCTTGCGGTAGTAGTTGAGAATAGAGTTTTCGTCTGCTTCAGCAGCCGCAACGTTGATTTCTTTATAATTGGGGTTAAGGTTAAACCAAGGCTCTACAGTTGAGAAGCCGGCATAAGGACCATCGTTCCATTGAACGGGTGTACGTGAGTTTTCACGTGAGCCTCTGTTTGCCATTTTAATAAATTTCTCGTCGCTTATATGAAGCTTCTTGAATAAGATCTGGTTGTTAAAGGTAATCATATCCTTGAACTCGTCAATTGATTTGAGCTCAATGTTTGTCATACCGATTTCCTGACCCTGATAAATGAAAACAGTACCTCTCTGAAGATAACACATTGTTGCAAGCATCTTTGCACTTTCAACTCTGTATTTAAGGCTGCCGTAACGGTCAACTATACGGGGATGGTCGTGGTTTTCAAGGTAAAGAGTATGCCAGCCCTTGCCGTTCATAGCATCGTACCATTTCTGGTAGCATTTTTTCATTTTCTTAAGGTTGAAGGGAGTTTTAATCCAGTCGGTCATAAAGCAGTCTGCTTCAAGGTGGTCGAAGCTGAACATTGTTTTAAGAACCTGAGTGTCATCCTCTGTAACAAAACGAAGAACCTTTTCGGGTGTGATAAGGGGACCCTCACCAACTGTAAAGCAATCGTATTTTGAAAGAACGTCATCGTGGAATTCTTTAAGATATTCGTAAAGATGAGGACCGCAGTTGTAATGCTCCATACCTGCCGCAACGGGAATCGGAATAGCATTAGGAAGACCTTCTCTTTTGGAAATATAGGTGATAACGTCTTCGCGGAAGCCGTCAACGCCCATATCAAGCCAGAATTTCATAATATTCTTAACTTCTTCACGAACCTTGGGGTTATCCATATTTAAGTCGGGCTGACCCTTTGTAAATACGTGAAGATAATATTCGTCAACAGATTCAACGTATTCCCAGGCACCGCCCTCAAAGGTTGAAAGCCAGTTGTTAGGTGGCTTCTTACCGTTTTTGCCTTTACCCTTACGCCAGATATAGTAATCGTGGTAGGGGTTATCAACGCTCTTGCAAGCCTCTTTAAACCACTTGTGCTCAGTTGAGGTGTGGTTAACAACAAGGTCCATAAACACTCTTATTCCGCGTTCGTGACAACCTGCGAGCACCTTTTTGAAGGCGTCCATATCGCCGTACTCGGGGTTGATATCCATATAGTCGGCAATATCATAACCATAGTCTGCGTTAGGTGATTTAAAAAGAGGTGAAAACCAGATTGCGTCTACACCGATGCTTTTTATGTAATCAAGCTTTGAGTAAATACCTTCAAGGTCGCCGATACCGTCGCCGTTACCGTCGCAGAAGGAACGGGGCCATACTTGATAAACCACCATTTCTTTGTACCAGGATTTTTTCATAATAAAACCTCGCTTTTTTTATGCTGGATTTATCTTAACATATTATAAATAAAAATACAACAAAAAATAATATTGAAAAACATTAATTTTTGTAAGAAAAAGCAATCATAAAACGTGAGAATTTAAAAAATTAACATTTTAGTTAAAAAATGCTATGTACTTTTTAGTTTTTGTATAGTATAATGACTGTGATTGAAATAACCTGTGAGGTATATTATGAAAAATACTACTAAAATTATTTTCGGCTTAGGTGCCGCGATTATCATAGCGGCGGCTGTGCTTACATATAGTCTTATTTCAGGCGGCGGTCTTAAACCCGAGGAGTCGACGGCACCGCTTTACTCCCTTCAGCCTACTACTCAGCCTTCAACAACTCAGCCTAATACAGAGTCTTGGGTAGATTTAAATCAGATGGCAAGCGACCTTGCTACCGCTACCGATACAAGCAACGAAAGTGATACAAGTTCAGTATCTGATGCATCCGGCAATATTCTTACAACAATAGTCGTTGTTTATGTTAACGGACAGGACCCTACAGGGCCTACCGTTAACCCTTCAGTTCAGGATGTTGAAACCCTTGCTCCCGTTTCTACAACAAACCCCGCAAACGTTGAAGCCTTGTCTTTTAAGTATACTGTAAACACAAATACTAACACAGTAACGGTAACAAAATATCTTGGTGCAGGTGGTGTTGTACCTATTCCCGAAAGAATTGCCGGATACAAGGTTACTGCAATTGCTGACGGTTGCTTTAAAGGCAATACAGCACTTACCGGTGTGTATATAGGTGAAAATATTACCTCAATCGGTAACGAAGCGTTTATGGATTGTAAGAATCTTGCTATGGTTGATTTTACAGGCGTGCCTTATAGCATCACCGTTGGTGCGAGAGCATTTAAAAACTGTGAAGACCTTGTTACAATAGACCTTCCGGCAGCTAAGAGCATCGGTGCAGAGGCATTTAGTTACTGCACTTCTCTCGAAAAGCTTGAAATTAAAAGCGGAACAGAAAGACTTGAAGGATTTAATTTTACACATTGTAAATCTCTTAAAACGATTGTAATCCCAAAAAGTGTTACGTTTATAGGTGACCAGCCCTTTGCCGGTATTCCTGCAGGTCAGCTGACAGTCAGATGCTATTCAGGCTCAGAGGCTGAAGCAGCTGCTACTCGAAACGGTGTTAATTATCAGATTCTCGATGGAGAAGCATATTAAAATGTTTTATCGGACTGCTGCAATTCAGTGATTGCGGCAGTCTTTTTTTGTTGGACAAAATCCTCTTTTTTGAATATATTGTAACAGACGGAAAAATTTCACTAATTTTTTCGTTGATATGATTATTTTTATAACTA
Source organism: Acutalibacteraceae bacterium (assembly GCA_045592945.1). Taxonomy (GTDB): domain Bacteria; phylum Bacillota; class Clostridia; order Oscillospirales; family Acutalibacteraceae; genus DTU089. The sequence goes on along the minus strand of JAZNVT010000042.1, from coordinate 31,332 downwards.
CGGGCAAAAATAAAGTTACGAAGAGTTATAAAAATCGTATCGGAGAGTGATAAATTGAATATCAAAAGAGGAGATATATACTATGCTGACCTAAGCCCCGTAATCGGCTCGGAGCAAGGTGGGGTAAGGCCTGTACTTATTGTTCAAAACGACGTGGGAAATAAATACAGCCCTACGGTAATTGCGGCGGCTATTACAAGCCAACAGTTTAAAACGAAGCTACCTACTCATATAAGCGTTGATGCCGCTGTTTGTGGTCTTTCAAAGGATTCTGTAGTTTTGCTCGAGCAAATAAGAACCCTTGACAAGCAACGTTTAAGAGAAAAAATGGGTAATCTTCCCGAGAACGATATGAGCAGAATAAATAATGCGCTCTCTTTAAGTGTAGGTCTTGATAAATAGATAAAGGCTATGTTAGAAAAAACTAACATAGCCTCATTTTTATTTTTTTATCTTATCTAAAAACTTGTGCACAAAATCAGGTGTTTTGCTATATATTCTGTAATAGTTTTTCAAATGCCTTTCATAATCGTCAGCGGCGAAGTATTTAACACGCCTATAGGCATTTTTCGGTTCTTGTGAAAATATGTTGACAAGAAATTTTTCTAATTCCTCGTAGCAAGCCTTTACACTGTCAGGATCCTTCAACGGATTTTCACAAAGCATTTTTATATACTCGTCATCGTTTGAGTCTATGAATTTAATTCTTTCAATAGTGGTGTCAAATTCTTCTTCATTTTTGCACCATATAAAAGCCTTAGTATTAAATTCGTCGTCAATACGTTTGTTGCCGAAATATATGGGGATAGAGTGGCAGTCAAATGCTTGTACGATTTTTTCTGTAACAAAACCGTCGTATTCAATACTGTCACAAGCAATAGTGAATTTTGATGCTTTTACGTATTCGTATTTTTCTGCCCAAGAACAGCCGTTTTTGCTACCGGTGTTATTAAACTGACTACCTGCAGAAACAACGGGCTTGTATTCGTTCAAGGTTGTAAAGAATCTTTCACGCATGCCATGAGAAGAAGGATGTCTGTATATAAAATTACAGAAATGCTTTTTTTCATTTAAAATTTTAGTTGCATCGCTTTCGGATAATGCTGAAGGTGCCCAAGGGCGTGCACTATCATTATAAAATGCGTATGGTAAACGGAAATATCTATCACCAAACGTTAAATAATCAAAGCCTATACAGTAATCGAAAATTGTAAAATCAGGAGAAATGTTTTCGCCCATAACAATTAATCGAACGCAATCATATTGTACATATTCAAAGGGCTTGCCTCTATTTGAACAGATTACAAAATCAGGTGTCTCAGATATTTCAACAACGAAGTGTTTTGAAAGAATTTTAGTGAAAAAATTCTTTTCTTTATTGAAGCTGTTCCAAAAGCCACAGAAATTAATTTTAATTGTTTTCATAAATAGTTGTCCCTAAGTTATTTTTGGTTATTCTATCATAAACCAATACAAATTGCAAATATGAAATACAATGAATACGTTGTGTTAAGCTTTTGTTAAAACCATCGACACAACTTGACAAGCAGGTTTTTGTATTGTATTATAATTAGGTTAATTAGTATATCTCTGTTTTGGAGGATTTTATTATGTCTAAAAGATATTTTACATCAGAATCAGTAACTGAAGGTCATCCCGACAAGGTTTGCGACCAGGTTTCCGATGCTGTGCTTGATGCTATGCTTGAGCAGGACCCTATGTCACGTGTTGCTTGCGAAACTGCTTGTACAACAGGTATGGTTATGGTAATGGGTGAAATTACAACAAAGGCTCAGGTTGATATTCCCTCAATCGTTCGTAAGGTTGTTTGCGATATAGGCTTTGATAACGCTGAATACGGCTTCGACGGCAATTCTTGTGCAGTTTTTACCACACTTGATAAGCAGTCAACCGATATCGCAATGGGTGTTGATGAGTCCTTTGAGCTTAAAGACGGTCAGGAGGATGCTTATAACCTTCACGGTGCAGGCGACCAGGGTATGATGTTTGGTTTTGCTTGCAACGATACTGAAGAGCTTATGCCTCTTCCCATTTCACTTGCTCACAAGCTTTCTTTACGTCTTACAGAGGTAAGAAAAAACGGCACTCTTAAGTATCTTCGTCCCGACGGTAAAAGTCAGGTTACCATTGAATATGACGATGATAAGCCCGTAAGAGTTGAGGCAGTTGTTGTTTCTTCTCAGCATGACCCCATTGATATCGAAATTCTTCGTAAGGATATTATTGAGCACGTTATTAAGCCAATAATTCCCGAGAAATATCTTGATGAAAATACAAAGCTTTACGTTAACCCCACAGGCAACTTTGTTATTGGCGGTCCCGTAGGCGATAGCGGTCTTACAGGTAGAAAGATTATCGTTGATACATACGGCGGTTACTCCCGTCACGGTGGCGGTGCTTTCTCAGGTAAAGACCCCACAAAGGTTGACAGAAGTGCAGCTTATGCTGCAAGATACGTTGCTAAAAACATCGTTGCTGCAGGTCTTGCTGATAAATGTGAATTACAGCTTGCATACGCTATCGGTGTTGCACGTCCTCTTTCTGTACGTGTTGATACATTCGGCACAGGTAAGCTTTCAGACGCAACTCTTGAAGAGCTTGTAAACAAATATTTCGACCTTCGTCCTGCGGCTATTATTGAAAAGCTTCAGTTAAGAAAGCCTCAGTACAGAGCTCTTGCAGCTTACGGTCATATGGGTAGAATCGACCTTGACGTTCAGTGGGAGAAAACTGATATGGCTGAAACTCTCAAAAACGCAGCCGCAGCTTTATAATTAAAGATATATTTCTTTTTCGGTAGGAATAAATAGTGGATAGCAAAAACATTCATAAAGAGCATAGAAAACGCGTTAAAGAAAACGTTGCAAAGCATGGATTTTCGCATCTCGAGGAGCACCAACTCCTCGAGCTTTTGCTGTTTTATTCTATACCGAGAGTAGATACAAACGAAACGGCTCATAATTTGCTGAATGAATTTAATTCTCTCGAGGATATTTTTAAGGCATCTCATTACCGTTTGAAAAGGGTTAATGGTGTAGGTGATAACACCGCCCTTATGCTTACTACAATTGGTGAAATATTTTCACGAATGCAAACGAAGGAGCCTTCAAAAAAGATACGATATAAGGATGTAAACGTTTTAAAAGAAAATTGCAGTGATATGCTTCGCGGAGCTACTGTTGAAAAGGTAATTCTTTATTGCTTCGATTCTTCGTGGCGTTTAAAGAAGTATAGTCTTATAAGCGATGGCACTGAAACTGCTGCAACTATCGATATTGCAAAGGTTGTTCAAATTGTTCTTGATTCACAGTCTCCTTTAGCGGTAATAGCTCATAACCATCCTGAAGGTGCAGCAGAGCCGTCAGCAGCTGATATTGATGCCACAAGAAACGTTTCAGTTATGCTTCGTAAATTAGGCTTTTCATTGGCTGACCACGTAATAGTCGGAAAAGACGGTGACGCATATTCAATGTATTCAGACCCTGCTTACCGAGGTTTGTTTTATTGATTATCTGAAAAATATTTTCACAAATTTTGGTGAAAGAATAAAGCTTGTAAAATCGGCACACAATGCACTTGGCACTGTGTGTCGTGTTTTTTTTACACCGATTGAGCCATAATAAAGGGCAAGAGTGTAAAAGGTTGTTTCGGTGGAGCCCATCATAACTGAGGCACACCTTCCGATAAAGCTATCAGGACCAAACTCTTTTAAGATACTCTCGAAAACACCTAAAGAGCCACTTCCCGAAATCGGTGACAAAATTGTAAGGGGAATTATATCTCTTGGAATACCCAGAAAATCCCCGATAGGCGAAAGTAAGGATAAAAGCACGTCAAGCCCACCTGACGCTTTTAACATATTTATTGATAACAGTAGGGCTATTAACGACGGAATAATATTAAAAACAGTTTTAAAACCGCTTTTGGCACCGTCTATAAATACGTTGAAAACGTCAACACCCTTAAACGCCCCGTATATCACGATTAAGACAACTATCGTAGGAAGTATGTAATCACTTAAATCTTTCATTTATTACTCCTTTTTACGCCTTTTAATAAATTAGTTATAATGAGACCCACCGAAAGAGCAATAAAGGAAAGTATCAATGCAGGTATAAGCGTATCGGTAGGAGATTGACTTCCGTATTCTTTTCTTAATAAGGCAACGGTCGTAGGTACAAGGTGAATTGCTGCAGTATTTATTACTACGAATTTAATCATTTCATCTGTTGCAGTGTCAGGTGCTTTGTTTAACGCTTGTAGACGCTTCATTGCCTCTAAGCCTAAAGGGGTTGCTGCATTTCCTAAGCCGAGAAAGTTGGCGGTAATGTTCATAGCTATATATTTTTTTGCTTCAGTATCCTTTAGCTTCGGAAAAACAAGCTTTAAAAACGGGTTGAGTAGCTTGCACAGCTTTTCAGTCAATCCGCTTTTTTCAGCAACGCTGCAAAGACCATTCCATAAGCAGATTACCCCCATAAGCTTTATACCGAGCGTTATTGCATCTGTTCCGCCGTCGATTACCGAGGATGATAAATTGCTGATGTTTCCCGTTGCAATCGCACAAAAAAATGAGAAAACTATCATTATGGGTAAAATATAATTCATCATAGTACTTTTAATCACCCTTTAAACCGTTTTTAGAAAATTTTTAGAAAATAAAAACTTGACTAAATCACTAGATATTGTATAATATATAAGATAAAATACCCAAAAATTGTATTTTTTTAATTTCCGAAAGGATAGGTTATTTAATGGCTAAAACTAAAACACCTAAAGAATACGGTAATGATAGTATCAAAAAGCTTGAGGGCGCCGACAGAGTTCGTAAGCGTCCTGCCGTTATATTTGGCTCAGATGGTCTTGACGGCTGTGAGCATTCAATTTTTGAAATTATCTCAAACTCTATCGACGAAGCAAGAGAGGGTTATGGTAAGAAAATCGTAATAACTCGTTTTCTTGATAAATCTATAGAGGTTCAGGACTTTGGTCGTGGTCTTCCCGTTGACTATAACAATAACGAAAAATGCTATAACTGGGAGCTTGTATTCTGCGATTTGTATGCAGGCGGTAAGTACGATACAAATAACGGAGGAAACTATGAGTTTTCTCTCGGTCTTAACGGTCTTGGTCTTTGTGCTACTCAGTATTCATCAGAATATATGGAGGCAGAGGTTCATACAGGCGGATTTTGTTATGAATTAAAATTCAAAGCAGGTAATATTGATGGTGAAATGAAGAAAACACCATACGATAAAAAAGATACGGGTACCCGTATCAAGTGGCGTCCTGATATTGAGGTTTTTACCGATATTGACGTTCCTCTTGAGTATTATCAAGAGGTTCTTAAAAGGCAGTCTGTTGTCAACCCCGGTATTAAATTCATTCTTAAAAATCAGCTGACCGAAACAAAATTCGAAACCTTCGAATACGTATACGAAAACGGTATAGTTGACTATGTGAACGAATTTATCGGCGACGATGGCTTAACAACCGTTCAATTCTGGCAGGCTGAAAGAAAAGGTCGTGACAGAGCCGATAAAGATGATTACAAGGTAAAGATGAATATCGCACTCTGTTTTTCAAATAAAAAGCAGTTAAAAGAGTATTACCATAACTCAAGCTTTCTTGAGTATGGCGGTGCTCCCGAAAAGGCTGCAAGAAGCGCTTTTGTTTCACAGATTGATGCATATTTAAAGCAAAACAGCAAATATCTTAAAACAGACCCGAAAATCAGTTTTCAGGATATTGAAGACTGTCTTGTTCTCGTTATTTCGTCATTTTCAACTCAGACCTCTTACGAAAACCAGACGAAGAAGGCTATAACAAATAAGTTTATTCAAGAAGCACTTACAGAATTTATTAAGCATCAGCTTGAGGTTTATTTTATTGAAAACAAGCTTGATGCGGATAAGCTCTGCGAGCAGGTGCTTATAAATATGCGTTCAAGAGTTAAGGCTGAAAGCACACGTCTTAATCTTAAAAAGACTCTTACCTCATCTAATGATATGACAAGCAGAGTTGAAAAATTCGTTGATTGTCGTAGTAAGGATAAAAACGAGCGTGAAATCTTTATAGTTGAGGGCGACTCGGCTTTAGGTGCTTGTAAGCAGGCGAGAGATTCATCCTTCCAGGCGGTTATTCCCGTAAGAGGTAAGATTCTTAACTGCTTGAAATGTGACTATAACAGAATTTTTAAGAGTGATATTATCGTTGACCTTATAAAAGTTCTCGGCTGCGGTGTTGAGGTTTCCTCAAAGGCAAACAAAGAGCTTTCGTTGTTCAATCTTGAAAACCTTCGTTGGAGTAAGGTTATCATCTGTACCGATGCCGACGTTGACGGCTTCCATATAAGAACTCTTATTCTTACAATGATTTACCGATTAATGCCCACTCTTATTAACGAGGGTAAGGTCTTTATTGCAGAATCACCGCTTTATGAGATAACCTCAAAGGGTGAAACGTGGTTTGCCTATACTGAAAAGGAAAAGGCGGCAGCACTCGAGGAAATCGGTAATGCGAAATATACAATCCAACGTTCAAAGGGACTTGGTGAAAACGATGCGGATATGATGTGGCTTACAACTATGAATCCTAAAACCCGTCGTCTTATCAAGGTTGAGCCTGATAACGTTGAAGAGCTTATAGCAGAAAAATTCGAATTATTCTTAGGCGATAATCTTCAGGATAGAAAAGATTTTATTGCCGAAAACGGTCATCTTTATATTGACCTTGCAGATATTTCATAAGAGGGGGTAGGTTGAAATGGCAAGAAAGAAAAAAGAAAATACTCCCGTAGCTGAAGAAACCGTTAAAGCTAATATTATCGGCGCAGGTGAGGTTGTTACCCAACAGATTACAAGCACTCTTGAAACTAACTTTATGCCTTACGCTATGAGTGTTATTGTTTCGCGAGCTATCCCTGAAATTGACGGCTTCAAGCCATCTCACCGTAAGCTTCTTTATACAATGTATAAAATGGGGCTTATTAACGGCGGTCGAATTAAGTCTGCTAATATTGTTGGTAGAACAATGCAGCTTAACCCTCACGGTGATGCAGCAATTTACGAAACGATGGTACGTCTTTCAAGGGGCAACGAAACTCTTTTACACCCTTATGTTGATAGTAAGGGTAACTTTGGTAAGGCTTATTCTAAAAATATGGTGTATGCGGCTTCCCGTTATACCGAAGCAAAGCTTGAGGGTATCTGCACAGAGCTTTTCTCTGATATTGATAAGGATACCGTTGATTTCGTTGATAACTACGACAGTACAATGAAGGAGCCGACTCTTCTGCCCGTTACCTTCCCGAGTATTCTTGTTAATATGAATAGCGGTATCGCCGTTGGTATGGCAAGTAATATTTGCTCCTTTAACTTAAGAGAGCTTTGTGATACAACAATCGGTCTTATTAAAAATCCTGATTATGATATCTTTGAAACACTCAAGGCACCTGATTTTATTGGTGGCGGTCTTATCGTTTACGATAGACAAGGTCTTGAAGAGATTTACAATACTGGTAGAGGCTCTGTTAAAATCAGGGCAAAATATGCTTACGATAAATCAAGTAACTGTATTGATATTACAGAAATTCCGCCTACAACCACTTGTGAAGCTATTATTGAAAGAATAATAGAAAAGGTTAAGGCAGGCTCTTTAAAGGAAATCAGCGATATCCGTGACGAAACAGATAAGTCAGGTCTTAAAATTACTATCGACCTTAAACGCGGTACAGATGCTGATAAGCTTATGAAACGCCTTTATAAAATGACTCCTCTTGAGGATTCCTTCAGTGCTAACTTCAACGTTCTTGTTGCGGGTGTACCGAGAGTTATGGGCGTTGGTGAAATTCTTGAAGAATGGATAGCTTTCCGTACAGAATGTATCAAGAGAAGAGTTTTTTATGATTTAACAAAATCAAAAGAAAAGCTTCATCTTCTTTTAGGTCTCAAGAAGATTCTTCTTGATATTGATAAGGCAATAAAAATTGTTCGTGAAACTGAAGAAGAGTCAGAGGTTGTTCCAAACCTTATGATTGGCTTCGGTATTGACGAAATTCAGGCAGAATATGTTGCTGAAATAAAGCTTCGTCACCTTAATAGAGAATACATTTTAAAACGTCTTTCCGATATTGACGACCTTAAAAAGAATATTGAGGATATGGAAGATATTCTTGCAAGCAAAGCAAGAGTTAAAAAGATTATCGTTGAAGAGCTTACAAAGGTTTCTCAGAAATACGGTAAGGACAGAAAAAGTGAAATCATATACGATGCCGATACCGAAGAAGAAATCGTTGAAGAAATTCCCGATTATGAGGTTAACCTCTTCTTTACCCGTGACGGCTATTTCAAAAAGATTACACCCTTGTCACTTCGTATGGGTGGTGAACAAAAGCTTAAAGAAAACGATGAGCTTGTTGCAAGCATTAACTCTAAAAACAGTGTAGAGCTTCTTTTCTTTACCGACCAGTGTCAGGTTTATAAAGCGAAGGCATCTGATTTTGAGGATAGTAAGGCAAGCGTTTTAGGTGATTTCGTACCATCAAGGCTTGAGTTTGATAAGGATGAAAAGCCGTTATACATGGCGGTAACGTCTGATTATAAAGGTTATATGCTATTCTTCTTCGAAAACGGTAAGGTAGCAAAGGTTACAATGTCGGGCTATGCTACTAAAACAAACCGTAAAAAGCTTATTAAAGCATATTCTGATAAATCACCTATAGTTTCAATGCTCTATATACCTGAGGATACAGAAATTGTTCTTACTTCAACTGCAGGAAGAAATCTTCTTGTAAATACCGGTGCGATATCTGCAAAGGCTGCTAAGGATACTGCGGGTGTAAACGTAATGACGCTTAAAAAGTATAATAAATTACAGAGCATGCATTTATACAAAGATGGAGAGTTTGCAAAGCCCCATCGCTACAGAACAAAAACCTTGCCTGCAACTGGTGCGGTTTTGAGTGCGGATGACACAGCGGAACAGCTTACTTTAGAATAATTGTAATAAGTAGCGAGTTTTTGAATCATATTCAGATAAATAAAGTAAAACTCCCCGCTGAAAAGCGGGGAGAGTGAACAGAAAATTGTTTAAAAAATATCAGCGTTTAACACGGATTTTTTTAACAATACAAACGCGTAAATTTCGTGTTCACTGATAATAATATGTCCGAAAAAAATATATAAATACACTTTGTGAAAAAATTTTAAAAAAATTAAAAAAAAGACTTGCTTTTTTTAAAATAGTGTGTTAATATAGTCGGGCGTTGTGAACAAGACGTAGTTCGTATGAAAGGAGAGCCACCTATGGATCTTATGTGGTATCATTACCTTATCGGTGCCGTTCTTTTTGTTTCATCTTTAATAATTATTGTAACGGTTATGCTTCAGAAAAGTCAGCAGCAAGGTCTTTCCGGTGCTATCGCAGGCGGCTCTGACAGTTTCTTCGACAAGAACAAAGGCAGAACATTGGATGCCAAGCTTGCAAAAATCACAAAGATTATTGCAACAGTTTTCTTCGTAATCGCTCTTGTAGCAACTGTTGTTTTTGCATTCGTTAAATAAAAAATAACCCTGTTTTCAGGGTTTATATATGAGTTATTAGCTCAGTAGGCAGAGCACCTGCCTTTTAAGCAGGGTGTCCGGAGTTCGAATCTCCGATAACTCACCAGAAAAAACCTCGTTCTAAAGAACGAGGTTTTTTCAATTAAATCCGTCGTTTAGACGGAATAAATCCCACTTTGTGGGATGAAATGACTTTGTGATGAAATCCGACTGTGTCGGGTTGAAACGATGGGTATGATTTCATATGTGTAACAGATTTCTCTAAAGGAATGTTATGAAACGGAATATTGGATTGAAGTTGCTATGAGAGCTGATATTATTTCTAGCGAAATGACAAAAGGTATTTTGCACGATTGTGGGGTTATACGTAGTATGCTCATTTCCTCCATCAACACCGCCAAGGAAAATGCCAAATAAATACAATATAATTTAAATCTTACCTGAAAGAGCATTTCCTATTGCTCTTTCTTTTTTATTTGTTTAAAATTAACTGTAGAAATTTGTAACAAAACTAAAACAACTTCGTCTAATATATGAACGTTCAAAAAACGAAAAGGGGGATGGTATGGAAGATTTAGAGTTAGTATTTGAAAAATACTATAAATATGTAAAGAGCTATGCCGTTTCTCTTTGCTTTGATGAGGCTCTTGCCGAGGATATCACTCAAGAAACCTTTTATAAAGCGTTTAAAAATATTGATAAATTTAAAAATAATTGCCGAATAGAAACGTGGTTGTGCAGAATAGCTCATAATGAATTCGTTTCTTTAAAAAGAAGAAAGAAAACGGAAAACATTGATGACTATAGCTTCCTTTCCTCATATGACAATGCTTTAGAAAAAACAGAGGATAAGGAAACTGCACAGAAAATTCTTGAGATTTCAACAACCCTGCCGTCACCGTATAAAGAGGTTTTTTATATGAAGGCTTTAGGTGAGGTATCGTTTACCGTTATCGCAGAGGTTTTCGGGAAAACTGAAAGCTGGGCAAGAGTTACGTATCATAGAGCAAGAATGAAAATTTTTGAAAAGCTAGGTGAAAAAAATGAGTAGATTTGATTGTGATATAACAAAAGATTTGTTACCCCTTTACATAGATTCAATATGCAGTAAAAAGTCTTGCGAATGTGTTGAAGAGCATTTAAAAGAGTGTAATAACTGTAGGGAGGAATTAAGGAAATTAAGAGAATGCCCCGAAATTCCTATAGTTGAAGCCGATGTAAAAAAAGCCGTTAAAAATGCAGGGAAGCGTATAAAAAAAGGTAAGAAAAAAGTGATTATCGAATCTGTTGCACTTGCATTGATAGTTGCTCTTTTAATAAGCACCGTAACCATTTATCGTGTTATTCTCAATAACGCTATTACCGAGTATAACTCGTATTCAGATATGGATGGTGGCTTTACTAACGAAACTGAAATTATAAAGGGTAAAGCTGTTAATAAATCGGATTATGAGGATAGCGAGGTTTCGCTTTTCGTTGGTGAAGAATACACCTTAAAAGTAACTGAGGGCGAAGGCGAATACGCCGTTGATAATATAAGATTTAACTTAAGCGATAACAAAACAATAATTTTAGTTGAACCCGAATACGTTGCAAAAGACAGTATGAATAACTATCTTAGTGGCTATATTTTCCCTCTTGCAAGACCGTTTGTTATTTTGGGAATGAAATATATGGGCTATGATGCTGATTTCTCACCCGGCTACGATATGTCTTTGTTTGAATACGTTTTAGAAACCGAGCCACCTAAGCCATCATTTTTCTGCAGTGTTGAGGAGTACAGTAAAGCGATTTTGTACTATAGCGTTGCTAATATGAGCTTTCCCGTCGCTTCGGGTAATATCGTTATTAAGAATCTTGACTATTACTGCATAGGCTATAAGCTTGTGAGAGAAAATGAAACGATGTATTGCTTTGAAATTCAGGCAAAGGATAACGTTGATAATAAGTGTTCGTTAGTGTTCAGAGGCTTTGAAAATCAGGAAGATGTAATTAACATCGTTTCGAGTTTGAAAATGAAATAAACCCAATAAAGAAAAAAGGTATGGCAGATTATTTTTCTGCCATACCTTTTTCTATATTATGAAATATTATCGTACCTAAAAGACCGATGAAAGCAATGCTTTTTGAGGCGTTTATCAAGTCATCTGAAAGAAGAAGTAAATCATATTGCTGAGGTAAGCCTATTGCAAAATGAGAGAATAAGACAATGGATAATAGAGACGAATATAAAATTATTGACGCTTTTATAATTAACTGTGTTTTACCGCCAAGCTGCTTGTAAAAGGTGTTTAAGCTTTTTATTTTTTTATTCATATAATCACCGTAATAATGATAATAAATTTCAGAGAATTATTCAATGGAAAATAAAGGGGAGCGTTAATATAAAATTCATTTCTACCTATCTCAAAATCTTGTGAAACCTCTTGCATTAATATACTGTATTTGGTATAATACGAGCATATTATTATGTTTTTATAAATTGACAGGGGTGTGCTTTTTATGAAATGTCCTTTTTGCAGTTTTGAAGAAAGTAAGGTTATAGATTCAAGACCTACTGATGAGGGTGAGCGTATACGCCGTAGAAGAGAGTGTATGAGCTGCGGTAAGCGTTTTACAACCTATGAGATTATCGAAAGCGTGCCGATTGTTGTTGTTAAAAAAGATAAATCACGTGAGGTTTTCGATAGAGATAAGCTTTTCAACGGTATGATGAGAGCGTGTGAAAAACGCCCTGTTTCTGTTGATGTTATCGAGAGAGCTATTGACGATATCGAAGCAGAAATTCAGAATTCACTCGACAGAGAGGTTACATCTGTTAAAATCGGTGAGCTCGTTATGGATAAATTAAAAGAAATTGACGAGGTTGCTTATGTTAGATTTGCTTCCGTTTACCGTCAGTTTAAGGATATCAATACCTTTATGAGCGAGCTTAAAAAATTACTTATAGAAGAATAATATTATCGGCTGCCTTGAGGCAGCCTTTAATTCGTAATTGAGGTAAATTATGTCGTGCTTTATGTGCCCCGTTTGCAAGGGCGATTTACATTCCGACGGTAAAGCCTACACCTGTGAAAATAATCATAGCTTTGATGTTTCAAAGGATGGTTACGTAAATCTTTTAATGTCGCAACAGTCATCTCTCAAGCGTCACGGTGACGATAAATTAATGGTTCGTTCCCGTCGTGATTTTTTAAATAAAGGCTATTATAAAAGTCTTTGCGATGCCTTGTGCGACTGTGTTAAAGCCAATGTTAAAAGTAATAGCGTAGTTATAGATGTGGGTTGCGGTGAAGGTTATTATACCGATGCCTTGAGAAATAGCTTTGAAGGCAAGCTTTTCGGTATAGATATTTCTAAGGATGCTTTAAGATATGCTTCAAAAGCAATAAAAAATGCGGAGTTTTCGGTTGCAAGTGCATTTTCCTTACCTTTTAAAAACGAAAGTGCCGATTGCATTATAAATATATTTGCACCGTCTGCTTACGAGGATTTTTACAGAGTTTTAAAATCTGACGGGCTTCTTATAAAAGCCGTACCCTTGGAAAATCATTTATGGGATTTGAAATGTGCTTTATATGATGAGCCGTATAAAAACAAACCCGAAAAGCGAAATGATGAGCTTTTTGAGTTAGTGTCTTTTAATGAGCTTGAATATAAAATCAACGTAGCTGATAAAGATGATATATTGAATCTTTTCAGAATGACGCCGTATTATTATAAAACGGGGAAAGCCGAAGCAGAACGTCTTTTAAAGCTCGATAGCCTTGAAACAACAGCTCATTTCGGCTTGGAAATATATAAGAAGAGGTAATTACTATGATGTATGAAAATAGTTGGGAATCATTAAATTCAAGAAAAGTACCTGAATGGTTCGGTAAAGCAAAATTTGGTATCTTTATCCATTGGGGGCTTTATAGCATCCCGGCATATGCTCCTATAAAGGATTATGCTGAATGGTACGGTTATTCTTGCAATATGGAAGAGCCTCAGACTCCCGCACAGGAAATGTACAAGGCATTCCATAAAGAGCATTATAATTCAAAGCCTTATTATGATTTTGTTAATGAGTTTACGGGTCACCGTTTCGATGCTGAAAAATGGGCAGACCTTTTCAAGCGTTCAGGCGCTAAATACATAAACTTCGTTTCAAAGCATCACGACGGCTATTGCCTTTATGAAACAAAATACGCTCCCGGTCTTAACTCAATGGAATGTGCTCCCAAGCGAGATTTCCTTATGGAGCTTAAAAACGCTATGGAGGGTACGGGTGTTCGTTTCGGGGTTTATCATTCTGTTTATGAATGGTGGCATCCTTACTACCTTGAAGATCCTGAAAAGTATGCACTTGAGCACCTTCACCCTATGCTTAAAGAGCTTGTTGAGAAATATCAACCGAACACTCTTTTTACAGACGGTGAATGGGAGCATGAAAGCTCCGTGTGGCATTCAACCGAGTTTTTACAGTGGCTTTATAACGAATCATCAGTTAAAGATTTTATCGTTCCTAACGACCGTTGGGGTAAAGAAACCCGCGGTAGAAAAGGCGGTAACTTTACTACCGAATACGGTATTATAGACGTTTATTTAGGTACTGAAAGAAAAATTGACGACGTTGAGCTTGACAGACCCTTTGAGGAATGTCGCGGTATCGGTCGCTCCTTCGGTATTAATAAAGAAGAGGGCTGTGAAAACTATCTTACTGTAAAAGAGCTTCTTTCAACTCTTTGCTCGCTCGTTTCAAAGGGTGGTAACTTCCTTCTTAATATCGGTCCTGATGGTGATGGTACAATTCCTCCTCTTATGGAAGAGCGTCTTTTAGGTATGGGCAAATGGCTCGAAGTAAACGGTGAAGCTATTTACGAAAGCGAGGTTTACTGTAAAAAGGCTTCCGAGGGCGTTTACTATACTCAGCGTGACGGCAATATTTATGCTATCACTGAAAAATTCCCCTCAAAAGCAACTGTTTTCCCCGAAATTGAATATTCAGAGGATTACAAAGCTACTCTTTTAGGCTCAGATGCTGACGTTTTAATCGAAAATGCTGATGGTAGGCTTTCTCTTAAAGCAGATATCTGTTCACCTGAAGACGTTGCTTGCGAGCATCTTTACGTTTTCAAATTAACTAAGTAATCAAATTTTTAAAGTTAGCGGTGGGTTATGGTAAAAGCATTAGGTCATTTTATAACTATAACAAAGCATAGGAATCTTGTAATAAAGCATTGCCGAAAAGCAGGTATCTTTTGGCAGGGCTTAAGGCACGATTTATCAAAATACTCTTTGACTGAGTTTAAGCCCGGTGCAAAATATTATACGGGTAAGCATAGCCCTAATGAAGACGAAAGGGCTCTTTTCGGCTATTCTTTAGCCTGGATACACCACAAGGGCAGAAATAAGCATCATTTTGAATATTGGACTGATTACAATCCTCAGTCAAAGCTTATAGAGCCCGTTGAAATGCCGGTAAGATACGTTGCAGAAATGTTTTGCGACAGAGTTGCCGCAGGTAAAATATATAACGGCGACAAATATACCGACCAGTCACCCCTTGAATACTTTTTGAAAGCAAAGCACCGCAGAGTAATTCACCCTAAAACCTCAGATTTATTAGAGGAGCTTTTAACAATGCTTTCAAACGAGGGTGAAGAGAAAACCTTTAAATATCTTAAAGCGCTTGTAAAAGAAAGTAAGTCTTCAAGGTGAAAACTTTGTTTCATTAATTAAAAAATTGTAAACAATGCGTATTGTATTTATGATTTTGTTGATTTATGAGTCTTTAATGTGTTAGTATTAGTTGAATAATTATTAAAAGCTTTCGGAGGCATAAATGAAAAAACCTATTATTCCTATTATTGCAATAGCAGTTATAATTATTGGTATTGTAGCATTTTCTTTTGTAGATTTTGAAACAACTGTGGATATTCCGAAAACAAGCGATACGGGTGAAGCGGGCGACAATATATCAAGCGACGGCACACTCGTTACGGTTGTTGAGGTGACCGATAAAGCAGGTGAGGTTGTGGCAACCGAAAAGGTAACCTTCTCTCAGGATGATGTGAAATTCGGTCAGGATTTCTTTGCAAAGCCCAGTGAAGAAACAACGCTTCCCAACGGTATTGCTCCCGACAGATTACAGGCTTTGACAACTCAACCCAATAATACCCAAACAACAAATAGCGGTAATAAGCCCGGCTCAAATACTGATAAAACAACTGCTTCAAATAAGCCTTCTACTCAGTCAACTACCGCTTCTGGTACTAAGCCTACTACACCCTCCGTTCCCGAGCAAGAGCTTACAGAGCTTGATATTATAAAATCTCAAAGATATTATTTTTCAGGACGAATTGTTGACAGTAACGGAAACGTTTCTGTGTATAAAATTGCTCGAGACGGCAGAAAGTATTCAGCAGTAGCAATGGTAGATGGTCAGGAGATGGGTATCATTTCCAATGATGCTGAGATTCTTATAGTTTCTGTTACAGAGAAAAGTTATATGTCAATTCCTTTAAGCCTCGTTCAGGAAAATAGCAGTGATGATGAAGTGCTTCAAAGCTTTTTATCAGGTGAAGGCTTGAATTCTCAAAGAAATGAAGTTCGCAGATATTCTGCTAATGAAGATGGCGTTACCTATGAGGTAATTGAGTACGAAAACGGCTCAAAGGATTACGTTTACGAAAGCCTTTTGATTAAAACTGTTGGTGCTGATAATTCGGTTTTCTATTATGACGTTGTAACTGTAGATTTTCCTGCAAGCGTATTTATGGCTCCCGTAGGCTACGAAAAGAAGGACCTTAGCGAGGTCGGTGCCTCTGAGTTTGCAGAGGATTTAGGCGTAAGCATTGAAACAACAGTACCACACGCACATAATCACGATGATGAATAATAAAAAAACTGCCCTCGTAACAGGGGGCGCAAAGGGTATCGGTTCTGCAATTTGCCGTACTCTTGCAAAAGATGGTTATAGAATTGCAATTAATTATAATAGCTCTCAGAATGAAGCAGAAGCTCTTAAAAACGAGCTTTCAGCTATTACCGAGGTTGAAGTTTTTAAAGCAGACGTTTCCGATTCAAAGCAAGTAAAGGAAATATTTTCTCAAATTGAAAAAGCCTTCGGTGGTGTTGATGTGCTCGTTAATAACGCGGGTATAGCAGGGCAGATGCTATTTACTGATATTACCGATGAAGCGTGGCAGAAAATGATTAACGTTAATTTATCGGGTGCGTTTTACTGTTGCAGAGAAGCCTTGAAATTTATGATAAATAAAAAATCAGGCAAAATCATCAATGTCGCTTCTATGTGGGGCGAAACGGGTGCCTCTATGGAGGTGCATTATTCAGCCTCAAAAGCGGGTCTTATCGGTCTTACAAAGGCTCTTGCAAAAGAGGTAGGGCTTTCGGGTATAACCGTAAATGCGGTGTCACCGGGCGTTATAATGACCGATATGATGAAAAGCTTTTCAGAGGAAGATGTAGCTGCTTTAAAGGATGAAACTCCGTTGAATTCTTTAGGCACTGCCGAGAATGTTGCTGATGCGATTAGC
This sequence comes from Acutalibacteraceae bacterium, assembly GCA_045592945.1. GTDB lineage: Bacteria > Bacillota > Clostridia > Oscillospirales > Acutalibacteraceae > DTU089. The sequence goes on along the minus strand of JAZNVT010000042.1, from coordinate 14,207 downwards.
TTCCTCGCTTCCGAAAAAGCAGATTTTATAACCGGTCAGGTAATTTCCGTTAACGGCGGATTTGTAATTTAAAATAGAATTAAAGGGGATAGGCTGGCGGTTGAAACGTTAGCCTATCTTTTATAAAAAGATGTGGATACAAAGGGTGTATAAAATGAATTTTGATGAAATGAAAATAATGTGCAAAGAAATCGGTGTGGACGATGCTGAAATTATTGATACAACTGAAATAGAGTTTAATCCTGCATTTCGCCCATACTGTGAGGAAAACTTGTGCGGTCAATATGGTGTCAATTATTCTTGCCCGCCCGATTGTGGTACACCCGACGAAATGAAAAAAAGAGTGCTAAGCCATAAAAAAGCTTTAGTAACAAGAACTGTTTGGGATATAGCTGATATTACCGATTCTGAAAAGGTTAAATCTGCAAAGAAAGCCCACAACGGCTATACCTTTAAAATTATTGAAGAAATTAGAAAAGACGGTCACAACGGCTTTATGATTGGCACAAGCGGTTGCACCCTGTGTGTGCCTTGTGCATTGAAATCGGGTGGGCCCTGTAATTTCCCTGATAAAAGATATTCCTGTATGTCTGCCTATTGTATTTACGTTAAAGCTTTAGCCGAAAAATGCAATATGACTTATGACTATAAAGACGGTAAGTTACCTCTTTTCAGTATGTACGTTTTTGACTGATTTCCCTTGTTTTGTAGATATTTAACAGATATTACTTAATATGTTGTTATATAATACCAAATAGACTTTTCCGAGCCTTTATGGTATCTTTATATTGTTAAAATACATTTAATATGTAGGGTGGTAATATTATGAAAATTACGTTTATGGGTGCAGGCAGTACGGTTTTCGCAAGAAACGTTATCGGCGACTGTATGGCTTCCGAGGTTTTAAGAGATAGCGTTTTTGCTCTTTATGATATCGATGGTGAGCGTTTAGAGCAGAGTAAAACAATCATTGAGGCTATGCAAAAAACAATGGGTGGCTACGGTAAGGTAGAGTGTTACCTTGGCGTTGAAAACCGTAAGGATGCCCTCAGAGGTGCCAACTTCGTTGTTAACGCTATTCAGGTAGGTCTTTATGACCCTTGCACTATTATAGATTTTGAAGTTCCTAAAAAATACGGTCTTCGTCAGACTATTGCTGATACTCTCGGTATCGGCGGTATTATGAGAGCCTTAAGAACAATTCCGGTTATGGCTGATTTCGCAAGAGATATGGAAGAGGTTTGCCCTGATGCACTTTTCCTCAACTATACTAATCCTATGGCTATGCTTTCAGGCTATATGCAAAGATATACGGGCGTAAATACCGTTGGCCTTTGCCACAGCGTTCAGACTTGTTCAAGTGACCTTTTCCGTGATTTAGGTATGGAGGATAAGCTTGAAGCAAGAAAAGAGCTTATTGCAGGTATCAACCATATGGGTTGGCTTCTTGAAATTAAAGATAAAAACGGCGTTGACCTTTATCCCGAAATTAAAAAGAGAGCCGCAGAAAAGCTTCTTGACCCCGATTATTGTAATAAAGTTCGTCTTGAGTACATAATGAATTTCGGCTATTACTGTACAGAATCAAGCGAGCATAATGCAGAGTATAATATGTTCTATATTAAGAGCAAATACCCCGAGCTTATTGAAAGATATAACATTCCGCTTGATGAGTATCCCCGCCGTTGCGTTAATCAGATTGCAGGCTGGAAGAAAGAGTATGAAGAGATGCTTCAAAACGGGGTTAAAGAGCATAAGCGCTCAAACGAATATGCTTCTCATATTATGGAATCTATCGTTACAAATACACCTTATGAAATCGGCGGTAACGTTTTAAACAGCAACCACCTTATTACAAACCTTCCTGCTGAAGCTTGTGTTGAGGTTCCTTGCCTTGTTGACGGTAAAGGTGTTCATCCTACCTTTGTCGGCTCATTACCCGTTCAGTGTGCCGCAATGAATATGACAAATATTAACGTTCAGCTTCTTACAATTGAAGCCGCAAGAACGCTTAAGAAAGAGCATATCTATCAGGCAGCAATGCTTGACCCCCATACAGGTAGCGAGCTTGATATCGATACTATCAAGAAAATGGTTGACGACCTTATTGTTGCTCACGGCGATTACCTTCCCAAGTATCATTAATCAGATAATAAATAAAAGCAGATGTTCCGTATTTCAGGAGCATCTGCTTTTTTTGATATCAGTCAAAAATAACTGCAATTTCGTGAGCAATTGTTTCAAAGGTGTTTCTTATTTTTCTTCCTATTTTCTCAAAGAAGCCTTCTTTTTCATATTCAACGTCAACACCGTTACCGCCGTAGCAACCAATGTTGTTGCTTGTTATTTCGTTACCGAAAAAGTCGGTTTTTAAGTCGTCGTCGATTTTCGTGCCTTTGCCGATAAGAGGGGAGTACTTTGAAAGCTCATAGCTTTTAATCTCCGCAACGTCATCACCTGCAAAGCCGGGTAACTCGTTTATTGACTTAGTGTCAATAAGCGGCTTCATAACGTTGTAATAGCAATTGTTTTCGAATGTGTTTCCTCTTTTTTTGTTATCAAGGTCATAAGCTATTGTGCTTTTATCAGTCATTACAAAAATATTGTTTGCAATATATGAGTTGTATATATTCTTGAAATGAAATTCTCCCGAATTGATGATTGTGTTGTTATAGAAATTTAATTCGTGTTCGCCTGCAGAGCCTACGGCAGTTGTACTTCTACCACCGTTATCGTTAATTGATAAGCAATAACGAACCGTGTTGCCGTGGTGACCTGAATAATTGGGGTTGTTACACATAAATCTCATATTATCGTGAGAGTAAATGTACTGATAAGTGCAATTGTGAGTGTATGAGTCAAAGTCAACGGTCATACCGTCACCGAAGTTTTTCTGACCTGCAATTTCGCAATACTGAATAGTACTGTTTACACTTCCCCAAAACCACATTGCTGCAGTAAAATAAAGAATTTCGCCGTTTTCATCAACGCCTTCACCCTGACAGCAGTCAATAGCACGGCAGTCGGTTATTAATGCCCCATCGCACATACCGATAACCATAGCCTCTGCATCCATATCGTGAAGATAGCAGTCTTTAATAAGAAGACCTGTGTTGAAAACGGGGTCGATTTCTTCTTCCGTTTCGCACCAAGGAGTTTCGGCTTCATTCCATGAGCCCCAAATAATAAAACCGTTTGCTACGTCGTATACCTCGCAGTTTGTAATAGTAAGGTCGTTAACGGGGAATCTTGAAGTGCCGGGGAGAGATTTTACCATAACGGCAGCTCTCGCCTTTGCAGCACCTGAACTAAAATCATCTCTCGCGGTTACCTTACCGTTAGGCATATCGTAAAAGTATATGTTATCAAGAATTATACCTTCTGATTTTTTAGTATTTGTGTTAATCCAAATACCGCCGCCGTTAGGTGCGGTAATAGCAATATCGGAAACAGTTATGTAAGAGCAATCCATAAAGGTTAAAACTTCTTTTGCTTCATCTGTATAAAGAATTGCTTTTTCGCCATCACCGTAGGATGAAATAACAATAGGGTTTTCTTTAGTACCGCTAACGTCGTTTAAATATACAACGGATTCATATTTACCGCCATTTCTGAAAAGAAAGGTTGTGCCAGGGTTGTAATCAGATATTTTTAACCCTGCGATAGTCTTAACTGCTTCGGATTCACTTAAACCCGTGTTGCTGTCATCGCCGTCAATTGAGTCAATGTAGTAAGTTTTGCTACCGTCAACTGCAAATGAAATAAAAGCGAAATTAGTCAATAACAAGGTTATCGCAAGGATTAGTGATAATAAGGCTTTAATCTTCATACATATTCTCCTTTAAGATTATGTTAATTGATATTACTATAACCATTTTAACACCTGTTTTATAGATGTGCAATAACAAATAATATTAAAGATTTGTTGGATTAATCATTAACACTATCTTTCTTTTTTCGCAACATATCATTGCTTTACTCTTGCATATATGGGTGATATACTTAAATCACAGAATGGATGTGATGACATGTCAGAAATAGGCAAAAATATTACGAAGCTTCGAAAAAATTTAAATATGACACAAGATGAGCTTGCAGAAAAGCTTTTTGTTACCCGTCAGACTGTGTCAGGGTGGGAAAACGGCAGAACTCAACCGAATCTTGATATACTTTGCGATTTATCGGAGGCTTTAGAGTGTAGCCCTCTTGATATAATAAGCGTAAGGAAAAAGAGAATGACCCATCAACTTTTTGTTGCACTCATATACGAATATGAAGAGTCTTTTTATAAAACTGCAAAAGAAAAAGTTGTTTCAGATTCACTTTGTGAAACAGTTATAAAAAACACCATTCTGTCTGCTTTTAAACAATTAGAGGAATTTGACGTCAATTCCTTTGAGGAGCAGTTTAATATAATACTTTCGGAAGAATGTAATAAGGTTTTAAACGATAAGCTTATCGAAAAGGAGTGATTACGATGATGAATAAAAACGTTCCGGTTGGTTTTCATAATGCCGTAACGGAGGCTTTAAAGGAGGTTGAGAATATGAATTCTCAGGAAAAATCTAAAAATAAAGTTTTAAGAACAGCTATGGCAGTTCTTATAGCAGCAGTTCTTTTAAGCTGTACAGCATTTGCCTGTAACGAAATATTAAATATTTGGTTTGAAAAAACGGGAAATTATTCAGGAAAGATTGTTTCTGATAAAGAAAATACCGCAACTGCACCTGAATTCGTATCATTTGAGTTGGGATATTTGCCTGAGGGAATGAAGCTTTCTGAAACAGAAGCCCCTTATAAATATGATTATAACGGCGGTTTCGGTTTGAGCTTTAATTTCTGGCGAACAGATTCTCTTGATAAAAACGAATACAAAAATATAGTTTCGGCAGAGAAAACGTTATTCGGAAATAACACGGCAGAAATTCTTACAGTTAATGACTCTGATATAAAAATTGCATTAATCTATTTTGAGGATATCGGCGTTGTAACCGAATGTTATTTCAACAGCGATATTGAGTTTTCGGAGATTAAGAAAACTCTCGAAAGCTTAACCGTTTTTGAAACAACAAAAGAAAATGCTGTTGTGTTTGACGAAATGAAAGAATTAACGTCATCAGCAGTAGATGAAAATACAGTAGACATAGAAAAAATTTATGAACAAGATGAAGTCTGTCTTAATGGATACGACCCCTTAAATAACGCATCGTTTTCAATAAAGGTTCTTAAAAGTGAAGTTTTAGATAACGTTTCATCAATAGACGTTAGTAGCATTAAAGGTAGCTTTGATTATCAAAACGTAATTAATGATGACGGCTCGTTAAAGGATTACGTAAGAGAAAATATTATTTACGGTGACGGCGTAAATACGGTTGATATAGTTGAGAGTACTGAAACAGTAGGCAGAAGGGTAGTTGCTGTAACCTACGAAATAGAAAACCTCAGCGATACTAAAGGGGAAATGCCTTGTAGCTTTTATCTGAGAAATAAAAACAGCACTTATTTCGAAACAGAGGTTTTCGCTTTATCAGGTCAGGACGGAAACAACGAACGTTTTTACTTTGTTGAGCTTGACGCAAATGCAACTAAAACTGTTACGATTTATTTTGTAGTAGACGAAGATATTAATTTTAACGATTTGTATATGGTTGTAAGGAATTTTAATATTAACGTTGATATTGCAGAAACGTCTTTAATTAAGCTTGAGTTCTAAACAATAAAAAGATGTTTTATTAATAAAGTTACGGAGAGTTTTAAATGAAAAAAATAATTTGTATATTAATGGTTGGAATTATTCTTTTTGTTTTCAGTTCTTGTAATCCTGAAAAAATTATCTATTCAGGAACTAACCCCAAAACTTCCAATGTTGTTGATCAAAATATGGAGTTTTCAACTCCCACAATTGAAGAAAAGGGTTACTATAGCATTGGAGAATTTGTAGAAGACGAAAGACTGAATTCTATTATAGGAACGCATCTTTCCTACAAAATAACAGATGTAAAAATCTATAACACAATTGAACAAGCAGGACTTAAAACTGACGATATTCTTATGTATGATGCTTTTTGCGATGAAAATGGTGCATTTGATACAAGTTATAAATTGTTACTTGTATCAGTGGATGTGCATTGTAGTGAAAAGCAAGAAAATACTGATTTCAGACCTAATATAACTCGCTTATCCTCTGTTGGAAAAATGAACGAAGATGGTACATACGAACATATAAGCAGCGAACAGATTTATTTTTCAAAGGAAAATTCCGAGGCACCAACAAATGACAAAGATTATTTTTATTACGATATTGATTGTGACGAAACCATTTCTGTTATTTGTGGTTGGATGATATCAAGTGATATAAAAACAGAAGATTTATATTTAAGTATAGGCACTATATCCTATTCATCAGATGGCTCACCCGATGATGGTGCCACATATATTTCTTTGAATAAAGAGGGTTAGTTATGGCTCGATTATTTAAAATTGAATTTATAAAAGCTACAAAAAACAAATTATTTTTAATATCCGTATTAATCGGAATGGTTTTATGTATTTACTCTGCTGTATATGTAATTTGTTCATATTACAATGACTTAGCGGACTTGAAAATTATTGCAGAGAAGAGTGAATGTATAATAAACCCTATGGCATCTTCTTTTAGTTTATACAACAAATGGATAGGACAAGAATGGGTTTCAATGGCATCATCTTTGCTTTTCCTTCTATTACCGTTAACTGCTTCTCTGCCTTATAGTTGGAATTACTGTATCGAGAAAAAGAGCGGTTACATAAATAATGTTTTTACAAGAGTAAATAAAGGTCGATATATAAAAACCAAATTTCTGACCACGTTTTTAGTCGGTGCGATTTCAATTTTCATTCCGCTTTTAGTAAATATAATTGTTGTGTCGTCTTTTATCCCTGCTGCAAAACCCAATGTTTATTATGATATTTATTATAATATGCCAATTAGTTGTGTGTTTTCTGAAATGTTTTATAAAACACCCTTGTTATATACTGTTATGAAGATTTTGCTGATATCTTCGTTTGGCGGAAGCTTTTCTGTTTTGGGTCAGGCAACGGGAACTATAATAAAAAATAGATTTATAGTTGTTCTGTTTCCTTTTGTTTTTATGTTGCTGTTTAATTATATAGTTAATGTTTTTTCAGCAAACATCGAGTTATCGCCCATTCAGTTTTTATATGGTGGCGGTGATGCATTATCAAGTTATTGGATAGTAATAGCGGAATTATTTGTTTTGCTGACAAGTTCGTTTTTGATAATGAAAATCAAAGGTGAGAAAAAAGATGTTTTATAAATGCTTAAAATATGATTTAAAATGCGGACTTTTGAAAGAATATAAAAAATACATTGTTGCAATAGGACTGTTTATAATAATCGGTTTTGATTTTTTCATCAAAATGAGCGGTATTGAAATAACTGTTCTTGATTATTTCTTTTATCTGTTTTTGGGAATGGAAGAATATGTCCCCACGCCAGGCAACAAATTTCGTTTTCCTGCTTTATGGGTTGCGGTTATCCTCTATGTTTCATATATAACGCTTTATTATCCTTACAAAGATTTAAATGGTTATGGGAAAAACATACTTTTAAACACACAAAGTAAAAAAACGTGGTATTTATCCAAATGTATGTGGGTTACTGTATCTACAATAAGCTATTTCCTTATAGGTTTCGTTGTATTAAGCCTTTTTTCAATTATCAGCGGTGCAGAAATTACTGCAGACGTAAGCAGTAATGCAGTAATAAAGTTTATACCGTTCATTACAACTGAACAAAATTTGTTTTATAATGATGCGATGTATTATAAAGTAACACTTTTGCATTTCATTCTTCCCGTAGTGATTTGCGTAATGAATAATTTGTTTCAACTGTTCTTATCACTTTTTATAAAACCGTTTTTCAGTTTCATATTTACAGTTTCATACACAATAGCAAGTGCATATTATCTTAAAAGCTTTATGTTAGGAAACTATGCAATGATTGCAAGAAGTAATATTTTTATCAACAACGGGGTTGATTTTGCAAAGGGCTTGATAATAAGCTTATGTGTCATTTTAGTTGTCATCATATCAGGTACCGTGCTATTTTCAAAGCAAGATATACTAAACAAGGAGGGTGCATAGTGGCTGAAATTAAAATAAATAATGCAACCAAGTCCATTAAAGGACATACAGTTTTAGATAATATAACATTAACGTTAGAATCGCCCAATGTTATAGGTTTTAAAGGAATTAACGGTTCGGGTAAGACTATGCTGATGAGGCTTATTTGCGGACTTATATCTCCCACGTCAGGAAGCATTTTTATTGATGGAAAGCTTTTAGGAAAAGATATTTCTTTTCCACAAAGTCTTGGGTTGCTTCTTGAAAATCCTGCATTCATTGATGATTATTCAGCCTTTGACAATTTAAAACTTCTTGCTTCAATCAAAGGAAAAGCAACTGATGAAAAAATTCTTGATTCAATCGAACGGGTAGGACTCTCAAGCGCAGGTGAAAAGAAATATAAAAAGTATTCTTTAGGTATGAAGCAACGTTTAGGAATCGCTGCAGCTATTATGGAAACTCCCGATATTATAATTCTGGATGAACCAACAAACTCTCTAGATGATTCGGGTGTTGAGTTGGTAAAGGATATTGTTACAGAAGAAAAAATCAGAGGTGCTTTAATTATTGTTTCTTGCCACGATAAATCGGTTTTAGAATTTTTATCCGATGAAATTTACACAATAACCGATGGGCGAATTACAGACCATTGTGTTATGAAAAAGGAGTAGCCTATGAAAAAGAAAATTTCAATCGTTGTTTTATGTATTCTTATCTTTTGTGCATGGGCTTTCAATATTTACAGAGTGAATTCAACTGTAGAAAAAGTACCACGAGAGGTTCATTCAATGGGACAATGGGTGGAATATGATGACAATTTTTACGATAAAGCAACAGAAAACCGAAACGGATACAGTGTAAAAGTTGTTGACGCAAAGGTTGTAGCTTTTGACAAATTCTTAATACAAAACAATATCTCTGTTTATAAAGACGAAGAGTTATTCAAGCCTGAATATATTTATGATGTTAAAGTAGTGATAAGAAATGAAAATAATACCGATAGCGGCATAAGTATGATAGATACAACGCTTAATTCAATAAATAACATAATGCAAGTTGATTTTGATGTTTTTGATGCATTGTATCCACAATTGAACGGCTCCATATCATTTTCTGTAAAACCCGGTACCGAAATGGAATTTCATTTTCCGTTTGTTGTTGCAAATGCAGACTTTGAAAAAATATGTAATTACGATTATTTTATAAATAACACATTTTATATGAATTTAAGTCAATATCCAATAGAGAATTCAATTGAAGTAAAAGTGTAAATCGTTTTTTAGAACAAAGTCTATTTAATTTATTTGTGTAAATTCTTAAAGATAATTTTTAGTAAAAAAAGCAAGAACCCAAGTCATTTGACTTGGGTTCTTGGTGCCGGTGACCGGACTTGACGGGCTCTGCCCGTCATTCGCTACGCGAACACCCGATTATGTTCGCCTTTGGCGAGACCGGTTCAAGTCCTTGTTATCATATAAAACAAAAATAGAGAATCTACACAAAAAGTGTAAATTCTCTATTTGGTGCCGGTGACCGGACTTGAACCGGTACGATGTTGCCACCGAGGGATTTTAAGTCCCTTGCGTCTGCCTATTCCGCCACACCGGCACATCTCTTAAATTATAATCATTAATACATCTATTGTCAAGAGTTTTTTATCGACAAAAGGTGCATTATTTTTACTTTTTCTAAATATTTTACACGTGTTATTAACCTTGTTTTGCATATTTCACTATCTTTTAGGAAAAGTATTTTTGAATAATGCATTTTTAGGGGATGAGCTTGTGCCTTCAAATATCAGACCTTTCGGTTTTCGTGATAAATTAGGTTATTTATTCGGTGACTTCGGCAATGATTTTACCTTCATTCTATCGTCTTCATTTCTTATGAAGTTTTATACCGATGTTATGGGTGTTTCACCTGCCATAATCGGCGTAATAATGATGATAGCGAGATTTATTGATGCTTTTACCGACGTTACAATGGGTAGAATCTGCGATAAAAGCAAAACTACTTCTAAAGGTAAATTCAAGCCTTGGATATTAAGATTATGCGGTCCCGTTGCAATTGCTTCTTTCTTAATGTATCAATCATCTTTAGCGAATTTGCCCTACGCCGCAAAGGTTATTTATCTCTTTATAACATATATTTTGTGGGGCTCTGTTTTTTATACTGGGGTAAATATTCCTTACGGGTCAATGGCTTCTGCAATTTCAAGCTCTCCTGATGACCGTCAATCTCTTTCAACCTATCGTTCAATGGGCGGTATGCTTGCGGGTGCTTTTGTAACTGCAGTAATTCCGCTGATTGTTTATGATAAAGTAAACGGTAAGGATATAATGAATGGTGGCAGATTTACTGTTGTAGCGGGCGTTTGCTCGGTTTTAGCAATTGTTTGTTATTTGTTGTGTTATAGCCTTGTTACAGAGCGAGTGACATATCATTCCGAAAGTGCTTCTCACAACGATAATAACGTTTTTAAAATGCTAAAAAATGCAGTGAAAAACAGAGCTTTAATTTCAATAATTGCCGCATCTGTCGTTATGCTTTTATCTCAATTAACCCTTCAGCAGATGACAAATTATATTTTTCCTAATTATTACGGAAACGCAAGTATGCAAAGCGTTTCTACTTTAGCTATGATGGGAGCGATGATTTTTGCTGCGGCAGTTTCAAAGCCTGTTGCAAGAAAATTCGGTAAAGCCGAAATAAGTGCTTTTTCCAATCTTTTTGCAGGCTTAGGTAGCCTTTTAATTTACTTTTTAAGACCGCAAAACGTATTCGTTTATATTATAGTGCAAACAGTTTCGTGGCTGGGTCTCGGTGTTTTTTCAATGGTAAGCTGGGCTTTGATTACCGATGTTATAGATTATTCTGAAATTAAAAACGGCGTGCGTGAGGACGGCTCTGTTTATGCCCTTTATTCTTTCGCAAGAAAATTAGGTCAAGCGGCGGCATCAGGCGTTACGGGCGGACTTCTTACCGCAATAGGATATAGCGAGGTAACCGCATTTGATAAAAATGTTACCGAAGGTATTTTTGATATTTCAACCTTAGTACCTGCGATCGGTTTTATTTTACTTGCAATAATTTTGTGGTTTTGGTATCCGCTTCATAAAAAACAGGTTGAAAAGAATATTGAACTTTTAAACAAAAAACGTTCAAAATAAATTAAAATCGGCACAAAGCTTTATTTGAGCATTTGTGCCGATTTTTTCATTTATGTTTGATTTTCTCTGTATTTTTTCGGTGTTAAGCCCGTGTGCTTTTTAAAGGTTTTTGTAAAATAGTTTACGTCAAGTATTCCGCAACGCTGAGAAATATTTTGTATTTGCAAATTTGTCGACAAAAGCAATTCTTTTGCTCTTTCTACTCTTTTCTTGTTTACGTATTCGGTAAGCGTTACGCCGGTTTCCTTTTTGAAAAGAGAGGAAAGGTAGCTTGGGTTTACTCCGAATATAGAAGCAAGGCTATTTAAACTCAGGTCGGAGGAAAGGTCGGATTCTATTTGAGTTGTAACCTTTTGAATTAATAATGAATAGCTTTTTTGAGAATGCTTGTTAACGAGACGGCAGTATTTTTTAACCATATATTTTAAAAGGTCTTCACATTCGCCGGAGGTCTGCATTGCCTCGATTTTTAAAGCAAGGTCGGAGGATACTAAATCAATGTGATAGGGATGAACCTTTCCTTGCTCTGCGGCTTTTCTTAAAAGCGTGTTAAGAATTATCATATAATTCTTTGTGTTCCTCAGGTTATCTGTTAAACGACTCTCAAGTGCGTTTTCGGGCTTGATGTTACTGAATATCATTTCTGCCTTATGGGTAAGACCTTTAGAAACCGCATTAATCAATTCATTTTCTATAGCGTATCTTCTTTCCAAAAACTGAATTGTTAACCAAGGGTCAGTTTCCTTTGTGTGTTCGGAATTTTTAGGCGTGTATACTATATCCGAATCTCTCTGCCAAATCAGATTTACAACAGAGAAATTTTCAATTGATTTAAAAGCTACCTCGCAAATCGAATTTACAAGAGATAATATTATATCATCGTTTTGAATATAGGGGATAGCTGAATAAAATTTTTCTAATTGCTGATTGATATAAGCGGGGAGAGAGCTTTCAACAGTTTTCTTGTTTATTGTGTTTTTAGTAATAAGTGATTTCGTGTAAGGACCTAATACAAGAATAGAATTATTTTCATTTTCAGGTAAGGGCATAAATACGTAGGTACATAAAAACATATCAGTAACAACAACTACGTCATTTCCGCTTTTACCGAAGCATTGAGAAAAGAAAGTAGTATAATCGTTTTCAAGATTTAAAAGACGGCGTATACCCATATCTATATCTTCAGAAAGATGGCACTCGTCAATTATGTTACTGTTTATTTTAAGATTTCCCATAGCTTTTATGAAAAATTCTAATTCCCTTTTATAAAACATAAGTGTCTCTCACCTCGTTTATATTATCGTATAATTTTTGTGAAAATTCAATAGTAAACAAAAAATAATACTAAAAAATGCAAAAAAATTACTCACCAAATTATTAAAAATAATATAGAATTAACTTGTTGAAAGGTTTTGTGGTATTTTAACAAAAAATACCAATTGAAAACCAAATATTTGGATAAAAGGAGAATCTTTATGGCAAAGAAACAAGCTAAATTAGATTCAAAAGGTTTACCGCTTTTTGGTATGCGCGATAAAGTTGCGTATGCTGCCGGTGACTTGGGATGTAATATGAGCTTCGCTCTCAAGAGCTCAATTATGGCAATTTTCTGGACACAGTTTATGGCACTCGGTGAAGAAATGTATGCATTCCTTCTCGTTATCGTTCAGATTTGGGACGCAATTAATGACCCGCTTCTCGGTTCATTGTTTGACGCAGACAAAAGAAAGTACAAACGAGGCAAATTTAAAACCTATATTTTCATAGGAGCTATGGGTCTTCTTTTCTCAGGATTGTTCTTCTTCCTTCCTGTTCCTAATGCACCTAAGGTAATGAGATGTATTTTATTCGTTCTCGGTTACGTTCTTTGGGATGCCTTCTATACGATAGCGAACGTTCCTTACGGTTCAATGATGTCAGTTATCACAACTGACGGTGCAGAACGTTCACAGCTTTCAACATGGCGTTCTATCGGTTCAATGGTAGGTAACATCGTTCCTATGGTTCTTCTTCCCGTTCTTTGCTATGACGCAAGTAACAACCTCAAAGGTGAAGTAGTTTTCGTTGCAGCAACAATAATGGGTGTTATCGGTCTTGTTTGCTTTATCTTTATGCTTAAAAAGACAACAATCCGTGTTGAAGAAAATTCAGTTACCATCAGCGAAAAGAAAGAAAAATTCAACGTTTTCAAAGCAATGGGTAACTTTATGAAAAACCGTGCAGCTATCGGTGCAACTCTTGCTGCTATGGCAATGTTTATCGGTATGCAGGGCTCAGCTACCGCTACAACAGTTCTCTTCCAGTCATATTTCGGTAATGCTCAGGCATCAGGTATCGTTATGCTTATCGGCTATCTTCCTATGTTCTTGTTTATGCCTTTCGTTAAAAAGGTTGTTAACAAGTTTGGTAAAAAAGAAGCTTGTGCAGCAGGTGCAGCAGTAAGCGTTTTTGGTGCGCTTCTTCTCTTCCTTCCTCTCGGTAATGGTACTACCGGCTTGGTTGGTTACATCATTGCTCAGGTATTCTTCGGTCTTGGTCTTGGCTTCTACACTTGTGTTTCTTGGGCACTTATGGCAGACGCTATTGACTACAACGAATGGAAAAACCACACAAAAGAAGAGGGTACAGTTTATTCTCTTCACTCATTCTTCAGAAAACTTGCTCAAGGTCTCGGACCTTCAGGCGTTATTCTTTTGATGTCTGCACTTGGTTATAACGGTGAGCTTGGGGCAAATCAACCATTTGAAGTTGCTGAAAATATGAAGTGGCTTGTTGCATCACTCTATACATTTAGTGCGGTAGTAATGTTTGTTTCATTTGCATTTATCTACGACCTTAACAAGAAAAAGGTTGAACAAATGACAGAAGAACTTGCAGCAAGAAGAGGGAAATAATCCAGAAACAAGGAAT
>JAZNVT010000041.1:0-72245 GCA_045592945.1 Acutalibacteraceae bacterium | reverse complement strand
TTTTTACATTCCTTTCCAGTTTCATTTTTTTCTTTTGGTTGCTTTAATTTAAGATATATTGTTGTTAATGGTGGTAATTTTAATTCAATTGACTGCTGGTATTCACCATAAGGCTCATTGAAAGTTTTATAAGTCTTTTTGATTTTTTCGCCTGTACCACCGAATTTCTCTGAATCAGAGTTAAAGATTATCTCATAAGTACCTTTTTCAGGAACACCTATTTTATAAATAGGGCGACTGACTGTGGTAAAGTTGCAGACTGCTATAACCTTATCTTTATTTTCATCAGTTCTGACAAACGCTATAACTGAGTTGTTATTATCATCGCTGACTAACCAGTTAAAGCCTTCCCAACTGTAATCCACTTGCCAGAACGGTGCTGTTTTTTTGTAGAAGAGATTAAGTTCTTTTATATAAGTCTGAAGATTTCTGTGTGCTTCGTAATCAAGAAGAATCCAGTCAAGACCTTTCTTGTAATCCCATTCTATAAACTGACCAAACTCAGTACCCATAAACAAAAGCTTTTTACCAGGGTGAGCATACATATAACCTAAAAATGCTCTTACCCCTGCAAATTTCTCGTTGTAGTTGCCGGGCATTTTGTTTATAAGCGAGCATTTGCCGTGAACAACCTCGTCGTGAGAAATAGGAAGAACGAAATTCTCACTGAAGGCATAGAAAAACGAGAAGGTAATAAGGTCGTGATTATATTTTTTATAAATACCGTCTAATGAAAAATATTTTAAAATATCGTTCATCCAACCCATATTCCATTTAAAGTTAAAGCCTAAGCCACCTGTATAAACAGGCTTTGTAACAAGGGGCCACGCAGTGCTTTCCTCTGCAAGCATCATAACGTCACCGTGCTCCTTAAACACCGTTTCGTTAAGCTGTTTTAAGAATGCAACTGCTTCTAAGTTTTCGTTACCGCCGTTAACGTTTGGAATCCATTGACCGTCCTCCCTGCCGTAGTCAAGGTAAAGCATAGATGCTACCGCATCAACCCTTAAGCCGTCAATATGGTATTCGTCAAACCAGAAGCAAGCATTTGAAATCAGGAAGCTTTGCACTTCGTTTCTGCCGTAATCGAAAATCTTTGTACCCCAGTCAAGATGCTCACCCTTTTTCGGGTCTGCATATTCATAACAGGGTGAGCCGTCGAACTCGGCAAGACCGTGGGCATCTTTTGGAAAATGGGCAGGCACCCAATCCACAATAACGCCTATACCCGCCTTGTGACATTCATCAACTAAATATTTAAAATCGTCAGGAGTACCGTATCTTGAGGTTACCGCAAAGTAGCCCGTAACCTGATAGCCCCATGAGCCGTCAAAGGGGAATTCGGCAACAGGAAGCATCTCTATATGTGTATAGCCCATATCCTTCACGTATGACACAAGCTCTTTTGCAAGGTCGCGATAGCTTAAGGTGTTACCGTCCTCAAAGCGTTTCCATGAGCCTAAGTGCACCTCGTAAATATTTACGGGTGAATCATACACACTCGTTTCCTTTCTCTTTTTAAGCCATGAGCCGTCACGCCATTTATAATCGCCCTCAAAAATCTTTGAAGCGGTACCAGGTCTTGTTTCGGCGTGCTTTGCATACGGATCGGCTTTATAAAGCTTTCTGCCCTCAGAGGTGTAAATCAGGAATTTATATGCATCATAATTTTTAACACCGTCTATGTAGGTTTCCCAAACGCCTGCTTCGTTAAGCCTACCCATAGGTGAAGCCTCTTCATTCCAGCCGTTGAAATCACCCACAACAAAAATACTTGCGGCGTTAGGCGCCCATACTCTGAAAACGTATTTGCCGTCCTCAACTTTGTGAGCCCCTAAAAAATCCTGAGCCTTAAAATTTTTTCCCTGATGAAATACATAAAGGGGAAAATCGTTGTAATTTTCAGCTTTTTCTCTCTTACTCAACCTTTCCACCTGCCGTTTATATAATATATCAATGTAATAATATCAAATTAACAAAGCTTTTTCAAGGGTATTTTGATATATTTTGTTACACGACAGTTAAATTTTACCAACTATTTTAGTGCATTATGCACAAGTTTTTCGACTAAACAAACCAAAATATAAGCTTTTAGTTCTGTAAAAAAGAAATATGAATTTTTTGTAAAAACAGAAAAACCGCCTTTATTTTTCTTTAATGTAAAAAAGATTTTTAAAAAAATGGTATTATATATTACTGTTGGTTAAACGTTTAACTATTTTTAAAAGGAGTAAAAAATGACTTACCGTGATTTAGTTCATCAAATCATTTCGACTACCCTGATACACCGTCACCGAATTACAAAATCGGCTCAGCAGGCGGGATTGTATTACGGTCAGCCTATGATTTTAGAATACATAATGAATAACAATTTATGCACGCAAAAGGATTTGGCGAAAAGCCTTCATATATCCCCTGCAAGCGTGGCAACGTCAATAAAAAGGCTTGAAAGGTCGGGGCTTATTTCTCGCATCACCGATGAAAACGATTCGAGAAAAAACCGTTTATCCGTTACGGAAAACGGTCTTGCGGCAATAAAAAACTTCAGGGAAATCTGCGACAGAACAGATAGAGAAATGTTCAGGGATTTCACCGATGAGGAATGCGAAATTCTTAATAATTTAATGAAACGCCTTTACAATAATCTTGATAACGGTGATTTCTGTAACGAAAAGCTAAAACATAAAAAAGAGGAGGAAAAGGCTTTATGATAAAAAATCTTTTAAAATACGCAGGGAAATACAAATGGTTTGCCCTTCTCTCACCTTTAGCAATAGTTTTAGAGGTTTTAATTGAGGTTACTATACCTCTTCTTATGTCTGTTATCGTTGACTGCGGAATATCAGGTCAGCCTATCTCAGAAAAGGATAGCTTTATAGCAGATATACTTGTTAACCTCGGCTTTGCAGATAAAGCAGGCACCGACCTTATCATTTCAATAGGTGCTCTTATGTTAGGACTCGCTTGTATATCTCTCGCTTGCGGTGCGGCAGCGGCATTCTTTGCAGCAAAGGCGGGTATGGGCTTCGGTGCGGAATTAAGATTCGGTATTTTCAAGAAGATTCAGGATTTTTCTTTTGCAAACGTTGATAAATTCTCAACGGGCTCTCTTATAACAAGAATGACAACTGATATAAATATGATTCAGAACGCTTTTATGATGGCTATTCGTATGCTCGTAAGGTCACCCCTTATGTTTACAATGGCTATTTTTATGGCTTTCAGCATAAATAAAAAGCTTTCACTAATTTTTATGTGCATAGCACCTATTATGTTTGCACTTATTCTTCTTATAGGCTCCGCCGCACACAAGCGTTTTACAAAAATGTTCAAAAAATATGATAAATTCAACACCTCTATCCAAGAAAATCTTATTGCAATACGTGTTGTAAAGGCATTCGTAAGAGCGAAGCACGAAAAGGATAAATTCAAGGTTTCCAATGATGAATTAAAGGATGCATCAATTTTCGCAGAAAAGCTTATTATCCTTAACGGGCCGATTATGTCCGTTTCAATTTATTCTTGCATCATTCTCATTCTTTGGGTAGGCTCAAAGCTTATCCTCGGTGGTAATATGCAGTTGGGTGACTTAATGAGCTTTATTACCTACATTCAGCAGATATTTATGTCACTCATGATGGTATCAATGATTTTCGTTATGTCGGTTATGGCAAAAACCTCTATGAAGCGTGTTTCTGAGGTTTTAGAAGAAAAGAGCGATATTAACGATGATACTGCCGACGAAGGCTTAAAAGTAAAAGACGGTAGCATTGAATTTAAAAACGTATCCTTTAAATACAGTAAAAACGCCGAAAACAACGTGCTTAAGGATATTGATTTCTCAATAAAATCAGGTGAAACCATCGGTATTATCGGCGGTACGGGTAGCGCAAAATCCTCACTCGTTCAGCTTATCCCCCGCCTTTACGACGTAACCGAGGGTGAGGTTACTGTTGGCGGAGTAAACGTTAAAAGCTACAAGCTTCAGGAGCTTCGCGACAACGTTTCAATGGTTTTACAGACTAACGTTCTTTTCTCAGGCACTATTGAAGAGAATCTTCGTTGGGGTAACGAAAACGCTACTCTTGAGGAAATCCGCAAGGCTGCAAAAATTGCTCAGGCTGATGAATTTGTTATGAGCTTCCCCGACGGCTACAAAACTGATTTGGGTCAGGGTGGCGTTAACGTTTCAGGCGGTCAGAAGCAACGTCTTTGCATCGCAAGAGCAATTCTTAAAAACCCGAAGGTGCTTATTCTCGACGACTCTACAAGCGCCGTTGATACCGCTACCGACGGTAAAATAAGAGAGGGTATGAAAAATCTTTTACCCGAAACCACAAAAATTATAATCGCTCAGAGAATAAACTCTGTTCAGCACGCAGACAGAATAATTGTGCTTGATGACGGCAAAATTGACGATATCGGCACTCACGACGAGCTTCTTTCACGTAACGAGATTTACAAAGAGGTTTACGTTTCACAGCAAGAAGGAAAAATGGAGTAAGGAGGGATAAAAATGGCAGAAAAGAAACCGCAACAGCAAAAAAACGGACCCGGTCCCGCAGGCAGAATGAAATTCGAAAAGCCGAAGAATACTAAAAAGACTTTAACAAGACTTTTGTCATACGTTACGCAGAAAAAGGCGCTTCTTATAATCGTTTTTATCCTTGTTATCGTAAGCTCCGCCGCTAACATTTTCGGCACCTATCTTCTTACGCCTATAATTAACGAAATCGGTAATATGCTGGAAACCGGCTCGTCTGATTTCACAATGATAATCAAATATCTTATTTTACTCGGTGTTATTTACGTATGCGGTGCCGCATCGCAATACGCCTATTCAAGAGTAATGCTTAACGTTTCTCAAGGCACTCTTAACGTTTTAAGAAAAGACCTTTTTGACCATTTGCAGGAATTACCCTTGAAATATTTTGACACTCACACCCACGGCGAGCTTATGAGCCGTTTTACAAACGACGTTGATACAATAAGAGAGGCTATAAGTCAGGGTCTTGTGCAGACAATATCCTCACTTATAACGGTTGTAGGTATTTTTGCTATGATGCTTTATATAAGCCCTGCTCTTACCTGCCTTATTATATTAATGCTTTTCGTTATGTTTTTCGTTATTAAAACAATCGGCGGTAAAAGCTCAAAATATTTCAGAAAGCAACAAATGGCGGTTGGTAATCTTAACGGCTATATTGAAGAGCTTATCGAGGGTCTTAAGGTTGTTAAGGTTTTCTGCAGAGAGGAAAAATCAACCGAAACCTTTGCAGGTATAAACGAAAACTTCAGAAAAGCGGGTACAAATGCTCACACCTTTGCAAGTATTCTTATGCCTATAATGGGTAACCTTTCTTACTTTAATTTTGCTATGACTGCCGCAGCAGGTGCTTTTATAATCCTCAGCACAAACGGCACAGTTGAAAACGGATTTTTAAATATATTTATCGGTGGCTTAGGCGGAGCTTTAACTATTGGCTCTCTCGCATCGTTTTTACAGTATACAAGACAGTTTTCAAACCCTATAAGTCAGGTTTCACAGCAAATGAATAGTATTCTCGCCGCCCTTGCAGGTGCAGAAAGAATTTTTGAAATCATTGATGAAGCTCCCGAGGTTGACGACGGCTACGTTACCCTCGTTTATGCAAAAAAAGACGAAAACGGCAACATTACAGAATCAGAAACAAGAACGGGTCTTTGGGCTTGGAAGCATCCCCATTCAGCAGATGGTAGTGTTACCTACACGCTCTTAAAGGGTGACGTTCGTTTCCATGACGTTACCTTCTCTTACGACAGCAAAAAGACTGTTCTTAAAAACGTTTCATTATATGCAAAGCCGGGTCAGAAAATCGCTTTCGTAGGCTCAACGGGTGCAGGTAAAACTACTATCACAAATCTTATTAACAGATTTTATGACGTTCAGGAAGGTAAAATCACCTACGACGGTATAAATATCAAGAAAATCAAGAAGGACGATTTAAGGCGCTCCCTTGCAATGGTGCTTCAGGATACTCATCTGTTTACCGGTACTGTTGAAGAAAACATCCGCTACGGTAAGCTTGACGCTACTCATGAGGATATAGTAAAAGCTGCTAAAATCGCTAATGCGGATAGCTTTATTACAAGACTTCCTGACGGCTATAACACAATGCTCAAGGGCGACGGCAGCAACCTTTCTCAAGGTCAAAGACAGCTACTTGCAATCGCAAGAGCGGCAGTTGCCGACCCGCCCGTGCTTATTCTTGACGAGGCTACAAGCTCTATCGACACAAGAACAGAACGCCTTATAGAAAAAGGTATGGATAAGCTTATGGAGGGCAAAACGGTTTTCGTTATCGCCCACAGACTTTCAACAGTAAGAAATTCAAACGCTATTATGGTGCTTGAAAACGGCGAAATCATAGAAAAAGGCGACCACGATACGCTTATTGAAGAAAAAGGTAAATATTATAAGCTTTATACGGGACAGTTTGAGCTGTCGTAAGAGCTTCGCTGATGGCAAGTGGCAAATTGGAAATTAAGTGCGAAATGCGGAATGCGAAGTACGAAATGTAGATGCCAGATGCCAGTTTCCAGACGCCAGATGGCTTCGCGGGAAAAAAGTTGCAGATTTGCGAAGCCTTTCATCCCTGTTTTGTCGCAGACAAAATAGGGAGGGGGACCGTTCTTCAATAAATCAAAGGTTAAAGGATAGTATATTTCGAGCGAATATACTATCCTTTATTGTTTATTAAATCGGAATGGTGGTGGGTAGTTCTCTTCCTCGTTAGGTTTATGTGGATAAAAGAATATAATTATCGTTTTTTATATATAACATTAGTGTTATTGAAAATAAACCTAAGACGATAGTGAACTACCCTCCACCATTGCCGTTGGCAACGGTCCCCCTCCCTATCCGCTAAAGCGGACAGGGAGGCAAAGCTATCGCAATAACTTAATTTATAGCAAAACAACAGGTCTGAGAAGCATTTATAAATTGCGTCGCAGACCCTTTTCTATTATCTATTCAATATTATCTTTTATCTATTATCTTGCTCGCCTCTGGCGACTGGAGACTGGCATCTTCATTTCGCACTTCGCATTCCGCATTTCGCACTCAATTTGCCACTATCCATTTGCAATTTGCCATTTAAACAACAACCGTCTCACTAAGCCTTATATCGTTAGATGCTGAGCCTATCATAATCTCAAACTCGCCTTCTTCAACTACCCATTCATATTTTTTGTTGAGTAGCTTGAATGCGTCGAAGTCTAATTTAAATTCAACGGTTTTTATTTCACCTGCTTTAAGGCTTATTCTTTCGAAGCCTTTAAGAAGCTTTAAGGGTGTTACAACTGATGAAACAACGTCATTGATATAAAGCTGAACGACCTCGTCACCGTCTGCTTTGCCGATATTTTTGATATCTGCTTTTACGGTAAAATTGTTTCTGCCCGTCTTTGTGATTACAAGATTACCGTATTCAAATTCAGTATAGGAAAGACCGTAACCGAAGGGGTATCTTGCCCCTCTTTCACCCTCAAACATCATTTCCGTGTGATTGGGTAAAATTGAGTAATAGCAAGGAATTCTATTTGAATCAGCGGGGAATGAAACTGGCACTCTGCCTGCAGGGTTATTATTACCTAAAAGAGTTTCGGCTATTGCCTTTGCGCCAAATTCACCGCCAAACCAAGAAACGAGGATTGCGTTTGCAACCTTAATTTCTTCAGTAAGATCAACGGCTCTGCCGTTTTCAAGAACGATAATTAAGGGCTTTCCTGTTTTTGCGACCTCTAAAATAAGCTCTCTTTGCTTGCCGGGAAGGACGAGGCTTGAACGGTCGTTACCCTCACCGCTTGTAAAGTTGTTGTCACCGCCAACGAAGATTACAAGGTCGCTTTCGCTTGCAGCCTTTACCGCATCCTCAATACTACCGCTTTCATCCTCATCGTAAACCTCAACAAGATGGGGTTGACCGTCTTCCTTTAAAACCGCCTGAACGCCTTTAGGAATACCGCAACCTGATGAATGAAGAATTTCAACCTCTTCACCCAACATCTCTTTAAGCTCGTAGCAAAGCGATTTTATTTCGTAGCCCTCAGGTACTGATGAATAACCGCCGATTCTCTGACGATTTGCAGAGGGTCCTACAAGAGCGATTTTTTTGTATTTTTTCTCGAGAGGTAAGATACCGTCGTTTTCAAGAAGAGTCATAGCCTGTCTTGCACCGTCAAGGGCAATTTTCTTATGCTCGTCGCATCTTATAACTGACTCGAATTTCTTTTCGTCTGTATAAGGCTTCTCAAAAAGACCTAAACGGAATTTCATTTCAAGAACGCTTCTTACTGCATCGTCGATTCTTTTTTCTGTAATTCTACCCTCTTTTACGAGCTTAAGAAGAGTTTCTTCCCAGAATTCAGGGGTATAGTCAAGACAGCCCTGCATATCAAGACCTGCATTAATTGAATCGCAGATTGCATCAACGTGGTTAGCGGCAGTTCTGTGGGCGGTTACAAGCCTTGTAATTGAGCCCCAGTCGGCACGGACGTAGCCCTTCATTCCGTATCTGCCTCTTAAAACGTCAGTAAGATAATATTCAGAGGTTAAAACAACCTCGGAATCAATATTGTTATAGCAGGACATAACGTTATATGCCCCCGCTTTAGTAATTGCTGTTTCAAAAACGGGTAAATAGCATTGCTCAATTTCACGTTTACCTACTCTTGCAGTTGCGCAGTTTATGCCGTTTTCAGGCATACCGTGAATACAGTAATGCTTTGGCTCAGTTATAACCGCATCATCACGGCTGATTTCACCGTTTTTCTGCTCACCCGTTATAATTGCATAGCCCATTTCAGAGCAAAGATATGTATCCTCACCAAAGGTTTCCTCAACTCTGCCCCAACGAGGCTCTCTTGCAACGTCAAGGTTAGGTGCAAGAATTTCCTGCATACCTAAGGCTCTTGTTTCTGCACCGATAGCTTTACCGGTTTTATTTACAAGCTCTCTGTTAAAGCTTGCAGCAAGACCTAAGGGCACGGGGAATACGCAAGCGCCGGGGAAGGAAATGCCGTGAAGTGCTTCACCTGTGAAAATACAAGGAATACCCAATCTTGTATTTTCGACTAAATATCTTTGGAATTTATTGAAAACCGCAGGCACTGTATAGGAATCGTGGATAAAGCCGATACCTCTGTCACCTACTGTTTTTTCAAATTTTTCATAGTTAACGTCAGAATTTCTGTCAACTGAGCAGTGGTTAAGCTTATGAGGAATTGTAGAATATTCTACACCTCTTAAAATATCAATCTGCGCAACCTTTTCTTCAAGCGTCATTATTGAGAGAAGGTCAGCCGCTCTTTCCTCGGGGGTTAATGCAGGGTTTTTATATTTCATTTTGTCACCTTGTAACGATTATTTTTTAATCCTCATTGAAATATCAAATGCAGTTACTGAATGGGTAAGAGCGCCGATTGAAAGAATATCAACACCGATTTCTGCTACACTGCGAAGTCTTTCTTTAGTAAGATTTCCTGATGCCTCAAGAAGTGCTTTACCGTCAACAATTTCAACAGCCCTCGCCATTGTTTCGTTGTCCATATTATCAAGCATAATAATATCTGCACCGGCATTTAAAGCCTCTTTAACCTCGTCAAGAGTTCTTGTTTCAACCTCAATTTTAACTGTATGGCCGATTTTCTCTCTTAAAGCCTTTACTGCGGGGGTAATACCGCCCTTTGCATCAATGTGGTTGTCCTTAAGCATTGCACAATCGGAAAGATTATATCTGTGGTTTCTTCCGCCACCGCAGGTTACTGCATATTTCTGAATTGAGCGAAGACCGGGAAGAGTTTTTCTCGTATCGGCAATAGTTGCCTTTGTGCCTACGGTTTCTTTTACACATTCGTTTGTAAGAGTTGCTATACCGCTCATATGCTGAATAAGGTTAAGAGCTGTTCTTTCGCCCTTTAAAAGCTTTACTGTTTTGCCCTTGAATTCTGCAATAAGGTCACCGTTTCTTACAAGGTCACCGTCTTTTTTGTGAAGAGTATATGTAAAGCTGTCGTCAAGAAGTGAAAATACTCTCATAGCAACGTCGGCACCACAAAGAATGCCCTCTGCCTTTGCAACGAAAATTGCTTCGCTTTCCTGATTTTCGTCTAAAAGATAATCGGTAGCAACGTCAATATAGTTTATATCCTCCAAAAGAGCATTTTTAATTAAATCATCAATGTAAAACTGCGGTAAAATCATCTGTCTACCTCCTTGAGTATTATATAAGCAACCGTTGCGAGAGAAAGAGCCTCGCAATAGTCAGCAGTAATGGCAAATTTACCGTTTTTAAGTCGGTTAAGTATATTCTCAATTCGTTTTTTACCCTGATGAATAGCACCCTCATCGGGGATAACGAAATACGCCTTTTGCATTATTTCTCGAATTTCAGTTCTTGTACCTTTTGGAAGAGGTGCACCGTTTCTGTCAACCTGCTTTTCTTCGGGTATAGTAAGCTTGTAAAAGCCTGCGTTTATGCATCTTGTAATATCTTCAGCAGCACGCCTGCCGAAAACGAGAGCCTCTAAAAGAGAGTTACTTGCAAGGCGGTTTTTGCCGTGAACACCCGTACAAGCACATTCACCTGCGGCATAAAGACGGGGTAACGTTGTTCTTGCATTAAGGTCAACCTCAATACCGCCCATTAAATAATGCTGACACGGGAAAACGGGGATTAAATCCTTAGAAATATCTACCCCCTGCTTCAAGCAGCCCGCATATATCCCGGGGAAGCGGTTTTTAAGATATTCTTCACCCTTATAGCGGATATCAAGATAAAAATTATTACTTCCAAGACGGCGGGATTCCATAATTATTGAACGGGAAACAACGTCTCTCGGTGCTAATTCAAGCCTTTCATCGTAACGGTGCATAAATCGCTCTTTATTACAGTTAAGAAGATATGCACCCTCACCTCTTACCGCCTCACTTATAAGGAACTGCTCACGGTTTGCACCGTTGAATGCGGTAGGGTGAAATTGCACGTAACTCAAATTTTTAATAGCGGCACCCATTTCATACGCTAAACGGATACCGTCACCCGTAGCAACGGAAGGGTTAGTTGTATATTGATAAACTCTACCGATACCGCCCGAAGCAAGAAGACAGTAATCAGCATATAAAATTTTATATTCCGAGCCACTCATTATTTCAACCTCAAAACCGTTTTTAATTCGGCTCATTGAGGTAACCATTGTTTCATCGGCAATAGTAACGTTAGGAAGCTTTTCAACTGCTATCATAAGCTTGTCAACAAGCTCCTTACCTGAGGTATCCTTGTGATGAACTATTCTTCTTCTGCAATGACCGCCCTCAAGAGTTTTTATAAGCTCTCCGTTTTCGTCACGGTCATATTCAACGCCGTATTCAATGGTTTTTAAAACGTCTGCAGGACCCTCTTCAACAAGCTGCGTTACAGCTTCAATATCGTTTTCTCTCTTGCCTGCAATAAGAGTATCTTCAATATGAAGCTCGTAGCTATCGTTTTCCAAATCAAGAACACAAGCCACACCGCCCTGAGCAAGAGAGCTGTTTGACTGATGGCGCTCTTTTTTTGAAAGCATTAAAATATCTACGTCTGACGGAAAATTGAGAGCGGCATAAAGACCTGCAAGGCCACTGCCCACAATAACCACGCTATAATGTTTTTTAATATTTGAAAGGTTCATTTTATTACCCCAATTCAAGCATACGGTTAATACTTACGAGTGCTTTTTTTCTTAAAGCCTCGTCAAGCTCTACCTTTTCTCCGCCCTCACCTATAATAGCTTTATAAACGTCTTCAAGTGAGATTTTTTTCATATCCTCGCAGCAAAGCTTTTCGGGTGCGAGCTGAATAAATCTTTCGCCGTTTTCCTCGTGAAGTGAAAGATAATCGACTACGCCTCTTTCAGTGCCTATTATTACGTTACCCTTTTGCTCTTTTGCGTATTTGATAATATCGCTTGTAGCGCCTACCATATCGGCAAGCTCAACAACCTCTTTAGGTGATTCTGGATGCACCGCAAAAACTGCATCGGGGTATTTCTTTTTACATTCAATAACGTCATCTTTTGTAAGCTGAGCGTGCACGGGACAATAGCCGTCCCACAGAATGATATTTTTTTCGGGCACGTTTTTCGCTACAAACGAGCCTAAATGCTGATCGGGGATAAAGAGAATGTCTTTGCCCTCAAGCTTTTTCACAATTTTTATTGCAGAGGAGCTTGTAACGCAAACGTCACACTCCGCCTTTAAGGCTGCCGTTGTATTTATATAAGCTACAACCTGAGTATCGGGGTTCTCCTCTTTAAATTTTCTTACTCTTTCGGGAAGTATCTGCTCTGCCATCGGGCAGGTAGCACTTGCAACGGGTAAAACAGTTTCGGTTTCAGGCGAAAGAATTTTTACACTTTCTGCCATAAATCTTACACCGCACATAACAACTCTTTTTGCTTTAAGCTCTGCTGCTTTTTTGCTCAAAAAGAAGCTGTCACCCGTAACATCAGCAACATCGATTATATCGGGCTCCTGATAAGTGTGAGCAAGTATAACGGTACCCGTTTCCTTCTTTGCCTCAAGTATTTTATTTTTAAGCTCTTGTGTAGTCATAATACTTTTGCACCCCTTTAAAACACAATGTCGAAAGTATCCAATTTAATTATAACATTATTTTGCCACTTGGCAATATAAAAAATTCCAAAAAAATGACGGAAGGCACCCATGTTTATGGGCAAATAACAGAACTTTTTTGTTAAATAAATAACTTCTCTTGTTTTTGTTGAAAAAGTTAGCAATTTAAGGTATTATATCAATGATATGTTTTCTTAAATTTAGTGTATCTACAGGAGGAAGGAAAAATGAATTCTTATCTTGAAAAGGATTTTGAGCTTCTCAAAAATGCAGATGCTGAGCTTTTCGAGGCTTTCGAAAAGGAGCAGGTTCGTCAGAGTCAGAATATTGAGCTTATTGCAAGTGAAAACTACACTTCAGCCGCAGTTATGGCTGCAAGCGGTAGCATTTTCACAAACAAATATGCAGAGGGCTACCCCTCAAAAAGATATTACGGCGGTTGTGAATACGTTGATATTGCCGAGGATATCGCAATTGACAGACTTAAAAAGCTTTTCGGCTGTAATTACGCAAACGTTCAGCCCCATTCAGGCTCTCAGGCAAACTTCGCAGTTTACTTTGCTCTTCTTACCCCCGGTGATACAGTTTTAGGTATGAGCCTTGCTGACGGCGGTCACCTTACTCACGGCTCACCCGTTAACGTAAGCGGTTCATATTTTAACTTTGAAAGCTACGGTGTTGACGAAAACGGCTACCTTGATTATGATGCTCTCGAAAAGAAGGCGAAGGAATGCTCACCTAAGCTTATCGTTGCAGGTGCTTCTGCTTATTCAAGAATTATTGATTTCGAAAGAATCCGTAAAATCGCAGATTCTGTAAACGCTTTATTTATGGTTGATATGGCTCATATCGCGGGTCTTGTAGCTTCAGGTATGCACCCTTCACCTATCCCCTATGCTCACGTTGTAACCTCTACAACTCATAAAACTCTTCGCGGTCCTCGTGGCGGTATTATCCTTACAAACGATGAGGAAATCGCAAAGAAGGTAAACAAGGCTATCTTCCCCGGCATACAGGGTGGTCCTTTAATGCACATTATCGCGGCTAAAGCAGTTTGCTTCGGTGAAGCACTTAAGCCTGAATTCAAGGAATACGGCAAAAAGGTTGTTTCAAACTGTAAGGCTCTTGAAAATGCTCTTGCAGCACAAGGTGTAAATATGGTTTCAGGCGGCTCTGATAACCACCTTTTACTTCTTGATTTAAGAAGCCTCGGTATTACTGGTAAAGAGCTTGAACGCCGTCTTGACGAGGTTCATATTACAGTTAATAAAAACGCTATCCCCGGCGACCCAGAAAAGCCCTTCGTTACAAGCGGTATCAGAATCGGTACTGCAGCGGTAACCTCAAGAGGCTTCGAGGCTCAGGATATGGTTGATATTGCTGAATATATCAAGCTCGCCGCAACAGACTTCGAAAACAGCGCAGACTATATCAGAGAAAACGTTGCAAGAATTTGCAATAAATATCCGCTTTATAAGTAATTAAAAGTCTGCGACAACAGTTTTAGTCGCCAGTCGCCAGACTCCAGTAACTTCGCAGGGAGCAACTAATATACAAATAGAATAAATTTACAAAGGCGGTGTACCTCTCTTCGAAGAGAGGGGGACCGCCTTGATTTTTACTTATTCTTTTATATTAAGTTTTAAGCGTGCCTAGAAAAATCTGCTACAACAAAGTTTAACGGGCGGTGGAGAGTTCTCTACGCGACAAAGGAGCGTAGTTGAAGCGATAGCTTCAATTGTAAATAAACTAACCTCTACGAAAATGCAAAGGAGCAAGAAATGGATAAAAGAAAACCATTACCCATAAACCCCGAAATAAAAGGATATGCAGTTGAAATGCGAAAGAATATGACCGATGAAGAAAAAAGTTTGATATAAGATTTTAAAAGGTTATGTTTTAAAATTCCTCCTAAATATAGATAACGGTAGCAGTGAGTGTATTACAGTTGAATCTGACGATTCAACGACGTTCGAGGGCTCACGTCGAGAACTCTCCACCGCCCGAAAAACTTAATTCTAACAAAAAATCATTAGCACGAAATATATTTATTCTAAAAATCAATAAAGAAAAAGGCGGTCCCCCTCTCTTCGAAGAGAGGTACGCCGCCTTTGCAACTTTTTTTAATTAGTAAGTTTATTCGCTCCCTGGCGATACTTTACAATCAGCAACGCAGTTCCGAAATTTGCCACTTGCCATTTCCAATTTGCCATTCTGCTCGCCTCTGGCATCTAGTATCTGGCATCTTCATTTCGCACTTCGCATTCCGCATTTCGCACTCAATTTGCCACTTGCCATTTGCAATTTGCTATGCGAAGCTTGCCTCAGTTTTCTTCCCCGAAATCAGCAATATATGCTTCCATAAGCTTTTGGGGCCAGTCTGAAACGGGCTCTAATTTACCTGTAAAGAAGCGGAGTGTTTTCGGCTCGTGAACGAAGCGAAGACCGCCGATAAGGTGTCGATGGTCATATAACCATTTTACTCTATCAATTACGTACTCAGTCTGAGAAAGGGTGAAAACTCGTCTGGGGAATGCAAGACGCACCATTTCAACTGATGCAATATGCTCTGTGCCGTCGGGGTTTCTTTCCTCTGAAAGAGTACCTCTTTCCATACCTCTGATACCACCGCAAAGGTAAAGAGCTGCTACTAATGAGCCTGCGGGGTACTGCTCTGCGGGGATATGGTCTACAACCTGACGGGCGTCAATATGAGCACCAAGACCGCCACCGGGGGTAACCATAGGCACGCCTAATTTATCAAGTTCTTTAACACAATGGTTAATGAAAATAGGACCTTGAGAAATTATATCCATATCCATTGTTTCTTCGAAGCCGATAATAAGCGCTTCCATTTCCTTAACGCTCATACCGCCGTATGTAAGGAAGCCCTCAAACATTGTGATATAGTCTTCCATAGCGTGAAACATTTCTTCATCTCTTATCATAATTCCACCGCCACGACCGAAGCCGAATTTACGGGCAGAAAAATATACGATGTCGAAAAGGTCTGCTATCATTCTTGTAATTTCACGGATAGATTTATCCTTCATTGACTCTTCTCTTGTTTTTATGAAGTAAAGGTTATCCTGTAAAAGAGAAGCGTCAAGAATTGTAACGATACCGTGCTTCTTTGCAAGGTCGGTTGCTTCCTTCATATTTTCGTATGAAATAGGCTGACCTCCGATAAGGTTTGTGCCTGCCTCAAGACGCATATATGCAATATTTTCTGCACCCTCTTTTTCGATACAAGCCTTTACTTTATCAAGGTCAATATTACCCTTGAAGGGAAGGTCGCTTTTTACAACAAGTCCTTCGTCCTTAACAAGCTCTTCAACTCTACCGCCGAGACGGGTTACGTGTGCCTTTGAGGTTGTAAAGTGGTAATTCATAATTACACAGCTACCGGGCTTTACAAAATGCTGTGCGATAATATGCTCGCAGGCTCTGCCCTGATGAGTGGGAAGAAGATGCTTTATACCGAAGATTTCAGTTAATTTATCATTCATTCTGTAGAAGGTTTCGCTACCTGCGTATGCATCGTCGGCACGAAGCATAGCTGATTGCATATTATCACTCATAGCATTAACGCCAGAGTCGGTAAGCATATCCATAAAGATATCGCCGTTATGAAGCATAAAGGTATTAAAGCCTGCTTCATTCAATTTATTAAGACGCTCCTTAACGGGTAATAAGGAAAGCTTTTGTACTATTTTAACCTTGTGCATTTCAACAGGCACAGGCTCTCTGTTGTAAAATTTAATTTCTGCCATTGTTTTTTCCTCCGAGGGTTGTTTTTCTATGGGCTATAGTATATAATACATTTCAAAATAAATAAAACAAATAGTTTTGATATCAGCTATCGAAAATTTCGATATTAAAGCAGAGGTGTTTTTATGGAAATCCGCAATTTAACTACGTTTCTTCACGTTGCCGAGCTTAACAGCTTTACAAAGGCTGCCGAGCTTTTAGGCTACACTCAATCAACGGTTTCCTTTCAGATAAAACAGCTTGAAACAGAGCTTGACTGCCTTTTATTTGAAAGAATAAACCATACTATTACTCTTACAGAAAGAGGAAACGAGCTTTTAGCTTATGCCCAAGCCGTATGCCGTCTTACCGATGAATTCAAGCAGGAAATTGCTGAGAACCGTACTCCAAAGGGCTTTATTCATATTGTAACCCCCGATTCTGTCTGCGAGGATATGCTTTCTCACAACTACCGTGACTTTCACAAGAAATATCCTGATGTTTCTTTGAAATTCACTACCGCCGACACGGGCGATATGTTTAAAATGCTTGACCGTAACGAAGCAGATTTAGTTATAACCCTTGACAGTCATATTTATCAAAAGGACTACGTCATAGCAAAAGAACAGCATATTGATATGCACTTTGTTACAAACCCTTCCTCCCGCTTTGCAGGAAAGAAAAACCTTTCAATAAGCGATATAAAAGACGAACCCTTTATTCTTACAGAAAAGGAAATGGGCTATCGCAGAATTTTTAACCGTGCTCTTGCAAAAAAGAACATTGATATAGTCCCCGCCCTTGAGGTAGGACGTACTGACCTTATTACCCTTCTTCTTGAAGAGGGTGAGGGAATTTCATATCTTCCCGATTTCGTAACTAAAGAAAAGGTTGATGCAGGAAAGCTCGTTTACCTTGACGTTACAGACGTTGATATTGATATATGGAAGCAGATGATTTACCATAAAAACAAGTGGATTTCAAATCCGATGAAAACGTTTATAGAATACGTAAAAAAGGCTGAATTCAGATAAATCATATAAAAAGACTTGCGAGAGCTTTTACACTTTCGCAAGTCTTTCCGCTTTTTTTAACTTTTATTTTTTCTTTTTTCTGCTTATCATTACCGAAAGCTTGTTGATAATAAGAATAACTATTGATGCTATTAAAGCAAGTAAAACAGAAAGTAAGGTTATAAGCAAGGAATTAACTGATGCTGCAAACTCTTGCTCGCCCCATGATTTTCCGTCGACGAAGTCAACTATAAGAGCAACTACAGAAACTACAAAAACGATTATACCCATAACTAAAGGCACGATATTATACATATTCTTGTTTTCTGCGGGTGCATTTTTATAGGCACCTGAGCGTTTAGGGATAAAAATCCTTTTATATTTTTTACCCGTTAAATCAATAGCTCTTTTAATCTTCATATCGGGGTGATAGGCACCGTTTCTTCTTGCAACTAAAATCAGAATGATTGTAAAAACGATAATTACATCCACTGTAAATTCTCCTTTACAAATTAAGAAAATTATTGAGTTATTTCATAGAAAACTACTTCGTGACCGCCTAAGGTAATATCAAGAGTGATTTTTCCGTCCTTTACTGTTACAGTTTCCTTTTGTGGCTCTAAAACGGAGCATTCGCCGTATTTTTCACGAAGCTCTTCGAAATAAATTTTTCTTGCATTTTCGTCTGAAAGAGTTACTGTGCTGTCAATTTCAGGGTCTTCGGGTGACCAAGCGAAGCAATCATCACCTATTCCGTAGGCTTCTCTGTCTGCTACCCATTCATCAAAGTAGTTACAGTTATCATCTATTTTATAAACGGTAAGCTGAGCCTCGCCGTCTTTTAGCTGAGGCACGTTTACATTAAAGGTTAATTCTGCCTCTGTGTTATACTCTAACGTATTTTTGAAGTTATAAGCCATAATGTGAAGAGTGTTATCCTCTTCGTTAAAGGCTGATACTGCGTCAACCTCGCCACCGAAGATAATACCCTTTTTATCTGCCTTTGTTTCTACAAGCGTTGAGCCTGCCATTGCGTAGGCTCTTTTTGCAAAGTGGTAGCTAACTGTCGGGTTACCGCTGAAAAATCCACCTGAAAGGTAAGACCAAGCAGAGAAATAATCAATATTATTTTCAAACATCTGCTTTGTAAGACGGGCATTGTAGGCCGCCTGATAAAGATAACCTACCGTTCTTGTTAAAAGCTCATCGTTATCCTTACCTGAGGTTGTACCAACGAGAAGCCTGCCCTCGTCAATACCGTAAATAAGATCGTTAAAGCCGTA
Organism: Acutalibacteraceae bacterium; assembly: GCA_045592945.1. Lineage (GTDB taxonomy): Bacteria > Bacillota > Clostridia > Oscillospirales > Acutalibacteraceae > DTU089. The sequence goes on along the minus strand of JAZNVT010000041.1, from coordinate 53,547 downwards.
TTTTTCTGCAATATCTCTTATATAATCTATGGTTTCGGGAAGTGTTTTACCCGTCGTGTATTCTTCAGGTGAATAATCGTAGAAGGATGCGGATAAATAGCAAAGTCTTGTACCCGTTTTACCTGTTTTGTAGTTTTTACCCTCGGCACAGTGCTTTATAAAAATTTCTTCATCCCAAAGACCCTCTGTAACGGTCATTGAATGAGCACCTACGAAAACATCATCACCAATGGCATCGATAAGTGCCTCTACGGTATAATCGTAAAGCTTGCAATAGGCTTCGGCAGTTTTATCAGGGTCCTCACCCTCTGTAATAAACCAATCAGCGTTTTCATATTCTGTCATAACGCCGAAACGCCATGAAAGAACCTCTTCCTTGCCGAATTCATCAACAAGAGCTTTTCCGAGAGCATATATGTAATCGTAATAAACGTTATAATCATCGGGCGGATACGGATTCATACCGAAGCCGTGCTCGGTAGTAGCATTTTTCGAATATTTAAGCGGTACGCTACCTAATTTTAGCATAGGCTTTGCACCGATATTTACAATACCGCGGCAGTTTTCAATAAGCACTGTAAAATCGTAATCGTCAAGCACTGTTTTGTCGAGAGGGTCTTTAAATAAATCTCTCGCCTCAGTACCGCCTGAGCATTGCATAAACTGAACGTATTCAACGAATTCGAAAATATTATTTTCTTCGTTTATCTGAGCGTTAACAAAGGGGTTGCCCTCAATTGACCAGATATTTACGTTGCTTACTGTGTTTGAAAGCACGTTACCCTTTTTCTCAGCATCAACGGTAAAGGTGTATTCATTAAATATCCCCGCACCAACAGCACCTAAAAAAGCACCAACGATTATCAAAACGGGAATAACAACGCATAATACTTTTTTTAATATTTTCATAACTACCGCCTCTTATTTTTTATCCTTTTCAAGATTGTCTAAAACCTTTTTATAGGGCATAAGCATACCCTCATTTACCATATTGCCTGCTTTTTTCATAAGCTTTGGTGAGCTCATCAAGCTGCCTATGGCATACATAGCAAGCATTGTTCCCCTCTTTTTCTGGGGGAAATCATACTGACCGTGAGCCTTAAAGAATTTATGGTCGGCTCTCATCATACCCTGCATAAGCCAGATTAAATCTCTGAAAATCTTCATTCCGCCTATACCGTAAAAATTCTGAGGCGGTACGTATGCATTTTCAAGTGCAAATTCAAGAACTTCTGCAAGAGCATCTATTTCGCTATCGGGGTTAACCTCGTCAGTAGCAACGCCTGCAAGGAAGTTTGTTCCGACCTGAGCCCTGCCCTCAACTATCATCTGAAGGTTAAACTCCTCATTATAATTACCGCTGATAAGGTAGCCTACGGGCATACCCATTGTTACGGTTCTGTGACCGTTACAGAATTGACGGTCATCGTAAAGCTTAAAGGATGCACCCATTGAATGGTCTTTAATTGAAAAGGCGTAAACGATTGCCTGAGTTTTCTGAATTTCATTTCGAAGGAATTCGTCAAAGCCGTCTTTGTAAATGCATTTACCCGTTGATGAGCAATGGAAGCAACCAAGGCAACCACCACTGAAAGCATATTCACCTATATTAATAATACGGGTTTTTCTTTTTGAAGCTACAGAGAATCTGTCAATCATGCTTTGAAGCTGAGCGTCTTCCTTTTCGCAGTTGGTAAGAATAACAATATCACCCTGCTTTTCACCGTTATTATCTTCAGGCACGGTTACCTTAACCGCTTTTTTAGGTGTTACGATAATGCTTGATTTTTCGTATCGGTCGTTTTCAACGCACCATAAAACGTATTTAAAGAAATCTATCGCCTGCTTCTGACCCTTTTCTGTAGTAAGGTCATCCATATCCGCAGAAAGACCCTTGATATATTTAAGTCCTAAATCGCAACAGTTATCCTGAATATATCTATGAGCAGTAACGTCGTAAAAATGCTTTGAGGTTGAAATCTGCGTTGCAAATTTACCCTCAAGAGAAATATTTTTTTCTTTTATTATTTCAATAAATCTATGTAGCTGATAAGGTGCTATAAAGGTGTATACGGGGTATGAGAAAAGAAGAATGTCTGCAGTCCTTAAGGACTCCTCAGCTGATGAAAAATCCTTTTCAATAGCTTTAATTCTTTTACCTACGTTTAAAACCTCAAACTCACATTGAGGATAAAAATGCTCAATATATTTTACGGTTTGAAGAGTAACGCTATAATCGCCTTTAGGGCTACCGTTAATAACAAGAACTTTCATAAAATGCTCCTTACGAGAAAATCATATTAATTCATTTTACCACAAAACACATCAATTTAACAACTGTTTTATTTCAAAATTTGCTCTATTAAAAATTCCTGTTGTATTTACTTTCTAAAGGTTGTATATTTAATATATATAATATTAATCTTTGAGGGGTGGGCGAAAATTGTTTAAGGTTAAAATTGAAAACAGTATTCTGCCTGCTTTTCAGGGTGAAATTTTAAGAGATTTTTTAATTAAAAACGGGTTTTACATAAATAGCCCCTGCGGTGGCAACGGCACCTGCGGGAAATGCACCGTTATCGTAAACGGTGAAAGGGTGAAATCCTGCGGTTATAGTATAAGCTCTGATATTTCTGTAGCTATACCCGAAAAAGAAGAGATTTCGAGCAATTCGGGGTTAACAGAAATAACTGATGAGCTTACTACCGTTGACGATTGTGTATTATGCCTTGATATCGGCACCTCTACCTTGGCTCTCGCTAAAGTATCTAAGGCAGACGGAAGAGCTTTAAAGGTTGTTACAAAAACAAATGCTCAACGAGCTTTCGGTGCAGACATTATTTCGAGAATTGATTATTGCAAGAAAAATTCTGTAGCACCGCTGAAAGAAGCTCTCATTAACCAAATTAATATAATGCTTGAAGAAATTGATGCTTCAAAGCCTTGTCCCCTCTTCGTTGCGGGCAATACCTGTATGCTTCATTTTTTCTTCGGCAAGGATGCCTCCTCTTTAGGTTCTTACCCTTATACTCCCGTTTTCCTTGAATCGCAAAGCATTTCGGGTGCAGATTCAGGATTAAAAAGTATAACGAAAGTTATTTCGCTTCCTTGCATTTCGGCTTTTGTAGGGGCAGACCTTACGGCAGGGCTTAGCTTTATTGAAAAGCCGAAGGATAATAAATATAACATTCTCGTTGATTTAGGTACAAATGCTGAAATACTTCTTTTTTCAAAGGACAAGCTTCTTTGCACCTCTGCTGCGGCAGGGCCTTGCTTCGAGGGTGGTAATATCAGCTGCGGTATGAGTGCCTCAGACGGTGCAATTTACAGCTTTTCTATTGATGGGAACGGTAATAAAAAATATAAAACCATCGGCAATTCTTCACCTGAAGGAATTTGCGGTACGGGTCTTTTTGATATCGTTGCCGAGCTTTTAAAGGAAAACATTATTGACGAAACGGGATATATGAGTGAGGAAGAATTTATAATTACCGAAAACGTATCCTTCTCTCAAAAGGACGTAAGACAGTTTCAGCTTGCAAAGTCTGCAGTACATTCGGCACTTACAACTCTTATGAGGCTTGAAGGCATAGCCTTTGACGATATTGAAGTCCTTTATATTTCAGGTGGCTTTTCCCAAGAGCTGAATATTAATAATGCAATATTTACGGGGCTTTTACCCAAAGCGGCGGAAGAGAAAATCAAAACTCTTAACAACACCTCGCTTTCGGGTACGGTTAAATTCGCCCTTGACGGCAAAAACCCGTTAGATGAATTTAAAATTATAGAATACGTTGATTTATCGGCAAACCCCGATTTTTCAGAAAGCTTTATAAACAATATGGATTTTTAAACGGTGATAATTATGAAAAATAAAAAGTTACTTGTAATATGCTCTGCGGTTTTAGTGGGTATGATTCTCGCAGGAGCTGCAACGCCTCATATAGCAGAAGCCCTGCTTTTTCCCGAAATTCCTCAAACTAAATCAACCGAATTTGCAAAAAAGCTGGGAGCAGGATGGAATTTGGGTAACACTCTTGAGGCTTGCGAAAAAGGCTCTGAAGAAAAAATGGGGCTTGAATCAGAAGCTTATTGGGGAAACCCTTATACCACTAAAAAGACTATTGAAGCCGTTAAAAATGCAGGCTTTAAGACTGTAAGAATTCCTATCACCTGGGCACCGCATTTAGGCGATGCACCCGATTATAAAATTGACGAGGAATGGCTTGCAAGAGTTAAGCAAATCGTTGATTGGGTTTTAGAGTGCGATATGTATGCGGTGATAAACGTTCATCACGATGATGCATTCTGGCTTGTTGCCGACAAGGAAAACGAAGAAAAATCCATAGAAATTCTTACTAAAATATGGGCTCAGCTTGCTGAAGAATTCAAGGATTACGATGAAAGACTTATCTTTGATATAATGAACGAGCCTCGGGTTGTAGGTGCAGAAGAAGAATGGTACGGCACCGACGAATACAGAGAGGTTGTAAATAACCTTCATAAAGAAGCTGTCGAAACCATAAGAAAATCGGGCGGCAACAACGAAACCCGTTTTCTTATGCTCAGCACTTATGCTGCAAAGGAGCATAAAGAAAACGTAAAGGCTCTTGCTTTACCCGATGACGAATATCTTCTCGTCACAATTCATTTTTATTACGGTACTGCTCATCAGAGCGAATTCCTTGATTGTGAAAACAAATTGACTTTAAAAGACAAAAAGGAAATTTATGACACCTTCCGTCTTTTATATGACAATTTCGTTTCTAAAGGAATAGGTGTTGTAAACGGTGAATTCGGTTGGACCGACAGAGAAAACAAAGGTAATTTAAGAGAAAAAGCAAATTTTTATGTAGAAACTGCGAGCAAATTCGGAATACCCTGCTTCGTGTGGGATAATGGTGAAAGCTTCCGTCTTTTCAACAGAGAAAATATGTACCGTGAATACGGATTTTATATTCAAGCAATAGTAAGAGCGAGTGAATTATATGAATAACCAAAACAGCATTTTTGATATTACTTTCCAGAAAAACGATGCTTCTTCAGTTATCTGCTACAGAAGTAAAAGCCTTGTTTATGAAGAAGAGTTTACCGGCGGTGCTTTAATTTCAGCAGGCTATAATGGTGCAGGATACCCCTTAAACGTGCTTTCAAGCTTCCCCACCCGCACCGATACGAGGGATTACACAGAGCCCTTTGCCTTTAACGTTGAAATTGACGGTCAAAGCGTGGATTTCGGTCTTGAATTTGTTGATTTCAAGACTGAAGAATCAGAAAGCTCTGTAAAATCCGTGCTTACTCTTAAAAGCACGATTAAGCCCGTTATTATAAAAGTAAACACTGTTGTTGACGGCTCTCAGATGCTTACAAGATATTTAGAAATTGAAAATCTTTCTGATAATTATCTCAATTTAAGCAGGCTTTCTCTTATAAGCGGTGCCCTTGAGGACGTAGACTTAGGAAGATATTATTCAAATAAAAAGCTTGATGAAGCTTATTCTATCGGCTATTTTGATAACGATACATGGGGTCACGAGGGTCACTTTAAATGGAAGCCTCTTTTAAGAGAAACAACCTCTATTGATACCCGCTTTAACCGTGACCGCTTCCGTCATCCCCTCATTTTTATAAAAAATAATATTTCGGGTAAAATCTTCTTTTCTCAAATCGGCTGGAGTGGCGGCTGCCGTTTCACTCTTGATTATAATGCCCGCGAAACGCGAGAGGATACTTATCTTTCCTTTAAAGCCGAGGTTACCTCTCATAACCCGATGTACGTAATCGCACCGAAGGAAGCATTCGTTTCCCCCCAGGTGCATATGGGCCTTGTTTTCGGCGACCTTGACGATGCAATAAACGAAATGCACGACCATATAAGAAAATCTGTGCTTAACCTTCCCGAAGCAGACGGCAAGGATGCTCTTATAGGTTGCGGTATGGGTGCCGAGCACGATATGAGCGTTGAAACAAGCAAGGCGTTTATTAATCAGTTCAAGGCTATGGGCGGTGAGGTGTTTATAGTTGATGCCGGTTGGGAATGCCCACCGAATAAAGAAACTGAATGGGGCAATTATAACGGCATAAACATCCCCGACCCTGAAAGATACCCTAATGGTATAACTGAAATTGCCGATTACTGCCACGAAAACGGTATGAAGTTCGGTCTTTGGGTTGATATTGAGAGCTTAGGTAAATTCTGTAAGGAACACACCGAAAAGCCCCAGTGGCGTGGCTGCGACCCGTTAGGCAGAAAAACTGAAAAGTTTTTAGATTTCACTGTGCCCGAGGCTGCAAAATGGGCTGAGGACGAGCTTGCAAGAATTATAGAGAGCTATAAATTAGACCTTTTAAGAGTTGACTATAACACCGATTTTAAAGATTATTTCAACATTCGTGATACAGGCACGGGTGTAAGAGAATGCGTTTCTCTTCGCCATTTTAATAACGTTTATAAAATGTATGAAAATCTTAAAAAGCGTTTCCCCAATGTAATATTTGAAAACTGTGCGAGCGGTGGCGGACGCACCGATTTAGGTCATATGAAAGCATTTAATCACACCTGGGTTTCCGATAATCAGGTAGCACCGAAATCAGTTATCATAACAAACGGAATGACAATGGCTTTACCTCCCGAAAGAGTTGACAGGCTTTTTGCAGGTATGAGCTGTCACACCGTAGGCTCATTCGAATGGCATTTGAGAAACACTATGCTTTCCCATATGTCATTAAATATAATTTCACCTACCGCAGTTGAAGTAAACGAGAAAAATCTCGCTTTCGTAAAGCACTGCACGGATATTTACAAAAGCTTTATAAGACCATTCCTTTATAAATCAAGGGTTTATCACCACACACCCGAAGAGGATAACGGCGTTTGCATTTTAGAAATCGCCTCACCCGAAAAGGACAAGAGTGCTATAGGCATTTTCGCTTTATCGGATATTGAAAGCGATTACACCGTTGTTACACCGAAGGGTATTGATTCGGGGAAAAAATACAAGGTTACCCTTGATAACAGCGGTGAAAGCTTTGAAATATGCGGATATGAGCTTAAAAGCAACGGCTTGAAGCTTCAGATTAAGGGAGCAATGTATTCAGAGCTTGTGCTTATTGAAGAAATAAAATAAATTAAAGGGTGATATTATGCCATATTTATTTGTACATTTTAAAGAAAAGGTTGTCCCCGATGGTGAAGCAGTTTACTTCGGTAAAAGTAAGGACGGCTATAATTGGGAAAAGGTAAATGACTCAAACCCTATACTTATGAGCACTCTTGGCGACAAGGGCTGCCGTGATATTGAAATCGTAAGACTTCACACAGGCGGCTTTATGATAATTACAACCGACCTTTGCATTGTTCGTCATATGGATGAAAATTACAACGTTGACTGGAAGCAGTTAAACCACTACGGAAGCAAAAGCCTTTGTATGTGGAAAACGGATGACCTTGTGAATTTCTCAGAGCAAAGGCTGGTGCATTTCGGAAGAGATGATTTCGGCTGTATGTGGGCGCCCGAGGTGTTTTTTGACGAGGAAAATGAAGAATATCTTATTCATTGGGGCTCAACCGTTGCAGAGGATGGCCATAATCATATGTCAATTTACTGCTCTGTAACAAAGGATTTTGAAAGCTTTTCAGAGCCGAAGCTTTACTTTACAAAGGAAAATGAAATTTTAGACTCCCATATAACAAAGGTGGGCGATACTTATCATTTATTCTATAAGAACTCATCAAACCCGCCGATGAATATGCACGCAACCTCAAAAAGCCTTTACGGACCCTTTGAGCACGATGAAGGCTTTGAGGAGTATATGGATAAAGAAATTTATCACCCGGGCTCATACGAAGGACCTACAACCTATACCCTTCCCGACGGAAAATGGTGCTTGATGCTTGACTTTTTCGGTTGCGAAAAAGAAAAAATGGGCTATGTGCCCTTTGTTTCATCAGCCCCCGGTGATATGAATTTTACTAAATGCCCCGAAAGCTTTTCCTTCCCCTACGGCTTTAAGCACGGCAAGGTTATAGAAATAACGGAAGAGGAATACGAGAGATTAAAATAACTATAAAAACGAGTGCTGCAGAAATTCTGTCTCACTCGTTTTGTTTTATGTAACATATGTAGAAAAAACAAGGCTTTTATTGTTTAATATTAAATATATACAAAAACAACATTTTTTGATATACTTGTAGTGTATTTGATATATGAGGTGATATTTTGGGTAATCAAGTGAAAAATCCTTTATTGGAAAACCACATTAAAACCAAAGAAATGGTGTTTTACCTTGCGGCAATATTCTTTTATACAATGATGACGGGTATCGTAGGCTCTTACCGTCAGGCATATCTCGTTAACGTATTAAGACTGGGTGAAAACGAGGTTTCCTTTTACAATGCTTTCTTAAGTATTGCAGGCTTTGTAATGAGCTTCGTTTATGCTCTTATAATCGACAACCGTAAAATCGGCAAAAAAGGTAAATTTATACCTATCGTTAACAAGGTTGCCATCCCCTTAGGTATTGTTACAGTGCTTTTATTCTATACCCCCAAGGGTCTTTCAGGCACAGTGCTTATGATTTACCTTCTTACTATCGGTATGCTTCACGGTGCAACAACAAGCTTCGGTAACGCAATTAACCTTGTTTCATACGTGCTTACGCCTAACAACAAGGAGCGTGACAAAATCATTTCCTTCCGTAGTATTTCGAGCGCGGTCGGTAACTCTGCTCCCCTCGTTGTTGTGCTTGTTATTGCGGCTATTATCGACGCAGTATCACCTAACAACCCCCAGAAGGAATACTTACAGTATATCTTCGGCGCATCTCTTATAAGCGTTGTCGGTACAATTATTACCCTTATGGGTATGCGCTTTATGAAGGAGCGTATGTCATACAGCGAAGAAAAGAAAAATCCCCTCGTTGGTATAGTTGATATTATTAAAAACAAATACGCCTGGGTTATTATCATCAGCGAAACTCTTAAGAGCTTCCGCGGTATTGCCAACTATATGGGCGTTTTCCTTGCAGCAGCCCTTTTAGGCGGTACTGATAAATTCTTACTCTTCGGTCTTCCTACGGGTATCGGCACTGCAGTTGGTATGCTTGTTATAAACGCTCTTCTTAAGAAATTCAATGCAAAACAGCTTTATATTGCATCGGGTATTTATTCGATTATTGCAAACACAATTGCATTCGCAATCGGTTATACATACTTTAAATCTCCCTCATCTGTTTTACAGATTATATTTATTGCTTGTCTTTTCCTTATCGGTCTTCAGTTTGGTGCTTCAAACCTTCTTCCCTCAATGTTCCAGGCAGACGTGCTTGAGGTTATCGAGCTTAAAACAAGCAAGCGTCTTGACGCTACACTTCCCTTTGTTATCGGTATCGGCACGATGATAAGCGGTACTATTGCAACCGCTCTTTCACCGAAGATTCTTTACGGTGACAATTCAATTATCCATTACATTCAGCCCACGGACGCTAACCCTGACCCCGAGCAGACACTCAACACAAAGATTTTAATGCTCTTCTTCTACACAATTTTCCACGGTCTTATGATGTTCCTCGCAGGAGTACCCTTCTTCTTCTATAAGCTTACAGGCAAAACCAAAGAGGATATTCATAATCAGGTTGTTGCAAAGCGTGAGGCAATGAGCAAGTGATACTCACTTCGCTCGCAGTGCGAAATGAAGATGCCAGAGGCTTCGCAAAATGGCAAATTGGAAATGGCAAGTGGCAAATTTCGGAACTGCGTTGGCGATTATAAAGCTCACTACGTTTGCTAATGAATGATGAATAATGAAAAAAGGTCTGCGACGGCAATATAATTTGCTATCGCAGACCTGATTTTTTATACAAATTAAGTTGTGGCGAAGCCTTTCCTCCATGTGCGAAGCATAGGGAGGGGGACCATTGCCAACGGCAATGGTGGAGGGTAGTTCACTATCGTCTTAGGTTTATTTTCAATGATGCTAATGTTGCATTTGAAAAATGGTAATTATAATCTTTTTTTCACATAAACCTAACGAGCAAGAGAACTACCCACCGCCGTTCCGATAAGACAAATAAATAAAGGATAGTATATTCACACGAAATATACTATCCTTTAACTTTTAATATATTGAAGAAGTGGTGTTCTTCTATCCGATTGAAGAAAAGCGGCAAGAGAACTACCCACCACCAACGCCTGACGGCGTCGGTCCCCCTCCCTATTTTGTCTATGACAAAACAGGGATGAAAAGCTTCGCAATTCTTCAACTTTTCTCCCCGCGAAGCCTCCGGTGACTACACTGCGAACTGAGCAAAACGCCGTATGCGCAAAAAAGACTTATCCTACAGTAATGTGTTGTATTTTTGATGCAGACGGTGGAGTTGCGAAGTGAAGCTGTACAAGGGTACTGCGAACTGAGCAAAACGCCGTATGCGCAAAAAGCCGACACATTAATAATATCTGATAAGGGCTACTACCTTACCGAGTATTATTACCTCGTCCGTAATAATCGGCTCGAATTCGTCGTTTTCGGGTTGAAGACGGAAGTGGCCGTTTTCCTTGTAAAATCTTTTAACGGTTGCTTCGTCCTCAATCATAGCAACAACGATTTCACCGTTTGAGGCGTAGGGTGTTTTTTCGGCAATAACGATATCACCGTTAAGAATACCTGCCCAAAGCATACTTTCACCGCGTACCTTTAAGGCAAAGAGAGGCTTATCTCTTGAAACTCTGCCTGTATAAGGAATATAGCCCTCAATCTGCTCAACGGCAAGAATAGGCATACCTGCGGTAACAGTACCTAAAAGGGGTACGTGGGTAACGTTTTCCGCCTGACCTAAAATTCTTATTGAGCGTTTAAGCAAGGGGTCTCTCATAATATAACCCGCTTTTTCAAGGGCATCAAGGTTAGCCTGAACGGATGATGTTGATTTAAGCCCTACGGCTGAACCGATTTCTCTTACTGAGGGAGGTACGCCGTCCTGAGAGCGCTCTACAAGGAATTCGTAAATCCTTTTTTGAGTTTCGTTAATAGGTTCCATAATATCACCTTTCGAACAAATTTTCGTTTATCCAACCATATAATAACACAAACTTTCTAAAAAAGCAAACATTTGTTTGTGTTTTTTGAAAATTTTTTTCATATTTATTATATGGGGTGATTTTATGTTTAAAATTTTCACTTTTAAAACGCTTGCCGTTATTTCCGCCTGTATTTGCTTTTTGCTTATTGCAGGTGCTTTTTTTAACGCCTTTTCGCCGATTATCGAGGCAAATCTTACCTTGAGTGCCAACGTGCCTATAGTTATGTATCATCAAATAAAGGATACGACTTCGAATTGGGGCAACTACATTCTGCCCACCCACGTTTTAAAAGAAGATTTTGAATATTTTAAAAAAGCGGGTATTATCCCCGTTTCCTTTGATGATTTAAAAGATTTCGTTGAAAACGGTAAGGCGTTACCGAAAAAATGCATAGTTATAACCTTTGACGACGGTGAAAAAAGCTTTCTTACAAAGGTTGTACCGCTTTTAGAGGAATACTCTTACCCTGCTAATATAAATATTGTCGGCTCACTTATTGAGCTTTACACAAAAAACGGCGAAACCGACGACAGATATGCTTACTTAAACGAAGAGGATATCAAAACGCTTTCCAAAAATCCCCTTGTGGAAATGGGGTGCCATTCATATAATCTTCACTCTTTAAGTAACCGCAGAGGTATGGGAAAGCTTTACGGAGAATCAGACGAAGCATATCTTGAATTTATAAAAAAGGATTTTGAAAAATTCAATTCCGTTGTAGCTTCTGCCATAAATAAGGATTTAAGAATTCTCGCCTACCCTTACGGTATCAGAAACGATACGCTTCTTGGCTTCGCTAAAGAAAAGGGATACACAATAACCCTCACCTGCAGAGAAAGTGTAAACACCCTCACCGTTGGCGGTGATTTATACGAATTAGGACGCTTCAACCGCCCATACGGTAAAAGCAGTGAGGATTTTTTTAGTAGGTTTTATGAATAAACACTTATAAAATGCTCTTATCAAAATACACAAACGCTAAACCTCTTATTTGTTAGACTTTTACAAACTTAAAAAATAGCAAAATATTTTTGAAGTTTTTCTGGTTTTTCGTCATATATACATTGAAGAACAAATTCAAATACATATGAATTTGTTTAAATCGGACTAAAATTTTCACAAAAGAAAGGATGTGATAAAAATTATTTAATTCTGCTATACGCAAATTCACAAATCGTTGTACGAAAAGTAACTTATGTGCGAAAGAAAGGATGTATATTATGAAAAAAAGTAAAAAAATATTGTCCGTTTTTCTTACAGTATTGACCGTAATAGGTATTTTCTCATGTGCTACAACAGTTTGGGCAGAAGAATACAATGAATATATTGAAACTAAAGCATATGAAGAAAAATTACTGACAGAAACAGTTTATTCAGAAACAGAAAAAGCAGAAATAATCTTCGAGGTGGAAGAAAAGCGAGATGAGTTTTCAAAAACATATAAACGAACAGACGGTTCTTACACCTCTGTTTTTTCTCAAACACCTTTACACAGATTAAAAGACGGTCAGTGGGAAAATATTGATAATACACTGATATCTGACGGTGACATTCTCAAAAATGCTGATGGTTCTTTTGATATAGAATTCCCTGAAACAATTTCAGAAAACGAAAAAATCACCGTAACAAATAACGGTGAAAGCATAGCTTTTTCGGTGAATAATATTGATAGCTCTCCAGCAGTTGTTACAGTTCCCGAAACTGATAAAAAAGATATAATTGAACAAGATTTATCAAAAGTTGTATCTGAAATAACTTATGAATCAATTGATAAAGATACTGATGTGCAGTACGTTGTTTCGCCAACATTCGTTAAAGAAAATATTATCGTTAATGATAAATCGGCTCTTAAAGATACGTATTCCTTTGATATAGAAAAAGGAAATCTTACGGCTACTCTTGACGATAGTAACAATCTTACATTTAAAAATGAGAAAAACGAAATCGCATTCACAATCCCCGCCCCTGTTATGAAGGATGCTAACAACGTAGTTTCTTATGATATTGACGTAACAATAAAAAATGCAGATAAATCTGTACTTACATTAATTTATACCCCATCAAAAGAGTGGCTTAACAGTAAAGACAGAGCTTATCCTATTGTTATTGACCCTGTAGTTATGTTGCCTGACGCTGATGACACCATAATTCAGGATACAGTCATTTTAAATAAAGCTGACGACACTACAAGCAAATCAACAAACTATTCAAACAGTGTCGAGGGGCTTATTGAGAACACTCAAGCTCATCACTCTGAAATTCTTGTGAAAATAGATGTTGACACTGTAGCATTTTGCAAAGAACCGAATATTGAAATAATCGACGTAAATTATTTCGGTACAGGCTTTGTAACCGGTGGTAATGTTATTGTAAAACCCATAAACGGAGAATGGAACAACGAAACTATTACTTACAACGATGTTTACCCCTCCGATAATTCCGACCCTGTAATTACATATGAAAACAAAATTATAGATTATTTCACAGGTACACCTCAAGGCGAAGAAAACGACCCTGTTACACTCTACTTCAACATAACGCAGTTATTTAAAGAATGGCTTACCGGTGAAAGAAGCAATGACGGATTCGCAATAGTTGCTGAAAATAATCAGACTACAGGTATCATATATTTAGCCGGCGACTTGAGTACAAACGGTAAAACATTCAATACTTTCTTCACAATTGATTATGTAGACGTAAGCGGTAACAACGATTCTTTTGAGTATCTTACGCAGGAAATCGGCAGAGCCGGAACTGCCTATGTGAATACTTTTGCAAGATCACTTTCATTAAATCGTTCAGATTTATCAATGGGCGGCTTACGTTTATCTGCCGGCGTATCTTTCAATTATGACCCTGCGGTCAATACCTTTGTTGACGTTGTTTTAGGTATGTTAACAGAATCAAGCGGAAGCAGTACACCTTTAATTTTTCCTTACGGAAACAATTGGTTGCCCAATTATTTTCAATGTATTGTAATGCTTGCTGATGGCGAATATCAATTTTTCACAGAAGAAGGAACGGTAGTTGCATTCAAGCAAACAGAAGAAACTGTTACAGAAACTATAGACGAAGTTGAAACTACAACGACAGTTACCACTTTTGAAGCTGATGAAACAAGCGACAGCGGATATACGCTTGAGCTTATCAATCAGGAGAACTCAGTTACAGTTGAGAATATGAAAATCACCGCACCCGACGGAAACGAGTTGTATTTTAATAATAACGGTTTTCTCAGCAAGGTGCGTGAGCCGGAAGCTAATTCAGATGGTACTTATGACGAAATAAACATTGTTACAGTTGAGAACAATGCTGCCGCAATCGACTATATATCAGACGGTGTAGGCAGAAAATATGACTTCGTTTACGATACCGAAACAGGCTTACTTTCAGAAATAAACTGCCTGACTGCAGACGGAACGCAAATCAAAGCAGGAACAACTAACGAAGATTTATCCGTTACATACACATATGACGAAAACAGAAATCTTACAAGCGTAACCTACCCCGACGGAAAAAGTGTAGCTTACACATATTCCGATAACAGCTTGATTAAGGCGAAAAATATTGATAACTACAATATTCAATACACTTATGACAGCCTTGGTAAGATTACAAAGATTACAGAAAAATCAGGCGATATACAAGGTAATTTTATCACTCTTGAAGCCTTAAACAATCGTCAGGTAAAAATTACTGATGCTTACACAGGCGTTCAAATTCAGCAATTCGGTAAAGACGGTAAGCTTCACTATACCTTTGATGATAAAGGTAATTACTATAAATCTGACGATGCAGCTTTAAATGAAGAAATTTTGTCCCTGAATGGTTGGACGGTTGAAGCAGAAAATCTTTTAAAGAACGGTTCGTTTGACACTACTGTAGACAGTTTACCAAAGGATTGGAATAACGCTTTCCCCATTGATTTTGTTGACATTACTAATGTTCGTGATAACGCTTGTAAAATACTCAGCACAAACGAAACAACAAAATTGCAAGGTCAAACTGTTGATGTTGACGGTGGGAAAAACTTTACTTTTTCTTTATATGCAAAATATGTTGGGGAAGAAGCTCAAGCAACAGACAAGCTTTATCTTCGTATTACGGCAGTAGATGAGGATGAAAACGAAACAAGCAAATCTGTTCAAATCGCTCCGACAAACGAATTTCAGCAATACAGTATTTCTGTATCTACTACAACCGAAACAGATTATGTAACTATTGAATTCGGCTTAAAAAATAAAACAGGTAATTTCTTAGTAAACAATGCACAGCTTGAAAGAGGCAACGGCACAGCCGAATTCAACTACATTGAAAACGGCACTTTTGGTTATATAACTGATAATTCACCTGAAAATTGGAGTGACGCTACAGTTACCGCTCAAACAATAAACGGCGAAAGTGTTAATGCAGTTGTCCTTGATAGCGGTCTTCCTTATTACGAGCAAAACTTAGGAGCATATACTCTTAACGATTCAGTTTCAGCTGTTACACAAAATGTTAAAATCAACGGTAAAAAAGGCGAGATTTATTCAGTCGGTGGTTGGTTTAAAGGTCTCTTTGACGATAACTATATTAACCCTGATTTTGTACCGCCTTATTCAACTTCAAGTACACAGTTGACAAATAGTCTTGCTCAGCTTAAAGTTTCATATAATTACATTCAAACTACAACTGATGATGAGGGAAACGAAACAGAAGAAACTGTTACAGAAAACTTTACAGTTGATTTTGCACCACACAATAACAGTTGGCAGTATGCAGTAGATTCTTTTGCTCTTAAAGCTGACGTTGAATCTGTTGATGTTACGATTATTGCTAAAAATATTCCTACAACATCTTACGCAACAAATATTGCTTTAACAAAGGATTCTGACTGCACGTTGGTCGAAGATACCGAGGAAAATGGCGACGAAGCTGAAAACGAAAACTGCGGTTGCGGTTGTGCCGATTGTTCTTACGGTGAAAACTGCCCTTGCACAGGTGCAATAGACAACGACTGTCAATGCCCTGAATGCTTAAGAAAAGTGACCACCACACAAGATTCTTTTGGCAACACTTTATCTAACAAATCAACCGACGGCATACAATATATTGAAACACTTTCATCATATACAACTGACGGTAACTATTTAGCTTCATACACCGATGAAAGAGGCAATGAAACGACATACGATTACAATACTCTTAACGGTATTTTGGAATCTGTAACCTCACCTATCGGAAAAGAAAATGAAACTTCAACTACAAGCTATGAATATGATGAAATGGGTAATGTTGTTTCTGTTTCAACCAACAATCAAAAATTACAGTACGTTTATACAAACGACCGTTTGACAGAAATTATCACACCTAACGGGAATTATAAAATAATATATGACGTATGGGGTCAGATTTTATCTGTTAACGTAGTATTTACTAACGAAACTCTTGTCCCTCTTGTTGAATACACGTACAACAGCGGTGCATTAAGATCGCAAGTCGCAACCGCAACCTATAACAATTCTTCAGACAACAGTAATACATATCAATACACCTATGCAAAGGACGGCAGTATAACCAATATTAAAATCAATAATATTGATAAGCATATAATTACCTACAGCAGCCTTGGTGAATTGACTGAACTTGAAAACGTTGGCGGAAGAAAGGTTAAATATACTGACAACGGTTTGTATATTTATAATGATTCTGATGAGCTTGTGTATACCTCTGTTACCGATTCTGATGGCAAAACCACCGAAGAAAACTACGGTATTAAGTATAAGGAACACGAAGCTGAATACACTTATGATTCAGCAACAGGATATTCTGCTCAAACTACGGCTCTCGATATTGCAAGCTATTACCGTATTGCTCAATCAGCCGTAACAGATTGGTTCGGAAGAGAAAAATCTCACACCACAACCGTTTACGATATTACAGAGGAAACGGAAGAAAATCCTGCCGAAATTCTCGGTGAAATCAGCACAGAATATGAATACCCCGTCACCTCAAACAAAAAAACTGCTTCAACTATTGAAAAATTTGTAAATAAAACATATAATGGAAATAGTGAAGTTGTTCGTGTATTTGATGGTTACTACTATGAGTACGATAAGCAAAATAAGATTTCTGCTGAAAAAACATTAAATGCAGACGGAACTACAACCGATAAATATTCTTATGAATATGACAAACTCGGTCAGCTTGTTCGTTTTAATGATGCAGTAGAAAACAAAACCTACACATATACTTATGATAATAACGGCAATATTCTCACAAAGTCAGAATATGCATATACCACAGGTAATTTAGGAACTGCAACAAACACAACAACCTACGGTTACGATACACAGTGGAAAGATAAGCTGACAACTGTTGGAGATAAAACAATTGCTTATGACAACATAGGCAACCCAACAAGCTATCTCGGTGCAACGCTTACTTGGGAAGGCAGACAGCTTACTTCATATTCTAATGATGAACATACTTTCAACTATGAGTATGACGAAAACGGAATGCGCTACCGCACAACCATTACAAACAAAGAGGATAACTCTGTAGGTTATCTTGATTATGTATGGGTTGACAGCAAGCTTATCTCAATTTCCTTTACAAGTGATGAACTTAATCAGACAGTGAAATACTTGTACAATGATTTTGATGAACCTGTTGGTTTTGTTTCTACCCGTGAGGATGGTTCAGTTGATACTTATTACTACCTGAAAAACGCACAGGGAGATATTACAAATATCGTAAGTGCCGCAGGTAAGAAAATGGTATCATTCACCTACGATGTGTTTGGTAAGAGAACAGTTGAATATCAGGCAAACAACTCTACAACTCCCGGACAGATAGAGCTGCTTACACAGATGAAGGCAGACCTTCTTAATCCGTTTGCATACCGTGGTTACTGCTACGATTACGATATGGGTATGTATTATCTTCAGTCAAGATACTACGACCCCAATACAGGTCGTTTCATCAATGCAGACGATACCAACTATCTCAATGCAACAGGTACTGTTCTTGGTTGTAACTTATTCGCTTATTGTGAGAATGATCCCGTGAATAATGTGGATCCTATCGGTTTTTCAAAAACCACACTTGATTTTCCCTTGGCAGAGTTTCTCGCTATACTAATATTTATTACATATTTATTAAAAAATAAGGAAATCAAAAAAATTGTAAAGATCAACGAAGATACATACAACAAATACTATATTTTTGACGTATATTATTACAAAAGCAAATGGAATATTAACAAATTCAGAGTTGGTTTTGGATTTAAAAATGCATGGTCTACAGTATGTGAAGTTTCGGCAAATTATAACGTTTTCCTTAGCGATTACTATTCTGGGTTCATTACTGATGACATGGCTACGCTGATTGTCCCGCCCGATTATTATCATTCGGCAAATGTAGCAGGTGTAGCAACCAATGTTTTAGGAATGCAACTTGGGATTGTAGGATTATTTATATCTGCTGGTGTTAAAACAACAACAATTAAAAAGATGTATAAAAAAGTATGGGGAACAAACGGATTAGATTTCTACAACAAACAAAACTATGCACTATTTTGGGTTACAAAACAGCACAATTTAAATGGGTGGTACACTTTCAATTCCACTACAGGAAAGGTAAGTAAACTATGAAAAAATATGCTGTGTATATTTTGACAAGTGTTATATACATTTTGTTAGCTCTAATATTTTTTGTAGTAGCATTTACACGACCAATTTCAGAAATATCAACTTTCCCCACTTTATACAATACACAATTTCAAACTGTATTACCCCTATATATAGTTTCGTTTATTTGTTTTGGAATTTCAATTGTTTTTGCTTTTTTGGTTTTCTTAAATATTCAAAAAAAGAAGGTATATGTTTTCCTTATTATATTTTCTATATTTATTTCTTTGGCTATGTTTGTTATATCATATTTCGATTATTCAACAACTAGTTATGAAACAGCTATGGAGTGGCAAGGAAACATTGATAACATCGATGCGATAAAAATTGAGCACGATAAATTTTTTCCATATGAAAATGTGTTTGAAGGGAAAATTACTTCTGACCAAATGTATCGTATATACACTAAACAAACAAATTACAATTCAGTTAACATCTATGTACAAAATATTATTGCTGGTATTAGATTAGAAACAGAATATTTTCAAACCACGAACAAAATTCTGTTATGGCAGTATATTTCACAAAACCCAACGGCTTTTTTTATAAATAATTACGCTATGCCGGAACATATGACAGGTATACAAGAAGAGTATGCTGGTATTCAGTTTGTTTTATATAAAAAATTGGGGAATTATGAAATCCGAATTATAGATAGTAATTGTGTTTTTGTGTTTAAGTGTACTGGATTAGGAGAAGAGTGTATAGATATAGATACTTTCAAAAAAAACGCTGTTGAACAATTTTATTTATTGAGAAAGGAAGCGTATAAACACAATGAAGAATGGTGATTTTGTGAAGGTTTTCAAAAACAAATTTTGTTTGGTTGCTATTTCTATTTGTACGATGTTCGCTCTTATTTTAGCTGGTTATTTTGGGTTATTCAGAGGCCAACTCGGTGCGACTACATTAGATGAATACGCTTTTGCTAAGTTTTGTAGGGTAATTGAAAACACCGATGAAATTACTGATGTGGTTAATATGTTGCCAGATAAGTGCATTGTTGAAAATATCACCTACACCAATTTCATTTCTGTTGTAGACGATTTTCAAGGTAATGGATCTGCTGTTCACTTAAATTTCTGTTCTAATGATAACAACAATAATTTAGTAGCGTGCAATATACTTATTTTTTCCAACTTCAATAAAATATATTACCCAACGCCACCTTTTGAAGCAGTTTTTGATATTAGCGCTTATTATGATTCTATTAAGGAAAAATACGCATTGTTTGATCCGTTTTATGATATGAATTATCGAGAAATCATCCATAAAACTTATAACGGGTTTTTCTCTCCAATAATTCGTGATAGATTAACTTTTTTTGATATAACCAGTGAAAAATTAATATATGGTTTTATTGCAACTGAAAAATATGCCATTACATTTTCAGCGAAAAGTCATAGCGAAAATTTCAAAGAAGTATCAGAGATTTTTTATGCTTTAGGGAATATAATTGAAGAAAACACCAAATAATCAAAAACGATCTCAGCAATCAAAGGATGTTTTGAAATTGCTAGAAACTCCGGTTAATTATTGCCCAAAGGGCGATTTGTTTGCATCTCGCCCTTTGAGGCAACCCCACAAGCTATCTCGGTGCAACGCTTACTTAAAGACAATCAGGGGACGGTTCTATGATTGGACAAGACAGGGGACGGTTCTGTGTCCCGTTCCCTGTCATAAAAAGCATTTAAAATCAAAAGTTTAGCTCTCTAAAAATCAATAGGTTTAGGGGATTGTTTTGTAAAAAGATAACCAAGACATTGAACCGTCCCCTGTCCTACCCCATACGAATAAAAACAAAAACCGGTGCAGACGATTCAACAATCGTTTGCACCGTATTTTTTAATTAATACATAGCCTCTCTGCGTTTTTTCTTTATAAACCTATAAGTAGCATAAGCTACAATCAAAACCGCCGTAACTGAAAGACCGATATATGCATCCATATTGGAATTGCCTTCGATTTTAAGCTCATTCCAAAGCATTGTCATATAGTTTTGAGTTTCATAGTCGAGATTTTCGAACATTTCTGTTTTAGGCATATCCTCTTCTGCGGGGTAAAGCACAGGGTCGCCCTTTAAATCGTAATCGTCAGACTCTAAAACTAATTCGTGAGGACTTGCATAGCAGATATAGTTTGCATTTGCTACCGCAATATCTTCTTCAAGCATAAAGTTTATGTAAAGCTCTGCCGCCTCTTTATTCTGTGCATTTTTAGGAATACACATAGCATCTACGAAGAAGTTAACGCCCTCTTTGGGATAAACAAAAGCAAGGTCGGGGTTAACGTCGTACATTGTGAGAAAGTCACCTGCATAATAAGGTGCGAGGGCTGCGTCGCCACGCTCCATTTTATTGAAAACCTCGTCCATAACGTAAGAGGATACAAGGTGATTCTGAGCCTTAAGAGCATCAATTGCTTTATTCCAATCATCAACGCTCTTTGTGTTTATACTCTGACCGAGATAAAACTGAGCAATACCGAAAGCATCTCTTGGGTTATTAAACATAAGGATATTACCTTTATATCTTTCGTCCCACAATGCACCCCAGCTATCAGGCTCACCCTCAACCATAGTTGTATTGTAAATAAGCCCTACCATACCTACCGTATAGGGTACGGAAAATTTGTTTTCGGGGTCGTAGTATAAATCCTTATACTTGTCAACGATATATTTGTAGTTAGGAATATTCGAAAAGTCAAGCTCTTCAAGCATATCCTCTTCAACAAGCCTTGCTATCATATAGTCGGATGGAATAATTACGTCGTAATTTGCACCACCGCTTGAAAGCTTGTTGTACATATTTTCGTTGCTTTCATAGTTTGAATAAATAACGGTAATACCGTATTTTTTTTCAAACTCTGCATTAACGTCGAGAGTATCGTCTGAGCCGTCGGAAATATATTCACCCCAGTTGTAAACGTTAAGGGTTGTGCCCTCAAGGTGTGAATAATCCTTTTCTGCTTCAGCTGAAGCACAAGGCACTAACAAGGTCAAAAGAAGAATTGCTACAAAGGTAAAGGATAAAAGCTTTTTCATCATTACTTTGCACCGCCCTTCGATTTTCTCGAAAGCTTCTTGTCGCCTCGGGCGCTGATAACGTTTGAAACAACGAGAAGAACAAGAAGTGCAAGGAAAATAAGAGTTGAAAGAGCATACATATCAGGTGTAACTCTTCTTTTTGTCATTGCAAAAATTCTTATAGGCAAGGTCTGTGAGGTTGTACCGCTTACAAAATAGCTGATGATAAAGTCATCAATTGACAATGTAAACGCCATCATAAGACCTGCTACGATACCGGGCATAATTGCAGGTAAAACAACCTTGAAAAATGCCTGAAACGGTGTGCAGCCTAAATCCTGAGCCGCCTCGGCAAGATGGGGGTCAGTCTGCTTTAATTTAGGCAAAACGTTAAGGATAACGTAAGGTAATTCAAAGGTAACGTGGGCTATTGTAAGAGTTACGAAGCCTAAGGTACCCGTTTTACCGAACATTGCACCGATAAACACAAAAAGAAGCATCATAGATATACCCGTAACGATTTCGGGATTCATCATAGGTATATTTGTTACCGTCATAACGCTTTGACGGAAAAGCTTGTTTTTGTAGCCGTAAATTGCCGTTGCGGCAGTTGTACCCATAACAGTTGAAATTATAGACGAAATAACCGCAATTATAAGGGAGTTTTTAAAAGCCGTAAGGGTTGCGGCATCGTTGAAAAGCTCTTTATACCAATAAAGCGAAAAGCCTTCAAAAACCGATGTGCTTTTGCCCTCGTTAAAGCTGAAGATTATAAGCACGGCAATTGGTGCATATAAGAATAAAAATACAAGAAAAAGATAAAGCTTTGAGCCGAAGGAGGTTTTCTTTGTCATATTACAACACCTCCGTCGTCATCGGAAAATCGGTTCATAACCGCAAGGCAAATAAAGATAAGAATCATAAGCACAAAGGAAAGCGATGCACCTAAGTTAAAGTTATTTGCCGTCTGGAACTGAGTTTCGATTATATCACCGATAAGAGTTGTTCCCGTACCGCCTAATTTCTGAGAAATATAGAAGGTACTTACAGATGGAACGAAAACCATTGTAAATCCGGAAACAACACCGGGAACGCTTAAGGGAATGGTAACGTTTTTAAAAACATCAAGCTTGTTACCGCCTAAATCCTGAGCCGCCTCAATAAGAGAACGGTCCGCCTTAAGCATAACGGTATAAATCGGTAAAATCATATAGGGTAAAAAGTTGTAAACCATACCGAGAACAACTGCACCGCGGGTGTTTATCAGCTGTAACGGCTCAAGACCAATGCTTGTAATAAAGGTATTAACAAGACCGTTATCCTCAAGAATAGTCATCCAGGAATACGTTCTTAAAAGAAAGTTCATCCACATAGGGAGCATTATAAGCATTGTCATTGTGCTTTGCTTTTCGGGGCCCTTGTTTGCCATAATCATAGCAAGAGGATAAGCAATTAAAAGGCTTATTACCGTTGCTAAAAGACCTAACCAGACTGAAAGCACGATAGTATCAATATATTTACTGATACTAAGCATATTATCAAAAGTAAATGCGCCGCTTTTATCAGTAAAAGCATAATAGGCTACCATACAAAGAGGAACGATTATAAACAAAGCCGCCCATACAATGTAGGGAGCACCTGAAAGACGCATCATTAAAGATGAGTTTTTATTCATCCACAGCACTCCTTTCAAAAATATGAGAGGTTTTTATTCTTCCTCTTCCTCGTATGTAGCGTCTGACAGCTCGTCAAACTCTTCACTGAAGGAGCTATAGTCGCCATAAAGACCGGAATACTGTGATTTTTTCATAATGTGAATTGCATCAGGCTCAATATTAAGACCGATAGTTTTGCCTACCTCGTGGTAGTCGGTAGATTCAATCATCCATTTAAAGCCTTTGATTTCAACGATAGTTTCGTAGTAATCGCCCTTAAAGGTCGTTGAGGTAACAACGCCTGAAATCATTGCCTTATCAACGGGTACAATATCAACGTCCTCAGGGCGTACAACAACGTCAACCTCTTCGTCAACACCGAAGCCCTTATCAAGACATTTGAATTTATGACCTGCCATTTCAACCCAGAAATCTGCTCTCATAACACCCTCAATGATGTTACTTTCACCAATGAAATCAGCAACGAAAGCGTTTTTAGGCTCGTTGTAGATATCGGTAGGTGTTCCGATTTGCTGAATAACGCCTGAATCCATAACAACGATAGTATCAGACATTGAAAGAGCTTCCTCCTGGTCGTGGGTAACGTAGATAAACGTAATTCCCAATCTTTTCTGAATGTTTTTAAGCTCTACCTGCATATCCTTTCTTAATTTAAGGTCAATAGCACCGAGAGGCTCGTCAAGAAGAAGCACACGGGGCTTTACAACAAGAGCACGCGCTATTGCAACTCGCTGCTGCTGACCGCCTGAAAGAGATGATATATTTCTACGCTCAAAGCCCTTAAGGTTTACGAGAGCAAGCATTTCGGTAACTGCCTCTTTGATTTCCTTTTCAGGCGTCTTTTTAAGGCGAAGACCAAAAGCAATATTTTCGTAAACGTTAAGATGAGGGAAAAGAGCATAGCGCTGAAAAATAGTGTTCAACTGTCTTTTATGAGGGGGAACACCATTTATTATTTTTCCGTCAAAAATAACGTCACCCGAATCAGGCTCCTGAAAGCCTGCTATGATTCTGAGCGTTGTTGTTTTACCGCAACCGGACGGACCTAAAAAGGTTATAAACTCCTTGTCGCGAATGTAAAGATTCATATTTTCAATGATTTTCTGACCGTCAAAAGAAACGGAGATGTTTTTTAAATCAATAATGTTCTTGGACAATTATGCAGCCCCTTCCCGCAAACCTTTGCAATTTTTCAATATAAATTTGAGTGGGTAAAGCATACCGAGTAAGCCTTAAAAGGCAAGACCTCGTAGCCTCCCATTAACAACTATAAAAACAATTAAAAAAACCACCTACCCAAAGAACATTTTAAAATTCTTCAAATTGGTGATTTGTCCGTGGCGTCAACCGCGTGAACCCGTGACAGATAAACTACTGTTAACAGACATTATTTTAATTTGCTCTTTAAATATATATACAATTAGAGAAAATGTCAATATTTTTTTGAAATTGTTGTAAAATATATTTTTTAAAGGGTTTTTAAAGGCAAAAAATACTGTGTATAAAGGCTTATACACAGTAAATCAACGTATCCCAAGCGGGAATATATGGGTGATGTCGCAAGTAAATTTTATAATCGGGGTTAATCTCGTTTATCAGTAAAGCCAACTCGAAAACGTCACTGAATTTATGATATGCGGCAACGTTTAATTTAGGCTTAAAATTCTTTAAAATATCCCTACCGCCTGAAAGAATTTCATATTCACAGCCCTCGGAATCTATCTTAATAAAGCTGGGCTCAATATTTTCGCAAAGAGTGTTAAGAGAAAGGCTTTTTATAAGGTCACTTCCCCCTATTGCAGACTGCCTTCCCCCTGCCTGAGAAAAGCCGATTTCACCGTCAAAGCCCGTTACGGCGCAGTTAACTGAGGTGAAATTTTCTAAATGCTCACAGTTAGAAATCAGCTTGTTATAGGTCTTTTTGTCAGGCTCTGCGGCAACTATTTTACTGTATTTTCCATTCACCCTTTTCACAAAGCCTTCAACAGTATCACCGCGATAAGCGCCTATATCAACAAAGACCTCGTCACTACTGAAATGAATTATATTTTCATAGACCTCGTTTTCATCTGTTGTGATTTCCTTTAAATGCTTTAATTCACCGCTGAAAACGAATTCTAAATAGCCCAAAAAAGCCTTTTTTGATGCTTCATCCGCCATTAAGGAATAGGCTTTTTCTATTTTTTCAATATTTCTTTCAATAAAAGCACCGTCGCAGATTTCGTTTTCAATAACGGGCACGCACGGCACAAGAACGTTGTGCTTTTCGCTTAATTTATAAATATTTTCCATAACCTCGGGAATTGACGAGCCAAAGGTTATAACAACAGTGAAGCCTTCAAGCCTTTCTTCAAAATATTCAATAGGCTTTACGGGAAAGCCTCTGAAAGCTCTTTCTCTTACAAAGCCGCTGCTTGCGGTAACACCGGCAATAGAAATACCCAAGCCCTCAAAAATATCAAGCACCTTATCGGCACCGTTACCGGTACCGTACATAATTATTGGTTCACTTGTATTTTTTAGTTTATCCCAAACGGATTGGGAGGTAAGAGAGAAGCTTGACATAGAAACACCAGCCTTGCTACTGATTTTAGCATAAATGTTGGATTTGTTCAAGGGAAAGAGGTTTTGAAAAATGGCAAGTGGGAAGTGGAAAATGGCAAATTAAGGGTCTGCGACTGCATTGTAAAGATACCAGATACCAGTTGCCAGATGCCAGAACGCTTTGCAAGGAGTAACAAATTGAGAATTAGCGAAAGCTTTTCCTCCCTGTTTTCATAGAAAATAGGGAGGGGAACCGTTCTTCAATAAACTTAAAGTTAAAGGATAGTACATTCCGTGTGAATATACTATCCTTTATCTGTTTGTTAAATCGGAACGGTGGTGGGTAGTTCTCTTACGTCTTAGGTTTAGATGGATAGAAGAACTACTTATCCCTCTTTTTTACTGCAGGTAAAAAAGAGGGGTAGGCTCTGCTTTTTAGCATAAAAAAAGCCACTCTTCAACAGAGTGGCGTGAAAAATTTTATGCAACTATTTTTCCGTTGTAATCTCTTAAGCCAGCGTGGATTTCATATTCAACGGATAGCTGTTCGGCTTTAAATTTATGAAAGGCTTCACGATTAGAAAGGCTTGTTTCGTTTGTTTTTCTTTCATTTTTCTGTCTTCTTATACTTCCTATACACCACCAATGATACTCAATTTTCGCTGCAAGAATTGTCTGTTTAAGGCTTTTCATAAAATAGCTCTCCTTTATTATCAATTAAAGAACGATTGCCTTAGGGTATACGCTCCCTCGATTTTCATCTTTCGTTCTTTAACTACAATTATACATATTACCCTTGTCGAAACTTGTCCCATTATCCCGAAAAAATAAAAAATTTATTTAAAAATATAAAATTCGGGCAAAAGGGGTAGCTTAAAGCCGAAAAGAGTTAAAAAATGGGCTAAAAGGTTGGTATTTGGTGTATTGTATTGATAAAAGATATATGATAAAATAACAGTATAATGGAATAATATATACTCGAATTACTTAATGAATTATAAATTTAACGAAAGCGGTAAGATTATGAATATTCGTAAAAACGTAACTGAGCTTGTAGGTAACACACCTCTTTTACAGGTATCAAATATTATGAATTTTGAAAATTCAAAGGCAACTATTCTTGCAAAGCTTGAGTGCTTTAACCCAACCTCAAGCGCGAAGGACAGACCTGCCCTTGAAATGATTCTTGATGCGGAAGAAAAAGGAATTCTCAAAAAAGGCTCTGTTATTATTGAGCCTACAAGCGGTAACACGGGTATAGGTCTTGCTTCTATCGGTGCTTCAAGGGGCTACAAGGTTATAATCGTTATGCCCGACACTATGAGCAAAGAAAGAGTTTTACTCACCAAAGCCTACGGTGCAGAGGTTGTTCTTACCGACGGAAAAAAAGGTATGCAGGGCTCTATCGACGAGGCTGTAAGGCTCTCAAAGGAATACGAAAACTCGTTTATCCCCTCTCAATTCGATAACGGTGCCAATCCCTTTTCCCACTACAAAACAACAGGGCCTGAAATATGGCGTGATACAGATGGCAGGGTTGATATTCTCGTTGCAGGTATCGGCACGGGCGGTACGCTTTCGGGTACGGGTAAATATTTAAAGGAGCAAAACCCCGAAATTAAGGTTGTCGGCGTTGAGCCGCTCAGCTCACCCCTTATTACTAAAGGCGTTTTCGGTCCTCACGGTATTCAGGGAATCGGTGCAAATTTCATTCCCGAAAATCTTGACAGAGATATTTACGACGAAATAATTGACGTTTCCGACGAGGATGCTTTTACCTATGCACGAAAAATGGCTCAGCTTGAGGGAGTTGCCGTTGGTATTTCCTCGGGTGCGGCTCTTTACGGTGCTATAGAGCTTTCAAAACGACCCGAAAATAAGGGTAAAACAATTGTTGCTATATTAACCGACACAGGCGAAAGATATCTTTCAACGAAGCTTTTTTCAGAATAATCAGCATTATTAATTCAACAAAACTATATCTTGCGAGGTGCAGATAATGGATAAATTTTTAGAATCTATGGAGCTTATTACGGGTACAGTTAAAAATCTTGACTCTATCAGCGGTAGCTGCTTTTTGAAAAATGATGAGGCTAAAGGGCTTATCCCACAAAGAAACGAGGTTGTAAAGGTTATTAAGGACCTGCAGTCCCTTCTCTTCCCCAACTATTTCAAGCATAGTGAGGGTAGCGAAAACGTGCTTTCACAAACAGAGCTTCTTCTTAATATTTACAACCGTCTTGCAGAGCAGATTAAGGGTGCATACGCTTTTAACGGTACTGATATGAAAAAATCACCCGAGGAGCTTTGCAACGAATTTATTGCTCAGCTTCCCAAGGTGAAAAATCTTCTTATTAAAGATATTGAGGCTATTTACGAGGGCGACCCTGCCGCAAAATGTCATCAGGAGGTTTTAATCTGCTACCCCGGCTTTTACGCAATTTCTATTTACAGATTGGCTCACGAATTATACATACTAAACGTGCCTCTCATCCCTCGAATTATGACGGAATATGCCCACGAAAAAACGGGTATCGACCTTCACGCAGGTGCTACCGTCGGCGAATATTTCTTCATAGACCACGGCACAGGTATTGTAGTTGGTGAAACTACAACTATCGGTGACCACGTTAAGATTTATCAGGGCGTTACTCTCGGTGCAAAAAGCTTTGAGGTTGACGAAAACGGTAACCCCGTTAAAGATATCAAGCGTCACCCCGACATTGGAAACAACGTTGTTATTTATGCAAACGCTACCATTCTCGGCGGTAACACAAAAATCGGTGACAACTGTATTATCGGCGGTAACACCTGGCTCACACATTCAGTTGAGCCCGGCACTACTGTTTACTACAACGGAAAGTGAGAGGTAAAAATTATGGCTGTAAAATATAAAATTACTAACCCTTACGAAAGCGTTTCTCACCTTTTAGGTGCGGATGAAAATCACTATAAAACAAATCTTCACACTCATTCAACCTACAGCGATGCAAACTTTACAATGGTTGAAATGATTGAGTCCTTTTACGATTACGATTTTGATATTCTCGCCTTTGCGGAGCACGGCGTTCACGGTAAAGAGTGGGACAAGGAGCCTACTTTAGTAAATCTTTATAAATTCCAGAATCTCTGGCACGGAAAAAGAGCTCATATAAGCTCCGAGCAATACAAGGCAATTCTTGATGGTACATATAAAACAAAGGAAGGCAGACGTACTAAAAAAAGAGGCCTTTTGAGCATTCCCGGTGCTATTGAGGCAAATATGCTTACCCTCGTTAAAAACCACGTAAACGGCTACTTTACCGACGATTCCTTAGAGGGCATTTACGGTAAAGAAAACAATTTCGAAGCACCCATTAAAAGAATTGAGGAAACAGGCGGTCTTTCTCACATAAACCACCCTACCGACTGGTTACAGGCAGTAAAATACCCCGACTGTGCAACGAAAAAAGAAAACGTAGATTTCTTTGCCGATATTTTAAGAAGATACAAATCCTGCCTTGGTATTGAAGTGCTTAATATGTACGACAAGCCCAACTTCTGCGACAGAATTTTATGGGATTCACTTCTTAAGGTGCTCATTCCCGAGGGCGAAAGAAGCGTTTGGGGCTTCGGTAACAGTGATGCTCACAGAGTCCACGAGGCTGACACCGCATTTATGGACTTTATTCTTCCCGAGGCTACAAGAGAAAACGTTCGTACCGCTATGGAAAAGGGCACGTTTTTCCCCATTGCAAGATATGCAAAATACGAATTAGGTGAAGATTTTGTCGGCGAGGGTGCTTACCCCAGTGTTACGGAAATTACCGTTGACGAAGCTGCACAGACAATTACAATTACGGGTGAAAACTGTAACGCAATTGAATGGATAGCAGACGGCAAAGTTATCTTTTCAACTACCGCCGAAGCAGACGGAAAAATCACCTCTACTATTGACTTACTTTCATTTACAGACAATATCAGCTGTTATATAAGAGCACAGTTAAAGGGTAAGGGCGGTATTTGTATGACACAACCATTTACCTTAGATGACGGTGACATCAAGCGTTTTGCACAGCCTATCCCCGAAAAGAAAAAGCTTTCTAAAAAAGAGCAGTTAAAAGAAAACTTCCTTAACACAAGATTAGGCGTTGTGGTTTATAGGATGATATTAGGGAAGTAACAAATTTTTTGAGGCTTTTTGCGAATTTTGTCATATATAATATAGGGTGGGTAAATCCTTACCGAAAATATGTGAAAACCGTAGGTGAAGATTATGAAAGAAAAGGTTAAAAAAAGATTAAAGAAGGAGCTTCGTGATTTAATAATATTACTTTGTATTTTTGGAATAGGCTACGTTGTTTCTGACCGCTATATAGAAAAAGAGGTTGAAGAATGGAACAAGGTTGTTTATATCGGTTATTCAAACAAAGTAGATTATGACGATTACGTTCAATATGAAACACTTGAAACGCTTGAAGCTTATGAATTTGAAAAAGAGCTTTACAGCAATTTCTATTATTATGACCAGCTTAACGAAAGCGAAAAAACCGTTTATAATTTATTAAGATTCGCTTATGAAAAAAATCTTGACTATCTTTTTATCGACGAATCTATTTGCGACGAATGTAATTATTCTTTAACGGATATTGCAAGCTTTTTAGCTCTTGACACACCTATGCTTGAGCAAAATCTTATTATAGGGGAAGACGATACAAAATATACCGTTGAACAACAGTTTTTATATAAAACCGTATCGCGAGAGTTGAAAGGCTCTTACATAGGCATAGATAATTTTGAAAAGGAAAGAACAGAGAAGAAAGAGCTTGCGGTTAAAGAAGCAAAAAAGATTGAGCTTGACTTTACAGAAACTGATACAGAGCTTGAAAAAGCCCGTATCATTTTCAACTATCTTCAGGATAACATCATTTACGAAATGGATGAAGAAAAAGACACCACTCAGGAAATTCTTGATTCCGATTACCTTTACGATGCAATATGCGAGGGTGCTACAAACTGCGACGGTTATGCAAATGCCTTTTCGCTTCTTTGCTATTTTAACGATATAACCTGCATCGAAAAAATGACTCCAAATGATTCTGAAGAAATAGGACATACCTGGAACTCAGCTTTTCTTGACGGCAAATGGTATAACGTTGATGCAACCGAAAGCGCTGATGAAGAAGATGCTGCCGAATGGTATGATGAACTGATGATTAACTTTGCATTTTCAGATGCTACGCAATCAGACGTTCCCGCTTACCCTGAGCTTTTACCTGAATGTAACTCTTCCTTGATTCCCGTAGCACGAGTTTTTGACAAAAGCTCTGACGATGAGGTTATGAAAGAGATAAAAGCTGCTTTTAAGGAAACAGATGAAGACTATATTGTAGTGACCTTCAAAACTCTTGATAAAGATGAAGACGAATTTTTAGAGGATATAGTAGATACCTTGTGGAAAAGCATTTATACATACACACTCAAAGGCGACGCTTGTAACGTGGTGGTAATAAAAACGAGATGAAAAAACGAGCCTTAAAGGCTCGTTTTTATTTTTACCATTCTTTAATTATTTCAGGGTTTTCGAAGATTTCGTCAAGCTTTTTGATAAAGGGCATAACGTCGTTGAAGCCACCTATTCTGTGGTCAAACATAAGGGTGATGGGAAGGTATTTTTTAGTACCTATATCTACTACACCCTCTTCGTTTTTAAAGGCATAATCTCTGTCGCGAACAACACCTATTGCCATCAGGAAAACCTGGGGATAAAGAAGAGGCGTATAGGTAACGTTTCCGCTAAGACCACCGTAAAGCACACCCCAGTTTGTCATACAAACCGTACCCTCGTTTAAATCGTTCATCTGAAGTGACGAGCCGTCACGGGGTGCATGCTCAAAAAGACCCTTAAGGGTTGCAACCTTATGCTTTCCGACGTAGCCCGTAACGGTCTGGGCAATGGTGGGTATAACCGCACCGCTTAACATAAGCCCTACCGTTCTTTGAAGAATAACGTCAAACATAACTCTGTCAATATCAGTAGTTTTAAGGGTTTCAAAAAGCTTATCAATTTGCTCTGACAACTCTTTTAACGTTTTATCTTCAGAATTTCTTACTTTAATGGGGAAGGTTTCACCGTTTTCCAATAAAACGGGCATTGCAACGTCAATATGCTTCTTTTCAATAAGAGTACCGCAGGAAGATGTTGTGTTAAAATTGATATGAGAATTAAGTCTTGGTGCAGCCTTCAAGCCCTCAACAAGAATTCTCATCATAAGAGTATTAAAGGTAAGGTTATAACCGCAGGTTTCCTTTAATTCTGAAAAAACTTCCCAAAGCTTTGTTATATCCGCTTCGTAATTGTAACCGCAAGTGGGTATGTTTTGCTGTGCTTTTGTAAGAATATACCCTGAAATTCTGCCTTTTAAATTGAATCTTTCAATTCTGTCTTCCTTGTCAGGTCTGTTTAAAGCACCGTTTATAAAGCTTTTAAAATCCATAATTTTCTCTGCCCGTAGGCTTTTCCTTTATTTTTTTAATCTTATAACGTTCCAGCTGAAAGGCTTAAGCTCTGCTGTAAGCACACCTTCGTCCATTTCGGGAACGGGGTTTGTATGAGGCTTAACTGTTACAGTCTCAAGACTGTTTTCGTCTTTAATTCCGTAGCCGTCCATAGAAATAAATTCAACGGGCTTATAGCCGTCAAAATCCATTAAATTAACGTCAAGAACAACGCTTTCGTCAAGACTCTTGTTTACACAGAAAACCGTCATTTCTTCGTTTTCCTCGTCAAAGGTTGCGATAGTTTCTATGTAGGGCACGTCTGTAAACTTCTTGCAATCGTATTTCGGACAATCAACGAGAGGTAAAAGAGCACTTCCTCTTCCGTAGTTTGAAAGATGCATAAAGGGGAAGAAGGTTGTCTGCGGGAAAACACCGCCACCCGTTTGAGTGAAAATAGGAGCAATAACGTTTACAAGCTGTGCAAGACAAGCGATTTTAATTCTGTCGCAATGACGAAGAAGAGTTATAAGCATTGAGCCTACAAGAAGAGCATCCTCAAAATTATAAATGTCTTCAAGAAGAGGCGGTGCTACGCTCCATCTTTCAAAGGGTCTGTTGTTAGAATGATACCAGACGTTCCATTCGTCAAAGGAAAGGTTAATTGTTTTCTTTGAACGTCTTTTTGCCTTAACGTAGTCGCAAGCGCAGATAACTGAATAAATAAACTCGTCAAACTCAAGAGTTTTTGCAAGGAATGAGGGTGTATCGTCCTCTTGGTTACCGTAATATTGATGAAGTGAAACGTAATCGATGCTATCGTAAGCAATATCGAGGCTCTGAACCTCCCATTCACCGAAGGTGCCTGAATATCTGCTTGATGAACCGCAAAGCACGGTTTCAATGCTACCGTCAGTCCATTTCATCATTTTTGAAGCTTCAAGGGCAGTTCTACCGTATTCAACGGCATTTTTAGCACCCATCTGCCAACCGCCGTCCATCTCGTTACCCAAGCACCAAAGCTTGATATTATGAGGATTTTCGTAGCCGTGGCTTCTTCTTAAATCGCTCCAGTAGGAGCCTGACTTATGGTTACAGTATTCAACTAAATTTCTTGCTTCGTCGGGGCCTCTTGTGCCTAAATTTACCGCCATCATACATTCAGCATTAGCTTTGTCGCACCATTTTACAAATTCATTAGTGCCGATTAAATTAGGCTCGGTTGTGCCCCATGCAAGGTCAAGCTTTTTAGGTCTTTTATCAACGGGGCCAACGCCGTCTTCCCAATTATAGCCGGAAACGAAGTTGCCGCCGGGGTAACGGACTACGGGCACGTTTAACTTTTTAACTAAATCTATAACGTCCTGACGGAAGCCGTTTTCGTCAGCCGTAGGATGACCCGGCTCATAAATACCGCCGTAAACGGCTCTACCTAAATGCTCAATAAACGAGCCGTAAATTCTTTTATCTATTTCACCTATACGAAATTCTTTTGCAAGAGTGATTTTTGCTTTCATAACTCAACCTCTTATTTATGATAAAGCTTTTTACTTTCATATTGGGGCTCGCAGGTAAGGTTAATACCTAATTTTCTGAAGGTATCTCTGTCAACCTGAGAAAGAATAACGGTTGCGTGTGCCTCGCTACCCGAGAGAGCGTTAAGCACGTCAAAGGCTTTTTTAGCATCGGCGCTTTCAACCGCACTCATTGTAAGGGCAATAAGCACCTCGTCAGTATGAAGCCTTGGGTTATGATTTCCTAAAATGCTTGTTTTAAGAAGCTGAATAGGCTCAATAATTTTTCTTTCAATAAGAAGTGTATCGTCTTCAATACCTGCAACCACTTTAAGTGCATTTAAAAGTGCAGCAGAAGCAGAGCCTAAAAGGTCGCTTGTTTTACCTGTAACGATAGTGCCGTCGGGAAGCTCGATGCTGACTGCAGGTCTGCCGCCTGTTTCCTCGCTCTTTGTAAGGGCAGCCTTTACGGCAGGTCTTTGAGAATCAACAGAAATGCCCGCCTGATTCATAAGGCTTTCGATTTTGCCTATTGCACCGTCATTTTTCTGACCCATTTTTCTATCGCAAAGGGCGGCAAAATATCTTCTTATAATCTCATCGTGAGAAGCTTTTCTGCAGGCATAGTCATCTGTAATGCAGTAGCCTGCCATATTAACACCCATATCAGTAGGTGATTTATAGGGGCTTACGCCCTCGATTTTTTCAAAAATTGCATTTAATACGGGGAAAACCTCAACGTCACGATTGTAGTTTACGGTTGTTTTACCGTAAGCTTCAAGGTGATAAGGGTCAATCATATTAACGTCGTTAAGGTCTGCCGTTGCAGCCTCGTAAGCAAGGTTTACGGGGTGCTTTAAGGGTAAATTCCAGATGGGGAAGGTTTCAAATTTTGCGTAACCCGCTTTATTTCCCCTAAGGTTTTCGTGGTAAAGCTGTGAAAGGCAGGTAGACATTTTACCACTACCGGGACCGGGGGCGGTTATAACAACAAGAGGACGGGAGGTTTCAATATACTCATTTTTACCGAAACCGTTTTCGCTTACAATGCCTCTTACGTTGTAGGGGTAGCCGTCAATAGTATAATGAATGAAAACCTTGATACCAAGATTCTGAAGCTTTTCTTTAAATTTAACTGCGGCAGGCTGACCGTTAAACTGGTTAATAACAACACTGCCAACAAAAAGCCCTGCACTGCTGAAGGCATCCATAAGACGTAACACGTCACTATCATAGGTTATTCCGTAGTCACCGCGGATTTTATTGCTTTCAATATCGCCTGCGGATATAACAATAACAACCTCAGCGTGATCCTTAAGGTTAAGAAGCATCTGAAGCTTACTGTCAGGCTTAAAGCCGGGTAAAACTCTTGAAGCGTGAAAATCGTCAAAAAGCTTACCGCCGAATTCAAGGTAGAGCTTACCGCCGAATTCATCAATCCTTTTCATAATCTGCTCGGATTGCTTTTCGATATACATATCGTTATCAAATCCGATGTGTTTTTGGAATACCATATAAACCACCCTTTCACAACATATAATTTTAACATTACTGCGGTGGTTTGTCAACGAAAAGCCTTTGTGCAATATACTTAAATATTAAGTCGATTTATTATGAGTTTATTTAATCAAGTATAAGTTTATCTTGTGTTCATTGACTTTGAATATGTAATGTTGTATATTATATACTAGTAAATTTTTGAATTGTTTAAGGAGATATCTTATGGAACAATTTTTTGACAGATTTAAAATCGATTGTTCGCCTAAAGCTCACGACAGTCACACTATCGTAAAGGGTGGTATCAGAATTACCGTTATTACCCCCTGCCTTGTTCGTGTTGAAGAGCAAAGCAAGGGTAAATTCTGCGACGAGCCTACCCAAAGCGTTTGGTTCCGTGATTTTTGTAAGCCCGAGTTTAAGGTTAACGAATCAAGCGATACTATTGAAATCAAAACAACTAAGGCGAATTTCCTTTATTCAAAAAAATTAAAGAAAATGATTCGCATTAAGCTTCGCGACGGAAGAGTTGTTACTAATTATAAATCAGGTAACCTTAAGGGTACCTGCAGAACGCTTGATATTACTGCAGGCGTTATTACTCTCGGTGACGGCGTTATTTCAAGAAACGGTGTTGCTATTCTTGATGACAGCGATACTCTTATTCTTACAAATGACGGAAGAATTCTTCCCAGAAAGCACAAAGAGAAGGACGAATATTATTTCGCATACGGTAACGATTATATCGGTGCTACAACAGACCTTTATAAATTAACCGGTCACGTTCCTCTTATCCCCCGATATGCTCTTTCAAACTGGTGGAGCCGTTACAAAGCGTATTCACAGAATGAATACCTTGAGCTTCTTGAAAGATTTAAAACAGAGGAAATTCCTATTACTGTTGCGACTGTTGATATGGATTGGCACTGGGTTGATATCAAGGGCAAATTCGGTAAGGACAGCCACAAGGTTTACCCTCACCAGAATCTTTGGGAATACGTTTACGACGTTTGGTCAGCAGGCTGGACGGGTTACAGCTTTAATACAGACCTTTTCCCCGACCCTGCAGGCTTCCTTAAGACTCTTAAAGAAAATAATTATAAAACTACATTTAATCTTCACCCCTCTCAGGGTGTGCGTTGGTATGAGGATCAATACGAAGAAATGTGCAAGGTTATGGGTCAGGACCCCAAAACAAAAGCGCCCGTTAAGTTTGACATTACCGACAAGAAGTTTATTGAAAACTACTTCAAAGTGCTTCACCACCCCTACGAAAAAATGGGTGTTGATTTCTGGTGGATTGATTGGCAGCAGGGTACTAAATCACCCGTGCCCGGTCTTGACCCCTTATGGGCTTTAAACCATTACCATTTCTATGATAACGCAAAGGATAACAACAGACCTCTTATCCTTTCCCGTTTCGCAGGTGCAGGTAGCCAGAGATATCCCTTAGGCTTCAGCGGTGACACAACTCAGACATGGGCAAGCCTTGACTTCCAGCCCGGCTTTACCGCTACCGCATCAAACATCGGTTATCCTTGGTGGAGCCATGATATCGGCGGTCATTGTATGGGTAAAAAGGATGATGAGCTTTACATTCGTTGGGTGCAGTTAGGCGTATTCAGTCCTATTATGCGTCTTCACTCTACAAACAACGAGTTTATGGGTAAGGAGCCTTGGAATTACAGCGGTCCTATTGAAAGAATCGCAAAGAAACAGCTTCGTCTTCGTCACAAGCTTCTTCCTTATATTTACACAATGAACTACCGTACTCATACAGAGTGCAGAGCAATTTGCGAGCCTATGTATTACGCTTACCCCGAAAGAAAGAGCGCTTACGAATGTAAAAATCAGTTCTTCTTCGGCACAGAGCTTATCGTAGCCCCCATTACAGAGCATACCTCAAGCGACAACAATATGGCAGGCGTAAACGTATGGATTCCCGAGGGAAGATATACCGATATTTTCACAGGCAGAATTTACTGCGGTAAGAGATTCGTTAAAATGTACCGCGATATTGAAAACTTCCCTGTGCTTGCAAAAGAGGGTGCAATTATCCCCATGAGCGCAAACGACCGCGATAACGATTGCTCTAACCCCACAGAGCTTGAGCTTTTAGTTTACAGAGGCAACAACACCTTTACTCTTTACGAGGACGACGGCGAAACTCTTTCATATCAGAACGGTGCTTTCTTGAAAACTCCCTTTACAGTTAGTGAAAACGGCTCAGCTGTAAGCTTTACTATCGGTAAAGCTGAGGGTGACGCTAGCGTTTCACCCGAAAAGAGAGCGTATAAGGTATTCTTTAAGGATATCGTTAACGGTGAAATTACTCTTAAGGTTAACTCAAGAAAGAGAAACGCAAGCTTCAAGAAGGAAAACGGTACTTTAGTTGTTATGCTTGACAATATTTCAGCAAACGACAAGGTTGAAATCACTCTTGAAAATTGCGAACACCTTACAAACAAGCCTAAAAAGCAGGACCTTATTGAAACAATTGCAAAATATCAGATGGGCAACGATAAAAAAGGCTTACTCTTTACCGACTTCCTTATGAAGGAAAAGCCCTTACCCCCTATGGCAGAGAATTTCTCAGGTCCTGTTGAAGAAATTTTAGCTCTTTACAGAGGCTGATATTAATTGTTTAAAACAAAAAACAAAAAACGAAAAACAAACCAAAGGAGATATATAAATGGAAAAGAAAATTGTTGCCGGTATTATCGGTCTTGAATTCGGCAGAGCTCACCTTGAGGGCGCTTTAGCTTACGGTGCTGAAATCGGTCTTATTTGTGACTGCGACGAAAAAGCACTTAAATTCGCAGGAGAAAAATACGATATTCCCGAAGAAAAATGGACACTTGACTACCACGATATTATAAACAACAAGGAAATCAATGCAGTTTCAATCGGTATCCCCGACCAGCTTCACAAGCAGGTGGCTATTGAAATGCTTGAAGCAGGTAAGCACGTTTTATGTGAAAAGCCTCTTGCTCTTACTAAAGAGGACGTTGCTGAAATCGTTCAGGCTGCAAAAAAATCAGGCTGCGTATTTATGGTTGGTCAGATTTGCCGTTTCACTCCCTCTTTTGTTAAAACAAAGGAGCTTATTGAAAGCGGTGCTTTAGGCGAGCTTTACTTCGTTGAAAGTGAATACGCTCACGACTATATGAATATCGTTTCAAATAAACAGAATTGGCGTTCAGACGATGCCCGTCACGGCGTTATCGGTGGCGGTTGTCACGCAGTTGACCTTCTTCGTTGGCTTGCAGGCGACCCTGAAGAGGTTTTTGCATACGGTACACATAAGCTTTTACCTACAGTTACTTATGATGACTCAACTATCGCAATTATGAAATTCCCTAACGACGTTGCAGGTAAGGTTTACGTTTCAACAGGCTGTAAGCGTGACTACACAATGAGAACAGTTATTTACGGTACAAAGGGTACAGTTATCTGCGATAATACCTCACCCACAATGCAGGTATTTACAATCGGTGAAGACGGTCTTGCTCACGATCCCGAAATCGTTGAGCTTGAGGTTAACAACCACAACTTCGTTAAAGAATTTGAGGTATTTGCAGACTCTATCGTTAACGGTACTCCCTGCCCCACTCCCGCAGAAGAGGGTGCAAAAACAGTTGCCGCTTGTATTGCTATCGTTGAATCTGCAACAACAGGTAAAATCGTTAAACCCGACTACAGCTTTTGTGAATAATCATGGCAATTGTTGATATTTTAAAAGAAAAAGCAATTCCTTATGGAATTGAAATATCCGAGGATTTAGGCAAAAAGCTTGAAATTTACGGTGAGCTTTTAAAGGATTGGAACAGTAAAATCAATCTTACCGCCATTACCGATGACGAGGGCATTGCCGTTAAGCATTTCCTTGACTGTCTTCTCGTTACAAAATCTGCCGATTTTAAAAGCGGTATGAAGGTAATCGACGTTGGCACGGGTGCAGGCTTCCCCGGTCTTGTAATTGCGGCGGCTTACCCCGAGCTTCAGGTTACACTTTTAGACTCAACGGGTAAAAAGCTTAAAGCCGTTCAGGATATGGCAGAAAAAATGGGCGTTACTAACGTCGAGGTTATTCATATGAGAGCCGAGGATGCAGGAAAAAATCCTGATTTCCGTGAAAAATACGATTTTGCAACCGCAAGAGCTGTTGCCGAATTAAAGGTGCTTTCAGAATACACCTTGCCTTTCGTAAAAAAAGGCGGTGCCTTCCTTTCTCTTAAAGGTGCAACTGCTATTGAAGAAATCAGCTCAGGCGAAAAGGCTGTTCAGCTTTTAGGCGGTAAAATTGAGGGTGTTGACGAGTTTTCACTCCCCGGTGGCGACAAAAGAGCCATAATAAAGGTGAAAAAGATTTCGCAAACTTCGGCAAAATACCCGCGACCTTCGGCACAAATCGCCAAAAAGCCTTTATAAAAACATAAAATCAAAGCATTTTCAGTCGATTTACCCCGACCGAAAATGCTTTATTTTTTTATTCTCGGGTGTTATAGTTAAAGCACAGAGAGGGACGGACAGGCTTTTATCAAGATAATCAGCAAAGCAAAAAAGGACTGAAACGAAATGCTAAAAACCTCATCAAAAAATAAAGCAAGCTGTCAGATTCAGCTTATCCCTCACGAAAATATAAAGCCTAACCCACATCAACCGAGAGTACGTTTTGATTACAACGAGCTTGAAGGGCTTGCCTGCTCAATAAGAAGCAACGGGCTTTTACAGCCTATAAACGTAAGAGTTCTTTCTGACGGAAGCTTTGAGCTGATTTCAGGCGAAAGGCGCTTGAGAGCCGCCCGAATGATTGGTATGAATAACATTCCTTGCGTTGTTATGAACGTTTCCGACGAGCAATCCGCACTTTTTGCAATAATTGAAAACGTTCAAAGGCAAAATCTTGATTTTTTCGAAGAAGCGGTAGCTCTTGAAAGGCTTATGATTGACCACGGTCTTTCTCAGGAAGAAATTGCAAAAAAATTAGGTAAATCACCCTCAACCCTTTCAAATAAATTAAGACTCTTAAGATTGCCCGAGGACTTGAGAGATAAAATCACCTACGCAGGTCTTACCGAAAGACACGCGAGAGCATTACTCTCTTTACCCGATAATATAACGAGAGCAAGGGTTTTAGATATTGTTATTGAAAGACACCTGACCGTTGCGGAAACTGAACAGCTTGTAAAGGACGTTCACCGCAGAAAAAAAGAGCCGAAAAAGGCTCACGTTAAGGTGTATAAGGATATGAGAATTTTTCTTAACACCCTTAACCACGCAGTAGATACTATAAGAAAAGCAGGTATTGAAGCTGATACCGCAAAAAGCGAAACAGACGAATATTTTGAATACGTTATAAGAATTTCGAAGCCCGAGGAAGCGAATATAATTACAGTGACAACGCAAGCATAGTCGGTATATTCTCCGAAAGGAGTTTATATATAGCGGTGCAAACCGCAAGCCATATCTTTCTCTTTCACACCCCACATCCACAGCGGAAAGCACTTACCGAGAGGTAGGTGCTTTCTGCATTATATAATGAGTTTTATTGCACTGCCTTTTCTTGACTAATATATAAA
Organism: Acutalibacteraceae bacterium; assembly: GCA_045592945.1. Taxonomy (GTDB): domain Bacteria; phylum Bacillota; class Clostridia; order Oscillospirales; family Acutalibacteraceae; genus DTU089. The sequence continues at coordinate 12,482 of JAZNVT010000041.1, read as the reverse complement.
AAAAGAGTATTATCAGTAAAAAGACATCTTTGATTTTTGGAGGCTTTATGAAACGGGTTTTAAGTCTTGTTTTAGTTTTTTTATTAGCAGTTGGGGTTTCCACATCTGCTTTATCAATAAACGTATCTGCTGCTACCGAGGCTGATTTAATCTTTCAATTAACTGAGGGCGGTAGCTCATACTACGTATCATCCTGCAACAGAAATGCGGTTGGCTACGTTAATATTCCCGCATATTACAACGGATTACCCGTTACTGAAATCGGTGAAAGTGCCTTTGAGGGCTGTGGTTTTATTACGGGCGTAGCTATCCCTGATACAGTTACTCTTGTTGGCTCCTATGCTTTTAAGGATTGCGGTATGCTTTCGGATATTTATATCCCCGATAGCGTTAATGAAATCGGAAGGCTCGTTGTTGCGGGTACGGATTATTTTAATAAAGACTCTAACTGGCAAAACGGCGTTTTATATTGCGGTAAGCACCTTTTACATATGCACCCCGAGTTTATGGGATCATACAGAATAAAGGAAGGAACTAAAACTATTGCTTGGGATGCTTTTTCGCAATGTATACTTCTTACCTCTGTAACAATTCCAAACTCAGTAACCTATATAGGTTGCGATGCTTTTCACTCTTGTGACGAACTTAAAACAGTCACCCTCCCCAAATACATAACTGAAATTGAAAGCGGTCTTTTCGCCTACTGCATCAGTCTTATAGATATCACTATCCCCGATACCGTTACAAGAATCGGTGAATGTGCGTTTTTAGGCTGTTCAGGTCTTGAAACATTAGATATGAGCGCAAACATAAAGGTAATTGAAAGCAGTGCTTTCGTTTCTTGCGTAAGTCTTTCAGCAATAAATATTAAAAACATTGCTAACTGGTGTCAGGTCTCTTTTGACGGCACGGGAAGCAACCCCCTTTATTATGCGGGTAATTTATACGTTGACGGGTATAGAACAACAAGTGTTACAATTCCCGAGGGCGTAACTGAAATTAAGCCGAGAGCCTTTGAGGGCTGTAAAGCCTTAAGCTCGGTATATCTGCCGAGTAGCTTAAGAGTTATTGGTGAATATGCCTTCAGCGAATGCTCAAAGCTATTTTCAGTAACCTACGGTCACTCCGAGCTTAAATGGAGTTATTTAACAATAAAAGCAGGCAACAGTAAGCTAACCTCTTCAAACAGAGTTTATACCTACGGTAACTCTGCTAACACTAAAAATCTTACTTTTATTAATAACGTTTGGTATTATACCCCTAACGGTAGTATTGATTACTCTTACACAGGACTTACCGACTACAACGGTGGCTACTATTACGTTTCAAACGGTGTTTTAGACTGGTCTTATACGGGTCTTGCTCACTTTTACGGTGATTGGTTTTACGTATCAAACGGTGTATATGACAAAGCCTATACTGGCTTAGCTGAATATATGGGCTCATGGTATTACGCTAAAAACGGCTTGTTAGATAATTCGTATTCAGGCTTGGTTGAATATTGCGGTTACTGGTTTTACGTTACTAACGGCTACCTTAATTGGAGCGTTTCTACTCTCGCAGAATATAACGGCTACTGGTTTTGCGTTATAAACGGCGTTATTGACTGGAATTACAACAGTCTGTTTTTATACGGAAATGATTGGTATCTTATTACAAACGGCATTTTGAATACTGATTATACGGGCTTGTATTATTATAATGGCGGATGGTTTTATTTAGAAAACGGTTACCTTAACTGGAATAAAACCACCTTAACCCTTTACGACGGTGTTTGGTTTTACGTAGAAAACGGTGTGATAAACTGGAATAGCGACACCCTCGTTTATTACGACGGCTTTTGGTTTTACACCTACGGAGGTACTATTGCATGGGATTATACAGGTCTTGTAAATTATTATGACGATTGGTTTTACGTTGAAAACGGTGTTCTCGCTCAGAATTATACGGGCTACGTTACCTATAACGGACATAATTTTTACATAACAAACGGTTACCTTAATTGGAATAACCAATAAAAAACAGAAAAACAATATTAATAATGAAAACCCCGATTCAGCATTTACTGAATCGGGGATATTTTTATATGCTTTTATATTATTTAAATTTACCCAAAAACCTTTTTGCAGATATCTGCACCTGCTTTTGCATCCTTAGCATAAAAATCTGCACCGATTTTTTCTGCATACTCGGGTGTAAGCACTGCACCGCCAACCATAATTTTACAGTCGGCATTTTCAGCCTTCAGCTTTTTCACCGTTTCCTCCATAGCGGGAAGAGTTGTTGTCATTAAAGCAGAAAGACCTACAAGCCTTACGTTGTTTTCTCTCTGTGCTTTTACAACCGCTTCGGGAGCAACGTCTTTACCTAAATCTATTACCGTATAGCCGTAGTTTTCGAGGACTGTTTTCACAATATTTTTACCTATATCGTGAACGTCACCCTTAACCGTTGCAATAACTATATTGCCTTTACTTTCGGCAAAGGTGTTTTTCTTTTTCATATCCCCTTTTATAACCTCAAAGCAGGCACCAGCAGCATCCGCAGACCTTATAAGCTGAGGAAGGAAGGTTTTTCCGCTTTCAAAATCTGCACCTACCTTATCAAGTGCAGGGATAAGAATTGAGTTTATAATATCCTCTGCGGACATCTCTTTAAGCGCATTTTCAGTAAGAGAAGCACCTTGATTTTTCAAGCCCTTAATTATTGCATCGCTTAAGGTTATCTCTTTTTTCTCTTGAGGCTTTGCTACCTCGCCCGAAAAAGAGGAAATATATTTTTCAGAGCCCTTATCAATACATTTTAAAACCTTGTAGGCTCTTACCGCACCCGTCATTGAAGCGGTGTTAGGATTCATAATAGGTAAATCAAGACCGTTTTCAAGAGCAAGAGTTAAAAAGGCGGTATTTACAGTTTCTCTTGAGGGAAGCCCGAAGGAAATATTTGAAACACCGAGTGTTGTTTTAACACCTAATTTTTCTTTAACCTCTTTCATAGCGGAAAGTGTAATCCCCGCTGCTTGCTGCTGGGCACTTACAGTCATTGTAAGGCAGTCTATAATAATATCCTCTTTAGGTATTCCTATTTCGAGAGCTTTATTTACAATTTTTTCGGCAAGAGAAAATCTTTCCTCTACTGTTTGAGGTATTCCTTTTTCACTGAGAGTAAGACCCACTATTGCCGCACCGTATTTTTTAGCAAGAGGAAGTATTGTGTTTAACGATTTTTCCTCTGCATTAACAGAGTTTATAATAGCTTTACCCGTATAGGCTCTCAAGCCTTTTTCGAGGACTGAAGCCGAGGTTGAATCAAGCTGTAAGGGTGCACCTATAGACCCTTGAAGAGAGTTAATAACCTTTACCATCATCTCTTCCTCGTCTATTTCGCTATGACCTACGTTTACGTCAAGAATTTCTGCCCCTGCCTGAAGCTGAGAAAGCCCCTCGTTAAGAATATAATCTAAATCTTTATTTTCAAGGGCTTCTTTAAATTTCTTTTTGCCCGTTGGGTTAATTCTTTCACCGATAATTCTCGGCTCATTGAGAATTACCGTTTCAGTAGCACCGCTTACAACGCCTGTTACTACAGCTTTTCTTTCGCCCTTTTCCCTTTTTAAAAGCTCGTTTTTCAAAGCCTTTATGTATTCGGGCGAGGTGCCACAGCAGCCGCCTAAAATGACAGCGCCCTTTTCATAGAAATCTGCAGTTAATTCAGCAAACTCCTCTGCACCCATTGAATATTTTCCCGTTTTTAAATCGGGAAGCCCTGCGTTAGGCTTAACAATAACAGGGGCTTTTGAATATTTTAAAAGCTCGTCAACAACCTTGCCTAATTTATCGGGACCTAAGGAGCAGTTAAGACCTACTGCATCCGCCCCGAGAGCGTTAAGGGTTACCGCTACCGCAGAGGCTGTGCTACCATTCATTGTAACACCGTTTTCATCAAAGGAAAGGGTTACCGTTACGGGTAAATTTGTGTTTTCCTTTGCGGCAAGAAGAGCAATTCTTGCTTCTCTTAAATCGGTAAAGGTTTCAAGGCAGATAAGGTCTGCACCTGCTTTTTCACCGAAAACTGCAACCTCTTTATAAACCTCATAGGCTTTTTCAAAGGTTAAATCTCCTGCAGGCTCTAAAAGCATACCCGTTGTGCTGACGTCGAGAGCAACGAGAGCTTTTGTGCCCTCTGATGCCTCTTTAGCGAGAGCTATAGCCTTGAAAATAGACTCTTCAACGGAATATTTTGAGTTTTTTAGCTTTATTGCATTAGCCCCGAAGGTATCCGCAAAAATTATGTTACTACCTGCGTCAATATATGAACGGTGTATTTCCTTTACCCATTGGGGATGGTCAAAAACTGCCGCAGCAGTATCCTCCTCGGGCAAAAGACCTTTTTTAATAAGCTCTGTGCCGAAGCCACCATCAAGCAATATAAAATTTTCTTTAAGCAGATTTTTAAACATACTGATCACTTTTTATACGTTATTATTTTTTACTCTTTCCATAAAATCAGAGCAAGCGGGAACAACAAAGGTGATTCCCTTTTCGATTATTTCAAAGGTGCTTTCAGTTACGTACTGAGTTTCACCGTCAACGTTAACCGCCGCAGGCTTTGCACTTTTAATATTGATTTTCTTACCTCTTTTGAAAATTGTTCTGTCCCAATCTAAATGCTCGCCTCTTTTATATTTATTAATAAGAGTGAGAAGCTGAATTCTGGGGCAGTCCTTTTTAACTATGATAAAATCAAGAAGTCCGTCATAGGTAAGGGCTTTAGGTGCAGCCATATATCCTCCCCCGTACCAACGTGAGTTTGCACCAACGCAGAAAAGCACGTCACTTGTAAAGGGCTCGTCATCATCAATAGTAATAGTAAAACGGCTTTTCATTTTACCGATAAAGCAGAAAAGAAGTGCCGCAGTGTAAGCCGCCTCACCTGAAAGAAGAGGAAGCTTTTTAAAGTAAGCCTGCTTTGCACAAATTTCTGCATCAATACCCATTGAGCATTGATTTATGGCGTATTCATCACCGCATTTTATAACGTCAAACTTCATAGGTGTACCTTTTACGTGGTCAGCTACATTTCTCAAGCTCTTTTTGTCACCGAAAATTCTTATGAAATCGTTACCGCTACCTAAGGGGAAAGCCGCAACCTCAGCGTTTTCATGACAAGCACAAGCGTTTACAACCTCGTAAAGAGTACCGTCACCGCCACAAGCATAAACTCTTATGGGGTCACCCTTTTCAACCTGAGCCTTTGCATATTCATAGCCGTCTCGAGGTGCTTTTGTAACGTAAATTTCGTAGTCCTCAATACCCTCGGCTTTCATACATTCAACAATGCCGTCAGAGCATCTTTCGTAGGATATACCCTTTCCGCATACGGGGTTGATAATAAAAAGATGTTTCATATTAAAACTCCTGACTTTTAAAGTTTGGTTTTTTATTTTATTTAAAATACATATGAAGTCTGCATTTTATCATACCGTTGTAAAGCTTACGGCTTTTATCGGCTTTTCTGCCGAAGCATTCTTCGAACTCTTCATCGGGAGTTATTATATAATAGCTCCAGCCGTGAGCCCTGTCGAAAACTCTGCCCATTTCTTTATAAAGACGTTGTGCCTCTTGTAAATCAAGAAGTCTTTCACCGTAAGGCGGGTTACAGATTACCGTACCCTTTTCGCTGTATTTCTTAAAATCCTTAATATCTCTTTTTTCAAAATGAAGCTTTTTGCCAATAGGAAGCCTTGATGCATTTTCAACCGCAATTTTAATAGCCTCTGTATCAATATCAGAGCCGTAGCCTACGAAATCGGTATCAACCTTTTCAAGACTTATTGCTCTTTCCTTTTCCTCTTTCCAGATATTTTTCGGAAGAACGTCAAATCTTTCCGCCGCAAAATGACGGTTAAGACCGGGGGCAATATTATGAGCGTAAAGAGCGCCCTCAATAAGTAAGGTACCGCTACCGCACATGGGGTCGTATAAGGTGTGGTAATGGCGAAGCTTTGATATTGCACAAATTGAAGCGGCAAGAGTTTCTTTTATAGGTGCTCCGTTCTGAGAAAGACGGTAGCCTCTCTTATGAAGGCCTGCACCCGTTGTATCTATAAGAAGAGTTGCTTTATCGTTCATAATAGAAAACTGAATCTGATGCACGGGACCAGTTTCATTAAACCAAGAAATGCCGTATTTTGATTTAAGACGTTCAACAACCGCTTTTTTAATAATAGCCTGACAGTCGCTGACGCTGAAAAGAGTTGATTTAAGAGAGTAGCCCTTTACGGGGAAGGCATCGTCTTTACCTATCCATTCCTCCCAGGGTAAAGCCTTTACGCCCTGAAAAAGCTCCTCAAAGGTTTTTGCGGTAAAGGAGCCGATTAAAATCTGAACTCTTTCTGCAAAATGAGAGCAAATATTTACTCTCGCAAGCATATTTTCGTCACCCGAAAAAAGAACTCTTCCGTTTTCGGCGTTAACGTTTTCTGCTCCCAAAAATCTTAATTCATCAGCGATTACGCCTTCTACACCTAAAAGGCAAGGGATTACAAAATTGATATTCATTTAATTTGTCCTTCCGTTAAATTAACAGTAAACCAGAAGGTTACACCGTTTTCTTTATTTTCAAAGCCACATTCACAGCCATGATTTTCGGTTATTGATTTTACTATTGAAAGCCCAAGACCGAATCGACCCTCTGCTCTTGAATGTGCTTTATCAGCTCTGTAAAAAGAGGTGAAAATACCATCCTTATCCTTATCGTCAACAAAGCTACCTGTATTGAAAACGTTAACTCTTACTTTGTTGTTATCAAGAATTTCGGTTGATACCTCAATAAGCTTTTCGCCCCTTGCGTGACTGCAGGCGTTAAGCACTATATTTGATAAAACCGTTGTATATTGGTTTTCATCAGCTAAAACGAAAACATCGTCAGTAGAGGTAAAGCTTGCGGTTACACCCTTTTCTTCAAAAATCGGTGTAGCAGCCTTTAAAAAGTCCTCTATCATTACGTTAAGGTTGAATTCCTTTAAATCGGGCATTTTTGAGCCAGAGGAATATTGAGATTGCTCTAACATACTAAGAACAAGCTTATTCATTCTGTCTGCTTCGTGCATTATAATATCGCAATATTCGGTTGCACCGTCATTTTCGCTGTCAACGCTCATTTTCAGACCCTCAGCGTAGCCCCTTATAATTGCAATAGGCGTTTTTAGCTCGTGAGATGCGGAGGAGATAAAATCGGACCTCATTTTTTCAATACGTCTTTCGTTTTCGATATCCTCCATAAGCTTTTCGTTTTTCTCACGAAGCTCTGTAAGGGCAACGTTAAGAGAATCAGAAACGGTATTTATATTTCTTGCAAGAATACCGATTTCGTCTTTTCTGTTTATTTCGCATTTATCGGAAAAATCAAGATTTGCAATTTTATTCGTTATGCTACTCATTTCGATAAGCGGTTTTGTAAACCGCTTTGCATAAACTGAAATAAATATAAGAGCAAGCAAAAGCGCCATAACGGTTATGGTTGTTGTAACGCTTGTTGCTATGTTTGCATTTTCTTGAATCGGGTCTTTTTGTGCGGTTATCTCTATATGATAGCCGTTTTTGAAATTTTTACCGTAAACGATATATTGCGTTGTACTACCGTCGGTTGAAACAACGTTGAAATAACTGCCGTCATCATTTTCCTTTCGGCTTATGATGTTAATTTTGTTACCTGAAATAAAGTTGCTTCTGCCCTCGTAAAGATAGTTGTCAACGTTATCGTAAAGGTCAATACTTACACCCTGCTGAGTTTCAAACTCAGAAAGCAAGGGAAAATAATTTGCACCTGCGTTTTCAGCATCCTGAGCCATAGAGCTCAAGGTCCTTTCAACGTTCCAGATATATACGCTTTCAATAAGCTGTGAGTTTGCAACTGAAATACCGATAAGGCAAACCGCAATAATAGCCGCAATTTGCAAGAAAACCTTAGTTCTTATACTTATTTTCTGTATTTTCATTTACCACTCACATCCCTTCAAAAATAAATAAAGCGTTTATCGTTTCTTAATCAATCATCAGCTTTACTAAGCTTATAGCCTGTGCCGTAAACTGTTTTAATATATTTTATTCCCCAGTCACCAAGCTTTGTGCGAAGCCTTGCAACGTGAGAGTCAACCGTTCTTAAATCACCCGTATAATCCATTCCCCAAAGCTCGTCTAAAAGCTTATCTCTTGTATAAACTCTACCGGGGTGAGAGCATAATTTACAAAGAATCTTAAATTCCTTTAAGGTAAGCTCTATTCTTTCGCCGTTTAAAAACACCTCGTGTGCCGATATTAACACTCTAAGACCGTCAATATTATATTCATCGTCATTTTCTACAACGGCTTTTACGGGCGAAGCACCTCTTTTAAGAAGAGTGTCAACCCTTCTCATAAGCACCGCAAGAGAAAAGGGCTTTGTAACGTAATCGTCAGCACCCGACTCGAAGCCCATTATCTGGTCAAAATCCTGAGAGCGGGCAGAAACGAGAATAACGGGTATACCGCTTGTTTCACGGATAGCTTTGCATACCTGCCAGCCGTCGATTTCGGGCATCATAATATCTAAAAGAGCAAGGCTTATATCTTTATTACTTTTAAAAAGCTCAACCGCCTTTTCGCCATCCTCCGCCTCTAAAACGGTATGACCCTCTTTTTTAAGACAATCACCTATTAGCTTTCTTATAAGCTGTTCATCATCTGCAACAAGAATCTTTGCCATAATTTCACCTTTATTTGCTTATTCAATCCCGTTGTAAACGGGGCAAACTTTCATACAAACACCGCAAACGGCTCCCCTGCCGATTTTCTGATAAGCTTTTTTCATATATTCACTGCATATAGCAGGGCTGAACATATCCTCTCTGACCCTTGCGTTTTCAAAGCTTACCCCTAAAATCGCACCCGAGGGGCAAGCCTTAACGCATTTATCGCAATTGATACAAGGATTATCCTCTGAAACACCGTCACCGTGTAGCTCGCAGTCGGTAAAAAGAGTGCCTAAACGGACTCTCGCACCAAATTTTTTGTGAAGGAAAAGACAGCTTTTACCGATATTGCCGAGCCCTGCCTTATGGGCGGCTTCTTTATGAGAATAGCGACCACTAAAGGCTTTATCGGGCATACTTTGTGAGCCCGCAACGGTTATATAGCGATAGCCCTTACTTTGTAAAAGCATCCCTAGCTCTAATAATGTTCTATCAATAAAAGCATTAACCGTTCGGTAATGATTAAAATAAGTTGGTGTAGGAGCACCGTCGATTTCATCAATAATTGCATCGGAAAGACGGATTACTATGCTTACCGCATATTTTAAATCCCCCGTATCAGCATTATCAATGTAAGAAAAACCAACGTCGCTTACGCCCTTAGAGAATAAAAATTCCTTTATTTCATTTTCAAGCATTTTCTACCCTCATTTTTTCCATACACAAAAGAACCTTTTCATTCATTTCCTGACATTCCTTTAAAAAGTCCTTTGCTTTATCTCTGTTTAAAATAAAATCTACCGCACTTTTTGCCTCGTTACCCATAAGAAAGCGTTTTTCCGTTTCAGGCACAAGGGGGAAAGCTTCACCGTTGTTTTTAAAATAATACATATTATCAAGCTTTGAAATGCTACCGATAGTAACGGTGCCCTCGTCACCCATAATCTGCGAGGAGGCTCTGCTTTGACCTACCTTTGAATAGGTAATAGTTACAAGCTTGTCGGCATAGTGAAAAACCGCACTGCCGCAGCCGTCAGCACCTGTTGAAAGAAAATGCTGACAAGGTGTAATTTTTAAAGGCTCTCCGAATAAATCAATTACGGGATAAACGCAATATATACCTAAATCGTTAAGAGCACCCGTTTTCAATTCGGGGTTAAATATATTAGGCAATTCACCTTTTTTAAGGGCTTCGTATTTTGAAGAAAGCTGTGAAAAATCGAAGCTGGCACTTCTTATATTGCCAAGAGTTGATACTATCTCTTTTAAAACTCTTCGTGCAGGTGAATGCATATACATTATCGCTTCAAAATAAACGAGATTTTTTTCGTTTGCAAGCTGGCAAAGCTCTTTAAATTCTTTTGCGGTTACGGTTATAGGCTTTTCGCAAATAACGTGCTTACCGCTTTCAAGAAGTGCTTTACTCTGCTCATAATGGCAAGAGTTAGGACTTGCAACGTAAACTAATTGGGTATCAGACTTTAAAAGCTCATCAAAGGATGAAAAAGCCCTTAACGCACCCGTTTTATTTTTAAATTCCTCGCCCTTTTCAATTGAACGGGAATAAACACCGTCAAGCACAAGCTCATTTACAAGACTTGCACCGTCAATAAACGATTCAGTTATCCATGATGTTCCGATTACGGAATATTTAATCATTTTTATCTTCCTTTATACTGTTGCTGTTATTCTCTACTCTTTATTTATCTTCTTTACCGAAAAACTGCTTTATAGCTGATTTTGAAAGAGTGTTTGAGAAGAAGCCGACAGTTTCTTTAAGTCGCGATTGAGGTAAAATATCCCAATCCTCTTTCGGTGCGGGGTTAATACCCATACCCTTTAAAATATCGCAGAAAAATTCTGTTGTTTTTACGAATTTCGCATAGCCCTTTTTGTTGACGTTATTCCAGCCCGTTTCAGCAACTGCAAGCCAACGGGGGAAGCACAGATAAGTCATTTTTTCGAAGCTTGTAACGTACTCGGTCCAGATAGGTGATTCAACGCCTATAACGGCTGCACCGCCTAAAGAGGTAAGACCGTGAAGCTTTCTCGGCTCAAACATATAAACGCTTTTCAAGGGATGCATACCGTAGGGATAATCTACGTAATACGGAGTAAAGCACTCGGCAATAAGGGGGTTGCCACCGTTTGCCCATTCAATTGAGGCTTTCGTTTTATCTCGCCATAAGGCTACGGTAATGTTATCCTTTTCAACGTTACCGCCTTTTATGGCTTCATTCCAGCAAATTGCCTTTTTACCTTTTTTCTTCAAGTAGGCTGCCACCTCGTTTGCAAGGTAGCCTTGAAGCTGGTCCATATTAACAAGACCTGATTCATTAAGCTTTTCTTTACATTTATCGCACTCGCACCAACGTGTTTTCGGAGCTTCGTCACCGCCGATGTGAATATATTCGCCTGTAAAAATCTCGCAAAGCTCATCCAAAACTGCAAACACAAGCTTTAAGGTTTCGGGGTTACCTGCACAAAGAATGTCTTTAAAAATACCTGCGGTAGTTTTTGGTTGAATTTCTTCACCCGTGCAGGAAAGCTCCGGGTAAGCCGCAAGCACCGCTGTTGTATGACCCGGGAAATCAAATTCGGGGATAACCTCAATTTGCCTTTCCTTACAGTAAGCAACAATTTCTTTTAACTCGTCTTTTGTATAATATCCGCCGTAAGGGGCGTCGTCATTTTCACCTCTGCCGAAATTTGAAGAGGGTCTTACGGAGCCTACCGTTGTAAGCTTGGGGTAAGACTTTATTTCAATTCTGAAGCCTTGGTCATCGGAAAGATGAAAATGGAATTTATTTAATTTAAAATACGCCGCACCGTCTATCATTTTTTTAATTTCATCAACTGTGAAAAAATGACGGCAGGAGTCTATCATAAAGCCTCGGTAAAGAAACTCGGGCTCATCGTACAAATACATATAAGGTAAGCAACCGCGGTAGTTGAGCATAAGCTGCTTTAAGGTAAGCTCGCCGTAGTAAATACCCGCATCATCAGCACCCTCAATAAGCACGCCGTTTTCATCAATATTTATACGGTAGCTCTCCTTCTGAGAAAGCTCAGGCGTTTTTTTCTTAACTATTTCGGGCATACTTTTAACGGGAAAATAAAGCATACCTTTTTTTAGCTCAATATTTTTCGGTTGAGGACAAAGATACATAAGCTCACCTCTTATTTTCAGTACATAGATACACATAATAATAATACTATTTATATGTGTAAATTGCAAGTAGCAAATTAAGTGCGAAATGCGGAATGCGAAATGAAGTCACCAGTCGTCAGTAGCTTCGCAAAATGGCAAATGGCATATTTTAGATCTTCGTTGCCGATTATAAAGCTTCGCAAGGAGTAAAAAAATTGAATATTAGCGATAGCCTTGCCTCCCTGTGCGAAGCATAGGGAGGGGGACCGTTCTTTGATATATTAAAAATTAACAGACAGTATATTACGTGCGATATACTGTCTGTTATTTGTTTATTAAAGCGGAACGGTGGTGGGTAGTTCTCTTACGTCTTAGGTTTAGACGGATAGAAGACTACTTATCCCTCTTTTTCTCGAAGAGAAAAGGAGGGGTGAGCGTTTGTGAGCGCTGCCAGTGGCAGATGAAGCGAACAATAAGCTCTGGGCACAATAAGGAGTTTTGCGAAGTGAATAACGAGCAACACGACTATATTGTAACCGGTTGACCATTGCCAACGGCAATGGTGGGTGGTACCCTCGCAAACGGCAAGTGTATTACATT
>JAZNVT010000040.1:0-13588 GCA_045592945.1 Acutalibacteraceae bacterium | reverse complement strand
TGGTGGATGTAGCTCAGTTGGTTAGAGTGCCAGGTTGTGGCCCTGGAGGTCGTCGGTTCGACCCCGATCATCCACCCCATTAAAAGATAAGTCAAACTTCAGACGTATGTTTGCAGTTTGACTATTTTAATATAGGGATGTAGCCAAGCGGTAAGGCAACGGACTTTGACTCCGTCATCCGTGAGTTCGAACCTCGCCATCCCTGCCAAAAAACGACGGGCTCTTTTTGAGTCGGTCGTTTTTTTGTTGTAAGTATATTGATTAAAGGTGAGGTTCGAACTCCCTCGGCGAAGCCGAACACAATCGGATGTTTGCGTAGCAAACGAAAGGCGGAGCCTTTCGAACCTCGCCATCCCTGCCAAGAAAAAAGACTTGCGAAAGCAAGTCTTTTTTCAATGAAATTCGCCTTATGGCGAGTGAAATCACTTCGTGATGAAATACGCTAAAGCGTATGAAATATGCTGTCGCATATGATTTCGAAGGCGAATTTTATTTCATATTTTTCTTAAGAAAAATATTTCATCCTTGCTTTAGCAAGGATTTCATTTAATAAAAAACGAGACGAAATATTTCGTCTCGTTTTTCTGCATACTATCAATTACAATATTTCTCCAACGCACCAATCATCACCGATATCGGTAATTAAAACTCTTTTAATTTCACCTTTATAATCTTTATCGGTGTAAATTCTTACAGGGGTGTAATTCTCGGTATAGCCTTCGGAGTAACCGTCTTTGTAAAGCTCGAATAAAACTGAAATGGTTTTTCCTTTTTGTTTCATCAGATAATCTTTTCTGATTTCGTCTGTAATTTTAGAAAGGGTAGAGGCTCTGTTTTCCTTAACGGCTTTTGTGAGTTGCTCCATTTTCTCTGCTCGCGTACCCTCTCTTACTGAATAGGGGAATACATGCACCTTTTCAAAACCGATTCTTTTAACAAAATCACAAGTTGTTTTGAAATCCTCTTCAGTTTCTGTGGGGAAACCGACAAGCACATCCGTAGTTATCGTTGCATCTTCAAACGTACGTCTTAATTTGTTGGCTAATTCCTCGTATTCTTCGGCGGTGTAATGTCTGTTCATTGCCTTTAAAACGTTATTACAACCGCTTTGAACTGATATGTGAAATTGAGGACAAAGCTTTGTTACCTGCTTTAAGCCTGCAATCATTTCATCAGTTATGTGGTCGGGCTCTAACGAGCCTAATCTTACTCTTTTAATTTCAGGGTATTTTTCTGCCAGTATAAGCGCATCCGGAAGTGAATAAGGTGTGTTTTTGCCATAGTCAGATAAATTTATTCCGACGAAAACTATTTCTTTATAACCGTTTACCGCAAGTACCTTTAACTCTTTGTCGATATCCGCCAAAGCCTTTGAACGTGAACGACCTCTTGCCATAGGAATAAGACAGTATGAGCAAAATCTGTCGCAACCGTCTTGGATTTTTAAAAATGCTCTTGTATGACCGTCAAAGCGTGAAACACCTGTACCTGAAAAAGGGTCGCCGGTCTTATGCTCAATATAATTATTACAAAAAGATTTTGTTTCAATATAATTATTAAGTGCTTCAATAACCGTAGTGTTGCTTCTGTTACCCATTAAAATATCAACCTCGGGTAAGTCATTTATAATGTGAGGCTCAGCTTGTGAAGCGCATCCCGTTAAAATAATAATGCTTTCAGGGTTTTGCTTTTTTAATCTTCTGATAGTCTGCCTTGTTTTTCTGACACTCTCAGCAGTAACTGTGCAAGAATTGATAACGCAAATATCAGCACCAACTGATTTATATATAATAGTATGACCTGCTTTTTCAAAAAGCTCAATCATTTCCTGCGTTTCATATTGATTGACTTTACATCCTAACGTGTAAAAATATACCTTCATTTTAAATTCCTTTATGCATACAATATTATAATATAAATAAAAACACTCCCGAATTTCTTCGGGAGTGAAATTATATCACAGTTACACGTTTAGTGCAAGTCTATAAATTAGCCGGGGAAAGGACCGCTTGAAGCGATATCAGAGAATCCGTTACCGCGACCGAATACTGTTGTAACAGTATCATCAAGGAATTTGCAAATTGCCTCAAGGAGTCTATCCATTGTTTCGTCTTCTGCTTCGCCTTCTTTACCTACGCTACGAAGAGCATTAAGAAGTCTTTCTGATGTAGCATCAGCAACTGCAGCGTCACAGATTGTTGTCTGAAGAAGAGCCTGTGCTTCGTTATAAGCAGCTTCGAGCTCTGCAAGATCTTCGGGAGCATACATTGATTTGTCTGTTTCTGCGAATACTTCTTCAGCTTCTTCAAGGTACCAACGTGTAATATTCTTTGTGTTTCTGTTACCGTTAAACTGAGGATATGCATCTGACATATCATTTACGGATTTGATTTCACCTGTGATAAGCTTACCGATAAGCTTAATAACAACGTCGTTTCTACCAACCTCGTGATGCTGACCGCCGAATAACCAAACGTTTTCGGGGAATGCACAGGTAGAAATATCAATGCTTCCGTCGGGAGAAACAATAGCACCGTCTTTGAAAAGGATTTCATCGGGAAGAACTGTACCTGCTTTAGCGTAAGTAGCACCGAGTGTTGTTGAGTCGATATCGATAATAGCATCACTGTTTGTTGTCTGTGAAGACATCATAACACCGAAGAAGTTGTAATCCTGAACGCTATAGTCAAGTCCGTAGCCTGCAACGTTGTGAACAAGTCTGCCGCTATCCATAAGGGTTGAAAGGTTGTCAACAAGGTTGAGCTTTGCAGTCTGGAAAGCGTCAAGCTTAGGAGCAAGAATGTGGTATGTGGGGTCTGTCCAAATGAAGTCGTATTTTACTTTAGCTTCTTCAAATCTGTCAGAGGGGAGCATTGCCCAGAACTGAGGACAGTTAAGCATAAGAGTATCAATAATACCGTCAACAGCCGCAGTAAGTATCGAGTAGATTACTGATTTGGGAAGAATCTTCAATGCGATGTTAATAATGTAACCGAGAGTGCCGTAGCCGTTGCTCTCTTTCATAATCATGGGAAGGAAATCGCCAAAGAAGAACTGGTCGTCAAGATTGAATTTTCTGAGATAGAAGTCACCCATAACGTCTGTACCGTTAAGACAAGCAACAACGTTAACAACTCTGTTGATATCGGGGTAGCCTGTGTTTTTGTAAAGCTCAAGGTAAGCTGTAAGGATTGTACCACCAAGAGAGATAGTAACGATGTTAACCTTGTCAACGCCCTTCTGAGCCTTTACCATCTGGATATAATCGTTGAGACCTTTAGCTGATTCCATGGGGTCGCCGATAAGGGGGAAAGCATAAAGATAAAGGTTATCTTCGCCAACCTCTTCAGTAATTGACTGCATAGGAATCATTCTGTAGAAGTAGTCTCTGTCATCCTGACTCATACCTGCAACAGATGTCTGGTAAGAAACTGTTTTAAGGTTGTGAGTGGGTAAGCCGTGCTTGTTACTTGACTGAATAGCGAAAAGCTCAGTAACTGTTTTGTAGACACCGTCAGCAAGCATACCGTCTTTATCGCTCTGAGTAATAAGAGCTTTAACAAGGGGACCTGCAAGGTTGTTAGCAATAACGGGAACAAGCTTTGAGTCGTCGATAATAAGAAGACCGCCAGAAAGCTCTGAACCGTTTGAGTTAACAGCAGGGTTACCGTTTTCATCAGCAAGGTAAGATATAGACTGGCTGATACCGGGGATGATAACTGTAGGATAAATAACAGCATCCTTACCTGAAGCCTGACCCTGAGGGTTGTTAGCTTTAAACATATCGGGATTGGATTTCATCATTTCAATAGCCTCGTCAATACTATCTGCATTGATAACTGTTGAACCGTCTGCTAAATCTGAAGGCTCAGCAAGGTTTACGATTGTAGCAACTGAAGCTGCAGTCATACCGATAACTGAGAAAGAAATAACAAAGGCCAAAAGGATGGCTATTACACGTTTGCTTGTCTTTTTCATAGAAAAAGGCCTCCTTAAGTTTTTATACTGTCTAAATATACCATATTTTTCTCGAAAATACAATATAATATATAAAGTTTTTTTATACAAAAACAAACCTCATTATTTGTTGACTTTAACACTTTTTGTATGTATAATTTGATTTAGAAGGCGTGAATGACAAGAGAGGGATTATTATGATACATTTTCTTACGGCTTACATAGCGGCAATTATCTTTGTTTTCGGTACTGTAATTGGTAGTTTTTTAAACGTCCTTATTTATCGATTACCACAAGGTATGGATTTCAAAAAAGGTAGTAGTATTTGCACTACCTGTAAGCATGAATTGAATTGGAAAGACCTTTTTCCGTTGTTTAGTTGGTTATTCCTTCGCGGAAAGTGCCGTTACTGTAAAGCCCCGATTTCTGCAAGATATCCGATTGTTGAAGCGTTGAATGGCGTGGCTTACGTCCTTGTGTATTTGTTTTTATGTGGTGGCACGGCTATAGAAGGCCTTTCTTTAAAATTAGTCGGCTATATGATTATGATGTCAGCTTTAATCGTTGTTTCATGGATAGATTTTGAGCATCAAATCATTCCTGATTCAATGTGGATTGCGATATTTGTCGGCGGTCTTTTTATTGTTGGCGATGCTTTAATTACGGATACCTTCGATAAATCATGGATTATTTCAAAGGTTATCGGTCTTTTTGCTGTTTCCGGCTTGTTTTTCTTAATTGCTTTCGTTACTCAAGGCAGAGCAATGGGTGGCGGAGATATAAAGCTCATGGCGGCTGTAGGTTTTGTCCTGGGCTGGAAAGCTGTTATTATTTCTCTTTTTATGAGTGCGATTTTAGGCGTGCTTTTCTCCGTAGGCAGAAAAATATTTGCAAAAAAAGAAATGAAGGGTGTTATTCCTTTTGGTCCTTTTCTTGCTATGGGCTCCGCAATATGCGCTTTTGTAGGTGAGTGGATATTTGACGCTTATCTTAATTTGTTTCTTTAATTGATTCATCAAACTCCTTGGCCTTGCATAGTATTATGTAAGGCAAAGGAGTTGTATTATATGTTCGTTGTTTCAATGTCATCCTCAAAATTGAAAAAGATATTTGGTGTTGTTTTCGCCTTGGCTTTAGTGTCTTTGGTGACTGCTTTTTTTGTGAATTCTCAAAGAACAGTTACAGTGAAAAAAGCATCTATACATACTGCTGAGACGGCCGATGAAAGATTAAAATTTATTTCGGGTTTTGGTTGGATTGTTGATGAAGACCCTGTTGAAGTAAGGCAGATTGCCATCCCTCAGGAGTTTGATGACGTGTATAACAATTATAATGAAATTCAGCTATCGCAAGGCTACGATTTAACTAAGTATGCCGGTAGAAGTGCGAAAAGATGGACTTACGTTATAAGAAACTATCCCGACGTTTCTTCTGATGAGGATTACGTCAGGATTAATTTGATAGTTTGTGATGGAAAAATAATAGGCGGTGACGTTTGCTCGATAAAATTAGACGGGTTTATGCACGGCTTTGAAAAGGAAGTCTTATGAAAAAAGAACGAATTGACAAATTAATTGCTTCTCAAGGCTTGTTGTCACGAAACGACGTGAAAACGATGGTTAAAAGGGGCGAGGTATCCGTCAACGGAGTTGTTATTAAGGACAGCTCCGTTAAAGTCAGTTATGAAGATAATATTATTGTAAACGGTAAGCCTTTGAAACAAACAGAGTTTACCTACATTATGCTTAATAAGCCCAAGGGTGTGGTAAGTGCCTCGGAGGATAAAAGGGATAAAACGGTTGTTGATATTCTTCCCGATGAACTCAAAAGGAAGAATCTTTTTCCTGCAGGAAGACTTGATAAAGATACTACCGGCTTTTGCCTTATCACCGATGACGGTGATTTTGCTCATAGAATTCTTTCGCCCTCTCGTCACGTGGACAAGACCTATATTGCAACGGTTGATAAAAAGATAAGTTTTGAAAACGCAAAGAAGTCTTTTAAGGACGGGGTCGTCCTTGCCGATGGCACGGTTTTACTTTCTGCCGAACTAGAATTAATATCTGATAAAACACCTCAGGTTTTTAAGGTTGTAATTAAAGAGGGGAAATACCATCAGGTTAAAAGAATGTTTGCTTCGTTAGGTACAACCGTTATTGAATTAAATCGAATTTCAATAGGCGGGCTCGCTCTTGATGATAGCTTAAAAGAGGGAGAAGCAAGACTGCTTACCGTTGAAGAGCTATCAAAAATCGAAAATCGATAAGATTTTTCGTCTTTTTGTTTAAAATGACAAGAACTGTTGATTTTATGTGCATTTTTGCATTTAAAACAAGTTTTTTCGTCATAAAACTAACATTTTGCATAAAAAAATTTTGGAAATATAAAAAAAGTACTTGCAAAATTGTGCAAAGTTGTGTATTATGTATAATTGTCAAATCTCAAATTTGTTAAAAATTATTGGAGGTAATAAAAATGTCCAATAGAGTGTTTCAAGGCATAATCCATCAGATGCGCGATGTTGTCGATAGAACAATCGGTATTATTGATGAATCAGGCGCAGTTATTTCTTGCAGTGATTTAGGAAAAATCGGTGAGGTCAGAAACGTTAATACTGCTGCTGTATTCTCTTCAGCAACCTGTGTTTCCTTTGATGGTTGTCTTTATCAGTCATTTGGTACACATATGCGTCCTGAATATGCTGTTTTCGTTGAGGGCGACGATGCCGCTGCTCACAGCTATATTGGTGTGCTTGGCGTTTCACTTTCAAATATCAAGCAGTTTTATGATGAAAAATATGACAGAAGCAATTTTATCAAAAATATAATTCTTGACAACATTCTTCCCGGTGATATTTATCTTAAAGCCCGTGAGCTTCATTTTAATAACGAGGTTTCAAGAGTTGTTCTTCTTATCAGATTCCTTGACAAGAACGATGTTTCTGTTTACGACGTTATTCAGAATCTTTTCCCCGACAAAACAAAGGATTTCGTTATCAATATCAGTGAATCTGATATTGCTCTTGTTAAAGAGGTAAGAAGTGATGTTGACGGTAAAGACCTTGAAAAGCTTGCCCGTTCAATTTCCGATGCACTTTCATCAGAATTCTATACTCATTCTCTTGTTGGTATCGGTACACCCGTTGTTGGTGTTAAAGAGCTTGCCCGTTCATTTAAAGAGGCTCAGGTTGCTCTTGAGGTTGGTAAGGTTTTCGATACTGAAAAGAATATTGTTAGCTATGACCATTTAGGTATAGCTCGTCTTATTTATCAGCTTCCTACAACTCTTTGCGAAATGTTCCTTAAAGAGATTTTCAAGGTTGGCTCTATTGAGACTCTTGATCAGGAAACTCTTTTCACAATTCAGAAATTCTTTGAGAATAATCTTAACGTTTCCGAAACATCAAGAAAGCTTTTCGTACATAGAAATACTCTTGTTTACAGACTTGAGAAAATCAAAAAGCTTACAGGCCTTGACCTTCGTGAGTTTGATGATGCTATCGTGTTTAAGGTAGCTCTTATGGTTAAAAAGTATCTTGATGCTAATCCCGTTAAGTATTAATTGTTAACTAAATATTAAAAATAAATTAAAATAGCACATTTTTATTACAAAAGGGTTACATTTTGTAATAAGATGTGCTATAATACTTTGTGTTAATGTGGCAAAACTTATTAATTTACGATTGGGTGTTGAATTTTGATAGAATTTAAAAACGTATCTAAAATTTATGAAGATACCAATACGAAAGCACTTAACAATCTTAATATAACTATTGAGAATGGTGAGTTCGTTTTTATTGTCGGTGCTTCCGGTGCCGGTAAAAGTACATTCTTAAAGCTTATGATGAGGGAAGAGGTTTCTTCTTCTGGTTCAATTAACATTAACGGTTATGATTTGAATCATATGAAAAAAAGAGATATCCCTTATTTCAGAAGAACTCTCGGTATTGTTTTTCAGGATTTCAGACTTATTCCTACAATGAACGTTTATGACAATATCGCATACGCTATGCGAGTTATCGGTTCAAGAGAAAGTGAAATCAGAAAAAGAGTACCTTATCTTCTTGGTCTTGTTGGTCTTAGCTCAAAAGCCCGTTCAAAGCCGAATCAGCTTTCAGGTGGTGAGCAACAGAGAGTTGCTTTAGCAAGGTCGCTTGCAAATAATGCAAATATGATTATAGCGGACGAGCCTACGGGTAACATTGACCCGAGAATGTCTTATGAAATTGTTGACCTTCTCGACCATATCAATTCCGAGGGTACAACAATAATTATGGTTACCCATGATTATCATCTTGTAAAAACCTTTAATCACCGTGTAATTACTATCAAAAACGGTGAAATTGAGTCAGACTATCCTGATGCTTCACATATTGATGTTGAGCCTTATCAGTTTGACGATATTGATAACGAAATCGGCGCATATTTCGTTGAGGATAATTCATCTGATTTCGATTATCTTATGAAGACATACGGCATTGAGGCCTCATCCGATGATGTTTTAGAGGTAGACGTTGAAAAAACGGAAGGGGGCGATGAATAATGAAAGCAGCAAGCTTAGGTTATCTTACCCGTGAGGGCTTTAGAAACATATGGGTTAACAGACTTTTATCTCTTGCTACGGTAGTTGTTCTTGTTTCCTGTCTTATAATTGTTGGTAGTGGTTCTCTTATTTTTCTCAATATAAACTCGGTTCTTGATTTAATTGAAGGTCAAAACGTTGTTATGGTTTACGTTAACGATGAGGCTAACGAGTATGAAACTCAGCTTTTAGGCGTTTCGTTGCAAAATCTTGATAACGTAAAAAACGTTGAGTTTGTACCTCGTGAAGAGGCGTTTGAGCGTCAAAAGGAAGCTTATGGCGATAAAGCAGCTCTTCTCGACGGCTTGACAGCTGATATTTTGCCTGACGCATATAAGGTTACCGTTGATGACCTTGAGTTATTTAATGAAACAGTAAACGAAATCAAAAAGCAGGATAACGTTTTACAAATTCATGAAAACAGTGAGTTAGCAGGAAAGCTTGCAAGTATAAGAAATGCAGTTTCTTATATCAGTATCGGTATAGTTGCAATTCTTTTCTTTGTTTCATTGTTTATTGTTTCTAACACAATAAGAATTACTATTTACAACAGAAGACTTGAAATCAGTATTATGAAGGCGGTTGGTGCTACAAATACCTTTATCCGTTGGCCGTTTATTGTTGAGGGTGTTCTTTTAGGTCTCTTCTCCGCGGTTATTGGATTAGGTATTCAGTACGTAGTATATTCGGTAGCTTCAATTTGGCTTACAAATATTCTTTCAATGCTGGGTGGCGAAGCAGTTAATTTCTTTGACTACGTAGGCTATCTCTTAGCTATCTTTGCATTTATCGGTGTTGTAATCGGTGTGTTTGGTAGCGTAATTTCACTTAATAAATACTTAAAGGAGCATAACAATGTTGTTGAATCCGATTAAAAAATCGAATAAAATCTTTGCACTGCTTCTTGCAGTTGTTCTTGTGATTTGTAGCTCGTCTGTATCTTGCTTTGCAGTAACCGATGCTGAAAAAGCAGAGTATGAGCAGAAAATTGAAGACCTTCAGAAGCAAATCAAAGAGAATGAAAAGAAAATCAAAGAGCTTAAAGATAAAGCATCTGTTTATGACGATGATATAAATGCTTTGCAGGATAAAATTGATGCACTTCAAGACCAGATTGACCTTTATAACGAGGCTATTGCGGTTATTGATGCTGATATTGCGATTATCGATAATCAGATTAAGGGTATTGAAAATGAAATTGATTCTCTTAATAAACAGATAGATGAGCTCGATGAGCAGGTTATTGTTATTCAGCAGAAAATAGCTGATACCTATACCTTGCTTGGTGAAAGAATTCGAGCTTCATATATGTCTGGTGCATCTTCTTCTCTCGAATATCTTCTAACATCAGATGATTTTGAATTTCAGTCATATCTTGAAAGGGTAGAGCTTATTGAGCGAATTGCCGAGCATGACGATACTCTTATAAAAGACCTTGAAGATGAAATTGAAGCTCTTAAAGCCAAGGTGCTTGAAATAGAAGATATGAAAGCAAGACTTGATGGTAAAATCAAAGAGCTTGACGAAGTGAAGAAGGAGCACGAGGCAAAGAAGCAAGAGCAGGTTGATGCACGTAAGGTTATTGAGGATGCTGAAGCAGAAATTCAGAAGGACCTTGATAAGGTTATGAGTGTTGTTAATCAGTACAGTAAAGAAAGTAAAGAATACGAAAGAGCTATCGAAAAAGCAGAATCTGCAATTATGGATTACGAAAACAAGCTTGCAGAGGATAATACCTCTTTCGGTTCGGGTCAGGTTTCCGGCGATATGATTTGGCCTTTGCCTTATTCAAATACCTACGTTTCATCATCGTTTAAAATGAGAACTCTTAACGGTGTTACAAAGCAGCATAACGGTATTGATATTTGCCGTTGGGGCGGTACTCATGGTGCAACAATTGTTGCTGTTAAAGACGGTACCGTTGAGGTTGCTTACAAGAGCGGTAACAATGGCGGTTATGGTCTTTACGTTGTTATCAATCACGGTAACGGTGTAAAAACCTATTATGCACACCTTTCTTCAACTCTCGTAAGCGTTGGCGATTACGTTACACAAGGCACGACAATAGGTCTTGCAGGTAATACCGGCTATTCTTTCGGTGCTCATCTCCATTTCGGTCTTATGATAAATGGCGGATGGGTTAATCCGATGAATTATCTCACTAAACCCGCAGGGCTTCAGATTTTAGCTTAAAATCATTTACGATTCCTCTCTCTCATAGTATATATGGGAGAGGGGATTTTTTGTTAGTAATTACAGAGGTTTTTAATGATTCTCAAATAAAAGATAGACGAAAAATATGCTTTAAACAAAGACAAAAGGAAGTGAAAAGCCTGATTAGGTATACAGACTATATAGATAATAAGCCGTTTTATATTATTGAGATTGGTGAAAATTATTTGAATTCAGAAAGAATACAAAGGCTTTTTTCTACGTATAAAGGGAGAATTCTGTTAAATGAAAGCTTACCGCAAGACCCGTTTCAGGAATACTTATTTGATGCAAAGGATTATTATATAAAAGCTTTAATGTCATCATTGTTAAATAAGATTAAATTCGAAAAGAATATGAAAAGCCTATGTATTAAATGTGAAAAAATACTTATATGTGAAGAGGCTTTTGAGTTAGTAAAATTTGTGCGAAACGTGAAGCTTGTAGTTGAATCTGAAAAGCAAGCTCAAGCTTTTAAAAACGAATGCTTCGAGCGTTACGGGACACTTGTTAATATAGGTCTGTATAATGATTTCGAAAACTTTGATATAAGTATTGATTTGTTGCAAATGACACCAGATGGTAAATGTGAAATATATTTCAAGGGTAAAAGGGGATTGCTATATCCTGACTTTTCGTATTTTGAAGTAAACGACAGTGTAAGAAAGCTGATGAAATACGGTGTGGATAGAAAAATCGGATGTGCAATATGCCAAGTTAAAAAGACTTGACATTTCAAATAAGTTTATATATAATGTTAAGCATTGTATTGAACAAATACATTAATTTTGAGAGGATGTAATTTACTAATGGCACAGGATATTGTTTTAACACGTGAAGGCTACGAAGAGCTTTCTCAAAAACTTCAATTACTCAAATCCGAGGGCCGTTCCGAGATAGCTGAAAAGCTTAAGGTTGCCCGTTCTTTCGGTGACCTTTCCGAGAACAGTGAGTATGATGAAGCTAAGTCTGAACAGGCTAAGCTTGAAGCTGAGATCAACGATATTGAGGTTATGCTTTCAAGAGCAACTATTATTGATGAGGCTGAAACAAGCAATAAAGAGGTTGTTCATCTCGGTTCAATAGTTACTATAAAAGAAACAACAAGAGGCTCTGCAGAAAGAACTTACACCATCACAGGCTTTGCTCAGGCTAACCCTGCAGAGGGTAAAATTTCTGATGAGTCACCGGTTGGTAAAGCTCTTTTGGGTCACAAGGTTGGCGATAAGGTTGTTGTTGAAGCACCTAAAGGTACAATCAATTTTAAAATAGTTAAAATTGACGTTGAACAGAAATAAATTTTAAAATTAACCGATTTATGCATCTATCATGCACAAATCGGTTTTTTTATAGGATGTGGGTAGTTTGATTAAAAGAATAATATCAATTATTCTTGTTGTTGGTTTTGTGGTTTCTTTTGCTTCTTGCGGTTTATCAGATGATAAAAGCAAAGAGAAGCATCAGGATACTATTATCGGTTTTGTTACTGATTCCGTTAGTGAGCTTGCTGCAAGGTCATATTCTGATTCAGGCGCTCAGTTAATTGGCTACAATACCTTAAGTGATTTGCTTTTAGCAGTTGAAAACGGTTACGTTGATTACGGTGCTTTATCGGATTACGAATTCGTTCAAGCGAAAATAGCTGAAAGAAAAATCGAAATACACGAAGAGTGTCCGTATAAGATTGAATTTTGCGCATATTTCAACGATGCTTCAACAGAGCTTCGTGATAAGTTTAATTCCTCAATATCAGATATGAAGGATAAAGGCATAATTGATAAAATTAAAAATTCCGAATATAACGGTATTACGTATCACTCATCATATACCGGTGACGGTGAAAATGAATTAAGAGTGCTGTGTAATCCTTCGTCTGATTTGTATTTCTATCTTCTTGATAGTGGTGAGTATTCGGGTATTGACGTTAAAATTATAGAAACCTTTGCAGAAGAATATGGCTATAACATTTCATATATCCCTGATACTGATGATGAGCTTTTTATGAAGCTTAAAAAAGGCGAAGGTGATATTCTTATATCAGCTTATTCTTTTGAAAGCAAAAGAGCAGAGCAGTATATCGTATCGGATACTTATTTTACAATAAGCTTTAATCTTGTAACTCGAAAAAGCATTTGAAAAATTTGTGAGTGAATGCTGATATCGAAAAGCTTATACATAAAAACAACCCCGCAGCTTGTAACTGCGGGGTTTAAGTTATTTAATCAAAAATTAAGCAAGCTCTGCGAAGTATTTGATTGTTCTAACCATCTGGCTTGTGTAGCTGTTTTCGTTGTCATACCAAGAAACAACCTGAACCTCGTAAAGGTCATCAGCAACTTTTGAAACCATTGTCTGAGTTGCATCAAAGAGTGAACCGTATTTCATACCGATAACGTCTGAAGAAACGATTTCGTCTGTGTTGTAACCGAATGATTCAGAAGCAGCAGCCTTCATAGCAGCGTTGATGCCTTCTTTAGTAACGTCAGCACCCTTAACAACAGCTGTAAGGATTGTTGTTGAACCTGTGGGAACAGGAACTCTCTGAGCAGAGCCGATAAGCTTACCGTTAAGCTCGGGGATAACAAGACCGATAGCCTTTGCAGCACCTGTTGAGTTGGGAACGATGTTAGCAGCACCAGCACGTGCTCTTCTCATATCGCCTTTTCTGTGAGGACCGTCAAGAATCATCTGGTCACCTGTGTAAGCGTGGATTGTGCTCATGATACCGCTCTGGATGGGAGCATAATCGTTAAGAGCTTTAGCCATAGGAGCAAGGCAGTTTGTTGTACAAGAAGCAGCAGAGATGATCTGGTCATCAGCTGTAAGAGTACCTTCGTTT
>JAZNVT010000039.1:0-8148 GCA_045592945.1 Acutalibacteraceae bacterium | reverse complement strand
TTCTCGTTGTTTAATTTTCAAGGTTCGTTTTGCGCTCCCTCTTGCGAGCGCTTGAACATCTTATCACTTTTCGATGCTCTTGTCAACACCTTTTTTACCCTTTTTTATCAAACCCTTCCACACGTCCGCGCGTTTCGGGGTCTCATATTCCGGTAGGTGTTTATCGAGTATTCTCGACAGGCTTTTTACGGCCAACGAGTGAGAATTATATCATCAACACTTTTAAATGTCAATACCTTATTTTAAATTTTTTAAATTATTTTTGCAGTAGATTTTTCTATTATATTTTCATACTCTTCAGAGTAATCAAAACCTAATATATTCATATCCTGATAAAGCTCTTTTAAGGGTACGAGAACGAAGTCTCTTTCCCCTATTCTGCTATGAGGTAACTGAAGATGCTCTGTATTACTTTCGTAGCCCTCATACACAAGTAAATCTAAATCAACGATACGGGGACCGTTTTTAAACTCCCTTACTCTGCCCATACCGGTTTCAATGCCGAGGCAAACTCCTAAAAGCATTTCGGGTGAACGTGTAGTTTCAACCTCAACGACCGTATTATAGAAATTTGCTTGCTTGGTATAACCCCATGGCGCAGTTTCGTAAACAGAGGCACTTCTTATTACATTTATATTAGGCACTAACCCCAAAGCTTCGATTGCTTTATCAATATTATTTTTTCTATCACCGATATTTGTTCCGATTCCTATAACCGCTTTCATTTTGCTTTCCTCTGTTCAAATTCTTCTCTCGTCAAGGTTTCTTCAACTGCAACGTAATCGAAATCAGCACTTATAGGTGCTTCCGGTTTTTTTAATAAAACGGTTACGCTTTGTAAACTCGGGTACGCTTCAAGAATAGAAACGCAAACCTTGTTTGCGGCATACTCAATAAGGTTATAGCTTTCAGCAGTAAAAACTGCTCTTACAGTTTTGATAATTTTTGCATAGCTTACCGTATTTTCTAAATCATCAGTATTATCCGCATTAACGGTATCAATAAGCGTTGTTATATCAAGCTCAAACATCTGACCGTCAATTTTCTCTTCGGGATTAACTCCGTGATATGCTTTTAAACGTAAACCCTTAATAATTATTTTATTATACATTTATATATATCCTTTCACGACTGCGCTTACTATATTCATAGCATCAACAGTTTCTTTCACATCATGCACTCTTAAAATCTCGGCACCCTTATAAGCAACAAGGGTTGCAGCAGCAACGCTACCTGCTACTCTGTTTTTAGCATCCTTTTCGCTTACAATTTCACCGATTATTCTTTTTCGTGAAACACCCACAAGCAAGGGGTAATAAGCTGTGATTTTTTCACATTCAGAAAGCAGAAGCAAATCATCATCACGGGATTTACCGAATCCAATTCCGAAATCAAAAAACAAGCTATCCTTATTTATACCGAAATCGGTTGCTTTTTTGTAGCAGCCTTCAAAATAATTCAAAACGTCATTTATAACGCCGTTGGGATATTCTTTTACATCCTTTGACGACTTTCCGCCCGTATGCATAAAAATCCAGCCTGCATTATATTTTTTCACAACCTCTGCCATAGCTTGAGAAAAGCATCCGCTTTCATCATTAACGATGCTAACACCGTTTTTCAAAGCAAACTCGGCTACCTCGGGTCTGAAGGTATCAATGGATAACGGTACCTTGGTATTCTTTACGAGCTCGGGTAAAAATGAAAGACGATTTATTTCCTCGTCACAAGAAACGAGCTCATTCATAGGCGCTGTTGAGCAAGCACCGATATCAATAATATCTGCCCCCTCTTTTTCAAGACAATGAAGCCTTTCGAGAGCACCCGAAAGGCTAAAGCTTTCACCACCGTCAGAAAATGAATCGGGGGTTATATTCAATATACCCATAACAAGTGGGCGTTTTTTGTTTTCGATTAGCTTTTGGAAAGAAAACATTTTATCTACCGCCTGTTAAAAGAGCCATTACCTCTGCACGGGTTCTTGCATCACTTCTTGCAGTACCTCTGAGGGCTGAGGTCTGAGTAACTGCACCCGCAGCCTTTGCACCTCGCATTGTCATACAAAGATGCTCTGCCTCAACAATAACGGCAACGCTTTTAGCACCAAGCTCGTCAAAAAGAAAATCTGCAATCTGAGATGTTAATCTCTCTTGCACCTGAGGACGTTTTGCATATACGTTTACAATCCTTGCAAGCTTTGAAAGACCGATAATTCTACCATCAGCAGGAATATAAGCAATATGAGCCTTACCTATAAAGGGCAAAAGATGATGCTCGCACATTGAGTACATTGGAATATCTCTTACAATTACCATTTCATCGTTACCCGGCTCATCAAAAAGCTTTAAATGAGCATGGGCATCCTCATTAAGACCCGAAAAAACCTCTTCATACATCCTTGCAACACGGGAAGGAGTTTCTTTAAGACCGGGTCTGTCGGGATCTTCACCTATTGCTTCAAGAATATCCCTGACAGCTCTTTCTATTTTCTCTTTATCCATTTATATACACCTCTTAGAAGAAAAGACAAATAACGTTCATTTTATCATCTATACTATAATAAACCTTTGAGCCACTCAAATTCTGAATAAGCCCTGCATCCTTAAAGGCAGTATAAACTACGCCTTGGTCAAACATTGTTGCTTTAGCCTGCTGTAAGGTTGCAGAATCGGGGAATCTTAATTCGGCACATTTATAGTCTCTTTGAATAGCATTATTAATCGAGGCATCAATCCCGTTTGAGAATTGCTCCCCTGCGCCCGTTGTGAAATATGCACTTTCATATACAAAATAATTATACTTTGTTGCGGTAGTAAAGGGTATTACCTGATTAATGCTTTTACGTTTTACTAAAACATCGTTTGTTGTAACGTTAAAATAAGTATGGCGAAGCACCTGACTTGTGCCTTTGGGGTCATCCCAGGTTACATCCACAAAATAACCTTCACCGTCAAGAACAACGTAATTCCACATATGGCCTGTATAATTCACACCATCTTCGGCAGATTCGCCCGTTACAAGACGGTTGTCGATATTAAGTAAGCTCATCATATACTGAAAAGCTCTTGCATAGCCCTCACAGCCTGCTTTACCCTCAACAAGGCAACCATAAATTGAATTTGCATTTGGGTTAGTGTTAGGGTCAGCATATAAGCAATGATTTATAATATAATCGTGAACAAACAACTCTTTTTCATAGACTGAGGTATACACCTTTGTACCAACAAGGATAGTATTTGCGATTTTGCTTACCTCTTCCCTCTGTCTGTTAAATTCTTCAAGAGTCATAATATAGGTGGGCTCAAAGTATGTTTTTAAGCCAACTTTATAAGTGCTACATTTTGTGCCGATACAAAAAAGGTCGGGGTTATCATAGGATATAGCAGTAAAGATTTTATTAAGGTCACCCGAGCCTAAAGAGGGAATCTCGATTTTTTCGGGCATATCGTAAATATTAGCTACGACCACGTTATAAACCGCTTTTTCTTCGTCGGTAAGTTCATTATAGCAATGACGGTAATAGCCGGTATCATCACCCGACGGAAGAGCTCCGTTAGACGAAAAATCCTGAGGCTTCAAAACGTTTTCATAGACAACGTTTGTTAAAATAGCACCAACAACAAGAGCTATTACAGCCACAACACCAAGAGCAGTTAAAAATTTAGTTAACCCTTTGTTTTTCATATTAAAGCTCCTTTTCGGAAACGAAAACCTTTAATTTTTCTTTTGAGGTTTTCGGTAAGAGATATTCGATTTCATCCTTACTATCGGTAAAATCAACTATAGTAATATCAGTTGTGCAGTAATTAATAAGCTTTGAAAAAAGTGAATCTGCAGATAAGAAGGTCTGATTATTGAAGAAGGCGTTAAAGGAAGCAACAATTATTTCCGCATTAAGCTTTGAGCATTCGTAGCCTTTTTCAGTTTCACAGATATATTTCATATATTTATATGTTTTTTCGGGAGTAAGAACGTTATCACCACGACTTAGCTCAAGAAACATATCAGGGGTATCATACTCTAAATCCTCATTAATTTTAACGGTTATATCCCCTAACGCTCTGTAAACAGATTTGAAGCCGGAATCAGTAAACACCGCGTATCTGTCAACAGTTACGCCATAGAAGGAATTAATCTGAGAAACTAATTCTTTAGCACCGCTTGCTTCCAAGGTTTTAGCGAAAGACAGTTTGCTTTCGGATGCTTTCAAGGTATGGTCAACAGGGATAACCTTAATTGTTTTTTTACTTAAATCAACGTTTATAAGGTTTATAAATCGGGTTTCTTTGCCGTCATCAGAGGTTACGGCAACCAAGAAAAGCGACTCTCCCTGAAGAACAACGGAATCTATTTTTTCTGTTGTTGCAGGGGCAGTTGTGCTTTCGCCCTCAGGCTTAAAAATATTATTAAAATCGTAGTTAAGAGATTTCCACAAAAGCAAGGTAGAAACGGAGCCTAAAAGAACTACGAAGCAGAGAAACACACAAATAAAGATAGTAGTTTTTCTTTTTTTATTTTTGTATTTACGTTGGAGATCAAGACCGTAACGAGCCAAAACCAACACCTCATTGTTTAAAATTAACGTATACATTACAAGTATAATAAATATTAAGTGAAAATACAAGTGTAAAATAAAAGCGGAGTGCCAAATGCACCCCGCTTTTCTGCTTTATTGTTTACTCCAATCGAGCCATCCGTTTGTAATATAGAACCAATTGCCGAGGTACTCTACCCAACCGGTGTAATCCCAGGCAACAGTGCCACCTTTTACGTAATACCAGGTATCACCATAATAACAAAGCGTATCACTGTTCCAGTTTATAACTCCATTTTCAACATAGAACCACGTATCAAAGGCATACGTAAGCGTTGTTACGCTCCAATCAAGGTAGCCGTTTACTACGTAGAACCAGGTTCCGTAATACTCTGTAAGCCCCGTATAATTCCAATCAAGAACACCATTTGTTACGTAGAACCAATCATTATAATAACTGGAAAGACCTGAATAACTCCAATCAAGGACACCATTTGATATATGGAAAAACGAACCGCAATATTCCGCCAAACCGGTATAGCTCCAGTCAAGAACGCCACCATTAACGTAAAACCACGTATTTGCGTAATATGCAAGACCGGTATAATTCCAGTCAAGAACACCACCATTAACGTAAAACCACGTATTTGCGTAATACGTAAGACCGGTATAATTCCAGTCAACAACACCGTTAGCAACGTAGAACCAACCATCATTGTAATTTACAAGACCTGTGTAATCGGTGATTATTGTGTCACCGCTTGCGTATACCCATTGGCCGTTGATTTGTTTAAGTTCCGCAAAATAAAGGGTTGCATTTCCAAAAGGATAATGAGGTTCAGGTCCAAGTATCAAAACGCTTTCCCATTCTGCTTGTGACCCTTTGTAGTACACATGCTCAAGATTCGTGCAATAAGCAAAAGCACGATAAGCTATACTTGTTACACTTTCAGGAACTATGATAGAGGTGATATTCTCACAATCAAAAGCACTATCTGAAATTGTTTTTGTACCTTCCTTAATTGTGTACGTACTTGATAATGTTTCTTTTGCTTTAATAAGATGATTACCAATATAAAGCACGTCATTCTCCCAGTTTGACGAATCATTATAATAGGCTGTATCCAAAAAAGCACTCCGTCCTATACTTATCACGTTATCCGGGATTTCAATTGAAGTAAGGCTTGTACAATTACGGAAAGCGTCTTCATATATATACATTACGCTATTGGGGATTGCAACCTCGCTAAGGTTAGTACAACCAGCAAATGCAGCATTCCCTATAATTGTTACACTATCGGGTATTGTGATTGAGGAAAGGCTTGAGCAATATTGGAAAGCACAATTACCTATGCTTGTTACGCTATTGCCGATTGTAACTGAGGTAAGGCATATACAACTATAGAAAGCATCTTCACCTATACTTGTTACACTGTTGGGGATTACATAGGAGGTATCATTTCTTCCCTTAGGGAATTTTATAATTTCTGTTTGATTTTTGTTATATAAAACTCCGTCTACTGAACAATATTTTTTATTATTCTCATCAACTATAAAATCTGTCAAAGAAGTGCAATGTGATAAATCAACTTCTTCCATATTTGTTACATTATTGCCGATTGTAATTGTTTTTATATATGGCTCATGTCCACTCGCTCCAACTCTGAAAATGCCTGCGGGGATTTTCTCTACCGAATCACCAAACACAAAATTTATTCCGGAGCCATTTTGCCCTGCAAATGAGAAATAATCACCATCATACCAAGAAAGAACAGGATTTTTAGCATTCCAGTTTACTCTTTCAAGTCCTGTACAGTAAAGAAAAGAACAACGACCAATAGAACTCACATTAACGGGGATTGTGATTGATATCAGACTTGTACAATGTGAGAAAGCGTAATTACCTATACTCGTTACGCTATCGGGGATGGTGATTGAGGTAAGGTTTGAGCAATCTTCGAAAGCATAACCACTTATACTCGTTACGCTATCAGGGATTACATACTCTGTTCGTGTATTTTCCTCTGGATATTTTATTAGTTCTGTTTTATCTTTATTAAAAAAAACACCATCAACAGAAGAATAATTCTGGTTATTTTCACTTACATTTATTGATGTAAGATTTGTGCACAAATTGAAAGCATTCCAGTCTATACTCATTACGCTATCGGGGATTGTAACAGAGGTAAGACTTGTGCAACCACAGAAAACATAACTTTTAATTTCTGTAACACCATCGGGAATTACAAGATTTTCAATCAATTCGCCGTTAAGGTAAAGGTTATTTGCATAATAAAGCGGGTTGGTAGCAAAATAACCATAATGAAAATCAATATTGCACCAAGCAGTTAAATCGGTTATGTAAACTGCGGTAAAGTTTGTACAATCTCCGAAAGCATTATTACCTATGCTTGTTACGCTATTGCCGATTGTAACTGATGAAAGGTTTGTGCAATCTTTGAAAGCAGAATCACCTATATTCGTTACGCTGTCAGGAATGGTAACAGAAACAAGATTTTCGCAACAATAAAAAGCAGAATCACCTATACTTGTTACGCTATTGCCGATTGTAACTGATGAAAGGCTTGAGCAATAGTGGAAAGCTGAATTACCTATACTCGTTACGCTATCGGGGATTATGATTGAGGTAAGGCTACTACAATTCGAGAAGGCATCGTCACCTATACTTGTTACAGGTAAGCCTTTGTAAATTGAAGGAATAACAATCGCACCTTCTGCAGATGCATTACAACCGGTAACAGAATACGATTGACCATCACTTTTTAAAGTAAAAGTTAAATCACTTTCACTTGCAGCATTTGCTTTGACCGTAAAAAGCCCACTAAAATCAATTTCACTAAGCCCTACAAGTGCAGAGCTGAAAATGATTGTAATAGCGAGAAAAAGAGATAAACTTCTCTTTATTGCGTTTTTCATAGTTACCACCTATTAATATAATAAATATACAAGTTTATTTTACTACTTAAATAAAAACGCTTCAATAATTAAAAATACAAAAATAGTGAATTGTTTTTGTGCAAGTTGTATGATGCAAGACTGCGTGCGTAACAAAGTCACCAGACACTAGTTAGCTTCGCAAGACAGAAGATAAAAATAATACTGTTGCAAGGTTTACTTCAACTCAATATAACAACCGTAAGGAACATCCCTTTGGGTGTTCCCTACAATTGTTCTATCATAGTTTTTTGTAATGGCTAGTTTCTAATATTTGAATCTAACGATTCAACTACGCTCCGTTGTCACGTAGGGTACCACCCACCGCCCCGACTCAGTAACAAATAAAGGATAGTATATTCTCACGAAATATACTATCCTCTAAATTTAAGTCTATCGAAGGTCGGTCAACCGGTTACAATATAGTCGTCTTGCTCGTTATTCACTTCGCAATACTCCTTATTGTGCCCAGAGCTTATTGTTCGCTTCATCTGCCACTGGCAGCGCTCACAAACGCACACCCCTCCTTTTTACCTGCGGTAAAAAAGAGGGATAAATAGTTTTTCTATCCGTCTAAACCTAAGACGTAAGAGAACTACCCACCACCAAAAGCGTTGCTTTTGGTCCCCCTCCCTATGCTTCGCACAGGGAGGAAAGGC
>JAZNVT010000038.1:0-12767 GCA_045592945.1 Acutalibacteraceae bacterium | reverse complement strand
TTCTCGTTGTTTAATTTTCAAGGTTCGTTTTGCGCTCCCTCTTGCGAGCGCTTGAACATCTTATCACTTTTCGATGCTCTTGTCAACACCTTTTTTACCCTTTTTTATCAAACCCTTCCACACGTCCGCGCGTTTCGGGGTTCTCTTCTCAAGGAAGGTGTTCTCGTTGCTCTGAACTGTTGTTCTCTTCACAACGGGACTGAATTTTAGCATACAAAAACCCATTTGTCAACACTATTTTTCAAAAAAATTTACAACTTTTTTTCGACTACAATATATAGTGTTTTACCCCTATAAACAACCACAATTTTCTTGTAGATAATTTTGTAGAATGCATGTATAAAACGAAAAACAGTGAAAATCATAATATAAAACACTTTTAAGAGGTGCTATATGAAAGCAAAAAACAAACGTAATTTATCTTACAAATTTATCTCTTCTAAAGCAGGAAAGCTTCTTGGTTTTATTCTTTGCTTTGCAATTGTATTCGCAACGGTAGGATATATAGTGGCTGATTCTCAGGCTCCCGCACAGGAGGTTCTTTCAAAGCTTGGCTCGCGAGGTGACGAGGTGCGACGTATTCAGCGAAAGCTTCGCGACCTTGGATTTTACTCAGGAGCAGTTGACGGCATTTACGGAGTGAACACAAGAAGTGCGGTCAGAAAATTTCAAAGCTCCGTTGGCATTACCGCTGACGGTGTAGCCGGCTCAAAGACTCTTTTGTATTTAGGTCTTGGCGGAAGCAGTAGCGGTGGCGGTAACGGCTACAGCTCATCCGATATTTATCTTCTTGCTAAGGTTATTGCCGCTGAAGCACGTGGCGAAAGCTACACAGGTCAGGTTGCGGTTGGTGCTGTCGTATTAAACAGAGTCGATTCATCATCCTTCCCCGATTCAGTTTCAGGAGTTGTTTATCAGGCAGGCGCATTTTCTGCTGTAACTGACAGTAACTGGTCGGTATCCCCTGACGCAACGTCACGAAAAGCAGCACAGGATGCCATTAACGGCTGGGACCCTACCGGTGGCGCATTATATTATTACAACCCAGCGAAAACCTCAAACAAATGGATTCGCACACGACCCGTTATAACAACTATCGGCAGGCACGTATTTTGCCGTTGAGGCGATAGCCGACGGCTATATTATATAATAGTATACAGTTTTCTTTCGATTTAAGCTTCATTCTATAAAAACAGCTGTCAAGCTCAAATTGCTGACAGCTGTTTTTTACGTAGAAGCGTATCTCCACACGCCTATATATATAATAGTATACAAAATATAGCCTGTTTTTTAGCATATTCACTTTTATTATGACAAAAATATA
Source organism: Acutalibacteraceae bacterium (assembly GCA_045592945.1). Classification (GTDB taxonomy): domain Bacteria; phylum Bacillota; class Clostridia; order Oscillospirales; family Acutalibacteraceae; genus DTU089. Next base: position 11,443 of record JAZNVT010000038.1, on the reverse strand, counting down.
ACAAATCACTTGATAAAAATTTCAGTTTATTGTATGATAAATTGGGGAAAATTGGTAGGCATATTTTAGCTTTTAGTTATTAAAAGCCTATGCACAGCTACCGTGAATATAAATTCCTTAAATTTTAATAAATATGAAGGAGAAATTGAAATGCAAAAGGTTCAGTTTACAGAGACTGTCTTACGTGATGCTAACCAGTCATTGATTGCAACCCGTATGAAATTCAGAGAGTTTGAGCCTATCCTCAAAGAGCTTGACAAGGCTGGCTACTATTCTCTTGAATGCTGGGGCGGTGCAACGTTTGACTCCTGTCTTCGTTACCTTAACGAAGACCCGTGGGAAAGACTCAGAAAAATCAAAAAGGCTTGTCCTAATACAAAGCTTCAGATGCTTCTCAGAGGTCAAAACCTTTTAGGCTATCACCACTATCCCGATGACGTTGTTCGTATGTTTGTTAAAAAGAGTGTTGAAAACGGTATTGATATTATCAGAATATTTGATGCTCTTAACGACGTTAAAAATATTGAGGTTGCAGTTGATGAAACAGTTAAAAACGGTGCTATTGCTTCCGGTGCTATCTGTTACACAATCAGCCCTATCCACACTCTTGCGTCTTACGTTGAGCTTGCTAAAAATATGCAGAGCTTAGGCTGTCAGACTATTGCTATTAAGGATATGGCAGGTATTCTCAGCCCCGCCGAAGCATACAAGCTCGTTTCAAGCCTTAAGGAAGCGGTTGACCTTCCTCTTGTGCTTCACACTCACTGCACAACAGGTCTTGGCTTTATGACTTGCCTTAAAGCAGTTGAAGCAGGTGTTGACGTTATTGACACAGCAATTTCTTCTATGTCAGGCGGTACGTCTCAGCCTGCAACAGAAACTCTTAACTACACTCTTTCAGAGCTTGGCTACGAAACAGGTCTTAATTCTGAAGCACTCAGAGAAATCGGTGATTTCTTCAAGCCCATCAGAAACAAGGCTCTTGAAAGTGGCGGTCTTAACCCCACAGTTCTTTGCACAGACACTAAGGCTCTTGATTATCAGGTTCCCGGCGGTATGCTTTCAAACCTTGTTGCTCAGCTTACTGCACAGGGCAAGATGGATAAATTTGACGAGGTTCTTCTTGAAACTCCCCGAGTTCGTGAGGATTTAGGTTATCCCCCTCTTGTTACTCCTATGAGCCAGATGGTTGGCGTTCAGGCAACTGCAAACGTGCTTGCAGGCGAGCGTTATAAGAACGTATCAAAAGAAGTTAAATCTTACCTTATGGGTGAATACGGTAAAGCTCCCGGCAAGGTAAACGAAGACGTTAAGAAACAGATTCTCGGCGACGAAAAAGAGATTGTCGGCAGATATGCAGATACTCTTGAGCCTGCTTTTGAAGCAGCAAAGGCTGAAATCGGTGCAAAAGCAAAGAGTGATGAAGACGTGCTTTCATACATCGCATTCCCCACTCAAGCAGAAAACTTCTTTGATTACCGCGAAGAAATGGCAGGTAAGCTTTATAGCTACGAATTCAAGGCTATTGACTAAGGAGGAGTAAAAATGAATTTTCTTCCTATGTTAAAAGTTGATTCTCTTGATTTCGGCGGTGCAACAGGCATTGCTTTGCTTGGATTTGTTATTGTTTTAGTCGTTCTTGCAGTGCTTGCTCTTTTCGTTAAAGCCCTTTCAGGTATTATCGGCGGCGCAAGTAAAAAGAAGCCTGAGATTAAAGCAGAAAAATCTGTTGAAACAACAGTAATTCCCCCTGCAAGCGTTGCTCAGCCCGCACAGTCTGCTCCCGTTGAGGAAGTAAAAGCCGAAGAAACGGCAGCAGCTACTGACGAAAGCCCCTACACTCCCGGCTACGTTACTCTTGACGGTATTTCTGAGCAGGATGCGGCAGTTATTATGGCTATCACGTCTGAAAACACAGGAATCCCTCTTGAAAGACTTTGCTTTAAATCTATCCGCCGTCTTAATCAGGACCCTGTTCTTGAAAATATCGAGGAGCAGGATGCAGCGGTTATTATGGCAATCGTAGCAAATAAATTAAATAAACCTATTGAAAATCTTTGCTTTAGCTCAATTAAGTTAGTGGAGGAATAAAAAATGAAATATAATGTTACTTTAAACGGAAAAATTTACGAAGTTGATGTTACTGAATCTGATGCAGTTGTAACAGGTATCTCTCAGGTACCCGTTAACACAGTAGTTGCTCCTGCACCCGTTGCACCTGTTGCAGCACCCGTAGTTGCTCCCGCACCCGTGGCACCTGTTGCTCCCGAGGCACCCGCTGCTGCTCCTGCAGCTGCACCCGTTGCTGCAGACGGTACTCAGGTTAAGGCTCCTATGCCCGGTACAATTCTTTCAGTTAAGAAAAACGTTGGCGACGCTGTAAAAGCAGGTGACGTTATCGTTGTTCTTGAAGCTATGAAAATGGAAAATGATATTGTTGCTCCCTGTGACGGTACAGTAAAATCAATCAACGCACCTAAGGGCTCAACAGTTAACACTGATGACGTTCTCGCTGTTATCTGAGTTTGAGGTGCACAATTAAATATGGACATTTCTACAATTCTTACTAACCTTTGGGAGCAGTCCGGCTTTGCAATGCTTGACTGGAGAAATCTTGTTATGATTGGCGTAGCAATATTTTTCCTCGTTCTTGCAATCAAGTTTAAATTCGAGCCCCTTCTTCTCGTTCCCATCGCTTTCGGTATTTTACTTGCTAACCTTCCCGGTGCTAACATAATGTTAGATACAACGGGCGGTCAGCTAGGCAGCTTTGGCCAAGCATTTGTAGAGGGTACTCATTGGTACGATTCCGGTGTTCTGAGAATTCTTTACGTCGGCGTTAAATCAAGCATCTTCCCCTGCCTTATCTTTATGGGCGTTGGTGCTATGACTGACTTCGGCCCTCTTCTTTCAAACCCCGTAAGCCTTCTTTTAGGTGCGGCAGCTCAGCTTGGTGTTTACTGTGCTTTCCTTCTTGCTATTGCCTTTGGCTTTGAGCCAAACGAAGCAGCTTCAATTGCTATTATCGGCGGTGCAGACGGTCCCACAGCTATTTTCCTTACATCAAAGCTCGCGTCACATCTTCTTGCTCCCATAGCATTGGCGGCATACTCATATATGGCTCTTATCCCAATTATTCAGCCTAAGATTATGAAGGTTCTTACAACAGAAAAAGAACGTAAGGTTGAAATGAAGCAGTTAAGAAAGGTTTCCAAAACAGAGAAAATTATTTTCCCCGTTGCCGTTCTTCTTTTCTGCGCATTCCTTCTTCCCTCCGTTGCTCCTCTTTTAGGTATGCTTATGCTCGGTAACCTCTTCCGCGAATGCGGTGTTACCGAAAGACTTTCTGAAACATCTCAGAATGCACTTATGAACATCATTACAATTATGTTAGGTGTTACAGTTGGTGCTACTGCAAACGGTCAGGATTTTATTCAGTTAAAAACAATCCTCATCATCGTTCTCGGTCTTGTTGCATTCTCTTTCTCAACAGCCGGCGGTGTTCTTTTCGGAAAGCTTCTTTACGTTGTTACAAAGGGCAAAATCAATCCTCTTATCGGTGCGGCGGGCGTTTCAGCCGTTCCTATGGCAGCCCGTGTTGCTCAGAATGAAGGTAGAAAATATAATCCTACAAACTTCCTTCTTATGCACGCTATGGGTCCCAACGTTGCAGGTGTTATCGGCTCCGCAGTTGCGGCAGGCTTCTTACTTGCAGTATTTGGTTGATAAAACTATTAAAAATCCGCCTGACCAGAATTGGTCAAGCGGATTTTTGATTTCATTTTATTTCCCTAAAACGTTACCGATAAGGTCGTAAAGTGCTTCGAGCTCATCCTTTGTGAGCGAAATACCCTTTCCCATTTTTTCGTGGTCGGGTGCCCAGTCACGAATGTCGTATTTCGGCTTGCCCTCGTTCCAGGAAATAAGGTTTAACTCTCTTGTCCAACCCTTTCCTGTATCGGATAAAACACCAAACTCTTCCTGAATTTCATACTTAAACTCTGCCATAATTTATTCTCCTATAAAATTATTTTCCAAAAACAACCCTAAAAGAAATTTATTCTTTTAGGGTTTTATTTTTTAATTATTCGTCATCGTCAGCAAGCTTTGCTTCGGAGATAACCTTTTCTGCAATATTTGAGGGAGCATCCTCATAACGAGCAAATTCAAGAGTGAAGAAGCCTCTACCTGCTGTTACAGAACGAAGTGCAATTGCGAAATCGCTCATTTCAGCCATAGGTACCTCTGCGATAAGCTCCTGCATACCTGTATCCTCTGCAGGACCCATACCTAAAACTCTACCGCGACGCTTGTTAACGTCACCCATAATATCACCTAAATCGTTATCGGGGATATATGCCTTAAGAGTGCCGATAGGCTCAAGAATTGTAGGTGCTGCTTCGGGAACTGCTGCCTTGAAAGCAATTCTTGCTGCCATCTTGAATGCCATTTCCGATGAGTCAACGGGGTGATAAGAGCCGTCGTGGAGGCAAGCCTTGATTCCTACCATGGGGTAGCCGGCGATAAGACCTGATGCTACGCATTCGCGTAAGCCCTTTTCAACTGCGGGGAAGAAGTTCTTGGGAACTGCACCACCGACAACCTCATCAGAGGTGAATACGAATTCCTCTTCGCCCATATAAGGCTCGAAACGAATCCAAACGTCACCAAACTGACCATGACCGCCTGACTGCTTTTTATGTCTACCCTGTTTATCAACTGTTTTACGGATAGTTTCTCTGTATGCAACACGGGGAGCCTGAAGCTCAATTTCAACACCGTATTTATTTTTAAGCTTAGAAACGATGCTTTCAAGATGCTGCTCGCCAAGACCTGAAACAATTTGCTCTCTTGTTTCTTTATTTGTATAGAACTTCATTGCTCCGTCTTCTTCAGCAAGCTTGTTAAGACCTGAAGCAACCTTATCCTCTTCGCCCTTCTTAACAACTACAACTGCCATTGAATAGCAGGGGTCGGGGAATGCAACGGGGTTAAGCTCAACGGGGTTTTTAGCATCGCACATTGTATCGCCTGTTTTAAAGCCTGCAAGCTTTGTAACCACGCCGATATCACCTGCGGTAATCTCTGCAAGATCTTCCTGCTTTGCACCTTTAACGGTAATAATTTTACCCATTTTCTCTTCTTCCTCGGTGCGGGCATTGTAAGCCTTTGTAGCAGGTGTAATTTTACCTGAAACAACCTTGAAGAATGACATTTTACCAACGAAGGGGTCAGCAACTGTCTTGAAGCAGATTGCAGCAAGTGAGCCATTGGGGTCACATTCAATACCGTCCTCACCCTTAGGTGCGGGTGCAAGCTTTGTAATACCATTCATAAGAAGGTCAACTGCTTCACCTGTGAAGCCTGAGCAAGCGTAAACGGGAACAACTGTACCGTCAGCAACACCGCGAGAAAGACCGAATACGATTTCATCGTGAGTAAACTCTTCACCCTCGAAGAATTTCATCATAAGGTCATCGTCAGCAGTAGCAACAGCCTCTGTAAATGCTGCGTGAATTTCATCAATAACTGCATCTGCAGGCATATCAACCTGAGTAGCCTTTATACCGTCATATTTAAACGCCTTATTCTGAAGGAAGTTAACGTAGCAATCAACAACGCCGCCTACCATATAAGGAACAACAACGGGGCAAATAGCAGTGCCGTACTTCTCTTTAAGAGCGTTAAGTGTTTTATAGAAATCACGGTTTTCACCGTCACACTTTGAAACTGCAATAAACTTTGAAAGTCCGTTTCTGCCTGCAAGACGAAGTGTTTTTTCTGCACCAACGTCAACACCGTGACCTGAAGAAAGAACAACGATTGCTGTTTCAGCTGCTCTTATACCTTCGCTTCTGCCACCTTCAAAGTCGAAAAGACCGGGAGTGTCAATAATATTAACCTTTCTGTCACGCCAGTCAAAGCATGCCATTGCGGATGAAACGGAAACCTTTCTCTTCTTTTCTTCTGCATCAAAGTCGAGAACTGTATTACCGTCGGCAACTCTGCCAAGACGGTCTGTTTCGCCTGCAATATATAACATTGCTTCAGCAAGAGTTGTTTTACCTCTTCCACCGTGACCGGCAATAACAATATTTCTGATATTGTCTTTCGTATAAGATTTCAAAATGATTTCCTCCCTAAACAACGATAAACGTTGTAAAATTATAAAATATTACCGACTTAAAAAACATGTCGGAAACTATATTTGGTATTTTAGCACATATTTTTCGCCGTTTCAATGATTTTTTTGAGTAAAATGCAAAGATTATTGATATTCCATAATAAACAAGCCCCATTTTTATATAATATGTAATGAATAAGTGATGAATTTGTTAAGATAATTATTTTCCATTGAAAAATTGAACATAATATGATAAAATGTTTTAAATTGAGATTTTATGCACTAATGACGACTAAGAATGAGTATCTCATTCTACCGACTCGGAGGTTTTAATATGAACGAAAATAAAAACGTTAAAGCAAACGGAATGGATATCCCTACACCACCACCCGTTGTTCCAAAAAAAAGCAATAAAAATAAAAAGAAAATTATTATCCCTATCGTAATAGTTCTTGCAGTAGCTATAATCGTTACCGCTGCTATTTTAATAAAAAAAGGTATCGAAAAGCAGAAGGAGAATGCTCTTGACCCTGTTATAGTTACCGATATTAACGGCGTACCTGTTACAGACCAAAACGGTGTACCTGTTACTGTTATTCCTCAGACTGATGTTCATACATATACCGATGCAGAGGGCAACACCCATACAACAATTGTTAATAAGGTAGTCACTATAACCGTACCCGTTACAAATAAGGACGGCGAATACGTAACCGATAAAAACGGCGACGTTGTTACTGAAAAGGTTGACTACATCCCCACAACAAAAGCTCCCGAGCCTATTGTTATAGGCACAAGCTCGGTTTATGAAACTGATGCTGCCGGTGAGGTTGTTACCGATGAAAGCGGTGAGGCTGTAACCTCAGTTATTGAAATTACAACTATTCCTCCGGCACCAAACCCCGACGTTATCGGCACAACAGCTATCCCTATGACTGACGGTCAGGGCAATACCGCTGTTGACGAAGACGGTAACGTTTTCACAACTATAGTTGAGCTTACAACCAACCCCATCGCAGTAGAGCCTGCCGATATTGAATGGAAGGCTTCAAGGGGCGGTACACAGTCAGACTATATTTCAAGCATTGCTCCCTTAAAGAATGGCGGATATATTGCCGCAGTTGTTACTAACTCAAAGGACGGTAACTATAAGGATTACAGCGAGCTTAAATATTCAGTTCCCTACACAGTTCTTACAAAGTATAAAAAGAACGGCGATGTTGAATGGGAAAAGGTTATCGGCTCCAAAAAGGGTATGACCGCTCTCACGACAGTTGTTCCCACCGACGACGGCGGATTTTATGCCGTAGGCTATGGTAAAAACGTTGGCGGTGTAAACGGCAAGGGCTATTATGACGGCGTTGTTTATAAATTTGACAAAAAAGGTGAACAGGAATGGTATCAGACCTTCGGTACTTCTACAGTTGACCTTTTCAACGGAGCAACCCTTACCTCAGACGGCGGCATTATTGCAGTCGGCTCAGTTGGTAACAACGACGGTGATGCAAAAGGCTTCGGTAAGCCTTCACTTGAATCTGCCGCTTGTATTGTAAAATATAGCGCAGACGGTAAATTGCTTTGGAAAAACATCGTAGGCGGAAATCAGGACAGCTTCAACGGTGTTGCTGAAAGCTCAGACGGTAACATTTTCGTAGTTGGTGACTTCTATTCAGGCAATCTCTTTACCTGCTTAGGCTCATCTGACAGCGGTGTTGTTAAATTCTCACCTATCGGTGAATATCTTGACGTTGCACCTATTGCAGGTAGAGGCATTGAAAACTTCCCTGCAATTACCGCTTGCAAAAACGGCGGTGTGGTTGTAGTCGGTCGCTCAAACTCCTCTGATGCCGGCTCAACAGAGAGCTTCTTCGTAGCAGACCTTGCTTCAAGAGGCGGTTACGATTCATACATTGTTAAGTTCAAAAACGACCTCTCTATTGAATTTGCAAATCCCTTCAGAGGTCAGTATGACGATGCTCTTACAAGCGTTGTTGAAGCTGAGGACGGCACCTTCATAACTGCAGGCTACAGCAACTCCTCCTCTCGTGACTTTAAGGGTATCACAACAAGAGGCGGCGACGATATCGTTATCGCATCCTTTGATAAATTCGGCTCACTTTCCTGGGCTCGCTCCTTCGGTGGCACAAAGAGTGACAGCGCAAACGCTATCTGCCTTGGCTCTGACGGTGGATATCTTGTTGCAGGTAAGACTCTTTCCAACGATATAGATATGAAAGGTATTGCTCAATACGTTAACGGTAAATCCGTAGGCGTTATTGTCAAATTCCCTGAATAATGATTAAAATAAAATGTAATTATCTGAATGGTGCTGTTGCAGTGCCTACAGAGCTTATTGATATGCACTTAAAGCTTGCTCCAGCAGCAAGCTTTAAGGTTTTACTATTCATTTTAAGAAATCCCGACGGCACTTCAGACGCAGAGCAAATTGCCGGTTGCACGGGTTTAAGCATATCAGACGTTAATATGTGCCTCGATTTCTGGCAGCAAAACGATGTTATTGTAGTCACCGACGAGGTAATAAGCGAGGAAAAGCTTAAAGAGGCTTGCGGTAATGCAAAATGTTGCATTTGCGATGAGGAAAAGCCTTCCGCTGAATGTAGCAAAAAGCCCTCAGTTACCGTAAAAAGCCTACCCGTTAAAAAGCCTACTCAAAGAGAAATTGCAAAAAGGCTTTCCGAGGAGCCTGAGCTTGAAATAATCTACAAAGAGGCTCAAGGAATTTTAGGCACCTTCGGCTACGATACTCAGGCTTTAATCTTAATGATTTACGATTATTACGGCTTTCCGCCTGAGGTTATAATTACCCTTTTACAGCATCAGAAATGCGAGGGTAAAACCTCCTCGGCAGCAATTAAAAGCAGGGCTGAGGATTGGGCAAAACGAGGTATTGACTCTCTTGACCTTGTTGAAAAAGAGCTTCTCGCCCTCGAGAAAATCGCTTTATATTTTAATGAATTAAAGGATTTTGCAGGCTTTAGCGGTGAATCCGCTACACCGAGAATTGCAAAATTCTTAAGAGTTTGGGCAGTTGATTGGGATTGCTCAGTTGACCTTATTAAATGTGCATTACAGCAAACAGGTAATGCTCTTACAGATACAAACAAGCTTCTCAAAAAATGGGTTAATTCTTCAATAAAAACACCCCAGGACGTTGAAAGGCTCAACAAAAAATCAGTACCTAAGGAGATTAAAAAATCCTATGATACTGAAACAGTGGGCAAATCGGGTGTGCTTGATTGGATTAAGAAATATGCAGATTCGGAGGATAACTAATGAAATTTTCTGATATAATTTATTCAAAAGCTGAAAATATTCTTAAATCCCGTCGCGAGCAAGCTGAAAAGCTTGCGGATATGCGAAGAAAAGAGTTTATCTCAAAATACCCCGAGCTTATTGATATTGAAAATACAATGAAAAATGCCGCACTTGACGTTATAAGAAGCGTTGGTGCAGACGGTAAAAGAGTTAATATTTACGAGGTTGCAAAAATCAATCTTCAGGCTCAGGAAAAAAGGAAAGAGCTTATTAAAAAGGCGGGCTACCCTGAGGATTACCTTGAGCCACCCTACACCTGCAAAAAATGTAAGGACAGCGGTATCTTAAACGGTAAGCTTTGCGAATGTCACCTCGCTGTTTTACAGCAGCTTTCAGTCAGCGAGCTTTCCTGCAGTCCCCTTTTAGCCCGTTCTACCTTTGATAGCTTTGATTTAAAATATTACAGCGATATCAAAGACAGAGAATTAGGCTTTTCACCCCGTGATATTATGCGAGGCTGCTATGAAATGCTTAAGGCTTACGCAGAAAACTTTACCTGTAACTCAAACAGCTTCTTCTTTACAGGTGCTACGGGTCTCGGTAAAACTCATTTAGCCCTTGCGGTGCTTAATAAGGTTACCCAAAACGGCTTTTCCGTTTATTATTCTTCAGCAGGCAGTATCGTTAAAAAGCTTGAAAAGGAAAGATTCGGCAGAGCTGACGAAAGCGTAGAAGACGAAATTGAAAGAAGCGACCTTCTTATTATTGACGATTTAGGCGCAGAATTTTCAACCGCATTTTCACAAGCGGCTATTAACGAGCTTGTAAATAATGCAATTCTTTCAGGCAAGCCTATGATAATAATTTCAAATCTTTCAAGAGCCGAGCTTGAAGAAAAATACGGTCAAAGACTTACTTCACGCCTTAACTGCTTTGAAATAATTCAGTTTGTAGGCGAGGATATACGTCAGCAGTTGGCTTGAATTTGCGAATGCAAAAAGCTTTTTAAAAATTAAGTTGCAAATAAACTTTTCGGAGGTTTTTATTATGTTAAAAGGTATTCCAAACATCATTTCACCCGAGCTTCTTAAAATTCTTGACGAAATGGGCCACGGTGACGAAATAGTTATCGGCGACGGTAATTTCCCCGCAGCTTCAAACGCTCAAAGACTTATCCGTTGCGACGGTCATAACGTTCCCGAGCTTCTTGATGCAATTCTTAAGCTCTTCCCTCTTGATACATACGTTGAAAGCCCTGTAATGCTTATGGCTACAACAAAAGGCGACCCCACACCTACAATCTGGGTAGAGTATCAGGAAATCGTTAACAAAAACAACGGCGAAACAAAAATGAGCGAAATCGAAAGATTTGCTTTCTACGACAGAGCAAAGGATGCTTACGCAATTATAGCAACAAGCGAAATGGCTCTTTACGCAAACATTATTCTTAAAAAAGGCGTTGTTACGGAATAAAGTTGCAAATTGCAAATGGCAAGTGGCAAATTAAGTGCGGAGTGCGGAATGCGAAGTGCGAAGTGACGATGCCAGTTCCCAGATGCCGGAGGCTTCGCACACGATTTAGTGAGGAGTGTGGAGTTAGGAGTGAGGAGTGTCGGGGCTTCGCCGATTATAAATGCGAAATGCAAAGTGTAGATGCCAGATGCCAGTCGCCAGATGCCGGAGGCTTCGCAAGATAATAGATAAAAGATAAAATTGAATAGATAATAGAAAAGGGTCTGCGACGCAATTATATGCTATCGCAGACCTGTTTTTATTGTTAAAGTAAATTGATGCGAAGCTTTACCTCCCTGTTTGCGTTAGCAAATAGGGAGGGGGACCAAAAGCTTTGCTTTTGGTGGTGGGTAGTTCTCTTACGTCTTAGGTTTAGACGGAAAGAAAAACCATTTATCCCTCTTTTTTACCGCAGGTAAAAAGGAGGGGTGAGCGTTTGTGAGCGCTGCCAGTGGCAGATGAAGCGAACAATAAGCTCTTTAAATGCACTATAAATTTACGTTTAACAACGATTTTAATAACAGTAACACC
>JAZNVT010000037.1:0-28163 GCA_045592945.1 Acutalibacteraceae bacterium | reverse complement strand
CACCCCTCCTTTTTACCTGCGGTAAAAAAGAGGGATAAATAGTTTTTCTATCCGTCTAAACCTAAGACGTAAGAGAACTACCCACCACCAAAAGCGTTGCTTTTGGTCCCCCTCCCTATGCTTCGCACAGGGAGGAAAGGCTTCGCAACAATTTACTTTAACAATAAAAACAGGTCTGCGATAGCATATAATTGCCGTCGCAGACCCTTAATTTGCCACTTGCCATTTCCCATTTGCAACTTGCCGTTTTTTACAATGCCGACCGCAGGTCCCGACACTCCTAACTCCTAACTCCTCACTCCTAACTGCGAGTAAAACGAGCTTTGCCACCGCAGTTTTTTATAACACTAATTTCGATAAATCGAGCTTGTCGTATTTTTCTATAAAAGCTTTGAAGAAGGTGAGCATTTCATTTACTCCACCATCTTTATTGCTTTCGCAATTGAGGACTAAAAGTGGCTCATGGACGCTCATTCTTAAAAGCTGCCAGCCGTCGCCCGAGGCTTCGTTAAAATTAACTCTTACGCCCTCGTAATTAACGGGTGAAACGGTTATTCCCTCGGTCTTTTCGCAAAGAGCTTTAAAATCATTTATAACAGAAAGACCGTATTCGCGGAAATCATCAAGCTTTATTGTAAATCTTATTTCTTTTTCTTCAACGGGTGTTTTCAATGAAGAGATAATATCTTCTATCTGCTTACCCTCTTTATTAAGCTTTGCGGCTTCAATAATAATTCTTGTTATAAGATATGCTCCGTCATCAAGATAATAGTTTTCTTTAAAGGCGGCGTGGCCCGAGGTTTCTATTGCAAGAGGTGCAGATTTTTTCTCTTCGTTTTCAAGGCGTATTGCTTCATCAATAACGTTTTTATAGCCTCTTTTAAAGCGGTGATGCACTCCGCCTAAATCCTTTTCAATAAACTCTGCAAGTCCGTCTGAGGTTACGGAGTCGGTAACGATAATACCGCCCTTGTTATCCTTCAAAGCGATGTATGCTGCAAGAGCTACAAGCTTATTTCTATTTATTTCCTGAGCATTTTTATCAACGCAGGCGGCTCTGTCACAATCGGTATCAAAAATCACACCTAAATCGGCATTTGCTTTTTTAACCGCATCGCAAATTGACTGCATAGCCTGTTTATTTTCGGGGTTGGGTATATGGTTAGGAAATCTGCCGTCAGGCTCAAGGTAACAGCTACCCGAAATATCGGCACCCAGCACGGCTAAAACCCTTTCAGCATAGAAAGCACCCACACCGTTACCCGCATCAACAACTATTTTAAGATTTTCCAAGGGTCTATCGTAATTTGGAGCGTTAACGCCCTCTTTTATCATATCGCAGAGGTCCTTGCAATATTTTTTCATATTATCAAGCTTTTCTGCTTTTTGAGTTTCGCTTTTTAGCTGATACTCGTTCTTTTCGGCGTATGACAAAATTTCTTTAATATCGTTACCCGAAAAGCCACCCTGACGGGTAAAGAATTTAAGGCCATTCATTTCCATCGGAAGATGGCTTGCGGTTATCATAACTGCGGAGTCAACCGCAAAATTAATTATTGACATAAACATTGAGGGCGTTGAAGAAAGACCGCAATCATAAACCTTAACGCCTAAATCGGCAAGCGTTCTTGTTACTACTCTTGAAATTCTTTCAGAGGATACCCTTGAATCATATCCAACGGTTACTTTCAAGCTATCCTTACCTAATTTGTTTTTCAAGAAGTTCACATAAGATGCGGTTATTGTTGATAGACGTGTATCGGTTAAATCAATGTCTTTACCCTCTTTTTCTATTGCGGTGCCTCGGATATCCGTGCCGCTTTTTAAATATAAAAGATTATCCATCAATATTCTCTCCTGATAACGTAATATGCTCTTTGAGTATCCTCTTTAGGTGCTGAACAGCTGAACTCAGCATATCTTTTTACAACCTTAAAGCCTGCATTTTCAACTGCACTTGTAATTTCAGCATCTGTAAACGCAATTTCCTTAAAGCTTTCGGTAAAACGGTTATATTTGTTTTTATCATCTTTTACAAAAAAGTCGAGATTTATACCTACGGTAACGCCGTCATCATATAAATTATTTTGCCAAACGCAAAAAACATTTTTCTCATCATAGACAAAGGTATTATTACCAAGAATTTTCTGATGCTTATAAACGGTATTAACGTCAAAGACCATTATTCCGCCGTCATCAATGAAGTTTTTCAAGGTATTAAAGGTTTTGTTAAGCTCGGTTACGCTTGATAAATGGTTTATGCTATCAAGAGAGCAAACGATTGCTCTTACTGTTCCGTAAAGGTCGGTTTCTTCCATACGCTGACAAAGAAAAAGGATATTTTCCCCCGCTTCAGCGGCTTTATTCTGAGCCTCCATAAGCATATCGGGTGAAGCATCTGTGCCTATTACCTCAAAGCCGTTTTTTGAAAACTCTAACGAAAGAGAGCCCGTACCACAGGCAAGGTCTAAAAGAAGACCGTCTTTTATATCGTAATCTGCGAGAATGCTCATAATATATTCTGCACGTCGTTTATAATCAACGTTAAGGGTTAATTCATCATAAACCGAAGCAAAAGAACTGTAAGACATAACTACCTCCAACAAGGATTTGATTTATTTTAACATATTCATTTAAAGATGTAAATAACCGTAAAATCCGTTGAAGTGCTAAAAAAGAATATATTAAATTTATAAATATTGCACACTTTAAAACGGTAATTCTTTATGTTAATATATTGTTAACATATTATAGGAGGAAATTTTATGAAAAAGTTTCTTGCAACTATTCTTGCCGTAATAATTTCAATATGCGGTTTGTTACCCTGCCTTGCGGCTGACGTTACCGCTTGTAGTTGCGGTCAAGCACCAATTATTTACGTTGCCGCTTTAGGTAGCGGTTACGTTTTCCTTGACGCAGGTACTGAAAACGAAAGAACACTTTTCAGACCTGACATCAACGACGTTTTAAACGATTTCACCCCCCTTTTAGGTGCAGCGGCTGACCTTATTTCAACTAAGGATTACGATGCATTCGGCGACGTGCTTATTTCTTGCGTTAACGCATCCTTCGGTATGCTTGCTTTAGACAACGAGGGTAAATCTCACGAAAGAGTAACCTCTGAAGAGTTCCACCCCGATACAGCCAACCACGGTGATAATTACAGCTATTACTTCGGTTACGACTTCCGTCTTGACCCCGTTGAAAACGCAGAAAAGCTTCACACCTTTATTCAGGAGGTAAAAGAGTTAACGAAGCACGATACTGTAAGATTCAGAGCTTCAAGTATGGGTGGCGTTGTAACCCTTTCATATATTAAGCTTTACGGCACTAATGATATAGAAAATATCATTTTCCAGAACTGCCCCTTACAAGGTACTGCAGTTGCAGGTGAGTTATATAACGGTCTTTTCGAGATTAATAAGGATGCACTTATCAGATACGCTGAGGGTGCTCTTCCCTCAATGGATAGTGACTTCTTAGGTGCGATACTTTATTCACTTATTGAAATGCTTGATGCGGCAGGCCTTTGGAGTGACATTTTAGGTATGGCAGACGGCATCATTTTAAATCTTAAAGACAGAGTTTTTGATGAGGCACTTATACCGATATTCGGCACGATGCCGGGTATCTGGAGCTTTGTTCCCGATGAATATTACGAAACTGCAAAGACCTTTATGAAGCTTGATGAGAGAACTCACGGAAAGCTTCTTGAAAAATTAGATTTTTATCATTATGACGTTCAGCAGGATGCAGGAAATCTCTTGAGAAATGCTCAGGCAGACGGCACGAATATTTATATCGTTGCAGGCTACAACGTTCAAAGAACTCCTCTTGTTACCGCTTATAAAAACACCTCTGACGGTACTGTTGATACTCAATATGCATCCTTAGGTGCTACTTGTGCATATATCGGCGAATACCTTCCCGATGATTACAAGCAGGCTCAGCACACAGATAAGGTGTATATGTCACCCGACAGAATGATTGATGCATCAACCTGTCTTCTTCCCGAATGCACTTGGTTTGTAAAGAATATGCTTCACTCAACAACTCATTCAGGTCACGACGTTCTTTACGGTATATTCCACACAAGCGATACTCAGATAACTGTTTTTGATTTAGAGGAATACCCTCAATTCATCAAAAACGATACCGTTCACGAAAGCTTTATCCCCGTCACTCGCGAGGGTACACCTATTCAGGAAGCATTTAAAGATGCCCGTGAAATGACAAGCTTCTTAACAATTACAAAGCTTATTTATACTCTCTTTGAAGAATTCTTAAATTGGATGCTTGGATGATTTTATAATTTGATAATTTATACAAAAGAACCTGTGAAAGCGAAATCACTTTCACAGGTTCTTTTTAATTTGTTTTATTGTTTAAAGAAGGTGTAAAACGCTTTATACGCCATATACAAATCAAGCTTCGAAATTACTTCGTAGGGAGCGTGCATTGAGAGTACGGGCACGCCTAAATCTACAACGTCGATATCAAGATTTGCGATATATTTTGCTACTGTACCGCCACCGCCGGCATCAACCTTGCCGAGCTCGCCTATCTGCCAAACAACATTGGCTTTATCAAGCATTGCTCTGATTTTGCCCATATACTCGGCAGAAGCATCACTTGTACCACTCTTGCCTCTTGCGCCTGTATACTTTGTAATAACAACACCTTTATTAAGGTAAGAGGTGTTATTCTTCTCAAAAACAGAATTAAACGTGGGGTCGTATGCAGAGTTAACGTCAGCAGAAAGACACTCGCTCTTTGAAAGCACCTGATAAACCTCAAGTCCGTTTGCTTTTGCAAGGTAAGCGATAAAATATTTAAGATAAGAAGATTGAAGACCTGTGTTACCGTCTGAGCCTGTTTCTTCTTTATCGGTAAGAACAGAAATAACCGTATAATCGGGAGCTTCGATGTCAAACGCTGCCATTGCTGCGGGGTATGCACAAACTCTGTCATCGTGACCGTAAGAACCGATAAGACTTCTGTCAAAGCCGATATCATCAGCTTTAAATGCGGGTACTACTTCAAGCTCTGCACTAAGGAAATCGCTTTCAACTATACCGTATTTTTCATTTAAAAGCTTAAGAATATTAAGCTTTACAAGCTCGCTGCCCTCGTCACTCTTAAAGGGTCTGCTACCCACGATTACGTTAAGCTCTTCACCGCTTATACCCTCTGAAAGAGTACGTTTAGCCTGCTCTGCTCCTAAATGAGGAAGGATATCAGAGATAACGAATTTAGGTTCGCTTTCCTCTTCACCGATTTTAACAGTAACCTTTGTACCGTCTTTTTTTACAATTACACCGTGAAGTGCAAGAGGAATTGCAACCCACTGATACTTTTTAATTCCGCCGTAATAATGGGTTTTGAAAAGAGCAATTTCATCGCTCTCGTAAAGAGGGTTGGGTTTAAGGTCAAGACGGGGGGAGTCAATATGAGCCGCCGCAATCTTAACGCCTTCATCGATGCCCTTTTTACCTATAACAGCAAGGATTATTGCTTTATCACGGTTTACGTAATAAAGCTTATCCCCTGCCTCGTATTTTTTACCCGGAACGAATTCCTGGAAGCCCTTTTCTTTTGCCTGAGAAAGAACAACCTGAGTTGCTTCTCTTTCAGTTTTTGCCTCGTTTAAAAACTTTTTATAGCCTTCAGCAAATGCATCCGCTTTGGCGATTTCCTCATCGCTTAAGGTTGCACCTGCATTATCAGCTTTGTAGCAAAGCTCCTTTTTAAGTTCTTCAACCGTTGCCATTATAACACTCCTAAAAGCACGTACAATTATTTGAGCAGATTAGTTAGTAAATCCAAAAAGCTCTCTGAGTAAGCCCCAGATTATTGAACCTTTAATAATATAAATAAACTTATCAAGCTCTGTCTTAGGCTGCTCCTGATACTCATTTTTTTCGCTACCATCTTCAATAACAAGAGCCTGTGTAAGACAAATGCCACCTTCACCGAAAGCTTCTACACGGATGTAGTCGAAATCTTCAGCACCTTCAATTTCGTCAAGGTTAATAAAGAATGTTCCGTCTGTATTTTCAACTGTTTTGATTATTTCACCGTTTGCAATAAACTGAACATAATCACAATCCTTCGCAGTAGCTAAAACAGCATGGTCATCAACCTCAACACTTGTAAACACAGGATAAGGAAGGTCTGTATTCATTGCATCTATTTCTTCGTAAGGTCCGATATCTGTAACGCGAAGCTTTCTTGTTACGCAGAAGAATGCACCGCTCTGCATTGTTTCTTTGATATGGTCAACGTCATTTTCTTCCATCATAAAGATGCTGAAAGACGTATCAATATTTTCGTGATCATGAGCGTCTGTGTTACTGAATGCAATAACGTTTTTGCCGTAAGGAAGAGTGTACATAAGAAGGTTATCCCAAAGAATTCTATCATAGCCATCTACACCGTTGTCCTCGTTGAAAACCTCTGTACCTAAACAGCTATCGTATTTAAGGATGAGATCACCAAAGAATTTTACGTTATCAGGATTGTTAACTGCATCAGGATTGTCGTTTGTGTAAAGCCAGTCACCGGGATGGTTGATGTGAGAAATACCACCGTTTTTCTCAATATAATTCAACGCCTCGTCATAGCCATTCTCAGTGCCGCCGTAACCGAAAGCAGCTTCTTCAGGAAGGAAATATCCGTTTACGTGAGGCTTTGTAACGGTAAGGTTATTAAGCTCGTTTGCACCTGTAACGCATACCATTTTCTTATTTCTTATTGTGCCGTCGTAAAGAGGATATGTACCGTTTGTAATCTGCTCAAACTCTTCATCTGTCAAATGCTTAAGATTAAAAAGATTGTAGCAGTATATAAGCTGCTGCTCGGGATGTCTGTTCCATTCAACACCCGTAACACCATGGTCAGCATTTGCTACGAAATCATAGTCCTGCTGATAATACTCTTTAATCATTGACTCGAGAGTTTCCGTTGCATCGCTATAGGTTGTATGTGAATGAAGAGTGCCTTTATATGCACCCCAAGCACCTTCACCTGACCAGATAACGTCTTCGTAAGGAGAAACGATTACGTAATCCTTCTTTTCTGCCGCAAAGCCGCCTACGGAAACAACAGAAAGAAGAAGAGCCACGCATAAAATCAAGCTTACAAGTTTAAATGTCTTTTTCATAATCATACCCCATATCATAAATTTTATTATAATTTTTTATATTTTTATTTATTTTTTTGACGTAATTGGAAGTATCTTCAAACGGTATCGTTTCAAGAGTTTCACCGTCGGGTGAATACCGAGGGTCTGCTAGCCATTCGTTAACCTGCCCTCTGCCTGCGTGATACGCCGCAAAGGCTACGTCAACGTACTCAAATTCATCCAACAGCAGTTTAATAAAAAACGCTCCGAAATATATTGATATTTCAGGCTCAAACAATGCCTCATCACCATACGAGGTTTTCGTTTTTGTTTGTAGCCATTGAAACGTTTCGGGGGTTATCTGAGTTAACCCCATAGCACCGGCATCTGATAATGCATCCTTATCAAAACCGCTTTCGGTTTCAATCATTGCATACAGTAGCACCGGCTCAATTTCAAGCTCGGCTGATACCTTTTCTATCAAATCGCTGTATTTTTTAGGATAAAGCGTTTGCGCGGTAAGTATTATGCAATTATACAGGATAATTACAAAAACCAAAAGGAGTGCTGTGATTACCGTTAATAGCTTGAGTTGTGTTTTCCTGCGTTCATTCAACGGTAAAAATCTCCTTTTCAAGTTTTACAAGCTGAGCCTTCAGCCCTTGGCTATCACCATCGTTATTCACAATGAAATCAGCCTTTGAAAGATAGAATTCGTCATCCTTCTGACCGTTGATTCTTATAAGTGCGTTTTCTTCAGTTAAAGAATCTCTTGCCATTATCCTTTTTTTTCTGATTTCTAAAGGCGCTGTAACAATTATAATACAATCGCACATTTTTGTAAAGCCCGATTCAATAATTGCTGCGGCATCAACAATAACTACGCTGTAATTTTCAAAAGCCTTTTCGGCTTCATCCTCAATCAGCTTGTTAATAGCGGGATGCATTATTGAATTAAGAAGCTCTGTGTTTTCAGGTGATGAAAAAGCTCTTTTTGCAAGCTCGCTTCGGTTTAACGTTTTATCTTCATTTAAGATATTGCCGAAAGCATCAACAAGCTTATTCATAAGCGTTTTATCAACATTGAAAACGTTACGGGCAACAACGTCGCCATCTATAATATATGCACCTTTTTCTTTAAAATAAGCAGATACTGTAGATTTACCTGCACCCGTTTTACCTGTAAGACCAACAAGTTTCTTCAGCCTCATCACCTCTCTATGATATGTTTAAATAAACTAGACTTTAATAACGTTAAAGCCTGCGGCTCTTAAAAGTCTGTTTAATACTGCAAGATTATCGTCGTTTTCATCATCAGGATATCTTACAAAGCAGTGCTTTGCACCTTTTTTGTCAAGAATTCTTAATGAATCGAACAATGAGTGGGACAACGTTTTATAATCCTCAGAGCCATAAAAAATATATGGCACTGAAAGTTTACTTGCATCATCGTCATTAAAAATCATAGCATAAACACCCTCTGAATTGCAAGTGTTTATATATTCGCAAAAAGCTTTATACTCACCTTTTACTAAAGTAATCTGAGCATCCGGTGAATAATGCTTATATTTCATTCCGGGTGAAGCTGCAGTTTCGTTGTTTTTCAATGGATTTAAAACCGCATTATCAACCTCAACCTTACCTAAAACAGCTTTCAGCTGACCCAAGGTAACGTTGCCGGGTCTTAAAAGACGGGGTGTTTCAGTTGCAAGAGTTATTACGGTTGATTCAACACCCTCTTCACAATCACCGCCATCAATTATGTAAGGAATTCTTCCGTTTAAATCCTCAAAAACGTGCTCAGCTTTCGTGGGGCTAGGTTTACCCGAAAGATTCGCCGAGGGTGCGGCAAGAGGTAGCCCCGAAAGCTTAATCAGCTTTCTTGCTATCGGGTGAGACGGACATCTCACCGCAACGGTATCAAGGTTTCCCGTTGTGCAATAAGGCACCTTTTCCGACTTTGGCAAAATCATTGTAAGAGGCCCCGGCCAAAAGGCTTCTGCAAGCTTTTTGGCGGTATCGGGCACGTATTTTACTAAATCGTTAATCTCATCAAATTCAGAAATGTGAACTATTAACGGATTATCGGTAGGTCTGCCCTTTGCTTCAAATATTTTATTAACGGCAACTGATGAATAAGCATTACCCGCAAGACCGTAGACAGTTTCGGTAGGCATACCTACAACCTCATTATTTTTGAGTAATTCAGTTGCTTTACTGAATATATCATCACCGTCGTTGACGGTAATTTTAACAAGCTCTGTTTTCAAAATCTATTCCTCTGTTGATGCTTTGAGTTTTTCTGCAGTATCCGCAGTTATAAGAGAATCTATAATTTCATCAAGGTCGCCGTTCATAATTGCTTCTATTTTATAAAGCGTAAGACCTATTCTATGGTCTGAAACTCTGCCTTGAGGAAAGTTATAGGTTCTTATTCTTTCACTTCTGTCACCCGTTCCGACCTGTGAACGACGTTCATCGGCAATTTCGGCATTTTGCTTTTCACGCTCAGCCTCCAAAAGCCTTGAACGAAGAATCTTCATAGCACGGTCACGGTTTTTGTGCTGACTTCTTTCATCCTGACATTCAACAACCGTACCCGTAGGAATATGGGTAATTCGTATAGCGGATTCAGTTTTATTAACGTGCTGACCGCCTGCACCGCTTGAACGATAGGTATCTATCTGCAAATCGGTAGGGTCTATATCAATATCAACCTCTTGAGCCTCGGGTAAAACGGCAACAGTTACGGTTGAGGTATGAATTCTACCACCCGACTCAGTTTCGGGTACTCTTTGAACACGGTGAACACCGCTTTCAAACTTAAAACGGGAATAAGCACCCTCACCCTCAATCATAAAGCTGATTTCTTTTATACCACCAAGACCGGTTTCGTTAACTGAAAGGATTTCGCTTTTCCAGCCTCTGCTTTCAGAATACATGGAATACATTCTGAAAAGAGAGTTACCGAAAAGTGCAGCCTCTTCACCGCCTGCACCGGCACGGATTTCTATAATAACGTTTCTGTCATCATTGGGGTCTTTGGGTAAAAGAAGTATTTTTAGCTGTTCTGAAAGTTCATTCGCTTTTTCTTTGCACTCCTCAACCTCAATTTCAAGCATTTCACGAAGCTCTTTTTCGGGATGCTCTGAAAGCATCTCTTTAGCTGCCTCGCCGTCACTCACCATTTTTTTGTATTCACGGTAAGTTTCAACAACCGGTGTAAGATTCTTCAGCTCCTTCATAAGAGCCGTGTATTTTACTTGGTCTGAAACAGTTTCGGGAAGACATAAAAGCTCATTTACTTTTATAAAACGGTCTTCAACCTGTTGAAGCTTATCAAGCATTTTCTTCCTCCCTGATAACTTTCTTTATATTTTTTTCTGCTTTTGAACGAGGAATTAAAAACTCTCTTTCGCAACCCAAGCAATGCAATCTGAAATCCATACCTGAACGTAACACTTTAAATTGCTTTGAACCGCAAGGGTGTTGCTTTTTCATTTCAAGAATATCGCCGACTCTGATATCCACAAAAAATTCCTCCAATTATATTTTTCTGAAATATTATAACATACTTTTACATAAAATTAAAGAGTAAGTAAAAACAAAATTAAAAAATATTAGAATAGGTGATAAGTAAATGTTAAGGTATTCTCCCGAAGGATTTTTAATTAATACACAAGATAACTTAAAAGCAATATCTACTTTAGACGGTTTTGTTAATGCTTATAACGAAAGCCGTATTTTAGAAGCCCGTACATCTTATTGCGACAGAGAGCATAATTTACATATTGATTTTGGGTTCATTCACGGATTTATCCCCCGAGAAGAATGTGCCATAGGTATAAAAGAAGGCACTGTAAAGGACATCGCAATAATTGCAAGAGTAAATAAGCCCGTAAAGTTTAAAATCAAAAAAATAACGGAAGCTGACGGCAAAAAAACGGCAATTCTTAGCAGATGCGACGTGCAAAAGGAATTCATGGAAAAAATCTTAACTAACACAAGCACAGGTGACATAATAACCGCAAAAATTACACATTTTGAAGCCTTTGGGGCGTTTTGCGATATCGGATGCGGCGTAAACGCACTTTTGCCTATCGATAACATTTCAGTTTCAAGAATCCCTCACCCCGATGCACGCTTTAACGTTGGTGACGATATAAAGGTTATAATCAAAGCCTTTGACGAATTCGGAAGAGTCACCCTTTCTCACAAGGAATTGTTAGGAACCTGGGAGGAAAATGCAAATAACTTTAACGTGGGCGAAACGGTTAGCGGAATCGTAAGAAGTGTTGAAAGCTACGGAATTTTCATTGAATTAGCCCCGAATCTTGCAGGTCTTTCAGAATATGCAAGCGGTGTTTTTGAAGGTCAGCAGGCAAGCGTTTATATAAAAAGCATTATCCCCGAAAAAATGAAATTCAAGCTAATTATAGTAGATGCCTTCGACGGTGAATGTACAAAGCAAAAGCCTAAATATTTTTACGAGGGAAATCACATTGATTATTTCCTTTATTCACCAAAAAACTCTAAAAAAATTATTGAAACATTCTTTTAAAACATCTTGAAAGCTTCGTTGCTGTATTGTATAATTTTTCTTATAATCTTTATGAAACTAAGGTTAGGAGAACACAAATTATGAAATACAGCAACTTTTCACAATTTGGCAGAGAGGTTTCAAAATTAGGCTTCGGTCTTATGCGTTTACCTAAAAAATACGAGGATAAAGAAGAAATAGACCGCGATGAAGCGTTCCGTCTTGTTGACCTCGCTATGAAATCGGGAGTAAACTATTACGATACCGCTTATTTCTATCACGGCGGTGATTCGGAGCAATTCGTTAAGGACGCTTTAAGCAGATACCCAAGAGAAGCTTTTATGCTTGCTACAAAGCTTCCCGGTACATATATGCGAGATAACAACCTTCACACAGACGAGCTGTTTAACGGTCAGCTTGAAAAATGCGGTGTTGACTATTTTGATTTTTATCTTTTGCACGCCGTAAACAGAGATATTATGAAAACCTTTGAGGCAGATAAATCCTACGAATATTTATCAGAGCAAAAAAAGGCGGGTAAAATCCGTCATTTAGGCTTTTCATATCACGGCGATTATGAGTTTTTCGTTGAGCTTATTGATAAATACAAATGGGATTTCGTACAGCTACAGATAAACTATTATGACTGGGATGCACAAAATGCGAAAGCATACTACAAGGCACTCGAAGAAAGAGGGATTCCCTGTATAGTTATGGAGCCTGTAAGAGGCGGTGCTTTACATTCATTAAACGACGAAGCAAGAAAAGTCTTTGAGGAGCTTGGCGACAACTCCCCTGCTTCTTACGCTTTAAGATACGTTGCTCAATTACCTAACGTTCTTACCGTATTAAGCGGTATGAGTACTTACGAGCAGGTTGAGGACAACCTTAAAACCTTCGACGATTTACAGCCTCTTAACGAGGAAGAAGCAAAGGCGGTAGAGAAGGCAAATATACTTTTCAGAAATAATTTTGCTATCCCCTGCACAGATTGTAAATACTGCGTTGAGGCTTGCCCTGCAGGAGTTGATATTCCTGCCTGCTTCAAGGCTTACAACGAATATAACAAAACCCGTGATACCGCTGATTTTACCAAGGCATACAGCATTATCCCCGAGGAAAAACGAGCTGACCTTTGCATTAACTGTAAAGCCTGCGAAAGCCGTTGCCCTCAGCAAATAAAAATACCCGACAAGCTCAGAAGAATAAAAGAGCTTTCGGAATAAGGTAACGAATATGAAAAAGTATTTAAAGCTTACAAGCATTTTCCTTTGCTTGTTATTACTTATCGCTTCCTTGTGCTCCTGCTCTCAAAAACGAGAAAAAATAGTTGACGTTATATCAACTGCAAGCTCCGTTTTTATAAACGGTGAGCAAAACGAAACCGTTGAAGCCTCAATGGGTGCTTTCAAGGGTAAGCAGGGTGATTCTATTGAATTCCGTTTTGAAGAGCCACAAGAATTCAACACGGTTTATATAGCAGAAAAAACTGCTACGGTAAGACAGTTTAATATATTTGCAGAAATCGACGGCGAATTTCAATTAATTTATACCGGCAAGCTTATCACTGCAGAAAACATAACCTTTGAAACGGTTACAGCTACCGCTTTTAAGTTTACAGTTGTAAACACCGAAATCGGTCAGAATGAATTTATTATTCAAAGCATTAGCGCTTATAACATTGAACAAAGCGCAGAATAAAGGTGATTTTATGTCAATAACATTTTCAGAAAAAACAAAAACCTTCAAGCTTGATACACCTACCTCAACCTATATTTTCGGTGTGTTTGAGGGTAATTATCTTGTGCATTACTACTACGGTGCACCAATTCCCGATACAGACGTTGAGGAGTTAAGAATACGCCCCGGCTTTGCATCATTTGCACCCGATAGCCCTACTGCAAGAGTTTTCAATTTTTCACCCGACGTTACTCCTCTTGAATACTCAACCTTTGGCGCAGGTGATTTCCGTTTATCTGCTTTTGCAGTTAAAAACAGCGAGGGTAACAAAGTAACAGATTTAAGATACGTAAGCCATAAAATATACGCAGGTAAAAAGGCGCTTCCCGGTCTCCCCTCTCTTTACGTAAACAGTGAAGACGAGGCTGACACTCTTGAGGTGCTTACAGAGGATAAGGTTACAGGCGTTAAGGCTACTCTTATTTACACTGTTTTCAAAACTCACGGTGCTATAACAAGAAGCGTTAAGGTTGAAAATGCATCAGACAAGCCCTTCTTTATTGATACAATTCACTCTCTTTGTGTAGATTTACCCGGCTACGATTATGATATGCTCGGGCTTTACGGAAGATGGGTTAAGGAACGCTCTCTTGACAGATATCCTCTTCACAGAGGTATTCAGTCAATTAAGAGTAAGCGTGGCTCATCAAGCCACAACCACAATCCCTTTACCGCACTTGTTAAGAAGGGTGCTACCGAGGATTACGGTGAATGCTACGGCTTTAACCTCGTTTATAGTAGTAACTTCTCAATTGACGTTGAGGTTGAGGCTTTTGCTACCTCAAGACTTGTTATGGGTATAAATCCCGATGGCTTCAGCTGGGAATTAGCCCCCGGTGAAGAATTCTATTCACCTGAAGCGGTTATGGTATTTACCGACAAGGGTATCGGTGAAATGAGCCGTATTTTCCATAAGCTTTATTCAAATAATCTTGTTAGAGGAAAATGGAAAAAGGCTAAACGTCCCCTTCTCATCAACAACTGGGAAGGTACTGGAATGGACTTTGACCACGACAAGCTCGTTTCATTCGCAAAGCACGCTAAGGATATGGGTCTTGAAATGCTCGTTATGGATGACGGTTGGTTTGGTCACCGTGACGATGACAGAAGCTCTCTCGGTGACTGGTACGTTGCTGAATATAAGCTCAAGCACGGTCTTTCAGGTCTTATAAAAGCGGTAAATGATTTAGGTCTTGAGTTTGGTATATGGTTTGAGCCTGAAATGATATCACCTGATTCAGACGTTTACAGAGCACATCCCGACTGGTGCTTACATACAGAGGGAAGAGATAAATCTATAGCCCGTACACAGTACGTTATGGACTTTTCAAGAAAAGACGTGCGTGATTACGTTTACGGTATGATGCATAAAATCCTCTCTGAAAATAACATTGCCTACGTAAAATGGGATTTTAACAGAAATCTTACAGAGGTTTCCTGTGCACAGCTTCCGCCCGAAAAGCAGGGTGAAATTTTCCACCGCTTTGTTTTAGGTACTTACGAGGTTATGGACAGACTTACAAAAGACTTCCCTCATATTCTTATCGAAAACTGCTCAGGTGGTGGCGGACGCTTTGACCCCGGTATGCTTTACTTCTCACCGCAGATTTGGACAAGCGACAACACAGACCCAATTGAAAGACTTACAATTCAATTCGGCACTTCGCTTTGCTACCCTGCTTTAACTATGGGTGCTCACGTTTCTGCAAGCAAGAGAGCAAGCTATGAAACTAAAAAGAACGTTGCTCTTTGGGGCTCATTCGGCTATGAGCTTGACCCTGACAAGTTATCTCCTGAAACTATCGAAGAAATCAAAGAGCAGGTTAAAGAATATCACCGTTATTATGACGTTATTCACTACGGCGAGCTTTACAGACTTATAACTCCCTTTGAAAATGATTTCAGAGCTGCTTGGCAGATGGTAGCGGAGGATAAATCCGAGTCACTTGTTACTGTTGTTAATATGAGACAGTCTTACGACCCCTTCTTTATTTTAAGACTTAAGGGTCTTGACCCCGAAAAGCTTTACGAGGTTGAAGACACAGGTAACACCTATAGCGGTGCTTATCTTATGAATGCAGGTCTTAACCTTACTCATAAACCCCAAGGCGACGGCGAATCTTATCTTATTCATATTGTTGAAAAGAAATAATCAAAAAAAGAGTTGTAAAGTAAAACGCTTTACAACTCTTTCATCATATTTTACCATTTATTATGAACCTTTTCGTGAAAAACGGGAAGGTTTTCTATTTTTATTTCTTTACCGTCGTCAAGAATAGCCGTACCATTCAAGAAACCAAAAAGCTTGTCGGCGTGTTGAGAAATAACCTTTGCACTTATATCTGTTCTATCGTTAAAGAACGGCTTAAAGGTCATATTCCATCTGCCGTCGTTTGAGGTCATTTTCCATTCCTTCATAACGTTATCGGCAGGTATACCGAAATCGACTAAATCTAATTTATGACATTTACCGTCATAAAAAAGCATATTTTCACTTGCCGCCGAGGTATCACCGAAGCCGTAGCCGATATTATAACCGAAGGGCTTACCGTCAACGTAACCGCAGCCTATACCCCAATACCACGTATTGTCGTAAGTCCATACACCTCTTCCCCAATCAAGAATACCGAAATCCTTGCTTGCATCGAAGGTATACTTTCTACCCTTAACCTTTACATAACCGCTTGCATTCATACAGGTAATTTTTTGGTTATAGTAAAACGCCTTTTTATCGTTTTTCCATGGGGTTGCGATTACCATTGTATCGGTATCAGGCATTTTTAAGTAAATATCTGCTTCACAATCGGTATGAGTAAAAACTCTTTCATATTTACAGTAAATATGTCTGCCGTCGTCAGTTCTGACGATATTAAAAACGCAGGATTTTGAACGGTACTCAATATTCCCCTCTTCACTTGATTCAGGTAAACCCAAACTGCCCTTTGGCATAATTTTAGTTTCAGTACAATCAAATTTTTCCTTTGTTTCAAAGTCGAAAACAGAGCAGGTTACAAGCCCCATATAATAATTGTCAGCAAAGGTAAAGGATACCGCATATTTGCCTTCGTGATTTATTATGTGGTAATAATCCCATTCTTTAAGTCGGGGCTTTTTCGCCCTCGAAACAGCCTCGGGGTTATAATCATAACAAAGCCTTGTTGACCACCCTGCTTCACGCAAAGCACCGTTTTTATCAAGCAAGGGACCCGAGCCCGTCAATTTATGGTTTTTATTCATAATCAGATACCCTGTTCATCGTAAAGGAATACGGTTTCAATAGCTAACTTAACAGTTGTATCAATTGCCTGTGCAGAAAGGTTATCTGCTGTATCAAGGCGGGTATGATAATATCTTGCGGGGGCGGGATTCATAGCAACAAATGATGATGCAGGGAAGCCTGCCTGAGAAGCTGCCGCAGAGTCGGTTGCACCTAAATCAATAGGACCAATCGGCACTTCAAGGCCTACGTTTTTAGCAGCACTCTGAATAAGCTTTGCAACTCTGATATCGTTTTTAACCATACCTGTCATATCTTTATCGTAAATCTTTGAGAATTCAAGCTCACGAATTGTATCAATAGTAACAAATATTGTTTCAACACCGTCTGCTTTAAGAGCATCTTTATTTGCTTTAAGGAAAGCCTTTGTACCTCTGAGGCCTGCTTCTTCACCGCCTGCACAAAGTACTGCAACCTCTGTATTTTCGAATCTGATATCGTTATCACTTAAGAATTTTGCAGCCGCACAAGAGATAAAGCAACCGGTAAGGTTATCATTTGCACCCATAACGGGGTTTTTAAAGTTGCAAAATCTGTAAGCCACAATAAGAATAGGAGCAGTAAGATACATTAAAACTGCCATAACCTTTATAACGATTCCGCTTTCAGCACTCCAAACAAAGCCACCTATAACGCCTTGGAAATGAATCATCGAATAGATATTTGCAACAAGGCTTATGATTATAGAAAGAATTGAGCCGAAAATAATTGTTGCTACAACGGGACGACCACCGTTGTATGTATAAGTCCATTCGAAAGCAGAGTCAGTATGACCTACAAGAATGATACGTTTTTTAGTTTCGCCTGATGCCTTTCTTACACCGTAAACGTTACCGCTCGTTACCTTCTTAAAGAAGCCGTCAAGTACGGGCTTATAGAGAATAAATTCGCCTACAATGAAAAATGCAGTAAGAAGAGTTAAGGCTAAACCGCCGATGCTGATACCGAGTGTAAAAAGCACCATATTGAGAAGCATAAGCGTTGCACCTACTATAACCCAAGACATAAATGCTTTATCACTGCATTTATACTCCTCTCTTTTAACGTCATCGCAGAATTTTTCAAGGTCCGCCTTCATATATTCCTGCGCTTTTGTTTCCGCCTCGCTACCAACGGGACGGGGTCCGAAGCTTTTACAAACGTTTTTAATGCTCTTTATAGCATAGTTTGTATACTCCCTCACTTTAATATCATAATTTGGAATGCTTTCATTTGCTTTCATTTAAATTCCCCTTTAAAAACAAATTTTTCTGAATATTTTTAACAATTATATAACAATATTTTCAATATATCAAGATTTGAGAAGCGGTTTTAAATATTTGCCCGTATAAGATTTTTTGCATTTTGCAACCTCTTCCGGTGTACCTTGGGCAACTATTTCACCGCCACCGTTACCGCCCTCGGGACCTAAATCTATAATATGGTCTGCGGTTTTTATAACGTCAAGGTTATGCTCTATAACGATAACGGAGTTGTTCTGGTCAACGAGCTTATTAATAACCTCAAGAAGCTTTTTAACGTCGGCTGTATGAAGACCTGTTGTAGGCTCATCGAGAATATATATAGTTTTGCCCGTAGATTTTTTCGAAAGCTCTGTTGCAAGCTTTACTCTTTGAGCTTCACCGCCGGAAAGCGTTGTTGCTGACTGACCGAGGGTTATATAACCAAGACCAACGTCAAAAATAGTTTCAAGCTTCTGACGGATTTTGGGAACGTTCCCGAAAAACTCCATAGCCTCTTCAACGGTCATATTAAGCACGTCGCTTATGCTTTTGCCCTTGTATTTTACTTCAAGAGTTTCTCTGTTATATCTTGCACCGCGACAAACCTCACAAGGCACGTAAACATCGGAAAGAAAGTTCATCTCAATTTTAATTATACCGTCACCCTCGCAGGCTTCACAACGTCCGCCCTTAACGTTAAAGGAGAAACGACCTGCATCGTAGCCTCTTGTTTTTGCATCCTGCGTCTGAGCAAAAAGAGTTCTGATATCGTTAAATACACCCGTATAGGTAGCAGTATTTGAACGGGGCGTTCTGCCGATTGGAGATTGGTCGATATCTATAACCTTATCAAGATTTTCTATACCTAAAATCTCGTCGTGCTTGCCTGCAAATTTTCTTGCATTGTTAAGCTCGGCAGCGAGCTTTTTATAAAGTATTTCGTTTATAAGCGAGGATTTACCCGAGCCCGAAACGCCCGTTACAACAACAAGCTCACCTAACGGAATTTTAACGTCTACGTTTTTAAGGTTGTTTTGTCTTGCACCTTTGATTTCTAAAAACTTACCGTTGCCCTTACGTCTTTTTTCGGGAACATCAATTTTCTTTTTACCCGAAAGATACTGACCCGTTACGGAACGCTCACATTTTTTGATTTCATCAACCGTGCCTGCACAGATAATTTCGCCACCGTGAACACCTGCACCAACACCAACATCAACAATGAAATCGGCGGCGTTCATAGTGTCCTCATCGTGCTCAACAACAATAAGCGTATTACCTAAATCGCGAAGATTTTTAAGTGATTGTAGCAATTTCTCGTTATCTCTTTGATGAAGACCGATGCTGGGCTCATCAAGAATATATAAAACGCCCATAAGTGATGAGCCTATCTGAGTTGCGAGTCTTATACGCTGACTTTCACCGCCCGAAAGAGTTCCTGATGAACGGGAAAGAGTAAGATAATCAAGACCAACGTTACAAAGGAAAGAGAGTCTTGAACGAATCTCTTTTATAATCTGCTTACCGATAAGCTTATCCTTTTCGGAAAGCTCAAGCCCTTCTATAAATTCGAGCTCGTCGCCTATTGACATATCGGTAAACTCTTTAATATTTTTACCGCCGACAGTTACGGCAAGAGAAGCGGGTTTCAATCTTGCACCTTTACAATCGGGGCAATCGCAAGTGGTCATATACTGTTCAATTTCTCGTCTTGACCAGTCGCTTGTAGTTTCTTTATATCTTCTTTCAAGGTTATTAACTATGCCCTCAAAATCGGTCATATAAGTACCGCTACCGTACTCATTTTCACGCACCATTTTTATTCGCTCACCGTTTGTGCCGTAGAATATTGCTTTCTGACCCTCGGGAGAGATTTTATTAAAGGGCGTATCAAGAGTGAAATTATATTTCTCTGCAAGAGCATTATAATACATACCTGCTATTGTACTCGCATCCGATTTACCCCAACCGCAGCCTTTAATCGCACCGTCTTTGATTGAAAGCTTTCTGTTTGGAACGAGTAAATCCTCGGAAACTCTCATAAAAACACTTAAGCCCGAGCAGGTAGGGCAAGCACCGAAGGGATTGTTAAATGAAAACATTCGGGGCTCTAATTCATCCATACAAGAGCCGTGCTCAGGACAGGCAAAATTCTGTGAAAATAAAATTTCTTCACCGCCTATAACGTCAATAACAACGGTACCCTCGGTAAGCGAAAACGCAGATTCGAGAGAGTCGGTAAGACGGGAGGTTATCCCCTCTTTCATTACAAGACGGTCAACGATTATTTCAATATTATGCTTTATATTCTTTTCAAGCTTAATTTTTTCGGAAAGGTCGTAAACGATTCCGTCAATTCTTACTCTTGAATAGCCTGATTTAGAAGCACCCTCAAGCTCTTTTTGGAACTCGCCCTTTTTGCCCTTTGCAATAGGTGCTAAAACCTGAAACTTTGTACCCTCGTCTAACTCAAGAATTTTATCAACTATCTGGTCGATAGACTGTTGCTTAATCTCTTTACCGCAAACAGGACAGTGAGGCACACCTATTCTTGCATACAAAAGACGAAGATAGTCGTAAATTTCAGTTACTGTACCTACTGTTGAACGTGGGTTTTTAGAGGTGGTTTTCTGGTCTATTGAAATTGCGGGTGAAAGACCGTCTATGCTATCAACGTCAGGCTTTTCCATAATACCCAAAAACTGACGGGCATAGGAGGAAAGGCTTTCCATATAACGTCTTTGCCCCTCGGCGTAAATAGTATCAAAAGCAAGAGAGGATTTACCCGACCCCGAAAGTCCCGTAAAAACAACAAGCTTATCACGGGGAATTTCTACACTTACGTTTTTTAAGTTGTGCTCTCTTGCACCTTTAACAATAATGTTTTTTTCCATGCTTTTATCCTTTTAATTTTTGTATCTGATCACGAAGATATGCGGCGTGTTCAAATTCAAGAAGCTTTGCAGCCGCTTTCATTTCTTTTGTAAGGCGTTCAATAAGCTCATTCTTTTCCTTTGCAGAAAGCTTACGTTTTGCAATCTTTTCCTGAACGTTATCCTTTGAGCTTATTTCAAGAATATCCCTGACATCTTTCTTGATTGTTTCGGGAATTATTCCGTTTTCTTCGTTGTATTTCATTTGCTTTTCACGTCTGCGATAGGTTTCGGTAATAGCCCTTTCCATTGAGCCCGTTACCGTATCGGCGTACATAATTACCTGACCGTTTGAGTTACGGGCGGCTCTGCCGATAGTCTGTATAAGCGAGGTTTCGCTTCGTAAAAAGCCCTCTTTGTCTGCATCTAAAATTGCTACTAATGACACCTCGGGAATATCAAGACCCTCTCTTAAAAGATTGATACCTACAAGCACATCAAACTCTTTTAATCTTAAATCTCTTATAAGCTCCATTCGTTCAATTGTATCAACGTCGTAATGCATATAACGGACTTTGATTCCGTAATTTGTAAGATAATCGGTAAGGTCCTCTGCCATTTTCCTTGTAAGAGTTGTAACGAGAACTCTTTCGTCACGCTCAACTCTCATATTGATTTCAGAGATAAGGTCATCAATCTGACCCTCGGTAGGTCTTACACTGATTTCGGGGTCAAGAAGTCCCGTAGGACGAATAACCTGCTCGGCGATTTGCGAACTTTTTTCTTTTTCAAGGTCACCGGGGGTTGCACTAACGAAAATCTTCTGATGAGTTTTGCCGTAAAACTCATCAAATTTAAGCGGGCGGTTATCAAAAGCCGACGGTAAACGGAAGCCGAAATTAACAAGGCTTTCTTTTCTTGAGCGGTCACCGCCGAACATACCCCTCACCTGAGGAAGAGTAACGTGAGATTCATCAACGAACAAAATAAAGTCATCGGGGAAATAATCAAGAAGCGTAAAGGGAGCAGTACCCGGTTTCCTTCCCGACATAACTCTCGAATAGTTTTCTATACCCTTACAAAAGCCCGTTTCACGAAGCATTTCTATATCGTAAAGGGTGCGTTGCTGAATTCTTTGAGCCTCTAAAAGCTTGCCCTCTGCTTTGAATTTCTCAACGGTTTCTTCCATCTCGTTGTAAATATTCTCAAGGGCTTTTTCCATTTTATCGTGCTCAACAACGTAATGGGATGCAGGATAAATCGCAACGTGACTACGGGTGCATTTAACCTCACCCGTAAGAGGATTTATCTCTGAAATCCTATCAATTTCATCACCGAAAAACTCAATTCTGTAAGCGGTATCGGAGGAATAAACGGGGAAAATTTCAACGGTATCCCCTTTTACCCTGAATTTATTTCTTACAAAGCTTATATCATTTCTTTCATACTGAATATCAACAAGCTTTGCTATAAGCTCGTCACGGTCCTTTTGCATACCCGTACGAAGAGAAATAACCATACTGCGATAGTCAATCGGGTCACCGAGAGTGTAAATACAGGAAACACTTGCAACGATAATTACATCGCGTCTTTCAGAAAGTGCCGAAGTTGCCGAGTGACGCAATTTATCGATTTCATCGTTTACGGCACTGTCTTTTTCAATGTAAGTATCAGTTGTAGGGATATACGCTTCAGGTTGATAGTAATCGTAATAGGATACGAAATATTCAACTGCATTTTCAGGAAAAAACTCTTTAAATTCCGAGCAAAGCTGTGCGGCAAGAGTTTTATTGTGAGCAAGAACGAGGGTAGGTCGGTTAAGCTTTTCAATAACGTTTGCCATAGTAAAGGTTTTACCCGAGCCCGTAACGCCTAAAAGGGTCTGCTCCATATAGCCCTTGTTAACGCCGTCAACAAGCCTTTCAATAGCTTCAGGCTGATCGCCCGTAGGCTTATAATCAGAATGTAAAATAAACTTGTCCGCCATTATTCTCGCTCCTTTCTTAATTTCTATTATTTGCAGATTGATAGTATATTATATCATAGAAAATCTTATAAGTAAATAAATGGAAAAAGAATTTACAAATCAGACATTGCGAAGCATTATAACAGCGTTACAGCTCTTAAATTTGCCATTTTCCACTTGCAATTTGCCATTTATTTTATCAATACCTACAATTAATTGCGGTAATTTTTGGTATATTTTAACCCATGTTTTTTGCATTCTTTTGTTGCCCGATTTTTGTGTATATGATATTATTATTGTGTATTGAAAAACTTTGTAAAATCGGGAGTTGATATTATGAAAACACCTAAACAAGGGGTTTTATTTGATATGCTCAAGCAGTTAAACAAATACTGCGTTAAAGAAAAGGTTGATATGCCCGTTTGGGAAACCTATGACGGTGATTATCTCGGTGAGGGCAAGCACGAATTCCGCCCCGAAACTAAAGAAACTCTTAAATTAGGTGACCACTGGCTTGCACGCTACGACTGTGCAAGAATTTTCAAAACTCAGGTTACTCTTCCCGAAAGCTTCAAGGGTGAAAAGGTTTACCTTAACCTTGATTTCGGCGGTGAAATTCTCATAAGAATAAACGGCAAAATTGCAAACTCAGTTTCATCAAGAGAAAAAGGCGGTTGGGTTGGAAGAGAAACTGTTAATATCACAGAGAATTTTCTCACCTTCGGCGAGCCTATGGAAATTGAACTTGAGGCTTGCGTTGATTCGGCAGGCTTTTGTGATATGGCAATGGACGGTGCTAAAGAATGTGAATACACTCTTAAATTCGCAAGCTTTGCCGTTGTTGATAAAATCTGTGAAAAATTCTATCTTAACTGCGTTACTGCCTGGGATGCTCTCCCCTGCATTAAAGATGAATTTATAAGAGAAAGCGTTTATAAGGTGCTTGACGATTCACTTCACCTTGTGGACTTTGATTTCCCCGAGGATGAAACAAGAAAATCTATTGCAATCGCTTGTGAGCATTTCGATAAAAAGCTTGCAGAAATTGAATACACCGCACCCTCAGAGGTTATCTTTGACGGTCATAGTCATATTGATATCGCTTGGCTCTGGAGAGTTCAGGAAACAGAAAGAAAGAGTGCAAGAACATTCGCAAATAACCTTGCTCTTATGGACGTTTACCCCGAATTTACTTTCACACAAAGTCAGGCTATCGCCTATGATATGATTAAAAAGAATTACCCCGAGCTTTACGAAAGAATCAAAGAAAAGGTTAAAAACGGTCAATGGAATATCGTTGGTAACACCTGGGTTGAATGTGATACTAATATCGCTTCTGGCGAAAGTATGATTCGTCAGCTTCTTTACGGAAGAGAATTTTTCCTCAAAGAATTCGGCGTTTCTTCTGATACATATTGGCTTCCCGACTGCTTCGGCTTTTCATACGCTTTACCGCAGATTATCAAAAAGAGCGGTATGAAATATTTTATTACAACAAAGCTTCTTAATCAGGATACTAACCGTTTCCCACATACACTTTTTAAGTGGAAGGGTTCTGACGGCTCTGAAATTCTCGCTTTAAATCAGCGTTCTCACTACCAAGGTCATTATGACCCTAAACAAGTTTGCGATGCTTCATTTAACAACGATTTAAAACACGTTTTAAAAACAGGCTTCGGTATGTTCGGCTACGGTGACGGTGGCGGAGGAAGCACCTACAGAATGTTAGAAAACGCAAAACGTCTTAAAAACTTCCCCGGTCTACCCAAAACAAGAATGGGTCATCCGCAGGAATTCTTTGCTGAAGCAGAGAAAATCCGTGACGAGCTCCCCACATACTGCGACGAGCTTTACTACGAAAACCACAGAGGTACCTACACAAGCCAAGGCTTTATTAAAAAAGGCAACCGTAAAAATGAGTTCCGTTTAAGCCGTTGCGAAATGGCAGGCGTTTTCGGTGGCGGTTACGATATTGAAAAATTACAAAACCTTTGGCTTTTATTCCTTAAAAATCAGTTCCACGACATCCTTCCCGGCACTTCTATCCACGAGGCTATGGAGGATTGCAGACCCGATTTTGCAAGGCTTGAAAAAGAGGGCAACGAAATTTATTGCTCAGCACTTGAGGGTATTACCGCAAACATTACCGCAGAAAAAGACGGTGTTGTTGTTTGGAATATGATTTCAAACGAGGTTACAGCACCCGTTACCTTTAAGGGCAATAAAAGAATTGGTGCTCTTTCAAGAACATTTACAAAAGACGGCGAGGAATACACCGAATTTATTGCCGATAAAGTTCCGCCTATGGGCTACAAATTCTTTGCTTTTGAGGAAACCGCCGAAGCAAAAGAAAACGTAAAAATCGGCAACGGTATCATTGAAAACGAAATTCTTAAGGTTACATACGACGAAAACGGTATTCTCACCTCAATTTTTGATAAAGAAAACAACCGTGAAACCCTTGACGGTAAGGGCAACTTGATTACAGTATTTATTGATAAATGTATTCACGAAACTGCCTGGAACCTTGAACAGAACTACGAAAAGAAAAAATGGGTACTTGAAAAAGCGGAAAGTATTGAAATTACTGAATGTTCACCCGTAAGAGCAGTTCTTAAGGTTGTAAGAAAATTTAACAAATCAACTATTTCACAGAATATTATCCTTTACGCAGGCAGCAGACAGTTAATGTTTGAAACAGAGGTTGACTGGCAAGAACGCGACAAGGTTATGAAGGCTGCTTTTGACGTTAACGTGCTTAACACAGAGGCTACCTTTGAGGCGGCTCACGGTGCAATTAAACGCCCCACCCACCGCAATTCATCCTTTGATGCAGCTCGTTTTGAGCAATGTGCTCATAAATGGGCAGACCTTTCCGAAGGCGACTACGGTGTAAGTATTCTCAACGATTGCAAATACGGCTACGATATTCTTGATAACAGAATGAGAATTACTCTTCTTCGTGCACCTACAACACCCGACAGATACGGTGATTTAGGCTATCATTCATTTACTTATTCTTACTATCCCCATAGTGGCACCTGGCAGACAGGCGGTACTGTTAAAGAGGCATTCTCACTTAACTGTCCTCTTAACGCAATCCCTGTTTCAGCAAAAGTCGGTACACTTCCCGAAAGCAAGAGCTATATTAACTGTGACAATGACGATATTGTTATTGATGCGGTAAAGCAGGCTCAGGACGGTAACGGTATTATTGTAAGAGTTTACCAGAGCAGACGAGTTCGCGGTGAAAGAACGCTTACAATTAACTTACCCTTTACAAAGGCTTACGAATGTAACCTTATGGAAGTTGACGAAAAAGAAATTACTGCAAACGGCAACAAGCTTACCTTCAACGTTACACCCTTTGAGGTTAAAACTTTCAGACTTGTTTGATTAAATTAAAGGTGATTAAAAATGGCTAATTTTACAAACCCTTATTCAGCGGGTACAGGAAACAGCAAACTGTTTCGTATCCCCTCAATT
This sequence comes from Acutalibacteraceae bacterium, assembly GCA_045592945.1. Classification (GTDB taxonomy): domain Bacteria; phylum Bacillota; class Clostridia; order Oscillospirales; family Acutalibacteraceae; genus DTU089. Next base: position 1,935 of record JAZNVT010000037.1, on the reverse strand, counting down.
CTTACCTTAAAAAACGGCAGAGTTATTGCAGGTGGTGACATAAGATACGGCAACGGTACTGACGACCCCGCTAACATTGAAACGGTTATCCGTTACTCTGACGACAACTGCCAAACCTGGTCCGATATTGTCTGGGTTAACCATTTCAACGATATGGAAGATGCTGACCATAACAATGCAATCCCTACTTCTGCATCCTTCTGTGACTCTGCAATCTGTCAGGATAAAGACGGTGTTGTTTATCACGTTTGCGATGCTTGTCCTGCGTATATGGGCCTCTGGAGTGCAGGTACATACGGCAAGGGTAACGGCTATATTGACGGAAAGCTTGCCCTTTGCGACAAAACAAGCCATGAAAAAGCAGAAAGCACAACCCTTGATAAAAAGCATTATCCTTATTACGTTGATAATTTCAATGAAGATGGCTTTGCCCCAGTTTTAAGATTCGCTGACAACTCAAGCTACAAAAATTATTTTGTAGACAGGTTCTATAATATTTATGAGAAAAACGGTGAGGAATACTCCCCTGTTCTTATAAAGCAAATGAACAAAGACGGCTCTTTGAACGATAACGACGTAATTGCAAATATCTTTTACGCTTATGCACCTATCAAGATTTATCCCACCTATTACCTTTGGGTAAGAAAAAGCTTTGATAACGGTGAAAGCTGGTCAGAGGGTAAAATCCTTAACCTTGAAATAGGCTCCAAAGGCTTTACAGGCTTTTCTCCCGGTGTTGGTATCTGCATTGAAAAAGACGGCAAGCAGAGAGTTATATTCTCGGTTTACGACAACAATGACGCAAGAGAATACACAAGCGTTATTTATACTGACGACGGTGAAAACTGGAAACGCTCAAAGAAAGCAAATCAGGTAGGTCTTGCAGGTAAAAGCTCTGAAAGTCAGTTTGCTCTTCTTAACAACGGCGTTTTAAGAATGTATTCAAGAAATATTGCAGGTTATATAAGCTATACCGACTCCACCGACTACGGTGAAACATGGAGCAGCTACACTATTGATAAAGCTTTAGGTTATTGCTCAAACTGTATGTTCTCGGTTATAAATTACAGTAAAAAAATCGACGGTAAGGACGCTATAATTTTAGCTTGTCCCTCAACTAAAACAAGAAAGCTTGGTGTAATAAAAATCGGTCTTTACGATGAAAACAACAAGGTTGAATGGAAATACAACAAGAAGGTTACCGACAGCTTAAACCCGTTTTCTTACGTATACTCTTGCATTACAGAGCTTTCTGACGGCAGCATAGTTGACCTTTACGAAAGCGACAAGGCAGAGTTCAGTTTAAAGGGTTATTCACTTGACGAATTAAAGGTAAACGAAAGCAACAAGCTTTCACTTGTTGATAGCATTAAATCGAAGATTTATAATAAGACGAGAAAATAAGTTTAGATGCCAGTCACCAGTCGCCAGTCACCAGAGGCTTCGCAAAATTGCAAGTGGCAAGTGGCAAATGGCAAATGGCAAGTGGCAAGTGGCAAATTAAGGGTCTGCGACGCTATTATATAAGCTTCGCGGGGAGCAATAAATTCAATAATACAAAAAATTATCCAAGGCGTGTACCTTCCTTCGAAGGAAGGGGGACCGCCTTGGATTTTTTATTTATTCAGTAAATTTTCAAGCGTGCCTATTTGTAGTTCTTTTGGTACAGCTTTTCGGGTGGTGGAAGGTTCTCTACGCGACAAAGGAGCGTAGGGTACCACCCACCGCCCCGATTCAGTAATAAATAAAGGATAGTATATTCACACGAAATATACTATCCTTTAATTTTAAATTTATTTAAGGTCGGTCAACCGGTTACAATATAGTCGTCTTGCTCGTTATTCACTTCGCAATACTCCTTATTGTGCCCAGAGCTTATTGTTCGCTTCATCTGCCACTGGCAGCGCTCACAAACGCTCACCCCTCCTTTTTACC
>JAZNVT010000036.1:0-14350 GCA_045592945.1 Acutalibacteraceae bacterium | reverse complement strand
AAATGGATTATTTCATCTATGATACCCCCGAAGAAGTCAACAAAAAGGCTCTCGAAATCATCGATGAAGATAAATACGACCTTGTTGTTATTTATAACGGCGACTATGACGGAACGATGCATAAATTCGGACCCGAATCCGAAGAAGCTCTTGCAAAGCTCGATAAAAACATCGCGTTTTATTGTGAAATGGTTGATAAAATCCATACAAGACTTGCCGATAAAAATGTTTTCTTTGGCTTCTGTCCCGACCACGGATGCCACGAAATCGACGGCGAATGCGGTTCGCACGGTCTTGATATGGAAGAGGATATGAACGTTATTCATTTTTACGGTATAAAAAAAGCTGAAAAATGAAAAAAGCTTTCAAGAATATAAAAGAATATGCAGTCAGATTTCTTTTTACTCAAAGATGTAAATACTGCGGTAGAGTTATTGATATAAGAAAAGAGTCCTGCGATTCTTGCGAAAACAGCATAAGAGAAATAACGGGTGCCGTATGCTTTAAATGCGGTAAAGAGAAGAAAAAATGCGATTGCAAGGGGCAGATTCTTTTTTACGAAAGGGTTTGCGCACCCTATTATTACAGCGGTGCTATAAGAAGCTTAATCTGGCGTTTTAAATTCAGAAACAAGCCTGGTATTGCAGAATTTTTAGCCGAGCAAATGGCAAAATGCGTTGTTACAAGGTATGAGGGCTATGATTTTGATTTGATTACATACGTGCCTACGACTAAAAAGGACGTTAAAAACAGAGGGTATAATCAGGCAGAGCTTTTAGCACAAAAGCTTTCGGAAATCCTTGACGTTCCTTACGAAAATACTCTTGTTAAAAAATATGAAACTGCACCTCAACACACTCTCCCTGAGATGAAAAGAAGCGGTAACCTTTTAGGCGTGTTTGATGTGGATGAGAAAACGGATATTGAGTTTAAAAGAGTGTTGCTTTGCGACGATGTTAAAACAACGGGTGCCACCCTTAACGAATGTGCAAAAACTCTTTTAATAGCCGGTGCGGTGGAGGTGTTTTGCATCACCGCAGCCATAACCGAAAAAGAAAAAGTTGATAATACCACTCAAAAAGAGGACCTCTCACCTGATTGGTGAAAGGTCTCTTTCTTTTGTTTAAATTAAGCTTTATTATTTATTAATTTCAGGGTTATCTGTACGGCAAAGAATGTAATCTATACTGACATTGTAAAATTCAGCAAGAAGCACAAGGGTTTCTGTAGGCGGTATTCTGTCACCGGTTTCATATTTTGACAGCAGGGCTTGTTCAATACCCGTTTTCATTTGTAAGGACAATTGAGTTAAGCCGTTTTCTTTACGAAGCTTTTTTAAATTATTATTCATTAAAATCACCTAATGACATTGTGTCATATTTGCAGGTTGACATATATGACGAATTGTCATATAATAAGGTTGGAAAGCCTTTGATTTAATTCTCAATATAATAATCTGTTTGTTTTATTTAATAAAAAATACTTATAAACGTCAAAATTACCAACAAACAAGGGTAACTTTTGTGGGAAGCTACAAAGTTTTTGAAATGTCATAAAAAAAGCGAAGTCTTTTTGCGAAATTGTCATTATATAAATAAAGGTAATATAATTATTATTTGCGATTATGGTAATATTTATATAAATTATTTACTTTTATAGAAAATTTTGATATAATTTTACTAAATTAAAATGGAGGTTGAAATTATGAAAAGATTGGTGAGCTTAAGCTTGTCGTTAATGCTTGTGCTTGCAATTTTTGTAGGCGCATCTGTTACAGCATCAGCGGCAAATGAAAATGACTTGAAATTCGAATTGAATACTGACGGACTTTCATACAGCGTTGTCGCTTGTGATGCAAATGCAGAGGGCGAACTTATAATTCCCGCTATTTATGAGGGGCTCCCTGTTACAAGTATAAGTGTAGCATCTTATGCTTTTGAAAAGTGCTACGGCGTAACCTCGTTAGTTATTCCTGAAAGTGTAACACGTATTGATAACTTTTTTTGGAGTGATTTCGTGAATCTTTCAGAAATAACAGTTGATGAAAATAATAGTGTGTATAAAAGCGTTGATGGTGTGTTGTTAAGCGAAGACGGAACACAGCTACTTTATGTTCCCGCTAAAAAAAGTGGTGACTATATAATTCCTGCTACAGTAACAAGCATTGCTGATACTGCTATTGACAGTAATAGTTTTTCTAATATTTACGTTGATGAAAATAATACTGTTTATAAGAGTATTGACGGCGTATTGTTTAGTGCCGATGAAAAAACGTTAATAAGAGTACCGTCACAAAAAAGCGGAGAATATATTATTCCCGATGGCGTAGTTTCTATAGCTGATGAAGCCTTTTATGAATGTACTAATATTACATCGGTAGTTATTCCCGATAGCGTAACTGATATAGGTGCGTTTGTTTTCTCAGGCTGTTATCGGCTTGCGTCGGTTGATTTTCCCGAAAATATAACAAAAATCAGTATTGGAATGTTTGCCTATTGCGGTGCACTTACGTCAATGGAAATTCCTGATACCGTAACAAGTATAGAAATGGCAGCATTTAGGCATTGCTCAAATTTGACTTCAATTTATTTACCCGAAAGCATAAAAAACGTTAATTTCACCGCTTTCAGTGAATGCTATGACCTGACAGACGTTTACTATGCAGGTAGCAAAAATCAGTGGTTGGAGCTTAACGAAGGGAGCAGAGAAGTTTTTGCAAATGATACAATTCACTTTGCTAAAATTGACGGTCCCTCTCTTAAATACATAAATGACCAATGGATTTACGTTTATGATGAGGTTCCGGATTATACCTATACCGGCCTTGTAAATTACAATGATGCATGGTTCTATGTAGAAAACGGTATTGTTAATTGGAGTTATACAGGGCTTGTAGAAGCTGATGATAGCTACGTTTACGTAGAAAATGGTGTTGTTAATTTGGGCTATACCGGTCTTGCCACTTATTGCGGTGAGTGGTTCTACGTAACAAACGGTGAGCTTGACAGTAGCTATACAGGTCTTACCGAATATTGCGGTGCTTGGTTTTACGTTGTAAACGGTTACCTCGATTGGTCTCAGACTACGCTTGTGTATCAGTTTGATGCATGGTTCTACGTTGAAAATGGCGCAATTAACTGGAATTACACCGGTCTTGCAGAGTATAACGGTTATTATTTCTATATTGAAAGTGGTGTTCTTAATTGGGGTTATACCGGTCTTGCCGCTTATTGTGGTGAGTGGTTCTACGTAACAAACGGTGTTCTCGACGGCAGCTACACAGGTCTTACACCATATAACGGCATTTGGTTTTACGTTGTAAACGGTTATCTTGATTGGAATCAGACTACTCTTACTAATTACAACGGTATATGGTACTACGTAGAAAACGGTCAAATCAATTGGAGCAGCAGTACTTTAGTATATTATGCCGATACTTGGTTTTATACAAGAAACGGTGTAGTTGCCTGGGATTTCAGCGGTATTGTAGAGTATAACGGTGCAATTTACTACATCGAAAATGGTGTGCTTAATTGGGGCTATACCGGCTTTGTAGAGCTTGAAGATATGTACGTATACATAGAAAACGGCGTTATGCTCATAGATTACGTAGGCTTTGTTGAGTATGAGGGCGAAAGCTACCTTATAGTTGCCGGTATATATATGCCTGACTACGAGGGCATAATTATGCAGGGTGATAACGTTTACTTATATATGGACGGCGACATAGCCTGGGACTTCACGGGTATTATACAGCAATTCGGTTATTACATTTACGTTGAAAACGGTGTTGTTCCCACTTGGTATACGGGTGTTATCAGCCTTAATAATAACGTGTATTATGTAGAAGAGGGTATGGTTATTCGTGATTACACAGGCATTGTTTTCTATAATAACGAATGGCGATATATGCGTAGTGGTGCGCTTTATAATGCTTACAGCGGAATAGCCCAATACCAAGATGATTTATTTTATGTTTCCGGTGGCAAAATACTTTGGTCATATACCGGAATAGCAGCTGATATAGCCGGAGTTGCCTATTACGTACAAAATGGATACGTAGATAAAAATTATAGCGGCTTTTTGAGATATAATAAAAAATTGTATGAGATAAAAAACGGTGTTGCTAAACCATATAGCGGTCTGTTTGAAGAAAACGGAGAAACAATATTATATAACAACGGCGAAGTTAGTAAAGGCATAGAAATTGTTGAATACAACGGCAAATTGTGTGCATTTAATTTTGGTAGGTTTGATAGCAGTCTTGAAGGAGTTTACAAGGATTATTACGTAGAAAACGGCGTTGTTTGTGAGGATTACACCGGATTCTACAATCCCAAGGGAAATAATTACGTTTCTGTTATTGAAAATGGTAGGGTGTTGAAGGAAACCTTTTTTGTTGAATATAATGACGGTTTATATTACGTTAACAATGGCACAATCAATCTTGGCCATACCGGCGGTTGTAAGGTCGGAGATTTAGAATATTACGTTGAACGAAGTAGATTCACCGAAAAAGATATTCTCTGGCAAAATACGTATTATGAAAAAGGCGTTTGTGATTATACTAAGACATTTGTTTATTATGATAATGGCACGTATTATTATATTGTAAATAATAAGCTTAATACGGCGTATACCGGTTTAGTTGAGTATAATGGCGTTAATTATTATTTTATTAATGGCGCTACAGTGGAAAAAACCGGCATTTTTGTGAATAAAGGAAAATATTATTACGTAACAAATGGTATTTTGACAACGGACTATCAAGGCCTTGCTGTTTGCACTGTGCCGGGAACAGAACCCAATAAGGTGATAGATCTCTATTATTATGTTTCAAACGGTACTGTTGACAAATCTTATACCGGCATTACTGAATATTGTGGTGCTATGTTTTATGTAGTAAATGGTGCACTTCACTGGAATTATACTGGAGTAGTCAAGTACGAGGGTCAAACATATAACGTTGTAAATGGTGTTGCAACGCTTGTTGAAGCAGCGGCTTAAACGTGTAAAAAAATACACATAAAACAAAAAGTCAGCCGAGTTTTTTCTTTATATTTTTTTCGGTTTAATTTCGCTAAATATTTTTTATGAGGTGTAAATATGAGAAAAAGTTTAAGTTTGTTTTTGTCGTTAGTGTTAGTGTTTACAATTTTCGTTTGCACAGATGTTACGGTATCAGCGGAAACTTCAGAGGTGAAGTCAATATCTTACACATTAAGCGAACCTATAGTATTGTATAAAAATGTTGATGGTTCATATATAACTTACGGTATGAACTATAAAATATTTTTGTATTCGTATTGGCTTTTTATAAGTGATAATTCTTTCCTGACAGTTAATTATACGGATGGTACAAGCGTTAATTATTATAAAAAGAGTCCTTCACCGATGGATTATTATGACACATCTGATAAGTATTATGATTGTAACGGTAATTCTTTGCCACAAAGATACGAATTGTCTTTTGACGCTATAAATTATTATAATTGGGACGTTGGTGAGCATGAGATAGAGGTTTCTTACTTGGGTTGTTATTGTAAAGTACCCGTAACGATTGTAGAAAATCCTTATTCAGCTATGAACGTTGCTCTTGTGAGTAATATTATTTACAGCTCCCCCCAAGGTGCAGGGGAGAGCAGTTATGTATTTGATTTAGAACGCCATGGAAATGTAATAACTTTTACTGATAAAACAGGTGGAATCGTAGCATATACCTATGATGGTGCGCGATTAGGTTGGTATGACCAATATAATAATAGGTTTAATCATCACATAAGATATACTTATGGCGATACATATGAACCAGTTGCAGGGAACGAGTTTTCTGTTACAATTTCTATGGGCGAATTGAGTACGGTTGTTTATATGACAACGGCAGACAACCCGTTAATCTCATTTGATATAGGTTTATCAAAAGAGATGGTGCTATATGAAAACACATATTGCCGATGGAGTGCAGAAAAAGGGTATGTGGAATACGGTCTTGATGACTTGTTGCCCGATGGTTCGTCGGTAACTTTCAATTATGCTGATGGAACTTCAAAGATATATTACTTTGATAAAGCTAATGGTTGGTTAGAAGATGCAAACGGTGTGATAATCCCTGAGTGTTATTACTATAATGTGTATTTTCAACAACAGAATCCTTTATCGGTTGGTCAGAATTATTTGGTTGCAAAAATATCGCAACTCCCTAACACCGCAGTAGTACCTGTAGTAATGAAACCTCAAAAAGAAGCTCCTGCACATACGCTTGCTTTGGTTGAAGGGGAATGGAAGTGTATGTTTGATGGCAGGATTGATTATTACTACAACGGTTTGATTGAATACGATTATGTTTGGTACTATATTGAAGATGGTCAGATAAATTGGAATTATACAGGTCTTGTAAACCAGTTTGATAGTTGGTTTTACGTAGAAAACGGTGTTCTCAATTGGAGCTATACTGGTCTTGTAAATCAGTTTGATACATGGTTCTACGTGAACGGTGGCATTCTTGACTGGGGTTATACCGGTCTTGCCGCTTATTGTGGTGAGTGGTTCTACGTAACAAACGGTGTTCTCGACGGCAGCTACACAGGTCTTACACCATATAACGGTATTTGGTTTTACGTTGTAAACGGTTATCTTGATTGGAATCAGACTACTCTTACTAATTACAACGGTATATGGTACTACGTAGAAAACGGTGTTCTTAATTGGAACAGTGATACTCTTGTGAATTATTACGACGTATGGTACTACACCTACGGTGGTGTAGTTGCCTGGGATTTCAGCGGTATTGTAGAGTATAACGGTGCGGTTTTCTACATAGAAAATGGTGTTCTTAATTGGAATTATACAGGGTTTATAGAGCTTGAAGATACATACATATACGTAGAAAATGGTGTTGTGCCTTCAGAATATATTGGTCTTGTTGAATTTGAGGGTGAAAGCTATCTTATAGTCGGCGGTGTATATATGCCTGATTATGAGGGTATAATTATGCTTGGCGACAACGTTTGCTTATATATGGACGGCGATATAGCCTGGGACTTCACAGGTATTATACAGCAATTCGGTTATTACATATACGTTGAAAACGGTGTTGTTCCGATTTGGTATACAGGTCCTATAGTATACGAAGGACAGACGTTATATGTAGAGGAAGGTATAGTTGTTTTATAAGTATTATTAATATCTTTCGATAAAAATCAAAAAGTGACGGAGTTTTTCTCCGTCACTTTTCTTATATTTATTTAGTTTTCTTTAAGAAAATGTGCTAACGCTGAATAGCGTTTTGCTTTTTTGTCGTTATAGGTCATTGCTTCGATTTGATTTGCAGAGCCTACGGTAATAAGCATATCCTTTGCTCTCGTTACTGCCGTATATAAAAGATTTCTGTATGCGAGATTCGGCACGATATTTATAGCGGGTATTATAACCGCTTTAAATTCGCTACCCTGACTTTTATGAACGGTAATTGCGTAAGCAAGCTCTAATTCACTTAAATATTCGCCGGGTATAACAGTTTCTCTGCCGTCAAAATCTACGGTAACAACGTTGGCTTTCGAGTCAACCTTTTTTAATATTCCTATATCACCGTTGAAAATTCCCGTACCCTTATCGTCCTTGCTTTCCCATTCAATATTATAATTGTTTTTAATCTGCATAATTTTGTCGCCCGTTCTGAAAATCTGCCCTGCAACAGTAATTTCATTTTTTGTTTCGTCAGGCGGGTTAAGGGCGGCTTGCAGTAATCTGTTAAGATTTGTTGTTCCCGTTTCGCCCTTTCTTGAGGGGCAAATTACCTGAATATCTGAAAGCGGGTCCCAGCCGTAAGCGGTAGGTAAACGGTCCTTGCAAAGCTCAACAACAGTCTGGACGGTTAAAAACGGGTTAGGTCTTTCCATATGAAAGAAATCCTTGCCGTCGTTTTTAAGGTCAGGCATTTCACCAACAACTATTTTATGGGCATTTGTGATTATTTTACTTTCAAGAGCCTGCCTGAAAACCTGAGTAAGCTTTACAACGGGTAGCATTTCTGAAATTATTAAATCCTGAAGCACGTTACCCGAGCCTACAGGGGGTAGCTGGTCGCTGTCACCAACGAGAATAAGCCTGCATCCCATAGGAAGTGCTTCTAAAAGATTTGCAAAAAGGTGAATATCTATCATTGAAAGCTCATCAAGAATAAGTGCATCGCAATCAAGAGGGTTCTGAGCATTTCTTCTGAAATAAGGCTTGTCATCCTCGTCCCATTCCACCTCTAAAAGACGGTGAATGGTTTTTGCATCCATTCCCGTAACCTCGCTCATTCTTTTAGCGGCTCTGCCCGTTGGGGCGGCAAGTGATATTTCAAGCCCTTGGAATTTAAAAATCTTGATAATACCCTTAATAGTAGTCGTTTTACCTGTACCGGGGCCACCGGTTAAAACTAAAAGACCTTTTTTAGCGGCGGTTGCAATAGCAAGCCTTTGTTGCTCCTCATATTTAATATCATTCGCTTTTTCAATATCGTCTATCCAGTCAGCAAGTCGGGGTGCAACGGGTGGGGGATAGTTTGCAACAACGCATATTCTGCTTGCAATTTTCTTTTCTGCTAAAAATGAGGTGGGTAAAAATACGAATTCCTTTCCGTCAAGCTCTGCAACCTTTAAATGCTGGGCAGAAATTATTGTGTCAAGAGCAATATCAACCTCATCCTGAGTTATGTTAAGGAAATCTGCACAAGGCTTAAGAAGCTTTTCTCTCGGTATGCAGGTATGACCCATAGCGGTTGAGTTATGGCGCACAACGTGAATAATGCCCTCTCTTATGCGGTGGTCGGGCTGCGGCTTTTTAGGTAGCTTTTCTTCAATGGTTTCGGCTCTTTCAAAAGAAAAGCCGATATTAAGACCGCAAAGTCTGTATGGGTTTTCTTCTACAAGCTTTACTGCATCTACGCCAAGCTTTTTGAAAATCCTCACGCATTCCGCAGGAGTAAAGCCGTATTTTTCAAGACCGAGCATAACCGCCCTCATAGCAAACTGACGTTTGAAATCAATGCCGATTGCCTTTGCCTGCTCCTCGGAAATGCCTTTTAAAATGCTTAATCTTTCAGGGCTGTTTTCAAGAATTTCAAGAGTATCTGCGCCGAATTTTTCAACAATCATCATAGCCTTTTTCGGCCCTATTCCTTTTATAACGCCTGAAGAGAGATATTTAAAAATCTGCTCCGTTGTTTCGGGCATACAGCGAGAAAAGGCAGTTACCTTAAACTGCCTGCCGAATGACTGATGAATTGTAAAGCTACCTGTAAGGGATAAGGTTTCGCCGGCACAAACACCGGGCATAACACCTACGGCGGTAATCAAATCGTCGTCAGATGAAATGTCAAGCACTGTCCAGCCGTTAGTGTCATTCTGAAAGGTGATTTCTTCAACGACACCCGTTAAATGCTCTTCTTGAATACTCATTTTAATCTCCTGAAAATTTGTAGCTATATTTTACCACATTATGATTATAAATGCGATAACTTTTTAGAATATATTTTCTATTTTAATTGAAAAGATTTTCTTACTATGGTAATATAAATTTAATATGCGAAGCGGTGAAGCTTTCACCCTTTGACGGAGGAATGTAAAATGAAATATACAATCAACAAGCTTAACCATTGTACCTTCGAAATAATGGAAGAGGGAAGATTAGCTCCAAGAGCATACGCTATCCCTCATTCAAAAAAAGAAGATGCAAAAAATGCCTGCTACAAAACAGAACGTTTCAACAGTGATGTTGTAACCGTTCTTTCAGGCGAATGGGATTTTAAATATTATAAAAAGAAATCAAAATTACCCGATATTATTGATACAAAGAAAATTAAATTCGATAAGGTCAGCGTTCCGTCTACGTGGCAAAGAACAGGCTACGAGGAGCCACAGTATATTAACTGTCCTTACAGCTTTGACCCAAGAGTTTTTGGTCTTCCTTATCAGCAGGGCGTAAAGCCCCCGTATCTTCCCGAGGATTTCTCTTGCGGTGTTTACCGTAAATTTATAAATATCGATAACCTTAATAAGAACTATATTCTTACCTTCCTTGGTATCGCATCCTGCGTTGATTTATACGTTAATGGTGAGTTTGTAGGCTACGGTGAAGCAGCTCACAACTCTTATGAATTTGACGTTACAAAATATCTTAAAGAAGGCGAAAATGAGATTGTTGCCGTTGTTTTCAAATGGTGTACAGGCTCATATCTTGAAGCGCAGGATATGTTCAGAGAGTGCGGTATTTTCCGTGACGTGCTTCTTTATTCCTACGAAAAAACATACATAAACGATTTTCAGGCAATTGCAAAGAAAAACGGAAAGAAATACAACCTTGATATAGAAGCCGAAATCAAGGGCGGTCTTAAGGATATTAAGCTGACCGCTACCTTGTGCGACGGTGAAAGCGTTGTTGCGTCTGGAACCGTTGACGGTGCAAAGAAGCTTTCCTTCTCTCTTAAAAACCTTAAGGTTGAAGAGTGGAGTGCAGAAATTCCCCGCCTTTATGAGTTGTACCTCACACTTACAAAGGGCGATAATGAGGTAATGACAATCCGTCAGTACATCGGTTTTAAGCATATTGAAATTAAAGATGCAGTTTTCTATTTCAATGATAAAAAGGTTAAATTAAAAGGCGTTAACCACCACGATACCCACGAAACAAAGGGCTATGCTGAGGATTTTCTTTCTCTTGAAAAGGACGTTAAATTAATGAAGGAATTTAACGTAAACTGCGTTCGTACCTCTCATTATCCTCCTGACCCGTTCTTCCTTGAGCTTTGCGACCATTACGGTCTTTACGTTGTTGACGAGGCTGATATTGAAACTCACGGTATCTGGGATTTAGGCTGTGAGGGCGGTGCTATAAGTCACGATTTGAAATGGGCACCAAGATATATGGACAGAGTCAAGAGAATGTATTTCCGCGACCGTACTCACGGCTCAATTATTATGTGGAGCTTAGGTAACGAGTCCTGGGGCTACAAGTGCCACGATAAGTGCTACAAAATGCTTAAAAGCTTAACAGATATTCCCGTTCATTACGAGGGCGTTTGCAGAACAAAGAGATACCATTACGACGTTTTCTCAGAAATGTATACTCATCAGGATGATATGAAAAAAATCCAGAGAAGAAAACGCGGTAAGCAGTATACAGAAGTACCCTTCTATCTTTGTGAATACTGTCACGCAATGGGCGTAGGCCCCGGTGCTCTTGAGGAATATATGCAGATTTTCTTCTCTGACGATATCTTTATGGGTGGTTGTATCTGGGAATGGGCAGACCATTCAGTTCTTCACGATGGTAGCGATAAATATAAATATCAATATACCTATGGCGGTGACCACGGTGAGCTTCTTCACGACGGTTGCTTCTGTGTTGACGGTCTTTTCTATCCCGACCGTACCCCTCACACAGGTGCTTATGAAATGAAAAATTGCTACAGACCCTTAAGAGTTCGTAGCCTTTCAGGTAATAAGCTCACTATTGTAAACACAAACCGTTTCCTTTCCTCAAAGGGTATTGAGGTTTATTGGGAATATCAGGAAAACGGCGTTACTCTTAACTGTGGCAGCTTTTTAACGGATATTGCTCCCGAAAAGGATGCAACCTATAAGCTTCAGTTACCTAAGGTTGATTACGGTAAAAATACCTTCCTTAATCTTACTTACCTTAACGGTGATTTTGAGATTGCAACAGAGCAGTTAATTCTCTCTGAAGCACCCTTCGACCAGCCCGTATTAACAACAGGTAAAATTTCCGTTACCTCTGAAAACGAGGTTCTTACAGTTAAATATGAAAACGGTGCCATTGAATTCTCTGAGGAAACAGGCGAAATGCTTTCCTATAAAGCAAACGGTGTTTCTGTTCTTAATAAAGCACCCGTTCAGCATAAGGGCTTCCTTATAAATATTGCAAGAGCCCACGTTGATAATGACCGTTGGAATCTTGATGAATGGGAAAAACACGGTCTTAACGATGTTAAAGTTGTTCTTGAAGATTTCAGTGCAGAGGTTAAGGGCGGTATCGCTTCAGTTAGTCAGTACGTAAGCATTTACGGTAAAGAGGATGTCTTATTTAATGCAAATATCCTTTATATTATCGGTGCAAACGGCGTTATTGATATTGAGGTTGCTATGGCACCTGATGAAGGTAGCAAGGAGCATTTCTACGACATTCCCCGTTTAGGTCTTACCTTTGAGGCTGACAAGAAATTTAACGAAATTGAATATTTCGGCAGAGGCGGAATGGAAAATTATAACGACTTTAATGCTCACGCACCTATCGGTCTTTATAAATCATTCGTTGAGGATGAGCACGAAGCATACATTCGTCCTCAGGACAACTCAAACCATTCAGACGTTTCGTTCCTTATTCTTAAAAACGGTAAGGGTGAAGAAATTCAGATTTATTCTGATAAGAAATTCAACTTTAACGTGCATAACTATACTCAGGACCTTCTCGTTAAAGCAGACCACAGAGAAGACGTTTGTGATCAGGGTACAACCTTCGTTACTATCGACGGTCATTCAAGAGGCACGGGTACAGGTAGCTGTGGCCCTGCTACACTTCCCGAGTATTGCATAGATGCATCAAAAGAGCTTACCTTTAACTTTATCATAGCACCTAAAAAGGCAGAGGATTGATTATGGCAAGAAACAGTATTGTCAAATATATAAAAATTGATAATAAGTATAAATATTTTAAAGATGTTCTTTCCGTAAGACGTGAGGTTTTTTGCGGTGAAGGGGGCGAAAAGCCCTCTTTCGTAAAAGACAGCCGTGATGAAAAAGGTGTTCACGTTGTTTGTGCTGTCAAAGATACGGTTGTAGGCTGCGGTAGCTTATATGATAACGGTAAGGGTGAATTTGAGATTTCAAGAATTGCCGTTAAAAAGGATTACAGAAGATTTGAAATAGGCAGCGAAATTTTAAAGGATTTAAAGTCTTATGCAAAAGAATTAAATGCTGAAAATATAGTTGCCGAAAGTAAAACTGACTATCTGGATTTCTTTCATAAAAACGGCTTTCCTCACGAAAACGTTTCTTACGAAAGAGACGGTAAAAGATATATAAAATACAATCTTAACCTTGTTTTTGATGATGCAGAATGGGTTGAATTCGGTGACGAAACAGAGGCTGTTATTGTCCGTTGTGATTTCAACGTAAATAAAAAAGCGCCAGCCGAGCTTTTCGTTACGGGGCTTGGTTACTGCGATGTTTATGTTAACGGTAAAAAAGCAACCGATAAGGTGCTTTCACCTGCTTGGACTAACTTTGAAAAAATGTATACCGCAAGCATGGCATATCCTATTTTCAATAAAATGACACAACGAATTCTTTATGAGAGAATAGATGTATCAAAGCTTTTGAAAAAGGGTGAAAACACAATCGTTTTCCATATCGGAGGCGGCTGGTATGCTCAAAAGGAGTGTCCTAACGAGTGGGTATTGCCTTACGGTAACGGCAAGCTTAAGCTCTGCTTTAAGCTTTTGCAGGGCGGAGAAACAATCGCCAAGAGTGATGAAGCCCTTAAATATACAAAATCTTACGTTAAAAGAGCAAGCGTATATTACGGCGAAGACCAGGATGCAAGACTCGGTTACTACGATTTTTCGGATACCTCTTATTCTATAGAAAATTGGGACAAGGTAACGGCTGTTAAAGCCCCCGTTTCAGTGCTTAACGAGGCGGATTTTACACCCGACAGAATTGTTAGAAAATTAAAGCCGAAATGCATTTTCCAAAAAGGTGATTACGCAATATATGACGTTGGTGAAAACATTTCGGGATATCCCGTAATAGAATTCATTGACGATGCTTATATCAGCGAGCCCTGCACAATTCGTTATGCAGAAGAATTAAATGAGGACGGAAGCCTTGCTTTCCATTCTGCAGGCGGTGAATTCCGTATGCAGAAGGACACCTTTGTGCACGATAACAAATGCAAGGAATATTATCCCCGTTTTACCTGGCACGGTGCACGCTACTTTGACGTGCTCGGCAGGGTAAAGGTGAAGGAATACCGTGTGAGTCATACTGATATGAAGCCCATTGTCAAGTTCAGGTCATCAAATGATACACTTCAATGGATTTTTGATGCCTACATAAGAACACAGCAAAGTAACGTTCACGGCTGTGTGCCCTCGGATTGCCCCCACAGGGAGCGCCTTGGCTACACAGGTGACGGTCAGCTGACCGCAGATGTGGTAATGACCTGCTTCGATGCGGAAAAAATGTATCGCAAATGGATGCAGGATATTGCCGACTGTCAGGACATATATACAGGTCACGTTCAGCACTCTGCGCCGTTTTACGGTGGTGGCGGTGGCCCCGGTGGC
>JAZNVT010000035.1:0-29340 GCA_045592945.1 Acutalibacteraceae bacterium | reverse complement strand
AGAGAACTACCCACCACCAAAAGCAAAGCTTTTGGTCCCCCTCCCTATTTGCTAACGCAAACAGGGAGGTAAGGCTTCGCATCAATTTACTTTAACAATAAAAACAGGTCTGCGAAGCTTTTAATTGCGTCGCAGACCCTTAATTTGCCACTTGCCACTTGCCATTTCCAATTTGCAAAAGTAGCGAGCTTCACTTCACCGTTATCGTCGCGTATTGGTCATATTCGAAATTCTTACTATCTAACGATGTTAATTTACTTCCGTTTCCGTAAACGTTTTCAAAGGTTGCGGAAATTTTATTTGTTGTTTTTCCGTTTGAAGCAATTTTATTAGGCTGAGCTGAATTATACGTTATGTTTTTATAAACAATATCTGAAATGTTGAAATTCTCTATAGCACTGTTATAAATAAGGCAACCGATTGCTCTACCGTGCGCCTTATATATTTCCATATTTTCAAAGGTAACGTTTGAAATGCTTCCTCCTTGATTTTCAACAACGATAGCAATAGCGGGAATTCTGTTTAAATCCCAGGTTGCGTCGTGGAAAATAACGGTTGAATCTCTGAAGGTTACGTCTTGAATATCCTTTTCAACCTCACCGCATATACCGAAGCATCTTGCTTTACCGTTCCATGCGGTACAATTTGAAAACGTAATGTTTTTACTTATTGCTTCTGCTCTTCCGCCTGCGGTTTTAACGTCGAAAAGGTCGTCACCGCTTCGGCAGAATGAATTTTCAATAGTTGCATTTCTCGTATTGCATATTGCAAAAGCATCTGAATTCTGTCTGTAGCCGAAAACATCAACATTTTTAATCGTTACGTTTTCGCAGTCATAGGTGATAAAAGACCACTCGGGCGGATTTATAATTTTTATACCGTCAACCTCAATATTATTACTGTATGCGAATACAATGCCTCGTCTTTCACGTCTGTCAAGCTGAGAAAGGTCAATAACGCCATTTCCGAGAAGCTTTACGTTATTACAAACGTTGAAATTCAAAAACGGTATACGGGTAAGACCTAAGGGCAACTGACCTGCATTCATTTCAGCAGTATCCTGCTTGCTTGTATCCTGCATATCGTCTGCTTCGCTATTGATATCGTATTTATGCTCTGCAAGAAGATATGCACCGCGTTTAAGATAATAAACCTTGTTATTGCTACCGTAGAAATTATAGCAAGGGCTTTTGTGAAGACCCTTTTCAACAACAATAACGTTTTCTATGCCGTATTGTCTTTCTAATTCAATAATTTCAGCCTCTTCGTCAACAAGCTCTTTTACAAAAAGAGTAAAGCCGTGCTCCTGGTCGTTTCCGTTGAATACAAAGGTATACGTGCCGATATCGGTAATGCGCATATTAACGGTGCTACCCTCAAAGATAGTTTCCATTTTTGCTGTTGAGGGGAAAACGTTTAATTCATTAATGAAAAAGTCCTTTGCATTAAGCTGAAACTCTACAAACTCATATTGGGTAGTATCTATATAAATTTCGCAGAAGGAGTGAAGAGCACCCTTTTGAGTTTCACCGACAAAAACCGTTGTGCCGTATACGGGAATTGATTTTCCTTCAACGAAAGCTTTAAAATACGGGGACTTAATTATTCCACAAATATCCTGATAGCCCTGAGCGTTTACGTAAAGCTCGTCACCGTCGTCATCGGCTCGGCTTAAAAACTCGCTTAGCTTTAGCCCTGCTTCACCGGGAGATTTTACTGCTTCCGCAGGATATTCAAGGTATTCAAAGCTTTTTGTTGACTGGGGACGTTGCACATGGCTTGGACCGTCAAAAACGTTGAATACAGAGAAAAATGCTAAAAACAAAGCTAAAATAGCCCTTAAAAATTCCATTCAAAAAACCCTTTCAAAGAAATTTTTCATTTTATATTGGGTTAATACCTCACACCCAATATACCAATACAATTAATTTATCACAGTAAAATACCAAAAGCAAGAAGCTTTTTTCTTTTTTTTACTAATTCTGTTTTTATATACAATATATTATCCCTTGTTTATTTACTCAAAAAGTGATATATTTATTATGTATAATTATATTCTGAAAATAACGGGGTGAGGTATTGAAGGAAATACTCATTGTTTGCGGTATAGTTTTAGTTGCTTTTATTCTTGTTTTAATTATCAACGCAATAAAATCTAAAGTAAAAGCACCGAAGCTATCACAAAGACCGCAGCATAAAACAGAAAAAGAGCAAGAGGAATACGCCTTGAGGCTCTCTGAAATGATTAAATGTAAAACTGTTTCCGTTGATGGTAGCTTTGACGATACCGAATTCAAAAAGCTTCGTCAGGTTATGGAGGAGCTTTTCCCCTTAATACATAAAAGCACCGAAAAAATGATTTTTAGTGACGACTGTTGGGTATACAAGCTAAAGGGCAAGGACGAAAGCCGAAACATTATGATTATGAGCCATCACGACGTTGTTGAGGCTACGGGTGAATGGCTTCATCCCGGCTTTTGCGGTGAGATTTTTGACGGCAATTTATGGGGCAGAGGCACTATTGACACAAAAACTCCCCTTTTCGCTGAATTTTCCGCACTTGAGGAATTGCTTGAGGAAGGCTTTATTCCCCAATGTAACGTTTATATCGCATCCTCTCATAACGAGGAAATCGGCGGTGACGGTATCCCCCAGGCTTTAAAGTATTTTAAAGAAAACAATATCACCTTTGAAACGGTGCTTGATGAGGGCGGTGCTATTATTTCGCCACCCCTACCGATGATTAAAAGCAACTGCGCTATGATGGCAGTCCACGAAAAAGGCAGATATACCTTAAACTGCTACGCAAAGGACGGTGGCGGTCACAAGGGTCTTGCGGCAAACAAAAACACCCCTGTTGCAAGAATGAGTGCTTTTATTACCGAGGTAAACACGAAAAATATTTTTATAACAAGGCTTCATCCACAGGTTAAAGCTATGTTTACTCATCTGGCACCCTATACGCCCTTTGTTATGAGGCTTCTTTTTTCAAATCTTTGGTGCTTTGGCGGTCTTTTAAAAACGGTTATGCCGAAAATTAATGCTCAGGCGGGGTCTATGGTAGGCACCACCTGCACATTTAACGATATCAGTATGAATAAAGAGGAAAAGCATTGCTATTCAAAGGCTTTCATCCGTTGCGTTGACGATAAGGATTTAGAAAAGGATTTATTGGAAATCAAAAAAATTGCCGATAAATACGGCATTGAATTAGTGCCCGCAGAAAATAACGAATATTTTAAGCCTGCCGATTTAAATCACAAGGCTTTCGCATATACAAAAAAGATTATTTCGCAGATTTTCCCCGACGTTATTCCTGCACCGTATATTTTACCTGCAGGCACGGATGCCCGTCATCTTTGCGAAATTTGTGACTGCGTTATCCGTTTTGCCCCTATTGAAATGAATGACGAGCAATTTGCAAGCGTCCATAGCGAAAACGAGCATATTTCCTTAGAGAGCATTGCAAATTCAGTTGTATTTTACAAGGAATACTTAAAAAATTATAAATAAAGAGTGATTATTTTGGGTGAGAGAATTAAAAAAGCTATAGGTATCGAGGGTAAGTTTTCCGAAAGCGTTTTACCTATGATTCAATATTGCTTCGCTAATATTTTTATGGGTGGCGGTGGCTACATAATAAGTATGTATTTTACCGTTTTCCTTACAAACGTTGTTGGTATGGATATCAGCCATGCAACCTTTATCGTAATGATTGCTACCATTTGGGACGGTATAAACGATCCCCTTATGGGTCTTATTACCGACAGAACAAGGTCAAAATACGGCAGACACAGAAGATACCTCCTCTGGAGTATTCCGCCCCTTGTTATATCATATACAATGCTTTGGAATTCCTTCGGTCTTGATGCCAAAGAGAACCCAACAATTTGCGTTGTTTATTATGCCTTCGCATATATTCTTTATAAAACGGCTTACACAATGGTAGACGTGCCTCATACGGCTATGCTTCCTACCCTTGCCCCCGAATACAACAAGAGAACTCAATATACCTCGGTTAGCTATATTTTTAACTCAACAGGTATGATTCCCTCTTATATTATTCTTCTCGTATTCCTTTCCGTTTTCGGCTCGGGTGATGAGCTTTCCCGTAACTCAAAGGCTCCGTTCTTAGTTACAGGTATCGTGCTTTCAATCGTTTACGCCTGCTCAATCTTTGCAACCTTTAAAACCTGCAAGGAGCCAAGCTCGCTTAACGAAAAGCTTCCCCCTCTCGACCTGAAATCTGCAATAAATGAATATGTTCAGGTATTCAGAAATAAATCCTTCAGAGATTATTTTTGTATGTCCTTCTTCTGGCAGATGGCAAGAAGCTTTTACTCAACAACCAACGTTTATTATATAACCTACCTTGCAAATCTTTATAGATATTATCCTATTTTCAACACCTTTGCAGGTATTTTCGAATCCCTTGCCTTCCCTCTCAACTATGCTCTTACAATGAAAAAGGGCAAAAGCAAATGCGGTGCAATAGTTACGCCCTTTATGATAATCGGCTTGGGTATCGCTTTATTCGTAAAGCCCGTTGAACCGGGCGGAAGCTACCTTTTCACCCTTATTCTTATGATTTTAGGCGGTGCGGTGCTTTACCCCTTCGGTATGAGTGGTCTAGGCTTTGTTGGAAACAACGTTTTACCTGACCTTACCGACGTTGATGAGCTTATCACCGGCAGACGCCGTGAGGGCGTTATCGGTACCTTTAACACTATGATTAAGCAGGTTACCGGCGGTGTTATGACCTTTGCAGTTGGATTAATTCTTAAGAATTTCGGTCTTGTTACAGGTAACGAGGGCGTTTATATCGAGCAATCCGCTTCTGCTCTGATGGGTATTCGCCTTTGCATTTCAGTTTTACCTATGCTTAGCGCATTTATTGCATGGCTTTTGCTCAGAAGATTTAAAATGACTAAGGATGACCATACTATGATAAGAGCCGCTATTGCAACAAAGCATAAATACGGCAACGTCATTCTTACCGATTATGAAAGAGAAAGATGTGAGCTTCTTTCGGGCTACAGGCTTGAAAACACCTGGCTTGGAAAAAATGACCCTGAGGGCGAGGCTCGTCCTCTTGAAAAAAATGAAGATGGCGAATATATAATTCTTATTGAGAAAAAAGAAGAGCTTAAACAGCTCATTTCGGAGGCTGATTAAATGAGAAAGCTTGAAAAAATTGAAAACGTTGATATTACGGTAACAGAGCCACCAAAAAAGGGTAAAAATATTTTTAAGGATATTTTGTTTTATCTTATTCAATGGACATGGGGTCTTCCCGTAAACATTGTTGGCGGTATAGCTTACCTTATCTGTACTAAAATTTTAAAAAGACGTCACAGTAAATTCGGCTACGCTTATATAGTGTATTTGCCTTGGAATGCAGGCGGTCTTTCAATGGGTCTTTTTATCTTTATGAAGGACAGAGGCGAGGAGCCTAACCCCTGGAGCTATAACACCCGTATTCACGAATACGGCCACACCTGGCAATGCTTACTTTTAGGACCGCTTTATTATATCGTTATTGCTATACCCTCTGTAATCTGGTGCAATTTCTTTCAGAAATACAGAGAAAAGAATAACGTTTCATACTACACCCTTTATTGCGAAGCCTGGGCAAACTCCTTCGGGCAGAGGTTTACAGGTATGAAGATGGTGGAAACAAATAAGTAAATTTGATGTGAATCCTATCCCTATTCTTAAATGTTTTTATTCCCACTTCTATATGAAAGCAGGTGAATTTTTTGGTTGATTTTGATACACGGGTACAATTCTTAAAAGGCATCGGTGAGGCGAGGGCTAAAACTCTTGCCAAGCAAGGCATTTACTCTGTAGGCGACCTTTTGCGTAATTACCCGAGAGCCTACGAGGATTGGAATAACACAAAAGCCTTAAGAGATTGCGAAATCAACGAAAACGTTTGCATCAAGGCTATCGTTGCCGAAAATCCCAGAGTTGTTCAGCTTAACGGTGGTAGAATTCTTGTAAAAACGGTTATTGCCGACGGCAGTGACTATATTCCCGTAACCTTTTTTAACAACAAATACGTAAAGGACCAGCTTAAAGAAGACGAGGAATATCTTTTTTACGGCAAAATTACTTTAGATAAATACGGCAATAAAAATATGCTTTCGCCGAGATTTGAAAAATCTCTGGATAAGCAAAGAATACGCCCTATTTACAAGGCTACTGCCGCTTTACCATCAAAAACAATTGAAAAATTTACAGAAGCAGCAATTAACGGAATAAAGGGTCAGCTTCCCGAAATAATTCCCGATTATATAGTTAAAAAATATCGTCTTATGGGCTTTTGGGAAAGCCTTAAGGCTGTGCATTTTCCCGAAAGCGAGGAGGAGCTTGCCCTCGCAAAAAGAAGACTGATTTTCGAAGAGCTTTTGCTTTTGCAAATGGGTCTTCTTACAGAAAAAAACTCAGGTTCTACCAGAACATCTTCACCTATTGAAAAGGATTTTACTGAAGAATTTTATAATTCACTACCCTTTGAGCCTACAAACGCTCAAAAAAGGGCAGTTTCTGAGGCAATTACTGATATGAAATCAAAAAAGCCTATGAACAGGCTTTTGCAGGGTGACGTTGGCTCCGGTAAAACTGCGGTTGCAGCAGCAATTATGTATAATGCGGTGAAAAACGGCTTTCAAGCGGCACTTATGGCACCAACCGAGGTATTAGCCAATCAGCATTTCAAAACACTCTGTGCCTTTTTTGGTGAGGATATTAATATTCAGCTTCTTACAGGCTCTGTAACTGCTAAAAACAAGAGAATCATAAGAGAAGAGCTTGCAAGCGGTGAATGTGATATTGTAGTAGGCACTCACGCAGTTATACAAAATGACGTTGAATTCAGCAATTTAGGTCTTGTTATAACCGACGAGCAGCACCGTTTCGGTGTAGGGCAAAGAGCGGCTCTTTCGGGTAAGGGCAACAATCCCCATACACTCGTTATGTCGGCAACGCCTATCCCCCGTACTCTTGCTATGATGATTTACGGTGACCTTGATATTTCGGTGCTTGACGAGCTACCGAAGGGTAGGCAACCTATAAAAACGTATTGTGTGCCCACAAGCTACCACGAAAGAATTTATAAATTCATAAGAAAAAACATCGCCGCTGGCAGACAAGCCTATATCGTCTGCCCTCTCGTTGAGGAAAGCGACAGCGACCTTGTTCCTGCGACTGAATATTACGAATACCTTAAAAGCACGTATTTTGCCGATTGCACCTTAGGTCTTTTGCACGGTCAGATGAAGCCGAAGGCAAAGGATGAGGTTATGAAGAGATTTTACTCAGGTGAAATTCAGCTTCTTATTTCAACTGTTGTTATAGAGGTTGGCGTTGACGTGCCTAACGCAACGGTTATGGCTATTGAAAATGCTGAGCGCTTCGGTCTTTCTCAGCTTCATCAGTTAAGAGGCCGAATCGGCAGAGGTACCGAGGAAAGCACCTGTATCCTTCTTTCAGATGCCCAAAACGACGAGGCTCAGGAAAGATTCGATATTATGTGCAAAACCTCTGACGGCTTTGAAATAGCACGAAAGGACCTTGAATTACGAGGTCCCGGTGACTTTTTCGGCTCCCGTCAGCACGGTTTACCCGATATGAGAATTGCAAACCTTATGACAGACACAAGAATTCTTTACGAGGCTCAAAAAACCGCTAAGGAATTAGTAGACGGTGCTTCACCCGCTACGAAAGAGGAGATTGAAAGACTTCAAGCGGAGGTTCAAAGGCTTTTCACACGAGTTTCGTTTAATTAAGTGGCAAATGGGAAATGGCAAGTGGCAAATTTCGGAACTGCGTTGGCAATTGTAATACTCACTACGTTCGCTAATGAATGATGAATAATGAATATTGAATAATGAAAAATTAAGGGTCTGCGACGGCAATTATAAATGCTATCGCAGACCTGTTTTATTGTTTACAGTAACTCTTTATTTTTCTTTTAAAGAATTATAATTATTTTTTAGCCTTTGCTGCTGCTTTTTCAGCTTTGATTTTTTCCTCGTAAGCCTTTTCTTCTGCTGCTTTACGTGCAGCCTCTGCAGCCTTTTCAGCTAATTCCTTTTCATAACGAGCCTTTGCTTCCTCATACTGACTTGAAATCTCGTCTAAGTGCTTATAAT
Organism: Acutalibacteraceae bacterium; assembly: GCA_045592945.1. Lineage (GTDB taxonomy): Bacteria > Bacillota > Clostridia > Oscillospirales > Acutalibacteraceae > DTU089. The sequence continues at coordinate 21,184 of JAZNVT010000035.1, read as the reverse complement.
TTTCCTTCTGCTTAAGAAGCTTATCTGCATCAAGGTATGGCTTTGCAGCACGGTTGAAGAAAGCATGCTTATCCATCTCGGCTTTTGAGTTTCTTCGTGCTTCATTTCTTTCTGATTCAACCTTTTTGATTTCTTGTGCAAGCTGTTTTACCTTTGCAGCATCTTTCTGCTTTTTAGCAAGACGCTTTTCATCATAAAGAGGTTTAAGCTTATCGTCGCACTCGTCTTCAATATCAAAGAACTTTTCAAGAATTGCGAAATCGGGCTGAACGAATTCATCAGGTGTTTTGAAATATTTTTTAGCAGCCTTAAGGGCTGTTTTTCTTATTTTTGCTATTTCAATAGCATTCTTTCTGATTTCTTTTTCTTCTTTTGTATTTGAAGGTAATGCTTTAGCTTCTCTTATAGCCTCATTGATTTCGCTCATCTCTACACTAAGAACACCATTAAGTCCCTTTGCGTAAATTTTTGAGCTTTCATCAACCTTTTTCTGCATTACTACTGATGAGAATTTATCAAGCTCTTCGCAAACGAATTTGGCAATTTCAATTTCTTCGTTATACTCCTTATCAGCCATATAAGCCTTTTTAGCAGCTTTTCTTTCTGCCTTATCTTTAATAGACTTATAAGTAGATTTATCTAAGGTCTTAGGCTCTGCAGATACCATTTCTCTTGAATTACGGATAATATCAACTGCTTCAACAAGAGAGCCGTCATCAAGAACGCCGTTACCGTAGTCTTCAAACATTGCTCTTATTTTAAGAACTCTGATAACAGATTTCTGTTTTCTTTCGTTAAAGTCATACCAGAAATATGGAATAACGTTCATGATTGCACCGAATACGGAGAGAAGAATAAGAACCTTAAGTAAGTTTGTAAGAATGTCAGGGTCGTAGAGAGCAGAATATGGGTTTATGTAGTTATTCTGTCCTGCTGCCAACTGGTCTGAAAGAATTTCACCAACGGTTTTACCGTCTCCAAGCAATCTGTTAAGAATTTCAGGTCTTGATGTAACTAACTTCGCGTTTATTTCTGTAATACCGTTTTTCTCATAAACAACCGGAAGAACAGCTGAGAAAGCCAGATTAAGCACAGTACCAATAGTAGCTACTGCAGCAAACATACCATCAATTCGTTCCCCTGTTTTGTAATGCTGATAGTCACGGATATCAGCCTGAACTGCAGGGTTTAAGATATGTGCAAATGAGCCCATAAGAGCATTAAAGTACATACATCCCATAACAAGCCAAATTATTACGTTGCCGACATCCCTTACAAGAGGAAGAAGCAAGCAAATAAATAATATATTAAAGGCGTTTGTTACAATAAGAACTCTCTTTTTACCCCATTTTCTTATACAGAAGGGTGCAAGAATCATACCCCAGAGAGATGCATTACCATAAACAAGTGTTATAAAACCGTACTCAGTACCGGAACAAGCACCTGCGTAGTTATAAAGCCATGCAAGAATATTAAGGAATGAAGCCTCAAGGAAGCCTAACCAGCCTGCAAGAGAGATAATCCAGAAATACTTGTTTTTTGCAACCGCCTTAAGAGCATCAAAGAATCTGATCTGAACAACGTGAGTCCTTGCCTGAACAATCTTTTCTTCAGTATGCTTATAAACAACCATACAAAGAAGAAGACCGCCAACCGTAAGAATAGGATATAAGAATCTATAAACACGGATATCTGTTGAGTTTGTATGGAATAAATGCTGTGCAATAATAGGAGTTAACAAGTTAACAACTGTAGGAGCGAATGAATAAACAACACTCTTTATAGATGCAACGTCTGTTCGCTCCTGGGAGTTGGGAGAAAGAACGTGGATAAGATTCTCGTATGCATCATAGAAGAAATAGTAGAAGAAATGAATCAGAAGGTTAAACACCATAATGATAGCGCACTTTGCAATATATGCGATATCTCTACCGAAAAGAGTACCCTCTCCAAGCCATACGGGAAGCTGATTATACGGGAACCATACAGTAAAAATACATGCAAGAGCAGCGGGAAGCGCCATTGTAACGATATATGGTCTGTATTTACCTGCTTTATTTCGCGTGTTATCTATGATATTCGCACGAACACCTGTAAGGAATATGTTTGCAACAACTGCGATAAGGTACATTATGTACATATCTGTAGGTCCTATACCCAATGCGCTTGAAAGCAAAACGTTATTTGATGAAAGCAAGCAAGCGGAGCCCATAGTAATAATCATATAGGCACCAATACCACCGCCTGAATATGCGGCAATTTCTTTGAAGGTCATATAACGACCTGCCATAGGTGTTTTCCAATAGGTTTTAACCTTGGAAACGCCGTCTGTAACTTTGTTTTTTAAGTCCATTTTATGCACTCCTTTTTAGCGATGGTACTATTTTACCATAAAAGTCTGATAGTTGCAATATATAAAATTGCAAATTAAACTGTTTCACGTGAAACAATGTATGCTGTTTTTTGAAAAGGTAAGCTTGTGTCAATGAAACCTACGGTTTCACGACGTTCGAAATCTCACGTCGGATACCACCCACCAACGCCTGACGGCGTCGGTCAACCCTCCTTTTTTACTGCGGTAAAAAAGTGGGATGAATAGTTTTTCTATCCATCTAAACCTAAGATGTAAGAGAACTACCCACCACCGTTCCGAATTAATAAACAAATAACAGACAGTATATCGCACGGAATATACTGTCTGTTATCTTTATTTTATTGAAGAACGGTCCCCCTCCCTATGCTTCGCACAGGGAGGAAAAGCTTCGCATCAATTTACTTTAACAATAAAAACAGGTCTGCGATAGCATATAATTGCCGTCGCAGACCCTTAATTTGCCACTTGCCACTTGCCATTTGCCATTTGGCGAACGCAGTGAGCTTTACAATCGGCACGAAGTGCCCCGACACTCCTCACTCCTCACTACAACACGAGTAAAACGAGCACTGTTTCACGTGAAACACTTTTCGTTAACAATTTGTTCATAATTATATAACATTAATATAATATCCCGTTGTTATAATCCGTTTGTACTTGGAAAAGGAGCCGCACCCGAGTACAAGTACTTAGTTTCTATTTTTTAGAAACTAACCCTCCTCAAGAGATACATTGTGTTATACTATGTATCGGGAAAGCACCGACTGTCCCCTCAGTCGGTGCTTTCTTTTGCTTTTATATCAAATTTTAAGCTTTTAATTATTCTTTTTCACTATGCTTTGATGTGAAAACATCTGCAACCTCGCTTATTGAGATATATGCTCCCGGGTCAATTTCGTGAACAATGTCCTTAAGCTTTGAAACCTGAAATCTGTTTACTATAAAATAAATCATCGTTTTAGGCTTGTTTGAATAACCACCAACAACCTCAATTCGAGTCATACCGCTTTCAAAGGCTTCAGTAAGTATCCAGCAAACGTCGTCAGGCTCTGTTGTAATTATCATTGCGCATTTTGCACGGTCAAAGCCTTCAACGATAAAGTCAACGGTTTTAAGAGCCGCACCGTAGGCAACTATAGAATAAAGGGGTAAAATCCAGCTTTTAATAAGCAAACCGCATATTATATAAAGAGCTACGTTGTAAATCATAACAAAGGTGCCAACAGTGATACCAAGCTTTTTCGCAAATATTACCGCCATAACCTCGATGCCGTCCATAGCGCCGCCGAATCTTATAGCCATACCGCTACCGATACCCGAAATCATTCCGCCGAAAATAGCACATAAAAGCAAATCCGTACCTGCAAGAGGTGATGCAAAATTCACGTCAATAGGCAAAACGTCTGTAATAAGATATGCAGAAAGTGAATAAATTGCAACGGTATATACGGCATAAACGGTAAAATGCACACCTTGTTTTTTCATACCGTAAATAAAAAGCGGAATGTTAAGAGCTAAAAGGAAAATTGATAAGGTTAAATACTCGGGAGTCAGCTGAGCAAGAAGCATTGAAGTACCCGAAATACCGCTGTCGTAAAGCTTTACGGGACTTAAAAAGCATATAACACCAAAGGCATTTATCATACCTGCAAGAGTAAGCATAATAAAATTTTTTATTTTAAATTTTTTAATCTTATTTAATATTATTTCTTTTTTAGAATTATTTTTCTCCATTTTCGCCTCCGATTTAGTTTTTCTTATATTAATATTATATCATATACGCCTGCTGTATGCAAATGGGAGGTAAAGATGCCAGAGGGCTTCGCAGGGAGCAATTAACTTACTAACAGAACAAATTTTAAAAGGCGGTGTACCTCTCTTCGAAGAGAGGGGGACCGCCTTTCGCTTTGTTGTTTTTAGAATAAATATATTTCGTGCCAATGTTTTTTGTTAGAATTAAGTTTTTCGGGCGGTGGAGAGTTCTCGACGTGAGCCCTCGAACGTCGTTGAATCGTCAGATTCAACTGTAATACACTCACCGCTACCGTTATATATATTTAGGAAAATTTTTGAAACCCAATCTTTTAAAATCTGATAACAAACTTTTTTCTTCATCTGTCATATTCTTTCGCATTTCAACTGCATATCCTTTTAATTCGGAATTTATGGGTAACGGTTTTCTTTTATCCATTTCTTGCTCCTTCGATTTTTCGTGGAGGTTAGTTTATTTACAATTGAATCTTACGCTTCAACTACGCTCCTTTGTCGCGTAGAGAACTCTCCACCGCCCGTTAAACTTTGTTGTAAAAGTTATTTATAGGCACGCTTAAAACTTAATATTAATGAGTAATTATAAATCAAGGCGGTCCCCCTCTCTTCGAAGAGAGGTACACCGCCTTTTAAAATTTATTCTATTGGTAGGGTAATTGCTCCCCGCGAAGCTTATATAATAGCGTCGCAGCCCCTTAATTTGCCATTTGCAACTTGCAACTTGCAATTTTGTAGATACTGCGAATGGACAGACAATCGCAAAATACGCAAAATCAGCCGTTAAATTCGCCTACTGTGACGGTCATAACAGATATCAGGTTAAATCCATTTTCTGTTTCACGGATAGTAATATCTGCATACTTATCGGGCTGGGTGGGGGCAAGAGTGCCATCGGGAAGAATTTCAACATTATTTGTTCCAACGTAGCCTACGCGAAGCACGGCAAGACCACCTGTTTTTTGAACTGACTCAATTCGTACTGAGAATGGCGGTGTAACGCCCGTAAGAGGTACTGTGTAGGTATTGTCACCTGCATTATAGGTGAATTCATAACCGTAGCCCACAACGCTTGCGTGAATTATACCTACGTCTGCACCAAACATATCGAAATAATATTTTTCAACGTCCGCTGCAGGAACAATAAGACCGTCTTCCGTTACGTTATAATCTCCCGTTTTTACGTCATCACTTAAAAGAGTACATATTGCAATATTACGAAGAGTATCTTTATCGGCATTTGTGATGTCACTAAAGGGTGCAGGGTCAACACCTACTACCCATGTAAGAAAATCGGCATATTCTGAATAGTCAACCGTTTCCTCTTCACCTGTAGAAAGCTTTGAAACTGCAAAATTAACAATGCTTACAACACCTGTTATTGCAAAAATCAAAACGATAAGCCCGATTATAAAGGGGGCTTTCTTTTTTTTACTTGTAATTGTAACAACTTCACTCATAATAATTACCTGCTGTATTTATTCCTTGTGCGTTCTGTTCTTCTTTCAAGAGCTTCTTTACGTGCTTTATCCTTTAATCTTTTCTTTTTTTCTGCTTCCTTCTGACGAAGAATAAGATTAATTCTGAAAACCACGATAGTACCGCCGATTACCTGAATAACGTCGCAGCCTGTTGCCTCTGAAAGCTTTTGTGCGATTTCCTTTGGTGATTCGGGGGCACTTTCAAGATGAACTTTAATTTTAAAAAGCTCTCTTGTATTAAAAGTATCTTCAATCTGGGCAATTACTGCATCGGTAACACCCTCTTTGCCTATCTGAAAAATAGGGTCAAGGCCGTTTGCCTCTGCTCGTAATTTTGCTCGTTCTTTACTGGTCATATTTTTACTCCGTTTATTCTTGTGAAATTTAAATTATTCTCTGCTCCATTTTGTGCCTTCACGGGTATCAAGAAGAGTAACACCCTTTGAAGCCAATTCATCACGAATTCTGTCAGCCTCTGCGAAGTTTTTAGCCTTTTTAGCTTCAACTCTTAAGGCAATCTGCTCTTCAACATATTTTGTAAATTCATCTGCAGGAGCATCTGCTTCATCCTTCTGTGAAAGCTTTTTCGCACCTTCTACAAGGTCGAGAGAAAGCACTCTGTCAAAATCGTTAAGAAGATAAATCTTCGTTTTATCATTTGTTTTTTCTTTAAGCACGTCGTAAACTGCAGTTACTGCAAGAGAGGTGTTTATATCGTTATCAAGAGCTGCTTTGAAGGATGATGTAAGCTTTTCAACTGCTGCCATATCAAGCTCGTCACTCTCAACGGGGTTAAGAGCTGCAATCTTTTTAAGAAGCTTGTCGTAAGCCGTTGCAGCACCGTCAAGGTTTTCGTAAGAGAAAACAAGCTGTTTTCTGTAATGTGACTGTAAGCAGAAAAATCTGTATGCAAGAGGGTTATAGCCTTTTTCTTCAAGAAGAGAAACTGTAAGGAATTCACCCTTTGACTTACTCATTTTACCTGTGTTTGTGTTAAGGTGTAAAACGTGGAACCAATAGTTACACCATTTATGACCTAAATATGCTTCACTCTGGGCGATTTCGTTTGTGTGATGAGGGAATGCGTTATCAATACCGCCACAGTGAATATCCATATATTCGCCTAAATGCTTAAGGCTTATTGCAGAGCATTCAATATGCCAACCGGGGTAGCCTACGCCCCAAGGGGAATCCCATTTAAGAGCCTGCTCTTCAAACTTTGATTTTGTAAACCAAAGCACAAAGTCATTTTTATTGCGTTTGTTTGTATCCTCTTCAACGCCCTCACGAACGCCTACCATAAGCTCCTCACTGTCGTGCTTATTGAAAACGTAATATTCATCGAGCTTTGAGGTATCAAAATAAACGTTACCGCCTGCAAAATAAGCGTAGCCCTTTTCAATAAGACCGCTTACCATTGTAATAAATTCATCAATGCAATTTGTTGCGGGCTCAACTACGTCGGGTGTTTTAATATTAAGCTTTTTGCAATCCTCAAAGAAAGCATCTGTATAGAATTTTGCAATATCCATAACAGTTTTGTTTTCTCTTTTTGCACCCTTAACCATTTTGTCCTCGCCGGTATCGGCATCGCTTGAAAGATGGCCAACGTCGGTAATATTCATTACACGCTTCACGTCGTAACCGCTGTAACGAAGATGCTTTTCGAGTACATCCTCCATAATATAGCTGCGAAGGTTACCTATATGAGCAAAATGATAAACAGTAGGACCGCAGGTATACATATTTACCTTGCCGGGTACGTTTTCTTTGAAATTTTCTTTTTTACGAGAAAGTGAGTTATAAAGTTGCATATTTCCTCCCGATTATTTGGAAAAATCTATAAGCTTGATTGATTGTTTTACATAAATTACGCCTGAAATCACGCAAAGCACGGCGGTAACCCATAAAAGTCCGTTTGAAACCTGTGACAAGGGGAATTTATCGCCTAAAATGCCGATATCGTTAAGCTCGGCAAGAATCATAATAACTAAAGAAAATACCATCTGAGATATTGTTTTAAGCTTGCCGTAAATATTTGCAGGGATAACGATTCCCTGAGCGGTAGCAACAAGACGGAATGAGGTTATTGTAAATTCTCTTAAGAGAACTATCATAATAATCCATATGTTACAAAGACCAAACTGCATAAATGCAAGAAGTGCGGCAGTTGTAAGAATTTTATCTGCAACGGGGTCTGCAAGCTGACCGAAAACGGTTACAATCTGTTTCTTACGGGCAATTTTACCGTCAAGGAAATCAGTAAACGAGCCTATTGCAAAAACGATAAGACCTATAAGGAAATGATGGGGCATATCGCTTAAAAACAAAGCAAGAAAAATAGGTGTAAGAACAATTCTTATAACCGTAAGCTGATTAGGTACGTTCATCATTTTCATATTGCTTCACCAATGAGTGCATACTCATCCTTATCAAAAATTTCTACGGGTACAATATCACCGTCATCAATTCTGTAGCCTGAGGTGAAAACGATATTGTTGTCAATGTCGGGTGAGTCCATATATGTTCTGCCGTAATAGCTGTCTAAATAAGGGTCGTAGCCCTCAACAAGAACGTCGTAGGTTTTGCCGATACACTCCTGAAGCTTTTCTTCAGAAATTGTATACTGCTGATTCATAATAACCTCGGCTCTTTCAGCCGCAACCTCTGAATCAATCTGATTATCAAAATCGTAAGCGGGTGTACCCTCCTCGCGAGAGTAAGCAAAGCAACCTACTCTGTCAAGCTTTGCCTCGTTTACAAACTCTGAAAGAGCTGTAAATGCTTCTTCAGTTTCACCGGGGAAGCCTGTTATAAAGGTTGTTCTTATAATCATATCGGGGATTCTTGCTCTGATTTTTTCAACAAGAGCCAAAAGGCTTTCTTTATCCCCTTTTCTGTTCATTGCTTTAAGAATTTCACCGTCTGCATGCTGCATAGGAATATCAATATAGTGACAAACCTTTTCGTTTTCGGCAATAGCATCTAAAAGCTCGTCGGTTACTCTTTCGGGATAGCAATAAAGAAGTCTTACCCATTGAAGCTTTTCGATTTTGTTAAGCTCGCTAAGAAGCTGGGGAAGCTTTAATTCACCGTAAAGGTCCTCGCCATAACGGGTAGTATCCTGAGCTACAAGGATAATTTCCTTTACGCCCTTTTCGCAAAGTGCATTAGCCTCTTCAAGTACGTCATCCATTTTTCTGCTTCTGAAGGCACCTCTGATAGAGGGAATTGCACAGTAAGAGCAACAGTTTGAACAACCGTCTGCAATTTTAAGATATGCAGTATATTCGGGTGTTGTAAGAATTCTGCCACCGTCAAGAGGGAGAAGCTCTTTATCAGGGAAGCTACTGTAAACCTCTTCGTTTTCGAAAATTGCATCGCAAACGGCTACGATATCTGCATTAGCACCGATACCGATAACACCGTCAACCTCGGGAATTTCGCTGATAACCTCATCGGCATATCTTTGAGCAAGGCAGCCGGTAACGAGAATCTTTTTGAGAATTCCGTCGTCCTTTAAATCAGCCATTTCAAGAATTGCATCGATAGATTCCTTCTTTGCATCCTCAATAAAACCGCAGGTATTTACGATAACAATATCAGCCTTGTCTGCATCCTGAACAAGCACGTAGCCTGCATCAACAAGCTTTTTAAGCATAATTTCAGCATCTACCTGATTTTTGGGACAACCAAGACTTATCATTCCGATTTTTCGTGACATAACATTCACCTCATTAGTTTTGGATTATTCAAACCGAAGGAAACTCTATTTCGCACTCCGAAAAAGCTTCTCTTATGTCGCGGAAGGAATAACCCATTCTTACGAAACGGTTTACGAGCTTTTTTCTGTCCTTTTCCGTTTCTACTTTATTATAGTATTTTGTCCTTAACATTTCTATAATACGCGAAATCGGCTCGTTGTCAAGAGTTTTAATTGTATTATCTATAGTTTCAAAGTCAATTCCTTTGCTTTTCAGCTCGTAATTTATCCTCTTTATATCATATTTTTTAACCTCGAAAAGATACCTTGCATACTCTTTGCAAAAGCTTTCGTCGTCAATATAGCCCCTGTCAAGCATTTTTGCTATTGCTCTTTCGGCACTTTCCTTGCCATATTTCAATTTAAGCTTATCGTAAAGCTCTTTTCTTGAATATGCTCTCATAGAAAGATAGGTTATACCCTTCTCATAAGCAGAGCGAAAGCCTGCCTCCTCTTTCAAGGAAGCAAGCTCTTCTTCTGTAATTTCAGTACCGTCTTTAAAGCCGTTATAGTACCAATAATCGTCATAAACTGTAAGGGTATACTCGCCGTCAATATAGATATGAATCTTGTTGCCGTTACCCTGCTTTGAAGTAATTTTCATTATTATTCGTCGTCATCAACAGCAATATCAATCTTTGCTCTTGCCTTTTCTTTTGTAACATCCTCTGCGGGAGCGGGGGCAGCCTGCTCTCTTCTCGAAATGGGATTTCTTGCAGAAATAAGGGTCTGAATATTTTCGCGAACCTTACCCTCAATTTCAGCACAGAATTCGGGGGTGTTTCTGATATATTCTTTAACGTTATCTCTGCCCTGACCGAGTCTTTCCTCGCCGTAATAGAACCAGGCACCGCTTTTTCTTATTACTTCCATTTTAACTGCAAGGTCAAGAAGCTCACCGTATTTAGAAATACCCTCGCCAAACATAATGTCAAACTCTGCCTCTTTAAAGGGAGGCGCAACCTTATTTTTAACGATTTTTGCTCTTGTACGTGAGCCGATAAATTCGTTACCGGGGCCCTTGAGCTGTTCAACTCTTCTTACGTCTATACGGATAGTTGAATAGAACTTTAAAGCTCTACCACCTGTTGTAACCTCAGGGTTACCGTAAATAACACCAACCTTTTCACGAAGCTGGTTGATAAAGATAACAACTGTGTTTGATTTTGAAATTGCACCTGTTAATTTTCTTAAAGCCTGAGACATAAGACGGGCGTGAAGACCAACGTGAGAGTCACCCATTTCGCCCTCAATTTCTGCCTTGGGAACAAGGGCTGCAACAGAGTCAACGACAATAACGTCAAGCGCTCCCGAACGAGCAAGATACTCTGTAATTTCAAGTGCCTGTTCACCGTTATCAGGCTGTGAAACGAGAAGTGAATCAATATCAACACCTAAAGCAGCGGCATACACGGGGTCGAGAGCATGCTCAGCATCAATAAATGCAGCCTCGCCGCCCATTTTCTGTGCCTCTGCAACAACGTGAAGAGCGAGAGTTGTTTTACCTGAGCTTTCAGGACCGTATATTTCAACAATTCTGCCACGGGGAAGACCGCCGATACCGGTTGCCGCGTCAAGCGCTATTGAGCCGGTAGGGATAGCCTCAACGTTAAGGCCTGCGTTTTCGCCAAGACGCATAATAGCACCTTTACCGAAATTCTTTTCTATCTGGGAAAGCGCTGTTTCAAGTGCTTTGGTTTTTTCTGTTCTTTCTGCCATAGTTTTTACTCCTTTTAAAAGTGTACAAATGTTCGGTTACGGTGCTATTATATATGATGTATCTGTAAAAATCAAGCAATTTTCAAAAAAATTTTTAAATATTTGTATCAATATTATGTGAAAGTTCATAAAATACGTTAATTTGTGAAAAAAACACTTGCATTTGCAATCAAAAGGTGATATTATACGTTCCTTGTCTTATGTTTAGACTTTATTTGAAAATTTTTGAAGGAGGTGCAGCTCAATGGCAAAATGTGAATTTTGCAACAAGGAAGTTGCTTTCGGCATCAAGGTTTCTCACTCACACAGACGTTCAAACAGAACTTGGAAGCCCAACGTTAAAAGAGTAAAAGCAATCGTTAACGGCTCTCCCCGTAGAGTTTATGCTTGCACACGCTGCTTGCGCTCCGGTAAGGTTACCCGCGCTATCTAAGTTAATGAGTTAACTTAAAGCATATGGCTCCGAAGCTTGTCTTCGGAGCTTTGCTTTTTTATCCCCTTTTTTACTAAATTTCTATATAAGCATTTAAATTCAACTTTACTCGACTTCTCACATTCAATACTAACATATTTTCCTTTTTATATTTGTTAAAAGATTACATTGAATTTGATTTTTTCATATAGTATAATTGTATTTGTTGAAATATATCTTCAAAGGACGTGACCTTTTTGAATAAAAAACGAATTTTGTGTTATTTGCTGTGCTTTTGCATTTTAACAACCTGCACGTTGTTTTCAGGCACAAATGCTTTTGCCGCTGACAACACGAAAAGCACTGCACCCGTTGTGGCTTCAGCTAATGAATTCGAATACAGAGTTGTCCCTGCAAACAATCCTCAAAAGGTTGTTATAACAAAATACAACGGCTATGCTTCGCAGGTTGCTATACCTGCTTATATAAACGGCTTACCCGTTTCAGTTCTTTCAGCCGCTACGTTTAAAGGCAACAGCAATATTACATACGTATATATTCCTGCAACGGTTACTTCAATTTCGGGAAATCCCTTTAATCTTTGCACTTCCCTTTACACTATTGACGTTGACCCCAATAACACAAATTTAAAATCAATAGACGGTGTGCTTTATACTTTAGATAATTACGGAAGCCTTAACACCCTTGTAAGCTTCCCTGCCGGCAGAGGCGGTCATTTCGCTATGCCTTACGGTGTGAAAAAAATTGAATCTCAGGCATTCGACCATTGCTATAATTTAACAAGTGTTGATATGGCAAACACTGTAACAGAGCTTGAGTCATACGCTTTTTCATATTGCTGGAATCTTTCAAGCTTACGTTTAAGCGATAACCTTGAAATTCTCGGTGAATATTCGCTTGCTTACTGCAGATCACTTAAGTATCTTGCTTTACCTTTTTCACTCAGAAACATTCAGACAGATGCGCTTTTAGGCGGTATTGATTCTCAGAATCACAAATTTTATTATTATACCAACGGCATTTCCTGCGTTAAAAACACCTATGCTTATTACTACTTGAGATACATCGGCTTACCCCAGAATACAATAATTGCTTTCCGTACAGTTACCGACACTAATTCAAAGGTTACCGTATACGATGCTTACGGAGTTTTACCCGAGGGTAACGTTGAGGTTGTCGCAACACCCGTAGACCCCACAACAGTTGCTCACAACGTTACAACAAGATTTACCGAAGCATATTGCTATGATATTAAGCTTTACTGCAACGGTCAGGAATTTCAGCCTAACGGCAATATTATTATAAGATTTGACGGCTTACCCGACTATATAAGCCCAATAGGTGCAAAAATTTACAACGCAAACTCATGGAATTCAATTTGCGTAAACGGCTCACCTCATACCAAATTTATAGGCACTCAGGTTAATTACACCGGAAGATTTCTCATTCTTGCAAACACTGTTTATAACGTGCCCGGCGACCTTGACGGCGACGGAATTGTAACTCTTTTTGATGCAAGAGTCGCTCTTCACGCTGCTTCAGGCACACTTAAATTAACCGATGCTCAGGCGGCGGTTGCAAACGTTGATTACTCTTCTGACGGCAAAATCACAATGAATGACGCCTTAAGAATTCTACAATACACATCAGGCGTTATCGGTTGGTTTTAATTAAAAATATTACGGAGGTTATATTATGTTAGGTCTTGGTAAATACAAAGTAAACATCGACCATATGTTTTACACAGGCGTTGCCGTTTTTGAAATCAAAGATGACGACGGTAATTACGAAATTGACATTGAGCTTGAAAACAACGATTTCAAAATGCCCGATATTGAGCTTAAGGACGTTATCGTAGAGGTTGACACTATTATTGCAAAAGCAGAAATTGATGAATTCCCCGGCAAAGCAGTTGACGTCAGCCTTACCTTTAACGATGATAAATGCAACGGCTTTTTAAAAATCCCCTTCGTTGGAAAAATAAAAATTAAGGATGCCGTTAAAATCGGCTGATTTCACAAAACAAACTTAACTACAGGAGAATTATCGTGACAGAAGCTAAAACTCCTAAAAAAAGAAACCCTCAGTTACCTGAATGGTTTAAACTTGATAATGCTGCTTCGGTTTTCCCCGGTCAGAACACAAGCACCTGGTCTAATATTTTCAGATTTTCTGTTGAATTAAAGACCGAGATTGACCCCGACCTTCTGAAAACCGCTTTAGAAAGAATTATGCCTCGTTTTCCCGAATTTGACGTTCGAATAAGACGAGGCTTGTTTTGGTATTACTTTGAAAAGAATCCTACAAAATGTCCGTCGGTAAATCCCGACGTAAAAAACCCTTGTCACAGGGTTAAATTCAAAGAAAACGACGGTTATCTTTTCAGAGTTTATTATCACGGTAAAAAAATTGCGGTAGATACCTACCACGCTCTTTCAGACGGTCACGGTGCATCTGTTTTCACCTGCACTCTTGTAGCAGAGTATCTCCGTCTTTTAGGTCATACAATTTCAACGGGCGGATTTGTCCTTGATATAAATGAGGAGCCTACAAAAAGAGAGCTTGAGGATTCATTCGCAAAAAACGCATCCTCTCACGGTAAAATTAAAAGAAGCGATAAATGGGTTTATCACGCAGTAGGAACAAAATTACCAAAGCATATGGTTAACATTACCGCAGGTACAATTTCATTTTCAGAGCTTCACAAAATAACAAAATCAAAGGGCGTAACTATTACCGAATTTTTCGCCGCACTTCTTCTTGACGTTCATTGTCAAAAGCAATTACGTGAAAAGAAAAAATTAAAAGAGGTTTCCGTTCAGGTGCCCATTGATTTACGAGGCACCTACGGCTCTGAAACCTTAAGAAACTACTCAATTTGCTTAAGAGTAAAGGTAGACCCTAATTTAGGCGAATACACCTTTGACGAGCTTTTAAAGACAGTTGCTTTACAGCTTCGCCTCGCAAACGACGAGAAAAAGCTCAACGCTATGGTAACGGCAAACTTAGGTCTTGAAAGAAACCCTGTTTTAAAATATTTGCCCCTTGCTATTAAGGATTTAGGCGTAGGTATTTCATTCCTCATAACCGCCGAGCAAACTACTACCTCTTTGTTATCTAACTTAGGTGCGGTAAAGCTTCCCGAGGATATGAAGGAGCATATTGAAAAGGTTTATCTTATGCCGGGACCGGGTAAGCTTAACGCGGCAAGATGCGGCATAGCAACCTTTGAGGACAAGCTAATGTTTACGTTTGCTAACATATATGAAGAGAATGATATTGAACGTGAATTTTTCACCCGTCTTGTAAAAATGGGTCTTCACGTAAAAATAGAAAGCAACAGAGAATAATTCATAAAGGAGACTTTTATGTCATACTGTGTTAATTGCGGTGTTGAGCTTGATGCAAGTGCAAAAAAATGTGCCCTTTGCGACACACCCATTTATAACCCTAATATAAAAATGGCTGACACTGAAGCTAAAGCACCCTTTTCAGATACGCCTATTGTACCAAAAGAGGTTAAAACGAAATTTATTGCTTTAGTAATTTCCTTCGTTATTCTTATACCGAACCTTGTTTGTGCATTACTTAACCTTTTCTTTGACCCTGAAAACCTTTGGTTTATTTATCTTGCATCAACAAGCCTTCTTTTATGGATAATGTTTGTTTTTCCGTTTTTAACGGCAAAGCTTCGTCCCTATCTTATGTGGGGCTTTGACACCTTAGCTACCGCCTTATACGTTGCAGTTTTTTACGCTAAAAACTTAGGCGGTGAAAAATGGTATTTCGGTATTGCAGTACCTATAATTGCAATAGTTTCACTTTGTGTTTTATATTTTATTTATTGGTACCGCCAAAGAAAACGCCATTGGACGTCAAAGGTGCTTCATTTCTTTATTGATTTAGTAATCACTCTTTCCGTATCTGCACTTTGCCTTTATTTAAACAACAGAATAATCGGTTGCGAAATTCTTGTGATTGCAGATATTTGTTGTGTTGCTCTCGTTTTCTTCTGGCTATATGCAAATAAAAGCAAAAAAGTCAGAGCATGGCTTGCGAAAAAGGTTTTTGTGTGAGAATAAAATAAGCCCCTGCGAAGTTCATTGCAAACTTCGCAGGGGCTTTATTATTTATTTAAATATCTCCGGTGCTTTGAGGATACCTGTTGTTCTTAAAACATATTCGTAGCTCCAGTTTATGCCCTCGCTTCTCCAAGCATCAGGGCCGTGCCAGCTTTCTAAAACGTCTACAAGATGCACCGGGCCCATTGAGTTATAACGGTGAATGTAAAGCTTTAAGCCTAAGGTATGGTTACCGTCAGCAACGTCTTTTATTTCAAGCTCATAGGGTGGGTAAATTATATTACCCTTTTTCTCGCCGTCAAGCTCAACGCTTATAAGCGCTCCGCGGTAATCAGAAGCGCTAACCTTAATTTTTCCGTTTTCTGATTTAACGGGTATTTTATAAGTAATTGCACCGCTGTAGAAAGGAAGTCCTTGCGAAAGAGTTGAGCCGAAAGCAAGCTTCTCGGGAAGCGACGTAATTGAAGCATATCTGCCCGCTACCTTTACACCGAAATAACCGAGAATATATACTGACTCAAGGTTTGCAGAGGGTCCGAAGGGATAGGTAATCTCTAAAACATTTTCACCCTTTTTGATATCGGGTAAAGCAACCTTGAAAATAGAAATATCAACGTAAGTTCCCTTAATTTCTGACGGTACTTTTTCACCGTTGAAAACGATTTCTGCATCCTTTGCATCCTCAAGAGCAAGGAAAGCACCGCTGTAATCAATTTCACTGTTAAAGGTGTATTTAAGAGTTACCTTGCTTACGTAAGGCTGTTCACCGTAAACCCAAGGCTGAACAACGGCTCCGCCTCTCTCCTTAAGACCTAATCTTTCACGGCAGATATTGTCAAGACGAAGAATTTCTTCAGCAGGTGAAAACTCTTCTTCACCCTCTATTTTGAATTCTGCCATATCAAGAAGAAGAATATTTTCCTCTGAAAGCTCATAATCAACAAGACCTGACGCCAAAACAGATTTCAAATCCTCTTCATCGCTCTTTTCAGCAGACTCTACCTCGCCCGCTTTAACAAGCTTATAAAGTCTTGAATCGTAACCGTATGTATGCTCGTCAATAACTGTTTTGCCGTTTTCAGTTGTGAATACTGCGGGATATATATCGCCGTTTTCGGTGTTGTAGGTCAATACTGAATATTCACCCTCAACAGTTATTTTTACATAATCTCCTCTTTCAACATCCTTGTTGTAGGGCTCTTTATCATAGCAAATGAAAAGCCATTTGCAATCTTCATCCTGACGGAGCTGATAAATAAGGTTATCGGTAAGAGTACCATCGTAGCTACGAATGGTTACTATTTTGTCTTTTTCCATTGCGGTAATAATTGCAGAACGGGTGTAATCGGCTTTTTCAGAAATATCGTAAAGCTTTTTACCCCTATCGCTTACAACAGCATCGCAAAGTGCAGGGGCTTCACCTAAGAAAAGAAGTCTACCGCCGTTTTTGCGGAACTCTTCAAGTCTTTCAAGAGTAGAAGAACGAAGTGTTTCGCAGCCGGGCACGATAATAGTATCGTATTCCATTTTACCAACCCTTAAGGGTGCAGTACCCTTTTCGCAAAGAGTGGGTAAAAGTGATTCTGAAATAAAGTTAAAATCAATGCTACCCTCAAGAAGCCACTTTGTGAGATCAAGGAATTTTTCGTCAATACCATCGCGGAAAATGTTAGATTTATCGTTTGGTCCCCAATGAAGCCAGAAGCTTTCAACGGGATGAATAACGCCAACCTTAATTACGGGCTTACCTCTTGTAAGAGCAGTATTAACTCTTGCGAAATGGTCTTCAATTGCATTGTATTCCTTATACCAGGGTGACTGATACGAAATAGATGCAGGGTAGTCACGCTTTGCTTCACCCGCCATAGCGTACCAGGAAAGATGAGGTACTCTTATAGTAATACCGAGAGCCGCCTGCCAGTCGCCCTGATGCTTATAGGTTCTGAAATCGCAATCCCAACCGGTAACGCCGTAAAGCTCTGAAAGAACGCCCTCGTAGCCGAACTGATGTGCTGCAGACTGTGCCTGCTTTGCAGTTGTAAATTCGTGACTGTTACAAAGTAAATCTATGCCGGGAAGCTGGAAGCTTCTGTAAGAACGCATTGCTTCACCTAAAGCGGCAGTCTGGCTATGTAAGGTAGGCTCTTCCATCATATGACCCGTAAGAGCGATACCGTTTTCACCGCACCATGAGCCTACGGTATCAGCAAAGGACTGTGCAAATAACTCAGCAATAAAATCGTGGTAACGGTAACGGTGAATTGAGGGTGCACTCTTTGGTAAATCCCAGAAAATTTCGGGAAGTGTTTCAAAAATATCTGCACCGTATGCCTTTTCATAAAGCTCGGGGACTTTATCCGTCCAGGGCATGAAAACATCATCCTTATCTAATGAGTTTTCAAAAACCTGCTTTCTTGTAAACTGAGGCTCGTCTGTGAAAATAGCAGGAACGGTTTTATCAAACTCGTAGCCTACCTTTTCTTTATATTTCTCATGAGTTACCTCAATGAATCTTTCAATAGCATCCTTATTGAGAGTATCAACGTAGGTCTGGTCATTATGCCAGCTATTAGGACTGTAAACCTCTAAAAGAGCGTACCACTTTGTACCCTTTGCCTCATCATCTGCATTTATTCTTTTGTAAGACTCAAGATACCCGTCTTTATCAAGAATAATGTCATAGCAAGCAAGCAACGCACCGTTTCCGCTTCTTGAAGCTTCCGAGCGTGACGGGTCACCAAAGCGGTATGCCTCACCGTTTAAATTTGTTGTAAAAAGAAGGCTTCTTGCTCTGAATCTTTCATCGCAGGTAACAAGACCGCCCGCCGCACCTGAGGGCCATCTGTCTTCATCGTAAAGCCAGGCAAGCATATCCTCTTTCTTTGCTTTTTCTACGCAGTCTTTAACAAGCTCCATATATTCGTCGCTTAAATATTTGTTTTTCAGACCTGTTCTTACGTGCATATGGAAACCGCCAAGACCCATTTCCTTGAATACATCAATCTGACGGCAAAGCTCTTCCTTTGTAAGCTGGTTATTCCAAGCCCAGAAAGGTGTTCCGCGGTATTCCGCAGTTGGATTTTTAAACAAATCCTCTGTTAAAGAGGGTATAGAATTTTTCTTATAAAGCATAGGATATCCTCCCTATTTTAAGTTATCTCAATTTTATCATAGTGTTTTTTTAAAAGCAACAAAAACAACATATCGGGAAGATACAATTTCGTGATTGATATATGTGCAAATTGTATGGTATAATTATTATATCAGTTTTTATCCGGAGTAGATTTTATGAAAAAAGTTGGTAAAAAAGTGCATTTAATGGTACCTGCAGGTACAGTAAGAAGAATCGGTGAAGGGTCATTTATCCGTTTGAATGATGGTAGAATTTTATTCGCTTTTACTGAATTTTTAGGCGGAAGAGAGGATGAAGATATTGCCCGTATTTCTGTTATTTCTTCAGCAGATGAGGGCGAAAGTTGGTCAGACAGCCAATTTCTTTTTGAAAAAGCAGAGAATGATGTTAACATTATGAGCTTTTCATTTTTACGATTGGTAGATGGTGATATCGGTGCTTTTTATATAGTAAAAAACAAAGCCCGCTCCGATACCATTGTTATGAGACGTTCTGCTGACGAGGGAAAAAGCTGGAGCGAACCGCAGAATTGTTTAAAATCTCTCGAAAGACCTGATTATTTCATCCTGAATAATGACAGAGTTTTAAAGCTTAAAAACGGCAGAATCATTCTCCCCTTAGCCCGTCACACAATTTATGACAACTCCCAGGAATTATCTGTTGGTGAGCTTGTGTTTTTTTATTCCGATGATGACGGCTACACCTGGAATAAAACCGAGCAGGAATTAAGAACTCCTTTCCCCAATGATAAAATCGGATTTCAGGAACCGGGATTATATGAGCTCCCCGATGGTAAAATATGGTGTTATATCAGAACTCTTTTAGGATATCAGTACGAGTGTTACTCCGAAGACAATGGCGAAACCTGGTCAACACCCGAACCCAATGTATTCTTTTCATCTCCTGCTTCGCCTATGTCGGTTAAGGATTTCAAAGATCTTACAATTGCAATTTTCAATCCCATTCCTGAGCATATTTTAAGGGATGATGATGCGGAATTCTGGGGCAGAACGCCCTATGTAATAGCAGTAAGAAAAAAAGAAGAAAAACAATTCACACAAAAAAACCTTTTCTATCTTGAAGATGACCTTAACAACGGCTACTGCTATCCTGCAACAATAGAGGGGGAAGATTATCTTCTTATTGCCTATTACCATTCCAACAACACCGATTGTTGCCTTAACAGTACAAAGATCATTAAGGTTATGTACGACGAATTAAAACAAGAATAATACTATAAAAAATATTAGGAGAAAATATGTCAAAAGTATATTTAATCTGTGGTAAAATCTGCAGTGGAAAAACAACCTACGCTAAAAAGCTTTGCAAGAGAAACAATGCAATTCTTCTTTCGGTTGATGAAATTATGCTTTCTCTTTTCGACCAATGTTGCGGAAGAGAATTGCATCAGGAATACGAAAGAAGAATAAAAAACTACCTTTTTGATAAATCCTTGGAAATTATTGAAAAGGGATTTGATGTTGTTCTCGACTGGGGCTTCTGGACAAAAGAAGAGCGTAATTTCACAAAAAATTTTTATAACTCTCGTAATATTGATTGTAAACTTCATTATATCGAAGTCAGCGATGAAACCTGGGAATATCAATTAAATAAACGAAACAATGAAATCATCGAAAAGAAAACAAAAGCATATTATCTGGAACACAATCGTGCACTGGAATTTGCTGCAATGTTTGTAAAACCCGAAACAGATGAATTTGATGTTTTTATATAATATTTAACTCTTGCATTGGAATATTTTGTATGTTATGATTAATATGTATAATTTTGAAATTCAGGGTACAACCCTTAACGGAGGTAGAAAATGAATCACGCAGACCTTATTAAACAAATGACTCTTGAAGAAAAAGCAAGCTTTTGTTCCGGTCTTGACTATTGGCACACACCCGGGATTGAAAGACTTGGTATCCCCGTTGTTATGTGGACTGATGGCCCTCACGGTATCAGAAAACGTGCAGAAAAAATGGATAAAGAGCAGGCAACAAGCCTTAAAGGTGTTCCTGCAATCTGCTATCCCACCGCAGCTACAACTGCTTGCTCCTGGGACCCCGACCTTATTTATGAAATGGGTGTTCTTCTTGGTGAAGAATGTCTTAAAGAACAGGTCAGCATTCTTTTAGGCCCCGGTACTAACATCAAACGTTCTCCCCTTTGTGGCAGAAACTTTGAATATTTCTCTGAAGACCCCTATCTTGCAGGTGAAATTTCCGCTGCTTTTGTTAATGGTGTTCAGTCCAAAGGTATCGGTACATCTCTCAAACACTTTGCAGGTAACAACCAGGAAACCCGCCGTATGACATGCGACAGTGTTATTGATGAACGTGCATTAAGAGAAATTTATCTTACCTCTTTTGAAAAAACGGTTAAACAGGCTCAGCCCTGGACAATAATGAACGCATACAACCGCCTCA
>JAZNVT010000034.1:0-7739 GCA_045592945.1 Acutalibacteraceae bacterium | reverse complement strand
TGGACTGCTGAAAAAAATCTTGATATCCTCGGCAAATACCTTCCCGATTGGGATTTAAAGCGTTTCAGAAAAACGGCAAACGTAACCTGCTGTATAGAAAGAAGTGCTCTCGCCGAAGCCTGTTCAGAGGATTATACGTTAGAAGATAAAATCAGGCTTACTCTTACCTGCCTTTTAAAGATATACGATTTTTCAAAGGAAGACAGAGAAAAAGTAATAGACAGGATTTTAAAAACTGATTATCAGAAAATAAAAACAGAAATGCTGAAGCAGTTAGATGAGTTTATAAAATAATGACGTAAATATGAAATAAGATGCCAGATCCCAGATGCCAGAGGTTTTGAAATTGGCAAATTGGAAATGGATAATTGCAAATTTCGGAACTTCGTTGGCGAATATAAAGCCCGCAAACATTAAACTTTTCCGAGGGAGGAAACTATATGAAAAGAAATAAAACTTTTAAGAAGATATTGAGTATAGCACTTTGCCTTGCTCTTGTAATGAGCTACGTGCCTGCGATATCGTTGAACGCTTTTGCTACAGACGGCATAAGCTATATTGATGCAGACGGCATTGAACAGATTTATACGGGTGAATATACAGAAATTACATTAGAATCCAAGACGCTTGAAGCCGGTTGGTATATAGTGAATAAAGATATTACTATGGAAAAACCTTCTGATTATTCAAGTAATTTGATTGTTTCGGGTGATGTTCATCTTATTCTTTGCGACGGTTCGACGCTCACTCTCAACTCTAAATTTGAAGTAAGCACAGGAAACAGTCTGACAATTTACGGACAGACCGGCTCAACAGGTACGCTTAATGCTAAATCAGGCATTGGTGCGGTTCGTACAGGTACTATAATTATCAATGGTGGTATAATAAATGCAACGGGTCCAAGTGGTTCTATGGACAGTACCGGTGGTACAGGTAGTGCCGGTATTGGTGCAACTTACAAGGACACTTATAGTAGTTCTCCCATTCAGGATTATGGTTATTCAGGTACTATTGTTATAAATGGCGGTACGGTTACTGCAATCGGTGGCGGAGGGGCTGCCGGTATCGGTATGAGTGCTGCAAGTAGATATACAGGTGGTAGCACAATTACAATAACCGGTGGTATTGTTAATGCTATAGGTGGCGACAACAGTGGTGCCGGTATTGGTGGCGGCACATATAACGGTGGTCACACAATTACGATAACCGGAGGAGTAATTTCGGCAACAGGTGGTGAATATGCTCCCGGTATCGGTACAGGTAGTAATGGAGATGCTTCTACCATTGTCATTACAGGCGGTAACATAAAGGCTGTTTCCGGAGGAACTTGTGCCGGTATTGGCAAAGGCTCCTGGGCTGATGGAACAACTACCGTTAAAAATGGCAACGGTGATAATATTACCTGCAAGACACTTGATTTCGGTACAGAGCAAGTTGCTCTTACAAGAATTATCGGTTTGCCGAGCTATTACGATATAACCGAAACTGAAACTATTGACGGCAAGTATTATATATACGTTACTTCTAACGTTGAATTGGGCAATGCCTATGCGGGAGACGTATTATATGAACGCACAGAAAACGGATATGTTCACAACCATAATTTTACAAACGGATTTTGCGTTTGCGGAGAATACGCACCTGCAACAGAGGTAAGCGATAAATACGATGTTGACGGCGACGGCTATACAGACCAGGTGTATGAAATTGCAAATGCAGGTCAGCTTTATTGGTTTGCAGGTCTTGTAAACGGTACTCTTACCGACGTTCAACAGAACGATAGAGCAAACGCAGTTTTAACTGAAGATATTGTTGTAAATAAGAATGTTCTTAATGATGATTATTCTCTTAATGGTGACGGTAGCGGTTTCCGTGTATGGACACCTATAGGTCTTGGTTACGGTGATTATTCAGGTGTTTTTGATGGTAAGGGACACACGATTTCCGGATTGTACTATAACGATAATGTT
This sequence comes from Acutalibacteraceae bacterium, assembly GCA_045592945.1. Classification (GTDB taxonomy): domain Bacteria; phylum Bacillota; class Clostridia; order Oscillospirales; family Acutalibacteraceae; genus DTU089. The sequence goes on along the minus strand of JAZNVT010000034.1, from coordinate 5,769 downwards.
AACGGTGAATATGTCGGTCTTATCGGTGGATGCTGGGTATCGTGCAAGGTAAGGAATTTAGGTGTTGTTGATACATATTTCCGAGGCTTAAGAGCAGTAGGTGCTATCGTCGGTCAGTTTGCCGGAAAAATAGAGAATTGCTTTGCACAAGCAAATATAACAGGAAACTATTCAGGCGGTATAGTAGGTCAGAGCATTGTGTTCAACGGAAGCGGCTCTCCTGTTAATAATTCGTGGTTTGCGGGAAAACTTTCCGGTTCCTATAAAAATGCAATCGGTTATCAAACAAAAGCAACAAATTGTTATTATGACAGTACACTTTTCACAGGCTCATCTCATGGCACAGGCAAAACTACCGAACAATTTGCAAGCGGTGAGGTAGCATATCTTCTCAATAATTCTTCCCCCGAGGGTGTTTGGAAGCAGACAATCGGTGAAGATGCTTACCCGAATTTCACAGGTGAAAAGGTTTATTACGGTTATTCCTGCGAAACAGAGGAATACGTTGGTTATGCAAATAAAAAAGCACATCCTACACAATCTCATTATGATGAAAAGGGATATTGCAAAATTTGTAAGAATTACCAGCCTGCAACACTTAATGCAGATAATTACTATGAAATCTATAACGTAGGTCAGCTTTATTGGTTTGCAGAAACGGTTAACAGTTACAATAATGAATTCGGTGCAATTTACAACGCTATTCTTATGAATGACATTGTAATCAATGAAAACGTTGTTGATGAGGAAGGAAATCTTACGGAGAATACAGAAAACCTTCGTGAATGGATACCCATAAGCAATGGTGTGCAAATCTTTTATAACGGCGTTTTTGACGGTAATTACCATACAATTTCAGGTGTTTATATCGATGACGCTGGTTTGAGCTATGCGGCACTTTTCGGCTCTCTTCAGAACGGTGCAATTAAGAATCTGGGTATCAAAGATTCTTACGTTAACGGTGAAAGAGGTGCAGCATTTGCAGGCTGGTCAAACGGTACTATTGAGAACTGCTTTGTTACCGATGCCGTAATTAAGGGCGAAAGTGCAGATTCCTTTGTGGTTAGCTATCACGGAACCAATGCGGATTATGATTATCCGTGTATTACAAAAAGCTCTTATTCAACTGCAGTTGTATATGAAAACGGTACACAGATTGACGGAGCTTTAGTAAATGAAAACATTTCGGAAAAAGTTTATTACCTTGCAGATTCCGATAACGGTAACGGCGGTAAAACTGCAGAACAGTTTACAAGCGGCGAGGTTGCTTACCTTCTCGGCAGTCCTTGGGGACAGGAAATAGAAAAGGATTTACTTCCCGTTTGGAACGGTAAAACAGTTTATACGGGTTATGACTGTGGCGGAACAGATGCTTATTATTCAAATACCGAGCTTCTTGGAGAAAATGATAACAACCACATCCATAGTGAATGGACATATAGTGATACTGACGGAGTTCATCAGCGATACATATGTACCCGTGAGGGCTGTGCACAGTATCATGTGATTGAAACTGAAAACTGCTATGGCGGTACTGCAACCTGTACAGAGCAGGCGATATGTGATGAGTGTAATTATAGCTACGGAGATTACGATTCTGATAATCACACAAGCACAAAAACATATATGACTCAGGGCGATGAAAACGGTCATAAGCTTTTTCACGAATGTTGTGATGCGGAAATAAGTACAATTCCTCATTCTTACGAGGGTTATGACTTTGATACTGATAACCATTGGCATGCTTGCGAATGCGGTTATATTCAAAACGCAGTTAAGGAAGCTCATACCTTTAACGGTAACGGCTTCTGTACAGTTTGTGGCGGTTACGAGAAAGCAAATATAGTGGCTCTTGACGAGTGGACTAACGTTGCTGAAATATCAAACGCAGGACAGCTTTTCTGGTATGCTAAAAATTACTCTGATGGTACGATTGATGGCGACGGTGACGGCTACGGCGACAATATTGGTGCAGTTCTTAAAAACGATATAAATTTGAACCCCGGTTATACCTTCTATGAAGACGGCTCATATTCAACCGATTTAACAGTTGAAAATTATAGCCCTGTTCTTCGTGAATGGACGCCTATTCAAGGATTCCAATGGGTAGATTTTGACGGTCAGGGTCACACAGTAAGCGGTCTTTACATCAACACTCCTGACGAGAGTAACGTGGCAATGTTCGCAACAAACGATTATTACGCAATAAAAAATATAACTCTTACTAACGGTTTCGTTCACGGTGGTGATAATACAGCAGCTGTTGTTGGTTACAATAGCGGTAGCATTGAAAATTGCCATTCAGATATAGCTGTAATCGGTAACGGTTCTATTGGTGGTATTGTTGCTTACCATTCAGGTGGTGAGATTAAAAATTGCTCAAATTCAGGCAGTGTTATAATATTCGGTAGCAGCAGTGCAACCGGCGGTATTGTTGGTAACGTTTATAGCTACTCAGTAATTACAAATTGCTATAACACAGGCTATATAAAGGGCGGAATTCGTGTCGGCGGTATTGCAGGTGATGCAGGAGATGCAACAATCTCTAATTGTTATAACACAGGCATAATTCTTTCAAACTACTCTGATGCACACGCTATCTCCGGTGGCGGTACTATTGAAAATTGCTATGATCTTTCAAACGAGGATAACGGTGCCGATAAAAAGACAAAAGCTCAGTTTGAAAACGGTGAGGTTACCTACCTTCTTCAGTCAGGTCAGCCCGTTTCAGAAATTTATGACGAGGAAACCTGGGAAGTAATCGGTACAGAACAAGAAGCTGTTTGGTTCCAGACAATAGGCACAGACCTTAATCCCACACTTGATAACACAAGTCTTGTTGTTTACAAAAATATTCTTGGCGGTTGTTGTGAAGAAAATTATATTTATGAGTATTCAAATACCGAGAAAGAGCCTGTAATTACACATTTGTATGATAATAACGGCTTCTGTATTTGCGGTGAATATGAGCCTGCAATATATAATGAAATCGCTGACGTTTACGAAATCGGTAACGCAGGTCAGCTTTATTGGTTTGCTGAAAAGGTTAATAGTGGAGAATACACCATTAACGGAAGCCTTGTGGCAAATATTACAGTTAACGAAGCGGTGTTTAATAAAGATGGTAACCTTATCGAGAATACAAATGAGCTTCGTGAATGGGTGCCTATAGGTAGCTCCGAAAATGCTTACAACGGTATCTTTGACGGTAATGGAAAAGTAATTTCCGGATTGTATGCTGATATGGATAATATAGGATTGATTAGTCAAGTTGGCGAAAGCGGTATTGTACGAAACGTAGGAATTGTTGCTTCTATGATTAAAGGGTCCTCACAAGTTGGTGGTGTTGCCGGAGTAAACAACGGAATAATAGAGGGCTGTTATTTCTCAGGAAAAGTTGTAGCAACTAATCAATCTGTCGGCGGCATAGTTGGTGAAAACAATGGTAATGTTACCAACTGCTATAGCTTGGCTTATGTACAGGGTACAAATATGGTTGGTGGTCTGGTTGGTTACAACAAACAGGCTTCCGTAAGCAATTGCTACCATTCTGGTGCTATAATTGGAAACAGCTCTGTTGGTGCTTTAGTTGGAGCAGATACTTATTCTTCTGTAACCAACTGTTACTATAATTCTACAAAAGCTCTTGTAACGCTTGAAGCAATCGGAAGAAATAATAATTCTACAGTTGTTAATGTAGAAGGTAAATCAGCTGAACAATTTGCAAGTGGTGAAGTGGCACATCTTCTTCAAAAAGAAAACACCCAGTATGTTTGGGGTCAGGATAATAACCAAGCAGGTGCAACTCCTATATTAGATACAACCGGGCTTTATAAGGTTGTAACAGTAAGCGAAACAGGTAACTATTCTGTTTCAAATATCGGTGATACAAACGGTGACAGAGAGGTTGACGTAACTGACTATCAAGCTCTTGTAAACACAGCTCTTGCAGGTGAACATGACCAGATTGAATCTGCAAGCTATGACGATATCATAAAATACGACCTTGACGGAAATGGTTATCTTAACGTAATTGACGCATCAATTATGGAAAGAGTGTTAAGCGGTCATACTGTTGTTGATGTATATGCAGTTGGTGATTATGATATGAACGGCGTTGCATTTGAAGAGGCGGATATTCTTGCAATGGCAGAGGCAATGGAAAACCCCGAAGCAATGACAACCCAAGAAAAATACGCCTGCGATTTAAATGCAGACGGCACTATAAATGATGCGGATAAAGCACTTCTTTATGTGAAATAAAATATTAAGCATTTTCAATTTCTCCAAAAAATATAAAAACCAAAACACTCGTCGAGTAAAATCGGCGGGTGTTTTGGTTTAGTGGTGCAGAGAATGGGACTTGATGGGCTCTGCCCATCATTCGCAAGCTTCTTGCGAATTCCCGATTGTGTTCGGCTTCGCCGAGAAGGGTTCAAGTCCCCTATACAAAACTATATAACAAAAATAACGGAACCACAATAAGTGATTCCGTCGTTTTGGTGCAGAGAATGGGACTTGAACCCACAAGAACTTACGTTCATATGAACCTGATGGTAACAAGACCTGGGTGATAAGCCACAAACCCAGTAGAATCAAGGGTTCTCGGCTTTTCGGTTTTTCAGGTTTCCCAACTATCTGCATAATAATATAGAAAAATGGCTTTGTCAAGGCAATAATAAGATTATTTCTGATGCCCAACAGTTTGCTATTTTTTTATATATCGTTGGTTTCGGCTATTGGGTTTATCGGGTTGAGTCATAATAACAAAACCGTCACTGATTGCAGGATTAAGATAATTCTTTCTCAACGCTTCTTTTGATTTCAATCCTAAAAGAGATAGAATTTCATTTGCAGTATATGGTGTATCAAACTCCATTACATTAAGAAGCCTTGTAACATATTCGGAAATGTTGCTTCCCGGTGACGTGATAGAACTGCCAACCTCATCAAGAATTGCATTTATCTGTTCTAATATGAATTCAATAAATGCTGTACTTGTTCCGTCTATATGGCATTTTGAAATTGCATCATAATAACCGCTTTGGAATTTTTCTATCTGGCTTTCTATAGGGATGAATTCAAAAATCGGTTGCCATTTTGCAAGAATTGCAGAATGCCAGAGCCTTGCCATTCTTCCGTTACCATCTGTAAAGGGATGAATAAAAACAAATTCATAATGAAAGACTGCAGCAAGAATTAAAGGATGAACTGTATTTTTATTTTTTCTCATCCAACTGAACAAGCTTTCCATTTGTTCGGGAACAAATTTTGCAGGTGGCGCCATAAATATACATTTATCCCCTGCAAAAACACCTTCTTCACCAAGGCGGAAGTCACCACTCATATCCACAAGATATTTTGTCATAATCCCGTGAATGCGTTTCAATTCTTTAATGCTATATACATCAACAGTCGATATTTCCTCATAAGCGGCATAGGCATTTTTTACTTCTTGGATTTCTTTTTCTGCACCAAGAACTGTTTTGCCGTTGATAACATCCTTAACCTCACCAAATGAAAGAGAGTTAGCCTCAATTGCAAGGGATGAATGTATGGATTTAATTTTATTGTTTTTTCTCAAATGTGGCTTTGAATCAAGATTACTGCGTTCTGTAACTCTGCCGATTTTTTCTGAAATTGATGCAACAAGGCTCAGAATTTTATCTGTAATCTCATATGGTGGTGTGTAACCTGACATAAAAACACTCCATTTAACTTGCTTATTATCTTGCTTATTATCTTACCACATTTGATGTGAAATATCAA
>JAZNVT010000033.1:0-26321 GCA_045592945.1 Acutalibacteraceae bacterium | reverse complement strand
CTCACGTCGAGAACTCTCCACCGCCCGAAAAACTTAATTCTAACAAAAAATCATTGGCACGAAATATATTTATTCTAAAAACAACAAAGCGAAAGGCGGTCCCCCTCTCTTCGAAGAGAGGTACACCGCCTTTTAAAATTTGTTCTGTTAGTAAGTTAATTGCTCCCTGTGAAGCCTCTGGCATCTGGCATCTGGCATCTACACTTTGCACTTCGCATTTATAATCGGCGTAGCCCCTTAATTTGCCACTTGCCATTTCCAATTTGCCATTTATAATCGGCACGAAGTGCCCCTTCACTCCTCACTCCTAACTCCTCACTCCTAACTTACTTTTTCTATTGACTAATTGCCTTTTCGGGTGTAAAATATATAATTGATTTATTTTGTATTTCTTTGATTGGAGGAATATTTTTGGATATCATTACTGCCCAGAGATTATCTAAATCTTACGGCGATAATAACGTGCTTAATGATATGTATTTCACCCTCCCGAAGGGCGAGGTTATCGGTCTTTTCGGTCCTAACGGTTGCGGTAAAACTACCCTTATGAAAATTCTTACAGGGCTTATTCACGATTACGACGGCTCTGTTCTTATAAACGGTAACGTGCCGGGTGAAAAAACAAAGGCTTTTACCGCTTATCTTCCCGAGCAGACCTTTGTTCACGATTGGATGAGAAACATTGACGCCGTTGATTATTTCAACGATTTCTTTACTGATTTTGACAAAAACAAGGCTCTTGAAATGCTTAAAAAATTCGGCCTTCCCGAAAAGCAGAAATCAAAAACAATGTCAAAGGGTATGCAGGAGAAATTACTTCTTTCTCTTGTAATGTCAAGAAAAGCAGAGCTTTACATTCTTGACGAGCCTATGGGCGGTGTTGACCCTGCTACAAGAGCAGGAATTCTCAATTTCATTATGGAAAACTATGCAGAAAAATCAACACTTCTCATTTCAACCCATCTTATAAATGATTTACAGTCCGTATTTACTCACGGTATTTTTATCGGTGGTGGTAAGGTGCTTTTAAATGATAGCGTTGAAGCCCTTACAAAGGACGGTAAAACTATTGAGGACATTTTTAAGGAGGTATTCAACAATGTTTGGTAAGCTCTTAAAAAATGACCTTAAGGCTCAGTGGCATTCAATGTCAACCATTTTTCTTTGTATCGGTTTAATTGCAATTGGTGCTGAAATTTTTACCCTTACTGCAAAGCAGCAGGTTATGAAGGTTTTAGGCGGTATGCTTGTTTTTATTGCTTTAGGCTTCGCTTGTATCGTTGTGCTTATTGCAGTAGCTCTTATGTTTTCAAAAACAATGTTTGGAAGAGCAGGTTACCTTACTCTTTCAATCCCCGTTAAAACAAGCTCCCTACTTATTTCTAAAACCGTTTCAGGTCTTATCTGGATTTTCTCTGTTTATGCTCTTTTCATAGGCTCGCTTTTCTTGTGGGTTTATCAGGTAAAGCAAACCTTAGGTGACCAGATGATAGACAGTGTTGAGGGTATACTTACTATTTTCGGTGTGCCATCCTTCCTTACAATTTTTATAGGAATTTTATTTTTCCTTATTTCTCTTGCGGTGTTAACCTTAGTTATGGTGCAGGCTCTTCATTTAAGCATCACCCTTTCTAATATTTCACCAATTTCAAAATTCGGAAATTTCGGAATAATCGTAATGTTCTTCGTTATTTTCCTTGTTATTCAAGCTGTAACAACCGAGCTTTCAGACCTTTTACCTATTGGCTTTGTTGTTAACGCTGATACTGTTAAATTTACAAGCAATATTGTAAGAACAAAAGCCGCTATGGGCGGTGGCGGATTATCAATCGGTATTTGCGGTTCAATATTCCGTCTTTTAGCCGCTATCGGTCTTCACTACCCCACAGTTTATTTAATTCAGCATAAGATTAACATTAAGTAATCAGAAAAATTAAATAAGCTTTTATATCATTTCAGGTAATCAATTTGTCTTATGAAAGGACGTTTTAATATGGATAATATGAACGGTCTTAAAAGAACCGTTTACTGCGGTGAGCTTCGCTCCGAAAACATCGGCGAAGAGGTTACCGTTTGCGGTTGGGTTGCAAAGCAACGTGACTTAGGTGCTCTTATTTTCATTGATTTGCGTGACAGAACAGGTATTGTTCAGTTAGCCTTTGACGAAAATACAGACAAGGAAATTTTTGAAAAGGCTTTTGCGGCAAGAAGCGAATTTGTTCTTATGGCAAAGGGTGTTGTCCGCGAAAGGTCATCTAAAAACTCTGAAATTCCCACAGGTGATATTGAAATCGACGTTAAGGATTTAAGAGTTCTTTCAAAGAGCGAAACTCCTCCCTTTGATATCGTTGAAAACTGTCAGACAGCGGAGCTTACAAGACTTAAATACAGATATCTTGACCTTCGCCGTCCCGATTTACAGAAAAATATTCTTTTCCGTCATAAGGTAACTAAAATTACACGTGACTATTTCGACGAAAACGGCTTTATTGAGATTGAAACACCTATGCTCATTAAATCAACTCCCGAGGGTGCAAGAGACTTCCTTGTTCCCAGCCGTATTCATCAGGGTAGCTTCTATGCTCTTCCCCAGTCACCTCAGCTTTATAAACAGCTTTCAATGGTAGCAGGCTTCGACAGATATATGCAGATTGCCCGTTGCTTCCGCGACGAAGACTTAAGAGCTGACCGTCAGCCCGAATTCACACAGATTGACCTTGAAATGTCCTTCGTTACTATGGAAGACGTTCTTAAAATCGGTGAAGGCTATATGGCAAGAGTTTTCAAGGAAACTCTCGGTGTTGATATTCCTCTTCCCCTTCCCCGTCTTACTTACAAGGAAGCTATGGAGCGCTACGGCTCAGACAAGCCCGACACACGCTTCGGTATGGAAATTTTCGACCTTACCGACGAGGTTAAGGATTGTGGCTTCTCTGTATTCTCCTCTGCTGTGCAGGGTGGCGGTAGCGTAAGAGGTATTACCGCTAAAAACGCAGTTTCTGTTTACACAAGAAAAGAAATCGACAAGCTTACAGAGTTTGCAAGAGGTATCGGTGCTAAGGGTCTTGCCTGGATTAGACTTACCGACGACGGCGTTGCTTCATCCTTCGCTAAATTTATGTCCGAGGACGAAATGAACGCAATTCTTGCAAAAGCAGGTGCTGAAAAGGGCGACGTTGTTTTCATTATCGCTGATACAAAGAACAGCTCCGTTCTTTCAGTTTTAGGTGCTCTTCGTAACGAAGCAGCTAAAAAGCTTGATATTATCGGCGACGGCTTCAATCTTCTCTGGATTGTTGAATTCCCCTTCTTCGATTGGGACGAGGATGCAGGTCAGTTTGTTGCTATGCATCATCCCTTCACATCTCCCCTTCCCGAGTGCCTCCCCTACCTTGAAACTGACAAGGCATCAGTTCGTGCAGAGGCTTACGACCTTGTTCTTAACGGTATTGAGCTTTCATCAGGCTCTATTCGTATTACAAACCCCGAGCTTCAGGACAGAATTTTCAAGCTCCTCGGTCTTTCAGACGAAGAGGCTCAACAGAAATTCGGCTATCTTCTTGATGCATTCAAATTCGGCCCTCCCCCTCACGGCGGTATGGGTATCGGTCTTGACAGACTTATTATGCAGCTTCTCAAGGCAGATTCTTTAAGAGATGTTATTGCATTCCCCAAGGTACAGAATGCAAGCGAGCCTATGACTGAATGTCCCTCAAGAGTTGATAATCTTCAGCTTGACGAGTTAGGAATAGGCATTATTGAAGAAAAATAATTGTCTTACTATTTTTTAACTGCATTTTTGCCCTTGTTTAGTGCCAAAATGTTAAAAAACACTTGAAAATAAGGGCAAAATGTTATACTATTACTATGTAGAAAAATGAAATTCATTTTCGGAGGATTTATTTATGGTAACAGCAGGCGATTTTAAAAACGGCGTAACATTCGAAATGGACGGTAAGGTTTATTCTATTATCGAATTCCAGCACGTTAAACCCGGTAAAGGTGCAGCTTTCGTACGTACAAAAATCAGAGACGTAATTAACGGAAGCGTTACAGAAAAAACCTTTAACCCCACAGAAAAATTCCCTACAGCTTTCATTGAGAGAAAAGATATGGAATATTCTTATGAGGACGGCGGTCTTTACTACTTTATGGATCAGGAAACCTATGAGATGATTCCCGTTGATGCAAGCAATCTTAGCGACAACTTTAAGTTCGTTAAAGAAAATATGGTTTGTAAGATTCTTTCTTACAAGGGTAACGTTTTCGGCGTTGAGCCCCCCACATTCGTTACTCTTAAAATTGCTAAAACAGACCCCGGTTTCGCAGGTAACACAGCTACTAACGCTACTAAACCCGCTACTCTTGAAACAGGTGCTGAAATTAAAGTTCCCCTCTTTATTGATGAAGGTGAAGAAATCAACATCGATACAAGAACAGGTGAATATCTCTCAAGAGCATAATTGACTTAAATTCAGTCAATACTAAATACTGTTTTGATATTTAAGGAGGTCATATTATGACACTTACAGAAAAGGTTGCATACCTTAAGGGTCTTGCTGAAGGTCTTGACCTTAAGAAGGACGACAAAGAAACAAAGATTTTTGAAGCTATTTTCGATATTCTTGAGGATTTAGCTCTTACAGTTACTGATATCGACGAGGACCTCAGTGCTGTTGAAGAATTCGTTGACGCTATCGACGAAGACCTTGACGAGCTTGAAGAATTCGTTTACTGCGACGAGGATGACGATTTCTGTTGCTGTGACGATGATGAGGATGACCTCTACGAGGTAGAGTGCCCCTCTTGCGGCGAGGAAATTTTCCTTGACGAAGAAATGCTTGATGAAGAATTCATTGAGTGCCCTGCTTGCGGTGAAAAGCTTGAGCTTGACATCGATTGGGACGATTGCGATTGTGACTGCGACTGCGGTTGCTGTGGCGACGAAGAATAATTACGATAGGCGTTGTGTTTTTTTACACAACGCCTGTTTTATTCGCCTTCGGCAGTTTTTGCTTCGCGGTGATATTATACTTCCCACGCGATATGCTTGCTTCGCAAACGATTTAACTGATTATATATAAAATATATCTATTAAAAATAAAACTACCCGAAAAGAAAAAACTGAATTCTCTTCGGGTAGTTGTTTTTGCTTTATTTATACAATTTATATACTATTAATTAGTATTATCTTTTTCAGGGGCTTTGGCGGTATCGTTTTTAGCTTCTGTTTTTTTATTATCCTCTTTTTTGTTATTTTCTTTTTTATCCTCTACTTGCTGGGTGATTTCTTGTTTTTCAGGCTCTTTTTCTGATATTTCAAGGCATACTGAGGTAAAAACAAAGGAAAATACAAAAATGAGAACGATAATAAGACCTATAATAATGCTTCTTAAGGTTTCTCTTTTTCTGACTGCTCTGCTTTCGCCTATTACGTATTTACTTGAACCTAATTTACCGGGATAATTTTTCGCAAAGCCATAATAGCTTTTTCTTTTTTTAACGTATTCCCGTTCTTTTTTAAACATTTAATTCACGCCTCTGTAAAATCGGTAAATAAACAACAAAAATAATAAAAATCTGCTTTTATCCCCTATAAATATCTAAAATAGATTTTCTGTCTTCCTTTAAAGCTATATTTGATTTACCGTAAAGCTCTGTTTGAAGAATATTAGCCGCTAATTCGTAGTCAACTACCCATATCCAGAAATCTGCATTACCTGAAATTCGGGTATTTTCCGTTGGCATCTGAAGCTCTGTAACATTATATGAATACCATTTACCTGTTAAAGCACTGACGCCTAAGGAAATAATTTCAGATTTTTTAAAGCCCGTTTTAATATAAGGAAGAAAAACGTCTATATATTTGTTAAGCTCACCTATAGTTGCAGTTGAAGCCTTATCAATAATTGCCTCGATTACCTGACGCTGTCTTCTTGTTCTGCTAACGTCGCCGTCGGCATCAAGCATTCTCATCTGACAAAAGGTAAGAGTTTCAATACCGTTGAGGGTAACTTCTTCACCCCAGGGTGCATTTAAGCCCATAACGTCATTCATATATGCCGCTTCGTACTGCTCAACCCTGACGGTTACACCGCCCATAGCATCAATTATTGCCTTAAAGGATTCAAAATTTACCAAAACATAGTTATCAATTTTGATTTTATAATTGTTTTCTATAGTTTCCTTAAGGCATTCTATACCGCCTAAGGAATACGCGGCGTTAAGCTTTGTATAATAAGAGCTTTTTTCCGTTTCAATATAGCAATAGGTATCTCTTAAAAATGAAACAAGCTTTATTTCCTTTGTTTTCTTGTTAAGAGAAGCCACCATCATAACGTCTGTGTTACCCGAATAACTGCCCTCACGACTGTCAAAGCCCACCAAAAGCACGTTTATTACGTTTTTATCAGACATTTTTTTATCGTTATCGGTGGTTGCCCACTTTTTAATTGCTTCTTTAAAATCGGAAGAACCGATATCAATTTCGATACTGTCCGGTTCTTCCGCAAAAATTATATCATCTTTTTGATTTTCTTCAGAAGCAACGGTTTCCTGGGGCTTTTCGTCTATTTTTTCACCCATTTTATTGAATTTATCAATAACAAAAGCGGTGATTACGATAGTAAAAACTAAAAACAAGCTTAAAACTGAAATTAAAATTCCTTTTAATGCTCTTTTTTTAGTGTTTTTATCCCCTTTTCCGTAATTCTGGAGCATATTTTATTCCTCTTCGGCTTCTTCGTTGCCGTCTGCTGCTTCCTCTTCGTTGTCGATTACTTCTTCAGTATCGTCGCTATCCTCAGAGGTATCGCCTGCACCCTCTGTTGCAGTACCGTCATCCTCTACCTCACCGTTGATTTCTTCTTCATCGTGTTCAGTAGTTGAAAGAGTAACAACCTTGTCACCCTCGCCAAGACGCATTACCTTAACACCCTTTGAGGGACGGGCGCATACTCTTACAGCATTTGCAGGAATTCTTATAATAATACCGTCCTGAGAAATGAGAATTATATCCTCATCCTCTTCAATTGCGCTGATTGCTGCAACCTGACCGTATTTATCAATATGATAGTTCTTAAGACCCTTACCGCCTCTTGACTGTAAACGGTAGTTGTTGTTTTCGCTGATTCTGCCGAAGCCGGTTTCGCTGACTGTAAGAAGCTTGCCGTTTTCGGGCATTATAGCCATACCTACAACCTCATCACCCTCTCTGAGAGTAATTGCCTTAACACCGCTTGCAGTTCTGCCGAGAGGTCTTGCGTTATTTTCATTGAAACGAATACACATACCAAGCTTTGTAGCAACAAGTAAATCATCGTTACCTGATGTAAGCTTAACCCATGCAAGCTCGTCATCCTCACGAAGAGTTACGGCAATAATACCGTTTCTTCTTGTGTTTCTGAAAATATCAAGTGAAGAACGCTTGATAAGACCCTTACGGGTAACCATACAAAGATACATTCCCTCATCATCCTTGGGAACCTGAATCATTGCTGAAACCTTTTCACCGTTTTCAAGAGGAAGAATATTAACTATATTAGTTCCCTTGCTTGTCTTACTGCCCTCGGGAATTTCGTAGCCCTTTAATCTGTATGCTCTACCGCGAGTTGTATAGAACATAATATAATCGTGAGATGATGCAATAAACATAGTTTCTGCATAGTCGTCCTCACGGCGGGTCATACCCTTAACGCCACGACCGCCTCTGTTCTGAATTGAGAACTGGTCAACGGGCTGACGCTTGATGTAACCCATATTTGTATAGGTGTACATACATTTTTCTTCGGGAATAAGATCTTCAATATCAACCTCACCGCTAACGTTTTCAATAGCAGTTCTTCTTGCATCGGAATACTTGTTGCTGAGAGCTGAAAGCTCTTCCTTAACAATATTAAGAACTCTTTCGTGAGAGCCGAGAATTTCTTCGAAATCCTTGATTTTTTCGCGAAGCTCGTTTAATTCGTTAGTAATCTTAAGAATTTCAAGACCTGCCAACTGACCTAAACGGAAAGCAACGATAGCAGCTGCCTGAGCCTCGTCAAAATCAAATTTTTCCATAATAGCAGTTTTTGCTTCTGCCTGACCGCCCTTACAAGCACGGATAGTTGCGATAATTTCGTCAACGATATCAATAGCTTTAGCAAGACCGTCTAAAATATGGGCTCTTTCCTGAGCTTTTTTAAGGTCAAACTGTGTTCTTCTTATAATAACGTTGCACTGATGGTCAATGTATTTCTGAAGAATTTCTTTAAGAGTAAGAATCTTCGGCTGACCATCGTCAAGAGCAAGAAGAATAACACCGCAGGTTGACTGAAGCTGAGTATAAGAGTAAAGCTTATTAAGCACTACCTGTGCATTTGCATCTCTCTTAATATCAATTTCAATATGCATACCTGTTTTATCAGATGAATAGTCATTGATATCTGCGATACCCTCAACCTTTTTATCTTTAACAAGGTCTGCAATTGACTCAATAAGTCTTGCTTTATTAACCATATAGGGAATTTCGGTGATTATAATTTTAAATCTGCCGTTTTTGCCCTCTACGATTTCACATTTTGCTCTTACATATATCTTCGCTCTACCTGTTGCATAGGCAGCTCTGATACCTGCTCGACCCATAATAATACCGCCTGTGGGAAAGTCGGGTCCCTTGATATGCTCCATAAGGTCCTCAAGCTCTGCTTCGGGGTTATCAATAAGACATTCGATAGCACCGCAAACCTCACCTAAGTTATGAGGCGGAATATTTGTAGCCATACCAACCGCAATACCCTGAGAGCCGTTAACGAGAAGGTTCGGGAAGCGTGAGGGTAAAACGGTAGGCTCTTTAAGACGGTCGTCATAGTTAGGAGCAAAATCTACTGTATTTTTTTCAATATCAGTAAGCATTTCAAGAGCCATTTTGCTCATTCTTGACTCAGTATAACGGTATGCAGCGGCGGGGTCACCGTCAACTGAACCGAAGTTACCGTGACCGTCAACAAGCATATATCTCATTGAGAAATCCTGAGCAAGTCTTACCATTGCATCGTAAACAGATGCGTCACCGTGGGGATGGTATCTACCGAGAACAGAACCAACCGTATCGGCACACTTACGGTATGCCTTATCGGGTGTAAGGTTGTTCTCGTACATTGTATAAAGAATTCTTCTGTGAACGGGCTTTAAGCCGTCACGTACGTCGGGAAGAGCACGGGAGGTAATAACAGACATTGAATAGTCAAGGAAAGCTGTTCTTACCTCTTTGTTAATTTCAACGTTTATAATACGTTGACTGTCATAAGGGTCAGGAAGATTATTTACACCTTGAGTGACGCCTTCAGTTTTTTCATTAAATTCGTCCATCGTTTAAATCCTCCCTTTCTTAAATATCAAGATTCTTAACGAATTTTGCATTTTTCTCAATAAATTCTCTACGGGGCTCAACCTGATCACCCATAAGAATTGAGAATGTTTCATCAGCCTTTTCGGCATCTTCAACCGTAACTCTTAACATAAGTCTTGTTGCAGGGTCCATAGTTGTTTCCCAAAGCTGTGCAGGGTCCATTTCACCAAGACCCTTGTATCGCTGAATCGAAACACCTGTACCGATTTCAGCCATTATTTTATCTCTTTCCTCGTCGGAATAAGCATAATGATGCTTCTGACCTTTACTTATTCTGTAAAGAGGTGGCTGAGCAAGGTAAACGTGACCTTGTTTTATAAGCTCAGGCATATAACGGAAGAAGAAGGTAAGAAGAAGCGTTCTGATATGAGCACCGTCAACGTCGGCATCGGCCATGATAATAATTTTATCGTAACGAAGCTTTGTAATATCAAAATCCTCACCGATACCCGTACCTAAAGCAAGAACAACGGGTGTAAGCTTATCGTTACCGATAACCTTGTCAACTCTTGCCTTTTCAACGTTAAGCATTTTACCCCAAAGAGGAAGAATTGCCTGGAACATTCTGTCTCTGCCTAATTTTGCAGAGCCTCCCGCAGAGTCACCCTCGACGATGTAAACCTCAGTTCTTACGGCATCCTTTTCGATACAGTCAGCAAGCTTACCGGGAAGAGAGTTGCTTTCAAGAACAGATTTTCTTCTTGCACTGTCCCTTGCCTTACGGGCTGCTTCTCTTGCTCTTGATGCATCAAGGGCTTTATTGAAAATAGCCTTCGCATCTGACGGGTTTTCTTCAAAATAGGTTGAAAGCTTTTCATAAACGCATTTTGAAACGAGAGGTGTAATATCAGTATTACCTAATTTACCCTTTGTCTGTCCTTCAAACTGTGCCTCTGTAAGCTTAACGCTGATAACTGCGGTAAGACCTTCTCTTACGTCGTCACCTGAAAGATTTTTATCGTTATCCTTCAAAAGCTTATATTTTCTGCCGTAATCATTGAAAACTCTTGTTAAAGCAGTTTTGAAGCCGTTTTCGTGAGTACCGCCGTCAATAGTTCTTACGTTGTTAGCGAAGCTTAAAAGTAATTCGTTATAGCTGTCGTTATACATCAAAGCAATATTTGCTTCTCTGTCACCGCTTACAGCTGAAAATGAAATGGGATTTTCGTGTAAGGGTGTAAGACCTCTTTTTTTAGTTTCAAATTCTACGAAGGATGAAATACCGCCCTCATAGCAGTAAATTTCTTTAACCTCATCAATCTCACGCTTATCAGTAAGAGAAATTGAAAGACCTGCATTAAGGAAAGCCTGCTCTCTTAATCTTCTTTCAAGAGTTTCAAACTCATAAACGGTAGTTTCAGTAAATATTTCGGAGTCTGCCTTAAATCTTATAAGTGTACCTGTTTCATCAGTATCACCGATAACCTTTAAATCGCAGGTAGGCGTACCTCTTTCAAATCTCTGATAGTGAACGTGACCGTCCTGAGATACCTCTACCTCAAACCATTCTGAAAGGGCGTTAACAACTGATGAACCAACACCGTGAAGACCACCTGAAACCTTGTAACCGCTACCGCCGAATTTACCACCTGCGTGAAGCACGGTAAGAACAACGGTAACTGCGGGAAGACCCTGCTGCTCATTTATACCAACAGGGATACCACGACCGTTGTCGCGAACGGTAATTATGTTGTCGGGAAGTATTTCTACCTCGATATGAGTACAAAAGCCTGCAAGAGCCTCGTCGATAGAGTTATCAACGATTTCATATACAAGGTGATGAAGACCCTTAGGACCGGTTGAGCCTATGTACATACCGGGTCTTTTTCTAACTGCTTCAAGACCTTCAAGAACCTGAATTGCGCTTGCATCGTATTTTTCGGTTACTACGGTATCAATAGCATCTTCGCTAAGTACTACTGATTCTTCCAAAGCTTCCTGGCGAAGCTCTTCTTCGGTTTTAATAATGTTTTCGTCCAAAATTCTGACCTCCGTAGAATATTCAAATAATTATATAAATTTTAATTATTTCCAAATTTTAATATTTCAAGAAGAATTTAATGGTGAGCCTTGCCCGACTCAATTCTTCTTAAAATTGTTCCCACCGCAACGGGTGAAATAAATATTTTTTTACCCTCTTTAGTCTGACAAACTATAAAAGACTTAGGTAATTCAAAGGGAGCAACGTTTATAACCTGCTTTTCCTTTTCAGCGGTATTTAAATAATCTATTGTTTTTTTCATAACCGTTGTATTATCCATATCAAATATACCTATTATCTCTTTATCTAAAACAACAGTATCGTGACCTATATGAATAAACATCAGACTATCTCACCGCCTTTTATTTCAAAGGACTTACCACCGCAAAGCCTTAAGACCTGAGATGGGTCGCAGCAGGTAAGAAAAACTTGTCTGTCTGTAATATGGTTAAGCACGTAATCCTGACGCTTTTCGTCAAGCTCGCTCATAACGTCATCTAAAAGTGCAACGGGTGTCTCACCTGTTACCTTTTTAATAATTTCAGATTCACCAAGCTTTAAGGCTAATGCACAAGACCTTTGTTGCCCCTGTGAGCCGAAGCTTCTCGCGCTTACGTTATTTATAAGAATTTCAATATCATCTCTATGAGGACCTACAGAGGTTGTTTTATAAATAACATCCTCTTTTCGAGCCTCTTTGATTTTTTCAAGCTCTTGAATATAAATATCCTTTGGTGAACTGTTTTTATCAATTTCTTTTGATTTTGAATAAAAAACCGAAATATTTTCTTTATTTTCTGAAATACCCGAATAAATATTCATACTGTATTCAGATAAAATATCTATGTATTTCAACCTTTCAACTATAACCGCTGAAGCATATCTTGCTAATTGGTCGTCGAAGGAATCTAAAACGTCATATAGCTGAGGACTCATATATAAATCCTTTAAAAGAGCGTTTCTATGCATTAAAACCTTTTTATATGAAGCAAGATACTCTGCATATTTCGGCTTAAGCTGGCAAAGGGCAGTATCAAGAAATTTTCTTCTTGCACCGGGACCGTCTTTAATAAGAGAAAGATGAACGGGTGAAAAAATTACGGCATAAAACGAGCCTATAAGCTCTGCTGACGAGCGAAGTGAAATTCCGTTTAAGGAAACGTTTTTCTTTTTATCGGAAAATATAATCTCAGACTGCTTTTCTCTTGAATTATCCTTAAATTTAAGGTTAATTTTTGCAAAATCTTCACCGAACTTTAAAAATTCTGCATCCTTAGCTCCACGAAAGCTTTTACAGCCCGTAAAAAGCCATATTGATTCAAGAATATTAGTTTTACCCTGAGCATTTTCACCGTAAATTACGTTAACGCCCTCATCAGCCGATAAAGTTAAATCGGTAATATTTCTGAAATTATTAATTTTTACAGAATCTACCGTCATAATTTCACCGTTTACCTTTTTTAGATGCCAGTTCTAAGATGCCAGATGCCAGATACTTCGTATTATGAAATATAATCGGCGTAGCCCCTTAATTTGCCACTTGCCATTTCCCATTTGCCATTTATTTTACGTCATAAATAACGTGCTCGAATTCTGCACTGTCGCCTGAGCGCATTTTTTTGCCTCGCATAGTGCAGACCTCGCCGTTAACCTTTACTTCACCGTCTTGAATAATAATTTTAGCGTGACCGCCTGTGTTAACAACACCAACGTTTTTTAAAAGGTCATCAAGACGGATGTATTCACCTTTTAAAATAAATTCTTTATGCTCCTTAGGAGCAACCTTAACCTTAATTTTCATTATTCTACAAGCCTTTTTAAAAATGTTTATAACTTAATAATAAATACTTATTATTTATTATCAGCTGATGCTCTCATTTTTAAGACGCATAGGAATAATAAGGAAAATAAAGTTGTCACCCTCAATAGGCTTAATAATAATGGGTGAAACAGGGCTTGAAAGCTCAATATTAACCTCGTCAACGTCAACTGTTCTTAAGCAGTCAATAAGATAAGTATTATTAAAGCCGATTTCTACCCTTTTACCCTCTATTGAAGCGGGAATTTTATCGGTAGCAGCACCGAGAGAGGTTGCGCTTGACATTCTGATTGTATTATCGTCGAAAACGCATCTTACGGGGCTCTTAATTTTACTTGTAATAAGAAGAGATGTTCTTTCAACACTGTCAAGAATAAGCTTAAGGTTAACTCTTGCCTTTGTTGAGCTTTCAGAGGGAATTGCATTTTTATAATTAAAGAATTCACCCTCTAAAAGACGGGAAATAATTCTGTAATTACCGATTTCAAAAAGAATAAACTTTTTGCCGATAGAGAAGGTGATATTTGTTTCATCGTCATCCGCTAATTTAACAACCTCAGAAAGAGTTTTTGCGGGCACAACGAAGGTCATATCATCCCCTGCGTATTCAATAGACTCATTTCTTATTGCAAGGCGGAAGCCGTCGCAGGAAATAAGTCTTAAGTTATTGTTTTCAACCTCAAATTTAATACCCTTGTGAACAGGCTTTATATCTTGTACGGCAACAGCAAAAATTGTCTGCTTAACCATATTTTTAAGAATACCCTGCTTAATAGCAAAGGGAATACCGCCTGAAACTGTGGGAAGCTCGGGATAATCGTCTGCAGGTATACCAACAAGTGAAAATTCAGCTTCACCTGAGGTAATTTTGCAAAGGTTGTGGTTATCAGAGCTGATAGTAACGCTTTGAGAGGGTAATCTTCTTAAAATATCGCAAAGAAGACGAGCGTTAAGCACAATGCTACCCTCTGATTCTGCGGAGCATTCAATAATAGTTGTGATGCCTACCTCAAGGTCATAGCCTGTAAGGGTGAGCTTTGAGTTTTTTGCATTGAGGAGTATACCCTCTGTTGCAGGGAGAGTGCTTTTCTGGGGAACACCTCTCTGAACGATGTTACAAGCCTCTGCAAGAACTGATGTGTTACATACAATTTTCATAAATTTTCCTCCGTTCGGTAGAGTAATTTAAAAATTTAATTTTGAATGAATAAAATAAAAATTTCTGCCTAAAATAATATATTAAACAGTAGCAGTAGTAGAGCCTGTCTAATTTGTAGAGAACTTTTTCTGCCGTTGATTTTACTGGCTTTTCGGTGCCTTCACCGCTTGTACAGAAAATGTTAATTAATGTCAGTAATCAGAGCTTTAAAAACGCCCTTGTCAGCAATGTTTATAACTTTTTGAACATTGACGTTTAATTGTTCAAAACTCGAGTTGTTTTAATTAATCGTTTCTTTCGTCCTTGATGCTCTTCATTATATCGTATACGGTTGTTTTAAGCTGAGGGTTGTCCTCCATTTTGCTTTCAGCAGCCTCTAACGAATAAATAACAGTTGAGTGCTTCTTACCGCCGAATTGAACACCTATTTCCTCATAAGTAAGGTTTGTTACCTCTCTCATGATATACATAGCAAACTGACGTGCATTTGATATTTCAGCCTTTTTCTTTTCAGAACGGATGTCCTCAGGGTTAACTCCGAAGCTTTTTGCTACCTTTTCAATAATGTTATTGATTGTAACCTCTGTAGGCTGTGCATAATAAATAATGTCTTTAATAACATCGTTTGCGATGCCTATTGTGGGAATTGTCTGGTTAAGAGTGTAAACCGCGTAAAGCTTGTTAACAACGCCCTCAATCTGACGTACATTGTTTTTAAGCCTTTCAGCAATAAACTCAATAACGTCATCAGGAATAGGCATATTGTATGCCTGAGCCTTTCTCTTGATAATTGCAATTCTTGTTTCAAGCATAGGCGGCTGAATATCAGCAAGAAGACCCTGAACGAAACGGCTTCTTAACCTTTCCTCAAGAGTTGCTATATCCT
Source organism: Acutalibacteraceae bacterium (assembly GCA_045592945.1). Taxonomy (GTDB): domain Bacteria; phylum Bacillota; class Clostridia; order Oscillospirales; family Acutalibacteraceae; genus DTU089. The sequence goes on along the minus strand of JAZNVT010000033.1, from coordinate 11,085 downwards.
TAGGCGGACGGTCCGATGTAAGAACTATCTGCTTGCCCTGATTTATAAGTGCCTCAAAGGTATGGAAAAATTCCTCCTGAGCAACGCTTGTCTTGCCGATAAACTGAATATCGTCCATAAGAAGAATGTCTGCATTTCTGTATTTGTTATGGAATTCAGACATATTTTTTTCTGTAATATGGTCGATAATCTCGTTAAGAAAATTTTCACCGCTTGTGTAAATAATATTCATTGACGGTGCTTTTCTTGTAAGCTCGGCTTTAATAGCCTTAAGAAGATGGGTTTTACCAAGACCCGATTCACCGTAAATGAAAAGCGGGTTATGTACGCTACCCGGATTGTTTGAAACGGCAACCGCCGCAACGTAAGCAAACTGGTTTGTAGAGCCAACGATAAAGTTATTAAAGGTAGGGTCTAATCTGCCCGAATCAAGCTCAGCCGCTGCAACCTGCTGATTATAAGTATCAGTATCAGCAATTTTTGCTGCTTCATCATCAACTGTAACTATAATTCTTGTTTTAAAGCCTAAAACGTTTGCAGTAGCTTCTGTGATTTCATCAAGAAAACGGTTATTTATAATATTCTTTTTGAAAGCTGAGGAAGCTTCTAAAACCAAGCTGTCACCATCAAATGAAACGGGCTTTAAATCACTAATCCAGGTGGACATAACTGCCCCGGAAACATTACCTGTAATTTCTTTTAATATGGCATTCCACATATCTAAAAGATTGTCCAAAATTTTCACCCCAAAAATCACAATGTGCTTTATATATATATTATAATTATATTAATATATATACATTTAGTAAATTATATCATATACTATACTTTAATGCAACCCAAACGGGAAAAAATATCGACATTTTATGAAAAATTTGTTCATAACTTTTAATAAAAAAATTAACAAAAATTCGTTATTTACGGTCTTGAAATTTTTATAGTGTTAATGTAATATAAAATAGAATAAATATAAATAAAAAAACACAGTTTTTTGACGAAGAAAGGCGAAAAAATGGATTTCACAAAATACTCTTGCCCCCTTTGCGGACAAAATTTTAAAGATACTGACGACGTTGTTGTTTGTCCCGATTGCGGTACTCCTCATCATAGAGAATGCTGGTTTAATAACGGCAAATGCGTAAATACTGACAAGCACGGCTTCAGCGACCCCGATTTAGAAATTTACGACAACAAGCCTGATATATATTTAGACGACGAAGACTCCTCCGACAAGGCTTTTAGCGATTACGCGGGCTACGATGATACCGAAGCTACAGAAAATGAAGATAATGTAAATAATACCGATAAGGACTCTGATGATAATAAAAATAATGCTCAATCATTCGGTTATTTCGGTAATATGAATTTCAACGTAAATCAGGAAAAAGAGCATACTCAGAAGGTAGTTCAGGAAATTATGGACAGGCTCAATAACAACTCTCAGGATGAGGTTCTTATTGATAACCACAGGCTTTCATTTTTTGCTGCGGCTATAGGAAAAAATCAGGAGTATTATATTCCTCGATTTATGCTTTTTGAAAAGGTTAAAAAGCCTACCTCCTGGAATGTTGCAGGCTTTTTCGTTCCGCTTGCCTGGTCTCTTTACAGAAAGATGTACAAGCTTGCCGCACTTATTTTTGCAGTGTATATGATAATATTCGCAATTACTGCAATTCCTCTCATTAATAACAAGGAATATATAAGCGCCTCTCAGGCTTGCTTGCAGGAGGACCCTCAGTATATAACAAAAATTCTTGCATATCAGAGTGGCTCAACTGACGTTACCTTAACTGCAAAGCAAGCACAGCTTAATGAAATAATGGAGGAAATAGATATTCCCACCTACCTGACGGTTATTTCATACGTTTTAACCTTAGGCACGAGAATTGCTATGGGTGTTTTCTGCACCTACCTTTATTTTAAAAAGCTTTCTAAAAATCTTACGAGGATTAAAACAAAAGCAAAGGCTACGGTTATGACCGATGAATCAATAAAAATGTATCTTTACAGAAAATACGGCACATTACCGTTTATACTCTGTGCCATTATCGGCTTTTTTGAATGGCGGATATTTTAAATAATTTTTGTGGATAACGAATGGTAATAACAGGGGATAGGAAAGAATGAAATTAAAAATATACGGTACTTGTGCAGCAGAGGGCTTTCCCGCAATGTTTTGCTCATGTGCTGTTTGCGAAAATGCTCGTAAATGGGGCGGAAAAAATATAAGAACTCGTTCTCAGGCAGTTATTGACGATAAAATTCTTATAGATTTCCCTGCCGATACATATTTTCACGTTTTAAATTACGGTCTTGATTTAAGAAAAATAAAGGCTTGCTTTATTACCCACGGTCACGACGACCATTTATACCCTTACGATTTAAAATACAGAATTGAAAAATACGGCCACAGTAAAGAGGGCGAAAAGGAAAATAAAAAGCCTCTTCCCGTATTTGCAACGCTTGAATCGGGGGAGAGCCTTAAAAAAATTATTGAAAACGAAGTAAATAAAAAGGATGAAAATGCTCTCGAATTTAAGGAGCTTACACCCTTTGAAAGCATTGATATTGAGAGTTATAAGGTAACACCTGTTAAGGCGAGCCACGCCCAGTCACTTAACCCCTGCTTTTATATCTTCGAAAAAGAGGATAAAGCAATACTTTGGGCTCACGATACGGGATATTTTCCCGATGAAACCTGGAATTATATCGAAAATAGCGGTATAAGATTCGACTTTGTTTCTCTTGACTGTACCTCAACTGCAGATGAAAAGGCTTTCTCTCATCATATGGGCTTAAAGGCTTGTTGCGACGTCAAGGAAAGGCTTTTAAAGAAAAATGCAGATGAAAAAACCGTGTTTTTATTAAACCATTTTTCTCACAACGGCGGTTTTTGCTATGACGAGCTTGTACCAATAGCAGAAAAGCACGGCTTCCTCGTATCTTACGATTCAATTGAGTTTGAAATATAACGAAAACTAACTTTATATAACATTTTTTACATAAAAGCGGGTGATAAAATGCATACACCTCTTGCAGACAGAATACGTCCGCAAAGCCTTGATGATATTGTAGGTCAGCAGCACCTGATAGGCGAGGGCAAGCCCTTGAGAAATATAATAGAATCAGGGGAGCTGCCTAATCTTATATTTTACGGTCCGTCGGGCACGGGTAAAACAACCCTTGCAAGAATGATTGCAAAAAAGACCGACCGAACGCTTCGAAAGCTTAACTGCACAACCGCAGGCACTCAGGATATACGAGATATCGTTGAGGACTTAAATGCCTTTACCGCACCAAACGGAATTTTGCTTTATCTTGACGAGATTCAGTATTTTAATAAAAAGCAGCAGCAAACCTTACTTGAATATATTGAGGACGGGTCAATAACCCTGATAGCATCAACAACCGAAAACCCTTATTTTTACGTTTACAGTGCTATTTTAAGCCGTTCTTCAGTATTTGAATTCAAATACGTAACTCCCGAAGAGGTTGAAAAGGCGGTAAACAGAGGCTTCGACCTTTTAGCAGAAGAAAAAGGGGAGGAGTTTCAGGTTGAAGAGGGTGTTGCTCTTCATATTGCAAGGGCTTGTGGCGGTGACGTAAGAAAATCTCTTAACTCAGTTGAGCTTTGCGTTTTAGCAGCACCTAAGCCCGAGAAAAACGAAAAAAGAATAATAACTCTTGAAAATGCAAAGCAATTAACTCAAAGAAGTGCTTTAAGATATGACCGCGAGGGTGATGAGCATTACGATATTTTATCTGCATTTCAGAAATCTATGCGAGGCTCCGACCCCGATGCCGCAATTCATTACCTTTCAAGGCTTTTAGAGGCGGGGGATATGACCTCGGCAATCAGAAGGCTCTTAGTTTGTGCCGCTGAGGACGTAGGTCTTGCCTACCCTATGATTTTACCTATAGTAAAGGCGGCAACGGATATTGCTCTTCAGGTGGGTATGCCTGAAGCAAGGCTTCCCCTTGCAGATGCAGTTATTTTAGTTTGTAATACACCTAAATCAAATACGGCTCACAACGCAGTTATTGCCGCTACTGAGGATATTAAAAAAGGTAAAAGCGGACCCATACCCCGTCACCTTCAAAATAAGCATTTTGACGGTGATGATGCAGAAATTAAGGGTCAGTTTTACAGCTATCCTCACGATTACCCGAATGCTTGGGTTTCACAGCAATATTTGCCCGATGCTCTTAAAAACGCTAAGTATTACGAATACGGCAACAATAAGCAAGAGCAGGCGGCTAAGGAATATTGGAAAAAAATTAAAGGGGGACTATAAAATGAAAAAAAGAACGATTTTTATTTCCGTAATGATGTGCTTACTTTTAATTTTCAGTAGCTTATCTGTTTTTGCGGAGGACGTTACTATTATCGGTGGTGCCGACGGGGAAACAGAAATCCTTGTAGACGACGGGGAAATAATGGACGAAGCAACTCAAGGCGAGCTTGAAGAGGTTTTCGGTGAAGATTTTATGGGTGCAATGATTTTTTTCATTGTTTCTTATATGTTTTCAATGCTTTGCCTTCCCGCACTTATAGTTATGATAGTATTTATCGTTAAAAATAACAAAGCAAAGAAGGAAGTTAAGGAATTCGAGCTTCGTTTCGGACCGATTTCACCGGGTTATAACGGTAACGTAAATAATTTTAATACTACACCCTATTACAACAATACCTATAACGGATTTAATAATAATCAAGGGGGTCAGATGTAATGAAAAACGTTAAAAAACTCGCTTTTGTTTTAGCTTTAAGTCTTTTAGTATCCTGCTTTTTCGGCATTAGTGCTTTTGCAGATGATAAAGCTATTGAAAAGGATTATTTTGAAATAAATACCGATATTTTATATGCAAAAATTCCTGACGATTTTGATTTTGACCCTTACGGCACAATGAGCTATTCAGAAACCTACTATTTTTCTGATTTTGATATGAGTTCTATTCAGTTTATTGTGCTCCAAAATAACAAAGCTCCAAACGGAATTACTGCTATTTCCGATGCTCAGGCAGTTGAAATAGTTGAAGATTATTATGGTGCTCAGTGGAGCTACGTTATTGAAAACGCAAAGGTTTCAAAGGCAACCGTAAACGGCATTTCCGCTTTAAGAATTGACGGTGCTTTTTCATATTATCCCTTTGATTCAGCAGATTATCAGTATGATGAATATTATTACGGAATGTGTGCATACCTCCTTGCAACAAAGGAAAACGTTTTCCTTATAGTTTACGAAAGCTGGTATGAAGACGTTGAAATTGATGATTTTGCAGAGGTGATTTCAACAGTAGCAGTTAACGGTACATATTTTGAGGGTGATGCATTAACGGTTAATCATGATTTTTCAGCTGCACCCGCTTATAAGGATGCTGCAATTGCAGATGCGAAAGAGTTTGACGAAGACTGGGACGATAACTTCTACGATGACGAAATCCTTGATGACGAAGCCTTAGGCGTTTTCGAAGAAGGCTTTTCAGTAATTATGGTTGTTGTTTGCATTTTCTCTTTAATTTTACCCACAGTTGTATTTATAGTTCTCGCTATAGTATTTGGCGTAAAATATAATAAGAATAAGAAAAAGCTTGAGCAATACGAGGCTCGTTACGGCTTCAAGGGCTTAAATTATAATAACCCTAACCCTAATCCCAACCCCAATCCCGTTCAACCTGACAGCTACGGCTATAATCAGCAGTCTTACAATGCTCAGGGCTACAACGGAAATCCTTACGGTGCTCAGGGCTATGATGCTCCCCAGCAGAATACTTATCAGCAGCCTGTAAATACACCCGTACCGCCCGTAAATATGCCAACACCACCGGCACAAAATCCTGTACCGCCTCAGGACCCCACGGTGAATTCATAAAAGAATAAATAATCTTGCCAAGGGGCTTTAAGCCCTTTGGCGGATATAATTTGAAAAAGGTGGCTTTAATATGAAAAAAACAGTAAAGGCTTTAGCTCTTGCTTTAGTTTTTATAATGACCTTCGGTATTATAACTGCTTCAGCAAAGGGAAACGCTCTTTCAAACGATAAATTTTACGTTGAGCTTCCCGAGGGCTTTGAAATTTGCACCGATTACGGTGATAACCGCTACTATCTTGAAAACGTTGACACGTTTGACGGTGTATATATAGTTGTTGAGGGAAATTTACGTTTTCCTGACGGTATTAAAAATACTCCTGAAAACATTATAGAAGAAAGGTTTAGGGCTTTCTTCTATGACGTTGAGGAAACCGGCTTTGCTGAAATTAAAGCCTTAGAAAAAGGTGAAATTAACGGCATAAGTGCTTGCTACGTCTACGGTTACGTTGATAACGAATTATATTCAGACGATATTTTCGCCTATATTTTAACTACTCAAGAAAATCTTTTCATTGTTTACACAACTATAACCTCAGGTATTCAAGAGGAAGGAAAGCAGCCTGATTATCTCAAGGATTTTATGAGAACGTTCCTTGTAAATGGTACGTATTACGACGGTGAAAAGCTTTCAAAGGCTCATGATTTCTCAAAGGAAGAGCATTATATTGATGCTCTCGAGAGAGATATGCTTACAGAGGATTATTATGAATATAATGACGATTTTGACGTTGTTTTAGGTTTTATTATTGCTTCATTTATTTTACCTGTAGTTTTAATTGTGTTTATAGTGCTTTACTTTAAAACACGAAAGAAGCTTAAGGAATATAAGGAGTTTTTCGGAACTATTGAGCAGGCAAAATCGGCTATGTATCAGCAACAGATGCAAAGAGCATATCAGCCTTATGCAAATCCACAGTATTACGGCTATAATCCGAATATCCAGCAATCAAATATGCAGCCGTATAATATGCAGCAGCCAAAAATGCAAACGCCTGATATGCAGACGTATAATCAGGGTGGGGCATACACTCCTCAGCAGCCTATGCAGGCTCAACAACCACAGCAGCCTACAATTCCTCCGGAAATGCAGGATTTTCGCAACAATAATTTAAATAAATAAAATTAACTATATTTTTGAGGTGTACTTATGAAACAATTTCCTATTGGTATTATCATCAACAGCTTCCGTACTGACATTCCCACCGCAGTAAAAAAGGCGGCAGAATGTGGAGCACAGGGTATTCAGGTTTATGCTACAAGTGGCGAAATGTCACCTGACGTGCTTGTTGGTTCAAAAAGAAAAGAGTTTTTAGACCTTGTAAAATCAAACGGTCTTGTAATCTCTGCCCTTTGCGGTGACCTTGGTGGCGGCGGATTTATTCACGCTGACAAGAACAGAGAAAGAGTTGATTTTTCAAAGAAAATTCTTGACCTTGCTAAAGAGCTTGAAACAGACGTTGTTACAACTCATATCGGCGTTGTACCCAACGACCCCAACCACGATAGATATAAAATTATGCAGGAGGCATGCAGAGAGCTTGCTGAATACGCAGATTCTATCGACGCTCACTTTGCAGTTGAAACAGGTCCCGAAACAAGCGCAGTTTTAAAGGGCTTCCTTGACAGCCTTGATTCTACGGGCGTTGGTGTTAACCTTGACCCTGCAAACTTAGTTATGGTTACAGGCGATGACCCCGTTCAGGCAGTACATAACCTTAAGAAATATATCGTTCATACTCACGCTAAAGACGGTAAGCAGATTTTCTACAAGGACCCCGAAATCGTTTACGGTATTAAGAAGGACGTTATCGTTACTGAGGATTCATTCATCGAGGTTCCTCTCGGCGAGGGTAGCGTACCCTTCCCCGCATACCTTAAGGCACTTGAAGAAATCGGCTACAACGGCTTCCTTACTATCGAGCGTGAGGTAGGGGACGACCCCGCAAAGGATATCAGAGCAGCAGTTGCGTTTCTTAAAAATACAATGAGATAATTTATGCGTATTTCACGATTTTCTGCTCACTCGACGTATTTTGATACTCCAGTAACTTCGCAGGGAGCAAGCAACTTACTAACAGAATAAATTCACAAAGGCGGTGTACCTTCCTTCGAAGGAAGGGGGACCGCCTTGATTTTTACTTATTCTTTATATTAAGTTTTAAGCGTGCCTATAAATAGCTTTTACAACAAAGTTTAACGGGCGGTGGAAAGTTCTCTACGCGACAAAGGAGCGTAGTTGAAGCGTTAGCTTCAATTGTAAATAAACTAACCTCCACGAAAATGCAAAGGAGCAAGAAATGGATAAAAGGAAACCGTTACCCATAAATCCCAAATTAAAAGAGTATGCAGTTGAAATGCGAAAGAATATGACCGATGAAGAAAAAAGTTTGTTATCAGATTTTAAAATATTGGGTTTCAAAAATTCTCCTAAATATATATAACGGTAGCGGTGAGTGTATTACAGTTGAATCTAACGATTCAACGACGTTCGAGGACTCACGTCGAGAACTCTCCACCGCCCGAAAAACTTTATTTTAACAAAAAATCATTGGCACGAATTTTACTTTTTCTTAAAAACAACAAAACCAAAGGCGGTCCCCCTCTCTTCGAAGAGAGGTACACGCCTTGGATAATTTTTGTATTATTGAATTTATTGCTCCCCGCGAAGCTTATATAATAGCGTCGCAGACCCTTAATTTGCCACTTGCCATTTCCAATTTGCCATTCTGCTCGTCTCTGGCATCTAGCATCTGGCATCTTCATTCCTCACTCCTCATTCCTCACTCCTCACTTAATTTGCCACTTGCAATTTGCAACTAAAAAAATCCCATTCGATTATTCGAATGGGATTTTTACTTTATTCTTCTTTACCTGTTGTTGCGGAAGCTGTTTCTTTCTCTGCTTCTTCCTCAACGGTTGCATCTTTTTTGCGTTCAAATTTACGGTAGTTAATTTTACCGATTTTTGTTGTGGGTAAAGCGTCGGTGAATTCAAACTCTGTAGGCTGAGCATTTTTAGCAATGTTCTTTTTGCAGAATTCTTTGATTTCCTTTTCAATTTCGGAAGTCTTTTCAACGCCTGCTTTAAGCACGATAACTGCCTTAGGCACCTCCTGCTTAATTTTATCCTTAACGCCAACAACAACGCTTGAAGCTATGTACTTACATTTGTTGAGAATATTCTCAAGCTCTGTGGGGTAAATGTTGTAGCCGTTTGAAATAATCATTCTCTTAAGACGGGAGGTGAAGTGAAGAATACCGTCCTCCATATAACCCAAGTCACCTGTATGAAGCCACTGTGTGCCGTCGGGGTGAGTTCTTATTGTGTTATCTGTTTCTTCCTTGTTATTAACGTAACCCAGCATAACTGTAGGACCGTTAACGCAAATTTCACCGATTTCACCGTCGGGAAGCTCTTCGTTTGTTTCGGGATTGCAAACCTTAACGAGAGTATCAGGGTTAGGAATACCGATATTGTCAATATCCTCTGCACCATACTGTGTAGCGGTAAAGAAAGCTGTTGCCTCTGAAAGACCGTAGCCGATACGGATATGAGTGCTTGAGCCACAAGAACGGAAATAATCGAGAACCCTTGCACGAAGGTCATCGCTTAAGTAGTCACCGCCACTGAGGATAACCTTAACACTGCTGAAGGAATCGGGACCAAGATTTTTATTATTGGTAATTGCTTTAAGCATTGTAGGAACGGCAGGAACGATTGTGGGCTTAGTCTTTTTAATCGTTTCGTTAAGCTTTTTAACGTCAATTTTAGGAAGAAGAATACACTTCACACCTAACATAAGCGGCGCATGAATACCAACGCAAAGACCGAAGCCGTGGAAAATGGGAAGACCCGAAAGCATTGATGCACCCGGTCTTGCTTCGGGACAAACGTCAATGCACTGAGTAGCAAGAGCATTAAAGCAAAGGTTTGAAAGCACGATACCCTTTGATTTACCCGTTGTACCGCCGCTGTAGATAAGCACTGCAGCATCGTTTTTATCTCTTTTAACAGTAGGAACAGTTTCTTTTACGTCTTTAATAATATTTTTCCATCTTATTGTGTCAGATTCATACTTCATCTGCTTACGGCTTTTAAGATTATAAGCCATTTTAAGAATGGGATTCATACTGTTGCTTACTTCGCAAACAACAATTCTGTCAATCCCGACGCCTTTAACGGTAGCATAAGATACGTCGGTTGTGAAAATAATTGTTGAATTTGTAAGCTCAACGGCGTTTTTGATTTCACCCTCGTCACTTAAGGGGTGAATAACGTTACAAACCGCACCGATTTTATTTAAAGCATAAATAAGGAAAATTGATTCGGGCATATTAGGCATACAAACAGTTACACTTTCATCCTCAACAATGCCTAATTTTAAAAGAGCTTTAGCAACGTTGTTTACCTTTTTGTCAAACTCTTTAAAGGTAAATCTGACGTCAAAAAACTCAAGTGCAGGAAGATTCGGATATTTGTCGGCAGTTTCTTTAAACATATCGTAGATAGAGCCCTGACAATACTCCATATGCTCACGCATATTTCCGTAATGCTTCAACCAGCCCTTTTCTTCTACGGGAATATCAATGAGCTTCATTGCTTCCATTGTAGAAAAATATTCACAAGCTTTTCCCATAAAAACCTCCGCCGTTTTCAACGGCTTTTTTAAAAAATTTACAGTCTACCACTGCACGAAAAAGTTAATCACATTTTAAATGATATATGTTTTTTCCGACAAAGTCAAGGAAAAGTGTGTAAAAACTCACCTTTTTTGAAACATTAAACAGGTGTTTAATAACTATCACTTTTTATTTCGGTTTTATACAACACCCAACACCCGACTGTTTAATAAAATCCTTTTACGCAACTTTCTTTGTTGACACCCGTTTTTATATATGTTAAAATAACTCTCGCTTTTAGAAAATAAAATTGCATATTTGCAGGGATGGCGGAATTGGCAGACGCGTATGATTCAGGTTCATATGAACGTAAGTTCTTGAGGGTTCAAATCCCTTTTCCTGCACCAAAACAGAGCGACCAATTTTGTGGTTGCTCTGTTTTTATAATTTTGTTGATATTTCACATCAAATGTGGTAAGATAATAAGCAAGATAATAAGCAAGTTAAATGGAGTGTTTTTATGTCAGGTTACACACCACCATATGAGATTACAGATAAAATTCTGAGCCTTGTTGCATCAATTTCAGAAAAAA
>JAZNVT010000032.1:0-4370 GCA_045592945.1 Acutalibacteraceae bacterium | reverse complement strand
GACTTCCTTCAGGCTGGTGGTCCAACAGTTCTTGGCTCTAACCCTAAAGAAGTAAGAGAACAGGTTATTGACCTTCTTAATACTTGTGGTCCTTCAACAGGTCTTTTCCATGAATTTGAATATAAATTAGCAAAGAAAATTTCTGACAGTGTTGAAACTGTTGATATGTTCCGTATGCTCGGTTCAGGTACAGAAGCTTGTATGGCAGCGATTCGTGTTGCAAGACTTGCTACAAAGAAAAAGAATATTGTTAAAATGGGTGGTGCTTACCACGGTTGGTCTGACCAGCTCGGTTACAGTATTCGTGTTCCTGGTTCAAAATTCACACAGGCTCACGATGTTCCACTTTACCTCTTTAAGCATACTCAGGAATTCTTCCCAAATGACCTTGATTCACTTGAAAGAGTTCTTCGTAAAAATCAATTAAAAGGTGGCACAGCTGCTGTATTTATGGAACCAATCGGTCCAGAAAGCGGTACAAGACCACTCGACAAAGACTTCAACCAGGGTGTTGAAAGACTCTGCCGTAAATATGGCGCACTTCTTATATTTGATGAAGTTGTTACAGGCTTTAGAATTGGTATGGCTGGTGCACAAGGTTACTATGGTGTTTCACCTGACCTTACAATCTTTGGTAAAGTTATTGCTGGTGGTTACCCAGGTGCTGGCGGTATCGGTGGTAAGAAAGAATATATGAAATACCTCGGTGCAGGTCTTGGCGCTAGTGGCGAAAAAGGCAAGAAAGCATTTATGGGTGGTACAATGGCTGCTACTCCCCTTTCTTGCGTTGCAGGTTACTATACTCTTGAAGAAATTGATAAGCAGAACGCTTGTCAGAAAGCCGGTCAGATGGGTGACAGACTTACAAAGGGTCTTCAGGAGCTTATCAAGAAATACAATCTTCCCTTTGTTGCTTTCAACCAGGGCTCTGTATGTCACATTGATACCGTTGGTACAATGCACTACTCAATCAACTGGTCTAAGCCTTGGGAAATCCCCGGTGTTCTTTCAGCAACAAGCGAAAGAAAAGCAGAAATGCAGCACATGGGCGCAGCTTACATGGCAGAGGGTCTTGTTACTCTTGCAGGTAGCCGTCTTTACACAAATGCTCAGTACACTCCTGAGCTTATCGACGAAGCTCTTACAAGATTTGACAGAGTATTTGCAAACGTTGCAATTAAAGAATAATCTAAAAAAAGAAAAGCCACGGGTTTCCGTGGCTTTCTAAAACTCCAGAGAGGAGAAAATTATGGATATTTTAGAAGCAAAAGAATTAGTCATAAAAGCAGGTCACGAGCTTTTAGAAGCAGGTCTTATCGTAAGAACCTGGGGTAACATCAGCTGCCGTATAAGTGACACTCAATTCGTTATCACTCCAAGCGGTAAGGCTTACGACACACTTACTCCCGACGATATCGTTGTAGTAAATATTGCAGACCTTTCTTATGACGGTGACGTTAAGCCCTCATCAGAAAAAGGTATTCATGCTTCCTGCTACGAGCTTCGTCCCGAAACAAATTTCGTTATTCACACTCACCAGAAAAACGCTTCAGTTGTAAGCACACTCGGTCTTGATATCAATAACGTAACAGGTAAGGATTCTGAAATCCTCGGCACAGACGTACCTTGCGCATCATACGGTCTTCCCGGTCAGCCTAAATTAAGAGAGGGAGTTATCGGTGCTATCACCCGCTCAACCTCAAAGGCTGCAATTATGAAGCATCACGGTGCAGTTTGCCTCGGTGAAAGCTATGAGGATGCATTCGCAGTTGCAATGGCTCTTGAGCGTGTTTGTGAGAAATTCATCATTGAACGTTGCTGCGAGGTTTCAGGCAAAGCTATTGACACCTTCAGCGGTGTTGTTGACTACGTTACAGAGGTTTTCAAATCTGACAGTAAATACAAAGCTGCTAAGGAATTCGCTCCTTGCGACAGTGAAAGAAAAGGCGAATATTTCGCAGTTGGTGAAGACGGCAAGGAAGCTGCTATTATCGACACAAAGAGCGGTGCCTGGGTTGGCGGCGGCGAGATTCCCGATAGTGCTGATATGCACTGGGCAATCTACAAAAAGAGAAAAGACGTTAACTATATCCGCCATACCAAGAATGAGTATGCAGTTGCAATGTCAAGAAAAGGCAAGACAATGAAGCCCTTCCTTGATGACCTTGCTCAGCTTTGCGGTCCTGTTGTAAAAACTGCAATATTTGACCCCACAAGCACACTTAAATCAGGCAAGAAGGTTGCAAAGGCTCTCGGCAACAGAAACGCAGTGCTCGTTAAGGATAACGGTGCTGTTTGTGTTGCAGGCAGTCAGTACGATGCAGAGGCTGTTGAGCTTGTTATGGAAAAAGGCTGTAAAACTGCAGTTGGTGCAGAGCTTTACGCCCAAACAAAGCCTATCGGCACTATCGACGCTCACCTTATGAACTTTATTTATAAAGTAAAGTATTCTAAAAAAGCAGGAAAATAATGATAAAAAGCCACCACTTCTCGTGGTGGTTTTTTTAATGGGAAATGGAAAGTGGGAAATTAAGGGTCACTTCGCATTCCGCATTAAAACAAAGCCCCGCCGATTTCTCAGCGAGGCTTTGTTTTTTATTTGGAAAGAATTGAATACAGTTAGTTATACAATCAGATTTCCATATCTTTTAATAAGAATTACAAGGTCGTCGGAATCGACTTTTCCGTTGTAGTTCACGTCTGCGGCGAATTTTTCTGCAGTGTTCATTTTGGGAGCATTGGTTTCAATATCTGAAAGTGCTGTTTGCATTGCAATAATATCGCTTTCGGTAAATGCAACACCGTCACAGTCATAGTCGCCTTTTTTAACGTCATATACCTGAGCAATTGTTTTATGACCGTTAATTATACGTTCCATAATTGATACATCGAGAACATTCAGATATCCGTCCATTACTAAATCATAATGAATCAAATCATCATATTTTGCAGTTTCAATCTGCTCATGGTCGTCTTGGAGAACAGCATTTACAAGAGCCTGATAATCATTTTCATCTATTTCACCGTCAAGATTAGTATCGGCATAAAGATTCAATTCTGCATCCTGAGTAACTGCTTCGCCTTTTGCCACAAATGTATAGCGGAAAGGCATATGACCAGCCTTTAAAACTATTAATTCATACACACCTGTTGCAACATCAGGTATAGAATATGTAGTACTATCACCGCTTATGGTTGTGCTGTAAGCTACACTTGTTCCCGCTACATTCCAAAGCTCAATTGTAACAGGTGATGAAGCACCGTGGCTTGATATACTACCACTTACAGAAACTACATCTTCAGTCGTTCCTTCACATATAAACTCCACCGAAACCTTCAGATTATTGCTGCTCGGATAGGAAAGTGTCATAACATATTCCTGCGTGTCAATGCCGGAAAGGATCACGAAGAGATCCTGAATGTCATCGGGGAAATAGTAATCCAACTGGACACGTGTGTTAATGCGAATGTCATAACGGTAGCTGTGGCCTGCCTGGAAGATGTCGCCGTTGCTCACAAAAACATCCTCGTCCGTGGTCGTGTCATACAAGTAGGCATAGCTAAAGGCGTATCCGGCATCTTCGGGAACGCTCATGCCAAACTTGTAGGCATAATTCGGGTCTTCAACAGTAGCACCTGCCACAGGTTTGGTCAGACCATTGATGATAACTTCGTCCACAATAGTTGCGTAATATGCAGAAAGAACAATGTCGCTGTTACGTACCGTGTAAGTGGTCTCCGTGGATTCATCATCTCCGAACGCTCCGATATTGAGTGACCTATTCCAGTACTTGAATACCTTGCCTTCGGGTGCCGGGTCTGCCACGATGTAGATCACCTGATCCTCTGCCGCATGAGTGATGGGCTGAGTGTGGGCTTCATCAGCGTATGCCTTACCGTTCTCCACGGTGACGTTATAAAGTCCTGTGAATACGGCATTGACCGCGATCTCACCGGTACCTGTCACCGTAAAGGTCTCGCCTGGCTGATAGGTCTTACCGCCGATTTTCCAACCGGTGAAGGTTGAGCCCGAAGGAACGGTTGCACCAAATTCGTCAAGTGTCTTAAAGGTATATGTATCGCCGTCGAGGATTTTTTCCTTTACAGTCTTTCCGTTGGCGGTGATCGTCAAGTTGGAATAACTTGTGAAGCCGGAGCCGTCACAGTAGATGTCAAGATCCTCGGTAACGTTATCCACATAATATCCACCATTTCCGCTTGGAGTTACCAGTTCTCCATTGACATAGACCTCCAAAGCATCGGGGTCGGTCAGCTCATAATAGTCGTTAGGCAAAATCACAAAGGCACAGGTTTCGCCCTCAACTATTTCATCCCAGCCGTTATCACCGGTCACATAGCAATGCAAGCAG
>JAZNVT010000031.1:0-470120 GCA_045592945.1 Acutalibacteraceae bacterium | reverse complement strand
GTGTAAGCGTGGATTGTGCTCATGATACCGCTCTGGATGGGAGCATAATCGTTAAGAGCTTTAGCCATAGGAGCAAGGCAGTTTGTTGTACAAGAAGCAGCAGAGATGATCTGGTCATCAGCTGTAAGAGTACCTTCGTTTACTGAGAAAACGATTGTCTTGAGGTCGTT
This sequence comes from Acutalibacteraceae bacterium, assembly GCA_045592945.1. Lineage (GTDB taxonomy): Bacteria > Bacillota > Clostridia > Oscillospirales > Acutalibacteraceae > DTU089. The sequence goes on along the minus strand of JAZNVT010000031.1, from coordinate 469,950 downwards.
ACCTGCGGGAGCAGAAATAACAACCTTCTTTGCACCTGCATTGATGTGAGCCATGCTCTTTTCTTTTGAGCAATAGAAGCCTGTGCACTCGAGAACAACGTCAACACCGATTTCGCCCCAGGGGAGTTCAGCAGCGTTAGCCATTGCATAGATTTTAAGAGTTTTACCGTCAACTGTGATTGTACCTGCTTCGTCGTCTGCTTCAACTGTGTGAAGGTTTTCGCCGATTCTACCGCAGTAGCCACCCTGAGCTGTGTCATACTTGAGAAGCTGAGCAAGCATTGAGGGCTTTGTAAGGTCGTTGATAGCTACAACATCGTAGCCTTCAGCACCGAACATCTGACGGAATGCGAGACGGCCGATACGACCGAAACCGTTAATAGCAACTTTAACTGACATTTGAATTACCTCCAAATATTTTTTGTTTTAGTATTTAACCATTGATATTTTACCACAAAACTGAATAATTGCAATAACTTTGATATAAATTTAACCCATTTTTGAAAGTTTTGTCACTTTGTTGAAAAAAACAATGATAAACTGTGCAAAAATGGGTTATATTTTAATATAATTTTATAAAAAATCAGTTTACAACGTTAACAGGCGTTCCGTTTATATAATTTTTGATATTGTTTTCAAGAATACCCATTAAACGAAGTCGTGTTTCGTAAGCTGCCCAGGCAACGTGAGGGGTTATAAAGCAGTTGGGTGCAGTTAAAAGCGGATTATCCTTTTTAGGTGGCTCTGTTGAAAGCACGTCTGTACAATAGCAAGCAATTTTTTCTTCATTTAAAGCTTTTGCAACGTCTTCTTCAACAGCAACTGCACCTCTTGCGGTATTGATAATACAAGCAGTGCTTTTTACCTTGCTTAAAAATTCTTTATTAATAAGACCGTTAGTTTTCTCTGTAAGAGGGCAGTGCACAGTGATGAAATCAGCGTTTTTAAGAACGGTATCCATATCAGTAAACTTAATGTTATCAAAACCTTCTTTTTTACCTGATGGGGTATAAACGAGCACGTCCATTCCAAAAGCCTTACCGATTTCTGCAACACGGCTTCCGATTTTGCCAAAGCCTATAATACCGAGTGTTTTGCCGTCTAACTCGTATAAAGGCTTGTTCCAATAGCAAAAATCCTTACAATTTGCCCAGTCACCATTTTGAACTGATTGCGTGTATTCGTTAACTCTGTTTGTGTATTCGAGAATATAAGCAAAAACCATCTGTGCAACGGCATTTGTTGAATAAGCGGGGATATTTGAAACTGAAATATTTCTCTCTCTTAAGGCTTTACAGTCAATTTGGTTAAAGCCCGTAGCAAGTGTTGAAACAAATTTTAATTTCGGTAATTGGTCAATAACCTCTTTTGTTAAAACAACCTTGTTAACTATTAATATTTCAGCATCCCTTGCGCGTTCAACGACAAGCTCTGGTGGGGTTCTGTCGTAAACGGTTAAATCCGTTAATTCTTCAATGGATTTCCAGGAAAGGTCTCCCGGATTTTCTGTGTAACCGTCAAGAATTACGGCTTTGAGTTTATTATTCATAATTATCACCGAATATATTATACACTTTAATTAGTCGCGTTTCAATCATTTTCTTGTTATTTACTTGACCTTAGGTAAATTATGATATAAAATAATATAAATATGTAAAATGCGAAACGGAGTGAGGTTTTGTCTTTAAAGAAAATTTCGAGAGAGAAAAATTTAAGCAGAATACTTCGTTTTGTTGCGATATCGTTTTTTGTTTTAGCTGCTGCGTTATCAATCTTGTTGGTGATTGTTTCTTTGCCTTGGGTTCAGAAGCAGTTAAATAATATTAATGCATGGTTTTATGAATTGGAACTGTTTATTGCAACGTTCGATAAGCTTTCTGCAGTAGGCATTATATTGTTTTTGTTTGTGGTAAAGACTTTTTTTGCAATAATTCCGTTTACAGTTCTTTTTATAGGAACAGGTCTTGTATTTCCCGTTCCGGTCGCCGCAACTATTAACGTTTTAGGCTTTGTAATACTCATAAGTATTCAGTATTTTTGGGGTAAAAAATTTGGTGGAGGCAGTGCCCATAAGCTCTTGTTAAGGTCAAAGACCTTATCTGATTTTATGGATTTTCACGGTAAAGGAAATAAATGGATGTTAACCGTGTTACGCTTTGTGCCCGTTGCCCCTGTAGGTACTGTAAGCAAGGCTTACGGTGCTACCGATATGTCATATTTACCTTACGTCAGTTTTTCTGTTTTAGGCTTTTTACCGCGAATTATTTCGTGGAGTGTAATTGGTTGCAATATTTACGACCCGTTTACTCCGGGCTTTCTTGCACCGTTTATTGTTTTGTCAATTATCAGCGGTATTTCCTTGCTGCTGCTTGATACACTTTTAAAATTAATAAAGTGAGAGGGATTTTATGAAAAAGAATGATGTTTTAACAAATGAATTTTTAGAAAGATTAAGCGTTGTTTATGGTGATGAAGCAAAGCTTCAGCAAGACCGTTTTTATAATCTTGCCGAAACCTTTGAAAAGGATTTTGCGGGCTGCGACGATATAAGATTTTTCTCTGCACCCGGCAGAACTGAGGTAGGCGGTAACCATACTGACCATAACAACGGTAAGGTGCTTGCTGCAGCTGTTAATTTAGATGCTATTGCCGCCGTTTCAAAACGTGATGACGGTATTATCTGCGTTAATTCTGCAGGCTATACTCCTATTACAGTTGATTCAGCTGACCACGAAATAAAAGATAATGAAGCAGGTAAATCAGATGCTCTCATAAGAGGTGTTTGTGCAAGATTTAAGGAGCTTGGCTATAACTACGGTGGCTTCAACGCTTCTGTTACGTCAAGAGTTCTTTCAGGCTCAGGTCTTTCATCATCTGCAGCATACGAGGTGCTTATTGGCACAATTCTTAACTACTTATATAACGACGGTAAAATCAGTGCGGTTGAAATTGCTCAGATTTCACAGTGTGCTGAAAATGTTTATTTTAAAAAGCCTTGCGGACTTATGGACCAGACTGCTTGCTCAGTTGGTGGCTTCGTTCAGATTGATTTTGAGGATACCTCAAAGCCGGTAATAAATAAGGTTGACTTTGATATTGCAAAACACGGCTACATACTTTGCATTGTTGATACAGGCGGTAACCATGCAGACCTTACAGGTGATTATGCTTCAATCCGTCTTGAAATGAATTCTGTTGCAGAATACTTCGGTAAAAACGTTTTACGTCAGGTTGATGAGAAAGATGTTTTTGAAAATATCGGTGATATCCGTAAGAAAACAGGCGACAGAGCTATTGAAAGAGCAATTCATTTCTATAACGAAAACAAGCGTGTAGAAAAGCTTGCTAAGGCTCTTTCAGACGGTAATTTTGATGAGTTTAAAAACATAATTATTGAAAGTGGTAAATCTTCATATATGTACAACCAAAACTGCTTTACTCTTTCAAACCCCAATGAACAGCCGGTAGCTCTTGCTCTTTGTATTTGCGAGGAGCTACTTAAGGGTAAAGGCGCATACCGTGTTCACGGTGGTGGCTTCGCAGGTACAATTCAGGCATTCGTTCCTGAAACAGAAGCAGATAACTTCGTAGCTTCAATGAAAAAGGTTTTCGGTGAAAACTCTTGTTATATTCTTAAAGTAAGAAGCCACGGCGGCTGTGAAATATGATTAAAAGAACGTATCAGCTTATAGACATCAACGGTGGTTTTCCACCGTTTTTGTCTGTAATCAATACAGATTTTCTTTTTGCCCGCGGAGCATCTGACGGTGTTTATATTCAGGAAATTGACGGCGAAATAACACTCCTATTTTCTTTAAGGGGAGTAACTGCAACTATATGCAGATTAAATACAAAAGCAGATACGCAGGAGCTAACGTCTTTTTTGGATTTCCAAGGTATAAAAAACGTTTTGTCGGATTTCTTTTTCGAGGAAATCCACCTTAAAGAAAGAGCAGTTTTAAAGATAACCCCTGAATATGAGTTGACAAACGATATTAAATCTATTACAACATCTTCAAAATTAAGTGACTACAAAAATGTTTTCAATTTGCTTTCTCGTAACGGCTCGTTTGAAACGTGGTATCCATTGTTTTCTTCAAAGATTAATAAGGGATTTTCTTGCGGAGTATATATGACAGAAAGCTCTGCTACTGTCAGCTGTGCGGTTGCACCTTTTGTTTATGAAAATTCAGGTGTAATTGCCGGAGTTTTTACAGACGAAAACTATAGAAACAAGGGTTATGCAACAAGGTGTGTAAAGTCACTTTTAAGTGAAATGCAAAAGAAAAATGTCAAAGAGGCTTATCTTTGGTGCGAGGATAAAAACATAAAATTATATGAGAATATAGGCTTTTCTCTATATGGGAAGATTTATATAAAAAAGGAAGAATAAAATGTCATTCTTTAATTTTAGTGAACAATTACAAGAAATTTCTGAAAAAGCACTTGTTAAGTGCAAAGAAAAATTTAATGAGATTGATAGAATTACCGAATTTAATCAACAAAGAGTTTTGAAGGCTTTTATCGATAACGGTGTAAGTGAGGCTCATTTTTCCGGCTCTACGGGTTATGGCTATGGTGATAGGGGAAGAGAAGTGCTTGACGAGGTAACTGCTCAGATTTTCGGTGCTGAGGATGCCCTTATCCGTCATAGCTTTGCAAGCGGTACTCATACTCTTTCCGTTATGCTTTTCGGTGTGCTTCGTCCCGGTGATACCGTTTTATGTGCAACGGGTGTGCCTTACGACACTATTCATTCGGTTATCGGTCTTTCGGGTGAGGGAATGGGCTCGTTAAAGGATTTCGGTGTCGGCTTTGAAATAGTTGATTTAAAGCCCGATGGTACAGTTGATTTTGATGAATTGAAGAAAAGACTTTGCGAGAAAGAATATAAAGCAGTTTATATTCAACGTTCAAGAGGCTACACCTTAAGACCATCTTTAGTCGCAAGTGAAATAAAAGCAATATGCGATATTGTTAAAGAAAACAGTAAAGCTATAACTATGCTTGATAACTGCTACGGTGAGTTTACCGAGTGTGAAACTCCAACTGATTGCGGAGTAGACCTTTTTGCAGGCTCACTTATTAAAAACCCCGGTGGCGGTATTGCTAAGTGTGGTGGTTATATTGCAGGTAAAAAAGATTTGGTAGAGCTTTGCTCATACAGATTTACCACTCCCGGTATCGGTAAAGAGGTGGGGGCAACACTCGGCAATTCAAGAGATATTTTTATGGGGCTTTTTAATGCGCCTCATGTAACAGGCGAAGCACTAAAAACTGCCGTTTTCACCGCTTCAGTATTTGAGGAATTAGGCTATGAGGTTTCACCCTCAAGCAAAGATAAAAGAGCAGATATTATTCAAAGCATTAAGCTTGGTACAAGCGAAAAGCTTATTGCTTTTTGTCAGGGTCTTCAAAGTGGCTCGGTTGTTGACAGCTACGTTGTACCTGAGCCTTGGCCAATGCCCGGCTATGATAGTGACGTTATAATGGCTGCAGGGGCATTTACTAACGGCTCATCAATAGAGCTTTCTGCCGATGCACCCTTAAGAGAGCCTTTTGCAGTCTGGCTTCAAGGTGGTCTTAATTTCCATAGTGCTAAAATTGGTGTGCTTTTAGGTGCTCAAAGAGTAATGGATATTAACTGATATCTCTATTGTTTTCATATTTATAAATATTTTCACTGATTTCCTTAAAAACGGGAGCTCCGTCTATACCACCGGAGCTTCCGTTTTCTTTCATTATGCATATCACGTATTCAGGGTTTTCGTAGGGGAAAAAGCCCACAAACCAACTATATTTAATTTCATTTCCGCTATCATCATAAATACCGCTTTGAGCAGTAGCGGTTTTTGCAGCACTTTGAAATAAAGGTGAGTAAGCTGTTTTTCCTGTGCCGCTTCTTGTTGTTTCAAGCATTGCTTCCGAAATGATTTCACAGGTCTGTTTGGATAGTAATCTATACCCTTTTTCTTGAGTTGCGGGTACGTATTCGCCGTTAAAATCAGTGAAACCATTATAAATAAAGGGCTTGTTATAGATACCCCTGTTAGCTATAACGCAGTAAAAAGATGCAATTTGTAATGGCGTTGCAGTCAGCTTTCCTTGACCGAAGCTGAAGTTACCAATAGCCGCATCACTGTTTAAATCATTTTTGTCAGGTAAAGCACCACTATCAGAAATATATTCATTGCCAATATCAATAGGCTTTCCAAATCCGAATTTATTTGCGGTTTTTAAAAGTGCTTCACCACCAATTTTTGTCCCTAATTCAATAAAATAAGTGTTGCAGGACTGTGATAAAGCAGTTTTAAAATCAACAACGCCGTGTCCGTCACGTTTGTTACAGTAAAATGTGTTTCCGCTTTTTTCTGTGTAGCCCTTGCAGTTAACTGTTGAGAGCTCGATATTGCTTTCTAAAGCCGAAACAGCAGTAACCGTTTTAAAAACAGAGCCAACGGGGTAGGCAGAAAATGCACGATTAATAAATGGTAAATTATCATCATTCAGGTATAGCTCTAAGTTGTTTCTATCGTAAATTGGTGTTGAGGCTACCGATTTTATTGCAGAGGTTTTTACGTCAAGCACAATAACAGCACCCTTTGAAATATTTCCATTCTTTAAGGCGTTTTCGGTGATTATTTGAATAGCTTTATCAATCGTTAGATTAATACCACCGCTGTTATAGTAGTTATTATCCCGTATTTCGGTTTTTTCACCTACAAGCATTCTGCCGAGAGCATCTGTACTAAATGCAACTGATAAATTTCCGTTATACTTTTTAATATCTTCGTTATAGTATTTTTCAATACCGCAAACTCCGTTGTTGTGTCCATCAGTGTAGCCTATAAGGTGTACTGCAGTTGAATCACTAAAGCGTTTAAATATGCTTACCTTGGCAATATTTGAATTGTTAAAGTCGGTGTTGCTTTCTTTTGCTTTAATAATGGTGAAATACCCCTTCATAAGAGTATCTTTAATAAAATCCTTTCCTTTGATTTCAGAGATGATTGAAAAAGTACTTATATCGGGCTTTACAAGTAATAACACTTCATTTTCGTTATTGACTAATAATTCACCGTTGCAATCGTAAATATTTCCTCTTTTTTCGTCAATATCCTTTACCCTGATAGCTGATTGAATTGATGCATATTCATCATTGTTTGAAATAGAAAATAACCTTAACCCTAAAGCTGAAAAGCAAAGAGATAAAATAACTAAGCAAGCCACTATACGTTTTTTCATAAAAATTCCTTATCTGTTTTTATATTTATACAGTTATTATTGTTGACTTTGCTTGAGTGTATACTTTATAATAAATTTAATTTTAAAATCATCAGGTGATTTAATGAGCGAAAGATTTTCACGTCAAGCCCGAATTATAGGCGAAGAAAAAATGAATATATTAAAAAATTCTTCCGTAATCGTTTTCGGCTTAGGCGGGGTAGGCGGTGCTGCGGCTGAAGCACTTGTAAGATGCGGTATAGGTAAAATCGCAATAGTTGATAAAGACGTTGTTGATATTACTAACATAAACCGTCAGCTTATTGCTACGGAAGAAACTGTAGGAATGAAAAAAACTGATGCTGCTGAAAAAAGATTCTTATCAATAAATCCGGCTTTAAAAATTGAAAAGCTTGATATTTTCTATTTGCCTGAAACTGCTGATGAAATTAACCTTTCTGACTATGATTTTATTATTGATGCTATTGATAACGTAACCGCCAAAATCGAGCTTATCGTCAGAGCTGAAAAAGAGGGCGTACCCATAATATCTTCTATGGGTACGGGTAACAAGCTTTTACCTGAAATGCTGGAAATTGCTGATATTTATAAAACATCTGTCTGTCCGTTAGCAAGGGTTATGAGAAGAGAACTGAAAAATAGGGGCATTAAAAAGCTAAAGGTAGTTTATTCAAAGGAAGAGCCGATAAAAACCGATTCTTCCGTTCCTGGCTCAATTTCGTTTACACCGCCCGTTGCGGGCTATCTTGCCGCATCCTACGTAATTAATAATCTTATTGAGAATAAAAAATTGGAGTGTAATAAATGAAATTTATTGAATGTGAAAAACAAGGTCTTGTTGAGTGCTTTGCACTTGTAAAAAGCTGTGATAAAAAGAGTGCTAAAAACGGAACCTTTTATCTTGATATGCTTCTTGCTGACAAGGATAGTGAGTTGATTGCAAAATTGTGGGATTATAAAGAAGATATGGCTTTTTTTCCTGAAGTAAATACCGTTGTAAAATTCAGAGGTACGCTTCAACAGTATAACGGTAACGACCAGTTTATTATTCAGCGTATGAGACCTACTAACGCCGTTGATAAAATTAATATGGCTGATTTTGTAAAATCTGCTGATTATAGCGGTAATTCAATGCTTGATACTATTATTGCTATCGTAAACGGCTTTAACGATGAAGAATTAAAAAACGTTGTTTTAAGTATGTTAGATGATAATAGGGAGCAATTACTCTTTTTCCCTGCGGCCGAAAAGCTTCATCACGCTATGACGGGTGGTTTACTTTATCATACTCTTTCAATTGTGCGTCTTTGTGAATGTGTTTGCAGTATTTATCCTTGTATTGACCGCGAGCTTTTACTTTCGGGTGCAATCCTTCACGATATCGCAAAGCTTCGCGAATATTCGGTAAATGCAACGGGTATGGTAGACGGTCACACAGTCGAGGGTATGCTTTTAGGTCATCTTGTAATGGGTAGCGAGGATGTTGGCAGAAAATGCGACGAATTAAATATAACTCCCGAAAAGAAATTCCTTTTACAGCATATGCTTATTTCTCATCACGGTAAGCTTGAGTTTGGTGCGGCGGTGAGACCCTCTTTTATCGAAGCCGAGGTGCTTTCACAGCTCGACTTGTTTGATGCTAATATGTATGAAATGGCAGATGCAGTAAAGGACGTTGCTCCCGGAGATTTTACAGGTAGATTATGGATGCTTGATAATCGTAAATTCTATAATCACGGTAGAATTGTCGTTGAGCCTCAGGCAAAAATTATCGAGGAGTAAGCTTAATGGAATACACAGAGATTAAAATTTATATACCTACCAATGATACCGAAAGAGCTTCTAACATCGCAACGATGGTTGTGCCATATGGTATTTACATAGAGGATTATAGCGACCTTGAGTCTGCAGCTTGGGAAATCGCTCATATAGATTTGATTGACGAAGAGCTACTTGAGAAAAATAGAGAAGAATCTATAATCCATATTTATATTGAAGAGGGTAATAATCCTGCTGAAGCAGTATCGTTTATTTCGGAAAGATTAAACAGCGAGGGCATTTCTTACAGAATCGAAACCGTTGGTTGCTCTGAAGAGGATTGGGCGGATAAATGGAAAGCGTTTTTTAAGCCAACACCCGTTGGTGACAGATTATTCGTAAGACCAATTTGGATAGACGAATTTGATGCAGGTGACAGAGCAGTTCTTAATATTGAGCCCGGTGCCGCTTTTGGTACAGGTACTCACGAAACTACCCGACTTTGCCTTGAAACTCTTGATAAAACAATCAAGGCTGGTGATACTGTTCTTGATATAGGCTGTGGAAGCGGTATCCTTGCAATAGCATCAATGCTTTTAGGCGCAAAAGAGGGGTTCGGTGTTGATATTGACCCTCTTGCTGTGAAAACGGCAAAGGAAAACGGCTTGATGAATAATCTTAAAGAGCCTGAGCTTACGTTTGTTTGCGGTGACCTTGCGGATAAGGTTACAAAGAAATATGACGTAGTTGTTGCAAATATTGTTGCAGATATAATCATACTTTTCAGCACGCAGGTTAAAGCATTTATGAAGACGGGTGCAAAATTTATTGCATCGGGTATTATAGATACAAGAGCCGATGAGGTTTGCGTTGCACTTCAAAATGCAGGTCTTGTCTTAAAAGAGCGCGTTGAAGAAAATGGCTGGGTATGCCTTGTTTGTGAATAAATGTTATTAAAATTAAACCTTTTTCATATATTCTCTTGAAGGAGTGAATTATATGAAAAAGGTTTTCTGTTTTTTGTTATGCTTTTTAATGATGTTTACAACCTCGTTTAATGTTAGCGGTATTGATAGGTTAGTAAAAGAAGAGAGTGGTATTACTGTAAATTATTCTACGGTAGAACAAGCGTTAGCAGATAATTTACCCGTTGAAATCCACGCAAAATCCGCAGTATTAATGGATGTCTCAAGTGGTGAGGTTTTGCTCGAATATAATGCTGATGAACAGCTTTTTCCGGCGTCAGTAACTAAAATTATGACTATGCTTCTTGTTGCCGAAGCTATAGACGATAATAAAATAACGTTGGCTGATAAGGTTGCTTGCTCAGCTAATGCCGCCTCAAAGGGTGGGTCGCAGATTTGGCTTGAAGAGGGGGAGGAAATGACCGTTGACGAGCTGTTAAGAGCAACGGCAATCGGTAGTGCAAATGATGCCGCAACCCTTTTAGGTGAATACGTTGCTGGTAGTGAGCAGAGCTTTATTGATATGATGAATTCGAGAGCAAAAGAGCTTGGTATGAATAATACTTGCTTCGAAAATGCAACGGGACTTGATGATACGACGGATACTCATCTCACAACTGCCCGTGATATCGGTATAATGTCAGTTGAGCTTTTGAAGCATGATTTTATAACCGATTACACTACCGTTTGGATGGATTCCTTGCGAAACGGCGAAACCGAGCTCGTAAACACAAATAAGCTCGTCAGATTTTATCCCGGCACAACGGGGCTTAAAACGGGTACAACCGTAAAAGCGGGGTGCTGTGTGTCTGCATCCGCTAAACGTGACGGGCTTCATCTTGTTGCGGTAGTTATGGGTAGCGCTACAAGTGATGAAAGATTTAATTCTGCAAAAGCAATGCTTAATTGGGGCTTTTCAAATTACGTTTGCTTTAAGCCTGAAATAGATACAACCTCTATCGAAAAAATTGCGGTAAAAAAAGGAAAAGCATCTTATGTTGAAACGGAAATTCCAAAGATTCCGTCAATGGCTTTGAAAAAAGGTGAGGAAACAGCCATTGTTGTAAAAATTGAAGTTGATGAAAATTTAATTGCACCTATTGAAAAGGGGCAAACTCTCGGCGTTATTTCTATTGAAACACCATTAGAAAGGAAATATGAATACAAAATAACTGCTAAAAAAGAAGTAGGAAAGCTATCATTTTGGGATTGTATTGTCAAATCCTTAAACTTTATTGGTAACGGTAAAAAAGAATACCCATTGAGGCCTGATAATACTTGACATTTCAACTTCCCTTTGGTAGAATTAGACGATAAAAATTATTGTGGATAAATATGTATATATGGTCCGCATTCGAAAAGGGAAGTGTACGTTGTGTTATATACATCAACAAGAGATAATAATGTAAGGGTTACCGCTTCAAAAGCTATTACTGACGGTATTTCACCTGATGGCGGTTTATATATTCCCGTTGAAATTCCTGTTCTTTCAGCTGATGATATAAAGGCTCTTTGCTCTGTAAATTATAAAGAGAGAGCAAAAAAGGTTCTCGGTCTTTATCTTTCAGACTTTTCAAAGGATGAACTTGATTATTGCGTTGAGGGTGCTTATAAAGACGGTAAGTTTTCTTCTGAGGCTGTAGCACCCGTAGTTAAGCTTCACGATAACGTTAATATTCTTGAGCTTTTCAAAGGCCCTACCTGTGCTTTTAAGGATATGGCTTTACAGATTCTTCCGTATCTTCTTACAGTGTCTGCAAAGAAGAATCTTAAAGACAAAGAAATCGTAATTCTTGTTGCTACCTCAGGCGATACGGGTAAAGCTGCTCTTGAGGGCTTTAAGGACGTTGAGGGTACAAAGATTCTTGTTTTCTATCCCAACGACGGTGTCAGCCCTATGCAGAAGCTTCAGATGACAACTCAAGAGGGTAACAACGTAGGTGTTTGTGCCATCTACGGTAACTTTGACGATGCTCAGACAGGCGTTAAATCAATTTTTACTAATAAAGAAATTCTTGACAGATTTGAAAAAAACAACCTCGTTTTCTCATCTGCTAACTCAATTAACTGGGGCAGACTTGCACCTCAGATTGTTTACTACGTTTCCGCTTATTGCGATATGGTAAATAGCGGCGCAGTAAATTTCGGCGATAAGATTAATATCGTTGTTCCTACAGGTAACTTCGGTAACATTCTTGCCGCATACTTTGCTAAGGAAATGGGTCTTCCTGTTAATAAGCTTATCTGTGCTTCAAACGCTAATAAAGTTCTTACAGACTTTATTGAAACTGGCGTTTACGATAGAAACAGAGATTTCTATACAACAGTTTCACCCTCAATGGATATTCTTATTTCAAGTAATCTTGAAAGACTTTTATATATCCTTTGCGGTAGAAATTCCGATATTATCAACGATTGGTTTGGTCAGTTAAAGGATAACGGTAAATATTCCGTTAGTGCAGATGTTAAAGCAAAAATCAGCGAGCTTTTTGTTGCGGGCTGCTGCGATGACGATTTGACAAAGGCTACAATCGGCGAAACTTATGATGCATACTCATATCTTGCCGATACTCATACCGCAGTTGCTATTAACGTTTGCAACGACTATATTGCAAAAACAGGCGACGCAACTCCCGTTGTAATTGCCTCAACTGCATCACCCTTTAAGTTTTCAAAAGCCGTTCTTAGTGCTGTTGAAAAGGATGCAAAGGAATATGACGATGAGTTCAGCACCGTTGCTGCACTTGAAAGCATTTCATCACTTAAAGCGCCTCAACAGCTTGCAGACCTTAAGGGTAAACAGGTTCGTTTTAATAAGGTTGCTTCTAAAGAGGATATGGCTCAGGTTGTATTTGATATGTTAGGTATTTGAGGTGACGTAATTGTCATTGTTTGTTATAGGTGATACCCATTTATCTTTATCCGTTGATAAGCCTATGGATATTTTCAAGGGGTGGACTGACTACGTTGAGCGTCTTGAAAGCAATTGGAATAAAATCGTTTCACCTGAGGACAGTGTCGTAATACCTGGTGATATATCATGGGCTATGGGCTTTAACGACGCTGTGAAGGATTTTAGCTTTTTGAATTTTCTTAACGGCACAAAATATATCCTTAAGGGTAACCATGATTATTGGTGGAATACAATGTCAAAAATGAATAAGTTTCTTTCAGAAAACGGTTTTGACAGTATTAAGATAATTCATAACAACGCCTATGCCGTTGAGGGCTTTGCTATTGGTGGCTCAAGGGGTTGGTTTTACGATGATTCTTCACCGGCAGACCAAAAGGTTATCTCAAGAGAAGCGGGGCGGTTAAGAGCCTCACTTAAGGAAGCCGAAAAGCTTGGGGGAGAGATGGTAGCTTTTCTTCATTACCCGCCAATTAGTGCAACTCAGGAGTGCGAAGAAATTCTTTCAGTATTAAAAGAGTTTCCTGTTAAAAGATGCTACTTCGGTCATCTTCATGGGTTTATTGCACCTGAAAATGCAAAGATAAACTATGAGGGAATTGAATTCATTCTTGCTTCGGCAGATTATCTTGCATTCTGTCCAAGGCTTATTTCACCCTCAGAAAATTAATTTTTAAAGTAGATTTATAAAAAATTTGAGTTTTTTATCTTTTTTATGGAAATTTCTTCAAAAAAACAGTAGAAATTTGCAGATTATTATGATATAATTTTGCAGTTAATATATGTTCGCAAAATGAAAGGATGTTATACTAATGAGTTTAAAGTCTTGCGAAAAAGTTGAAACAAACGTATATGCTCTTGAAATTTCTATCGAAAGCGATGCTTTCAAAGCAGCAGTTTCAAAGGCTTATGCAAAGAACAAAGGCAAATACAACGTTCCTGGTTTCCGCAAGGGCAAAGCTCCCAAGCACATTATTGAAACCTACTACGGCAAAGAAGTTTTCTGGTACGATGCAATCGATGCTGAGTATCCCGTTCTCTTCGATGAGGCAGTTAAAGAAGCAGGTATTGTTCCTGTTGCAGCTCCTTATGAAGATGAAATCGTTTCTCTTGATGAAAACGGCTTTGTTATCAAGCTTAAAGTAACTGTTAAGCCTGAGGTTGAGCTTAAAGCTTACAAAGGCATCAAGGCAGAAAAAGAAAAGGTTACTGTTAAGAAATCAGAAATCAAAGAAGAGGTTGACAGAGCTCTTGAAAAAGATGCTAAGCTTGTTACTGTTGAAGGCAAAGCAGCTAAGAAGGGCGATATCGCAACAATCGATTTTGAAGGCTTTGTTGACGGTGTTGCTTTTGAGGGCGGAAAAGGCGAAAGCTACGACCTTGAACTCGGTTCAGGTAACTTCATCCCCGGTTTTGAAGACCAGGTTATCGGTCACAAAACAGGTGAAGAATTTGATATCGACGTTACTTTCCCCGAGGATTACGGTGCAGAAGACCTTGCAGGCAAGGCTTGTGTATTCAAAATCAAGCTTCATAAGATTATGTAGAAAGAGCTTCCTAAATATGATGACGAATTTGTAAAGGATATCAGCGAGTTTGATACTGTTGCAGATTACGAAAAGAGCCTTGAAGAAGAAATCAAAGCTCGTAAGGAAGCAGCTGCAGACCGTGCATTCGAAAGTGCAGTAATGGATACTCTTGTTGATAACGTAGTTGCAGAAATTCCTGCAGTTATGATTGAAAAAGAAATAGACAATCAGGTTAACGAGTTTGAGTACAGACTTCGTGCTCAGGGTCTTGCTATGGATATGTATCTTCAGTATCTCGGTATGGATATCGCAGCTCTTCGCGATAGCTACAAAGAGGGTGCTGAGAAGCAGGTTAAGCTTCGTCTTGCTCTTGAAAAGATTACAGAGCTTGAGAAAATCGAAATCAGCGATGAAGACGTTGAAACAGAGCTTAAATCTTATGCAGACGCATACGATATGCCTCTTGAGAAAATCAAAACTCTCGTTGCTGCAGAAGACGTAAAGGCTGACCTTGCTTGCAGAAAAGCTATGGATATCGTTAAAGATACTGCAGTTGCAGGTGCTAAGAAAAAAGCTCCCGCAAAGAAAGCTGAAGAGGCTGAAGCTGAGGCTCCCGCAGAGGAAAAGCCTGCAAAGAAGCCCGCTGCAAAGAAAACAGCAGAAAAGAAAACTGCTGAAAAGAAGCCCGCAGCAAAGAAAGCTCCTGCAAAAAAGAAAACTGAAGACGCTGAATAATTTTAAAACCTATGCCGCCGCCTGAATTTTGGCGGCGGTATTATGCATATTTTGTTTAAAAATCAAAATATTGCCAATAATGCCGATATAACTTAAACAGGAGGTTGTAATTATGGCACTTATCCCTTACGTTATTGAGCAAACAAATCGCGGTGAACGTTCATACGATATTTTTTCAAGATTGCTCAATGATAGAATTATCGTTCTTTCTGATGAAGTAAATGATGCTACTGCAAGCATTATCGTAGCACAGCTTCTTTACCTTGAGGGTCAGGACCCTGATAAGGATATCAGCTTTTACATCAATAGTCCCGGCGGTAGCGTAACCGCAGGTCTCGCTATCTACGACACAATGAAATATATCAAATGTGACGTTTCAACTATCTGTATGGGTATGGCAGCATCAATGGGTGCATTCCTTTTCTCTTCAGGTACAAAAGGCAAGAGATATATTCTTCCTAATGCTGAAGTAATGATTCATCAGCCCTTAGGAGGTGCTCAGGGTCAGGCAACTGAAATTCTTATTGCCGCGGACCATATTAAACGTACAAAAGACCGTTTAAATAAAATTCTTGCTGAAAATACAGGCAAGAGCATTGAAGAAATCTTTCAGGATACAGAGCGTGATAACTGGCTTACAGCTGAAGAAGCAGTTAATTACGGGCTTGCTGATAAGATTATCGACAAAAGATAATTTGTGAAGAAAACTCTACGGAGGTGCTATTTTGGCACGTGATGATAAAGGGATGGAGGGGCAGGTTCGTTGCTCTTTTTGTGGCAAGACCCAGTCTCAGGTCCATCAGATGATTTCGGGCCCCGGTGTTAATATCTGTGACAGATGTGTTGACCTTTGTATGGATATTATCGAAAGCGTTCCCGATGAAAATGAAAAAGCAAGAGCTATTTCAAAGCAAAAAGAGAAGAAACTTCCTAAGCCTCAGGAAATTAAAGCAACTCTTGATGAATACGTTATAGGTCAGGATGCAGCAAAAATGGTTTTAAGCGTTTCTGTTTATAACCATTATAAAAGAATTTTCTGTGATTCACCCGATGACGTTGAAATTAACAAAAGTAATGTTCTTTTGTTAGGTCCTACCGGTGTAGGTAAAACCCTTCTTGCTTCAACTCTTGCAAAGCTTCTTGACGTACCCTTTGCTATAGCAGATGCTACAACCTTAACTGAAGCTGGTTACGTTGGTGAAGACGTTGAAAATATTCTTCTCCGCCTTATTCAAGCTTCGGATTTTGATGTTGAAAAGGCAGAATTAGGTATTATTTACGTTGATGAAATTGATAAGATAGCAAGAAAATCTGAAAACACCTCTATAACTCGTGACGTTAGCGGTGAAGGTGTTCAGCAGGCTCTTCTTAAAATTATTGAAGGCACTGTTGCAAACGTACCCCCACAAGGAGGCAGAAAACACCCACAGCAAGAATTTATTCAAATTGACACGTCTAAAATTCTATTTATCTGTGGCGGTGCTTTTTCAGGTTTAGAAAAGATTATTGAGGATAGATTAGGTAAAAGCGTTCTCGGCTTCGGTGCAGAGGTACACTCAAAATCAGAATTAAAGGATATTGATATATTCTCAAAAGCTATCCCTCAGGATTTAGTAAAATTCGGTCTTATTCCCGAGCTTGTTGGTAGAATTCCCGTTATTACTTCTCTTGAGAATCTTGATGCCGATGCACTTATTAAAATAATATCAGAGCCTAAAAACTCTTTGCTCAAGCAGTACAAGAGCCTTTTCAAAATGGATAAGGTTGACCTTGAATTTACCGATGAAGCAATAAGAAGAGTTGCAGAGCTTACTATCGAAAAGGATACAGGTGCTCGAGGACTTCGTGCGATTATGGAAAAGGTTCTTATACCCATTATGTATACCGTACCGTCTGATTCTACAATTCAGGCTGTTAAGATTACAGCAGAGGTTGTTGACGGTAAGGCTGAGCCTACGTTTGTAAGAAAGCCAAAAGAAGCTAATCAATAATTAAAAAGGGAGTCGGCAACGACTCCCAAATTATATATATAATGTTGGAGAATTATGTCAGATACAATTTTACAAAAAAGAGCATTACCCGTGCTCGCTCTAAGAAATTTAGTTGTTTTTCCTGACCAAACAGTATGTTTTGAGGTAGGAAGATTTAAATCAATAAGAGCTATCAGGTCTGCCGTTGATACAACCGACAGACAGATTTTCCTTGTCACCCAAAAGGATGCAACAATCGAAGACCCGAAGGTTTCTGAGTTGTATGATATCGGCGTTGTTGCCGAAATTAAACAGATTTCAGGCGATGGTAGTCGATTTGAAATCGTTGTTGAAGGTCTTTACAGAGCAAGAATGGTTGAGGTTTTGCGTGAAAAAGCAAGCCTTCGTGGTGTAATTGAGCAGGTTGAGGAAATTAAGCCTGATGATAAGGATTTAAACACTGTTGCGACACTCCGCCTCTTAAAAGAAAGGGTTGATGCTTACGTTAGCGTAAGCCCTCGTATTGCGCCTGAAATCTTTCTTTCAGTTTTAGAAGAGTCGGATATTGCCACCGCAACCGATGACGTAGCAGGGCATTTTCATCTTCAGGTAGAGGATAAACAAAAGCTTTTATCAGAGCTCAACGTTTTAACACGTGCAGAAAAGCTTTGCTCAATCCTTTCAAGAGAAACTGAAATTCTTGAAATTGAAACTGAAATCAATGAAAAGGTTCAGGAAAGAATGGATAAGCATCAAAGAGAATATTATCTTCGTGAGCAAATAAAGGTTGCATCTAATGAGCTCGGCGATGATGATTCTCCCGTTGCTGAAGCAGAAAAATATAAAGAAAAAATCAAAGCACTTCCAATTGATGAAAGGTCAAGAAAACGTCTTCTCGATGAGTGCGACAGATTTATAAAAACAACTCCCGGTAGCCCTGAAGCAAACGTTGCAAGAACTTACCTTGAAAGAGTTGTTTCTCTTCCATGGGGTGTTTTAACTGAGGATAATCTTGACGTTCAAGCTGCGAGAAAAGTCCTTGAAAAAGACCATTACGGCTTAGAAGACGTTAAAGAAAGAATTCTTGAGCTTATAGCCGTTAAAAAGCTTGCCCCCGATGCTAAAGCACAGATTTTGTGCCTTGTGGGTCCTCCCGGTGTAGGTAAGACCTCTATTGCCCGTTCACTTGCTGAGGCTATGGGTAGAAAGTATGTCCGCATCTCTTTAGGCGGTGTCCATGATGAAGCTGAAATAAGAGGTCATAGACGTACCTATATAGGCTCAATGCCCGGTAGAATTATAACCGCAATTGAGCAGGCTGGAACCTCTAATCCGCTTGTGCTTCTTGACGAAATAGATAAGCTTGGCAGTGATTATAAGGGTGACCCGTCATCCGCACTTCTTGAAGTGCTTGACGGTGAACAAAACAGCACCTTTACAGACCACTATATTGACGTGCCTTTTGATTTAAGCAAGGTTTTATTTATTACAACTGCTAATGACCCGTCGCAGATTCCCGGTCCACTCTATGACCGTATGGAAATTATAGAGCTTTATAGCTATACTGCAGAAGATAAATTCAGTATCGCGAAGAAATATCTTATACCGAAGCAAATTAAAAACTTTGGTATGAATAGTAAAATGCTTCGTTTTACCGATGCCGCAATAAGAGCTTTGATTTCTGATTATACAAAGGAAGCAGGCGTAAGAACGCTTGACAGAACAATTACAAAAATTATCAGAAAGGTTGCAGTAAAATTTGCTGATGGCTTTGAGGGTAGGTTTACTGTTTCACCCTCAAATTTAGAAGAGCTTTTAGGTGCAGCTAAATATAAAACCACAAAGCTGGATTTTGAAGAAATGATAGGTGCGGCTAACGGTCTTGCCTGGACTTCAGTTGGTGGCGAAATGATGCAGATTGAAGTTGCAGTGCTTGAGGGTAGCGGTAAGCTTGAGCTTACAGGCTCTCTTGGCGATGTTATGAAAGAGTCTGCTAAAGCCGCTATTAGCTTTATCAGAAGCCGATGCGACAAGCTTGGTGTTGATTCTGATTTTTATAAGAATAAAGATATACATATTCACGTGCCCGAGGGTGCAGTACCTAAAGATGGTCCGTCAGCAGGTGTTACTATGACAACAGCTCTCGTTTCAGCACTTACTGAAACTCCCGTTAATAAGTCTGTTGCAATGACTGGTGAAATTACCTTGAGAGGTAAGGTGCTTCCTATAGGGGGGTTAAGAGAAAAGTCAACTGCCGCTTTTAAAAACGGAATGAAAATTGTCTTAATACCCGAGGGTAACAAAGCAGACCTTGATAAGGTTAACGATACAGTAAAAAATGCTATTGAATTTATACCTGTTTCAAATCTTGATGAGGTTATTTCAATTGCTATAATTAATAAAGGTAAAAAAAGAGTTGGCAAGATGAATAATGTATCAAAAAAGAATATTAATGAAAATATTACCGACACAAAAACTAACGGTGTTTACTGTAAGGAGGTTTAAGTATGAATTACAATAAGGTTGAATTTGAAGCGGCTTTCGGTACTTTAAAGCAAATACCCGAGTCAGACTTACCCGAAATAGTTTTTGCGGGTCGTTCAAACGTTGGTAAATCTTCAATGCTTAACCGACTTTTTAACAGAAAAAATCTTGCAAGAGTGTCATCAATGCCCGGTAAAACAATTACTATCAACTTTTTTAAGGTTGAAAATGTTAGAATAGTTGACCTTCCCGGCTACGGCTATGCTAAGGTAGCAAAGGGTGAGAAACGTAGATGGGCAGAAATGATGGAGGGCTATTTCCAATCTCCCCGTAATATAAAGCTCGTAATTCAGCTTGTTGATATGCGTCACAAGCCTTCTGAGGATGACTATATTATGATGCGCTTCCTTCTGGATGCAGGCTTGCCTTTTATTGTTGCTGCTACAAAGACTGACAAGCTTAATAAAACTCAATATAACGAGCGGAAAAACGCTTTGAGAGAAGAGTTGAAGGAGTTTGGCGAAGATTTAGTTATTATACCGTTTTCATCTGAAAAGGGTGAGGGCACTGACCTTCTTAAAGCCGAAATTGAAAAGGCTTTATAAGATATCAATAAAAAGAAAAACACTTGTGAATCCCGAAAGGGAAACACAAGTGTTTTTTACTTTTATTAATCGTCATCAAGCTTGAGAATAGCCATAAATGCTTCCTGCGGCACTTCAACAGTACCGAATGAACGCATTCTCTTTTTACCCTCTTTTTGCTTTTCAAGAAGCTTTTTCTTACGGGTAATATCACCGCCGTAGCATTTTGCAAGAACGTCTTTTCTCATAGCCTTAACAGTTTCTCTTGCAATAACCTTACCGCCGATAGCAATCTGAATGGGGATTTCAAACATCTGTCTGGGAATGTTATCTTTAAGCTTTTCTGCAATACGTCTCGCTCTTGAATAAGCTTTATCAGAGTGAACTATAAATGAGAGGGCGTCAACAATATCACCGTTAAGCAAAACATCAAGCTTAACAAGGTTAGAACGCTTGTAATCTGCTATTTCATAGTCAAGTGAAGCGTAACCCCTTGTTCTTGATTTAAGAGCATCAAAGAAGTCGTAAATAATTTCGTTCAAGGGTAAATCATATTTGATTTCAACACGGTCACCTGAAATATAGTCCATATTTTTAAAAGTACCGCGTCTTTCCTGACATAATTCCATTACAGCGCCTACGTATTCAGCAGGTGCGTATATATGAGCATCTGCAACGGGCTCTTCGCTGAAATCAATATTTGCAGGGTCGGGATAATGAGTTGGGTTGTCAATTTCTAAAACTTCACCGTTTGTAAGGTGTATTTTATAAACAACGCTCGGAACAGTTGTTACAAGGTCTAAATCATACTCTCTTTCAAGTCTTTCCTGAATGATTTCAAGATGTAAAAGACCAAGGAAGCCACAACGGAAGCCAAAGCCTAAAGCACCTGAGGTTTCAGGCTCGTATGAAAGGGAAGCATCATTTAACTGTAGCTTTTCAAGTGCTTCGTGAAGATTTTCGTAGTCTGCACCGTCAGCAGGGTAAATACCGCAATAAACCATAGGCGTAGCTTTTCTGTAACCGGGAAGAGGCTCGCTTGCAGGGTTATCGGCAAGAGTTACGGTATCACCGACAACAGCGTCACGAACAGTTTTAATAGAAGCGGTGATATAACCAACCTCACCTGAGCAAAGCTTGCTACAAGGCTTAAGTGATGTTGCCTTCATCGTACCGACTTCAACAACTGTAAATTCAGCACCGGTTGCCATCATTTTCATTGTATCACCGGGTTTAATTGTACCGTCAACAACTCTAACGTAAACGATAACACCTTTATAATTATCATAAACAGAGTCAAATATCAAAGCCTTTAAGGGAGCATCATCGTCGCCCTCGGGGCAGGGTACAAGCTCAACGATTTGCTCAAGCACCTCTTCAACGTTTTGACCTGTTTTAGCGGAAACTCTCGGTGCAGTATCGCAAGGTATACCGATAATTTCTTCAACGTCTGCTGAAACTCTGTCAGGGTCAGCAGAGGGAAGGTCGATTTTATTAATAACGGGTACAATTTCAAGGTTATGGTCTAATGCAAGGTAGGTATTTGCTAAGGTCTGTGCCTCAATACCCTGAGAAGCGTCAACAATAAGTATAGCACCCTCGCAAGCGGCAAGTGACCTTGAAACCTCGTAGTTAAAGTCAACGTGACCGGGAGTATCAATTAAATTAAGCTGATAAGCCTCACCGTTTTTCGCGGTGTAATCAAGCCTTACGGCGTGAGCCTTAATTGTAATTCCTCTTTCTTTTTCAAGGTCCATATCGTCAAGAATCTGTGCAGACATATCTCTTTTAGCGACAGTATCAGTCAGTTCAAGTAAACGGTCTGCTAAAGTTGATTTTCCGTGGTCGATATGAGCAATGATAGAGAAATTTCTAATATTTTCTTTCTTTACTCGGGCCATATTAATTCCTTTCTGCAGAAATCAATCATTGTTTTCTGTGTGATATTTATATGTAGATAAACGGAATAGCTCGTTTATTCTTGCAGCTTCACCGCATAAATAAAGATATCCGTATAAAGCTTCAAGACCTGTTGCATATCTGTAATCGACAGCATCTTGGTTTTTAGGCGAGTGACTGCTGTGAGCATTTCTGCCTCGTTTAAAAACAGCCTCTTCATTTTCATTTAAACAGGGGAGTAACTCCCTTATCATTTGTGCCTGAAAGGCAGCGTTAACGTATTTTATTGATTGCTTGTGAAGCTTGCCGGTGGGCTTGTTTTCTTCAAAAGAGAGCATTTGCCTTACAAGTAAGCTGTAAACTGCATCACCCAAAAAAGCAAGAGTTAAAGGGCTATACATTCGCGCTTTGCTTTCGGGCATAACCTCATCAAGAAATATTTTAAAATCTTCATTAGGGGACATATTCAAACTCCAAATCATAAATACTAACAGTATCACCCTCGGTAATTCCACGGTCTATAAGACTTTGAATAATCCCGCTTGTCTGTAAAACGTTTTGGAAATACTGTAATGATTCATAGTCGTTTAAATCGGTTTTCATAAGAATCTTTGCAAGCCATTCAGCCTCAACGATAAATACGTCACCTTCAACTCGTATTTTATAATCACGTTTTGCGGTTTTAAGGATATCCTTAGGTGTAATTTCCTGCTTTTCGTAAATCTTAACGGGAGGAAGCTTCTGAAGCTCCGCCGCAACTGCATTTATAAGCTCTTGTGTACCCTCTGCGATAGGTGCAATAATTTCGTAATATTGAAGCCCCTTGTCGCATATATATTTTTTGAACTCTTCTCTTTGCTCGTCTGTTGCAAGGTCGATTTTGTTGCCTGCAACAATCTGAGGATATTTTGTAAGCTCTTCATTGTATTTTGCAAGCTCACTGTTGATAGCTTCAAAATCCTCAATAGGATTTCTGCCCTCGCTACCCGCAACGTCAACAACGTGAACGAGAAGTCTGCAACGCTCAATATGACGTAAGAATTCGTGGCCTAAACCGATACCGTCGCTCGCACCCTCAATAATACCGGGGATATCAGCCATAACGAAGCTGCTTTCAGGACCCATCCTTACAACACCGGGAACGGGGATAAGAGTAGTAAAATGATAGTCAGCTATAATAGGCTTGGCTTCACTAACAACAGAAATAAGAGTAGATTTACCAACGTTCGGGAAGCCTATAAGACCAACGTCTGCTAATAGCTTTAATTCAAGTGTAACGTCCCACTCCTCGCCGGGGGCACCATCTTTAGCAAAACGGGGAACCTGTCTTGTAGCCGTTGCAAAGTGGGGGTTACCCCAACCGCCCTTACCGCCTTTAGCAGCAATAAATGTTTCCTCTTCGCTCATATCAGCCATAACAAAGCCGGTTTCGTTTTCTTTAATAACCGTACCTCTCGGCACTTTAATTATTAAATCCTCACCGCGTTTACCATTACAACGTGAGCCACGTCCGTTTTCACCGTTTTGAGCTTTATATTTTCTTTTATATCTGAAATCGGAAAGAGTAGAGAGGTTATCATCAACCTGAAAAACTATATTTCCGCCTCTGCCACCGTCACCGCCGTCGGGACCGCCTGCATTGACAAACTTTTCTCTGTGAAAAGCTACCGCACCGTTTCCGCCGTTACCTGCAATAATTTTAATTTTCGCTTTATCAACAAACATAATTAATCGTCCTTATTGATTTTTGATATATTCACTTATTGATTTTTGATATATTCAATTTATTATACTATATTATTTAAAAAATATAAATACTTTATTTAAAAAAATAATTGAAAAGTATTTTTTAGATTGAACGCACTTTTTTGCAGAACAATTACCGAACATTGAACGAACAAAATGGATTTAATTTTGATTAATTTAGTTAATAAATTTTAGGTGAAAATTCAAAAAAAGGCGAAAAATTGACAAAAAAGCCTTGAAAGACCGTATTAAAGGACTACAAAACGATAAAAAATAGAACATTTGTGTTGACTTTTGTAAAAATGATGCTATAATTAAATCACAAAAACAAATGTTCGCGTTTTGTTCGGAGGTATTATTATGACATTATTATCAATCATAAAAGTTATTTTAGAATTATCAGCAATCGCTCTTCTTTGCTACGGTGTTTACCGTGAAAAAGATTTAATTAAGTTTGAAAGAAAAGTATTTAAATATGTTAAAGCTTTTGTTCTTTCTTGTGTATATTGTATCAGAGATAGATTTCAGAGAGAGCAGAAAAACGATAACGTAATATCAGTTGATACTTCAGCTTATGAAGAAATGCTTACATCTTTAAATAAGTCATCAAACGTTTACGATATTAAAATTGCTTCTTGATTTTTTATAATAAATCATTTTAATATCAATATAAGTCAAAGGTCTCTTCAGGTGACTGCTTATTGACTGTTAAAAAGAGTGGTAGTATAATTAAGGAAGTACTCTTTTGTTGGTAAAGGTATTAGTTTCGTTCCATCTTTAACCAGCTATATCCGATGGGAGTGGTTTTTTGATTAACAGATTATCTCTTGATTTAAACAGTGCAAAGCATCTGTTACCCGAAAGAGACCTTTTTTCTAATAAAGGGAGCTTTGGCAGGGTTCTTTTAATCTGCGGAAGTAAAAGCATGGTTGGTTGTTGTTATCTTGCGACAATTGGTGCCTTAAGAAGCGGTGCAGGTCTTGTAACGTTAGCATTTCCTGATTGTCTCTATATTCCGCTTACCTCTCGTCTTACCGAAAACCTTTTCTTACCACTTTCTTGTGATGAAAACGGCTTTATATCGATAAAAGCTAAAGAGCTTCTGATTAAAAAAGTTAATGAATCAGACGTTGTTATGTTAGGCTGTGGAATCGGTGTAACCGATGATACAAAAGCCGTTGTTAAAGATATTATTCTTAACTCAAAAACGCCCTTGATTTTAGATGCTGATGCTCTGAATTGTATTGCAGATTCCGTAGACATTTTATCAAAAGCCAAGTGTGATATTTTACTTACACCTCATCCGGGAGAAATGAGCAGGCTTTGCGGTAAAACCATTTTCGAAATTCAGGAAGACAGAGAAAGCACTGCAGTTGAGTTTTGCAACAAATATAAGGTTAATTTGCTTTTAAAGGGTCACGAAACTGTTATCTGCAATAAAGAGTGTACCGATATTTATATAAATAAAACAGGTAATACAGGACTTTCAAAGGGAGGAGCAGGGGATTTGCTTTCGGGTATTATCTCGGGTCTGTTTCCTCCAATGAAGAAAGAGGGTAATTCTTTGTTTGTTTCTGCGGTTTTAGGTGCATTTATTCACGGCTTAACATCTGATTTTTTGAAAGAGGAATTCTCTGAATTTTCAATGCTTCCTACCGATTGTGCGAATGCTTTACCCGAGGTTTTTTCGTTTTTAAGTAATTATATTGAGAATTAAATATCTTTTAATTGCCTTTTGTTTTACGTTACTTTGTTTTACTACTTCTTGTAATACAAGTTTTTCAAACGGCAAATATCCGGAAGTCGATTTTTCAAAAGAAGTTAAAATCAATGTTGAGTATAATTTTGAGGTGTTTGACGCCGTAATATACTATCAGGAGGATTGCCTTAGCTTTAAGTATTGTGATAATTGCGGTACAATCAGCGGTACAGAGGTAATTATCAGCTCTGATGAATATAGAATTTATAGTGATGAATTAGAGTTTAAAGGAAGTGTAAACGAGCTCAACGATAGCTTTTTACCGTTTATCATTTACAACGTGATTTCTGAATGTAACGGAGTTTTAATAACTCAGGCTTACGATGAAGTGAAAGACTGTAGTTACTTTGAGGAAAGCGTTTTATCAAGCTTTTTCAGGCTTGAAATCTACGAGAATAAGGGTGAATCGTCATATACTGTAATAGTTACATAAAAACATCCCATCTTCATTTGTTGAAGATGGGATGAGCTTTTATAAAAAAATGTAAATTAAAGAAGAGAAGCTGCTGCTTCATCAAGGAAAATTTCAACGTCGTCGTGTTGCTGTAAAATTGAAGCGGGGACCTTAGGTGTAACCTCGCCCTTAATCATATTGCGAATTGCCTCAGCTTTTTTAGGACCTGTGGCAATAAGAACAATTTTCTTAGCAGACATAATCTGGTTAACGCCCATAGTAAGAGCGTAATGGGGCATAGGATTTTCATCGAAATAAATCTTGTTAGCCTCAATTGTGCTATCAGTAAGCTTTACCTTAAATGAACCATCTGTAAAGCTATCAGCAGGCTCATTAAAGCCAATGTGAGCATTGTTACCGATACCGAGAAGCTGAATATCAATTCCACCAGCTTCATTGATTTCATTATCGTATCTTTTACATTCTGCTTCAGTGTCAGTAGCATTACCGTCAAGGAAATGAACGTTTTCTTCTAAAATATCAAGACCGTTAAAGAGCTGCTCATGCATAAATGTATAGTAGCTGTTTTTATCCGCCTTGGGTAAATCACAATACTCATCAAGGTTATAAGTTTTTACGCCCTTAAAGGAGATACCCTCTTCTTTATGAGTTTTAATAATGTTATTGTATGTAGGAATAGGAGAGGCACCTGTAGCTAGACCTAAAATACAATCAGGATTTGCTTTAACCTCGTCAGTGAAAATTTTAGCAACTGCAACACCAATTTCTTCTGCAGTTTTTAAAACTGTAACTTTCATTTAATCACCCTTTTGACTTTTTTTGCTATTATAACACAATAATTAAAAATTTAAAGGGAAATTTTTGATTTTCTTTCATAATTGTTGAAAATTTTATAAATAATGATATAATTACTATTATATATTGAGAAAACAGGTGGTTTTGTGGTAAAAAGTATTGTTTTCGATATGGGTGGAGTTTTAATCGATTTTAATTTTCAAAAAACTCTGAAGGAATATTTTCCTGAAAAGTATCACGAGGTCTTGAATAAAGAGGTTTTTATGAATTCAATCTGGCAAGACCTTGATGGCGGTTTTCTTCGTTCGGATGAAGCTATTGAAATGATTTTACCGAAAATTCCTGAAGAAACCCGTCAGTTAATTTCGGAAATGGTTAACGACTTTTACCCTTATATGCCACCGTTCCCGCAGATGTATGACGTTATTAAAAGAATAAAAACAGCAGGGTATCCCGTTTATCTTTTATCTAACGCAACACCGCGTGTGTTTGACCATTATCTCAATATCCCGTCATTAACTTTGATGGATGGTTTTTTCATTTCTGCACTCTATAAATTGAGAAAGCCACAAAGAGAAATTTATGAAGCGTTTTGCAATAAATTCTCTCTTAAACCTGAAGAATGTTTTTTTATTGACGATATGCCTCAAAATATAGAAGGCGCAAAGGCTTTTGGTATGAAGGGGCACGTCTTTAAAATTACTGAAATCGAAGCTCTTGAAAAAGCTTTAAATGATGAAGGTGTATTTTTTTAAAACGGAGGAATTATTTATGAAAAAGATTATTACTTTATGCTCTGTTATTATTGCTACAGCTATAATTATTACGTGCTTTGCAGCTTGTGACGGTAAAACAGAGGATAACACAACAACTGAGCCTACAACAGAAGAAATTGTTACACAGGTTGGCGAGGTAGAAGGCGTTAAGCTCACCGCTTTTATTGAGGATGAATACGTTTTACTTAAAAACGGTGACGAAGAATTTCAAAAATTGATGTATCCTATTAAAAAGAATTTTAATATTGACTTTGCCCTTGCAAAGGAAAACTTCAATTTTATTGATATGAACTTTGACGGCTTAGCAGATTTCTATATGGCAGTTGCTGAAAAAGACGGTAACGTTGAATTTTATTGCTGGCTTTATAATGCAACAGATAAGCAGTATGATTACTCAATTTCACTTTCTTCACTTAAGAATATATCTGTTGATGCTGATGAACAGACAATTTATTCTTCTGATAGCGGATATTATTATGAATACGGTTGGGTTGACGGTCAGCTTAAGGTTGTTACATCCTATGCCAAAAATGAAACTGTACCTGAAAAGGTTACCCAAGCTTCCAACAACTTAAAGCCTAATAAAGACAATAATACAAGCTCTAACACTCAGGCAGGGGATACAGTTGTTGATTCCTCGAATACAACAACCGCAACCACGAATGCTCCACAAAATACAACAACTACAGCACCCGTAACAAAAGGCACTATTGAAGTATTTACTGAAACATTGCCTGAAAAAGATTGGGCATAAGGAGTTTTTATGGAAGAAAAGAATGCAACTCCAGTTGAAAATACTGTTGAGAATAAAAAACAGCCTAAAGATAACGAATTTCAGTTCTTTAAATGTTGCTCTGCTTCATTAAAGAGATTTTCTCTTATAATGTTTATTGTTAATATTTTTTTGATTCTCGTTGCGGCAGTGGTAGGTATCTTTGTTTGTGTTGCATACGTAAGCCTTGAAATGATATCCATCCTTGCTTTCCCGATTTTCTGCGTTGTAGCGATACTTATAATTATCGCAAGATTTATATCAGCTTTAATATACGGCTTTGCAGAAATCGTTGAAAAGCATGAGAATAAATAAATTGAATAAAAATTCATATTTATACGGATTTTTTGCATTTAAGTATTGACAAATAAAAAATGCAGGAGTAAAATTACCCCATACTATTTGAGTGAGGTGTTACAGATGTATCTAAGCTTTAATCGATTTTATTACTTTATTAAGGATTGTCTGTACACTGCTCAAATTTGCAACTGATTGTAATTTTAGTGATATAGACAGTCCGCATTCTGCTATGCTTTTAAAGGCATATTAGTTTGCGGATTTTTTATTTGGAGGATTATTTATGATTTCAGAAAAAATGATGCAGCTCGGTAAAAAAAGCTCAATTATTCGCGAGATTTTTGAGTACGGTAAAAAGAGAAAAGCAGAAATCGGTGCTGAAAACGTATTTGATTTCAGTCTTGGTAACCCAAGTGTTCCCGCGCCTCAAAAGGTTACCGACGTTATGACAAAATTAATGAACGAGGTGCCTGCTGAAGTGCTTCACGGTTATACATCGGGCCCCGGTGATATGAACGTAAGAACAGCAATTGCTGAGTACATTAAGAATAAATTCGGTGTTGATGCTAATGCTGGGTTAATATATATGACCTGCGGTGCGGCGGCTTCTCTTACTATTACTTTAAACGCAATTACCGAACCCGGCGACGAGGTAATCGCATTTGCACCGTTCTTCCCTGAATACAGAGTGTTTGCTGAACAGGCAGGAGCAAAATTTGTAACAGTGCCTTGTAAGCAAGAGGATTTACAGATTGATTTTGATGCTTTAGAAAAAGCTATTAATAAAAGTACAAAGGCTATCATAATTAATTCGCCTAATAATCCCTCAGGTGTAATTGTTCCTGAAAAGGATATTATCAAGCTTACTGATTTTCTCAAAGAAAAACAGAAAGAGTATAACAAAGAAATTTTCCTTATTTCAGACGAGCCCTATAGAGAACTTGTTTTCACAGGTGAAAAGGTTCCTTACATACCTTGTTATTACGATAATTCTTTCGTTTGCTATTCCTACAGTAAAGCTCTTTCTCTTCCCGGTGAAAGAATCGGTTATATTTTCGTTTCACCCACAATGAAAGATGCCGGTGATGTTTATGCGGCAGTTTGCGGTGCCGGTCGTTCTTTAGGCTACGTTTGTGCTCCAAGCCTTATGCAGTATACAATCGCACAGTGTCTTGATGATACTGCTGATATCAGCATATACGAGAAAAACAGAAAGCTTCTTTACGAGGGTCTCACCGATATCGGTTATACAGTTATTAAACCCGACGGTGCATTTTATATGTTCGTAAAAACTCTTGAGGAGGATGCTTTTAAATTTTACGAAAGAGCAAAGAATTTTGAATTGCTTCTCGTTCCAAGTGACGATTTCGGTTGTAAGGGCTTTGTAAGAATCTCTTACTGTGTAGATACTAAACAAATTGAAAATTCACTTCCTGCTTTTAAAGCACTTTATGAGGATTATAAAAAATGATTGATTACGAAAAAGAGTTTCACGAAGCAAGAAATACTATAAGTGAAATTGATGTAAAAATCGCAAAGCTTTTTGAAGAGCGTATGAACGCCGCGAAGGTTGTTGCAGAATATAAGAAAGTAAACGGTATTCCCGTTGAGGATAAGGAAAGAGAAAAAATACTTCTTGAAAAGAACAGTCAAATGGTAACCGAAGACGAAATTCGGTCTTATTACGTAAACTTTCAGAAGTATATGATGAAGCTTTCAAAGGATTTTCAGCACAAAATTCTTGATGGCACCCGTGTGGCATTTTCCGGAGTTAAAGGTGCGTTTGCCGAAATTGCCGTTAAAAAGATTTTCCCTGACTGTGTTCCCGTTGGTTATCAGGATTTTAAATCTGCTTATAAAGCCGTTGAAAACGGTGAATGCGAATGTGCAGTTTTGCCTATTGAAAATAGCTTCGAGGGCGACGTTGCAAGAGTGATGGATTTAACGTATTTTGGTTCGCTTTTCATTAACGGTGTTTACGATATGGCGGTTGAGCAACACCTTTTCGGTACATCCGATTCTCATAAAAGAGATATTAAAAAGGTTATCAGCCACCCTCAAGCTTTAGGGCAGTGTAGCGAATACATCTCCGAAAAGGGCTTTGAAATTGAAGAGGCTGTTAACACAGCAGTTGCGGCTCAAAAGGTTGCAACCGACGGTGATAAGTCTGTCGCGGTTATCTGTAGCTTAGAAGCAGGTCACGAATACGGCTTAAAGCTACTTGACAGAAAAATTAATGAAAATAACACTAATACAACAAGATTTGGTGTGTTCTCCCGTATCCCAAGAGGCGAGAGCGTTGGTGACGAGCATTTTATTCTTCTTTTCACCGTTCGTGATGAAGCAGGCTCACTTTGTAAAGCAGTTTCAGTTTTCAGTGAATTGGGATATAACCTTAAGGCTTTAAAAAGCAGACCTTCTAAAGACGTTATATGGAATTATTACTTCTTCCTTGAGGGTGAGGGTAAATTAAATAAAGAATCAGAAAAGAAAATGCTTTCAGAGCTTTCAAAGGTTTGTACTAACGTACGTCTTGTTGGCAGATACGGAAAAGAACAAGTTATTTAAATTCAATTTGGAGCAACATTATGGAAATGACAGTAAAAACGTCAATGGGCGATTATAATATCACTATTTTACGTGGTGCTATTAACAATTTGAATAAATATTGCAATACAGATAAAAAAGCTCTTATTGTTACTGATAGCGGTGTGCCTTTTGAGTATGCTGATACCGTTTCAAAGCAGTTTGAAAACAGCGTTATTAAAGTTATTCCTCAAGGGGAAAAAAATAAAAACTTCGAAACGTATAAATCCTTACTTGAGGTTTTAAGTGAGAATGAATTCACCCGTAATGATTGCGTTGTTGCAGTAGGCGGCGGTGTTGTAGGTGATATTTCGGGATTTACCGCTTCAACTTATATGAGAGGTATTGATTTTTATAATATTCCTACAACGTTGTTATCTCAGGTTGACTCTTCTATCGGCGGTAAAACTGCAATAGATTTTTACGGTTATAAAAATACCGTAGGCGCTTTTTATCAGCCTAAGGCAGTAGTTATTGACCCCGACGTTTTAAAAACACTCTCACAAAGACAGCTTAATAACGGTCTTTGTGAAAGTATAAAAATGGCGGCAACATCAGATATAGAGCTCTTTAATATTATTAAAAACGGTGATGCATACAAGAGCATTGAAACCGTTATTGAAAAATCCTTGAAGATAAAAAAAGACGTTGTCGAGAAAGACGAAAAGGAAATGGGCTTAAGACGAGTGCTTAATTTTGGTCACACCGTCGGTCACGCCGTTGAAACCTCAATGGGCTTAAATGATTTACTTCACGGAGAATGTGTTTCTATCGGCATGCTTGCCTTTTCTTCCGATAACGTAAGAAACGAATTGATTTCAGTTTTAAATAAGTATAATTTACCTACCGAATTACCTTTATCTGCCGATGAGATTTTATCTGCATTAAGGCACGATAAAAAAGCTAATTCAAAAGGTGTTAACGCAGTTTTTGTTGATGAAATCGGTAGCTTCAGATTAGAATTTATAGATTTTGTAAAGCTTGATGAATTAGTAAAGGGGGCGTATTGAGTTGAAGAATACTTTTGGTAATAATATCTCTGTTACACTTTTCGGCGAAAGTCACGGTGAAGCCATCGGTGCAGTGCTTGACGGTATTCCTGCAGGTGTTGAGGTAGACCTTGAATTTATCAGAAAACAACTTGATTTAAGGCGTCCCGTCGGCAAAATTTCAACCCCTCGTAGCGAAGCCGATAAATTTCAGCTTGTCAGCGGTTGCTTTAACGGTAAAACTACAGGCACTCCTATTTGTATTGTTATACCTAACGAAAATACTCATAGCAAGGATTATTCATCCTCTTACGGTAAAGCAAGACCGGGTCACGCTGATTATACTGCTTTTTGTAAATATAACGGCTGTGAGGATTACAGAGGTGGCGGTCATTTCAGCGGAAGAATAACCGCAGGGCTTGTAGCTGCAGGTGCTATTGCTATTAAAATGCTTGATTCTAAGAATATTAAAATCGGTACCCACATTTTAAAATGTGCAGGTGTTTTTGATGATTTTTTTATAAATTTTGATGCTGAGTTAGATGCTTTAAATAATAAAGCCTTTGCTGTAATTAATGATGACAAAGGCAAACAGATGATTGAAAATATTGAAATGGCTGCTGCAAAAGGTGACAGTGTAGGCGGTATTCTCGAAACTGTTGTAACGGGTCTTCCTGTTGGTGTTGGTGAGCCTTGGTTTGATTCTCTTGAAAGTGTACTTTCTCATGGGTTGTTTTCGATTCCTGCAATTAAAGGTGTTGAATTCGGTCAAGGCTTTAACTGTGCCGATATGCTTGGTAGCGAAATGAACGACGCTTTCAAATTAGATAACGGTGAAATTGTTACTGAAACTAATAATAACGGCGGTATAAACGGCGGTATTTCAAACGGTATGCCTTTAGTTATTAAATGTGCCGTTAAGCCTACACCGTCAATTTCAAAAGAGCAGAATACAGTTGATTTTATAAACAATAAAAATACCGTTCTTTCTGTTAAGGGTAGGCACGACCCTTGCATTGTCCATAGAGCTCGCGTTGTTGCCGATAGCGTTGTTGCAATTATATTGTGCGATATGCTCTCTCAAAAATTCGGTACTGATTGGTTTGGTGAGGATTAATGGATTACGGTTGTATAGGTGAAAAGCTTTCTCATAGCTTTTCTAAAGAAATTCATAATGCACTTACCGATTATGACTATCAGCTTTTAGAATTAAAAAGAGAGGAGCTAAAAGCTTTTTTCACAGAAAGAAGCTTTAAAGCAATAAACGTTACAATTCCTTATAAGCTTGACGTTATCCCTTATCTTGATTGGATATCTGATGAAGCAAAAGCTATTAATGCAGTTAATACAATCGTAAACCGCAACGGAAGGCTTTACGGATATAATACGGATTTTTACGGTTTAAAAGGCCTTATTGAAAGAAAAGTAAAGTGTTTTAAAGGTAAAACAGTTGCGATTTTAGGTAGCGGTGGCACCTCTAATACAGCCTTTGCCGTTGCAAACAGTCTTGATGCGGAAAACGTTGTTAAAGTTTCCCGCAAAAAGCAAGAGGGCTATATTACCTACGATGAGCTTTATGAAAGCTACAGTAATTGCGAGATTATAATTAATACTACACCTTGCGGAATGTACCCCAAAGCAGGTGTAGCGGCGGTTGATATTAATAGATTTCCTTGTGTTGAGGCGGTGTTTGATGCGGTTTATAATCCGCTTAAATCAAAGCTTATTTTAGATGCCGAGAAAAAGGGGATAATTGCCGACGGCGGTCTTTATATGCTCGTTTCTCAGGCGGCTTATGCAGTAGAAAAGTTTATTGATACTTCCGTTTCTCTTGAAAAAATCGAAGAGGTTTTTAACAAGATTTATAAAGATAAAATGAACGTTGTTCTAATCGGTATGCCTGCAAGCGGTAAAAGCTCTGTAGGTAAAGAGTTAGAAAAAATGCTTTCTAAAACCTTTGTTGATAGTGATACCGTTTTGTCTGAAAATGCTGAAAAAACTATTACTGAAATCTTTAGTGAATACGGTGAAGCATATTTCAGAGAGCTTGAAAAGGATACTATAAAAAATATTTCATCTGAAAATTCTCATATTATAGCAACGGGCGGCGGTGCCGTCTTAAACTATGAAAATATTGAGAATTTAAAAAGTAACGGAAGAATATATTTCCTCGACAGACCTCTTTCAATGCTTTTGACTACAGATGATAGACCTTTATCGAGTAACATGGCAGACCTTGAAAAAAGATACAACGAAAGATACGGGCTTTACAGAAAATATGCCGACGTTATCATTGACGGTAGTGGCTGTGTAAGTGAAGTAGCAAAAAGAATTGAGGCGGATTTTAATGGATATTCTTGTAATTAACGGTCCTAATCTTAATATGCTCGGTATAAGAGAGCCTGATATTTACGGCAAGGAAACTTATACCTCGTTAATTGAAAAAATTGAAGCTTATGCTGAAAAGAAAAACGTCAACGTTAATTGTTATCAGTCAAATCACGAGGGTGATTTAGTTGATATTATTCAGTTTGCTTACGGTGTTTATGACGGTATCGTTATAAATCCCGGGGCTTATACTCATACAAGTATAGCAATTCTTGATGCATTGAAAGCAGTCGGTATTCCTGCCGTTGAGGTGCATATATCCGACGTTGATGCAAGAGAGGATTTCAGAAAAATAAGCTATGTAAGACAAGCTTGTTTTGAAACAATAAGCGGTAAAGGTACTGACGGGTATCTTTTAGCAATAGATTCTTTAATAAAGAAGATGAAACAATGAACGTAGAAATTTTCCCTTCGGTTGCAAAGGGCAAAATACATCCGCCACCCTCAAAAAGCTGTGCCCATAGATTGCTGATTTGTGCGGCATTGAGTGACGGTGTAAGTGAAATATCAAATATTGGCTCTAACGACGATATTCTCGCAACTATAGATTGCCTGAAAACTTCAGGTGCTCAGATTGATATTAACGGCGACGTTGCAACTGTTAAAGGTATTGATATTTCAAAAAAGCTAAAAACACTTCAGCTTAACTGTAACGAAAGCGGAAGCACCTTAAGATTCTTTATTCCTTTAAGCTTGATTTTAAGCGAGGAAACTGTTTTTTACGGAAGTGATAGGCTTCTTTCACGCCCGCAGAGCGTATATGAAGCGATTTTTAATGAGAAGGGTTGTTTCATTGGGAATAACGGAAAACAGCTTAAAACAGCAGGTGAGCTTAAATACGGCGTATTTAAAATGAGAGGGGACGTCAGCAGTCAGTTTTTAACAGGTTTGCTTTTCGCCTTACCTCTTCTTACAGGTGACAGTGAAATTGTTTTGACTACTCCTCTTGAAAGTGCGCCTTACGTTGATATTACTATTGACGTTTTATCAAAGTTTGGTGTTTCTGTTGAAAGAAAATCAGAAGGCAGTTTCTTTATTAAGGGTAATCAAAAGTATTTACCTCAGTCGCTTTCGGTTGAATGTGATTGGTCCAATGCCGCTTTTCTTGATGCGTTTAATCTTTCCAGTGGTAACGTAGCCGTTGAGGGATTAGATTATGAGAGCTGTCAGGGTGATAAGGCTTATAAAGGCTTTTATGAAAAGATTAAATCATGTTGCCCTGAAATTGATATTTCGGATTGTCCTGATTTAGGTCCTGTTCTTATAGCAGTTTCAGCTATTTGCAACGGTGCTGTAATTAAAGGCACTAAAAGATTAAAAATCAAAGAGAGTGACCGCGGTGAAGCAATGAAGCAAGAGCTTAAAAAGTTCGGTGTTGATATTACCGTAAATGAAGATTCTATCGTTGTACCGAAAGCAAAGCTTTTAACACCAAATGAAACCCTTTGTTGCCACAATGACCACAGAATTGCAATGTCACTTGCTGTTTTGTGTAGCGTTGTCGGCGGTGTGCTCGAAAATGCACAATGTGTTAAAAAAAGTTATCCCGAGTTTTTTGATGATATAAAAACGCTTGGAATACAATATAAAATCATCTGATTGGAGATAATTAAAATGAGTATGAATTTCAAAAGAAAGCTTCCTATACCTATGGAAATTAAAGAGCAGTTTCCGTTAACTGCTAAAATGGCGGAACAAAAAGAGAAAAATGATGCTGAAATTAAAGCGGTATTTACCGGTGCTTCTGATAAATTTCTTCTTGTGATCGGACCTTGCTCAGCTGATTCAAAAGAGCCCGTGCTTGAATACATTTCAAGACTTGCAGAGGTTAGGGAAAAGGTTAAGGAAAAAATAGTTATTATTCCGCGTATTTATACAAATAAGCCCAGAACAACAGGCTCAGGCTATAAAGGGATGCTTCATCAGCCTGATCCAAACGAAAAACCCGATATGCTTCACGGCATTATCTCTATCCGTGAATTACATATGTGCGCACTTCGTGACTACGGATTTTCTTGTGCCGACGAAATGCTTTACCCCGCAAACTACCGTTATCTTTCAGACCTTCTTTCTTACGTTGCTATCGGTGCTCGTTCAGTTGAAAATCAGGAGCACAGACTCGTTTCAAGCGGTCTTGACATTCCCGTTGGTATGAAAAACCCAACAGGTGGTGATTTATCAGTTATGATGAATGCTGTTACCGCAGCTCAAAGCAGTCATACCTTCCTTTACAGAGGATGGGAGGTTGAAAGCGAGGGTAACCCGTATGCTCACGCAATTATGAGAGGTCTTGTTGACCGTGACGGTCACAGTATTTCTAACTATCACTACGAGGACCTTTTAAATCTTAACGAAGCTTATCAGAAATCAGGCTTAAAGAATCCCTCTTGTATAGTTGATGCAAACCATGCAAACTCTGGCAAGAAATATCTCGAACAGGTGAGAATCACAAAGGATATTCTCTATAGCAGAAATCATAACGACGATATCAAAAAGCTTGTTAAAGGTATAATGATTGAAAGCTACCTTGAAGACGGTGCTCAAAAAATCGGTGACGGCGTTTTCGGCAAATCAATAACCGACCCTTGTCTCGGTTGGGAAAAAACCGAAAAGCTTATCTACGATATTGCAGAGCAGGTATAATATAGTATAATAATTCTGTGGTGGATAGCACCGCAGAATTATTTTTTTATTGTGAAACTTTTTTGGAGCTAAAAACGTTTATTAAGTGAAGGGGGTGATACCTTGCGGGATAGAGAGCTTGTACAACAAGCAAAATACGGTGACAAAGAAGCCTTATCGCAAATTGTCAGACGTTATTATAATGAAATTTATCTTTTTATATATCGAAGGCTTGGTGATAGCTATTCTGCTGAGGATATCACTCAAGAGGTTTTCTTGAAATTTACTCAGTGTTTACCTCAATATAAAGAGAAGGATAAACTAAAAAGCTACTTACTGTCTATAGCAATTAATTGCTCTAACGACTACTACCGAAAAGCAAAACGTGAGGTTTTATCTGAAGAAATTGAAATTACGGAAGAAGCAGTAAACAGCTTTGATTCAGATATGCGTGAATGTATAAAATCTGCATTATTACAGTTACCTGATGAACAAAGGAACGTAATAATTTTGCGGTATTATCACGATTTAAAAATCAGAGAAATATCACGTATTACAAGCTGTTCTCAATCAACGGTAAAATCTAGATTATATCGTGGCGAGAATCAACTGAAAGAAATTTTGAAAGGAGTTTTATGATTGAAAAATAAAGAAATTAAATCTGCGTTAGATTATTATGACGTTAAATTACCCGACGAAGATAAAATCGAATCAACAGTTTTAAACGTTATAAATAGTCAGCGTACCGTAAAAACTCCCGAACTATCCTTTAAAAGAATAATTATAAGTCAAATCAGTAGCGTAAAAAACTCATTTTGGTTTTTCTCTTTTTTGTTTTTGATAGTCATTGTTTTTATGTATTTTAAAATTGACAGTGAATATACAACGCTGTTCTTGTTTTCAACAACGCCGTTTTTGAATATTATTGCTTTGCCTACATTGTTTTTTACTTTTAACAGAGAAAGAATGGAGCTGGAAGGTACATGTCTTATCAAGCCTGCAACTGTGTTTTCGGCTAAATCTGTAATTTGTGGTGTGCTTGATTTAATTCTGATACTCTTTGCGGTATTAATATCTGCGATTGTGACCGATGTACCTGTTTTACAAAGTGCTTTTTTAGGGCTTTTAGGTTATACAAGCTCCGCTTTCATAGCGATGTGCTTTAGCTTGTTTTTTAAAACTCAGGTTGCAATGGCGGTAACGTCTGCCATATATGCGGTTACAGTTTCTTCCGTATTCGTTTTTGAAGATGTTGCGAATTTTATTTTAAATATGAATTTTGCAACGCTGTCAATAATATTCTTTCTGTTTTTCTTATTGCTCTCAGGAGTAGTGTATTATACAAAAAACAATTACAAATATGAAAGGGTGGTATTCTTGTATGGAACTGAAAATATCTAATATTACAAAAAAGTACGGTGATAAAATTGCCGTTGATAACGTGAACGTCACTTTAGAAAACGGTGTTTGCGCACTTTTAGGTGCCAACGGTAGCGGTAAAACTACTCTTATGAGAATGATTGCAGGCGTTCTCGGCAATACGAAGGGAAGCATTTCTCTTGACGGAAGAAACATAGAAATACTTGATTCTGCATACAGAAACGTTCTCGGCTATTTACCTCAGAATTTTGGTTGCTATAAGGATTTTAAAGTAAAAGACTTTCTTTTGTATATGTGTGCATTAAAAGGTATAGACGGTAAATTTGCAAAAAAACGTTGCGAAGAGATGCTTTTAAAGGTTGGGCTTGAAAACGTTTCTAATAAAAAAATCGGTGCGTTATCAGGCGGTATGAAGCAACGTTTAGGAATTGCTCAGGCGCTTTTAAATGACCCGACGATTTTAATTCTCGACGAGCCAACAGCAGGTCTTGACCCTAAGGAAAGAATAAGGTTCAGAAATCTTATTTGTGAGCTTTCAAAAGACCGTATAATCATTTACGCTACACATATTGTTTCAGATATTTCTTATATTGCTGATAGAGTATTGTTAATGAAAGCAGGGAGAATTGTTGCTGATGGTTCAACTGAAGAGCTTCTGGATATAGTTAAAGGTAAGGTATGGTCTGTAGATATAATGCGAAATGAGCTTGAATCTTACCAAAATAAATATAGTGTCGGTGCTATTTCCGACAGTAAAATAAAAGATGTTAATGTAAGAATCGTTAGCGACGTAAAGCCTGACGAAAAAGCTATAGAAGCTTTACCCGACCTTGACGACGTTTATTTATATTATTTCGGTGAGGTGGCGGAAGTTGAAAACAGTAATTAAATACGAACTTATCAAGATATTTAATTCAAGGTTAGCTTCCGTATTGCTTTTAATTGCTTTTGTTATATCTGTTGGCGTTTCCGGATTTAATGCTATCCAATATAAAACAGGGGAAAAGGGCTACTATAAAATTAATGATATGAATGGTAATCTGTTTCCCAATGTGTTTGTGTCTGCTGATAATATCGACAATCTTGTTTTTGAATTAAAAGAATTTGAAGCTAGGGAAGAAATATACGAAACAGATGCAGGTATAGTAAATACTTATGCAGGTATTACCTTTAAAGGAAAATATGATATAGATAAAAGTGCGTTGCTCCGTGCGGTTTCAAACGGTGAAATTACAAATGCTGAATATCACAAGGCTTTAAGCGATTACCAATCAGCGCCTTGTATAAAAAAAGAGTATTTAGCTGATTACTTTGAATTATATTATCCGGTTTCTTGCTATAGCAGTATTTCAAATAACATCGAATCAACTCTTCAATGGTTGGTTGAAGATGATTTAGGCGATTTATATGAAACTTCAAAGCTTGCAA
Source organism: Acutalibacteraceae bacterium (assembly GCA_045592945.1). GTDB lineage: Bacteria > Bacillota > Clostridia > Oscillospirales > Acutalibacteraceae > DTU089. The sequence goes on along the minus strand of JAZNVT010000031.1, from coordinate 429,917 downwards.
AGGTTATAAGAGAAGAACAAGCTTTAAATAAAGGTGTTGTTTTTACGTATGATTACGGATGGAGTTTAGGAGAGGAAATGCTTTCGTATCTCGTGCCTTTGTATCTTATTGTTGTTGTATTCGGTCTTTGTAATATGTTTTCCGGTGAATATTTTCTCGGCACGGATTCGCTTGTCAAGTCAACTTTCCGCGGTAGAAAAAAGTTTGTTTTGATGAAATATTCAACGGCTATAATCTATTGTTTTATTTGTTCTGTTGCTATAATCGCGATTTGCTATTTACCGTCACTTGTTTTGTTAGGCTTTTCAGGTTATAACGTAGGCACTGTCTATACCAATATTGAAATGCTACTTTTAAAATTTGTTTCTTTATTAATAGGCGGTATTAGTATAAGCACTGTAGTTATGTTCTTTTCAAGCTTATTTAATAAGCTTATTTACGTACTTTTTGCTTCTGTGATTACTGCGGTTATTCCTTATATATTACTTTACATACCGAATCTGGATTTTACTTCACAAATAATTTTACACCTATTGCCTTTCAATCTTTCGTTTGATTCATATTGGTTGTTTGATAATTATATTTCAATAGATATCATTGAAATATTTTGCTTTATTCCCGCAGTTGTTTTTAACGTTATAAGCTCAGTTATAGTTTACTTTATGACGGTAAAATCCTTTTCAAAACATAGAATAATGAATTGAGGTGGTTTTGTGGGTAACCTTATTAAATTTGAATTGAAAAAAATATTTCAAAATAAGCTTTGTTTTGCCGTAATTATTCTTGTGTTAATCGGCAGCTTAGCTTTAACGGGCTATAATTTATCCCAGTATAAAAGCGGGGTAAGAGGCGAGTACGCCCTTAGCGATATGGACGGTAGAAAAATGCCTGAGGTTTTCGTTTCAAACGAAAACATTGAAGCACTCAAAGCACGGTTAGATGAATTTGAAGCAAACGACGAAATTTACACAACCTCTGAAGAAGTTAAAAAAGAATTAGTTTACGTTAACGGTGTTGCTAAAAACCCTTATAAGTGTGAGTACAACGGTAAATATGAATTCGATTTAGGTGAAATCATTAATAAATACGAAGCAGGTGAGATTACCGAAGAAGAGTATTTATCTATAATTCAGAATAACGATAATTTACCTTTTATTCGTTTAGAATATTTACCTGAGTATTTTGAGCTTTACGCACCCGTTAAGGAATATAACCAACAGATTAACGGTATAAAAGAGTTGCGGGAAACCGCCAACTCTGCTAAAGGAACTGTTGATGAAAAAATTTATCTTCATAAGGCTAAGGTAATTGAAAAATCTTTAGAAGAGGGCTTTACCTACGGCTATGATTACGGTTGGGAATCAGCTTTCAATTCGTTTTCAGATGGTACAATATCGCTTCTTTTAGTTGCGGTTGTTATTATGGGTGTCTGTAACTTGTTTTCAAATGAATATTCTTACAGAACAGCTGAGTTGATTATAGTAAGTAAAAACGGTAAAAAGAAAACCGTTTCAGCTAAAATAATTGCTTCCGTGATTTACGCTGTTATTTGTTCGTTAGTTTTTTGTGCAATAGTATTTTCTGTTAATTTTGCTTTTTTGGGTGCAGAAGGTATGAACGTCGGCGTTGGTATCAGCAACCTTGAAAGAGCGTGTTTATCAATACCCTTTATTACCCTCGGTTGTATTATAATCGCTTTGCTGTCACTTGCCGTATCTTCGCTCTTTAGCAAGCCTGTTATTTCAACCTTTGGAGCATTGTTTATAGGCTTTTTTCCAATGATTTTAAATTTCTACGTTTTATTAGAGGAGCCGTTAGAAACATTAATAAAAATTACTCCCGTTATGATGATTTGCGGAAATTATATAACTTATGACGATTTTATCGTTATCGGTGAAAACGTTTTAAGTATAGTAACAATGTTTATTCCTGTATCAATATTGCTGTTTGTTTTAACGTCAGTAATTTCTATGGTTAAATTTTGCAAGTATCAGGTTAAGAATTAAGAAATCACCCCAACGACTCTCTGAATCGTTGGGGTGAAATGTTATAATCTATTAATTTCAAAATTCACAAAACCAATTGTTGTTATCAAGAGGGCCACCGGTCATAAGCTCGGGGGCAGCATCTTTAATATGAGTTAACGTTCTTATAAGTCCTCCGTTTTTAATACGTAGCTTTTTAACTATTTTAAGAGGTAAAGCAAGAGCCTGAGTGAAAACTGTATAGTAAGCAGAGCCTTCCTCATGCTTTACAAGTGAGCCGTCAAGAATTGAACAAAAAGCACTGAATACCATATCAGTAACTTTTACATCAGCAATTTCTTTAGCGGCTTTTTTATCAATAGCCTTGCCAAAAGTAATAAAGTTCATTATTCTTGAAGCCTTTTTAACCGTAAGCTTATCAAGCCATTTTAAAACGGGTCTTGCAACTATCCATATTTTGCTTGCTTTTTCAGCACCTAAACCAATAGCCTCAACAACTGCAAGGAATTTATCCTTCTCGTTAACTGCTGCAGATTTAATAATATCACTGAAAAGTGCAGTAGCGTGATTTTTGAGAAAATCGTTTGTATATTCTTTACCGTTGTGAGTAAATTTTTCAGTGTGCTCTGTTTTTATATCAATACCGTCATTATAAACGTCACAGTAGAGAATCGGGGCAGGGTAACCACTTATAGACCCTGCATTTATTTCGTAAAAATGCTTACCGCTTTCCGCAACGAATTTTCTTATTGATTGCATATGAGAGTGACCCGTAAACATAACCGGGAAATCAATATTTGCAAATTTAGTGCATTGATTTATTCTGTGGTCAACTGAGCCTTTGCCGTTAATAGCTCTCTGTAATTCAGTTAAAAATAGGTGGTGATGTTGCATACCGAAAACAACGTCGCCACGGTTTTTAGCTTCAGTTACTTGCTCTGCAATCCAGTTAAAATGCTCGTCAGAATAACCTGAACTGCCATAACCGTCCTGATCGTCATCAAGGCAGAAAATACTTACACCATCACAAGGACGAACAACGTATGAAACCTTGTTCTGATGAGTATAAAAGGTTGAAATAGCATCACTTACGCCGAAATCCTTGTAAAACTCTGCAAGCGCCTCAGGCGGAATCGTTTCAACGTCGTGATAGATATTGTCGCCCTCATATCTTCTCGGATTACCGTCGCAACACCAATCATGAGTTGCGGTAATAACGTAAACGGGCATAATCTTTTTGAATTCGTAAAGAATTTCTCTCATTTCCTCGTGAGATACTCTTTCGCCGTCGTTTGAAAGGTCACCTGCAATAAGAAGAAATTTTGCATCAGAGTTTTTAATTAATTCGAGAGCCGCGAGTATAGTTCCGCGGCTCTGTGCTAACATTTTCTGGTCTGAACCTGCTCTTCTTTCATAAGCCTTACCCGTGTTACCTAATTTTTCGGAGTAATAATGGGGGTCAGCAATGAGAGCAAATTTTGTAATTAATTTATCCATAACAATTACCAATGAATTTTAAAGGTTTTAGCTGTTCTTGTATATGTAATTGGGTCAAGGAAGCTGGTTTTTGCAACTTCCTTTAAGCCTTGCTCAAATGCGTTAGCCATCTGAACATCGGGGAATTCGAGAACGATATCAAGATCAATTGCCATAGGAACACCTGCATGGAAAACCTTGAAGCCTGTAAGCCACCAATGCTTTTCGGGACCTCTTGAGAAAACGTATTCATTCTGGTTATAGAAATCGAATGACATTGTAATAAGCTCGTCATTTGAAGCACAGTCATACTGCATAATCTTATCAGTTTTGTTATAAAGACCGATTTCTGCACCTGCAGTAATACCGTACTGACCTTTCCAAAGCTGTATCATCCAGTCTTTACCTGCATAATCGAACTGAATTCTCTTAGTATCGTAATACATACCTGCTATAGGTGCCATCATATCGTATATGTAGTTAAAACCGAAGTATCTCTGAAGAGGCTCCATCTGTGAGTAGTAAATCCCTTGTTCCTGGTCATATTCAAAGCCTGCAAATTCAAGAATTTTACCTGCTGTATTGGGGTCTTCAGTAGCAAAAAGTAAATCTTGAAGCCCTTTTACTGAAAGCTCTTCTAACTTAGGTTCTGTAGCAGCTTCTGTTGTTGCTTCAGTTGTACCGTTTGTAGTAGCTTCGGTAGTTTTGTTTTCAGACGATGAACTACTTGATGAGCCTGAAGCGGTAGTTGAAGTGCTTGAAGAAGCAGTTGTCTGTGCGTTAGTTGACGAGGGGGGAGTAACGATAACGCTATCAGTAACCTGCATATTATCGGGTACCACGTCGTTTACAACGCTGTTATCAGTAGCCTGAGTAGTTGTAGTGTTGTCACCGCCACCAAAACCGCAACCGGTAAAAAGAAGTGTTATCGCCATAATTAAAGCCATAACAGAGATAATTCTTGAATGTTTTTTCATTAGATAATTCTCCTTGGTTTTAGTAAAATTATATATACTTAAAAATAATAACATATATTTACAAAAAAGTCACTACTTTTTTGAAATTATATAAGATTGACAAAGATGTTATTTAAGTTATATAATTTGTTTAAATTATTTTAGTTGGTGATAATATGTTCAGTAAACTTAAAGCAGAGGTTTGCTCTGCAAATAAAGAGTTACATTCTTTAGGACTTGCTCCTTTTACCTGGGGTAACGTTTCAGCAGTTGACCGTGAAAATAACGTTTTTGCAATAAAGCCCTCGGGCGTGCCTTATGATGATTTAACCCCAGATAATATGGTAGTAGTATCTTTAGCTGACGGTAGCGTTGTTGAGGGGGATTATAACCCTTCGTCAGATACACCTACTCACTATATTTTATATAAAGAATTTCCCGAGCTTAATGCGGTTGTTCATACTCATTCAATTAACGCTTCCTCATTCGCTCAGTCAGGTAGAGCAATTCCGTCTTATGGAACAACTCATGCCGATTTTTCTCATACGGAAGTGCCTTGCACAAGAGCTTTAACAGCCGAAGAGGTTAAAAATGATTATGAATTAAACACAGGAGTAGTAATAGTTGACCATTTTAAGAAAAAAAAGCTTGACGTTTCATCGACTCCTGCTGTGCTTGTTCGTTCTCACGCACCCTTTGCTTTCGGTAAAAATGCTCACGATGCGGTTCATAATGCCGCTGTACTTGAGATAGTAGCAGAAATGGCAATAAAAACCGAGCTTCTTTCAGATAAATATGAAGCTCAGATTCCACAGTACCTTTCAGATAAGCATTACTTCAGAAAACACGGAAAGGACGCCTATTACGGTCAGAAATAATTATGACAGATTTTACACATTTACATTTGCATACAGAATATAGCCTTCTCGACGGCGCTTGTCGCATCGGGGAGGTCGTAAGCCGTGCAAAAGAGCTTGGTCAAAAATCAATTGCGATTACTGACCACGGCGTTTTGTACGGTGCTGTTGCATTTTATAAAGAGTGTAAATCTCAAGGTGTAAAGCCCATTATCGGTTGCGAGGTCTACGTTGCACCTCGTACAAGATACGATAAAGTTCACGGTCTTGACAGTGACCGATATCATTTGATTTTATTATGTAAAAACGAAACGGGTTATCAGAATTTATTAAAGCTCGTTTCTTCTGCTTGGGTTGACGGTTTCTATACAAAGCCTCGTGTTGACCGTGATATTTTAGAAAAATACAGTGAAGGTCTTATAGCTCTTTCGGGCTGTCTTTTCGGTGAGGTTTCTCAAAAAATTCTGTCAAGAAATTTTGATGATGCAAAGGAAACTGCCCGTTGGTACAGAGATACCTTCGGCGACGGTAACTATTATCTTGAAGTGCAAAATCACGGTATGGTTGAAGAAAAAGAGGTTTTAGATTCTGTCATTAAAATCAGCCGTGAATTAAATATTCCGATAGTTGCAACTAATGACGTTCACTATTGCGAAAAGCAGGATGCAGACATTCAAAGAGTTTTAATTGCTGTTCAAACCAATAAAGTTGTTGGTGAAGATAATGCTCTTGAATTCACTTCAGACGAGTTTTACCTTAAAAGCGGCGACGAAATGCTTGAAGCATTTTCTGATTACCCGGAAGCTATTGAAAATACAAATATCATAGCAGATAAATGTAATTTCGATTTTGAATTCGGTGTTACAAAGCTTCCTCTTTTTGATGCACCTATTGATGACCATAAGCTTTATTTAAAGCAAGAATGTGTAAACGGCTTGAATAAGTATTTTACAGTTGTTCCCGAAAATTATTTAAAACGCCTTGAATATGAATTAAGCGTTATCGATGAAATGGGGTTTAATGATTATTTCCTTATCGTTGCCGATTTTATAAGATTTGCAAAGAGCAAGGGTATTCCCGTAGGTCCCGGCAGAGGCTCTGCGGCAGGCTCTCTTGCGGCATACGCCCTTGGTATTACAGGTATTGACCCGATTGAAAATAGGCTTCTTTTCGAAAGATTCCTGAACCCTGAGAGAGTCAGTATGCCCGATATTGATATAGATTTCTGTTACGAAAGAAGAGGGGAAGTAATCGACTACGTAACAGAAAAATACGGTAAAAACCGAGTTGCACAAATTGTAACCTTCGGTACTTTGCAGGCAAAGGCTGCCGTTAGGGACGTTGCAAGAGCATTAGGTCTTCCTTACAGTACGGGTGATATTGTAGCAAAACAGCTTTCAAGAGAATTCCCTGATATCAAAACTGCTCTTCAAAAGAATCCCGAGCTTAAAAGCTTATATGATTCCGATGATAATATAAAGAAGCTTATTGATACTGCAATGCGTGTTGAGGGAATGCCTCGTCATGCCTCAACTCATGCAGCAGGTGTTGTTATTACAAGGGAGGATGTTTCATCCTACGTTCCGCTTGCGAAAAACGGCGAGCAAACTGTTACACAGTTTACAATGACTGAAATTGAGCAATTAGGTCTTCTGAAAATGGACTTTTTAGGTCTCAGAACACTTACCGTTATAAGCGATGCTGAAAAAGAGGTTAAAAAGACTGAACCCGATTTTGATATATCAAAAATACCCCTTGATTATCCCGATGTTTTTACTCAAATGACAAGAGGTAATACCTCGGGCGTTTTCCAATGCGAATCTGCGGGTATGACTAATTTAATTGTTAATATGCGACCCGAAAAATTCTCTGATATCGCGGCGGCTATCGCTTTATACAGACCGGGTCCAATGTTCTTTATTGATAGCTATCTTATTAATAGAAAACACCCTGAAAATATTCATTACAGAACACCTCAGCTTAAAGATATTCTTGATGAAACAAACGGTTGTATGGTTTATCAGGAACAGGTTATGCAGGTTTTCAGAACTCTTGCGGGTTACTCATACGGTCGAGCCGACGTTGTAAGACGAGCAATGAGTAAAAAGAAAAGAGATGTTATGGAAAATGAACGTAACATCTTTATTAACGGTCTTACCGATGAAAACGGTAATATCGTTATTGAGGGTTGCGTAAGGCGAGGTATTGATGAGAGCGTTGCCGATGCGATTTTCTCTGATATGATATCCTTTGCATCCTACGGCTTTAATAAAAGTCATACGGCGGCTTACGGTCTTATTGCTTATCAGACCGCATATCTTAAGGTTAAATATCCTAAAGCGTTTATGGCGGCTATCCTTACAAGCGTTATAGGTGAAGAGGGCAAAACCGTCGGTTACATTGAAGAATGTGAAAGACTTAAAATTAAGGTTTTACCGCCTCACGTTAACAGAAGTAACGCCCGTTTTTCAGTAATTGGTGATGATATAGCGTTCTCACTTTTAAGTATCAAAAACCTCGGTCGAGCTTTAATTGATAAAATTGAAAAAGAGCGTAATTTAAACGGTAACTTTACAAGCTTTTGGGATTTTTGCAAGCGAATAAGCGGTAACGAGCTTAACCGTCGAGCTTTAGAGTGCCTTATTAAAGCAGGTGCTCTTGACGGTCTTGGTTTGAACCGAAAAGAAATGCTTTTGAATATGGAAACGACATTAGCTGCCGCTAATAAGGAAAACAGCCTTTATGAGGGCGGTCAGCTTGATATGTTTTCTGCATTTGGCGGTGAAGAGTTTACCTCAGCGCCTGATTTTACCCGTTGCGATGAGCTACCTAAAAATGAATTGCTTTATTTTGAAAAAGAGGTTGCAGGTATGTATTTTACGGGTCACCCTCTTGAAGCGTACCGCAGTATTTCAGAAGCTGTAAATTCACCTAAAACCTCAACTCTTTACGAGCTAGTGGAAACAGGTAAAGAAAACGAAATCGACGAAAAACAAGTAAATTTCTTATGCGTTGTAACGTCAATTAAAAAGAAAGTAACTAAAAAAGACGATATAATGGCTTTCTGTAACGTTGAAGACGTTTACGGCAGTATTGAGCTGATTGCTTTTCCGAAAATTCTTGCTATGTACGGTAATCTACTCAATATAGGTAGCATTATACTCGTACAAGGCAGGATTTCAGTTAAGGATGAAGAAATTAAGCTTTTAGCCGAAACTATAACAAAAGCACCCGAAAAAGTAGAGGATATCCCTCAAAAGCTTATAAAAACAGCGGTAAATAATGCCCATAGCAATACACAAGCTGAAAATAAAAAGCCTTCAACCGAAAACGAGAAAAAGAAAAAAGGCATATTCTTACGAATTGACAGTGAAAATTCAGTATTAGTAGAGAAAACTAAAAATCTTATTTCAATTTTTGAGGGTGATACACCCGTTTTTATCTACAGAAATGATTTAAAGAAATATGATTTTCTCGGTGTTGAATATTTAACTTCAATAAACGAACCGATGATAAAAGAATTAAAAATAATGTACGGTGACGATAATGTTGCCGTGAGGAATTAATGCAACCGATTAAAATAAAACTTTTTAATTGATTTTACGAAAAACTATTGACAAAGGGACTCAGATTTAATATAATTCTATTCGTTGCAAAACACGGACCATTAGCTCAGTTGGTTAGAGCAACCGGCTCATAACCGGTTGGTCCGGGGTTCGAGTCCCTGATGGTCCACCATAGCCGTCGCAACAGCGGCGGCAGATATATAGGGGTATAGCTCAGCAGGTAGAGCAGCGGTCTCCAAAACCGCGTGTCGTGAGTTCGATTCTTACTGCCCCTGCCAAAAAAATCCAAGTCGAATGACTTGGATTTTTTTCTTTTGTGTTCGTAGAACACAACATCATTCGTCGACGAAAGACGACGACTTCATTTCAACTTGTTGAACTTCATAAGCTGCAAAAGAATGAAGTTGTGCCGTGCACAAATGAAGTGCTTCGCAATGAAGTATTACATAATGCAGTTGCCTTCGGCAAACGTAAAAGCAAAGAAACCAAGCTTAATGTCCTGGTTTCTTTGCTGATTTATCAATATTTCTTAAATTTTATATTCTTATGAAACCTTGGCTCTTTTTCTCCGGCTTTTATCATTTCTCTTGATAAAAGAGCTCTCATTTGCGCAATTACCTTGCTGTAATTTTCATCGTTTATAAGATTATTTTTTTCGCTAGGGTCATTCTTTAAATCGTAAAGAAAATCATCAAAATAATGCTTCGCATCGGGCTTGTGCCAACCTGAGCCTATAGCCTTTGCTGAATATTTCCAATATTTAGTTCTTACTGCTCTTCCGATATGTGATTCACTAATCTGAATGAAAACACAATCTCTTTCGGGAACGTCAGTTTTGTTAACAGGAAGAACGTTACCCGAATAATTATCGGGGATAGTAATACCTGCAATATTCAGCATTGTGGGTGGTAAATCAATAAGACTTACAAGTGCAGAAATGTTTTCTGCTTTTTTTACTGCACCGCCACCGAAAACAAGGGGTGTATGAGTACAGGAATCGTGACAACTACGTTTATATTCAACGTTTCGTGTTTTAAAGTGGCAACCGTGGTCACTTGTGTATATTATGACGGTGTTATCATAAATGTCTTTCTCTTTTAGTAAATTAACCAGCTTACCTACGTTTTCGTCGAGTCTGTTTATTGCTGCAAGATAATCGGGGTATTCCTCGTTGTAATCACCCTTTAAAAATGATAAATCTTCGGGGATAGGGAAGTCTCGATATTTTTCTACAGTTTCAATAGGACCTTCAAAATGCCCGCGGTCATTTTGGTGGTGGGGTTCCAGCTGTGAAATAAACACAAAAAACGGTTTTTCGTTGTTGTGATTTTCAATGTATTCCAATGCGAAATCATTTATACAGTCTGCACGATAGCCCGTGAAATCAATTTTATTACCGTTTTCATCAAAAACGTACCCGTCGTAGCCGTGAGAGGTGAATTCTAAAACGTCGGCACCTCGCCAGTACTTGTAACCGCCTTGTTTTTCAATCGGCACGGCAGTTTTCTCACAGTGTGTTCCAAATCCCTTTAATCTGTCTGAAGCAAGATGCCATTTGCCGATATAAGCGGTGTCATATCCGTTTTCATTAAAATAATCGGCTATTGTTTTTGTGTTTTCTGCTAACGGGATTCCGTTCCAATAGCATTTGTTTTCGGTTGCGTATTCACCGGTCTGTAAGCAAGCACGGGCAGGACCGCAAACAGGTTGGCAGGTAAAGGAGTTTTCAAATAAAACACCTTCTTCACCCAATTCCCAAACGTTAGGCATAATCTCGCTATTTAAAGTGTCCCATCTTTGTTGGTCTGAAAAATAAAATATAATGTTAGGTTTCATAATAAACACCCCAATGTTTAATAAAACTAATATATCATAAAGCATTACTATCTTCAACCGTGAAATTGACACAGAATAACTAATTTGATATAATTATAAAGAGGTGTTTTTATGTCATCAAAGGTTTATTTTTCAAAAGAAATCACACCTGAAAAGGTGCTTGAGCTTTACAAAATTCTCGGAAAAACTTTAAACGGTAACGTTGCGATTAAGGTTCATTCGGGCGAAAAGGGTAACCAGAACTTTTTAAAGCCTGATTTCTGGAAGCCTGTTATTGACTTTGTCGGCGGTACGGTTGTTGAATGTAATACCGCTTACGAGGGTGCAAGAAATACTACCGAGCGTCACGAAAAACTAATGGAGGAGCACGGTTGGAAAGAATATTTCAAGGTTGATATTCTTGATGCCGAAGGTCCCGATTTAGTTCTTGATATTAAAAACGGCGAAAAAATTAAGAAAAATTTCGTTGGTAAAAATATTGAAAAATACGATTCAATGCTCGTTCTTTCTCACTTTAAAGGTCATCCTATGGGCGGTTACGGCGGTGCTATAAAACAGCTTTCAATAGGTGTTGCTTCTTCCTACGGTAAGGGTTATATTCACGGTGTCGGTAACCCCGATAACTTCTGGACATCCGATCACGATGAATTTCTCGAGTCTATGGCAGAAGCTGCAAGCTCTGTTATTGATTATTTTAACGGTAACATTGTTTACGTTAACGTTATGAAAAATATGAGTGTTGACTGCGATTGCTGTGCAAAAGCCGAAGACCCTTGCATTGCCGATATCGGTATTCTTATTTCCGATGACCCTATAGCAATTGATCAGGCTTGTATTGATTTAGTTTATTCCTCATCAGACCCCGGTAAACCTCATTTAATTGAAAGAATCGAAAGCCGAAACGGAATTCATACCATCGAAACTGCGGCTAAATTAGGCTACGGCTCAAGAGAATACGAGCTTATAGAGATATAAAAATTGAGAGATGCTGATTTTTAAGCATCTCTCTTTTTGTTTTTATTATGACTTTTTCTTTTTTGATTTAAATAACAACGTGTAAATCACTAAAAATCCAATAACTGCAACCGACATAATCAAATGCTCCCAAAGAAAGCTTCCGTGCCATAGCTCGCTGAAGCCGTCTGCAGTTAAAAGCTTGCCGGTATTTTTTATAATAAATACTGTATTACGGGCTTTTTCGCCTAAGAAGAAATATAAAATAGCGATTAAACCAACGTAATAAGGCAAAATTTTGTTTGCAAATTCGTAGGGAAGTAACTTAAACGGCATATTGCTGTTTTTCATATTGGCTTTAATCTTTTTATGTATCGGGAAGAAGAGTATCACACTTAATAAAACGGTTAATACAATTTCGAAGGTTTCGTTATCAAGTATCAATTCATTTAGTCTGAATGCAAAAGCCCTAATTAAAACAATGCCGAAAAGAGCGAATACAGTTATAAAAGAATTAAAGTAAATCGTTGCTTTTTTATTATTGAAAAGAGGGGAGTATTCATACGCTTCGCTGTTAGTATATTCTTTAGGTAATAGAGCAATTATAAGCATAATTCCAAGTCCTAAAAAGAAGCCTGTGAAGAATTCCCAGGTTGACCAAGCACAGGTTGCAAAGAAGTCGGGCGTTTCAACCCCTGCAAAAAAGCCTCTGTCTGAGCCGAGAATTAAAGGCACGTCTGCAACTGTTATAGCGATACCGCAAACAAGGTTTATAAGGGTTGAGAAGATAGCGTTAAACTTATCTTTTAAAACTATACCTACGCCAAGGGAAGAAGCGAAAGCACCTATAGCGCTTGAAATAACCTGAATACTTGTGAAATAGTTTCTGCAAAACGGAATCTTTTTTGCCCAAGCGGCAGAGCCTAATTGAGTTATAAACGCTTTCATAGGTGTCATATCGTGTCCCGCATCTATAAGACCGAGAGTAGCACCCTCAACTGCCTGCGGGTTTATTACTGAAAGTATGTAGTGAGAAACAGAAAGATTAGCTATAAAATACGTTGCATAATAAATGCCAATAAAAATTACGTAATCTTTAAATTCATACTTTTTCTTTGAAAAAAGTGAGCCTAAAGCTATAGCGAATAAAGGAAACCAACCGAAGCCTAAAAGAAGCATAATAGCAAGACCGCTATATGGGCTTATTTCAAGAAGTCTGTCAACCTCTTCGCCTTGGAAATTCCAGGAGCTTGAAAGGTAGCCGTTCATTTGCGAGTTAAGAGTACCCCAACCGCCCGTAGTTATACCTGCGAGAATTACAGCAATCGGTATCATTTCGTAATTCATTGCTTTCTTTTTACCGTATAAAGCGTAAACCAATAAAAGAATGGTTGTTGTTACCGTGAACATTCCCCACATTGAGCCGAAACCGTGGTTACCCCTTACACGCCAAGCAAAGCCGATTAACAACGCACCTGCAATTATCGAAAATATTTTCTGTAAAGAATTAAGTTGATTAACACTTTTAGTCATGAAATCACCACTTTATTAATAATATAAGGGTTTTATATTCAATTAAAAATTTCTTTGATTTTGTCAATAATCGTTGTGTTATCTTCGCTTTCTATCTCTGAAACGCCAAACGTAACGTCATCAAAGCTTAAATCAGCATCAGTTGTTGCTGAAAAATCAAACGATAAATTTTTTACTTCCTTAAGGTTTCTATTTTTAAAAGTGAATCCAAAGCTTTTACCAAAAAGGTGAAGTTCATTAAGATTAAAAGTAACGGTGTGCCATTCACCATCATTTTTTATAACGTAATTACAATTATCTGAATCTGCTACCTCTGGGGCAAACCAGATAAGTTTATTTTTAATTAACTTTAAAGCATCTAAAGTGATATCTTTATCGCCGTTGTTTCTGACTTTAACCGAGATGGTTGTGTAATTACTGTAGTTAGTGTCAACGTCAAAATAATTAACGGTTTTTGTTTTGCCTTTTTCATTAGTTTCTTCTATCATTAATAAAGGTGAAACTGAAAATTCGGTATCATTTGAAGTAATATGTAAACCACAATCACCTTTATATGCAGAGTCCTTGTCTATAACTGCTTCTGCATTATCAGATACCCATGCATCAAAATAACCGCTGTCGTTTAAGTTGTGCATATGAAATATCTTTTCGTCGTTACAGTACGCCCATCTTTTATCTAACCAGAATTGAGTATTATATGAAGCGTCGGTTATAAACGTTGCAACGGGTAAGGTTTTGCCGTTTTCGTCAGATGCGTAAAGATTAGCAAAAGAGTTGTTGTTACCATAAGCGTACGTAGCAGATTTCGGACTTTTAATTTCATCATTAAAAACTTTAACTGTATCTTCGGAAACAATCTCGGCATCTGCTTTAATATATACGCCGTTTTCACCGCAAATTGCAAAGCCATTAATTATTGATTGGTCGCATATAATACCGTCACCTATATTTTCTAAAGTAACGTATATAGCTCCATCATCTATTTTACTTGATTTTATGGTAGGTGCTGCTGTTGTTTCTCTTATGTCGTAAACAAGACCCTCGGCACAATAAGCCATTCTTTTACCAATTGGTTGTTTCGTTTCCGGATGAATTACACCAATCTCTTTAATATAGGTTAAAGGTATATCGTAAATAGGTACAAATGCCCTTGTTAAAGGTGACTCTTTTTGCATTTCATCAAAAAGGATATTCATATCTGATGCGAGGTAGCCGTAATCGTCATAAGTGTAAGATGCAATTTGTGAACAAATAACGGGAAGTTCACCTTGTTTATAATTAAAAAGCTTTGTATAAGATTTCTGCAGTAATTCAAATCTTTCTTTATAGGTTTTTGTTTGAATCATTATATCAGTTTCACCCTGATACCAAATCATTCCTGCTATTTTAAAATCTCTTATAGGGTAAACTCTTGTGTTATAATTTGCCGTCATATCTTGATGAACATCAATTTCACCAGGTTCTTCCTTCCAATCGTCTAATGAAATGTAAAGTTCTCTTTCAATAAGCTCATCTTTGATAGCTTTGTTGCTATCGATACCTTCTCTTGAAAGCCAAGAAATAATTGAAGAACCGCCTAAGCTTACGTTAAGAATTCCTACAGGCATATTAATACTTTTTTCAAGATTTTCTGCAAAATAATAGCTTACAGCACTCATAGCATAAATATCTTCGTTTTCTTTCGATACCCATTTTGCCCCTGAAATATCTTCCAGTGGATTCTTTGGCACAGTTTTTTCGTCACCTGTATTATCGTTATCCTTGTATTCAATGTAAGGGGGGATTATTAAAGCTCTGATACCGTCACTCGATATCCCTTTATTTTTGTAAAGCTCTACACCGTCTTTTTCCTGTGAAAGAGGGTACATCATATTACTTTGTCCTGCCGAAAGCCACAATTCACCAAAAACAATGTTTTTTAAAACTATTTCTTGCTTTGAGTTTGATTTGAGAACTATTTTATATTTTTGATAACTACCTTCAGGTGCGGTAAAGGAAAGTGAAAAAAGACCTTCTTTAGTTACAATAGTTTCATCTGTTGCAATTATATTATTACCTTTTTGAAGCTCTAAAGTTATTTTATCACCTGCAACACCTGTGCCTTTTATTACCGCAGTTTCGTTTTGTTGAAAAAGCATATTATCTGAATATATAGAGTAAAGCTCAATCGTATCCTTTGCGGTTGCACTTGCTATAGGTATGTTAGTAAATAACATAGTAACAACAAGTAATATTAACAATAACCTTTTCTTCATATATTAAACCTCTTTTCTTGGGTTGTATTAATGATATCATTTTAAAAATTGGTAGTCAATAAAATATTGTTGAAAACGGATGTGCTCAATGTTAAATAATACGTGTTATATTTTGGCGTGCGTCGATAAAGAGGTATGCTTCTCATATTCACAACAAGTATTTTAAAATTTAATTTATTATTGACATATCAGCATTGTTGTGTTACTCTATACATAGAGTACCGATGTATCGTAACTCTATGTTAAGAGGTGTGAATATGAATATAAAAAAAGAGTTGTCAAAGGGTAGTAGTTCACTTTTGGTTCTCTCTGTTCTTGAAGAACATGATATGTATGGCTATGAAATCATAAAAAGAATTGAACAAAAGAGTGAAAGTGTTTTTTCTTTTAAAGAAGGAACATTATATCCTATTTTACATGCTTTTGAAAAAGAGGGTTATGTAAGTTCTTATTGGATAGAAAGTGAACAAGGGAGAAAGAGAAAATATTACCGTTTAACCGATAAAGGTAATAAGGTTCTTTCTAAATCAAAAGAGGAATGGGAAGCATATTCAACAGCGGTAAAAAAGGTTATAACAATTAATTCCGCCCCTGTTTCTGTTTAATTTATTGGTGCAGTTATGGATGATAGAATAACAGAGTATATTAATTCGTTAATTCCTGAATATATTTCTGAAAATCAAAAACTACTTATTAGAGAAGAATTTTCGTCACATATACTTGATAGAATTGATTATTATTCAAACAGAGGGTATAAGGATGAGGAATGCTTGCAAAAAGCGATGAATGATTTTGGTGAGGATTCCGTAATCAAAGATTCAATTAAGAAACAGATGCAAAAAATTCACAGAACGCGCTCTTTAGCAGATTTTTTTGTGAAAGCAATTCCTGCTGTTATAGGTGTATTTGTTATTTTTAGTCTTGTAACGGACTTCTTGTTAACGCTTTGGACTATTAAAGTGTTTATAGTATTTCCGATTGCTTTATGGGTGGTAATCTTAATATTAAAAAAATCAATAAAAATACCAAAGCTTATTAAATCTATCGTTTCATTAGTGTTAGTTGTACCTTTTTTTCTTTTTTCTGTAGTCTTTCAAGTTTTTATTTCTTCAACATATTTATCAAAAACTTTAAATGACGATAAAGCTTTAATTGCATATCAAAATGTAATTGATTCGTATGAATACGTTACTATACCGCAACTAAATGATATTGGTAATCCTATTGATGCTGATTTTTATCATTTATATGAAGAATCAATCTTTACAGAACCCAATTATTATACCTTGATTTGCGAATATTCGATTGACGAATATTCAAAAACAAAAGAAAAACTTAACTCAGCGTTTCAATTTCAACAAACATTTCTTGAAAGTGATATTTACAGCGATGAAGAGTATTATATTCTTCATAATTGTACTTTTAATGTTTTTGGTTTTGATTTTAAAACAATTGAACAGGAAAAACGTGAAATAGTTTATGAAGATGTCTTTGATGACGAAGAGGTTAAACAAAACTTTGAGTTGTATTATGAAGATATGTTGTCAGATCCGACAGGATGGGTTATAATCGGTACTAATGATGAAACAAAGCAAATTGCTTACATTATTGTTGAACCATATAGCTTTACTCCAACCTTTGATGATGAGTTTATTGAAGATTATTGCGGTTGGCGATATTTTTACTATATCGATTATTTATTTGATTTAAAATAAATTAAATTTTAGGAGAGATTATGAGCACAATAACCGATATTTTTATTCAAGACAGAGCAGACCCGTACGTTACCTCAGGTGATGACGGTTGGTACTATTTTACCGCATCCTACCCAATGTACGGTAAAGATGATAAAGAGGGCTATGACCGTATTATTTTAAGACGGTCGAAAACTATTGACGGCCTTAAAATAGCCGAAGAAAAGGTGATATGGGATGAAAAAGAATCTGAGTCGTCCTTCCGTTTTATATGGGCACCTGAGATACATAAAATCGGCGGTAAATGGTACGTTTTATTTGCCGCAAGCGGTAGCGAAAATAACGTTTGGGATATTAATTGCCATATAATAATGTGCAACGGTAAGGACCCTTATAAAGATTCGTGGACTGATTTAGGTAAGTTTCAAGCCTGCGATGGTGACGATTTTTCTTTTACTAATTTTTCTCTCGATATGACATATTTTGAAAGTGGCGGAAAATCGTACGTTGCATGGGCTCAAAATGGTGGAAACTCTAACGTATATATCGCTACTGTAAACCCCGAGAAGCCTTGGAAAACAACATGCAAAGCCGTTTTACTGACTAAACCCGAATATGATTGGGAAAGGGTCAGAATCCCCGTTAACGAAGGCCCTGCGGCCATGAGGCATAACGGGATAATATTTCTTGCTTTTTCAGCATCTGCAACGGGACCTGAATATTGTATTGGTCTTATGTATGCTGATGAAAATGCTGATTTAACCGATATAAATAATTGGACTAAATCAGATACACCTGTTCTTACCTCAAATGATTTAATAGGCGAATACGGACCGGGTCATAATTCATTTGTTAAAGATGAGAAAGGGGATTGGGTATTCGTTTACCATTCAAGAGATGAAAAATGCTTCAAGGGTGAATGTGGCTACTCGCACCACGATTCACTTTACGACCCTTGCCGAAGTGCAAGAAAAAGATATGTAAAATGGGATGAAAATGACTTTCCGATTTTAAATGGATAAAATAAAAGCTACGGAAATAATCCGTAGCTTTTTACTTTTATTCAAGCACTAAATATCCGCATTCGTTAATTGTTACTTCACCGCTTACGCTTGTGCCGTTAACAATGTCGAGATATTCCCGGTCAAGTGTAACCTTTGCAACGCCGTCTGAGAAGTTCATTATAAAAATTACGTTCCCTCTTTTTCTAATGCTTACACCTGAATCAGCTTTGATTTCAGTATCAGCTTTAATGTCGTATTCTTTGATAATTTCTTCAATGAATTCTTTTGAAAAACGCCCTTTGTCGCAAAATGCAACGTAGTATGCCGTACCTTTACCGTAATTGTTTTTAGTAACTGCAGGTGTGTCGTAATAGAAATCGCTCTTGTAATGAGCTAACACCTCGGCATTTTCAGCGTGGATAATGTCGCAGAAGTTAATTGCCTTATAGTAATGCTCGTTAAATTCAACTGCGTTTTCAACGCCTTTAGGTAATGAATCGGTTTCTTCAGCCCAAATACCGAAAACTTCCTTAAGGTTGCCGCAGGGAAAACCTCCTAAATGACAAAGGTCATCCTTGTCAACGATACCCGTTAAGAAGGTTGAAATAAACTTACCGCCGTTATAAACGTAATCTTCAATCTTCTTATCAACACCGTCTTTAAGCATATAAAGGAAAGGTGCGATAATTAAATCGTATTTACTGAAATCATCATCCATTGAAATAACGTCAACGGCAATACCGTTTTTCCAGAAGGGTGCATACCATTTCGTGCATTCTTTATAATAATCTCTTTCAAGATTGTTATAACCGCAAAAATAACCTGTTGCCCATTTGTTTTCCCAGTCGTAGATAATTGCTACTTTACTGTTTGTGCGTTTACCGACAACGTCGCTGATTCTTTCAAGATTCTGACCAAGCTTTGCAACCTCTTTGAAAACTCTTGTATTTTCGTGACCGCAATGGTCAACAACTGCACCGTGGAATTTTTCGTGACCGCCACGGCTCTTTCTCCATTGGAAATATTGAACGCTGTCAGCACCGTGAGCAACCGCCTGGATAGACGATAATTCTTGTCTGCGGGGCTTGGGGAGCTTGTTAACATCGTGCCAGTTAACAAGAGAGGGCGTGCTTTCCATCATAAAGAATGGCTGACCATCCTTCATTGAGCGGAATGTATCGTGAACGAATGCAGTTTCGTAAGCTTCTTCAACGTTTCTGCCTTTATCCCAAGCAGGATAGTTGTCCCAGGAAATTAAATCAAGATGCTTTGCAAATATCTGGTAGTTTATACCGTCATACATTTTCATAAAGTTAGTCGTAATCGGTATATTGGGTGTGATTTCTCTTAACGGTACAATTTCGTTTTCGAAGAATGAAATGTGACTGTCAGTAACGAATCTTTTCCAAGCTAATTTCATTGCAGGTACGTGATTTTCGCCTCTGAACTTCGGTGAATTAATTTGTGACCAATCACTGACATGATGACTCCAGAAGCCGTTCCACCATTTAAAGTTAAGGTTGTCGAGGGTTTTATATTCTTTCTTTAACCACTCTCTGAACGCTTCTTGACATAGCTCACAGTGACATTCACCGCAATATTCATTTGAAATATGCCACATTTTAACTGCAGGGTGATTTTTGTATCTCTCTGCAAGCTTACGGTTGATGTTCTGTACCTTTTCTCTGTAAATAGGAGAAGTAAGGCAATGGTTGTGACGTACACCGTATTCGTTACGGATACCGCTTTCTTCAACTCTTAAAACCTCGGGGTATTTCTGAGCAAGCCACAAAGGACGGGCACCCGACGGAGTTGCAAGTATAACGTCTTTACCGTTTTCGTGTAATTTGTCAAGCAATTCATCAAGCCACTCGAAGTTATAAATACCTTCCTCGGGCTCAAGCATTGACCATGAGAATATGCCTACAGTTGCACTGTTAACGTGGGCTAAATTCATAAGTCGCATATCTTCATCCCAGATTTCAGGAGTGTCAATCCATTGGTCAGGGTTGTAGTCGCCACCGTGAATTATGTAATCGAAAAATTTATTATTCATTACCAATTCTCCTTAAGAAATATTATTGTTAAATTCTCTAATGGATTACGCTTTTTGATATTAACACAAATTCCAAATTACTTCAACCAAATTATATTTATTGACTTTTTAATCCTATTGTGTATTATTAAAATATAAACATTGTTTTGGTGGTGTTATGAAAAAATCTCGATTAAAATCAGGAATATTTAATGAATTTATATGTATTATATGGCTACCTGTTGTACTTGTTCTGTCGCTTTTTTTACACGGTGAATTAGGTGCTGTTTTGTATCGTTCTTTTAGCTCTAAAAGTATAAGTTATATTTACCTTGACGAAAGTATTTACAGTATTCTTTTTCAATGTTTTATTATACTTGATTTCATTGTTTTAGCTTTTTATTTTCAAAAAATGTTGGGTAAAGATTCAAGTTTCAATTCGCGGTCTATAACCTCAAATGTTAATTCTAAAAGAATAACCAAGAACTGCATCTCAATCTGTTGTTGTATATACGTTTTTGCAATGGTGTTTTTTGCCCTGTCTGTACATTCAAGGGTTGAAGCGGATAGCCAAGGTTTTAAACAATACAATTTGTTTGAAGATGATATTGTTATTTTTGAATATGATGATGCAGAATCTGTTGATGTTTATCTTCAATATGTATATAAAGGTAATTTTAATAGTGGATATGAAACAGTTGTTGATGTAAAAGCTAATGATAATGTTTACACATTTACATTTAACGGCTTTTCCGGTGATTATTTTAATGTTTTAAAATTTTTAACTAATTTTAAGGATGATAAAATAACTGTAGATAAGTCATTTTCTGACAAAACTGATGAAATTGAAGGCTATTATGAACAGTCTGAGTGTTTTAAAAAAATATATATGTAAAGAAACGCAATCTCTGTAAAAACAAAGATTGCGTTTCTTTTTACGCTAACTTCATAAACATTTCAAGAATTCTCTTAACGCAAAGCTCTAAATCAGCCCTTGTTATATCGCCGTTATCGTATCCCTTTTTCAAGTCCTCGGGATAACCGCAATGCATCTTCATATCGTTACCTGCTTTTACCTCTTTAACGGGGTCATTCTTAACGCCCCAATCAGTAACAACCATACCCTTGTAACCCCATTCGTCACGGAGTATACCCGTTAAAAGCTCATAGCTTTCTGAGGTGTGCTGACCGTTTATAAGGTTATATGATGACATAACTGTCCAAGGGTCAGCCTCTTTAACTGCAATTTCAAAGCCTCTTAAATAGATTTCTCGTAAGGCTCTTTCTGAAACTCTTGAGTCACTTGCAAATCTGTTTGCTTCTTTATTATTACAAGCAAAGTGCTTAATTGAAACTGCAACCTTTTGTGACTGTACGCCTCTTGTTACCGCACTTGCAGTTTTACCTGCAATTAACGGATCTTCTGAGTAATATTCAAAGTTTCTACCGCAAAGAGGGTCTCTGTGAATATTAAGAGCAGGGGAAAGCCATACGCCAAGATTGTTTTCTCTTATTTCGGCACCGCCGCCTTTACCTACCTCATAAGCAAGTTCGGGGTTCCACATACAAGCAAGAAGCGTAGCACAAGGCCAAGCCGTTGTGGGAATGCCTGTTTCAACGTCAAGTCTTAAGCCTGCAGGGCCGTCAGCAGTAGGTACTGCCGGAACTCTGAGTCTTTCAAGACCACCGAAGCAGCCTGTGTTACAAACGCCTGTAGGACCGTGACCGCCAACAAACTCCATTAATTCCTCGAGAGTGAACTGTGCAACAAACTCGTCAAGTGAAATCTCTTCGCCGACTTTATCAAAAACAACCTCTTTTTCGGGTGCTTTTGCATTTGTAGGCTCGTTAATGCCGTAAAGATATTCTTCTTCGCCTAATGGTAATTCCTCGTAGCTACCGTCGGCAAGAAGTCTCTTTTTAAGCTTAAAGGGCTTGCACCAGTCTGAAAGCTGTTCAGTAACCGTATCTTCGTTTACTGTATATTCAAAATCGAGTTTCTCGTTATCTCTTACAGATGTGCCGATATAGAAGCTGTAAACGCCTTTTTCCAATACTCTTGCTGATTTTTGGATTTTTCCTAAATCATCAAAGCTTGCCATATCGTTTATATCAAAGCTCATAACAACCGTTTCAGCTTCACCCGGGATAAGCAGTTTAGTCTTTTTGAATGCGGCAAGCTCCTTTGAGGGCTTACCTAATTTTCCTTGAGGTGCACTGTAATAAAGCTGAACAACCTCTTCACCTGCAACATTACCCGTGTTCTTTACAGTTGCTATACCGATAATTTTACCGTCGCTTTCGCAACAAACCTTACCGCTTATTTCAAAGCTTGTATATGAAAGACCGTAGCCAAAGGGGTAACGAACATTTTCGTTTGCACCGGGGATTGTCTCAAAATATCTGTAGCCAACGAAAATATCGTCGCTGTAGTCAACGTGGTCAAAGCATTCCCGGAAATCATCTTTACAAGGGTAGCAGTCATAGGATTTTGCGATAGTGTCTACAAGCTTACCTGAGGGGTTAACGTCACCGCAAAGAAGGTCAGCTATAGCAGAGCCACCCTCCATACCGCCTTGCCAGCCGAAAAGAATGCCTTGAACCTTATCATTCTCTGCAAAGTATTCGCAATCAATCTGAGCGCCGGAGTTGATAATAATTATAACCTTGTTAAAGTTTTTAGTAACGTTATCAATTAACTCTTTTTCAAGGTCTGAAAGATAATAGTCACCGCCCTGAGGTCTGCGGTCAACACCCTCTGCAGAAAAACGGCTTAAAGTAATAATTGCTGTGTCTGCGTTTTTTCCTGCATCTTCAATAAGTGAATAGGGGACCTCTGCTTCCTTAACGTGCATAGCGGCAAAGGTATCGTAAGTCATATCGTCACGCTCTGTGCAGAATTCCATATTGTTAACGATATCCCAACGGGCGTTAATCTGCTCTTGAGTAAGCACGTTTACGCTCTCTTTTTCAACGTATTCCTTATAGAAATCAACGAGCGGCATATACACTGAAACCTTGCCTTCAGCTTCTTTCGATTTGAAGCCGTCAGCAATATTTCTGATATAGGGACAGTTAACGTCACCGCTACCGCCACCGCCTTTTATGTATTCAATAGTTGCTTTACCGAAAAGGGCGATTTTTTCGCCTTTTTTTAGGGGTAAAGCTTTGTTTTCATTCTTTAAAAGCACCATACCCTCTGTTGCTGCTTCTTTTGAAAGAGCAATATGCTTAAGAGAAGCGGTAACGCATCTACCGTCTTCGCCTAAGGGCTTGCAGGGTTGGTATCTGAATCTTGCGTATTTTTCCATTAATATCATTCCTTTTGAGAAATTTTCTTTTTAATTATATTATTTAGTATAGTTACCGTCAAGTAAAGTAAGTTATTTTTTACCGAACAGTATTTTTAGCTTTGTTTTATTAATCACGAGCGTTATAATCGTTGTAATTACAATAATCAAAACCGTTTGAGTGGCTCTTATTACGTAATAACTTGCGGATAAATGCTCCACAGTATTAAAGAGTCCAAAATTTATGAAAATTTTATTAGTTATCGGTATCAAAATGGTCTGATGCCAGGCGTAGTAAAATAAGCTGTTTTCGCCTATGTATTTTATCGGTTTGAGTGTGAAAAAGGTTGAGAAAATAATTACCGCAAAAATACCTGCAAAAGCTGATATAAAGGTAAAGGGCGGAAAACCGTAGGTAGAGTCAAACATTTCCATACCGTTACCCGAAATTTTGTGGGTTAGATATCCGAAAACAACGTTTGCAATACCAAGTAAAATGAACAATAAAACTGCAAAAGCTCTTTTGTCTTTTATATAATCAAAATATTTACTGTGCTTCTTTAAAAGATAGCCACCGCAGAAAAATACCGTAGCAGTAAAGCAAACGTCAATATTCCAGGGTAGAGGCTGTCCACCGCAACGGTAGTAGTAAATACCAACGCAAACAAGCACAACAGAAAATGCAAATTTTAATAAGTCTGACTTTATGAATTTACATATAAAGAAAAAGAAAATATTTACAAAGAATAAGCAAGCAATAAACCAAAGAGTCCAAAGTCTTTTTTGAATAATGAATTCTTTTAATAAGGTAAGGATACTCTCTCTTGTAAGCCACGACCCTCGATATTGTTGCAAAAAAGTAAAGACTAACATAGGTAAGCCTAAGGTGAAATAGGGGATAAGTATGCCTTTACCTTTCTTTAAAATAAAGTCATTAAACTTTAAACTATCGTTAAATACGTACCCGGATAAAAAGAAGAATAACGGCACGTGAAAGGTGTAAAGCCACACGCCGATTTTACCAACGGCTAAATGGGCAAAAATAACGGCAATTGTGCCGTAACACTTTGCCATATCAACCCAATCTATTCTCTTTTTAGTTAAGCTATTATTACTTACCATTGTTGTAATACCCTCTACGATATTCGTTGAAAAAATATTATCATATTACTAATTTAAATTCAATAACTGAAATGTTGATTTTCAAAGCTTAAAATGATATTATTAAATAAAAAAGAAGTGAGGGTTTACTGATGAAAAACGTTGATATTTTAATTGTCGGTGCTTCAACAACCGGGTGTTGGTTTGCCGAAAGAATGGCAAGAGAAGGCTTTAACGTTCTCGTTATTGAAAAAGAATTGCCCGAAAGCGTTTCAAGAAGCTATGATATTTTTCATATGAGTAAGCCCGAAATGGAAGACTTTGGGTTAGATATTCCCGAAGAAGACAGCCCTTTAAGAGAGTTTGCGTTCAGTGGCTCACCTATGATTTCACCCTACGGTAAATACAGGAAGGGCGGCGGGTCGATTATTACCGTCGGTCTTCACAAGCACGATTACATAATGTATATGGCTGATAAAGCAAAAAACAGCGGTGCAGCTATTAAATACGGTGCTTCATTTTGTGATTTGGTTTACAATGAAAAAGGTGCAGTAATCGGTGCTATATATGAAAAAAACGGTAAGAAATATACCGTATATTCAAAAATCGTAGCCGATTGCTCGGGTATCCCGTCAGTTGCAAGAACACGTCTGCCCGATTACTATTCGGTTGAAAACTTTAAACTCACTCCAAGGGATATATTCTACGTTGTACTTTATTACGTGAAATATAAAGATGAAACTGTTGACCCAAGAAAGCTTGACGGGTTTTTTATGCAATATAAATCCTGGTCTGCACCTGCGGGTGAGGGCTACGATGCTATTTTAGGTATCGGCGGTAGCTATTCTTACGAGTATTCGGAAGAGGTTTTTAATTCTCAGCTTCTTAAGAATTACAAATACCCCAATTACGATATATTAAAGGTTGAAAAAGGTCTTACACCTTATCATCGTTCTGTTTATTCATTTGTTGATGACGGCTTTATTGCTATGGGTGATGCCGCTTGCCTTACAAAACCCACCTGCGGTGAGGGTTGCACCTCATCTCTCGTTCAAGGTGAAATCGCCGCAAAGGTAATAACAAAGCTTCTTAACGACGGTAAACCGCTTACAAAAAAGAATCTTTGGCTTATTAATAAACAGTACATGGTTAAGCAGGGTAAGGATTTCGATTCAATGCGACCGCTTCTAATGGGTATTGTAGCAATTGATTTTGATGAAGCGGAGTATCTGTTTGCTAATGATATTTTATTCAGTGATAAAATTCTCGGCGGTCTTGATAACGGTCTTGAGCTTACAAACGATATAATTTTATCAACCGTTAAAGGCATAGTTGCAGGCGTTTTGAAAAAGAAAATACGTCCGTCAACCGTAGGTAAAATATTTAAAGGTCTTATGCTAAGCGGTGAGGTTGGTAAGCTTTACGACAGTTACCCCGAATCACCCGCAAGCTTTCCTGAATGGAAAGAAAAAGCAGATAAGCTTTGGAATGAAATCGGTTCTCTTGCCGATACCTGCGACCCCGAAATTCTTAATAAATTGGGTATAAAATAAAATTATATAAAAAGGAAAAACGGCAATGAAAATTGCCGTTTTTCCTTTTCTTTTTTAAAAAAATATAATTGTTTTTATCGAATATGCACCCAGCCGCAATCCTCTTTTATAAACTCACTTAACGATTCAATATAGTCTAAATCGTCATTATAAAATGACATATAAACTATTTCGTTTTCTGTATCATTTGTTGCAATTAAAAAGACAGCTTTTGGATAATTTATTTTGTAATCATCAATTGATAAAAGGCGAAAAGAATAATCATCTAATTCTGTCGCTTGCTCATCATTATATCCATAATCATTTACTGTATTACTTTGAAAAATATATTTTTTATCTAACAATTCTTTTTGTTCAGTATACATTTCTTCATTATATTTACAAATTAAAGTATTTGAATCACAAGTGAAGATTCCAAAATGAGAGGAATAATAATTGTAATAGTCAAGCTTAGTTGGTTGAGCGATTTCGGATAACAAAGGCATAGGGGAATTATCATTTTTAATATAGAATTCTTTTATTTCTTCGTCTTTAAATATAGAAATTTGTTCGTGTTTTTCAACAATAGTTGTTGCCGTAAATACAATTGAGAGTAAAAACAATAGCATTACAGATGATAGAACTTTGAATAATCGTTTTTTGCCTGAAAACATAACCAAAGTTAAAAGAGCGGTTACAATGAACGGCAGTATAAAATAACTAATGATATAAGATATTTTAATAATAAAATTATCAGTTAATAGTTCTATGCCAAATATTATTGCACAAACAGGGATAATACTAGCAATTATTAAAGCTGAAATTTGTTTTTTACTTATACACTTTGTCTGTTTCATAATGTACCTCGTGCATTATCGTCAGTTGTTATCTCTTTATTAAGTGATTCGTCGCCAAAGCTTTCCTCTGCGAAATCGTCTTCAGGTTGATATTCCTCGTCATATCCGTAATCATCGTATCCAACGAATTCATCATCAGCGAATAACGAATAGTATTCTCCTCTGTCAAAATTGGGATTGTCTTTGATGAATTTATCTAAAGCAATTTTTGCCTGCTCCCAGGTATAATTCTTTTCAAAGATGCTTTTCTTTACAAGTTTTTCTTCTGTACATTCTTCGATTGACGCAATACCCATATCGTATATTAAAAAAGAATTTAATTCGATTTCACGAACTACATAGTAATTTTCTTCAAGCGGTTTTTCTTCAGAAAGCTTTACAAGCACAGGCAAACCGCTTACGCCTAAATTTCCTATTTGCTCAACGTCTATGCTGATTTTACCTTCCTTGTAAGCCTTATAGTTGTAGTTTGCAATTACAGTATTTATATCAATTACCGATATAGATATCATTGTAAGAGTACAAACAAGAATAATTGCTTTTATGTATTTAAGTCTTGTGAAAATAAGCTTGATTAAAAGTATTACGAAGATAATTGCTAGCATCATCATAAATACGCTTGTAAGCACTCTTAATTGAGTAAGTCCGTAAAGTGAAATATATTTCATCATTTTTACAAAAGCCGTTGAAATATAAAAAACCGTAAACAAGCAAAGGAAAGATAACAAAACTCTTGTTGATGGGGGTATCTTTTTGCTTTCTGTTTTAGTAACGAATACAGAGCATATAAAAAGAATTACAAAGTTTATAAAAGCTATAACGCCCATTTGAAAAAATCCGCTTCTTGCGAATTGTGCTGCACTGTAATTCTCGGGTAAAAGGAATGAAAAAGCCTTCGAAATATATGCTAATTGAGAAATAATGTAAGCAATATAAACAATAGAAGTTGTGCCTAAAACGGTGTTAAGAATAACTTTAGAAATTTTATCGGGGATTTTCTTTGCGTTATTATTAATCTGGTCTTCTTTTTTTAATGAAAAAAGAAATCCAAAGAAAACAGGCGTTAAAATGATGCTTAATATTAAAGCAAGTATTATAAGAAGTGAGTTTTCAAATAATGTTGAAACTAACGTTCCAAAAGCAATATCCGATGACGTAAGCAAGGGTATTATCGCACAAAGAATAGGGATAGATATACCGATACCGATTAAAAGCTGTAAAACGTTTTTAGCCTTTCCGCCCTTTGCAGATTCTTTCATACTTCTGAAGGGAAGAAGGAAATTATCAAAAACAGAAGCAAAGGTTTTCTTTATTGAGTTAAGAATATAGGTATAGCTTCCGTCGCAATTGTTGTTTGCCGATAGGTTCGTAAAAAATACCGTGCAAATAAATATCAAATATATAAATGATAAAAATTTAATAAAGGAATTACTTGTAACTGAAAATCCGCAACAAAGAGCAATGATACATATAAATAGTAAAGTGCTAAATATTTTATCGTTGCATTTTTTTGAAAAGGTATAAAATGCTCCTGCTATTAAAAGAGCAACAAATCCTATTGTGAAGCCGAAATTAAAGCCGTTAAAAGCACCTAATCTTATTGTAATAAAAAGTGTTATTAAAGTGGAAATTAAACCAAAGATATCTACTTTATTAAAGGGATAAACCTTATTAGTCATAATTATTCCTCCTGTTCACCGTCCGTATATTCTAAAATATCACCTGGTTGACAGTTAAGCTCACGGCAAATTGCTGATAGGGTAGAGAATCGCACCGCCTTTGCTTTACCTGTTTTTAAAATTGAAAGGTTGGCTTGAGTTAAGCCTACCTTGCTTGCAAGCTCGCCTGATGACATCTTTCTTTTTGCAAGCATAACGTCGAGATTTACTATAATTGCCATATTTACACCGTCAAATCATTTTCATTTTTTATAATAGTTCCGTATTCAAAAGCATTTTTCAATATTCGTAAGAATAACCACATAAATCCTGCTGCGGCAGGGATAGGTAAGCCTGCAATAAAGAAAAAGCAAAGGGGGATTGAAAGAGGTACAACGGAAAGACAAGCGTAAGAAAGTATTTTAAGGTATTTTACGTTGCTTTCCGTAAAAACGTTTCCGCTTTCAAGATTTTTAATAAATTTAAATAAGTATACAAGAGTTATCATTGCTGAAGGGGAGCAAGTGTAAAAAACTGCTATAAGCACGTTCGCAACGTTTTCTCTTGTGTCTGACATTTCGCAGTACCATTTAAATATAAACGGTGCTGTAAATAAAAAGAAAACGAAAAAACAACATAGGATAATAACTACTATTTTTGTGATTTTTAAAGATTTCTCTGAATGTTTCATAGATTTTCATCTCCTTGAGCCCGATAATAGCAGAGAATTTATCGAAAAACAATAAAAATTTATCGTTTGTAATAAAATTGTAACATTTATGTCAGCAGAAAAGTCAGCTTCTTTGATAAAAATTTAACTTGACATTAATACTTCTTTAAACTATTATATAGTAGAACATTTATGTTGTGGATTTATATGTTTAAAATATTGAGAAGGAAGTGTTTTAATGAATCCTCAGTACGAATCTTTGTTTACACCTTGGAAGATTGGTAACGTTGAAATCAAAAACCGTATAGTTATGTGCCCTATGGGTGGTACATCTCTTTTCGGTTGGTTTGAGCTCGGCGGTTGCCATTTTGACAAGGAAGCAGCAAAGCTTTTCTTAGAAAGAGCTAACAACAACGTTGGTCTTATTATTCCCGGTATTGCACCTTTACGTGATACCTTTTGGGGCAAATGGCTCTGGCAGAATCCTAAGATGTTTGACGAGCTTAAAGAGTTTATGGATGAAATCCATAAAACAGGTGCAAAGCTTTTCATTCAGCTTACTGCCGGTATGGGTCGTTCATGGGCTATTACAGAGCTTATCGCTCCTCTTCACAAAAACAAATTTACTCGTGCTTTGATTAAACCTGTTATTGATACATCACACGAGTTAGCTTCTCCCAGTCCCCAGAAATCACGTTGGGCTCACGATATTGAGTGTCCCGAAATGACAGTTGAGCAGATTCACGAAATTATCGAAGCATTTGCAAAAACTGCTAAGCTCTGCCGTGATGCAGGTGTTGACGGTGTTGAAGTTCATGCTGTTCACGAAGGCTACCTTCTTGATCAGTTTGCTATCGAATACTTCAACAAACGTACTGACGAATACGGCGGAAGCTTTGAAAACAGATACCGTTTCGCAGTTGACGTAGTTAAAGCTATCAAGGCTGCTTGCGGTGATGATTTCCCTGTATCTCTTCGTTACTCAGTTGAGTCTAAAATGAAGGACTTCTGCTACGGTGCAATGCCCGGTGAAGAATATACAGAGGTTGGCCGTGCAATGCCCGAATCTGAAAAGGCTGCTAAATACCTTCAGGATGCAGGCTACGATATGCTTAACGCTGACAATGGTACATACGACTCATGGTACTGGGCTCATCCTCCGATGTATATGCCTCAGAACTGTAACCTTGACGACGTTGCTCATATTAAACAGTTTGTTGATATTCCTGTTGTTTGTGCAGGTAGAATGGAGCCCGATGTTGGTGCTAAAGCAGTTGCAGAAGGCAAAATTGACGGTGTCGGTGTTGCCCGTCAGTTCCTTGTTGACCCTGAATGGATTACAAAGTTGATTGAAGACAGAGTAGAAGAAATTAAGCCTTGTATCTGCTGTCATGCAGGTTGCTTTAACTTCTCATCATCAAAGGGTCACGCTAATACTCAGGATCTTTTCGATACAATGGGTCTTTCAAGATGTGCTCTTAACCCCAAAACAATGCAGTCAAAGAAATACAAAATCGAACCCGCTAAGAAGAGCAAGAAAATTGCTATCATCGGTGGCGGTATAGGTGGTATGGAGGCTGCTATCGTTTGTGCAAAACGCGGTCATAAGGTTGACCTTTATGAGAAAACAGATAAGCTCGGCGGTGTATTTATTGCTGCAGCTGCTCCCTCATATAAAGAAAAAGACCGTGACCTTATCGCTTGGTACAACCGCGAGGTTAACAAGTACGATGCAATCACAATTCATATGAATACAGAGATTAAAGACGTTGCTTCTCTTAACGCTGATGAAGTAATCGTTGCTACAGGCTCTGTTGCTAACAAGATTCCCGTTAAGGGCGCTGATAAGGCAATTGAAGCAATTGACTACCTTCTTGGTAATAAAGAGGTTGGTCAGAACGTTACTGTTGTTGGTGGCGGTCTTACAGGCTGTGAAATCGCTTACGAGCTTTACCTTCAGGGCAAGAATCCTACAATCGTTGAAATGCAGGATGACCTTATTACAACTCCCGGTATTGCTCT
This sequence comes from Acutalibacteraceae bacterium, assembly GCA_045592945.1. Lineage (GTDB taxonomy): Bacteria > Bacillota > Clostridia > Oscillospirales > Acutalibacteraceae > DTU089. The sequence continues at coordinate 398,636 of JAZNVT010000031.1, read as the reverse complement.
TGCAAATACAAGCTTCCTTCGTGACTTCTTTAAAACTAATAAAGTTCCTGTTTACCTTGAAACAAAAACAACTGAAATCACTGATACAAGTGTAACTGTTATGACTAAAGACGGTAAAACAGAAACAATTCCTGCAGACAGTGTTATTCTTTCTGTTGGTTATAAACCCGCTCCCATTGCTGAAAAGAGCAAGCACGTTCACATTATCGGTGACGCTCTTAAAGTCGGCAACCTTCGTACAGTTATCTGGAAGGCTTGGGACGTAGCTATGAAACTTTAATATAACAATAATAAAAATACGCCCGTGAATACATGGGCGTATTTTTTAAAAAGGTGATATTATGTTTGGAAATTTGTTTGATAAAATAAAAAAAGTTGTTGAAGATAACAGTGATAAATCTCCCGAAGAATTGAATAAAATGTTTTTTGATGAAAACGGCAAACCAAACAAAGAATTGTTCGGGAATAACCTTGAAGAATTGAAAGCCGAGTTATCAGCTTTTAAGCTCTCTTATGAACCAACCGATTTCAGCGATTTAACAAAGTTTTCAGATGATGAACTTTATGATTGCCTTCCTGGACTCCTTTTTGATGATGAAATGAATGATGTCAAAAAGGTTGCTCATATTGTTTATCAATTTGATATGGAATTCAGTAACGGTGGTGTATCTCAGTATTTTGTTAATACAAGAGGGGAACACACTAATGAGCTTGCTTCTGCTCTTGAAGCTATTGGTGCAACCCAATATGCCAAAGTTTGCGATGAGTTTATCAAAAAATATAATATCAAGCCTGAAGATTTTAATGATAACGTTAAGAATTATTTTAAGGTTGCAGAAAGTTTATATCCTTATGATGAATTAGAAAAGGCGATTGACGAATTTTATATGACTGATTTTTTACAGGAATATATAATTAAATATGTAAGAGAAAATTATCTGAATTTCTAAATTTTAAAAGTGTATTGTTAAAGGCAGATTTCATACATAGAAATCTGCTTTTGGTTTTTATATAGAGTTTTGTTAGCAATTATAAAATAATTTTTTGAGTTGTCTTTTTTTGTCGGGTGTGTTATATTATTATTTAATGTAATAAAAATTATTCCGTCAGGAGCTGTTAAAATGAATTATAGAAAAGATTTAGTTGAAAATATTCTTCCTTTTTGGTTGAAAAATTCTATAGACTATGAAAACGGCGGTATTTATACCTGCCTTGATCGTGAAGGTAATATTTACGGTACTGATAAAAGCGTTTGGTTTCAGGGGAGAGCATTATGGGTTTTCTCAAAGGCTTATAACCTTATAGAGAAAAATGAAGAATATCTTAAGGCTGCTAAAACAATTTATTCTTTCCTTCCTAAATGTACTGATACTGACGGCAGAATGTTCTTTACCGTTACTGCTGACGGTCGTGAGCTTCAGAAGAGAAGATATTATTTTTCCGAAACCTTTGCCGCAATCGGTTGTGCAGAGCTTTACAAAGCAACAGGGGATAAAGAGGTTTTAGAAAGTGCTGAAAAGTACTTTACAGTTGCTTACGAGTGCTTTACCGGTGTTCGTAAAAATCAGCCTAAAATCAACCCCGATAATATTGATTCAAAAGCACTTTCACCCGTTATGATTATGCTTGCAACTGCTCAGGTAATGAGAAGCGTTGACGGTCTTTACGATAAATATAACAAAATCTGCGGTGAATGTCTTAGTGAGATTTTAAACGGTGGATATCTTACTGAAAGAGCTTTACTTGAAAGCGTTACTAAAAAAGGCGAGTTTATAAATAGTCCTAACGGCAGAATCGTTAACCCCGGTCATTCTCTTGAGGCTGCTTGGTTTATTATGGCTGAAGGTCTTGTTACGGGTAACGACGAGGCTGTTAATATCGCTAAACATATTATAGATATTACTCTTCCTCTCGGTTGGGATAAGAAAAACGGCGGTATTATTGCGTTTACAGATTTAGAGGGTAAGCCTCCCGTTCAGCTTGAATGGGATATGAAGCTTTGGTGGCCTCAGTGTGAAGCTATGATTGCCGCAAGACTTGCTTATCTTCATTTTAAAGAAGAGAAATATAACGACGTTTATCTTCAGCTTAAAGAATATTGTGAAAAATACTTCTGCGATGATGAATGTGGAGAGTGGTACGGCTATCTTCATTACGATAATACCGTTTCAACAACTCTTAAGGGTAATATCTTCAAGGGTCCCTTCCATATTCCGAGACTTTATATGATTATGGCATCTATGGATGAAACTAACGGTATTACCGAGTATATGAAATAAGGTGACGATTTGAGCTATACGTTATGTTCTTATTCTTGCTTTGATGATTTTAATAAGGCTGATTTTTATAAGTTAGAGTCTTATCATTGGGAAGCAGAAACACCCTACAGACCTGATACATACTTTAAAATCGGGGTAGTAAATGATGAATTGGTTGCTGTTTTAAAATGCTACGAAGAATCACCGAAAGCCGAATATATTAATAGAGATGACCCTGTTTATCTTGATAGCTGTCTTGAGTTTTTCGTTGCCCCTGTTGAGAATAGGGAAGAGTATATAAACGTCGAAATGAACTCTAAAGGTGCTTTTCTTTGTGAGTTTGGAAAGCTTAAGCCTGAAAGATGCTTTGCAAGCGAAATTACAAGTCTTTCGCCGGAGGTTGAAACTTTTACCTCTGTCGATGATAAGGGCTCGTTTTGGGGTGTTAAGGTGCGTTTAACGAAAGATTTTATTTCAGCACTTTACAAAATTGATAAAAAGAATATAATGTTTAAAGAAATAAGAGCAAATTTTTATAAATGCGGTGACGAGTGTGCGACGCCTCACTATTTAGCGTTTTCACCGGTTACAACCTTACCGCCCGGTTTTCATAACCCGGAGTGCTTTGCAGAGTTTAAAGGAGTTAATTATTAATGAGTATCACAAATACAATAAATGTTTTAGATATTATTAAACAATTTCCCGAATTTGGTAAAATAAACGGTTATAAACCTATTACCGACGGTCATATAAATGATACATACGTAGTTGAATATCTTCTTGCTGACGGTAAAACCGAAAAATACCTTCTTCAGAGAATCAATACAAACGTTTTCAAAATGCCGGTTGAGCTTATGGAAAACGTTATGGGCGTTACTGCACATCTCAGAAATAAGATTATTGCTGCAGGTGGCGACCCTATGAGAGAAACTCTTACAGTTTATCCTGCAAAGGACGGTAAAAACTACGTTATGAGCGATGATGGCGGTTGTTGGCGTCTTTATAACTTCGTTGATGATACTTATTCTATTAACGAGCTTACAAATCCTGATGATTTCAGAAATGCCGCTCTTACCTTCGGTAATTTCCAAAAGCTTCTTGCAGATTATCCTATTGATACTCTTCATGAAACAATTCCTAATTTCCATAATACTCCTTCTCGTTTTAACGATTTAAAAATTGCAATTGAAAACAATTTTTCCGGTAGGAAAGAAGAATGCTTACCTGAAATTGAGTTTGCACTCGCAAGAGAAAAGGATTGCTCTGTTATTACCGATTTACTTGACAGCGGTGTTATGCCCTTAAAGGTTACCCATAACGATACCAAGCTTAACAACGTTCTTTTTGATAAAAAGACTAATAAAGGTATTTGCGTTGTCGATTTAGATACAGTTATGCCCGGTTCATCTCTTTATGATTTCGGTGACAGTATTCGTTTTGGTGCAAATACTGCCGCTGAGGACGAAAAAGATTTATCAAAGGTTTCATTAAGTCTTGAATATTTCAAAGCCTACGTTGACGGATATCTTGAAACAGCGGGGGATAGCCTTACAAAAGAAGAAATAGATTTACTTCCTTTCGCGTCTAAGCTTCTTACCTTTGAATGCGGTATGAGATTCCTTGGCGATTTCCTCAACGGCGACGTTTATTTTAAAACTGAATATCCTGAACACAACCTTGTGAGAGCCAGAACACAGTTCAAATTAGTTGAAGATATCGAGGCTAAAATGGATGAAATGAGTGCTATTGTTGACGAAATAAAAAAACTTAAAAAAATTTAAAAAAAGTTGAAAAAAAGTGTTGACAAATCATTTCAAATAGTGTATAGTAGTCAACGTTGCGAGTGAGCAACGAACACGGGAGCATAGCTCAGCTGGGAGAGCATCTGCCTTACAAGCAGAGGGTCATAGGTTCGAGCCCTATTGTTCCCACCACCAGGTGGCCCGGTAGTTCAGTTGGTTAGAACGCTAGCCTGTCACGCTAGAGGTCGACGGTTCGAGCCCGTTCCGGGTCGCCACCTTTTTTGCCTCTGTAGCTCAGTTGGTAGAGCAGAGGACTGAAAATCCTCGTGTCGTTGGTTCGATTCCGACCGGAGGCACCACGGATGAGTCGTCCTCACGGCTCATTCTTTTATGCGGATGTAGCTCATCTGGTAGAGCGCCACCTTGCCAAGGTGGAGGTAGCGAGTTCGAGCCTCGTCATCCGCTCCATTTTTTTATCCAAATTTAATATAAGGCGACATAGCCAAGCGGTAAGGCGTGGGTCTGCAACACCCTGATGCATCAGTTCAAATCTGATTGTCGCCTCCAAAGCCCCAAGGACGATAAGTTCTTGGGGCTTACTTCTTACCTATTACCTATTACCTCTTCACTCTTACCTCAAAAGTCCTTGGGGCTTTGGGAAGTAATAAGTAAGAAGTAAGAGGTAATAAGTACTTTTTGCAAGGCTTTGCCTTGCTCTTTTTTTTTATAGTGGTATAATTATGTTAAGAAAGGTGGTATTGTTATGGTAGATAGTCCGTTAATTATAAAATCTAAAGAATTTGCTTTGCAGATTATAAAAGTTTGTAACTATGTAAAACAAACTAAAAAGGAATCCGTTCTCACAAATCAACTTATCCGTAGTGGAACAAGTGTGGGGGCAAACATTCGCGAGGCTTTTTACGGACACGGAACTGCCGACTTTATTGCAAAACTTCAAATTGCACTTAAAGAATGCTCTGAAAGTGAATATTGGTTAGAACTTTTAATTGAAAGTGGATATTATGATAACAACGAAATTTTAGAAAAGTGCATTGAAGTTAAGAAGTTACTTATTACGTCAATAAATACTGCTAAAAGTAAATTAAATAACCCAAAGCGGTGATTATATGAAAAGAATTTATTTGCTTATTATATCTGTAATTTTGATTTTATCTTTTTCTGCGTGTGGTACGAGTTATGAGATTAACAGCGAAAATGATTTGCCCGTTGAAAATTCACAAAGTGATATTGATACAAGCCAATATATCATACAAACAACCTTTTACCAAATATATGAGGAAGACTTACAAAAATATAGATATAGAATAACAAGTGGAAATGATATATTGGTTGAAGATATTAAAACGGGAACCGCACCTCAAATTGAGGATAAAGGCGAGGGTGTTCTTAAACTTCATTTAGGATTTGGAACGAACGCTTTTTCTGTGAAATATTTCAATGTATACGATAAAACTATATCTGAAGAATTTAACCCGTATAGCATATACGCGGATTACATAAACACTAAAACAAAAGAATACTATATCGCTTACTTTAAACCTGAAGAAAAGCCAAAACTTTATATAAAAGGATTTTTCGAAAGTTCGAGGTATTCAAATGAGTTGGACTTGAATTTTTCTATGGCAACTTGTGAAAAACTAGTTTTCTTAAATGAAACGGAGATTTACATAGAGTATATAGATAATAATTCAGAAAATGTGAGAAAAGTAGTTAATTTTAAGAATTAAATAAAAAGAACGAAAAAATCCTTGGTTTTCAGGCACATTTCATTCGTGCCACTAAGTTCAAAACACCCAATTAATTCCTGTTCGTAAGAACAGGAATTTTTTTATCCAAGCCGACAGGCTTGGTATATCATCACGCTTTAGCGTGTATATCATCAAATGCGACAAGTCGCATTTGTATCTCATCACACCTTTAGGTGTGCATTTCTGTCGGCTTGATGATATACAAAACTTCGTTTTGATGATATGCAATTCCTAACGGAATTGATGATATACAATGCTTCGCCTTGATTCAGTTGCCCTTCGTACAAATGATTGATTTTTTGTATTTATTGTTGTAAAATGTATTTGAGGTGGTAGTATGGATTTAATTATTTATTTTTGTATCATTATTTGTGCAATAATATTTTTTGTTTTATATATTAGAAAAGTTATAAAACCATATAGACAAAAAGAAAATATTGAATCAAATTCATCGCCTTTGGAGATAAAAACTGAATTTGAAACGGTTAAGTTTCAGGCTGAGATAGTTAACTTGACTTGTCGAGTGGAAATGGTAGGAATTAAATCACCTAAAGCTGTTACAATTTATACTGTTGAATTTAAAAAAGATGATGAGTTAATTAAAATTGATATTCCTCAGGAAATGTATGATGGTCTTGAAATAGGACTAATCGGTGAAGTAACATTGGTTGAGGGAGAATTATATAGTTTTGTTATTTAATTTAATATAATTGTACGTTTATAATGGAGTATATTTTTATGAGAATGATTATTTTGATTAGTTCGTTTTTAGTTCTTATTTCTTGTATAGTTATGGCGATAGTGCAGATTAAAGAAAAGAAGATTAAGTCCCCGTTTATGTTGTTGATAGTTTTTACTTTTTTTACTGCATTGTTTATGATTCTTAAAATGTTTGGTGTTTTATAATACTGATTTTTTATGATAAAACTAATGGTTCTAAAATGAGACGTACTGCCAAAGCCCCAAGGACGATAAGTTCTTGGGGCTTACTTCTTACCTATTACCTCTTCACTCTTACCTCAAAAGTCCTTGGGGCTTTGGGAAGTAATAAGTAAGAAGTAAGAGGTAATAAGTATTTTTTGCAAGGCTTTGCCTTGCTTTTTCTGTTTTATAGTAATATAATTATTCCAACGAATCAGAATCCAGGAGGCTTTATCTTTATGAAAGAAACCTTGAAAAACCAAATATTCGGAACAATTTTTCTTGTATTAGGTATTGTTTTTTCGATAGTCGGTTTGTATTACTATCACATGCAATACCTCTGTTTTGAATATACACCGCTTCAGTTTATTCTCGGCTTTGTTGTTTGCCTTGGCGGTGCATTGCTTTCCATACCGCTCAATAAAAAATCAGATAAAAAGAAAAAAGCATTAAATGCAGTTTTAACTGCTATTGTATTTGCAGTTGTTCTTATTGGATTTATGTTTTTGATAAACGCCGTAATCGGCAACGGCGAGCTTAAATTAGCGGCAATGGTTATTCCTGTATACTTAACATTCATTATCACGTCTGTTATGGCTCTGATTTGTGTGTTCAGGATATTCAACAGCAAGGTTTTAAAAGTGATTCTCTCCGTACTTATTGTTATTGGTTTTCTCTTTGGAAGTCATTCGTATATCAAATCCCATATTTACGTTTTACTGTACGAAAATTATACTGCTCCGGCACCTGTTATATCAACTGTATCAAAAGAAAAGAATGATGATAAAATGATTATGGGCGATTTTTATGTTAGCACAAACGGTAATGATGAAAATAACGGTTCAATAGATTCACCGTTCCTTACGATTGAAAAAGCAATTGAAGCCGTAAGAGCTATGGATAAAACAGAAAAAAACGGAATTACTGTTTGCATAGAAGGCGGTGAATACCGTGTGTCTTCTCTCGAGCTTAAAAAAGAGGATTCAGGCACAAAGGATTGTCCCGTAACATACTGTTCTTATAACGGCGAGGTTGTTATCAATGGTGGTATAACTCTTAATTCCGCCGATTTTAAAAATGTAAAAGATTATCCCGAAATTGCAGAAAGGCTTTCTGCCGATGCTCAGAAAAACGTTATGGTTGTTGACTTAACAAAGGCTCCGTATTCTCTTACAACTGACGATTGGGGTAAGATTTATGCAATCGGCTCTTACCATACAGCAGATAATTATGACGGCGATTATACAGGCCCTCTTTATTGCGAGCTTTTCGTTGATGATATAAGACAAACAATTGCAAGATATCCCGATAATGAATATCTTTATACCGAAGAGGTTGTAAAAACCGGCTTGGGCAAGGAATCTGACGGTGCTCTTACAGAGGTTAAGAATTGGTACGAAATCCGTAATCCCGAACCGGATATTTACAAGGTTAATTCTGAGCTCGCAAAGAAAATTGCGGGATGGAAAAACCTTAATGATGTGTGGATGTTCGGCTATTGGAAATATGATTGGGCGGATGCATCAACTCCCATAGGAAGTTTTGATAAAGATACTTGTGAGCTTACTCCTAAGTTCGTTAGTCTTTACGGAACTAAAACCGATGCACCGTACTATTTTTTCAATGTTCTTGAAGAGCTTTCTTCACCCGGAGAATGGTATCTGGACAGAGAAAAGGGACTCCTTTGTATGTGGGAGCCTGAAAACAAGGACAATGCAGAAATTATTCTTTCGCTCTCACTCAAACCAGTAATAAATTCTGAGGCTGATTACATTACCTTTGACGGATTAACTGTAAAAGGAACACGTAGTGACGGTGTAGCTATAACAGCCGATAACAATACCGTTGAGAATTGTCTTATTAAAAACGTTGCAGGCAATGCTCTTGTTATGAACGGAAGCAACAACCTTGCATATAATAACGAAATTACCCGTACCGGTAAGGGCGGAATTATCATTACCGGTGGTGATACAGAAACTCTTACTCCCGGCAACAGTAAGGCTGACAACAATTACATCCATGATTGGTCGGAAATTTATCAGACCTATCAGCCTGCCGTTACGCTTGAAGGTGTGGGAAATGTTTGTTCTCACAACGAAATGGCGAACTCTCCTCATGAGGCGATTACTTACAAAGGCAACAATCATATTATTGAATATAATCTTATCCACGACGTTTGCCTTCTTTCAGATGATGCAGGTGCAATTTATTCGGGAAGAAGCTGGGTATGGTACGGCAATATTGTAAGATACAACTGTATTTATAATGTAGGTTCGGAAAATCACAGACCCGACGGTATTTATCTTGATGATGCGGTTTCGGGTCATCAGATTTACGGCAACCTTCTTATCAATATTCCCAGCAACTCAATTCACGTGGGTGGTGGCAGAGATAACGTCATAACCAATAACATCATCGTTAACCCCGGCAACAACGCTCTTAGATTTGATGATAGGGCAAGAGAGGGTGCTCTTGAAAACGGGTGGTTTACTCATGCTTACGTCGGCAGTGGTGATATGTGGGAAGCACTGTATAATTCACCCTGGCAGAGTGAAGCCTGGCAAAATGCATTTCCCGAATACAAGAACTGCACTGACGATATTTCAAAATCAGATTCACCTGATTATATACCTAACCCTGCAAGTACCTTCAAAAATAATATCATCATTAATAAAGATTTGGCATACGGCGAGGTGTACAGCTCTGTCTGGGATTTCAGCGATATAAGTGATAACGCAATATATAACGTGGGCAAATGCGATGAAATCTTTGTGGATATCGATAACGGTAATTATAATATCAAGGATATCGATAAAATCAGAAAAGATGCTCCCGGTTTTGAAGAGATCCCTCTTGATATGATAGGAAGAGTAAACTAATAGAATACTTTTGTTTATGGTTATTCAATATAATATATTAAAAAATCCAAGTCAAAAGACTTGGATTTTTTTCGTATATTTATCTGATGAAATTATTTATGCAACCTATTTTTTCTAAACAATCCTTAACGCCCAAATCGTACATTTTTTGAAGCTTTTCTTTGTCTTTTTCTGTTCTTTTAACTTCAATATGCTCGCTTGGTCTTAAAACGATTATCTTTCCGTCTTTTTCAAGGCTTTCTATAAATTCGCATTGCTCGTTGTACATCTGATTTCTGTTGTTAAGAGTTTTTGCGAATTTGGGATATTTTTTGTAGAAAACCTCTGCACCGTGAATACTTCCTGATTTTCTGTAGCTTTTCGGTCTTGTTAAAACAACTATAATCTTATCACAACCGTCTTCAATAGCTTTTTTTACAGGTATACTGTCAGCAATACCACCGTCAAGATAAGGTGTGTTATCAACAATTACAGGCTTTGAGAGAAAGGGGAGAGAGCCTGATGCTCTTAAATACTCCATACACTTTTCTTCTTTTAAGTCATAAATGCTTTTATATTCGGGTTCTCCCGTAATCATATTTGTAACAACTGCAAAAAAATCCGTTTTACAGTCTTTGTAGGTTTCGGTATCCATCGGGTCAAGCTTAAAGGGGATATCCTCAAACCAGAACTCTTTGTGCATTAAATTCCCCGTTTTTAGTAAGGACTTCCAACCCATAGTTTCGGGGTTACCGCCGTATTTTAAGTTGTAACGAATAACTCGGCCGATATCTTTGGATTTGTAGTTTATACCGAATAATGCACCTGCAGAAACGCCGTAGCAAGCGTCAGTTTCAATTTTTTCTTTCATTAAAACGTCAAGCACGCCTGCGGTATACATTCCTCTCATTGCACCGCCCTCAAGAATTAAAGCTGTTTTCATTATTTACCTCTTTTTAAAACTCTTATTGTATGTTCGTTTGCTGATATTAAGCAAATTATTAATCCCAACAGTACAAAGGGTGTAATATTAAACGTAGTTGCTGTGGCAACGTAGCCGAAAATTAATTGAACTAAAAAGCCTGTACCGTAAGCACCGCCCATATGAAAGCCCGTAAGATCTGCAGAATATTCTTTTCCGAATCTTTCGGGAACACTATGTAAAATACTTGGGAATATTGGTCCGAAGCCAACGCCAATTAATAAAAGACCAACAGGGGAAAATGTACCTAACGGTAATAATAGAATCATAATACCGATGAATGCAACAGTAATTCCACCGCGAATTAAGGTGTTGTCGTTTGCTTTTATCGAAATAAAGCCTGAAATTAATCTACCTATCATAATTCCGCCATAATATAACGATACCCATCTTGCAGCTGTATCGGGTAGATAACCGAAAGAATTAACAAGATATGAAGCACCCCAGGTTCCTATTAAAAACTCCATACTACAGTATAAGCCTTGTGATAAAATGCTTGTTATAACGCCTTTTCGCTTTAATACGGAAATTATACTAAGCTTACTTTCGCTATTATTATCAGCTTCAACCTTGTTGCTCTTTTTATCTTCTTTTATCCATTTTTTTAGAGCTATAAGTACTATAATACTAATTGAAAACTGAATTAAAGCAATTATTCGGTAGCCAATTCGCCATTCGCTGTTATCACTTAAAAAGTTTGACATTATGAGCGGGCTTAAGGTAACACCAACTCCCCAAAAGCAGTGAAGCCAGCTCATATGACGTGCTTTATAATTTAGAGAAACATAGTTGTTCAAGCCGGTGTCAATTGCACCTGCACCGTAACCCATAACAACAGTAAATATCATCATTACGATAATGTTAGGTGAAAAACTTATGCCAACTAAACCGATAGCAGTTAAAAGAATAGAAAAATATGTAACCCTTGGCGTACCGAATTTTCTGATAAGATAACCTGCTATAAAGCTTGCACCGCCCGAGCAAAGACCTGTTATAATGCTGTAAAGTGAAGCAAAGCTTTCGGGTATCATAAAGTCTTTATGAACAACGGGCCAAGTAACGCCAAAAAGAGAATCAGGAAGCCCTAATGAAATAAAGACGACGTAAATAACAACTAAAATACTAATCATAAATTAAACCTCAATTATCCTGAGGATATATAACCTCGATATCTTTTCTGATTTCGTCCATTTGCTTTGTGATAAAGACCGTTTGCTCTTTCGTATTTATAGGACTTTCTTTTAATCCCTTGTATAAACAGTCGCAAACGTGTTGAATTTGCTCCTCAAAGCCATTACCCCAATATCTTGCTTCAAGCTTTTTATTTGTACCGTCAAGTAAATGAAGCTCAATCTCTTGAGGTGCATAAAATCTGTTTAAATGAACGAAGCCTTTCGTACCGTAAATATATCCCTCGTTAGGCTTTCTTAACAGTGTAGCACAAGATAGGTCGGCAATTGCACCGTTTTCGTATTTAATTAAAGTGCAGGTATGTGAGTCAGTACCGTTATATTTATCGGCAAATGATTTAATATCTACAATATTTTTACCTAAATACCAGCTCGCAAAGTTTAATCCGTAAACTCCGACGTCAAGGAGGGCACCTCCACCGTTTTCAACCTTAAGAGCGTGGTGGTCCATTTCGTCTTCGTCAAAGGTGTAGCAAAATTTGCCTTCAACACCGCGTATTTCACCTAAAACGCCGTTTTCTATAAGCTCAAGCATCTTAACAGTACCGGGGACTAATCTAGCCCACATCGCCTCCATAAGAAAAACGTTGTTCTTTTGAGCACAGTCAAACATTGCTTCAACTTCTTTAGAATTAACTGCTAACGGCTTTTCGCAAATTACACTTTTGCCGTTTTCCATCATAAGCATTGAGCAGTCTTTATGACTTGAATGAGGGACTGCAATATATGCAACGTCTATTTTATCAGATTTTGCCATACTTTCGTAGGAACCAAATCTGTGTTGTATATTAAATTCATTACCGAAAATTTCGGCATTTTCGCTTGTTCTTGAAGCAATAGCGGTAAGCTCTGCATCACTTACGTTCTTAATCGCTTCTGCAAATCTGTGAGCAATATTTCCCGTTCCTACAATACCAAATCTGATTTTTTTCATAAATTATCACCTTTTAACAGTATAACATACAAAAAAATGTTGTACAATACGAAAATATATTTTATAATATATTTCAAAACTGATGCAGAGGATTGTTTTTATGACCTTAAGAGATGCAATGTTTACAAGGCATTCTGTCAGACGTTATACTGAAGAGCCTTTGAAAATTGAAGACGTTGAGCTATTGAAAAGTGAAATCAAAAAAATCAATTCTGAAAGCGGATTAAGGTTTGAGTTAATTACTAATGAACCTTCTGCTTTTACGGGTAAAATGGCAAGCTACGGTCATTTCAGCGGTTGTACTGATTATATCGTTGCAATAGGCCCAAAGGGTATGGATGAAGAGATTGGTTATTTCGGTGAAAAGCTTGTTTTATATGCTCAAAGTATCGGCGTGAATTCTTGCTGGGTTGCTTTAACCTTTAATAAAAGCAATGTTACCTATAAATTGAATAATGGCGAAAAGTTCTATATCGTGATTTCCTTAGGCTACGGAGTTCACCAAGGTAAACCTCATAATAATAAGCCTTTATCAAAGCTTTGCAAATATGATGAAAATTTACCGGAATGGTTTTTAGCCGGTATGAAAGGTGCTCTTACAGCACCAACTGCAATGAATCAGCAAAAGTTTTATTTTGAGCTTAATGACGATAATATAGTAAAAGCGAAATCGTTACTAGGTCCGTATTCAAAAATGGATTTAGGTATTGCAAAACTACATTTTGAGCTTGGTGTCGGTGACGATACTTTTTTATGGGCGTAACTATGAAAACGGTTAGAATTATGTTCGTCTGCCACGGGAATATTTGCCGGAGTCCAATGGCGGAATTTGTTTTTAAGGAAATAATAAAAGAAAAAAATCTTGATATAGATTTTGTTGTTTCTTCAAGTGCTACGAGCACAGAAGAGATATGGAACGGTGTCGGTAATCCCGTTTATCCGCCTGCTAAACGAGAGTTAGCGAGGCACGGTATAAGCTGTGAGGGTAAACGAGCTGTGCAGTTAAAAGCCTCCGATTACGAAGATTACGACTATTTTGTTGGTATGGATAGTATGAATATCCGTAATATGAACAGAATTCTTAACGATAAAGACGGCAAGATTTATAAATTAATGTCTTTTACCGATAATTCCAAGGATGTTGCTGACCCTTGGTATAGCGGTGATTTTGAAACTACCTACAATGATGTTTACAGTGGATGTAAAGGTCTTTTAGATTATATTTTAAGAAAAGGGAAGTAAATATTATGCAAATGGTAATTATAACCGCATTGGGTGTGGGCGGTGCTACCGTTTTCGGTGCAATTATAGGTTTTATTTTTAAAAATATATCTCACAAAATAAGTGATATCGTGCTTTCGTTTGCCGCAGGCGTTATGCTTGCTGCATCAGTTTTGGGATTGATTTTACCCTCGATAGAATACGGTGGTAAATACGGTATTATAGTGACCGTTGTCGGTATTTTTACGGGTGCTGTTTGCCTGAATATTATTGATAAGCTTGTTCCTCATTTGCATAAGCTTTCAGGCGGTGAAGAGGAGCTTCATAAGCATAACAAAGATATTAATAAAGTTATTTTGTTTGTGTTAGCAATCGCTATCCATAATTTACCCGAGGGTATTGCTGCGGGTGTTGGATTTGGCTCGGGTAACGTTTCAGATGCTATAATGATTGCTTTAGGTATTGCTTTGCAGAATATTCCTGAGGGTATGGTTATCATTACACCGATGCTGACAGCAGGAATAAAACCTCACAAGACTTTTTTAATCGCTTTAACTACGGGTCTTGTAGAGGTTGTTGGTACTCTTTTAGGTTATTTTGCAGTAAACCTTGCATCTGCTATTCTTCCGTTTGCACTTGCTTTTGCAGGCGGTACGATGCTTTATGTTGTAAGTGATGAAATGATTCTTGAAACTCACGCTCACGGTAGCGAAAGAGGTGCAACCTATTCGCTTCTTTTTGGCTTCTGCTTAATGCTTGTGTTTGACGTTGTTTTAGGCTGATATGAAGTATAAGGAAGTTGTAAAAGGTATTTTTAAAGACAGACCTAACCGTTTTATTGCTAAGGTTGAGGTTAATGGTAATGAAGAAATTGTACACGTAAAAAATACAGGCAGATGTAAAGAATTATTGCTTGAAAATTCAGTGGTTTATCTTTCTGCTTCTGATAATCCTTTGAGAAAAACAAAATACGACCTTATAGCAGTTGAAAAGCAATCTGATAATGGAGTTTTATTAATTAATATGGATTCACAAGCTCCTAATGATATGGTTGCTGAGTGGCTCAAAAAAGGTGCGTTATTTTCAAAAAATGCTATAATAAAACGAGAGGTTACCTTTGGCAATTCTAGGTTTGATTTTTTCGTTGATGATTCAGATACTAAAGCCTTTATTGAAGTTAAAGGTGTAACTCTTGAAAACGAAGGTGTTGCTCTTTTTCCTGATGCACCAACCGAAAGAGGCGTAAAGCATATAAAAGAGCTTTGCTCTTGTGTTGAAAAGGGCTATTCCGCTTATATTATTTTTGTAATTCAAATATCAGGTGTTACTTTGTTTAAGCCAAACGACGCGACTCATAAAGCTTTTGGCGATGCTCTAAGAATAGCAGAAGAAGCAGGAGTTAATATTTTAGCCTATGATAGTATCGTTGCTTACGATTCCGTATGTGTAAATAGTCCTGTTAAAATTGATTTGAATATCAATTAAGCGAAACATATCCTTTAACCTGATAAATAAGCATAAGGTGTGATTTAATGATTAAAAAACTTCATTTGGTTTGTAATGCTCATCTTGACCCCGTGTGGCAATGGGAATGGGAAGAGGGGGCGGCAGAAGCTCTTTCAACCTTCAGAATTGCAGCAAGCTTTTGTGAAGAGTTTGATAGCTTTGTTTTCTGTCACAATGAAGCATTATTATATAAATGGATTGAGGAATATGACCCGATTCTTTTTGAAAAAATCCGTGATTTAGTAAAATGCGGAAAATGGCATATCATGGGTGGTTGGCATCTTCAGCCTGATTGCAATATGCCGTCTGGCGAATTTTTTGTTCGTCAGATTTTCTCAGGCCGTAAGTATTTTAAAGAAAAATTCGGTGTCGTGCCGAAAATCGCTTTTAATGCGGACCCCTTTGGTCATACAAGAGGACTCGTTCAGATTATGAAAAAGACGGGCTATGAAGGTTATCTTTTTATGAGACCTTCCGACAACTTTATGTCTTTGCCTCACCATAATTTTAAATGGGTTGGCTATGACGGCTCTGAAATAATGGCTTCAAAAATTTGCTATGGATATAACTCAGGCAAAGGTAAAGCGGGTGAAAAGATTTCAAGAATTCTTAAAGAGGTCGATGATGAAGAATTCTATCTTTGCCTCTGGGGTATCGGAAATCATGGTGGCGGACCCTCAAAAAAAGATTTGGTTGATATCACTGAAATCATTAATGCAGAAAAAGAAAATGGTACAGAAATAATTCATTCAACTCCGGAAAGCTATTTTAATGAATTAAAGAATACAGATTTGCCGAAGGTAGAAAAAAGCCTTAATCTTTGGGCACCCGGTTGCTATACAAGTCAGGTAAGGATTAAGCAAAGATACCGTCAGGCAGAAAACGAATATTTCTTTGCAGAAAGTATCTGCTCTCATGCTTCTATGTTAAGTCTTATGGATTATCCCGATAAAGAGCTTGCCGAAGCAATTTACGATATTATTACAGTTCAGTTTCACGATATTCTTCCCGGCTCTTCAATTCAGCCAGCAGAGGAAATGGCTTTAAGAATGTTAGACCATGCTCTTGAGATTTTATCAAGAGTAAAGATTAAGGCGTTTTTTGCTTTGTCAGGTGGTCAAAGAAAGCCCGATGAGGATAAAATACCCATATTTGTTTATAATCCTTATCCGTATGAAATTAAAGGTGATTTTACTGCTGAGTTTATGCTGTGGGACCAGGTAAGAGATTTAATTTATATGTCGCCTGATGTTTACGATGAAAATGGCACACTTTTAAAATCACAATGTGAAAAGGAGTATAGCTCTTTGCCGATGGAGTGGCGTAAACGTGTTGTGTTTAATGCTACTCTCGAGCCTATGAAGCTTAACCGCTTTGATTGTGGCTTTACAGTGATTGAAAAGAAGCCAAAATACGAATTAGAAACCGATGGCGCTTGTCTTGTTTATAACAACAATGGCTTGAAGGTTAAAATCAATAAAGCTACAGGTCTTATTGATTTGATAGAGAAAAACGGTGTAGAATACATAAAATGCCCTGCATTTTCCCTTGACGTTTACAAGGATAATCACGACCCTTGGTATATGGAGGACATCGGTTGGCGTGAAGTGATATCAAGCTTCACTCTTTTAACACCTCAGGAGGTTAAAGACTATTATTGTGTTAATGATATTCTTGAACCCGTCAGAGTTATTGAATCGGGTGACGTCAGATGTGTAATTGAGGCTGCCTTTGGATATAAATCTTCAAGAGCCGTTGTTAAGTACATAATTTCTCATAACGGTGATTTTAACGTTGATATAAGAATTAATTGGAATGAAAAGCAAGAGCTTGTAAAGCTTAATATCCCTGCATATTTTAATGTTTGTGATTGTATAGGTGAACATGCATACGGCAGAGAAAATCTTAAAACTGACCTAACTGAAAACGTATCACAGAAATATATTTCTCTTTGTGGGGATAAAAAGGGTATCACAGTTGCTAATAACGGTATTTACGGCTCATCCTTTGACGTAAATACAAACACCTTAAAGCTCACTCTTCTTCGTTCACCATCCTACTGTGCTCATCCTGTTGACGATAGAATCGTTCTTCCGCAAGATAAGTTTTCACCTCATATTGAGCAAGGGGAAAGAGATTATAGCTTTAAGCTTGATTTTGGGGATAGAGCTTCAATTCTTAATTCTGCTTCTAGATTTGCTCAGCATTTTAACGTTAAACCAATGGCGCTTTCGTTCTATCCAAGTGCTATAGGCAACAAGCCTCAAGCACCTGTTTCAATTATTGGTAATGATATCATCAATATAACTGCATTTAAAAAAGCCGAAATAGGCGAAGGGTACATTATCCGTCTGTTTAATCCTATTGAAGATGAACAAAGCGCGTTGTTAAAAGTTAAAGATGCAGAAAAAGAAGTTAAATTCGGTGCTTTCGAAATCAAAACCTTCCGTTATTCAGATGGGAACATTACCGAAACCGATTTGCTAGAGAATTTACTTGATTAAAAAGAAAACTCTGTTTGGATTTCAGAAACCAAACAGAGTTTTTTCTTATTCAATAACAAACGTTGTAACAGAATATCCTTTAAGCTTTGTTTTAAAAGAATTGTTTTCGACAGGTGAAATTCCAAGCTCCTTCCAATGCTCACCAGCATTAAACGAACCACTTGTTCTGATTGTTTTATATTCTGAAAAATCAACGTCAAAACTGTCTAAAACAAATTCTTTTTCAACTTCTTTTTCAGAATTGTTAAATGTAACAATAGTCAGCTTTTTGCTTTTTTTATTAAATGAAGCAAGAGTGTTTTTATCACAATGAATTAAAGTGTCACCGGGTCTTATGTATCTTGAAAACTGACCGAAAGCATAATATTTTTGTGAGAGAATAATCTCTTCATTATCATGTTCGGCAACAGCAACACCCCAAAAGCCCTTGCTTGTATCAGGCATGCCGAAATCCTTGTTACCGTTTATGCCGTTTTTGCTGATATGAAAATCAATTACAAGCCAGATAACCCAAGCGGAAGGGGAAAGGTCGTTAATATCAGTAATGATTTTAGAAGCTAACCAAAGACCTGCACCCATTTCACCTGAGTTTTTACCTAATGTGTTGCTCCAATCGGTTTCGCTCATCCAAAGGTTAAACCCTTTTTCTTTTGCTAATTGACCCAAATGCTTGCTTCTTCGTGTAATATAAGTGTGAGTACTGATTCTGTCAATTATCTCTTTTACTTCATCAGTATATTTGTTGTAGGAAGTGATTTGGTGTGAGGTTGAGGTTTCATCGCTTGCAATAATTTCAATGTTGTTTAAGCCCTTTGATTTGATAGCTTTAGCTGTTTCAAGAATAATTTTGTTTTGACTTTTACCGCTTGAAAAATGGCATCCCTCTTGCTTGTCACTTAAATAATGCCAATAGCCTGAGGCAGGCTCATTCATGGGGGATATTGAAGATACTTTTATATTTAACTTGTTGTTTATATACTCTGTAACGTGTGCTAAATATTCTGCAAAAGCCACGTATGAATCCTCGCGAAGATTATTTTTCTTTGGATTCTTTCCGCCTGACGAGCAACCGCTTTTAGTCATAAAATAAGGTGGAGAATTCGAGAATACTTCAACGTAAGCATCGTCACCTGATGCCTTATAGCATGCTTTTAAAACGTTTAATTGGTTACTGTCAGCATCATATTTGTAAGTATAGGTATCGCTTTCTTTATCATAATACAACCACCCGGGGACTTCAGAGTCTGTTCTTGTTATATGCTTATGAGTTGGGTCATCACCGCCACCGATATTGTATCTCATTATATTTAAATCAAGACCCTTATCTGAATAAAATAATTCAGCCGCTTTTTTGGTTAAAACAGGTGAATAACCGATACGGTGTGCCCACCAGCAAAGGCTCGAGCCCCACCCTTGAAAAACACCGTTGTTTGTTGTGCTTTTGTTCTTTAATGAAACAATAATCTTTTTCATTTTTTTATCACCAAACTAATTATACCGAAAATCTTGTGAAAGTAAAGTATAAAGCAATAAACTAAAGCCAAACGTAATAAATAGTAAAGCGCAAAAAAATAAAAAGACTCTAATTTACATTAAAGCCTTTTCATGTCTATGGGCTACAAAAAAGATATTTTTGCTGTTTTTGCGTATGAATTCGAACTCTTACATAAAACAATGAAATCCTGGCTGATGCAAGGATGAAATCAGCTAACGCTGATGAAATCTTCGGCTTTGCCTCAGATGAAATTAAATCCACCCATCCGCCGTCGAGGCGGATTTCATCCAATGAAGTTGGATTTCATTGTCGAAGACGATTTCACCCACCCGCAAGGGTGGATTTAGTTGAAAACGACAGATTTCTGTCGGAATCTGTCGTTTTCTGGCGGAGATGAAGAGATTTGAACTCTTGCGCCGTTATTCACGACCTACCGCATTTCGAGTGCGGACCCTTCAGCCTCTTGGGTACATCTCCATATTAATCGCTTTGTTATTTTATCAAAATGCATTAACTATGTCAAGAAGTATTCGTTGAGTTTTCATGTTTAAAAGTTTATTAAGATTTCATTAAAATAGTATCATTATTATTACAATATAATTACAGTTTAGCAG
The DNA here is from genome assembly GCA_045592945.1 of Acutalibacteraceae bacterium. Classification (GTDB taxonomy): domain Bacteria; phylum Bacillota; class Clostridia; order Oscillospirales; family Acutalibacteraceae; genus DTU089. The sequence goes on along the minus strand of JAZNVT010000031.1, from coordinate 378,642 downwards.
TAAAGTTGACATTGATTGATAAGATATGGTAAAATTATAATGTTTAATTACGCGATTTTGAGGTGAGAGTATTGAAAAGCAATTCTGTTATTTTGTTTACAAATAATAAAGATAATAATGCTGAGCTTATAAAAATGCTTTCTGTTCATTCAAATTTAAGTGTTTGTTCATTCTCGTCTGAATCATGGGCGGATATTGATTTTTATTCAAATAAAAACGTTGCTTTTATTCTCGATGAAATACCTCGCGAAAAGGATGCTATATGGATTATTTCAAAGCTTTCTGAGGATGGCTTGTTCTCTGAAATACCCGTTCTTTTTACAAGCTTTGATGCTATGTATGCTTTCGAAACCTTAGGCTTCACTTCATTCGCTTTTGATATTCTTCCTGTTCCTTTTAATTATGAAACTGCCTTAAGGCGTTTAGATAATATCTCTGAAATCCGTCAGTTAAAATTACAGATTTTTAACCTTACCCAGATTCATACAAAACGTATTCTTAATCAGGCAAATAAGCTTAAAGAGCAAAACGTTAAAATGCAGGCAATGAACTACGACCTTGTTGAGCTTCTTGTTGCTGCTATTGAAAGTCGTGATATGGGCTCTGGTCAACATATTAAGCGTATCCGATATTTTACTAAAGCTTTGACTAATGCCGTTATGGAAATGTGTCCTGAATATGGTATTACTCAAGAGCAAGCTGATTTTATATATTATGCTTCGTCTGTTCATGACGTTGGTAAAATCGCTATTCCTGATGCCATTATGCTTAAACCCGATAGATTAACACCTGATGAGTTTGAGGTTATGAAGACCCATACAACAAAGGGTGCTGAGCTTTTAGGCATGTTAGATGGCATAAGTGAATCTAATATGTACTTCAAATATTGTCAGGATATTTGTCTTTATCACCATGAAAGATGGGATGGTAAAGGCTATCCATGCGGCTTTAAGGGCGACGAAACCCCAATTTCAGCCCAGATTGTTTCAATTGCTGATTGCTACGATGCTCTTACAAGCCATCGTTCATATAAGAAAGCGTTATCTCATGATGATGCGGTTGATTTGATTTTTAATGGTGCTTGTGGCTCTTTTTCTCCTAAGCTTCTCGAGTGTTTTTCATCAGTTTTGCCTGAGTTTGCAAAAATTGAAAATGAATTAAAGAGTAAAGAAGCTGATTTAGAAGAGCTTGTTAAACAACAAGAATCATTTTTACAGACAAAAGATAATTCTTCTGCTACCGAAACAAAACATAGTAGAATTGATGATTGTGAAAAAAGCATTATTGACGCTTATGATATTGTTTTTGAGGCCGATATCGTTGATGATTACTTTGTAGTTAAAAGCGGTGTTTGGGATAGAATCTTTTCCTATACACCGAAGAATTTTTCCGAGTTTGTTTCTCAATGCTATAAAATGTGTCATCCGTCTGATGCGGCGAGATTCGCTTCAAAGGTTAACGTTGAAGCTTTTTCACAACTTGCACTTATGGGTAGAAATAAAACTCGTGTTGAATTTAGAGTTGTAAAAGATAACATCGAGTATCTTGCCGTTGGTTTTATTGTTTTTGTTGTAGATGAGAATAAAAAGCTTATAAAGCTTGACGGTGCTTTTAATATTTATAATGATGATGAAGTTTTAAATGATATTAAAAGAGGGTTTGGAGTTACCGATGGCTTAACCGGTTTGCTCGTTCCTAAGCAATTCGAAAAAGATGTTGATAGCTATATAGCTTCTGACCCTAATTCTAATAATATTATGATTCATATCGATATTGACGATATGAGTATTTGTAACAGCTTATTTGGTTATGAATATGGTAACGCTTTAATCAAGGAATTCGCTTCAAAGCTTCGTAACATTGATAAAGATAAAATTATTTGTAAAGCCGCTTCTGATAAATTTATGGTATTTGTTAAAAATATCAAATCTCATGCGGAGATGGTTTTACTTATTGAAAATATACATTCAATGTTGAAAAAGCCTTATCACACTTCAAGCGAAAGCGGTTTCTTTACCGCTACGTTAGGTGTTGCAAGATACCCAAATGACGGTAAGAGCTTTAAAAACCTTTCTATTGCTTCTGAATATGCAAGTAAAGCCGCTAAGGTTAACGGCAAGGGTGAATATGCTTTCTACAATAACGGAATGAATCACCTTGCAACGTATTCAATGGAGTATAAGGATTCCGAAGCACAAAACAGCTATGAGCCTAAATTTGCACCTATTGTGAGTGCGTATACAGGTGAGCTGGTTTGCTATGACTATATTCCGTTTTCTATGTTTGATGATGACGTTGCCGTTACAACAGAGGTTTATTATGAGCTTAATAAATCTACTGCAACAAGAAAAAATCTCAGTATATTGTCTATTAAAACTCTTATACATATGCTTGTGAATTTGAAAAAGAGTGGTAAGCTTGTGCCACCTGTTGCAGTTTATACAATGCTTTTACCTGATGATTTACCAAGCGTAATTCAAGAGCTTGAAAGTATTTGTGAAGAAAATGATTGTTCGGGTTTAGATGTTTGTATCATTTTACCCCAAGATTTTCTTGAAGATATTTCAGTAAGAAAATTAAAGTCTTTTGCTGATTTTGTGAAAAAGATAGGTTTTTCTCTAGGCCTGTATCTTATTGGTACCCGATATATTCACAACAATTGTTATATTGAGGAAATTTTTGATAGATACGTTGTAACTTCTGAATATATTGATAATACAATTTCTAAAGGTGCAACTGATCAAAATCTTAAATATGCTGCCGAAACACTCAATAATCTTGACAACTACGTTTCAAACACTACTATACCTACCAAAGTATCAGATTTTCAAATCGATATGATGAAAAGTGCAGGTGCTAATGATTTTTCTTGTGCTGAAAAACCTGTATTTGGTGTTAACGCTCTACTTGTTGATTTTGCGTTACGTACCCGTAAAGCTAAAACGCCAAAGAAATCACCTCAGACCGGTGCGTTTGAGTTAGATCCTAAGCAATTGTATATTGATATGAGTAAATCGAATTGTGCTTTTGTAACATATGATTTACAAAGAGATCGTGTTTACTTTTCTCAAAATGCTAATTCTGTTTTTGGATTTGATATTGCATCAATCATTAATCGTGGTGAAACTTATACAATAAACCGATTTATTCACCCTGATGACAAAGATATTGTTTATAACAATATTTCCAGAGCAAGTGTTTCGTTAACCGTTTCAGATTTTAAAGCCAGGTTTTTAGGTAGTCCTGATGGAAGTGTGTATAACGAATTCTTTGTAACTGTTGTGTCTATTACTGATGAAAACGGTACACCCATAAGATTACAGATGTCAATGTTTAGGTTGTCATAATGCTTTTTTAATTTCGTTGAGTATCTTTTTTTCGATTCTTGACACGTACGACCTTGAAATATTAAGACTATCGGCAATTTCCCTTTGGGTAAGCGGTTCCATTCCGTTAAGCCCGTATCTTTTAACGATTATCTCTTTTTCTCTCGGGCTTTTAATATTGTTGATAATCTCGCTCAGCTTTTTTAATTTGTTCTTAGTATCAATATCATCAACTATAGTGTCGTCTATATAGATGATGTCCATTAGTGTCAGTGGATTTCCTTCGCTATCTGTGTCAATAGGCTCGCTGAAGGATATTTCCTGTGAAAGCTTTTTATTGTTTCTGAAGTACATTAGAATTTCGTTTTCAATACATCTTGCACAGTAGGTAGCGAGCTTAGTCCCTTTTTCTGATTTGAAGCTATTTATGCCTTTTATTAATCCGATTGTACCTATAGATATCAAATCATCATGTTCATCTGTAGCAGTATAATATTTTTTAGAAATATGGGCAACTAACCTTAAATTATGCTCAATTAATTTTTTACGTGCAGCTTCATCACCGTTTTCCGCTTTTAAAATCAGCTCTTGTTCAGCTTTTTTTGATAGAGGCTTCGGGAATGATTCAGCATCTGTAACGTGAAGTAAAAGGCAAAGCATATTGCTTATTACGTATAATATATTCATTTTAACACCTCGTTAAAATATATTCGCAATACTTTGCTTTTTTGCAAGTCCTGTTACAACATTAAAATAAACGTGAGGTATTATGAAAAAGATTGAACAATACAGAACAACTATCAGAATTGTTTCTGTAACAATTTTTAACCTGATTGCAACTGCAATATATTTCTTTGTTTGGGATACTGTTTACAATCCTGATTTTGACCATCCTTATTTAGGAAGAGGAAGATTTTTTGTAGCGCTTGCATATTTTGGAATACTCTTTTTTATCACCGTCGTTTTAGGCTCTTATAGAATAGATGAGCTTAGGCGAGGGGAGGTCGTATTCTATCAAATTATTGCTTTGTTTTTTGTTAATGCAATTGCTTATACTCAAATCTGCTTAGTTGAAACCGTTTTATCTAATATCGTTGGTATTCTTTTTATATTCTTACTCCAGCTTTTAGAATTATTGATATGGCTTAAGCTGTCATATACGGTTGTAACCAAGCTGAATCCTGCTGAAAAGCTTTTGATTGTTTACGGTAGCCATCTTGCAACTGAAATTGTCCAAAATATGAGTCGTATGGAGGAGCGTTACGTAATAGCTGAATCTGCAAGTGTTGATGAAGGTTATGACGATATAATAGATAAAATTGATAAATACGATAGCGTCATTATTTGTGACGTTCCTGCAAGATTGCGTAACGATATTTTAAAGTATTGCTATCAGCAAAATAAAACGATTTATACAGTACCTAAAATTTCAGACGTTATTATTCGTGGTGCTAAAGAAATCACTTATTTTGATACGCCTATTATTAAATCGTCTTCAATGGGTCTTACTGTTGAGCAAAGAGTTATCAAACGTATCTTTGACGTTGTTCTTTCATTATTTGCTTTGATTGTGTTGTCACCCGTGTTTTTGATTGTCGCTTTAGCTATTAAGCTTTATGATGGTGGCCCTGTTTTTTATAAGCAAAGACGTTGCACACGAGACCTTGAAATGTTCGATATTTTAAAATTTAGAAGTATGGTTGTAGATGCTGAGAAAAACGGACCTCAGCCTGCGGTTGATAACGACTCTCGTATTACACCTGTCGGTAAGGTTATCAGAGCCTTGAGAATTGACGAATTACCTCAGATTATTAATATTCTTGTTGGTCAGATGTCTATAGTAGGTCCTCGTCCCGAGAGAATTGAACACGTTGAAAAATACTCCAGGGATATTCCTGAATTTGTATGTAGATATAAGGTTAAGGGTGGGCTTACGGGCTACGCTCAGGTTTACGGAAAATACAACACAAACGCTTACAATAAGCTTAAAATGGATTTAATTTATATACAGAATTATTCGCTGGCATTAGACCTTAAGCTTATTCTAATGACTGTAAGAATTCTCTTCAAAAAGGAAAGCACAGAAGGCTTTTCGAAAAAAGAAAGAAAGTGAATTAGTTGAATTTGTTTTATATGATTCTTGCCGGTGGCGTTGGCTCAAGAATGAATTCACCGGAGCTGCCCAAGCAGTTTCTAAAGGTAGGTAGTGAGCCTATTTTAGTAAAAACTGTCAGAAATTTTACTGATTTCGGCAGCTTCAGAGCAGGTGTTATTTGTTGTCCGGTTGATTGGATTGAGTATACAAAGGCATTACTGCTTGAATACGGCTTTTCACAAGATGAAATTTACGTTATACCGGGCGGTAAAAACAGAAATTCATCTGTTCAGAATGGTTGTAAATTTTTAATTGATAAATACAACGTTACTGATGATGATATAGTTTTGACTCACGATGCAGTAAGACCCTTTATCAATTCAACTATTATTAAAGATAATATTTCAGCGGCAAAAGAATACGGTGCTGCAAATACCGTTATGCCAGTTTATGATTCTATAATAAGAACATCTACAGGCGACTTTTTAACCGAGCATTTACCTCGTAAAGAGCTTTATAGAGTGCAAACACCTCAGACCTTTCATTTAAAAGAGCTTGAAAACGTAATTAACTCCCTTTCTGATACTGAGCTTGAAGCTTATACGGATGTTGCCTCTGTTTTTAGTGATAGGGGATTCAGAGTAAGACTTGTTGAGGGTAGCGATAATAATATAAAGCTAACAACACCCTTCGATATGGCTGTTGCACAAACTATTATTTCGAACTTACCGTAATTAACCTATAAAATCTTCAATTGCTTTTTGCAATTCTTTTTCATCAGAGATATTTATTCCTTCTTGTATTTTTGTTGAATCAGTTTTCGGTAAGCTATCAGTATAAATATCAAATATTTCTAGCGGTAAATCTTTGCCGTATTTAAATATTGCGATTCTTCCTTTGTAATCCTTTATAGTGTATTTGTAATGATTTACTTCGGTTATTTCCTTTGTTGTTGCTGAGCTGGGGTTAAATTTTGAAATGCTGTATATTATGGAAATTGTGCAAAGAATAATTATAACTGTAATTAATATAACGTGCTTTTTCATATTTAAAACTACCTTTTATTTTTATTGTTGGTAAAATATAAATGTTTATTAAAAAATTTTATCGTAAAAGGACTAAACATTTTTATAAATATATGTTAAAATACTATATCATTGATTTTCCAATGGTTGAAAAGGAGGTTTTCCTTTATGAATGATAAGCAAAAGAATGTATCAAAACGTTCTGTAAGGAAAAACACAAAATCAACAAAACAGAATAAGAAGCCGAGAAAATTAGGCAATTTTTCAGCTGCAATTATTTCAATAATTGCAATTTGCCTGATTTGTGCTACTGTTGCTTGCACATACGTTTTAAAATTTGCTGATGAATATGTCAACGGTGAAAAGAAGATTGACCTTGATGAATACAAAGCAAATCAGGCCCAAACAAGTATCATTTATGGCTATGACGAAAATAAAGAGCTTGTTGAGCTTTTAAGACTTCACGGTGCTGAAAATCGAGTTTGGATTGACTATGAGGATATCCCTCAGGATATGGTTGACGCTTTCAGGGACCTTGAAGACAAGCGTTTTGAAGAGCATCAGGGCGTTGACTGGACTCGTACTCTTTTAGGTGTTGTTAAGTCAGGCTTTAAAGAGGGTGGCTCCACAATAACTCAGCAGCTTATTAAAAACCTTACAAAGCAAAACGGCAGAACGGTTTCCCGTAAGTTTTACGAGATTTTAAATGCTCTTAACCTTGAAAGGTTTTACCATAAAAAAACAATTATGGAGTTCTATCTTAATACCGTTTACCTCGGTAACGGTTGTTACGGTATCAGAACTGCAGCCGAAAAGTATTTTGGTAAAGACGTTGAGGATTTGAACGCAGCAGAATGTGCAGTAATTGCTTCAATTACAAAAGCACCTGCCGATTATGACCCCTTAACAAATCTTGAAGACAATATCCCAAGACAGCAATATACTCTTGGTTGTATGCTTGAACAGGGTAGTATTACTCAAAAAGAATATGACGAGGCTATGGAGTTTGAGCTGATTTTCACCAATAGTGAAAACTATCAGGGTAGTCAGGTTACAAAAGATGAAGAGGAAGAAAAAGAATATACAGAGGAAGATATCAAGTTTACCGATAAAACTGATTCTGAACAGTCTTCATATTACGTTGAATATGTAATCGATACCGTTATAGAGGATTTACAGGAAGAATATGATTTAACATATAACGAGGCATGGAAAAAGGTTTTCTTTGGTGGCTTGAGAATTTATACCGCTATTGATCTTGATGCTCAAAAGAAGCTTGAAAATGTTTACGTAAATAGAATTACCTTCCCTGAAGAAGAGAATACAAAAGAGAATCCTGCTGTACAGTCAGCTATGACTATTATGGATTATAGCGGTCGAGTTGTGGCTATGGTTGGTGGCGCAGGTCCTAAGGATACTTTCCGCGGTCTTAACCGTGCTTCCGATTCACCTCGTCAGCCAGGTTCAGCAATTAAACCTCTTTCTGTTTATACTCCTGCTATTGAAGATAACGTAGCAACCTGGTCAACTAAGGTTCAGAACTACGGTATCAGACTCGGCTCTTCACGTTGGCCCGTAAACTACGGCGGCTCTCACGGTAGCGCCGACAACTTTGTAACAGTCCAGTCTGCTTTGGCACAGTCTCTTAACACTGTACCCGCACAGTTAATGAGAAAAATTGGTCTTGGAACAGCCTTTGATTTTATGGTTGACGACCTTAAATTCACGACTTTTGTTACAGACGAAGATGACCCCGATTACGACGGTAACTTCTCTTCATTGTGCGTTGGTGGTACGAGCGAGGGTGTTACAACCCTTGAAATGACTGCTGCATTCGCAATTTTTGGCAATAATGGTTATTATTTTGAGCCTTATTGCTATACTAAGGTTACTAATAACGACGGTAGTGAAACTCTTCTTAAAGCCGGTAACAGTAAAGGTGAGCAGGTTGTAGGCGAAAGCACCGCAGGTGTTATGCGTCATCTTCTCAGAACGGTTGTTACCTCAGGTACCGGTGGCGGTTATGGCGTTAAGAATTTTGAAACCTTTGCAAAAACAGGTACAACTTCTGATGATAAGGACCGTTGGTTTGTTGGTGGCACGCCTTATTACGTTGCTGCTGTTTGGTACGGCTACGATGAACCGAAGCCAATCAAAAATACTTCAGGTAACCCTGCAGGTAAAATATTTAAGGAAGTAATGAACGCTCTTCACGAAGACCTTGAATCAATGTCATTCCCATCTGCAAGTGGCGTTGTTGCCCGTAAATATTGTAAAATTTCCGGTGATATTGCAACTGAGACCTGTGCAGAAACAGGAACAGGTTATTATAAATCATCTAATATTCCTGCAAAATGCAGTAACTGTGCAATGATTCACGCTATCGGTTCAGAAATACCTGATGAGGTTACTGCACCTTCAGCTACAACAACTGAGCCTGTAAGTGAATCTGAATCAGTAACGATAGTTGAGGGCAGCGACGTTCCTGCTACAACACCGGTTGAAACAACACCACCGGCAACACAAGCTCCTGAAACAGAGCCTGAAACTACTAAACCCGTTGAAACTACGTTACCGCCTGAAACAACAGCGGCTGCGCAGCAAAACGAGAAACCCGAAGAAGAATAATAAATAATGGCTGGTAGTTATTCTATCAGCCATTTTTTGAGGTAAATATATGGTTATAATTTCTGTGGATTATGGTGATCAAAGAACGGGGATTGCCGTTTGCGATAAGCTCGAAATGTTAGCATCGCCCGTTTGCGTTATCACTGAATGGAATCAAGAAGCGCTTGCAAACAAAATTATTGATATTGCCAAAGAAAAAAAGGCAGAGCAAATCGTTGTCGGTCTTCCAAAAAATATGGACGGCTCAATGGGCTTTCGCTCCGAAGCTTGTCAGTCTTTAGGCTCTTTGCTTCAAAGCCTTACTGAAATTCCAATAGTTTATTGGGATGAACGCCTTACCACCGTTTCAGCACATAAAATATTAAGTGAAAACAACGTACGCGGTAAAAAAAGAAAAAATGTTGTAGATGCTGTTGCAGCCGATATAATTTTGCAGGATTATATTGATTCGAGAAAGAATAGATAATATAATACACATAGTATTTAATTATTTTAGGAGAATTGCAGTGATTAAAGATAACAATAACCGTGGTGACGGTGAAGCTTTGGCTACCTCGTCTTTATACACTCCTGATTACATTTTAGATAAAGCCCTTGATATAGGCGAAAGCATTCTGAAATGTGGAGGGGAGTCCCACAGAATTGAAGATACAGTTGTTCGCATTTGCTCAGCATATGGTGCAGAGCAAACGGACGTTTTCGCCCTACCATCGCTTATTATTGCAGGTATAAGAATGCCTGATGGTAAAACCTCTTCTCACGTACGTCGAGTTTATAAGACAACGAATAATATGTATAAGCTTGATGAAATTAACGAAATTTCCCGTGAGATTTGTAACGGCAAAATCAGTCTTGAGGATATTGACAAAAAAATAAAGGAAATTCAATCTTCTGTACCATACTCAAAAATAATATCTGTAATTGGTGGTATGGTTGCAGCGGGTGGCTTTGCAGTTTTTTTTGGCGGTAACCTTAATGATGCTATTGCCGCAGCTATTGCAGGCTTCTTTGTATCCTTAATGAGCATCCCTAAGCTTAATCTTGTAAATAAAATGCTTTACACAATTGCTCAGGCTTTTGTTGGTGCAATGTGCGGTCTTCTTCTCGTTCACTTTGGCGTTGGTACAAACATTGATATGATAATGATTGGTACTATAATGCTTATGATACCCGGTCTTGCCTTTGGTAATTCGGTCAGAGACCTTTTATTCGGTGATACGTTTTCGGGCATTATGCAGTTAGTTCAAGCCGTTTTAACTGCTGTAATGATTGCTTTCGGCTATATCGTTGCAATTCTTTTCTTTGGAGGTGTAATTAAATGACACCTGTAATTGTTAAAATAATTGCCGGCACTATAGCCACACTCGCTTTTGCTATTCTTTTTAAGGTTAAAGCGAAGCTTTTACCTTATGCAACCTTTGGTGGTTTAGTTGCTTGCGTTATATACTTTCTTTTAACCGATTTAATTGGCGGTGTGTTCATACCAAACGTTGTTGCTGTCTTTATTATTTCGTTGCTTTCTGAAGTGTTTGCAAGAGTTAAAAAAGCGCCTTCAACGGTATTTTTGTTTCCTAGCTGCATAGCTCTTGTACCGGGTGGTACCCTTTATTACACAATGAATAGCTTGCTTTCTAAAAACTACAGTGAAGCTTTTCATTACTTCTTAACCACTCTTACAGTTGGTATTGCAATTGGCGGAGGAATTATAGCTGCTTCGCTTGTAATTTACTTAACTACTAAGCTATACAATAAAATCAAATAATTATTTATATAGTAAAAACCTTGCTTCAATAAAGAAGCAAGGTTTTTTTATGTAAAAATTATTTCTGAAGCTTTTTGATGATTGCTTTACAATCTTCTAAATCCATAATCTTCGGAACGGGGTAGAGGGGGTTGCCTTCCATCAAAGCACGTTCAGCAATTAACTGAATGTCTTCGTCCTTGATTTGCTCAAATTTATCAGGAATACCCATTTTTGCATTCAAATCTCTTATAGCGGCAATAAAGTTTTTAGCTTTTTCTCTTTCGCCTTGAGCTTGACCTGAAACACCTGCAACGTCTGCGAGAATAGCAAGACGGGAGTAAGCAGATTCACCGAAATAATCAAGAACGTAGGGGAGAATAACTGCGTTTGCAAGACCGTGAGGGATGTTGTACATACCACCAAGGTTGTGAGCAATAGCGTGAACGTAACCAACGTAAGCTCGAGTAAAAGCAAGACCTGCGTGGTAAGATGCAACAAGCATATTTTCACGTGCCTTAATATTTTTGCCGTCGTTATATGCATCTTCAATATTTTCAAATACAAGCTTTGTAGCGATTAAAGCATCATCTTCCGTCTGCTTTGTGTTGCTCTTACCGATAAATGCTTCAACTGCGTGTGTAAGGGCATCCATACCTGTTGTTGAAGTAATATGAGGAGGAAGACCTACTGTAAGCTCAGGGTCAAGAACAGCGTATTTAGGACGAAGCACGGGGTCCATAATAGAGTTCTTTTCGTGTGTGTCGGGATTAGAAATAACTGCCGCAATTGTACATTCTGAGCCTGTACCTGCAGTTGTGGGAACTGCAAAGAAGGGAGGAAGTTTTTTTAAGATTTTAAGAACGCCTCTCATATCGGGTGCACTCTGGTTAGGCTTAACAACTCTTGCACCTGTAACCTTTGCACAGTCCATAGGTGAGCCACCGCCGAAAGCGATGATACCCTGACAGTTGTTTTCTTTATACATTTTAAGAGCATCTTCAACGTTGTAGATTGTGGGGTTAGGCTGAACACTATCAAATACAGAATATTTAACACCAGCTTTTTCAAGGCCTTCAAATAAAGAATCTAAAAGGTGAAGACCCATAAGACCCTTATCAGTAACAACGAGAACGTTGTTTATACCTTGAGATTTAACAAGCTCAGGTAATTCTTTAATTGCACCCGCACCCTTTAAAAGCTTAGGGGGAGTCCAGTCAAGAAAATTAACTGAAAACTTCATTACCTTTTGATAAGTTCTGTAATAAATGTGTTTTGCATTCATATTATATTCCTCCGTTACGGATTATTTTAAAATAGTATCTTTAATTTCTTTTAAAAGCTCTTCAAATGCTTTAGCTTGATTTACAAACGTTTCCTTCATTCTTGGTGAAGCATTAAACAAACGCTTTTTTGTCTTTGCTTTGCTTGACGTAACGTCATCAATAAGAAAGTCATACTTTTCTTTTAATTCGTTGATTTTGTTTTCAATTTCTTCTCTTACAGTTAAGTTTTCATCAACGTTGTTATCAATACCTAAAGCGGTTGTAACTAAGTCTGAGAGCATATGAAGCTCATCTGTAATAGCTTTAAGCTTAATAGCAAACTTTCTTATACCTAAAGCGTTTATAACTGTATCAAGTAAATCAAAAGCGAAAACAGTTAAGAAAATATAGGTTAATATACTTCTTGAGATTTCAGAAACCTGACCGACGAGATAGATATCAATAATCGGGTGAAGCACGAAAACAAATAGGCAAGAGCAAGTACCCCAATAAAGAGTATGGGTAAGGCAAATTCTGCCTTGTATGTTAAATTTCTTGTCTGAGTAGTCCCACCAACGAGCGTTGAATAGCTTTTCCATTATAAGACTTGTCATAAATTCAACTGCGTCGCAAAGAATCATACCCGCAACAAAAATTACAGCTTCGTTGATATATAAATTCTCTGTAAGGCTTCTTAATGGGACTAAGGCTATAAGAATAACTAAAGCACCCGTTCCGTAAATGGGGCAAATCGGGCCACGCATAAAGCCACGGTTAACCCATTTTTTAGGTCGAAGCGAACAGTAGCAGGATTCAAAAAACCAACCTATAAAACTATAAAAGAAAAAGTAAAAAATATAATCTAGTATACTCATTCTTCACCGCCAATCCCGGTCAGACGGTGAAACTTCTCTCTGTATTTCGGTGAAGCCGAATAAATCATTTCAATTGTTGCACAGTATTTGTCCATTGAGGTTACAACAATGCTTTCAAGGTATTTCGGCGGAATAACCGTAAGAGGCCACATATGCTTCTTTATAATGTCAACCTCTTTTTTATTGAGAGTTCCACAAAGGTAAAACGCATTTTTTAATGCAGTTTTAGGATGTCTGTAGCCGTGTAGCTTATGGCTTAAATCGTCCTCACGCCAGTCATAATAAAACAAATCGTGCATTGTTGCAGCTCTTGCGGTGCTAACGTAATCAAGCTTTAGCTTGCGTGAAATTAAAAAGCTTAAATAAGCAACGCTTCTGATATGCTGTAAACGGTTTATTTTAAAATGCTGTTCAAATTGGCTTAGTTTCTGAAGCTGGGGCGTGTTGTAAATCTCACCTGCATATTTTAAATAGCAGTCCCAATCAGGCGTATCCATTCTATATGAGGACAAATAAGCTTTATATAATTTGCTCATATAATCACCAAAAAAATTATATCATTAAAAATTAATATAATTCCGATTTTAAAAGAAATTTTACAATTATTTAACTAATTTATGGAAAACCTTTTTACCTTTTTTGATAATTATATAACCTTTTTCAAAGTCTGAAAGGGGAATGATGTAGTTGGGGTCGGTAACCTTAACGTCATCAACGCTAACACCGCCCTGCTGAATAAGACGTCTTGCTTCGCCTCTTGAGGGTACAAGACCTGCCTTGCTCATAGCATCAATAACGTTTATACCGTCAGCAGTTAAATCGCCATCCTCAAGGCTTGTTGAGGGCATATTTTCGGAGTTACCTGCACCTGCAAAGATTGATTTTGCAGCTTCCTGAGCCTTGCTTGCCTCTTCTTCTCCGTGAACGAGTGCTGTAAGCTCGTATGCAAGAATCTCTTTAGCCTTGTTAAGCTGACTGCCTTCCCATTTATCCATTTCATCAATCTGTTCAAGAGGAAGGAATGTAAGCATTCTGATGCATTTAAGAACGTCACCGTCAGCAACGTTTCTCCAATATTGATAGAATTCGTAGGGTGAAGTTTTGTTAGCATCAAGCCATACTGCATTACCTGCAGTTTTACCCATCTTTTTACCCTGAGAGTCGGTAAGAAGGGTAATAGTCATAGCGTGAGCATCTTTACCTAATTTCTTTCTGATAAGCTCAGTACCGCCAAGCATATTGCTCCACTGATCGTCGCCGCCAAACTGCATATTGCAGCCGTAGTTTTTAAAGAGGTAGTAGAAGTCATAGCTCTGCATAATCATATAGTTGAATTCAAGGAAGCTAAGACCCTTTTCCATTCTTTGCTTGTAGCATTCTGCACGAAGCATATTGTTAACTGAGAAGCAAGCACCAACCTCACGAAGAAGCTCAACATAGTTAAGGTTAAGAAGCCATTCAGCATTGTTAACCATCTGAGCCTTGCCTTCACCGAATTCAATGAAACGCTCCATCTGACGCTTAAAGCATTCAGCATTATGGTCGATATCTTCCTTTGTAAGCATTTTTCTCATATCAGTTCTGCCTGAGGGGTCACCGATCATAGTTGTACCGCCACCAATAAGAGCAATAGGCTTGTTACCCGCCATCTGAAGACGCTTCATAAGAGTAAGAGCCATAAAGTGACCAGCAGTAAGGCTGTCTGCAGTACAGTCGAAGCCGATATAGAAATTAGCTTTACCGCTATTAATCATCTCACGGATTTCACTTTCGTTTGTTACCTGAGCAATAAGCCCACGGGCAACTAATTCTTCATAAATTCCCATTATAAAAAACTCCTAAATGTAATTTTTTCATATTTATAAAATTATATTATAAATAAAAAAGAAAGTCAATAAAAACGGCTATTTATAATGTAATATTAGGTGAAAATATAGATTGTTTCTGTTGACAAATTCCTAAAAAGTGATATTATATATTAGAACGAAACTTCAGGGCGGGGTGTAATTCCCCACCGGCAGTAAAGTCTGCGAGCCTTTATGGTTGATTGGGTGAAATTCCCAGACCGACGGTATAGTCCGGATGAGAGAAGATTTTGTAATAAATTTTATTTATTTGAAACCTTTTATTATTCGCCCTGGGTCTTTCGGGGCGAATATTTTTTTGAAAGGTGATTTTATGAAAAAATCAAGTTACACAAGTAAACAGAAGCTTCAAAGACTCACAACTGCTGCGGTTTTAACTGCTCTTTCATTGGTGTTAATGGTAACAATCCGTTTTCCGTTGTTTACACCTTTTTATGAAATGGAATTTGCAGATTTACCTCTTTTAATTTGCTCCGCAGTTTTAGGTCCCGTCTATGCACTTGTTTCCCTTTTAGTTGTTTGCATAATACAAACCCTTACCGTTAGCGCTTCAAGCGGTATTATAGGCTTCTTTATGCACTTTTTATCTTCGGGTCTTTTAATAGTAACTCTTTGCTTATTAAGAAAAGCGATTAAAGGCATAAAAGGTGTTATAATTTCAGGCATCTGCGGTGCAATAGTTGTAGTGCTTGTTATGATTCCTATGAATATATGGTTAACCTCAGAATTCATGCAGCTTCCTATAAATGAGTTTGTTTCCGGATACCTTGGTGTTTGTATTGCTTTTAATCTTGTAAAAGCTGGCTCAAATATTATTCTTTTCAGCCTTCTTTCACCAACTATCAAGAAGCAATATAACAAACTTTTTAAAATTAAAGAATAATAACTAACCAATAACATATAATCATACAAACGAAAGTGAAATAATAAATTGTGTGCGTGTTGATTTTATGAAAACTATTGACAAATCAGGGCAAACTTTATACAATTTATTAGTTGTAAATTTCGTTTGTATTTTTTTACAAATAAGAGGTTTTTGTTATGTTTGAAAAAGTAAGAGAAATGATTTCAGAGTGCTTTGATATAGACCAGGACGAAATCACTTTATCAACGTCATTTAAGTCTGATTTAGGCTTTGATGAGCTTGATATGGTTGATTTAGTTATGGACGTTGAAGATACTTTCGAAATTGAGCTTCCCGACGAAGATTTAGAGGATATTAAAACAGTCGGTGATTTAGTTAAGTTTATTGAAGAAAATAATTAATAAAGAGGAAGAAAAATGGCAGAACAGAAAAAAATGGTTGAAGCAATAACTTCTATGGAGGTTGATTTTGCTCAATGGTACACAGACGTTGTTAAAAAGGCAGACCTTGTTGACTATTCAAGCGTTAAGGGATGTATGATTATCCGTCCTTACGGATATGCAATCTGGGAAAATATCCAGAGAATTCTTGATACAAGATTTAAAGAGCTTGGCCACGAAAACGTATATATGCCTATGTTTATACCTGAAAGCCTTTTACAGAAGGAAAAGGACCACGTTGAAGGCTTTGCTCCTGAGGTTGCTTGGGTTACTCACGGCGGTAGCGATAAGTTAGAGGAGCGTCTTTGCGTTCGTCCTACTTCAGAAACTCTTTTCTGTGAGCATTACGCAAAGGTTGTTCAATCTCATAGAGATTTACCTAAGCTTTATAACCAGTGGTGTAGCGTTGTCAGATGGGAAAAAACAACCCGTCCTTTCCTCAGAACAAGAGAATTCTTGTGGCAGGAGGGTCATACCGTTCACGCAACTGCTGAAGAGGCAATTATTGAAACTGAGCAGATGCTCAACGTATACGCTGATTTCTGTGAAAAATCTCTCTGTATGCCCGTTGTAAAGGGTAAAAAGACTGAGAGTGATAAGTTTGCAGGTGCCGTTGCTACATACGCTATTGAGGCTCTTATGCACGACGGTAAGGCTTTACAGGCTGCAACCTCTCACTATTTTGGTGATGGCTTTGCAAAAGCATTCAATATGACTTATCAGGATAAAGAAAATAAGCTTTCTTACGTTCATCAGACCTCTTGGGGTTCAACTACAAGACTTATCGGTGCTATTATTATGTCACACGGTGACAACAACGGTCTTGTTCTTCCTCCCGATGTTGCTCCTATTCAGGTTATTATCGTTCCTATTGCTCAGCATAAGGAAGGGGTTCTTGATAAAGCTTACGAGCTTCGTGACCGTCTTGCAAAGCAGTTCAGAGTTAAGGTTGACTCAAGCGATAATTCTGCAGGCTGGAAATTTGCTGAATATGAAATGAAGGGTGTTCCGATTCGTCTTGAAATCGGTCCCAAGGATATTGAAAATAATCAGTGCGTTCTTGTAAGACGTGATAACAGAGAAAAAGTATTCGTTTCTCTTGATAACCTTGAGGAAGGTCTTACAACAACCTTGAATGCATATGCAGAGGCTATTTACAGTAAAGCTCTTGAAAACGTTAAAAACCGTTCATATGCATGTACTTCAATTGATGAAATTAATGAAAAGCTTGCCGCAAACGGTGATGGCTTCGTTAAAGCTATGTGGTGCGGTGAAGAAGAGTGCGAAGACAAGGTTAAAGAGCTTACAGGCGTTGGCTCACGTTGTATTCCTTTCGAGCAAGAAAATATTTCAGAGACCTGTGTTTGTTGCGGTAAGCCTGCAAAGCATATGGTTTATTGGGGTAAAGCTTATTAATTTTAAAATTAATATAAAAAATTCAAACTCTCTTGGTACAAAGCGTATCAAGAGAGTTTTTTGTGTTGATATTAATTAATAATTAAAGTTAAATTACTCATAGGATAAGAGCAGCAAGGGTGAATTATACCAAAGCTTGAATCAGCTAATCGCCTTGAATCAACGTCTTTCGGTATGAAAACGTTACCGCTTGTAAGCTTTGAACGGCAGAAGCCACATTCGCCTGAACGGCAAACAGATTGAACCGCAATACCTTCACGCTCAAGAGCAACAAGCAACGTTTCTTCAGCTGAACAAGGTATTTTACCTAAGGTTTCACCATCTTTAATTACCTTGCATAAAAAGTTTTTACCAATAGCATCCTTTGGAAAATCGGGGAGCGAAGCAGGGTTTTTAATTTGACCGCTTAAGCCGTAACGGATAAATTTCTGTTCAAGCTTTAATTCAGAAATCTGGGGTGTAACTCGGTTATAAAGAGGAGTAGAGCCGTTAACAAAAACGCTGTATCTTGTAGCAGATACATATTTTTCAATTAAAGTCTTAGTTATAAAGCCTCTCTCGCATTTATCTGCTCTCTCGTCACTTAAAACGTAAATTACTCTGAATTTGTTGTTTTCTGAAGCGAGCTCGTTTAAGCGATCCATCATTATTGCTTCGTTTTTCTTTCTTGCAGAGTAAAAAAGTGTTAAATCAATATCTAAAGTGCCGTCGCAGATTGCCTCTGCCATAGATAAAAAGCCTGAAATACCGTATTCATCAGTTAAACCCACAATGTTTTTAGAATCTCTTAAGGGCTGATAGAACAAGCTACCAAATGGTGCAGTAGCATTTATCTTTGTACCCTTAACCCAATTATTATGAATAAAGGGCGAAGCAAAGCCGTTACTGTCTTTTTTTACTAGTATAACGTATTCATCGTCTAATGAACGTAAAGGCGAAGAACATAATGTATAAGGTCTTGTAACAACTGCGTGGCCTATTTTAAGAGTAACGCTTATAAACTGACCGGGACGGAAATAGGCAAGCTTTGCAGTACCTAGTGAAGCATCAGGGCCGAGAATATATGCCTTAGTATCTCTTGAAATATCAACGACACTTTTTACAATTAAGTATTGAATTGAAGGGTGTAAAAAGTTTGCCGTTGAATTTACCGCGTAATTTGCATTAATCGGTGAATTCGGCGCTTCTTCAATAACGCCTTTTCTTAAAGAGGGGATATCAATAAAGCTTTTAATATCTTTAAATGAAGAGTTAACTACAACTTTATTCTTCATCAGAATCCCCCTTATCTGTAGAAATTATATCGTTAAGGGTTGCAAAAGCAACGTTACGACCTGAAGCGATAGCCGAGCTCATACCCGAAAGCTGAACGTCCCAACCACCGCAAAAACGAAGTCCTTTGGTATCACAATCAGTTTCTTCAGTCATAATTCTCGGTATAATACCATCCCAATCATCACCATAGTAGCCGTAAATAGTGCCTTGAGGTGTTGCAGTATACCTTGCAAAGGTAACGGGAGTTGCGACCTCTAATTCTTCAATAGAGTTGTGGATTGTAATACCAGTTGCACTTTCATAATTTGCAATTAAGCGTGCTGCTAGCATATCTTTTTCCGTGAAATATTGTTCAGGCTCAACGTTTGCCCAACAGTTATCCGTGTAAAGAGTCGTAAGGCAAAGTATAGTTGTGCCGTTAGGTGAGCAATCGGGGTTTGCTATATTTAAACAAACAGCCGCAAGAGCATTGTTTGTATCAATCGATTTCATTAAATTAAACTGCTTTTCAGTATCAACCGTATCAGTGATAAAAACAGAATAATCCTTTATACCTAATTCTTCGGGGCCTCTGTTAAGACCGAGGTAAACACAAGCGCCTCTCGCACCAAAGGTGCGGGCATTAGTTCTTTTAACTGCTTTTTCGGGTAAATCCTTTGCTTTTATCATTTTACCGAATGCAGTTGTGGGTGAGCAGTTGCAAATAATATGTTCGCACATTATCTTTTCACCGCTTTTTAAAATAACACCTTTAGCTTGTCCGTCCTTAAAAATAATACGTGAAACGTGAGAATTATAGCGTATATCCCCACCAAAATCCTCAACTACTCCTGCAAGAGCCATACTCATTGCATGGCTACGTAATTTAGGAACAACAGAGCCGTATTTAACATAAGAATAAACCATTGAAATATAGTGAATAAAGCTCAATCTTGAGCAATCAACTCCAAGGTACATCCAATATGCATTCAGTATATCCTGTGCTTCCTGGGGGATTTTAAGGGCATTAAATACCTCGTTTACAGAGTAGGGGGCAGTTCTTATGAAATTGCCGTGCTCCTTTAAAATCTTACGTAATGCTTTAAGTGTAATTTTACTGTCAAAATCTGAAAAATACAGTGTAGAGGTTTCGATTTCTTCTGCTAATTTGAAAAGACGTGTCACAGACGGTTTACTACCCGGTACGTAGCTTTCTAAAGCGTTTATAAATTCGTCAACGCCTGTAGGCATCGTAACGTCTACAGCTGAATCAAAGCTTCTTTTTGAAATTAAACGATAGCAATCGGGAATTTTAGTCCATTTAATTCTATCGCTTATATCAAGGTAATCAAAAATTTTGCGTGTATCACCAAGCCCTGTGGTATCAGTAAAGCCACAAAGCTGATGTAAAGAAACGTCAAATTCAAATCTGCCTCTTACAAAGCTTGAGGCGAAGCCACCCGGGGCATTATGACGTTCTAATATTAAAACTCTTTTACCTTCTTTTGCAATGCAAGCTGCGGCGGTAAGACCGCCGCAACCTGCACCGATAACTATTACATCATAGTTTTTCTCTGACATTTTATTTAATCTCCGAAAGTTTTACAGGTCTGCCTTCGTTAGCTGATTTTTCAGCAGCGAGAGCAATTTTAACAGACTGAAGACCTGCATGAATACCAACGGGCGTTTCTTTGTCGTTGATACAGCAATCAACAAACTGTCTAACCTCTTCTGAGAATGAGCCCATATATCTCTCAAGGAAGAAATAAAGGGGCTTTTCACCTGTAACGCCGTTAGCATCAGAAATAACTGCAGTTGAAAGTGTATCGTTAGTAGTCGCAACCATACCCTTTGAGCCGAAAAGCTCTGCTCTCTGGTCGTAGCCGTACATAGCCTGACGGGAGTTATCAATAACTGCAAGAGCACCGTTTTCCATCTTCATTGAAATGATAGCGGTATCAAAATCGCCGTATTCACGAATACCGGGGTTGATAAGAGCATCAGCGTAAACGTAAAGCTCTTCAACGTCGCTATTTGTGAGGAAGCAAGCCATATCAAAATCGTGAATTGTCATATCAAGGAAAATGCTTGCTGCACAGTAACCAACGGGTGGAGCCTGAGGGTCACGAGATGTGATTTTAAGAATCTGTGCTTCACCGATTTTGCCTTCGTCATAAGCTTTTCTTACTGCAGCAAAGTTGTGGTCAAAACGACGGTTGAAGCCAACCTGGAATTTAACCTCGGGATGAGCTTTGAGTGCATCAGCAATTTCAAGAATTTTATCAACTGTGTTTGCAAGGGGTTTTTCACAGAATACGTGCTTACCTGCGTTGATAGCTTCAATAGAAATAGGAGCGTGTGTATCTGTTGAAGAGCAAACAAGAACTGCATCAATAGTTTCGTCTTCAATAATCTTTTTATAATCTGTGTAGATTTTTTCAACACCGAAGCCCTCGCAGAATGCTTTAGTTTCGTCGTTCATAAATGGATCTGCAATTGCAGTTACGGTAGCGTTTTTTACGTGATAAGAAATTGATTCGAGGTGAACCTTACCGATTCGGCCTGCACCGATAATACCAATGTTAAGCATATATATTGTTCCTTTCAAAATTACTTTTATTCAATCAGATAGTTCCGTCCCAAGTAGAAACCTCTTTTTTCTTCATTTCTTCTTCGTCAAACCAACGTGTTGTTACACATTTGCTTTCTGTAAAGAATCTGTAAGCATCTTTACCAAGGCAATGAAGGTCGCCGAAGAAAGAATCCTTATGACCTGCAAAGGGGAAGAAACCAACGGGAACGGGGATACCAACGTTAACACCAACCATACCGCCGTCTGTATGGCGTGTAAATTCACGTGCATAGTGACCGTTCTGTGTGAAAATAACAGAGCCGTTTGCATAGGGGTTAGCGTTCATAACCTTAAGTCCTTCGTTAAAGTCTTTAACGCGCTTTATGCAAAGTACGGGGCCGAAAACTTCATCTCTGCCGATGGTCATTTCTTCAGTAACGTTATCAAAGATTGTAGGACCTACAAAGTAACCGTCTTTAAGCTCATCGGGAAGAACGGGGTTTCTACCGTCAAGAACAAGTGTTGCTCCTTCTTTAACGCCTTTTTCGATATCGGCAACAACCTCGTCGTAGTGCTTTTTGTATGTAATCGGGCCTAATTTAGAGGTTTTATCAACAGAAGCGCCAAGCTTAATCTGAGAAGCCTGCTTCTTTAATTCAGCAACAAATTCGTCAGCAATAGATTCCTGAACAACGCAAGCCGAAAGAGCCATACATCTCTGACCTGCACAACCGTAAGCAGAGTTAATGATACCTGCAACCGTTCTTTCAATAGGTGCATCCTCAAGAACAAGAGCGTGGTTTTTAGCCTGGCAAAGAGCCTGAACACGCTTGCCTGCTTTAGCAGCTCTTTCGTAAATAAGTTTACCAACGGGAGTTGAACCAACGAATGTGATACCTTTGATATCGGGATGGTCAAGAAGAGTGTTAATCTCGTTTCTTGAGCAAGTAATAACGTTTACAACACCGTCGGGCATACCTGCTTCCTTGTAAAGCTCAGCTATTCTTAAAGCAGTACGGGGTGTTAATGATGCAGCCTTAAGAACGATTGTGTTACCGCAAGCAACGCAAGTAGGAGTCATCCATCCGAAAGGAATCATTGCAGGGAAGTTAACGGGAACGATACCTGCAAATACACCCATAGGCTCACGGTATTTAACAGTGTCAAAGCCTGTTGATGCATCCATCATACTTTCGCCCATCATAAGAGAGGGGACTTGTGTTGCAAGCTCTGTTCCTTCTTTAGCCTTAAGAACGTCGCCTTCAGCCTCGCTCCAAACCTTACCGTTCTCTTCAGCAACGATTCTTGTAAGCTCTTCCATATGCTCAATAAGAAGGTTTCTAACGTTGTAAAGAATCTGGGCTCTTTTAACAGCAGGAGTTGCTCTCCAACCGGGGTAAGCAGCTTTGGCAGCTTCAACAGCTTCAAGTACTTCCTCGTTTGTACAGCAGGGTGCATAGCCCGTTATTTCGCCTGTGCTCGGATTATGAAGGTCATACCAAACATCAGTTTTTGATTCAACGAATTTACCGTTGCAAAAATATTTAAGCTTTTCTACAGACATTTTAATTCACCTTTCTATTATAATCCTGCTTTTTCAGCAATATATTTTCTTGCTTTTACTGCATATTCAAAGGGATTAGCAATTGCAGGGTCTTGCTCTGCTTCAACAAGAACATAGCCCTCGTAGTTGTTTTCTGCAAGAACTTCGAAAATGGGTTCGAAATCAATTACACCGTCACCGGGAACTGTAAAAGTACCTTTTCTTACACCCTGAAGGAAGCTTTCACCCTTTGCTTTAACGTCAGCAATAACGTCGGGGCGGATATCCTTAAGATGAACGTGCTTAATGCGGTTAACGTATTTTTTAAGAATATACATATAATCCTCACCGCAATATGCAAGGTGACCTGAGTCAAAAAGAAGATTGAAAAGCTCGGGGTCAGTGTTTTCCATAAGTCTGTCAATTTCAGCAGCAGTCTGAACAACTGTACCCATATGATGATGGAATGTAAGGGTAATACCCATATCCTTTGCAACCTTACCAAGCTTATTAACGCCTGTGCAAAGAAGGTCCCATTCTTCATCATTCATAACGTATTTATCATCGAAAATTGAAAGGTCTGTGCCCTGAATTGAGTGACCCTGCTCAGAAATACCAACAACCTTTGCACCCATTTCCTTGAGGAAAGTAATGTGCTTGATAAATTCTTTTTCTGTTTCTTCATAAGGCTTAGTTGTTAAAAAGGTTGAAAACCAAGCGTTACAAATCTGCATACCACGAAGGTCAAGAGCTTTTTTAAGCACCTTTGTATCCTTAGGGTATTTGTTACCAACTTCACAGCCTGTAAAGCCTGCAAGTGCCATTTCAGAAATGCACTGCTCAAAAGTGTTTTCTGCTCCAAGGTCCGGCATATCGTCATTTGTCCATGCGATAGGAGCAATACCGAGTTTTACTTTGTTTTTGTCAAGCATTAGAACTTCCTCGCTTTTCTAAGATTTTCTTCTTTGTTTTTATAAGCAGAATTAACCGCTTCTTTTTCTGATGTTGAAGCAATACCTACGTGCCACCAAGCACCGTAACCGTCAGTCATAGATTTTGGTAATACTTTGATATCAATTAATGTAGAAACGTTTTGCTTCTTACTGTCAATAAGAGCTGCTTCAAGCTCTTCGAGGGTTTTTGCGGTATATGTCTTCGCACCGTATGCAGCTGCATTCATCGCAAAATCGATAGGCATTAAATCGCCTAAAAGATTACCATTTTCGTCACGCTTACGGAATTCTGTTGCAAGGTTACCTATACCGTTTGACATCTGAAGATTGTTAATACAACCGAAGCCAGCATTATCAAATAAGAGAACGTTGATTTTCTTGTTTTCCTGAATTGAGGTTACAAGCTCACTGTGAAGCATTAAATAGCTACCATCACCGCAGAAAGCATAAACTTCCTTGTCGGGCTCAGCCATTTTCGAGCCGAGAGCACCTGCAATTTCGTAGCCCATACAAGAATAACCGTATTCCATATTGTAGGAGTTAGGCGCGTCAGTAGTCCACATTCTCTGCATACAACCGGGGAGTGAGCCGGCAGCAGCTACTGCAATAGCATCTTCGTCAATTATACTTCTGATTAATGCGAGTGCAGAGGTCTGAGTGATTACACCGCCGATTTTATCAACAAATTCGGGGATAGTAGCCTCGTATCTTGCTTTGATAATAGGCTCAAAATCATCTGAATACATATATTCAGAAAGCTTTGCCATTTCTTCTGACCAAGCTTTTTTAGCATCGGCAATTTCGGAAGTGTAAGCAGTTTTATAATCCGCAATCATTTCATCAAGCAATTTAATACCGAGCTTAGCATCGCAAACAGCTTTAATTGCTGAAAGCTTATATGCATCAAATCTATCAGTATTGATAGTTGCAAATTTAGCATCAGCTTTAAATAATGATTTCGAAGCAGTTGTAAAGTCAGAGAAACGTGTACCAACGCCGATAACAAGGTCTGCATCCTTTGCAATTGTGTTAGCAGAAAGATTACCGGTAACACCAACACCGCCTAAATTAAGCTTATGTGATGAAAGTACGGCTGATTTACCATTCTGAGTTTCAGCAAAGGGGATATTATGCTTTTCGCAGAAAGCCTCAAGTGTTCTTCCTGCTTCTGAATATCTAACACCGCCACCTGCAATAACAAGAGGCTTTTCAGCGTTGAGTAAAGCAGCTGCGATATCTTTGATTTCATCCTCTGCAGGAGCAATTCTTGTAATTTTATGTACTCTCTTTTCAAAGAAATAATCGGGGTAATCGTAGCTTTCACCCTCAACATCCTGACAAAGAGCGATACAAACCGCGCCTGTGTTTGCAGTGTCAGTTAAAACTCTCATTGCGTTTGTCATAGCGGACATAAGCTGTTCAGGTCTTACAATTCTGTCCCAATATCTGCATACGGGCTTATAAGCATCATTTGTTGTAACGCTTAATGAATAAGGCTGCTCAAACTGTTGTAAAACGGGGTCGGGCTGACGGCAAGCAAAAGTATCAGCAGGAAATAAAAGTAAAGGTACGTTATTAACCGTTGCTGTTGCAGCTGCAGTAATCATATTAGCGGCACCGGGGCCGATAGATGATGAGCATGCAATTATTTTTCTTCTGTTGTTTTGCTTTGCAAAGCTTGCAGCAACGTGTGCCATGCCTTGCTCGTTTTTGCCTTGGTAAACCTTAAGTCCACCGGGGTTTTCATCAAGTGCCTGACCAAGTCCGCAAACAATTCCGTGACCGAAAACGGTAAAAATACCGTCAACGAATTTAGTTTCTTTTCCGTCAAAAGAAACGTATTGATTATCAAGGAATTTTACAAGAGCCTGGCCCATTGTCATAATTGCCATTTATAATCACTCCTTAGAGTTTTTTACCTTATTTATTTTGTTAACCATTGATGCTCGTCTGAAACGAATCTTGTTGTTTTAAACCAAGGGTCGTTATCAATATGACGAATCATCCAGATATAACACATTTCGTAACCGGGTGCTACAACCTGCTGATGGTCTTTACCATCGGGAATAAATACTGCACTACCTTGCACACTCTTGTATACGTCGTCACCGACAAATGCAGCTCCAAAGCCCTGAGGCTTATCAAACTGATAATAGTAAACCTCGGGTTGAGGATGGTGGTGCGGGGGATAGCTTGACCATCTGCCCGGTTGGTTATAAACCTCGCCTAAAACCATATTTGAATATGGTGCATTATCGTAGTCAAAAACAGTAGAAACTATTCTGTAGCCCGTGCCTTCCCATTGGTCTTTGCCGAAATGCTGATATAAAATCATATCGGGTGTATAGAAAACGGGTGTGAATATAATATCATTATCCGTCTGCTGAATCAGGATTTCACTTTCTTTATTTGCTTTAATTGAAACCTCTGTGCATTTAGGAACATGCAAACAATAAGCAGCTTTAACAAAAGGTGTTTCTCTTGTCATAGCTTTTGTTTCACCGTTCCAAGAAATTTCAACGTCACCCTGAAGAATTAAAAATGCAGTTTCACAATCTTCATCATAAAGATTAAAGGCTTCATCAGCATTAAGCTTTTTAACCTTGATATTCATGTTCATATCAGCGTGCTTACCGCCGATTTCACATAAAATTCTTTCATTGTTTTCATTATAGTTGATTTTCTCAAACATCTGCAAATCTCCTTAGACTTTATCGTCGGTAAGCTCACCGCTTAAATGTATAGGAATTGCTTCGCCTAAATACGTAGGCTCAGGCTTAAATATGCACCATATAAAATCCTTACATCTTGCAAGAGCCTCACGAGAGTTGTTGTAAGTTCTAACGGCTATATGGTAATTGTATTGACCGTCTGCTGCAACTCCGTAAGCATCAAGACCTAATTTACGAGCGTTATAAACGGCTCTGTAAAGATGGTATTTCTGGGTAACAATAATTACCTTTTTTACACCAAAAACATCTCTTGCACGGTACATCGATTCGTATGTTGAAAAGCCCGCATGGTCCATAAAGACGGTGTCAGCCTCAATGCCGCTATCAACGGCAAAACCTTTCATAACGTTTACTTCGTCGTATTCATCTCTGCCGTGGTCACCGCTCATAAGAATTCTGTCGGTACAACCTGTATTGTAAACCTCTATGCCTCTGTTTAGGCGTTCTTCAAGCATATGAGAAGGGGAGTTGCCCCAAACACCTGCACCTAACACAAGCACGCAGTCATAGCTTTCAAGCGAAGCCTCGTCAACAGTAATAATATATCTGTTGGAAAACTCAAACATATATGCGTTGATAAGTATAGGTATCTGCACGACTAAGAAACCGACTAAAAGACAGACGGATATTATTCTCTTAAATTTAGCAGTCATAGTTTTTAACCTCTTGCTATCATTTCACCGTATTCTTCTTTTTCCTTTTTGATAAATTCTTTTACAGCTTCAACTGAGGGCATATCTTGTGAACAAGCGTGACTTGCAACAAGCATAGCCGCAGAAGCAGAGCCGAATTCAAGAGCATCAATAATTTCCCAACCCTCGAAAAGACCGTATAAAAATGCAGATGCATAACCATCGCCGCCACCGAAGGATTTTAAAAGCTTAACGGGGAAGGGCTTGATATTATAGCTTTCACCGTCATTAGTGTATGCTGTTGAGCCTTCCTTACCGTGCTTGATAATAACAATTTTTGCACCCTGCTTATGCCAATAATCAGCGCTTGTTCTGTCTGTACCGTCAAGACCGATAAGCTTTTCTGTAAGGTCAAATTCTTCTCTTGAGCCAAGAATAACGTCAGCATATTTAGCAACGGTTGAATAGTAAATTGCAATTTCGTCTGAGTTTTTCCAGTTATAAGCACGATAGTCAATATCGAATATTACCGGTATATTATTTTTCTTTGCAAGAATTGTTGCCTTAAGAGCAGCTTCTCTTGAGGGGCTTTCGCAAAGAGCAGTACCTGAAATAAGAAGTGCTTTTGATTTTTTTATGTAATCTTCATCAATATCCTCAACAGAAAGCTTTAAGTCAGCTGCATCATTTCTGTACATAAGGATTGAGCTTTCGGTTTCAGAAAGAATTTCTGTAAAGGTAAGACCTATTTTTTCACCGTTTGTGCAGCGGGTGATATGTGAGCAATCGATACCTTCGTTTTTAAAGAAGTTTTCAACGAAGGTTCCTAATTCATCATCAGAAACCTTTGCAAAGAAGCCGCATTTTTTTCCTAGTCTTGAAAGACCAACCGCAATATTTGCAGGTGAACCACCTAAATATTTTTTGAAGGTTGTGCTTTGAGAAAGAGGGCAGTAATAATCAGTAGGATTGAAGTCTACCGCAACACGACCTAAAAGGATTAAGTCAAATTCCTTGTTATTGTCAAATTCAATGTACTTCATAATAAACACTCCTGCTTAAAAAGTTTCCATGTTAAATATTTTTATATGCTTTTTAACGTTTTCGTATACTGCATCCTGCATAGCCTGTGATAATTTAAAGTAATTAACACCATCTGCGTTACACATAGCTTTTGCGGCATTTGTTACTGCATCAAAGCTTGCGGTTGCAATATTCGTTTTTCTTATACCATTTCTTATGCACTCCTGAAAATCCTCAGGGGTAATACCTGTGCCACCGTGAAGCACAAGAGGTGTTTTACAAGCGCTATTAATAGCCTTAAGAATGTCAAATCTCAATTTCGGTGCAACGGGGTAATTACCGTGAGCATTACCGATAGCAACTGCTAAGGCATCAATATTAGTTTCAAGGCAAAACCTGATAGCTGAAAGCGGGTCAGTGCACTGAATTTCGTTAGCCTTACCGCCACCCTCGTTGCCACCGACAACGCCTAGCTCGGCTTCAACTGATGCTCCGTATTCAGATGCAAGCTCTACAACCTCTTGAGTTAATTCGATGTTTTCGTCTATAGGGAGAAGGGAGCCGTCAAGCATAACTGATGAAAAACCGAGGTCAAGTGCTTGTTCAACTGTTTCGTAATTTAACCCGTGGTCAAGGTGTACACAAATATCAACCTCGCTGTTTTCAGCTGCTGCAACCATCATAGGTCCGATAATATCTAACGGTGAGGTAGGTAATCTTACCTCGGCAATTTGAAGAATGATAGGTGTGTTAAGTTCTTCAGCAGCTCTTACAGCACCCAAAATCATTTCCATATTGCCAACTGAAAAAGCACCGACAGATACTTTTTTCTCGTTAGCAGAGGTCAATAATTCTTTTAAAGTAACTATAGCCATAAATTTACCTCAAGATACAAAAATATATAATAAATTTTACAACAAAGTGGCATATAAATCAATATATAATGTAATTATTTATATTAAAAACAATTTAATTCTTTTTTGTATAAATTGCCAAAAATTCTATATTGGAATTACAAAGAAAAAAGCACAAAAAAACACAGACAACCGTTCAAATTCGTGAACGGTTGTCTGTGTTTGCGTAAAGTTATTGGCGTATTAACTTTAAACTAATATTATCACTGTTCAGCGTTAAAATCAAGTGTAAATTTATCGTTAAAATGCACAAATATCTAACACTAAAATTATGCAACTGTATCTTTTTACTTTGATTGAATTTTAATTTTCGATATGATAAAATTTGTTTGAGGAGTGAATAGGTAATGTACATTATATTTTTAACTATCGGTCTTGTTTTAACAGCTGTTTTCACTATTAAACGCACCCACAACAGCTCACCTCGTTTGTTGATGCTGAAGGCGTTATCAAGTGCGTTTTTCGTATTTACTGCAATTACTGCTTTTGCTTTCAATGATAATGTACCGCTTTTAGTTGGAATTCCTGCTGTTATCGGTGCAGTTTTCGGACTTCTTGGTGACGTTTCTTTAGATTTAAAATACGTTTATCCGCAAGATCACGACGTTTATTTAAAGGGTGGCTTTACTTCCTTTTCAATAGGACATTTATTTTATATTATTTCCATTTTCTTTAGCTATGAGCTTTCTTTCGGTAATTATGCTTATGCGTTATTCGGTTTAGTTGCTCTTATAATTTCTGTGCCCGTTACCGAGAAATTAATGAAGCTCGATTATAATAAATTTAAACTCATAACTATAATGTATTCCGCTATTTTAGGTTTCACCGATGCTCTGAGCTTCAGTGTGATTTTTACAGAAGGCGTATCAGTACATACCGTGTTGCATAGTGTTGGTTTAACGTTATTCCTCTTATCTGATGCAGTGCTTTCAGGTATTTATTTTGCAAAGGATGAGAAAAAGAGAAATAGCAGATCCTCCATTATTTTAAATCATATTTTGTATTATTCAGCTCAATACATTCTTGCCGTTTCGTTGGCATTCTATAGAGGTTAAAAATGATAACAGAAAAATTATATTATAATGATTCTTATATAAATGTATTCAGTGCAGTTATCCTATCGTGTGATGCCTGCACTGATGGTTTTTTTGTAACTCTTGATAAAACTGCATTTTTCCCCGAGGGGGGCGGTCAGAAGCCTGATACCGGCTATATTGGTGATGCATTTGTTAAGGATGTTCAAGAGAAAGAAGGCTTGGTATTACACCTTGTTGACAAAGAGCTTTCTGTTGGAGTTGAATATCCCTGTAAATTAGATTGGGAACAGCGTTTTTCAAGAATGCAAAACCATAGTGGCGAGCATATAGTTTCAGGTATCGTTAATTCTCTATATGGCTACGATAACGTGGGCTTTCATATGGAAGAGGATTACGTTACCATTGATTTTAACGGTGAATTAACCCGTGAACAGCTTAACGATATTGAAGATAAAGTCAATTTTGCTATCTATAAAAATTATAATATAGATTGTTGGTTTCCTGATGAAGATGAGCTTTCTGTGTTGGATTACAGAAGTAAGCTTGAGTTAACTGAAAACGTTCGTCTGGTTAAAATTGAAAATACTGATTTATGCGCTTGTTGCGCTCCTCACGTTAAAAGAACAGGTGAGGTTGGAATTGTTAAAATTCTTGATTTTATGCGTCATAGAGGCGGTATAAGATTAGTAATGAAGGCGGGACAAAAAGCTCTTTTAGACTACCGTGAAAAATATAAGAGTGTTTACGATGTCTCAAAGCTTCTTTCTGCAAAGCAACCCGAAGTTTTTAATGCAGTTGAGCGTGTTTATAACGAGGTTGATGACGTTAACAGAGAGCTGTATAATTTCAAGCATAAGGTTGCAGAATCAGATAAAAATAACTTAATTTATTCGGGTAACATTTCTTATTTTATATCTTCATTTTATGATACTGATATGATGAGAAATCTTGTGAATTACGGTATGGAAAAATCATCTCTTTCTTTAGCTTTTTCGGGTGAAGATGAAAATGGTTATTCTTATATTGCGGGTAGTAATTCTCTTGATATGAAAAATGTCGCAAGGTCAATAAACTCAACCCTTAACGGCAGGGGTGGAGGAAGAGATACTATGATTCAAGGTAAGGCTTCAGCCACTAAAGAGCAGATAATAAATTATCTTGAAAATAACGAGTGGAGATGAGCTTGTGAGTTTTATTAAAGATACCATTAATTTTATAGATTTTAGCAATGCTTTAATATATGAAGTTGCTACTGATTGCGAGTTGGCACTTTTTGAAAATTCAAGCAAAATTGATTACGAGGAAAAGTGTAAAATAATAGAGAACAATAGTTTTGTTTTATTAAACGAAAACGCCGTTTCTGATAATTATTTTAAATTTTATAAAAATGATTCTTTATTTATCGGTGTCGGATTCTTTTCAAACGATTCAACAATTAGATTAGTTGTTGATAAAAAGTTAGAATTACCTGTTTTTAACCCTTGCGATAAATTAAAGTCTGTTGCCCAAACAACCCTTTGGCAGTTTGAGGTTGACCATAGGCTAATCGACTGCGGAATGTGTTATATAATAAGAACTTGCACAGGTGCGTTTTTTATAATTGACAGTGCTCATACCTATTCAATTAATGATTGTGAAAGAATTCATGACTTTTTAAGAGAAAGAACACCTGACGGTGAAAAAATTCATATTGCGGGTTGGTTTATTTCTCATGGTCACGAGGACCATACCGCACAGTTTATGAATTATCTGAAATTCTTTATGAATGACACGGTAATTGATAAGATTTACTTTAATTTCGTTAGTATGGACCATCGTGACGGTGGTGAATGGATGCAATCTCATAGGGGCTATGATAACATGATGTATAGCTTACTCGAAAAGCACCCTGAAATACCGTGGGTTAGGCTTCATACAGGTGAGAGCTTTTACGTTGATAATCTTAAATTTGATGTTTTATGCTCCCATGAAGACGTTTTTCCACGTGATAACAGTAATTATAATGATTCATCAGTTGTTCTTATGATGACTGCAGAAAATACAAAGGTTCTTTTCCCCGGTGATGCAGGACACGAAGAAAGCTATATTCTTGAAGCAAGATATCCTGAATATTTAAAGGCTGATATTGTTCAACAGGCTCACCACTGTCATTTTGGTACAACTGAAAATTTCTATAGATTAGTTGATGCTAGTATCGCTCTTTTTCCCGTAACACAAATTAAATTTGACGAGGAACTGCATAATTATAGGGCTAATGAGGTGTCAATTGAGATTGCAGATGCTTATTACATAGCTTCAAACGGTACTGTTGAAATACCTCTGCCTTACATCAAAGGCAACGTTAAGGTTTACCCGGATGAAACCTTTGAAAGCTTTAGCGGTGTTTATAATCTCTGGTCGTATGAATACACAAAAGAATATAAAGAAAAGCTTTATAAGGAGTATTTAGAAAGAGGCGGAAAACCTCTTGATGAATACAAAAATGGTTTTTAAATTATGATTTTTGAGTATAAAATTATTCGTTCAAGCAGAAAAACACTTTCAATTCAAGTAGATTCTGATTGTAATATTACTGTCAGGGCACCTTACAGAGTTTCTGAAAAGGAAATTGAAAGCTATGTTTTAGATAAAAAAGAATGGCTTGAAAAAGCGGTTTTAAAGCAATTTAACCGTAAAAAAACTAAGAGAGAATATACCGAAGATGATATTAAGCTTTTACGTAAAAAGGCAAAAGAGGTTTTACCCGATAAGGTTGAGTATTATTCTTCAATTATGGGTGTTTACCCAAAAAGCATAAAAATCAACTCTGCAAAAAAGCGATACGGCTCTTGCTCGGGAGAAAATAATATTAACTTTTCTCTGTACTTAATGGATAAAGATGAACGTTTTATAGACTATGTTGTTGTTCATGAGCTTGCACATATTAAGCACCATAATCATAGTAGAGCCTTTTATGAGTTTGTAGAAAGGTTTATGCCTGATTATAAAGAAAGAAAAAAGCTGGGTTAAGATTATAATTCAGCTTAATTGAAGGAGTGTAGGGGATGGATACTTCTATCGTTTCTAAAGCATTAACAGGCTTTATAAAATTGCGAGGCAAAGCCTCTTTAAAATCAAAGCCTGCAAGAAAGCTGAGCGGTACCTTTGTTGATTTCGCTGAAGCTGATGGTAAAGACACGTACACAATCGGCTTTGGTAAAAAGATTATTTTACCTGATGATATCGAAAAGAAAAAATATTATATTGCGGGTTATGGAGAAAATAACCCGGCTAAGGGTGTAATTGACCCTCAGTATGCTCATGCAGTTTGGATGGACGATAATTCCGGCAGAGGCGGAGTATTATTTATTTCACTTGATATCGTTGGTCTTTTGAATAAAGACGTTAATAAAATTCGTGAAATGCTTTCCGATTTTAGCAAAGAAACGGGTTGCAGAAGCATTAACGTTTTTTCAACTCATAATCATGCAGGCATTGATACTATGGGTATTTGGGGACCGTTACCGTTCTCAGGTAAAAATGAAAAGTTTATGAAAGAGCTTTTTGACGCCGTACTTTTCAGTGCTTACGATGCATATACAAACAGAAAAAACGGTAAGCTTTACCTCGGTACAA
The DNA here is from genome assembly GCA_045592945.1 of Acutalibacteraceae bacterium. GTDB lineage: Bacteria > Bacillota > Clostridia > Oscillospirales > Acutalibacteraceae > DTU089. Next base: position 344,826 of record JAZNVT010000031.1, on the reverse strand, counting down.
TTGAAGTTCCTGATATGCAAGAGGATATAAGAACACCGATTGTTTATTCAAAAACACTTACCCGTTTTAAATTTGTTCCCGATGATAACAGTAACGAAATATGGATACTTAATTTTGCTTCTCATTCAGAGTCCTTACAAGGCTGTAACCACCTTGTAAGTGCAGATTTTCCTTGCTATTTACGTGAAAAAATCAAGAAAACAACAGGTGCAGACGTGCTTTACGGCGTTGGTGCAATTGGTGGTATGATTAGTATGGATATCCCTGAGGAAAACACCTTGAGGAAGGAATTCAGACTCATTGAATCTACCCGTGACATAGGCTATAAGCTCGCCGATTATGCTATGAAAATCGACAATGATATCAAGCTTGATGCAAATATTAATTTTGCAAGAAAAGAGTTTTATGCCGACGTTGAAAATCCTGTTTTAACTATTGCTTGTGAAGTAGGTTTGTTGTATGCAGATAAATTTGCAAGAAAAGAATCGCCAAACTTTTGGTGTTTAAAATCTGAAATCACCTATTTCGAAATAGGCGGTAAGAAAATTCTTCTTTTACCTTGTGAATTATTCCCCGAGCTTGCTTTTGGCGGTGCTTTAAGTGCCGAAGAATCAGGCACGGGAAAGGGACCTGAAATTAACCCTGATTTGCTTTGCGATATTGTTGGCGACAAAGAAATTTTAATTTTTGGACTTGCAAACGATGAACTTGGGTATGTTTTACCGCCTAATGACTTTGTTTTAGATAAAAAAATGCCGTATCTTAATGACGGCAGAGACCACCACAATCGCCGTCATTATGAAGAAACTAATTCAATGGGGCCCAATACAGCAAAGGCCATTGCTGATACGGTTAAGCAGATTATAGATTCAGTTAATTATTGAATAGTTTTGTGCAATTTGAATATATTTGATAAAAGTTTGCTATTGGAAATGGTGAACTTTTATTTTTTTTGTTGAAAATTTCAAATTTAATGATATAATTAAAGTGTAGGATAAAGGTTGCGTTTGATTATCTTGGAGGTATTGTGTGAAAAGGCTTTTTAGTTTAATTATGTCCTTTGTTTTGGTTATCAGCATTATTTCTAGTAACCATTGTATTGAAACCGGCTTTAACTCTTTGTTTGTCAAAGCAAATGCGTTTGATGTAAGCTGTCTCAGCTTTGAATTGAATGAGGATTACCAATCATACTCAGTATCCGATTGTAAAACAACGGCTGAAGGTGATGTTATAATACCTTCTGTTTATGATGAATTGCCAGTAACAGCTATTTTGGAGTATGCTTTTAGTTCCTGTGAAGGTATTAAATCTGTTACAATTCCTGATAGCGTTTCTTCAATTGGTTCAGGTGCTTTTTGTGGATGCTCAAATCTTGTTTTTGTTGATATCGTCGGCGAAATAACTGAAATTGGTGACTCCACTTTTTCTGATTGTTTTTCTCTCACTTCTATATCTTTTCCCGAAACGTTAACAACCATCGGGAATTCAGCTTTTGACTCTTGTACGTCACTTGTATCTATCAATTTACCTGATAGTGTAACCTTTTTGGATGAGTTTGCTTTTTATCAATGTACAGAATTAACTTCAATCCATTTTCCTGAGTCTCTTGATACTATTGGTTCTTACGCCTTTTCGGATTGCGGTAAACTGTTTTTTGTGCAGTTTCCTTTAAAGCTTACAACGATAGGTGAAGACGCATTTTACAATTGTTCTTCGCTTACTTCTGTAACAATTTCAGATAATGTTAAAAGTTTAGGTAGTGGTGCTTTTTCCAAATGTGAGGGTATTACTAAGCTTAATGTTGGTTGCGGTATAGTTAATTGTGGTAGTTATCCTTTTTTGAATTCCCCCAATATTAAAGAAATTTTTGTCAACAGTACATGTTTACTTTCTTATATGCCTTCTACCTCTAATCTCGAAAACTTGGTTATTGGTGACAAAGTAACGTCTATTCCTGACGATTGTTTTTCTTCTTGTTCAAAACTTACAACTGTTAAAATTGGTGACGGAGTAAAAAGTGTTGGCAATTTTGCTTTTAATGAATGTGAAAGTCTTGTGTCCCTTAAGATAGGAAAGGGTGTTGAGACTATTGGTCAATTTGCATTCAATTCTTGTAGTAACCTGACATCTGTTGAATTTGGTGAAAGTTTGATTTTTATTGATGAATTTGCCTTTAGCTGTTGCTCTTCGCTCAACGAGTTAATTTTACCTGAAGGTTTAAAAACCTTAGCTGGTTGTTCATTCGATGGCTTGGACAATTGTTCTTCAATTCTGATACCGAAAAGTGTATCCTTTATAGATTATGATGCGTTCGAAGGATTTAGCGGAACAATTTACTGTTATTATGATAGTGTTGGTTTTGATTACGCCGTTGAAAATGGTATTGATTATATAATTATCGATATATCTGCAACGGATAATTCTTATGTAGACTATATAAATGGTGTGATTTATACAGATTTATCGGATCTAAGTGATTTTAGTACAGTTGTTTCACAAGAGCCATCAGTTACCCTCTCTGTATCACCTGCGGTTTCACAAAATAATTATGATATTTTGGGCACCGGAAGCATTGTTTCAGTGTTCAGAGACGGCGAAAAAGTAAACGAATTTAAATTATCGGTAAAAAACGACCTGACGGGTGATGGTATTTGTAATGTCATAGATGTTTTTGAAGCTGAACGCTTTTCGAATAATCATTCAGAGCCGACAAAAGAACAACTTTATGCCATTAATGGTTCTATATCGGAAGAAATTACTGTTAATTCATATCAAGATATTGTAAACGCTGCTTTAAAAAAATAAAATGTGTTTATATTCAATAAAAGCGGTTTACTGTTCAACCAACGAACAGTAAACCGCTTTTATTTCGTTATTTATATATTTCATAATATACCTGTAATATCAGATAAAATTTGAATGAGTTTTTGTATGTTATTTAAATTTTTCACATTCTGCAACCGCTAATTTGTCGCATCTTTCGTTTTCAGGGTGCTCATTATGACCCTTAACCCAATTAAAAGTCACGTTATGAGTATCAAGTAAGCTGAGCAATTCGCCCCATAAATCAGGGTTTAAAGCGGGCTTTTTGTCAGGCTTTCTCCACCCGTTTTCCTTCCATTTATAGACCCAACCTTTTGTTATGGAATCGTAAACATACTTTGAATCAGTTGTAATTGTAACGTCGCAAGGAAATTTAAGAGCCTTTAAAGCTTCTATAACACCTGTTAGTTCCATTCTGTTATTTGTTGTATCTTTTTCTCCGCCACTTATCTCTTTTTCTGTGCCGTTGCATCTTAGAATTGCGCCCCAACCGCCTGGACCGGGGTTACCGCTACAGGCTCCGTCAGTAAATATTTCTACTTTTATCATAAAACAAATCCTTTGTGTTAATGTATCATCATTTTATCACAAAGTATTTTTAATTAAAAGAGTTTATTTGCTTTTATTTAAATAAAAATTTTGTTAAATTTTATAAATCAGGCAATAATCAAATAGAGGTGTTTAAATGCTTGCGTTTGTGTTGTCTGTCGATGAGAGGCCAAATGAAATAGAAAATTTAGGATTTTTTTCTTATAATGATATAAAAATTTTTGATAAAAGCTTATCGGATTATCAGGTAGCTTGTCTTGAATTTGGTGAAAAAATTGAGAAAATTAATGTTAAAAACAGTGATATTTTAACTGTAAAAAAATATATTGAACAATCAGATGAGGATTATTCAGTCTTTTTTTATGAGAACAGCTTTTTCGATTTTTCGGTTACTGATTTGATTAAAAATCTTAATAAATCTATTGGTTTTGTAGGCCACTTTTATGAATGCGATTATAAGTTCGTTTTTTCAATAATCGATAATGATAAATTTAAATTGTGCTTGATGAATAAGCATTCATTAAATAGTGTTAAAGAGTTATTGAAAAGCTGTTGTTTAGTGATAAAACCAACGTTTTATCATACGTTTTTGGATACTTATTATTCTTATAAAAAGCTTCATTTTGACGTTTTGAACGGTAAAACAAATGTGCTTTTACCTAGTGTTGCAGGGGGTATACACACATACGGTAATCTACCGAAAGGTGATTACACGATAATCCCACCGGTTTATATCTCTGAAAATTCACAAATTGAACAAGGGTCAGTTATCGGTCCCTGTACTGTTGTTACAAAAAACACGCTTATTGCGAAAAACAGTAGAATTAGCAAAGGTATTTTATGCGAAAATTCTTATATTTCCGAGGATTGTATTATTGAAAATTCAATATGCGGTAAAAACTCGTCAGTTAAAAGAGGTGCTGCAATTCTTAATAACTGTGTTATCGGTTTTGATTCACTTATTGGCGACGGAATGTTTATTGAAAACCGTGCGGTAGTTTTACCCGAAATACAAGCTTATAGCTTTATTAATGAAATTAAAAATGACATTAAATTAAACAGTGAAAAAATTTGTTTTTCTAATCTTGACGTTGTTTCAGCGTGTAAATTAGGCGCTTGTTTCGGTAATGTGTTTAAAAGTCCGTCAGTTTGCGTTGCATCTGATGATAATAATTATTGTAAGACAGTAAAATTAGCATTCATATCAGGATTATGTTCAAGTGGATGTGACTGCTTTGATATCGGCTCGTCTTTTTTGTCTAAATTATTTTATACAGCATTATTTTGTCAATTGAATTTTTGTTTTTATTTTTCTATTAACAAAAACACTGTTTTTCTTGAGATTTACAATGAAAATTGTGAGAAATTAAACGTTGTTAGTTTATATAACCTTTTGTTTATCTATCGAAAACAAAAAAAAGAATTTATAGCCTTCAAGGATGTAAAAAAAGTCAAGCAAATCAGGGGAATAAGCAAGGTTTATTTAAGAGATTTAAAGAACCTGTTACCGGCTGGTATTTTAAATGAATATAAAATTTTAAGTGATTGTTTGACAATAGATAGATTGCTTAAACAACTATTAAAGACAAATAAAATTACAAATAATTCAATGCTCAATATTGAATTCTTTATCGATATTTCGGATAACAAACTTAGCTTGGTTAACAAAAACAAAAGCTTTTGTCACGATGATTTACTAAATGCTGTTGAGTTTTTAAAATTATATGAAAACACTGATAGCTTAATATCAAAGCTTTATAAAAAAGATGCTCTTGTTCTTCTGTTAATGATTATTTCGTATGTTGATATAAGTACAGAAAATTTGCACAATTTTTTAAAAAATCTTGAAAAAATGAGAACTGTTGAAAGGGAATACGTGTATAAAGACAGCATAGGTAAGTTCCTGAATAATTTTTTGTTTAACAAAAAAATTGAATATAAAAACGGTAACGTTTGTATAATGAATATAGCAGATAATTGGTTGTTAAAATTGAATCCAAGTGCAAAAAAAATCAAGCTTATTACTAAATTTTCAGACGCTGCAGCGTCTGAGGAATTATTTAAAGATTTAGATGCATTAATTGATGATATTAACAAAATGTAAAATGGTGGTAATTCCCTTGACAATATTTATCAATAATAGTAAAATAATATAACTAAAATAGGATATTTTACCGTTTGTAAATCAAACGGTGTTACATATATAAAAACTCATTTTAGGAGTAAATTATGGCTAAAGACAATAAAAAAAATATTTCTCAGGTTTCAGATAATGCAAATATGCAAAAAAAGAATAGTAAAGCTTCGAAAAAAACTGAGAAAAAATCAAACAAATCAACACAGAAAAATATAGCTAAATCAAAGCAAAAGGCTAATAGTAAGGCTGCTTCTCAAGCAACTAAGAAAATTAGCAAGAAAGCTACCGATTCTACGATTACAAAAAATGAGAATTTTTCAAAGCAGTCAAAGAAGCACGGTAAATATTCCAAAATCGTTCCGCCTCAAAGAATGGAGCCTATTAAAATCTCATTTCTTGGTGGTATAAACGAAGTCGGAAAGAATATGACCTGCTATGAATACGGTAAATCTATGCTTGTTGTTGATTGCGGTCTTTCTTTCCCTGAATCTGACCAGCTCGGTGTAGATTTTGTAATACCAGATTTTACTTTCGTTGAAAGAAATCAGGACAGAATTAAGGGTGTTGTTATCACCCACGGTCACGAGGACCATATCGGAGCTTTGTGTTACCTTTTAAAGAAGATAAAAGTGCCGGTTTATGCAACGCTTCTTACTGCAGGTCTTATACGCGGTAAGTTAAGTGAGCATAAGCTTGATAATGAGGTTGTTATTCATATTGTCAAGGCGGGAGATACCGTTTCTCTCGGTGATTTTGACGTTGAATTTATTCACGTTAATCATTCTATTCCAGGTGCAGTTGCTCTTGCTATTAAATGTGAGTCAGGTACAGTTGTACAAACGGGTGACTTTAAAATTGATACAAGCCCCATTGACGGTGAAATAATTGATTTATCGCGTTTTGCTGAGTTAGGTAACGAAGGTGTAATGTGTCTTCTTTCAGACTCAACAAATGCTGAACAGCCCGGCTTCAGTCAAAGCGAGAGTAAAGTGGGTGAAACCTTTAAAAATCTCTTTAATCAAGCAGGTGACAGACGAATCATTATCGCAACCTTTGCTTCTAATATTCACAGAGTTCAGCAGATTATCGATATTGCCGCGAATACAGGCAGAAAGGTTGCCCTTTCAGGCAGAAGCCTTGAAAACGTTGTTTCTATTGCGTCTGAGCTTGGCTATGTTAATATCCCTGATGGCACCTTAATCAGTATTGATGAAATAAAAAAATATTCTGACGACAGACTTGTAATTATTACAACGGGTAGCCAGGGTGAGCCGATGTCTGCTCTTTCTAGAATGGCATCAGGCGGTCATAGAAAGGTTTCTGTAGGCTATAACGATTGCGTAATTATTTCTGCAAGACCGATTCCCGGTAACGAAAAAACTGTTTATAGAGTAATTAACGACCTTCTAAGACTGGGTGCAAACGTTATTTACGAAAAAATGTATGACGTTCACGTTTCCGGTCACGCTTGTCAGGAGGAGCTTAAATTAATGCTTTCTCTTGTTAAACCTAAATACTTTATTCCTGTTCACGGTGAACAAAAGCATTTACGTTATCACGCAAAGCTTGCTGAAAGCGTAGGCATTGATAAAAACAATATTCTTATTGCTGATAATGGTTATGAGGTTTCTATCAGTGACAGAAACATTTCGGTTTCAGGCACCGTTGCTAGCGGTAAGGTTTACGTTGATGGTTATGGCGTAGGTGACGTTGGTGCTAGAGTTATGAAGGAACGCCTTCATTTAGGTCAGGATGGCATAATTATTATTGCCGCTACTATTGACGGCGCTTCTGGCGAGCTTTTAAGCGGACCAGAGGTTGTTTCAAAAGGCTTTGTTTACGTAAAGGAAGCCGAATTCTTAATGAACGAAGCAGTAAGGATTTCAATGAAGGTTATTGATAGCTTTCCGCCTTATAGCTTTGATATAAATGCTATGAACATTAAAATCAGAGACGAGGTTTCGCGTTTAATGTATGAAAAAACAAAACGTAGTCCTATGATTTTACCGATTCTTTTAGAAGTATAATTTTTCGTAAAGGGGGAGTGTTATGAAAGCTCTTGCTCTTTTTTATCAAAACCCTGCAGGATTTTTTGCGGCGGTATTATTACTTGTTTTTTCGGTGCTTGGATTTATTTTCAATACAGAAATGGGTATCGTTTTTTTAAGTGCATTCTTATTGATTTTGCTTATTGACGTGCTTTATGCGGCTTTATCTTTAAAGGCAACGAGAAAATACGTTTCACAAGTTAATAAATCGCTATCAGGTAAAAAGGTTTCTGCAGTTGATACTTTTCCATTACCTTGTGTTATTTGTGATAATCATGGTAACATCGTCTGGTATAATTCAAAATTTTCTGAGGATATAATTGCAGACGGAAGTAAAACACTAAGAATTCGTGATTTTATACCTGATTTTAAATACTCAAAGTACTCGTTAGAATCCTTTACCTCTGCTGAGTTTGAGGATAAAAAGTATTCTGTTTTTATCACAAAAATTAAAAGCGTATCTAACCCTATGCTTTGCTTTTATTTCTTTGATGATACATACTACAAAGAAACAGAGGCTGAATATAAATTATCGAGACCCTTCGTTATGCATATCCTTGTTGACAACATTGAGCAGCTTTCACGTCAGTTTACCGATAGTAAATTTGCTCTTGTGACAAGCGGAATAGAAGCGAAAATTGAGAAGTGGTTAAAAAACGAAAACGTTATTACTAAGATAACGGGTAACGGTAGCTTTTTAGTAATCGGTGAGAAACGTTGTCTTGATAATCTTTGTGAGGACAAGTTCTCGGTATTAAATGAAATCAGAAATTATAAGCAGGGTACAACTGCAATAAATGCAACCCTTTCTATCGGCGTTGGTACTGGTGATAATTTCAAGGATTGTGAAATATGGGCAAGAAAGGCTCTTGATATGTCGCTTGGTAGAGGTGGTGACCAAGCCGCAGTTTACACTGAAAACGGTTATATGTATTACGGTGGTGTTTCAAACAGAGCAAACGATAATTCCCGTGTTTCACCGAGACAAACTGCTGCTAATATTGCAACACTTATTAAAAAATATGATAATGTTTTAATCGTTGGTCATAAGTATTCCGATTATGATGCTATCGGCTCTGCAATGGGCTTACAGTTCTTTTCTGAGGCTAACGGTATTCCTGCACTCGTTGTTTGTGATGAAGCAACAACCTTAGCAAGAGGTTTAGTTGATTTTTCAAGAAGCGAGGGCTTTGAAGAGTTTGTTAGCGTAGAAAAAGCGGTTGAGCTTTGTGATGAAAAAACACTTTTATTTGTTGTTGACTCTCACCGTAAGCCGTTGCTTGAATGCCCTGAGCTTTATGACAATGCAGGTGCGAAGGTTGTTATTGACCACCACAGACGAGCCGATGATTATATTGATGATTCTGATTTGTTCTACCATTCACCATCGTCTTCGTCTACATGTGAAATGGTCGCAGAGCTTATTGAGTATTCAACCTTACAGGATAAGGTCCCTTCAGTAGTTTCTACTGCATTGCTTTCAGGTATCGTTCTTGATACTAAGGATTACGTTTTAAGAACGTCCCAACGTACCTTCTCTGCAGCAGCTTTTTTACGAGAAAATAACGCAGATACAATTGCAGTTAAAAAGCTATTCGCAACAAGTGCAGAAATGATTGCTCTTAAAAATGAGATTATCAGCTCAGCAGTTACCTTAGGTGATTGCATTATTTCAAAAACTGATAAATCAGATGCTAATCTCAGGGTTGTAACGGCAAAAGCGGCTGATGAAATGCTTAATATAAGTGGCGTTAAGGCTTCTTTTGTTCTTTCGTATATCGGCAAAGATGTTGTTCAGATTTCCGCAAGATCTTTAGGCGAGGAAAACGTTCAGCTTGTGATGGAGCTACTTGGCGGTGGCGGTCATAGTACGATGGCTGCAACTCAGTTAAAAGACACTGATTTAGACGGCGCTTATAAAAAATTAATCAGCGCTATTGAAAAATATTATTCTTCAAAATAAATTTCCGGAGGTATACAAATGGAAGTAATTTTAAAAGCCGACGTTAAAGGTCTTGGCAAAAAAACAGAAAAGGTAACCGTTTCTGACGGTTATGCAAGAAACTTTTTGTTTCCCCGTGGTCTTGCCGCAGAAGCAAATGCACAGCTTATTTCAGAAATGAAAAATAAACAGTCATCCGAGCAATTCAGAGCTGCTGAAGAATTAAAGGCTGCTCAGGAGAATGGTGAAAAAATAAAGGGTAAAACAATCGTAATGAAGGCAAAAGGCGGTACTAACGGAAGACTTTTCGGCTCGGTTACCGCTAAAGAAATTGCAACTCTTGTTTCAAAACAGTTTGCTATTTCAGTTGATAAAAGAAAAATTACAGTTGATGATATAAAAGCCTTTGGCACTTACAATGCTGAGGTTAAGCTTCACCCCAAGGTAACCGTTCCATTTAAGGTACAGGTTGTTGAGGAATAATTCTTAATTAAAGGAATTTTAGTTATGGCTAAAAATGAAAATCTGTCTTTAGACAGTATTACAATGCCTTACAGTCTTGAGACTGAACAAGCTGTAATTGGCTCAATTTTAATTAATCCTGAGTGTGTTACTGTTGTGCTTTCACAGGTTAAGCCTGATTATTTCTATATCCCTCAGCACCGTGAAATTATGGAAGCGGTAATGATTCTTGATACTTTAGGTTCAAGAATTGATGCTCTTACTATTCTCGATAAGTTAAATAGCTCAGGAAATTCTGATGCTGAAGCAAATAAGGCTTATCTTTTCCAGATTGCTCAGTCAGTTCCTTCAGCAGCAAACGTTGAAAACTACTGCAAAATCGTTAGAGAGAAGTATTTTTTGCGCTCTCTTATTACCATTTCAAGAGAAACTATTGATTCAGCCGTTGAAGGCGGTGCAGATGCTGATAAGCTTCTCGACTCTGCAGAGCAAAAGATTTACGATATAAGAAAAGGTAAATCAACTGGCTCCTTACAGCGCCTTATTGATGTTATTTCAGCCGAGGTTTACCCTAATCTTGTTCAGATTTCTTCTGAAAACGCTGAGGAGTTTAAAGGTATTCCTACAGGCTTTTCAAAGCTAGATGAAATTACCTCGGGTCTTAACCGTTCTGACTTAATTCTTATCGGTGCTCGTCCTGCGATGGGTAAAACAAGCTTTGCTTTAAATATCGGCAGAAATGTTGGTATGACAGGTAAAAAGGTTGTTTTCTTCTCTCTTGAGATGTCTAACGAACAGCTTGCAGCCCGTGTGCTATCAACCGAAGCCCGTGTTGAAAGTAATAAGCTACGTTCGGGTGAAATTTCGCCTGATGAGTGGATGCGACTTGCAGAGGCTACCGATAGATTAACGAAATGTAATTTGTATTTTGATGATACATCAACAATTACCGTTCCTGAAATTAAATCGAAAATAAAACGAGCAAAAGACGTTGATTGCATTATTATCGACTATCTAGGCCTTATGGAATCCGCTAAAAAGAAAGAGAATAGGGTGCAGGAGGTTACAGAAATCACTCGTAGCCTTAAAATGCTCGCTAAGGATTTAAAGATCCCCGTTGTTGTTTGCTGTCAGTTGTCCCGTGGACCTGAAAAGAATGGCAAATCTTCAAACAGACCTATGCTTTCCGACCTTCGTGACTCCGGTTCAATCGAGCAGGACGCTGATATCGTTATGATGCTTTACCGTGAGGGTTATTATAAAAGCAGCTCACAGAATCCTGATGAAATAGACTTGACTCAGGCAGACGTTGACGTTGCTAAAAACAGACATGGTCCGACTGAAAGGATTAAGCTTCATTGGGATGCTCAATATACGCTTTTCTCAACCTTGGAGTATAGAGATGAGTAATTTTACAGAAATCGTTTCACGTAAATTTTATGAAACAGCTGTTTCACACTCTATGTTTACTGGTGTTGATAAGGTTGTTGTTGGATTTTCCGGCGGTGCTGATTCAGTTTGTCTTTTGCATCTTTTACATAGATTTCAAAATGAGTTTTCTTATTCACTGACTGCCGTGCACGTTAACCACGGTATAAGGGGCGATGAAGCTAAAAGAGATGCCGACTTTGCTGAAAGCTTTTGTGAAGAAAACGGTATTCCTTTTAGGCTTGTTGAGATTGAATGTGTAAAGCTTGCTGAAGAGAGTAAAGTATCACTTGAAGAAGCAGGTCGAAAAGCACGTTACGAAGCATTTAACGAGCTTTGCGATAAGTCTTCTAAAATTGCTACCGCTCATAATCAAAACGATAATGCTGAAACCTTGATTTTTAATTTATCAAGAGGCTCTTCGCTTAAAGGTGCTTGCGGTATTCCTTACGTCAGAAACAATATAGTAAGACCAATACTTGATTGCAGTAGAGAAGAGATTGAAGGCTATTGCAGGGAAAACTGTTTATCATTTGTAACTGATAGTACAAATCTTTCGGATGATTATTCACGTAATAAAATAAGGCATAATGTTTTGCCTGTTATGAATGAATTAAACAGCGATTCTCTTAATAAAATCACTCAGTTTTGCAATGATTGTGCTGATATTGAGAGCTTTTTGGATGCTTACAGTAGTAATCAGCTAAATAAAGCAACAATATCAGAGAATTATTATGATGCAGCTGCTATTTCGGCACTTGAAAAGGCTGTTGCAACAAGAGTTTTAATATCTGCTTTTAAAAATTTTTCACCCATTACGCTTGAAAGGCATCAGGTTTTATCTTTATACCAGCTTCTTTCAAACGGTGGCAGGTTGCAAGTTAAAGGTGATATTTTCGCAGAGGTAAAACAAGGCAAGTTAAGGTTTTTTTATTTGACTAATGATTTCAAAACCGATTCTGTTGATAATCTTGAAATACCGTTTGAGGTGTTGTTTAATAACTACACTATCAAGTGTGAGTTAACTGATTGTTCAAAGAAAATTAACTGTTTATCTTTAGATAATTTGATAGATTTTGATAAAATTAACGGTAAATTATCCCTTAGAAGCCGTGAATGCGGTGATAAAATTACTTTAAGGAAACGAAACGTTACAAAATCTTTAAAAAAGCTTTTCTGTGAAGAAAATATTCCGTTAGAATTACGTGACAGTATCCCTGTTTTATGTGATGAAAGCGGTGTTGTATGGGTTTATGGATTTGGTGTTAATAAACGTTGCGAAGTTACATCAAATTCTGATAATATTATTTCTGTAAGGGGTAAATATAATGATAGGAAATGATATGAAAAATGATATTAAAAAAGTTCTTATTTCAGAAGAAGAGCTTTCAAATATAGTCAAATCACTCGGCAAACAAATTGCAGAGGATTACAAGGGCAAGGATTTAATGATTGTCAGCATTTTAAAAGGCTCAATTATTTTTATGGCAGATTTAATGAGAGCTGTTGATATCCCTTGTACTATTGACTTTATGGCTGTTTCAAGCTACGGCGCAGGCACTAAAACCTCAGGCGTAGTTAAAATTATCAAAGACCTTGATGCTTCAATAGAAGGCAAAGACCTTTTAATTGTTGAAGATATTCTTGACAGTGGTCGTACACTTAGCTATATTAAAGAAATTCTTTTAGCTCGTAATCCTAAGAGCATTAAAATCTGCACTCTTTTTGATAAGCCCGAAAGAAGAGAAGCAGATATCTATGCTGATTATATCGGCAGTAAGGTTCCTAATGAATTTATTGTCGGTTACGGTCTTGATTATGATGAACATTATAGAAATCTTCCATATATCGGTGTTTTAAAAGAATCTGTTTATAACGACTAATAAACTTTTTGTTTAAATATATTGAAAGAGGTGAGCTGTTATAAAAAACGGCGACAAAATTAAGGCGTTTTTGCCTTATATAATCATTCCGCTTATTGTTGTGTTACTTATTAGTTTCTCTACTAGCGATACTGCAAAAAACAGTAAGCTTGAATATTATCAGGTTATAGAGTTGTTTGATAAAGGCGAGGTTGTTGAATACGAGTTGAATATCGGCTCGGGTAATCTCACCTTCAAGCTCAAGGACGGCACTTCAGGTAAGTATTCAGTTCCTAACGTAAGCCTTTTTGTTGATGATATTCACGAAGCTGTTGTTGAATACAACAGAGCAAATCCTAAAGCTCCAATCAAATATAATTACGTTTCAGGTAATTCATATAATATATGGATTCAGCTTTTACCCGCTATTCTTTGTGGCGTTCTTGTAATCGGTGGCGGTTATCTCTTTATGAAAAAGATGAATAACTCTATTACAAGTGAAAACAATCGTGCAATGGGCTTTGGTAAAGCACGAGTTAAATTTGGTAAGGATGAAAAAAGAAAAACAACCTTTAAAGAGGTTGCAGGTGCTGATGAAGAAAAGGAAGAGCTTCAGGAAATTGTTGAGTTCCTTCGTGACCCACGTAAATTCACCGAGCTGGGTGCAAGAATTCCCAAGGGTGTTCTTCTTGTAGGCCCTCCCGGTACGGGTAAAACTCTCCTTGCAAGAGCAGTTGCAGGTGAAGCAGACGTTCCGTTCTTCTCAATTTCTGGTTCTGATTTCGTAGAAATGTACGTTGGCGTTGGTGCGTCACGTGTTCGTGACCTTTTCGACCAGGCTAAAAAGAGTGCACCCTCAATCATTTTCATTGATGAAATTGATGCTGTTGGCCGTCATAGAGGTGCAGGTATGGGTGGCGGTCACGATGAACGTGAGCAGACCCTTAACCAGTTACTTGTTGAGATGGATGGCTTCGGCAACAATGAAGGTATCATAATTATTGCTGCAACTAACCGTCCTGATATTCTTGACCCCGCACTTTTGCGTCCCGGTCGTTTTGACAGACAGGTTACCGTTGGCAGACCCGATTTAAAGGGTAGAGAAGAGATTTTAAAGGTACATGCAAAGAATAAACCTCTTGCACCCGACGTTGACTTAAAAACAGTTGCTCACGGTACAATCGGTTTTGTTGGTGCAGACCTTGAAAACCTTATGAATGAAGCAGCTCTTCTTGCAGCTAAACGTAATAAAAAAGCTATTACAATGAAAGAAATTGACGAAGCTGTTGTAAAGGTTGAGGTTGGTACTGAAAAGAAATCTCATAAATTTACTGAAAGAGACCAGAAGATCACCGCTTACCACGAAGCAGGTCACGCTGTTGTTTCATATTTCTTAAAGAGTTCTCATCCCGTTTATGAAATTTCTATGATTCCTCGTGGCATGGCGGGTGGTTATACGCTTTACCGCCAAGTTGAAGAAAATGCTTATATGAGTAAAGATGAATTCCTTGATGAAATTATAAGCTTAATGGGTGGTAGAATAGCCGAAAAAATTAAAATTGGCGGTGTTTGGTCAGGTCCTTCATCCGATATTTCTCGTGCATCTGACTTGGCTCGTTCTATGGTGACTCGTTACGGTATGAGTGAAAAACTAGGTCCGGTTGTTTACGGTAAAGATAATGACCAAGTATTTTTAGGTATGGATTATAACCATACAAAAAATTATTCTGACACATATGCAACTTTAATTGATGAAGAAATTAAGAAGATTATTACTGAATGTGAAAATCGTTGCTACGAGATTTTAACAGAGCATGAAGATAAGCTTACTCTTATTGGTGATACACTTCTTAAAATTCAAAAGATCGATAAAGATTTATTCCTTAAGCTTATGGATGAAAACTACAATCCAGATGAAGATGTTGAGGCAACAGTTGAAACCGAAGCTGTTGAAACTCAAGATACTGTTATAGAAGAGGTTGCAGAGGTTATTGAGGAAGACGTTATTGAAAAACAATCTGAAAGTGATGTTGATTCAGAAATAATCACTGAGGAAAGCGATGAAACAACCGATTAAACATTGAATAATACTTCAATATGCAAAAAAACTGACAGATGAAAATCTGTCAGTTTTTTCTTATCTTATAATGTTTTGGGTTGAATTTTTAATCAAAATATTTATAAATTTCAGAATAGCTTTCAATATAGAAGTTGCAGAAGGATTTAACTGTTTCTGGGTCGGCCTTTTCTGAAACGTCTTTAATACCTAAAATTTTATATCCTGCTTTATTTGCTGTTTCAATTGCGTAAAGAGCATCTTCAAATATATATGTATTACTTTTATCTGTGCCTAAATAATCAAGAGCTTTATCGTAAATAACAGGGGAGTCTTTGCCAGCACCAACGGAAGTGCAGGTGAATATTTCATCAAAATATTCTCTTATACCATTTCTGATAAGTGCTCTTTCAACAAGATGCTTATCTGTTGCAGTTGCAACGCACATTTTAACGTTTCTTTGCTTTAAGAATTCCAAAAATTCTTTAACACCGTCTTTTAAAAGGACATCATTATAATAAAAGCCTTCAACTAATTTATTAACAGCTTCAACAATACCTAAAACAGTTTCGGTTGGGTCAATATTTTTTATATAATATTCAGCCGCTTGAGTCATACTCATTTTAACAAATTCATCTTCTATACCGGGCTCAGGCTCAACCCCTTTTTCATTTAAAAATCTTAAGCCTATATCACTCCAGATATGCATAGAGTCGAAAACAGTACCATCTAAGTCAAATATTGCACCTTTGATGTCATTCATATTATTATTCATAAATTGCCTCCAAAATTGAAACTACCTGTTTTATTATCCCAAATGATACATAATTTGCCGTTTTTAACGCTAATTGAAGAGCTTTTACCCATAAACTCATTACTAACCCCTAAAGGAAAATCTGCCGTTAAAACAGCGTCTGAAAGCTCATAAAGCAAGCCTTTCTCGTTTACCCCAACTGATTTGTCACATAAAGAAAAGACTGATATATTCCCTTTACAATCAGTCGAAAAACTTATTGAGTTGGTTTTAATAACCGTTAATGCTGTTTTGCTTTCAGTATCAAAAAATACCGCAACACCATTATTATCGGCAATATAGGAAGCTGTTTGAATATTAGCTATTGTGTGGTCAAGTCTACCGCCGATACATCCGTAAATCTCAAAGTACTTATAACCCATATTCAAAGCAGTTTTTACACAAAGCATTGTATCGGTATCATCTTTGATTTTAGGGTGCTTAATAATGTTTTCACCCTCAGGAATATAACCAAGAGAATCAAAATCACCAATAATATAATTTGCCTTGATATTTAATTCTTTTAATGTTTCAAGGCCTTTATCAGCTGCGATTACAATATCGTTATCGTTTTTATTTAAATTAAAGCCTTCGGTGTTAATTTTGAGTGCACCGAATATAATGCATTTTTTCATAAAAACCTCTTTATATATTAAGCCTTCCTACGTTTATTAGGAAGGCTTTATAATTAAAATATACCGTAAGTTATAAGTGACATAATTAAGCCTGCAATAAACACGCCTAAAGCAATAATTGGTAAGCACTTTTTGAATCTTAAATCCATTAGTGCAGCTATAAGTGCGCCTGTCCAGCCACCAGTACCGGGGAGGGGAATGGCAACAAATAAGAGGAGACCCCACTCTTTATATTTTTGAATAGTACCTTTTTTCTTTTCTGAACGTTCTTCCATTTTGTCAACGATTTTTGCAAATGCTTTGAATTTTCTCATCCAAGCAAAAATCTTTCTTATAAATAAAAGAATAAACGGAATAGGAAGCATATTTGCAACATAACAAATTATAAAAGCTTGTAAAAAAGGGATTTCTAAAAGTCTTGCAGCAATCATGCCACCTCTTAGTTCAAGCACGGGACAAAGCGAAATTGCAAAGGCAACAAGCTGCGGGGGAATTGTATTTTGCAAAAACTCAACTATAGACGTTACAATAGTTTCAACCATAATTTTCCTCACTTATATACTTATTAGAAACAAGATAATCTTTTGCATCCTTTAAAATTGTTTTATCGTTTTCAAACTTAAGATGTTTGTATGCATTCTCAAATGTAAGCCAAATATAATCTTCTATTTCTTCAACTTGAATTTTAGTTTCAATATCGTTAGTTGAAGCAACGAAAATTTGAACTGTTTTTTGAATTTTGTTCTGAATAGTGTATTCAGATTTGCATTTAAAACCGGGATGTATGTTGATTCTTAAGCCAGTTTCTTCAAAAACCTCGCGAATCGCAGTATCCTCTAAGGTTTCACCCTTTTCAACGTGACCTTTCGGAAAGCTCCAATTCGAGCTTCTTCTGTTGCGGATTAAAAGATAACGGATTTCGTTGTTGATTCTTCTGTAAACAACAGCACCGCAAGACCTTTCGTAATAGCAATCAAGAATAAATGGTCGTTTTTGAGTATAAAAGTCAATTGATTCTCTGATTTCGCAGTCGATATATTTTTTGGATTTAGGGGCTGCGATTATTTTTTGTTCGCCATTGTCTCTGAATTTAATTACGGCGATAACTCTGCCGTCAAAATGCCTTACGGGGTTATCAATTCCAAGAATAAAAACACCGGTGACTGTCGGTGCAGGCTTGAAGTTTCCGATGGGCTTACCGTGGTTTAATTTGTAAACCGTAGAAGAGGACAAAGGTGAACCAATAGGGTCTGTAATGCTTACCCTGATTAATTTACCTAACATGAAGTAACCTCACATAACATAGAAATATGTATATTATTATATGCTTTTTTTTTGACACTTTCAATATACAAACTATTTATAATTATAAGTTACTTTTATTGCAATTTCATCAAAAATCACCCATATTGTCAATATTTCCCAAAATTAAAAGGATGGTATTGCTACCATCCTTTATCTGATTTATTTTAAATTTTTAAAAAATTCGCAAACCTCAACAGCTTTACCGCAGGTCATAGGACCCTCTGTACATTTATTAACAAAGCAGCTTGGTCCATAGAATTTAAATACAGTTTCGTCGACTTTTCTGAGCTGAGAAAGCATATCAATAGCAAAATCACGGATTTCCCATTGAGCTCTGTTGCAAGAACGTAAGCGCATAAATAAAAGTAATTCACGACCGTTGATGGTTGTAACAATATCAATAGCGTTACCACTAAGCTGAACGTAAGCAAGTAACTCTTCAGATACGCCACATTTCTTTAAATCATTGTAAAGCTCGTTGGTTTTTACAAATGCATTACAGTATCTTTCTTTAAGCTCAGACTTTGCTTCAATTGTTTCAGGAAGAATATGTCTTGTTCTGTCGGTGAGTGTAAGCGAGGGTATACCGATTGATTGAATTCTATGTCTTGCAAAGTGGGTAAGGCAAGACAATGAAACGTTATTTATTCTAAATGTAAATGTAGCAGCCTCTAAAGGTCTTTGGCGTTTAGATTTGATTATTTTTTCAATAATTCTTGAACGCTCTTCACTATCAGAAATGATATCTTCAATTTGCTTTGTAGGTAAGTTGCAGGCTTCTATGAGCGCAGCTCTTGCAATAGCCTTTGAAGCGTCGGGAGTGTAGCTGATTAACTCAACGGGAGCTTGATTTTTGATGAGCTCCTTATCTGCATCGTATGAGAAGGTGGGAACATCCTGAAGATTTGGTCTTCGTGCTTCAAAATCGGTAAAAATACCGGGAGTCATAGCCTTTGCCTGTTCTAAAAGAGATTCCCCTAACGCCTTGAGCTCGGGGAAGGTTGAGCCTCTGCCGTAAATCATAGCGTAGAGCATATTGATTAATTCCCTTGCGTTCAAGGTACAGTAGAAGTTACTGTATAGAGAATAGGGGAGAAGGAAGCGAGCATCTTCTTTAGGAACACCTGCATCAATAAATGCCTGATATTCATTGTAAAGATAATCCATATGAGCTATGTATTTATCGTGTACAGCTTTTGATTCGAAATGGGGAACGTAATAGCCTAATTTTGCAAAATCAACGTATCTTCTTGATTTAACTGTAAAAGAAGCAAGACGGAATTCAATAACGAATTGCTCAACTAAAACAGAAACGTTCTGGAATGCAAGGTTGAAAACAGTGTGTTCAACTGTTGACGTGTGACCTGAACGAGTAACCTTTGAAATTAAATTAGCGTTTTTCTCAGCATCCTTTGAAAGCTCTAAAATTTCAAGGGCGGTACCGGGCTGAGTTGAGATTCTGCCTGAAGCAGCAGGGATTCTTTCACCTGTATCGGTCATGCCGATAATTATAGCTTTAGAATTAGTGTTAAGTTCGGCGTTCATAGACTACCTCCAAATTAATTACACATATTTCGTACATTATAGCATTTACTCGATGTGAATTCAAGTGTAATATTTTTATTAATTAAATATAAATATATTGATTTCTTCTTGAAAATTTATACTATATATGGTATCATTAACTCAATTATGGGTGTATGTCGCCTTTTTGCTGATTAGGAGGTATTTTTATGGCTATTATCAAGAAAGAAGCATACTTCAATTCGTCCACAGGTGTTAATAAAATTCGCACTCTTATCTGGTCTGATTCAGACGTTAAGCCCGTTGCAGTATTTCAAATAGCTCATGGTGTTTCAGAGCATATTGACAGATATGATGATTTTGCAAGATATCTTGCTTCTAAAGGCTTTATTGTATGTGGTAACGACCATATCGGTCACGGAAAATCAGTAAACTGTGCCGAGGATTTAGGCTTTACTGCAGAAAAGGATGGCTACAGACGTTTTGTTGATGATATGCATATTTTATATTCAATCATTCATAAGCGCTTTCCTGAGCTTCCTTATTTCCTTTTTGGTCATAGCATGGGCTCTCTTTGCGCAAGAGTATATGCAAGCACCTTTGCAACCGACCTTGCCGGCTTGATTATCTGCGGTACTGCTCAGGTGCCATCCGGTCTTGATTTCAGCATTGATGCTCTTGATAAGATTGTTGACAAATTCGGACCTCGCACAGTTAATAAGTTTGCTGCAGGTATGCTTAATAAATTCTCTTCTCTCGGGATTTCTGACAGAGAAACTGATTTGGATTGGTTAAGCGTTAATAAAGAAAACGTTCAGAATTATATTGATGACCCACTTTGCGGAAACGAGCTTTCTCTTGCCGGTATACGTGATTTGGCAGCAATAGGTATTCTTGCAAGCGATAAATTGTGGCCCGCAACAATTCCAGTTGATTTACCCATAATGATTATTTCCGGTGCACTTGACCCTGTTGGTGGTAATGGTAAGGGTCCGATTGCTTGTTGTGATGCTTTAACCGAAAGTGGTCATAATCCTACGGTGATTATTTACCCCGGTTGTCGTCACGAAATTCTTAACGAGGATTGTAAAGAAAAGGTTTATATGGATATCCTCGGTTGGCTAAACTCTGTTCTTTTCTAATTTTTAATATAAGGTGAAAATATTGCAATACAAAAATATATTCGTCTCTGAAAGTGATTTAGCAATTCAAAGAGATTATATTGATAAGGTTCGCACAGTTTTGTCTTCACGTTTTGGTGAAAGAGTCCCTAAAGCCTTTGTCCATACCTACGGTTGTCAGGGCAACGTTTCTGATAGCGAGCAAATCAAAGGTATGCTTGTTGAAATGGGCTATGAGCTTTGCGAAGAAACCGACAAGGCTGACCTTATTTTATATAATACCTGTGCTATTCGTGAGCACGCAGAGGACCGAGTGTTCGGTAACGTTGGTGCTTTAAAATCACTTAAAAGAGATAATCCTGACCTGGTAATTGCTTTGTGCGGTTGTATGATGCAACAAAAGCACGTTGCTGATAAAATTAAAAATAGTTATCCCTTTGTAAATCTTGTTTTTGGTACTCACGTTTTATATAAATTACCTGAGTTTTTATCAAAGGTTCTCTGTACTAAAAAAAGAGTATTTTCCATTGATGAGAGCGACGGTGTGATAGCTGAGGGTATTACACGCTTGAGAGATAGCGGTGAAAATGCCTGGTTGCCAATAATGTACGGCTGTAACAATTTTTGTTCTTATTGTATCGTACCTCATGTAAGAGGTCGTGAAAGAAGCCGTGACCCCGAGCTCGTTTTAAGCGAAGCTAAGCAGCTTATAAGCGAGGGCTATAAAACAATTACTCTATTAGGTCAAAACGTTAACTCATACGGTAAAAATTGCGACCATGGTGTTAACTTTGCTGAGCTCGTAAGACGTATTGATGCTATCGAAGGTGATTTTGAATTTGATTTTATGACCTCACATCCGAGAGATTGTAGCTTTGAGCTATTAGACGTGCTTTCGGACAGTAAGCATTTCTGCGGTCATTTACATTTACCCGTTCAATCAGGTAACAATAGAATCTTAAAAGAGATGAACCGCCATTATACCCGTGAGCATTATCTTGATTTAATAAAATATGCCCGTGAGAAAATGCCCCACGTTGATTTAACAACGGATATTATCGTAGGCTTCCCTGGTGAAACTTATGAGGAATTCCTTGATACAGTTTCTTTAGTTAAGGAAGTTAAATACGGCTCGATGTTTACGTTTATTTATTCTGCGAGAAAGGGGACACCCGCAGCAGAGATGCCCGACCCCGTATCAAAAAAAGAAAAGACCGCATGGTTTATGGATCTTTTAAGGGTACAGGAAGAGATTTCGGGTAAGAAATTCAATTAATTTAGTTTAAAAACAATTCGAAAATTGTTGAATAAAAATTTATTTTAAAGGAGCAAACAAAAATGTCAGTAATTGAACTTACAAGACAGCTTGGTGCTGCTATTCAGCAGGACGAGCGCTACAAACAGTATGAAGAAGCAAGAAAGGCAAACGAAGCAGACGATGCTCTCAACAACCTTATCGGTAAAATCAATCTTCTTCAGTTAAACTACCAGAACGAAGCTTCAAAGGGCGAAGATGCAGATGCTGCTAAAATGGAAGCATATGCAAAAGAATTTGAAGAGCTTTACCGTGAAATTATGCTTAACGGCAACATGGTAAAATTCGAGGCTGCAAAAACAGCAGTTGACGATATGATGAACGAAATTATGGGTATTCTTGCTTGTTGTGTAGACGGTCAGGACCCTGCAACTTGTGACCCTCATCAGGAGCATCACTGTGACGGCTCTTGCAGCAGCTGTGGCGGTTGTCACTAATTCATAAAATTAATCTTTAGGTACTGAGGTAAAAAATGGCTAAGCTTTCTCCAATGATGGAACAATATTTCCAAATAAAAAAAGACTATGCGGATACTCTTTTATTCTTCCGTCTCGGTGATTTTTACGAGATGTTTTTTGAGGACGCTAAAATTGCATCAAAAGAGCTTGAACTTGTTCTGACAGGTAGAGATTGCGGTCAGGAGGAGCGTGCGCCTATGTGCGGCGTTCCTTTCCACAGTGCTGATTCTTACATAGCGAAGCTTGTAAGCCGAGGATATAAGGTTGCTATTTGCGAGCAGGTTGAAGACCCTGCTACAGCCAAAGGTATTGTTAAGCGTGACGTTGTCAGAATTGTTACACCGGGTACGGTTATCGAAAGCAATATGCTTGATGAAAGCAAAAACAACTATCTCGCTTCTATCTTTTTAAATGATAAAAATTGTGGTATAGCTTTTGTTGACGTTTCAACCGGTGAGGTGCACCTTGATTCATTTACTGATGACGATTCTACTGCAAGAATTATCAATCAGCTTGGCTGCTACAGACCAAGTGAAATTATTATAAATAAATATGCTGCCTCCGTTAAATCTGTTATAAGCTTTATCAAAGACAGACTATCGGTTGATTATCAGCTTGTTAACGAAGCTGATTATAATGAAGCTGATTTAAATGCTGTTATTTCAGCTCATATTCCTCAGGATGATGAAAAGCTTTCGGAATTTTCTAAAAATCCTGCACTTCTTTACGCTTTCGGTATTGCTTTAATTTACTTAAAAGGCGTTCAAAAGAATGAGCTCGATAATATTAACGACGTTGATTTTTATAACGAAAACTCATATTTATCACTTGATATTTCTGCACGAAGAAATCTTGAATTAACAGAAACACAGCTTCGTCGCGAAAAGAAGGGTAGCCTTCTTTGGGTGCTTGACCATACTAAAACCGCTATGGGTAAACGTCTTATTCGTAGCTGGGTTGAGCAACCGTTAATTAACTATAATGCCATTATACAAAGGCAAAATGCAGTTGAAGAATTAACTGCTGATACAATTCTTCTTGATTCTTTAATGAATTATCTTTCAGAGATGTTCGATATTGAAAGAATTATGACAAGAATTGTTTACGGTACTGCAAATGCCAAGGAGTTAAGAACTCTTGGCAAAACTATTGAACAGTTATCAAATATTAAATCTTCTATAAGCGGTGTAAAATCTAAAATGCTTAATAACATTTACGATGACATCGATTTGTTGGAAGACGTTCTTTTATTAATTGAAAACGCTATAACTGAAGACCCGCCTTTAACTGTAAGAGAGGGCGGAATGATTAAAAAAGGGTATAACAGTGAGCTTGACACTCTTCACGATATCGTTGAAAACGGTAAAGGCTTTTTAGCTGACGTTGAACAGGCGGAGCAGGAAAAGACGGGTATTAAAAAGCTTAAAATTGGTTATAACAGAGTTTTCGGCTACTATATTGAGGTTACAAACTCCTTTAAAGACCTTGTGCCCGACCATTACATTAGAAAACAAACGCTATCTAATTGCGAAAGATATATTACTCAAGAGCTTAAAGAGCTTGAATCTAAGGTTCTTGGTGCACAGGAAAGAATTGTTCGTATTGAATACGAAATCTTTTCTCAGATAAGAAACCAAGTTGCTGACCAGCTTGAGAGAGTGAGAGTAACTGCCCGTGCAGTTGCAAGGCTTGATAGCCTTTGCTCACTTGCTTATGTTGCAGTTAACAACAACTACACAAGACCTATTGTTGATACCTCTGATGAGATTATTATAAAAGACGGCAGGCATCCCGTTGTTGAGCTTATGCTAAACGGCTCACCCTTCGTGCCAAACGATACTCATCTTGATTGCCGTGACAACAGAATTGCTATTATTACCGGTCCTAATATGGCTGGTAAATCTACCTTTATGCGTCAGGTTGCTATAATTACTCTTATGGCTCAGATAGGTAGCTTTGTTCCTGCTTCAAGTGCTAAAATAGGTATTGTTGACAGAATTTTCACCCGTGTAGGTGCTTCCGATGACCTTTCTGCAGGTCAGTCGACCTTTATGCTTGAAATGACCGAGGTTGCCGATATTCTTAAATACGCAACAAATAAGAGTCTTATCGTATTTGACGAAATCGGACGAGGTACTTCTACATACGACGGTATGACTATTGCAAGAGCAGTCCTTGAATACACTGCAGATAAAAAGAAAATAGGTGCAAAAACCTTGTTTGCAACCCATTATCATGAATTAACAGAGCTTGAAAATACTGTTGACGGTGTGAAAAATTACAATACCTCCGTTAAAAAACGCGGTGACGATATTACATTCTTACGCCGTATAGTTAAAGGTGCTGCCGACGGTAGCTACGGTGTGCAGGTTGCTCTTCTTGCAGGTGTACCAAAGGCAGTAGTTGAAAACGCTAAGAAAATATTATCAACTCTTGAAAGTCAAGAGAAAATTACAATTGCGAAGCCTGTTGAGAAGCTCCCCGAGGAAGAAGAGGTATTACAGCTTTCTTTCACAAGCAACGGTAAGGATGCAATTATTGAAAAACTAAAAAACATTGATGTTAATACACTTACACCTATTGAAGCTATGACGGTTTTATTCGAGCTTCAAAAGGGTGCAGAAGACCTTTAAAATATATTAAAATGACGAAAGGAGGGTGTTTATGCCTCGAATTAACGTATTACCGAAAAATATTGCAGATTTAATTGCTGCAGGTGAGGTTGTTGAACGCCCGTCCTCAGTTATTAAAGAGTTTGTTGAAAACTCAATTGATGCTGGTTCTAAAAATATTACCGTTGAAATTCAAAATGGCGGTAAAACGTATATAAGAGTTACTGATAACGGTTGCGGTATAGACCGTGATGACGTCAGAAAAGCCTTTATCAGTCACGCAACAAGTAAAATTAAAGATATTGTTGATTTAGATGCTATTTCAACACTCGGCTTCCGTGGTGAGGCTTTAGCTTCAGTTTGTGCGGTATCAAGGGTCGAAATGATTACAAAAACTGAAGATGCCGATGTAGGTACAAGATACGTTATTGAAGGCGGGGAAGAAATACTTATTGATGATGCGGGTTGCCCCGTTGGTACAACCCTTGTTGTAAGAGATTTGTTTTATAATATTCCTGCAAGACTTAAATTTTTGAAAAAGGACGTTCAAGAAGGCAATTATATAGCAAGTATAGTTGAAAAAATTGCCGTTTCTAACCCTTCTATTTCATTCAAATTTATTCGTGAGGGTAAGCTTCAGTTTTCAACCCCCGGTGACGGTAATTTAAAATCGGCTGTTTATGCAGTTTTCGGTAAGGATTTTACAGATAATCTTTTACCCGTTGAAAATATTCAAAACGGTATTACGGTAAAAGGCTTCACAACTAAGCCTACAAGCTGTAGGAATAGTCGTTCGATGCAGATTTTCTACGTAAATAACCGTTACGTAAAAAGTGTTGTATTTTTAAGTGCCTTAGAGGCTGCTTATAAAAACTCAATTATGGTTGGTAAATATCCCGGTTGTGTTTTATTTATCGAGTTACCCTTTGAAGCAGTTGACGTTAACGTTCATCCCGCGAAAACCGAAGTTCGTTTTTATGACGAAAAAAGAATATTTGATTGTATATACAACGGTGTTTTATCTGCTATAACTGATGATAAATCAAGGTTACAGGCAACTTTTTCTACTGCAAAGGCTTTTATGAAGCCTGCTGAAAAGGGTGAGCAGCTAAAGCTTAACGATATACCGGTTGCAGCACCTGAAAAAACTGGTACTGAAGTGAAACCTGAAAGAACGGTTTATATTAAGGAGTTTGGTAATATTCCATCCAGTAACGGAGTAACCCTTAATTCACCAAGTAAGGATGAGCCGAAGCAGCTGGATTTCTTAAAAGACAGTATTGAAAAGCCTGTTGTTACTAAAATTACCTTCAATGATTCTCATGGTAAGGTTGATTCAATAGTTGCTGATGAAAAAGAAATTGTTAAAGATATTACTAATGAAAAAGTAATTTCTGATAACAACACCGCCTTAGGTTTAAGCGATGGCTTTAATTCAAACGTTGCTACTGACGTTGAAATACAAACTGAAGAAAAAACAGAGCTAGTTGAAGAAATTAAAGTAACTGAAGTAGTACAAGCTGCTGAAAAGATTTCTGTATCAGATGCACCTGAATTTAAATTTATCGGTGAGGCATTTAATACTTACCTAATTGCTGAGCTTGAGGGTAAGATGGTTATTATTGATAAACACGCAGCCCACGAAAGAATTCTTTTTGAAAAATTCAAAAAAGAGGGTAGCGGTAATTCGCAGATTATGCTTCAACCAATAACCGTTAATTTATCTGCTGACGAATATAATGCGGTAATTGAAAATTCAGCTTTGCTTTATGATGCCGGTTACGATATTTCGGATTTCGGTGACAGATGCGTTAAAATAAACGCTTGTCCTCCTGAGCTTACAGATTCAAATTTATATGACGTTATTCTCGAAGTTGCAGGTTATCTTGCTAATAACGTTAAAACGATGCTTCCTGAAAAATTAGATTGGATTTATCATTCTATGGCTTGCAGAGCGGCTGTAAAAGCAGGTAATTTTACTTCGAGATACGAAGCTGAAATGTTTGTTAAGCATCTTTTATCCCGGGATGATATTCGTTACTGTCCTCACGGTAGACCCGTTATGATAGAAATGACACAGCGAGAGCTAGAAAAACAATTTAAGAGGATAGTTTAAGTGGTTGAACAAGGTGATTTAGTGAAAAAGAAGGCAATAGCGATTGTCGGTGCTACTGCTTCCGGTAAAACCGGATTGGGCGTATACGTTGCCCGTAGATTCAATGGCGAAGTAATTTCTGCAGATTCTATGCAGATTTATAAGGGGATGAGCATCGCAACTGCTAAGCCTACTATTGAAGAAATGCAGGGTGTACCTCATCATTTGATTGATTTTCTTCCTGTAACGGAAAAATATAGCGTTTCCTCTTATTGTGATGATGCAAGAAACGTTTTTGATGATATTGTAAACAGAGGCAAGCTTCCTGTTATTGTTGGTGGTACGGGGCTTTATATTGACTCTTTTCTTACAAATACTCAGTTTTTAGACAATGCAGGCTCTGATTCCGTCAGAGAAATATTAAAGAAAGAGTTTGAAATTAAAGGTATAGATAAGCTTTATGAAGAATTATGTGAGGTTGACCCTGATGCAGCCCGAAATATTCACCCAAATAACACGGTAAGAGTTTTGAGAGCTTTAGAGGTTTTCAGAGCAACCGGTAAAACCTTAACTGAGCAAAATATACTTTCCCATAACGTTGAAAGTAATATTGAGCCGCTATATATTGCAATTGGCTATCGTGACAGAGAAATTCTTTACGATAGAATCAATAAAAGAGTAGATATTATGCTCGAAAACGGCTTATTGGACGAAGCAAGGGATTTTTTCAATATGAATCCGTCGGTTACCGCTTTTAAGGCAATAGGCTGTAAAGAGTTAAAACCGTATATTGACGGTGAAGTTGAATTAGATATTTGCGTTGATAACTTAAAACGTGAAACAAGACGTTATGCAAAAAGGCAGTTAACTTGGTTTAAAAGAAATAATAAAATTCATTGGCTTTATGCCGATGATAAAGATAGACAAGAAATTTATAACGAAGCAGAAGCTTTAATTAAAGAGTTTTTAGGTGGTGATTAAATGAAGAATTTAAATTCAAAACGCATAATTTCATTTGTTTTAATATTCTCTGTTATTGCATTTTTCTCTTCATACATCATTTACCAAATTGTTGCTTCAGGCAATGCAAAAATGGCAACTGAATTTGCTTTAAAGGAAACTGTTTATGAATCAATAGATACACAATGCTTTGTAGTGAGAGATGAAACGTTTATTAATAACGATGCTACAGGCACGACCGTTTCATTTGTCACCAATGGCGAAAGAGTGGCAACAGGTGATACCGTTTCCGTTGTTTTTAACTCCATTGAGGATGCATCTTCATTCCTTCAGGTGCAGGAGCTAAAAAAAGAAATTGAGCATTATGAATACATTTCAGGTCAAGCAAACGTTCAAACTCTTAATATCGACTCACTCACTAAAAAAATCAACAGTGAATTAACCGATTATTTAAAATCGGTTGATAGCGGTGATTATAAAAAAGCAATCAGTAAGTCGGAATTATTCAGAGATTCTGTCATAGGTAAGCAAATTGCTACCGGTACTCATCTGGATTTTGATGAAAGGCTTGAATCCTTAAAGAAGGATTTGGAGGCTTTACAGTCAGAAAAGTATTCTTATACCGAGGTGAAGGCTGAAGAAGCCGGCTACTTTATCAGCGGTGCTGACGGTTATGAAAACATAATCAATTATTCTGAAATAGATAACCTTACAAACGATGACGTTGAAAAAGCCTTGAAATCAAAGCCGTCTCAGATTTCCTCGTCAGTTGTCGGCAGAACGGTTTCTTCATTTAATTGGTATATTGTTTGCCTTGTTGATACTGATAAAACGATTGATTTATCAAAGGATAAAACTATTCACGTTAATTTTCCGTCTGCTGGTATTGAAAAGCTACCCGTTTCTATTTACAAAATCGGAAGCAGAGACGGTGATAAAACCTTGTTAATTCTTTCTTGTGATGAAATGAATGAAAATCTTTCTGAATTCAGAATTGAAGACGTTCAGATTATCACCGAAGAATATTCAGGCTTTAAAATTTCAAATTCTTCTATAAGAACGGTTGACGGCGAAAAAGGTGTTTATATAGTTAGAGGTAATCTGATGGGCTTCAGAAAGATTCATATTCTTTATTCTACTGATACTTTTTCTATAGTAGATAACCCTGAAGATTCTTCTGATTATATCAGGCTTTATGATAACGTTGTAACGGAAGGAGTTGATTTGTATGACAATAAACTCGTCTGAAAACACGCGTTTTACTTCAATAAGTGAAAATATCAAAATTATAAGAAATGAAATGAGTGAAGCAGCAATTAAGTCAGGTAGAAATCCTGACGATGTAAAGCTTATGGCTGTTACTAAAACTGTTGCTCCGATTTTTATAAATTATGCTATAGAGGAATGTGGCATAGATTTAATCGGTGAAAATAAGGTTCAAGAGTTTCTATCTAAAAGGGATGAGTTAAAGCTTTCGGGTGTTGAAAAGCACTTGATTGGTCATTTACAGACTAATAAAGTTAAAAAAATAATTAATGAGGTTGATATGATTCAATCTGTTGATAGCGTGCGTCTTGCAAAGGCTATTTCAGATGCTGCTTCAAAGAATTTATCAAACGTTGATATACTCCTTGAAATTAATATAGGCGACGAGGAGAGTAAAACAGGGTTTGATAAAACAGTTTTTAACGAATCACTTGCTGAAATTTCTGAATTACCTTTTTTAAACGTGAAAGGTTTAATGACAATCCCGCCTATATGTGATGACAATTTGTTAGAAAAATACTTTGACAATATGAATGAGTATTTCAATGAAATTAAAAGTAAAAAGCTTTTCGGCGACGATTTCACCACTTTATCTATGGGTATGTCAGGTGATTACAAGGAAGCGATTTTACACGGTTCAAATTTAGTAAGAGTTGGCTCCTTAATATTTGGAGCTCGTATATATAAATAACGGAGGTAAAAAACTATGTCATTCATGGATTACTGGAAAAGATTTACAAACACAAGCGACGAAGACGATTACGAAGAGAATCAGTTTGAAGCACAAGAGGAAAGCTATGATAGCCGTTCTTTCTCAAACGTTTCTTCATATGAGGATTATGAAAGAGAAGCACCCAGAGCTCCTCAAAGAGTCAGAAGAACAGCTAATGACCCCAGCAGAGTTGTTGACGTTCGCACAACTGCAATGCTTCAGGTTGTTCTTGTAAAGCCTGATAAATTTGAAGACGCTAGAAGTATTGCTGACCATCTTAACGAGAAAAGAACTGTTGTTCTTAACCTCGAATCAGCAAGTCGTGACGTTTCAAGAAGACTTATTGACTTGCTTAACGGCGTTGCTTATGCTAACGGCGGTCAGTTAAAGAAGGTTTCAACTAATACTTATATCATCACACCTTATAACGTTAACGTTTCAGGTGACCTTTTAGATGAGTTAGAAAGCACAGGCGTATTCTTTTAATTATTTTTAGTATTTAAATCTATTGAGTAATAAAGCCATTGTCAGATAGTATTCAATCGTTTTTTACTCAAAACGGAAGTGGGGATTTTATTTATGATGACACCTTCAGAGCTCAGAGAGTATGAATTTAAAGGTGCAGGCAGAAATGCTTACAAATCAGATGACGTTGATGAGTTTTTTGCAACGGTAGCTATTGCTTATGAGAAAATGTATCGTGAAAACGCAGAGCTTGTTAAGCGAATTGGTTTATTAGCTGATAGACTTGAGCAGTACAAACAAGATGAAACTGATATTAAGCAGGCAGTTTTAAGTGCTCAGAAAGCTGCTGATATAATCGTTAAAGAGGCTGAAATGTCAGTTGAGGATTCTAAAGCAGAGGCAGATGCAATTCTTGCTGCAGCAAAGGGGGAGGCTGATATTATCAAAGCTGATGCCGAAAAGCAGGCTATTGCAGATTCAGACCTTCTTCTTTCAATTGCACGCGATAAAGCAGAGGCAATTCTTAATAAGGCTAAAGAAGAAGCTCACGGTATTCTTATAAAAGCAAATGATTCTGCAAGTAACACCGTCGGTGCTGCTAATAGAGCAGTTACAAGTGAATCATTACATTATGATATGCTCAAAAAAGAGGTTTCTGAATTCAGAGCTTCAATACTTTCACAGTATAAAGCTCATATCGAATTGATTTCAAAGCTTCCTGAGCTTGCAGTTGAAAAAGCTAATGAAATTGAAGCACAGAAGAAGGATGAAGAAGCATCTCTTCTCGTAGACGTTGCTGATAATAACGTAGCTGAAGAGTCTTCTGAAGATGTTGCACTCAATTCTTTTGAAATCGATACTGATGGTCTTGATTTTGATTCATTCGAAGAGGACGAGGATGATTTTTCGGGTGAAAATGTTGTAAAAACAAATCTTCCTTATGATTTCTTTGAAGAAAATTCTTCTCTCGAATTCGTAGAAGAGGATGCTACTGATGACGTTGAAGATATACCGGTCGTGGCTACTGAGATCACTAAAGAAGCTGATGATTTTGAATCAGGCTTTTCTGTTAATGCAGATGCTTTCGATTTCTCAAACGAATTCGCAGACGATGAAGATGAGCTTGAGGAAATTGATGAAGCTTTTAATGAAGAAACTGAAAATGATGATTTAAAATCTATCGATGAAATTACTGAGGATATAGAAGAACCAGACGAGCAAGGTGACGAAGTTTCCGATGAAGCAGAATATGAAGATATTCCGATTTCAAAGGGCTTTGCTGTTGATGCAGGTGAAATTGATTTTTCAATGTTCGAGGAAGAGGAGGAAACTCCTTCATTATTTGATTCAATTGAAAAAATTGATGATAATAAATTCTCGGTAGCTTTTGATGAAGATGATGATGAAGATGACGATGACGATGATGATTCAGGTTTGAAATCTAAATTCGGATTCTTCCGTAGAAAAAAATAAATTTAAGGTGTTATTATGTCCGTGTTTTTAACGTTACTGATTTGTGCCGGTCTTATCGGTATAGACCAATTATTTAAAATTCTTGTAATTGAATATTTAAAGCCTGTTGGTTTCGTTAACGTTATTGACGGCGTTTTGCGTTTCAGATACGTTGAAAACACGGGGGCTATATTTGGGTCATTTGCTGCCCATACAGCAATTTTAACTGTCTTTTCAATGGTTTTATTAATCGCAACGATTATTTTCCTTGTTAAAAATAAAGATAAATCAAAAATTGTAAACATATGTCTTATTCTTATGATTTCAGGTGGTTTAGGTAATATTATCGACCGCATAAGGCTAAAATATGTTGTTGACTTTATTGAACCCTTATTTGTTGATTTTGCAGTTTTTAATTTTGCTGACTGTCTTATAACTGTTGGTGCATTTGCTTTAGTTATTTATTTAATTATTGATATTATTAAAGACGGAAAAAAGCATAAAGCTACGGTTAATAACACAACGGAGAAAAGTAATGGAACAACTTGAGTTTATTATTGATTTATCTGTTTCCGGTGAAAGACTTGATAAAGCTGTTTCCTTGCTATGTGAAAATATTTCCCGTAGCTCCGCACAGACGCTTATTGAAGACGGCAATGTTCTTGTTAATAATAAGGTTGCAAATAAAAAAACAAGTCTTAAAGAAGGGGATTGTGTGACAATTAATCTCCCTGAACCGAAAGAGCTTGATGTTACACCCGAAAACATTCCTTTAGACATAGTTTACGAGGATGAGCATCTTTTGGTTGTAAATAAGCCTAAGGGTATGGTTGTTCATCCTGCTGCCGGAAATTATAACGGCACCCTTGTTAATGCGCTTTTATATCATTGCGGAGATTCACTTTCAGGAATTAACGGTGTTATAAGACCAGGTATAGTTCATAGAATCGATAAGGATACAAGCGGATTGCTTATAGTGGCTAAAACTGATATTGCCCATAACGGACTTGCAGAGCAAATTAAAGAGCATAGCTTTAAAAGAGAGTATCGAACAGTTGTTGTTGGTAATATTAAGGATGATAGCGGTACTATTGATGCACCGATAGGAAGACACCCTAAGGACAGAAAGAAACAAGCTGTTACTGATAAAAACTCAAGAAATGCGATAACTCATTACGAGGTTATTGAACGTTTTAACGGATTCACTTTTTTACGTGTAATTCTCGAAACAGGTCGTACACATCAAATCAGAGTTCATATGTCTTACAGAGGTAACCCCGTAGCGGGTGATGTGGTTTACGGAAACCCTAAGAAGACCTATGGCTTAGAAGGACAGTGCCTTCATGCTGCTGTGATTGGCTTTGTACACCCAATTACTAAAGAATACCTTGAATTTGAATCTGATTTACCCGATTATTTTACCGAATTCTTGAAAAGGATTTCATAATATGACTTCTGAATATTCAAAATGGCTTCTCGTTTCAGATATTGACGGCACTTTAAACGATAAGTCGTTTAATTTACCTGAAAATAACCGCAAGGAAATAAAAAAATACGTTGAAGCAGGGGGTAATTTCACCTTATGCTCAGGCAGAAATCTTGAATCTCTTAATATCCATTATAATAAGTTGGGCATAAAAACACCTGCTATTTGTCTTAATGGTGCGGGAATTTATGATTATAATTCAAATAATTTGATATATTATAATGTTATAACAACCGAGGGTGAGGAGGCTTTGTTAGATCTCTTCAGTCGATATAGGCTTCTCAATCTTACAGTTTATTCCTATAATAAAATTTTTCTTGCAAAAAGAACGTGCTTGTATGGCTTGGTTGTTTCAAAAATGGATAACCTTTCTTACGAAACATGTAACAAGATTTCTGACTTACCCCGTGGTAATTGGGGGAAAATATCTTTTTTCAGTCTACCTTCTACTTTAAAGAAAATTGAAAATGAACTAAAAAGTGAAAAAAATTCCGAGATATTTGATTACTTTTATACTTCACCTGCAACTCTTGAGGTTGTTAATAAAGGCGTTAATAAAGGAAATGCGGTTTTAAAGCTTGCAGAATATCTTGGTATAGATAAGAAAAACACTGCGGCTGTAGGCGATTATTATAACGACGTTGATATGTTCAAGAGGGTAGAGCATCCCGTTTGTTGCGGTCAAGCTCCCGATGACATTAAGGAAATGTGTGAGCATGTAACTTGTCATTGTAATAATGGTGCAGTTGCTGAGTTTATAAATTATATTGAAAATAAATACATTAAATAATGGAGGAATTATTAATGGATGCTATTTCAAAAAAAGAATTAGCTAAGATTGCTTGTAATGTCAGAATGGGCATTATCGAAGGCACCTTTAATGCTAAATCAGGTCATCCCGGCGGTTCACTTTCAATCACCGAGATATTAACCTACCTTTATTTTAAAGAGATGAACGTTAATCCTGAAGAGCCTACTGCTTGTAACAGAGATAGATTTGTTCTTTCTAAGGGACATGCTGCTCCCGCACTTTACTCAGTTATGGCTAACAGAGGATATTTTCCTGTTGATGAGCTCAAAACCTTAAGAAAGGTTGATTCCAGACTTCAAGGTCATCCTAGTATGAATTATCTTCCCGGTATTGATATCAGCTCAGGCTCTCTCGGTCAGGGTATATCCGCTGCATGTGGTATGGCTTTAGGTGCAAAGCTTAAAGGTGATGCATTCAGAGTTTACACAATCCTAGGCGATGGTGAAATTGAAGAGGGTCAGGTTTGGGAAGCAGCTATGTATGCAGCTGCTAAAAAGCTAGATAACCTTGTAGCATTCGTTGATAATAATAATCTTCAGATTGATGGTACTGTTGAAGAGGTTAACTCACCTTACCCGATTCCTGAAAAATTTGCTGCATTTGGCTGGAACGTTATTGAAATTGACGGTCATAGCTACGATGAAATTGAGGCAGCTCTTAATGAAGCTAAGTCAACAAAGGGTAAGCCTACCGCTATTATTGCTACTACAACAAAAGGTAAAGGCGTTTCCTTTATGGAAAATCAGGTTAATTGGCATGGTGCTGCTCCTAATGCAGAACAGTATGAGATAGCCATGAATGAGCTTAAAGCTCTTCTTAATGAAATGGAGGGTTAATGATGGCAGATGTAATTAAAACCGCAACCCGTGACGCTTACGGTAAAGCTCTCGTTGAGTTAGGTGAAAGAAATCCCAATATTCTTGTTCTTGATGCTGACCTTGCAGCTGCAACAAAAACCGGTGCTTTTAAAAAAGCTTTCCCCGATAGATTCTTTGATACAGGTATTGCTGAGGGTAATATGATGGGCGTTGCTGCAGGTCTTGCAACAACAGGCTATACAGTTTTCGCAAGCTCGTTTGCTATGTTTAGCGCAGGCAGAGCCTTTGAGCAGGTTAGAAACACAATTGCTTATCCGCATCTTAACGTTAAAATCGGTGCTACTCACGCAGGTATTTCCGTTGGTGAAGACGGTGCGAGTCATCAGTGCTGTGAGGATATTGCACTTATGAGATCAATTCCCGGGATGGTTATTATTAACCCTGCTGACGACATTGAAGCAAGAGCGGCTGTATTTGCTGCTGCAGAGCATAACGGACCTGTATATATGCGATTTGGCAGACTTGCAGTACCGAGAATTTTTGATGAAGATTACAAATTTGAAATCGGCAAGGCTGTAACACTTAAAGAGGGTAGTGACGTTACAATTATTGCTACCGGTCTTATGGTTAACGAAGCATTATTGGCTTCAGAGGAGCTTGCAAAGGATGGTATTTCTGCTGAAGTTATAAATATGCATACAATCAAACCGCTCGATAAGGATGCAATAATCAAATCTGCAAAGAAAACGGGTTGTATCGTTACTGCAGAAGAGCATAACGTTGTTGGTGGTATGGGTGATGCAGTTTGTGACGCTGTTTGCTCCGAATATCCTGTTCCCGTTGTCAAGGTTGGCGTTGAAGATACATTTGGTAAATCAGGTCCTGCTGTTGATCTTCTCCACATTTTTGGTCTTGATGCTGATAATATAGTTAAAAAAGCCAAAATTGCAATTGCAAAGAAATAATATTTAAATATTTAAACTAAAACAACTGTAAAATATTTGTATTTTTATTGAAAATAACAAAATTATATGTTATACTTAATAAGATATAAAAATATTTTTAGTGACAGGGAGATTGTTTTATGGCTAATTGTCCTAAATGCGGTTACAAGTTAAGATTAATTGACGTTAAGGCTGAATGTCCTAAATGTGGCGTTAACCTTATGTATTACAACCATCAGGAAAGACTTCAGGAGGATGCTGACAAGGCTGAAGAAGAGCACGTAAGAATGCAACCTAAGATTGACAGAGTTAAATTCTCTTTTGTAGGTACAAAGCTTTCTATCGTTCGTCTTATCTTATTATTAGTTCCTATCGGAATGCTTTTCTTACCTTTGGCTCATATCAACGTTGATATGCCCTTCAAAACAATAGATAAGAATATTTCAATTCTTAATATCGTTATGGACGTTATTATGGAAATGGATTTCGGTCTTGTTTTTGATATGATTGCAGGCTCAGAATTAACAAGAGTTGCTTTTATTTTCTATTTGCTTTCAATGGTGTTCGTATTAGTCGCTGCTGTTTTTGCAATTCTCAATATACCTTTCGATTCAGTTTCTTGCTCACCGAAGGGCTTCAAGAGAAATGTAACTCTTTCTTCTTGCGGTATTGCTTTTACTGTTTTAAGCATCATTTCATTCTTTGTATTTAACAGTCAACTTACAAAGGCTTTCGGCGGTGTTTATTCAGGTAGCATCGGTATCGGAGCATTCTTAGTAATAATCGCTTTCATAGCTGTAATTATAATAAACATAGCTATCAAAAAGCAGAATGCACCTATAAAGTACAAAGACCTTTCAGAATGTATTGAAAGACTTGAAAAACGTAAACAAGAGCTTGCTGTTATTGAAGCAGAAGCAGAGAGAATTCTTGCTGAGAAAAAGAAAAATGCATAAATTTTTAAAGCCGATAGACTTAAAAGTTTATCGGCTTTTTATATTACGTTAATATATTCTGATTAAAAAGATAGAAATAAAAGTTCCCGACCTCAGATCAATTGAAAAGAGGTCGGGTTAATTTTTCGGTTATCCCACAGTGCCGGTTGCGATAATAGTAACCTGCTCTTAGCAGGTGGGTGTCCTCTCCAACGTTTCACGCTCCCTTCGTCCGCCGAAGCGGGAGGTCTGCAATCCCCGTCAGAAGTCCGGACTCCCTTTTATTTGACATAGGGTTAGTATTAGTCGCAGTTGTCGCACACCGCAGGAAAGTATTTAAATTTAAAATAAATTATTCCTGAGTGTCAAACTCAAATAAATCTTCAAGTCTTTCTTCGAAAATTTTACCTATTTCATCGAAAAGCTTTTCATCTTCAATAGGCTCAAGATAAGTTTCTCCGTCTTCATCCTCAACAACAGAAAGAATAATAAGCTCACCGTCGTCGTCAAGAATCTCTTCAGCCTCCTGATAAACAGGGAGAAGAGCAACGAATCTACCATCGTCAGTTTCAATTCTGTCAAGCTCTTCAAAAACGTGTTCAACACCGTTTTCGTCAACAACTGATATTAAATCAGGATTGTATTCATTTTCGTTAATAATATCTGACATTATTATCACCATTTTCCTTTTAATTTATGTTAATCATTAAATTAAATTTTAATGTTAAAGTTTAAGAAAGTCAACTGTAAATTATTCACAAATTGAGACTTCCCAAGTAAATTCCTTACTGCTATCAGGCTCTAAAGCCATAATACCGCGTTTTTCTGAAAAATCAGAAACCTTATGGTAGCTATCATTAACTCCCCACCAAGGCTCTAAACAAACGTAAGGAGCGTTAGGCTTAGCCCAAATACCAAGGAAAGGTGAGTCGAAATCAAACTTAATAATTCTATCGTGTGAATTGCTTTTAATTGAAATAGAATCGGAATCGAATGAACTGAGTATCAAAGCATCATCAACAAATAAATCCTTCGTTAATACAACCTTGTTTCCATCCATTTCAACAGGAAACTTTTCATCAATGAGAATTGATTCGTGGTCTATTCTTTCTGTTTCGAGAGAAGTATCTTTATTAAATTCAAGATAGTCACCAATCTGACAGTTAAAAGCAGGATGAGCACCAAAAGAATAATACATAACGGAGTCATTATTATTCTTAACGGTATGTGTAACTCTTAAGCCTTTTTCAGTCAACTGAAACTTAACCTTTAATTCAAACTTATAAGGATATTTTGTAATTGATTCATCATCGTCGGTTTGAACAAATGTAAGAGAATCATTTGTTTTTTCAACTAAAGTAAAGAGCTTTTTTCTAACGATGCCGTGCTTATCCATTGAATACTCTTTACCGTTTAAAGTGTATTTATCGTCAAGAAGTCTACCGATTATCGGGAAAAGAATAGGTGACTGACCATACCAAATATCAGTATTGCCGTTCCAGATGTATTCAATACCTGTCTCTTTTGATTTTAAAGAGTTAAGCTCTGCGCCCATCTCTTTTACAGCAAGAGTAAATTTACTGTTTTCTGCAGAATAAACCATAATTTAACCTACCTATTAGTCATTAAGCTTTATTAGCTTTTTTTCTTGTAAGAACGATGTTAACGATGATACCGAGAATAAGAGCGCAAGCGATTGAGGTAAGAGTAACTTTACCGATTGCAAGAGCCATACCGCCGATACCCGCAATAAGAATAACTGAAGCAGTGAAAAGGTTAGCGTTATCTTCAAGGTCAACCTTCTGAATCATTTTAAGACCGCTGACAGCGATAAATCCGTAAAGAGTAATACATACACCACCCATTACGCAACCAGGGATAGAGTCAAGGAAAGCAACGAAGGGTGATACAAATGAAATGAGAACTGCCATAATTGCTGTGCAAGTAATTGTAGCTACAGAAGCATTCTTTGTAATAGCAACGCAACCAACAGATTCACCATAGGTTGTATTGGGGCAGCCACCAAAGAAAGCACCACACATTGAACCAACACCATCACCTAAAAGCGTTCTTGAAAGGCCGGGCTCTTCAAGGAGGTCTTTATCAATAATAGTTGAAAGGTTCTTGTGGTCAGCAATATGCTCTGCAAAAACAACGAATGCAACAGGAACGTAAGCCACTGCAACTGTTGCGATATAGGAAGCATCAAGGTCCTTAATAGCTGTAAAACCTGTTAAGAATGTAAATTCAGGAATCTTAACAAAGGTGCTTACTGTAACACCATTTTCAATAAGTGCCTGAAAGGGGGCTATGTCAAGAGCAATAAGAACATCATTACCCGTTGCAAAGCCGATAGCAGTGAAGATAGCTGCAACAGCATAGCCGGCTAAAATACCAATAATAAAGGGGATGAGCTTTGCCATTTTCTTACCGTATGTAGAGCAAAGAATAACAACGAATAAGGTAACCATAGCACAAATTAATGAAACCCAGATGTTAGTTGTCATAATAAAAGAGCCGTTACCATCCTGAGGACCATAGCTGAATACATCTTTTATTGCAGCACCTGCTAAAGAAAGACCGATGATAGCAACTGTAGGACCAATAACTACAGGAGGCATAAGCTTGTTAATCCAATTAACACCTGCAAATTTGATTACAAGAGCAATTACAACATAAACAAGACCTGCAAAAACAGCACCAAGGATAATACCAAGGAAGCCTAAAGCAGCACTTGTTGCACCTGCAAAAGCAGCTAACATTGAGCCAATAAATGCAAAGGATGAGCCGAGGAAAACAGGGCTTTTAAACTTTGTAAAAAGCTGATAAACGATTGTACCTACACCTGCACCGAAAAGTGCCGCAGAAGCAGTCATACCGTTACCAACAATTGCAGGAACAGCAATTGTTGCAGCCATAATTGCAAGTAACTGCTGAATTGCAAAAATGATAAGTTGTCCAAATTTTGGTTTGTCGTTTACATTATAAATCATTTTCATAATGTTTACCCCCACATTTTTTAAAATTTATTATTGCCTTACGGTCAATAAACTAAAGTTTATAAAGCTTAACTGATGTTAAACCGTCGTTTTCAGGTAAAAGCACAGCTATATGCTCCTGAGTAGACGTAGGAACGTTTTTTCCTACGAAATCAGCTCTGAAGGGTAACTCTCTATGACCTCTGTCAACGAGAATTGCAAGCTGAATGCTTGAAGGTCTGCCTTGAGTAAATATAGCTTCAATTGCAGCTCTGACAGTACGACCCGAAAATAATACGTCATCAACAAGAATCAAATCCTTACCCGTAATATCAAACGGCAAAAGAGGAGGGGAAACCTCAGGAAATTCGTGGGCTTCAGTTAAATCGTCACGATAGTGATTAATATCAAGCTCACCAACCTGAAGCGTTTTACCCTCAATAGAGTTTATCTTTTCAGCAATCATTTTAGCAAGAGTTACGCCTCTTGTTTTGATGCCGACAAGAAAAACGTTATCAATTCCTTTGTTTCGCTCAATTATTTCGTGAGAAATACGAATTA
Organism: Acutalibacteraceae bacterium; assembly: GCA_045592945.1. Classification (GTDB taxonomy): domain Bacteria; phylum Bacillota; class Clostridia; order Oscillospirales; family Acutalibacteraceae; genus DTU089. The sequence goes on along the minus strand of JAZNVT010000031.1, from coordinate 304,273 downwards.
GGGAACGGTTTATTGCCGCTTCATCCATAATTTCAGCTTTAAAATCCATAACAAACCTCAAATTACAAAATGTATACTCCCGATTCGAGTTCAACAACCTCGCGGTCATTTGTCTTAATATATCGGTAAACGGGCTCATCAAAGGTCTTGTAATCGGCAACGGTAAAATCCTTTAAATTAACCGTTCTAATTTTACAAGATTCATAATTACAAATATAAAGCTTATTGTCGTACAAGCTCAAAGAAACAGGGTTTAAAAATGCGGTAGAGGAATCACCGCCGATTCTTAAAACTATTTTTTCAGTTGTAGGTGAATAGCGGATTATACAGTTGTTTTCAGGTACAACGCACCATAGATATTTACCATCCGATACAACACCGCTTATAGGACAACCCTTATACTGTAAATCGCCCGTCCAATAAAGCTTGCCTTTTTCATCAAATAAACCTATTTCACCGCTTGCATAAGCTATAGCAGTATGCTTATTGCCCAACTGACAAGCATCGCAGTAAATAAAATCACTTAATTGCTCGGCAATTGCCTCATAGTTTTCGCCGAATTTATTAAGTAAATATGCACCACGGGTGCTTGCAGTAGGTCTTTCAAGCTTTACGTCGTAAGTAAAAAAAGAGATTTTTGTTTTACCGCTTTTTAAAGTATCCTTTCTGGCAACGACAATGCCTTTAGAAAAGCCTACGATATCAGCGATATCAATATCCATTATCTTCTTCATAAATCAACCCTCAACGCCTTTTTCAATCTCGTTGATTTGATAGCAAAGTGTCATTAGAGAGTCGCCTAAATGAACGTTTTCAACAGCAATATTTTCGTATCTGTGCACAAGGTCGTATTGAGTAAAGTTCCAGAAACCTTTAATGCCAAGGCTTACAAGCTTGTCTGCATTTTCTGCAGCGTATTCAGCAGGAATACAAAGAATTGCAATATCAGGTTTTTCTTTCTTGCAAAATTCCTCTAAATCATCAGAGCTTAAAACAACAAGTCCGCCAACGGTTGTACCAACAACGTCGGGATTGTTATCAAATATGCTTATAAGCTCAAAGCCCTTGTTCTGGAAATTGAGGTGGGTGGCAATGGCGTGACCGAGATTACCCGCACCAATTAAAATAGCCTTAGAGCTGTTGTTAATTCCGAGAATATTGCCGATTTCGTTATATAATTGTTCAATGTTATAACCGTAACCCTGTTGACCAAAGCCGCCAAAACAGTTAAAATCCTGACGAATCTGAGATGCTGTAAGACCCATTCTTACAGAAAGCTCTTTAGAAGAGATTCTTACTATTCCCATATTTTTAAGTTCTTCGAGATATCTGTGATAACGGGGGAGACGCTTTATAACAGGAACTGAAACCTGGTTATTTTCTTTCATTTTTATTAACACCCATTTTCATCAACTTAAAGAGTTTTAAGTGTATCCATAACATAGTTACCGAATTCTTCACAGGTACAACCTGTGTCACGACCGGTAATAACAAGCTTCTTTTCTTCAATCATACAAATATCAAGAGCTCTTTCAAGCTTATCTGCTTCAGCCTGATAGCCAATGTGTGAAAGAAGAAGAACTGCAGCTCTGAGCATTGAGCAAGGGTCAGCATACTGACCTCTGCCTTCTTTAACCATACGGGGAGCAGAGCCGTGAATAGCTTCAAACATAGCGTACTGTTTACCAATGTTAGCACTGCCTGCAGTACCAACGCCACCTTGGAATTCAGCAGCTTCGTCAGTAATGATATCACCGTAAAGATTAGGAAGAACGAATACCTTGAAATCAGTTCTACGTTTTTTATCAATAAGCTTTGCGGTTGTGATATCAATATACCATTCGTCAGTAGTAATTTCGGGGTAATCCTTAGCAACGTCTTTACAGAGGTTAAGGAATTTACCGTCTGTTGTTTTTATGATATTAGCTTTTGTAATAATAGAAACTCTGTCCTTTTTATTGTTACGGGCATATTCGTAAGCAAGCTTTGCAATACGCTCTGTACCTTCAGTTGTAGTAACAACGAAGTCAAAAGCAAGCTCGCCGTCAACGTCAACACCCTTAGAGCCTACAGCATATGCACCTTCAGTGTTTTCTCGGAAGAAGGTCCAGTCAATATTTTCCTCAGGAATTTTAACAGGACGAACGTTAGCAAAAAGGTCAAGAGCCTTTCTCATAGCAACGTTAGCACTTTCAATGTTAGGAAGACCGTCGCCCTGCTGAGGAGTAGTTGTAGGTCCTTTAAGAATAACGTCACAAGCCTTAAGCTCTTCCATAACATCGTCAGGGATAGCCTTCATAACCTTTGCTCTGTTTTCAATAGTAAGACCGTCAATATATTTGAATACAACCTTGCCACTATCAACGTCATCCTTAAGTATAAATTTAAGCACGTTTGCAGCTTCGTTTGTGATAACAGGGCCGATACCGTCACCACCGCATACACCGATTACTATTTTATCAAGGGATTTGAAATCCTTGAATTCCTTTGTTGATTTAATTTTCTGGTTTCTGGCGTCCTGCTCAATTAAAAGCTGTTTAAACTTATTGAGGGCGTTTTCAATCTGCATTTCATTCATTATTTGTTTTCCTCCTTGGTGTAGTCAAGTAAGCCACCTGCTGTGAGAATGTCAATCTGTCTTTCAGAAACATCGCAAATAAGCTTATATTCTTCATTTTTAGTAACGTTTTTAAGAGTGATTTCTTTACCTGCTTTAAGCTCAGCCTTGATAGCGGGGAGTGAAAGCTCATCATTAACTGAAATTTTGTCATAATCTTCAGCGTTTACGAAATTAAGGGGTAATATGCTTGCGTTAACAAGGTTTGCTTTGTGAATTCTTGCAAAAGATTTTGTAATTACCGCTTTAACGCCAAGATAAAGAGGAACGAGAGCTGCGTGCTCACGAGATGAGCCCTGACCGTAGTTATTACCACCGATGATTATACAAGAGCCTGCCTCTTTACAATGCTCTGCGAAGTTCTCGTCGCACTGACGGAAGCAGAACTGTGAAAGATGAGGAATGTTTGAACGGTAGGGAAGAATCTTTGCACCTGCGGGCATAATATGGTCAGTTGTAATATTGTCACCAACCTTAAGAACCGCCTTTGCATCAATTGAATCAGCAAGAGGAGTTGTTTTGGGGAAGGGCTTGATATTAGGTCCGTAGTACACCTCAACTGCAGCTGCCTCTTCGGGAGTTTCTGCAGGCATTTCAATCATATTATCATTTATAATAAATGACTTGGGAAGAGTAACGGAAATATCATCCTTGCATGTTGTGGGGTCTGTAAGAACGCCTGTAATTGCTGAAATTGCTGCAGTTTCAGGGCTTACAAGATATACCTTACCGTCAGCAGTACCGCTTCTGCCTTCAAAGTTTCTGTTAAAGGTACGAAGTGAAACGCCTGAAGAGCAGGGTGACTGACCCATACCGATACAAGGACCGCAAGCACTTTCAAGTATACGGGCACCCGCATCAATCATATCAGCAAGCGCGCCGTTTAAAGCAAGCATATTTAAAACCTGCTTTGAGCCGGGAGCGATACCGAGTGATACGCCGGGATGTACCTTTTTACCTTTGAGGATTTTAGCAACCTTCATCATATCAAGAAGAGAAGAGTTGGTGCAAGAGCCAATAAGCACCTGGTCAACCTTAATTTTGCCGATTTCCTCAACGGATTTAACGTTATCAGGCATATGAGGCATAGCAGCGAGGGGCTTAAGAGCACAAAGGTCGATATCAATAACCTTTGAATATTCTGCATCCGCATCGGGAAGAAGCTCAACCCAGTCTTTTTCACGGCTCTGAGCCTTCATAAATTCATAAGTGATTTCATCAGAAGGGAATATAGAGGTTGTAGCGCCTAATTCAGCACCCATATTTGTTATTGTTGCTCTCTCGGGAACTGTAAGAGTTTTAACACCTTCACCGCCATATTCAATTACTCTGCCAACGCCACCCTTAACGCTGAGAATACGCAAAACCTCAAGAATAATATCTTTTGCTGCAACGTAAGGTGAAAGCTTACCCTTAAGGTTAACCTTAACTACTTCGGGAACTGTTATGTAGTAAGCACCGCCACCCATAGCAACTGCAACATCGAGACCGCCTGCACCCATAGCAAGCATACCTAAACCGCCACCTGTAGGAGTATGGCTGTCAGAACCGATAAGAGTTTTGCCGGGAATACCGAAGCGCTCTAAATGTACCTGATGGCAAATACCGTTACCGGGGCGTGAGTAACGAACACCACGTTTTTTACAAACACTCTGAATAAATTTGTGGTCATCTGCGTTTTCGAAGCCGGTCTGCAAGGTATTATGGTCAATGTAAGCAACTGAAAGCTCAGTCTTAACCTTATCAATATCCATAGCCTCGAGCTCAAGATAAGCCATTGTACCTGTAGCATCCTGAGTAAGAGTCTGGTCGATTCTGATACCAACCTCGTTACCGGGGGCATACTCGCCGTCAACAAGATGACTCTTAATAATTTTTTCGCATAAAGTGAGTCCCATTTTTCTTCCTCCAAAAAAAAGTTGTTCATTTTTTTAACAAACTTATTTTATTATTTTTTATATACTTTGTCAATGCTTTAACAAAACAATTATAAAAATATATTTAATAAATATAGGTCGACAAATCTTGCACTTTTTTGTTCATTGTGCTATTATATAGGTTAATAAGTTAATTTTGGGGTAAACTGTTTTTGGTGATTAACTTGAATAGCAAAAACAACACTTTATATTCCTTTATAGTACCCAAAATAATTTCAGATGAGCCCGATTCGTTATCTGAGGAGCAGGAGGCTTCTCCAACCGCTTCTCAAAACAATTCTGATTGTAATTTCAATGATTATGACGGCAGCGTTACTGTAGACCATAACGGAAAATATATTCATTGTCTAACAATTATCGGTCAAATTGAAGGTCACTATATTTTACCGCCAAACAACAAAACAACAAAGTATGAGCATCTTATACCGAGAATTATTTCTGTTGAAGAAAATCCCGATATTTCAGGTCTTTTATTGATACTCAACACCGTTGGCGGTGATATTGAAGCGGGTCTCGCTTTATCAGAGCTTATCGCAGGATTGAGTAAGCCTACGGTTTCACTTGTGCTTGGTGGTAGCCACTCAATAGGCATCCCACTCGCAGTTTCAACAAAACACTCTTTGATTGTTCCTACTGCCTCAATGACAATTCATCCTGTTAGAATGAACGGGCTTATTTTAGGTGTTGACCAAGCCTTAATTTACCTTAAAAAGATGGAAGAACGCGTTGTTGATTTTATTACCCGTAATTCCAGAATATCTGCCGAAAGATTCAGGGAGCTTATGCTTAACAATAATCAGCTTGTTACCGATTTAGGAACTGTTTTAAGTGGTGAAGAAGCGGTGAAAGAGGGGATTATTGATAGAATCGGCACAATTAAAGATGCTTTAAATTTCTTTTCAAATTATAAAATATAGCAATACCAAGGAGAGTACGTTGTAATGGCTCAGACAAAAAAATCTACAACAAGAAAAAACACGAGAAAGTCCGGCGGAAAAAAATCCAATAAAGGCTTACCTCCGCTTTTTAATTCAAATCATAAAACAACCTTTACTGTTATCATGTTGTTTATTTCTATACTTTTTTGTGCCGTTGTTTTTGTTGACGGTGGCAGTGTATGGGGCAGCTTAAGGAATTTTATGTTTGGTCTTTTCGGAATGTTTGCCTATATCGTTCCAATTGCAACAATAATATTCTGTGTTGTTGCGCTTTTACATAAAGACACTCGCGCTTATAAATTCAGAGTTTTTGAGGGTGTTGTTATTTTCTCTCTTGTAGTTTCTCTTTGCCACGTTGTTGCTTCTCATGAAGGCCTTACCTACGGTGAACAAATCAGCGAGGCTTATAACGTATTTAAAAATTATGATGGAACAGGTATGCATTACGGCTTCGGGGTATATGGTGCTTTATTCGGCGGTATTGCTCTTATGCTTACAGCCGGCACAAAGGTTGCTTCGGCAATTATTATTATACTTATATTATTTGCATTACTCCTTCTATTCGTTGGTCCTGTTATTTTTAAGCTTGCAGAGAAGCTTAAAAAGCCTGCTGAGGTTGTAGGCGAATACGCCGGAGAAAAAATTAATGATATCAAATCTACATATGATGCAATTCACGATGAAAATAAAAAGAAGCGTGAACGTGCCAATAACGCTGAGAAAAACAGAAAAGATGGTAAGAAAGATCGTACTATCGACCTTGACATCCCAATCGATGATGAAATAATTGAAGATAAAGGCGTAGAACCTATTCTCTCAACAGACGATGAATTATTTGAGGTTGAATCAATGAAGGACCATCTTTCAAAGGTTCAAAACGATGATACAATAGTTCTTCTTGACGATTTTGACGACACAATCGATGAAGACGCGGATTATATCGACGACATTCTTTCAATTAAAACTCCTTCCGAGGTACAGCTTGATACTACTATTGACGATATTCTTTCTATTGAAGGTGACGTTATTGAAATTGATTCAAATGATAACGTGGCTGATAAAGAAGATGATTCAGAAGACATTACCGAGCCACAGATTCAGGTTGAACCCGAAGTACCCGAAAGGGTTTACGAATTACCGCCACTTGATTGCCTTGATTTACCTAAGAATAATGGTAACACAAATAGCGGTGATGAGCTAAGACGAAGAGGGGAAATTATCGTTAAAACTCTTCAGAGTTTTGGCGTTGGTACAAGAATTGTTGATATTTGTCAAAGCCCATCAGTTACTCGTTTTGAGCTTCAGCCTGACCCCGGTGTTAAGATTAGTAAAATCACTGCACTCGCTGATGATATAGCAATGAATCTTGCTTCCTCAGGCGTCAGAATTGAAGCACCTATTCCTAATAAAAATGCAGTGGGTATTGAAGTTCCTAATGCAGAAAAAGCAATGGTTACTTTGCGTGAAATAATTGAAAGCCCCACGTTTAAGAACAATAAATCAAGGCTTAACGTTGCATTGGGTAGAGATATTCAGGGTGAGGCTACCTGTGCTGACCTTGCCAAGATGCCTCACTTACTTGTTGCAGGTACTACCGGTTCAGGTAAATCAGTTTGCCTTAACACTATGATTGTAAGCTTGCTTTATAACGCAACACCTGATGAGGTTAAGCTTATTATGATAGACCCTAAAAAGGTTGAGTTTACCGTTTATAGAAACATTCCTCATCTTCTTGTGCCCGTTGTTGCGGACCCGAGGAAGGCAGCAGGCGCTCTTTCGTGGGCAGTTGCCGAAATGGATAAAAGATATGCTCTCTTTGCAGAAAAGGGCGTAAGAAATCTTCAGGGCTATAATAATTATGCATTATCTGAAAATCTTCCGAAGATGCCTCAGATTGTTATCATTATAGATGAGCTTTCCGATTTGATGATGGCTGCTTCAAACGAGGTTGAAGACAGTATATGCCGTCTTGCTCAGAAGGCACGTGCTGCGGGTATGCACCTTATCGTTGCAACTCAAAGACCTTCCGTAGACGTTATCACAGGTCTTATTAAGGCTAATATACCAAGCCGTATTGCTTTTGCGGTTAAATCACAGATTGACTCACGTACTATTATTGATACCCAAGGTGCTGAAAAGCTTTTGGGCAACGGTGATATGCTTTACTGTCCCGTTGGTCTCTCAAAGCCTGTACGAGTTCAGGGCTCATACGTTTCTGATGATGAAATCGAGCGAGTTATTGATTTCGTTACTAGTCAGGGCGAGGTTAAATATGATAGCGACGTTATGCAGGAAATCGAGCTTAAAGCTGCTCAGGACGGCAAAAAGAAATCCGCTGTTGTTGATACAAACGACGTTGGCGGAGGTGACTATGAAGACGAAATGTTCCCGAAGGCCGTTGAGGTTGTCGTTGAAGCGGGGATGGCTTCTACAACTCTTTTACAGCGCAAGCTAAAATTAGGGTATGCCCGTGCAGCAAGAGTTATTGACGAGCTTGCTGAAAAGGGAATTATAGGTCCCTATGAAGGCAATAAACCGAGAAAGGTTCTCATTACAAAAGAACAATGGTATCAGATGCAGGCAACAGGAACAGCTCCTTCAACTCCAAAACAGCTTTCGATTGATGATATTCCCATGCAAAGCAGCAGTAACGACGTAGGTGCAGAAAACACGGCTTCAACATCAAATCATAACTATTTCGGTTCTGCTATTAACACCGTTAACTATGACGTTGAGGAGTAATTACCTATGGATATATTCGTTGAATACTTAGACGGTGATTATGCAGTTTGCAGGTTACCCGATAAAGCAAAAAACCTTATACGGTTACCTCTCAGGGATTTACCCGAAGGCACAGCACCTTTAAAAGTAATATCAATGAGAGATAATGGTTCATTCGTTCTTAATGAGTATGCAAGAGAAGAGAGAATGAAAAAAATAATAAATTATTTAAAGTTCAAAAATTATTCCTTTGATTTGAGATAAAAAATCTCGTTTTTCAGGAAATAATTGATAAAAAAGTATTGATTTTTTTGTAAAAGAGTGATATACTTTCTACGCTAAAAAACTCACGTAGGGTAGATTGAAAGCGTCGTGTGCATCTTTGATGTGGTGTTTTCAAGTCGAAACCTTGCGGCGGTTTAACAAAAAGGAGGACAAAAATTATGTCAGTAGTTTCAATGAAACAATTACTCGAAGCAGGTGTTCACTTCGGACACCAGACAAGAAGATGGAACCCCAAAATGGCTCCCTATATCTTCACAGAAAGAAATGGTATCTATATCATCGACCTTCAGAAGACTGTAAAGAAGCTTGAAGAGGCTTACACCTTCATCAACCAGATCGCTCAGGAGGGCGGCGAAGTTCTTTTCGTAGGTACAAAGAAGCAGGCTCAGGATTCTATTAAAGAAGAAGCAGAGCGTTGCGGTATGTCTTACGTTAATGCTCGTTGGCTCGGCGGTATGCTTACAAACTTCAACACAATCACAAAGAGAATTAAAAGACTTGCCCAGCTTAACGCTATGGAAGCTGACGGTACATTTGATCTTCTTCCCAAGAAGGAAGTTATCAAGCTCAACCTTGAAAGAGAAAAGCTTGAAAAATTCATGGGTGGCATTACAGAAATGAAGAAAATGCCCGCAGCTATGTTTATCGTAGACCCCAGAAAAGAAAGAATTGCAGTTCTCGAAGCAAAGAAACTCGGTATTCCGATCGTTGCTATCGTTGATACAAACTGTGACCCCGATGAAATTGACTACGTAATCCCCGGTAACGATGACGCTATCCGTGCAGTAAAGCTTATTGCAGGTGCTATGGCTGATGCTATCATTGCAGGTCGTCAGGGCGAGCAGACAGTAGCTAAAGACGAAGCAGAAGAGGTTGCTGAGGAAGCAGCTGCTGAATAATCAAATAAATAATAAGGCGGAATCTTTTTCCGCCTTGATAACTTTTTAAAGGAGGAAACAACCATGGCATTTACAGCTCAGGATGTTAAAAACTTAAGAGAAAAAACAGGCGTTGGTATGATGGAGTGTAAAAAAGCACTTACAGAAGCTGACGGCGATATGGATAGAGCGTTTGAAATTCTTCGTGAAAGAGGACTTGCAGCATCTGAAAAGAAAGCAAGCAGAATCGCTGCTGAAGGCGCAATCATCGCTTACACAGATGAAGATAGCAAAACAACTGTTCTTCTTGAAATTAACTCAGAAACAGACTTCGTTGGTAAAAATGAAAAGTTCCAGGAATTTGGTCTTAACGTTGCAAAAACAATTGCAGCTAACAAGCCTGCAACAATTGAAGCACTCGGTGAGCTTGCTCTCATCGGTTCTGACAGAACTGTTACAGAAAACCTTAACGACCTTATCCTCGTTATCGGTGAAAACCTTAAGCTTCGTCGTTTTGAAATCATCGAGGGTGACGTTGTAACTTACATTCACGGCGGCGGTGCAGTGGGTGTTGCTGTTAAATTCGAAACAAATCTCAGCGATAAGGCTGAATTCGTAGCTATGGGTAAAAACATTGCTATGCAGGTTGCAGCTATGCGTCCCGAATACCTTGGTAAAGACAGCATTTCAGCTGACGAGCTCGCAAAAATGAAATCTATCACAATTGATAGCTCTCTTAACAAGCCCGAATCTCTTCCCAAGCCCATCCTTTCAGCTCTTTTCGCAAAAGCTATTGAAGAAAAGCTTTTCAGCGATGAAGACGTTGCTGCTTATGAAGAGAATCAGAAGAGTCCTTATCTTTTCAACTTCCTTTCAAAAGAAGCTGTTGCTACTCTTGCATCTCTTGCAATTGCAGGTAAAGACGAGTATATCAACAACAAAATCTTCGCAGGTGCTGTTGAAGGCCGTATCAAAAAGCAGATTAAAGAAATCTGCCTTCTTGAACAGACATTCGTTCGTTCAGACCTCTTTGACGGCACAGTAGCAGGTTATGTTGCTCAGGTTGCAAAGAATAACGGTGCTGACGTTAACGTTGTTAGCTTTGTACGTCTCGAAAAAGGCGAGGGTCTCGAAAAAAGAGAAGATAATTTTGCTGACGAAGTTGCCAGCATGATGAAATAAGATTTCAAATGAGGGCGGCTTTCATATGAGAGCCGTCCGAAATCTTTTGTATAAAACCAATTATTTTGTATACTTTTATAAAGTGGTGATATTAATGGAAAGAAAAGTCGGTACTGTATCAAGAGGTATTCGTTGCCCTATCATAAGAGAAGGCGATAACCTTGTTGAAATCGCAGTAAACAGTGTCCTTGAGGCAGCAGAGAGCGAAGGTTTTGAGCTTCGTGACAGAGATGTTATCGCTCTTACAGAATCTATCGTTGCCCGTGCTCAGGGTAACTACGCTAAAGTTGAGGACATCGCTGCAGACGTTAAAGCGAAGCTTGGCGGTGAAACTGTAGGTGTAATTTTCCCTATACTTTCAAGAAACCGTTTTGCTATCTGCCTTAAGGGAATTGCAATGGGTGCGAAGAAGATTGTTCTTATGCTCAGCTACCCCAGTGATGAGGTTGGTAATTCGCTTTTAACCTACGATCAGCTTGACGATGCCGGTATTAACCCTTATTCTGATGTTCTTTCTCTTGAAAAGTACAGAGAGCTTTTCGGTGAAAACAAGCATGAGTTCACAGGTGTTGACTACGTTGCTTATTACAGCGAAATTATTAAATCTGCAGGTGCAGATGTTGAAATAGTTTTCGCAAATCAGGCTAAAACTATTCTCGATTACACTGACTGCGTTCTTACTTGCGATATCCATACAAGACAGAGAACAAAGAGAATCCTTAAGGCTGCAGGTGCTAAAATTGTTTGCGGTCTTGATGATATTCTTAATGCACCCGTTAACGGTAGTGGTTGTAACGAAGCATACGGTCTTTTAGGCTCAAATAAATCAACCGAAGATACAATTAAGCTTTTCCCCAGAGAATGCAGAGGCTTAGTTGATGATATTCAGGCTGAGATTCTCAAGAGAACCGGTAAGCACGTTGAAGTTATGATTTACGGTGACGGTGCATTCAAGGATCCTCAGGGAAAAATCTGGGAGCTTGCTGACCCGGTTGTTTCACCCGCACATACTGACGGTCTTATTGGTACACCTAATGAGCTTAAGCTTAAATACCTTGCAGATAACGATTTCAAAGGTCTTTCTGGTGCAGAGCTTAAAGAAGCTATTTCAAACAGTATTAAAGCAAAATCAGGTAGTCTTGTAGGTAATATGGCTTCTCAGGGTACAACTCCCAGACAGCTTACTGATCTTATCGGTTCACTTTGTGACCTTACAAGCGGCTCAGGTGACAAGGGTACACCTATTATTCTCGTTCAGGGTTATTTCGATAACTACACAGATTAATAGAATTCATTAAGCTAACGGAGGTTGATATTATGGAACTTGCAAAAAGACCTGAAGATATGAAAAGAATTACCACTAAAGAACTTGCTGATAAATTTATTGAAGAGCAGGTTGCAGAAGTAAGAGCACAGGTAGGAGACAAGAAAGTTCTTCTTGCTCTTTCAGGCGGTGTTGATTCATCAGTTGTTGCTGCTCTTCTTATAAAGGCTATCGGTAAACAGCTTGTTTGTGTTCACGTTAACCACGGCCTTATGAGAAAGAACGAAAGCGAAAACGTTATAGAAGTTTTCGGAAAAGAGCTTGACGCTAACCTTATATACGTTGATGCAACTGACCGTTTCCTTGACCTTCTTGCAGGCGTTAGTGAGCCTGAAAAGAAGAGAAAAATCATCGGTGCTGAGTTTATTAACGTTTTTGCTGACGAAGCTAGAAAGCTCGAAGGAATTGAGTTTTTAGCTCAGGGTACAATTTACCCCGACATCCTCGAAAGCATAAAGCAAGCTGAGGGTAAACAGGCAGTTAAATCTCACCACAATGTTGGCGGTCTTCCTGAAGACCTCAATTTCCAGCTTGTTGAGCCTATCAAGCTTCTTTTCAAAGACGAAGTTCGCGTTGTTGGTGAAGCACTCGGTCTTCCTCATACAATGGTTTACCGTCAGCCGTTCCCCGGTCCCGGACTTGGTGTTCGTTGCCTCGGTGCTATTACAAGAGACAGACTTAATGCTCTTAGAGAAGCAGATGCTATTCTTCGCGAAGAATTCGATAAAAACGGTCTTGCTGAAAAGGTTTGGCAGTATTTTATTGCAGTACCCGATATCAAGAGTGTTGGTGTAAAAAACGAAAGCCGTTACGAAGGCTGGCCCGCAATCATTCGTGCTGTTAATACAAAAGACGCAATGAGTGCAACAATCGAAGAAATTCCCTACGCAATTCTTCACAAGGTTACAGATAGAATCACTCACGAGGTAGAAGGAATTAACAGAGTACTTTATGACCTCACCCCCAAGCCCATCGGCACTATCGAGTGGGAATAATATCAAAACCCCGAAAACCCTTGTATATCAAGGGTTTTCTTTATTTTTGACTGTTTTTTGACTACCATTTACTTAAGATTTGACAAGTATCTTTCTTTCTTGTAAAATATCTATATTAATTAAATTATCACTCAAAATAGGGAGTAGCGATGTATAACAAGGTATACGTAGAAATTACAAATATTTGTAATATGAACTGTTCTTTTTGTCATGGTCATAAGAGAGAGCCCAGGTTGATGAGTATTGAAGAGTTTTCCGTTATTCTCGAAAAGCTTAAAGAGCAGACGAAATACATTTATTATCACTTAATGGGTGAGCCTCTTACTCATCCGTTACTTCCTGAATTTGTTAAATTAGCAGGGGAAAGCGGTTATAAATCAATTATAACTACAAACGGCACGCTTTTAAAAAAATGCGGTGATGAGCTTTTAAATGCAGGAATACATAAGATTAACATATCCCTACATAGTTTTGAAAACGGTGACTATGAGAGCCACAGCAACTACATCAAAAATATTGCAGAATTTTCAAAAAAGGCTGCCGTTAAAGGCGTAATTGTTGTTCTTCGCCTTTGGAATAAGGGTGCAGATTTTGATAGAAACGACACTACACTTTCACTTTTGAAAGAAAATATTTCGGGCGATTGGGTTGAAAACACACGCGGTTTAAAGATAAGAGATAAAATCTTTCTCGAATGGGGCGAACGTTTCCAATGGCCAGATAAAGATGCCGAAATCAAGGGAAGCAAGTATTTCTGCTACGGACTTAAGGACCAATTCGGTATTCTTTGCGACGGTACGGTTGTCCCTTGTTGCCTTGATAGAGACGGTGTTATTAACCTTGGAAACATTTTTACTGATGATATTAATTCGATATTAAATTCTAAACGTGCAACAAATATCGTTGAAGGCTTTAAATGCGGTAAAGCATCTGAAGATTTATGTAAACGATGCGGTTATGCTCAGAGATTTGTATGATTTTTGGTAAGATTGTGAAAAATTGATTGCTTTTGTTCAAAAGTTTTGTTATATTGTTACTAAGGTATTTCAATTACTAAAAGGGGATGACAAAATGAAAAAACTAAAAAAGCTTACTGCAGTCTTACTTTCTTTATTGATTTTTGCGTCAGGTATGGCAGTTCCGACGTTTGCTGTCAGTGGAAATATTCCTGATGACGTTATTTCAATGTCGAGTCAGGTTGCTGTTGATATTGAAAAGGAAGCTATAGTTCTTCTTAAAAATAAAGATAACGTTTTACCGCTTACAGATAAAAAGGTTAACGTATTTGGTGCTGCATCTGTTGTTCCGCTTTTAGGTGGTGCAGGCTCCGGTGCTATTACAACTCATGATCCCGTATACTTTTATGAAGCTCTTGACGCAGCAGGTATTTTGTATAATACTGAGCTTATGAAGCTTTACGATAAATATTGCAGTTCCGAAGAAATTCTAAAAACCGGTAGTACTGTTTTCAACAATTTGCTCCAGCTTCTACTTGCAAAAAGCTCTCTTAACGAAATGGATCCTGCTAACCTTACCGACGACATTATGAGTAGAGCGAAAGCTTTTTCGGATACAGCAATTATTGTTCTTGGCAGAACAAGTGCTGAAAACTCTGATCTTTCGCCAGAAATATTAACTTTAAGCGAAAATGAAAGAGCAATGGTTAAAAAGGTCGCTAACACATTCTCAGAGGTTATCGTTTTATTTAATATTGGTAACGTTATGGAAATGGGCTTCATTGATGAATACGAAAGTATAAAGGCCGCAGCAATCATCTGGATTCCCGGTGAATTCGGTATGTTGTCCGTTGGTCAGATGCTTACCGGTCAAGTAAATCCGTCAGGCAGACTTGCTGATACCGTAGCTTATAGTATATATGATCATCCGTCAACTCAAAATTTTGGTGATTTTGAATATGAAGGCGGCGACCATTACGTTGAGTATCAGGAAGGCATTTACGTCGGTTACAGATATTTCGAAACCTTTGCTAAAGATAAGGTTCAGTATCCGTTTGGTTACGGCTTATCATATACAAGCTTTGAAAAAGAAATAATATCTTATGACACATCTAACGGCAGAATTACCGTTGAAGTAAAGGTTACTAACACAGGTGACGTAAGCGGTAAGGACACAGTGCAGATTTATTACAGTGCTCCGTACACAGGCAAAATTGAAAAAAGTGTTATTGCTTTGGGCGGTTACGAAAAAACACGGCTTCTTGAGCCATCAGCAAGTGAAATTGTTATTGTTGAGTTTGAAATAAACGACATGGCTTCATACGATAGATTCAATAATGAAGCCTGGGTGCTTGAAGAAGGAGATTATGAGATTATTCTCGGTGAAAATGTTCGTGATCATATTGATTCCTTTAAATATACTGTTGATGAAGACGTTATAATTAAAAACGATAACGTAACCGGTACAAGAATTCAAAATTTATTTGATGACGTATATTCAGATTTCACTGTTCTTTCGAGAAAAAATGCTACAAGCACTTATCCTGTAGCAAGAAGTCTTGTAAAAACTGATAAGATAAAAAACGCGGATAAATATCCTGAAGCTACTAAAGAGGGTGAGGCTCCCAAAATGGGCGTTACCTACGATACAGGCGTTATTACTCTTCAGGACGTCTATGAGAACGAGGAACTTATGGATAAATTCCTTGATCAGCTTACTCTTGATGAAATGATACATCTTTGTACCCGTGGCGGTTATCAGACATACGGTATTGAAAGACTTGGCGTACCTCAGACATGGGATAACGATGGTCCTTCAAGTATCAAAGGTGCTCATGGTATTGCTTATACCGATAGCGGTACAGCATACCCCTGTGCAACAGCAATTGCTTGTACGTGGAATAAAGCGCTTGCAAACAGAATGGGCGACAGCGTGGGTATTGAAGCAAGAAGCATCGGTACAGATATCTGGTATGCCCCCGGTGTTAACATCCACAGAAACCCAATGGGCGGAAGAAACTTCGAGTATTTCTCGGAGGATCCCGTTCTTTCAGGTGCCATGGCTGCTGAAATTATAAATGGTGCATGGGGACAAGGTCTTGTTACAACTATTAAGCACTTTGTTATGAATGATCAAGAATCTAATCGTGCAGGTGTTTTCACTTGGGCGGATGAGCAAGCAATGAGAGAAATTTATCTCAAAGCATTTGAAATCCCTGTTAAGACCTCTGCCTGCTATGGCGTTATGTCTGCTTACAACAGAATAGGTACCGATTGGTGTGGTGCAAGCTCAGAGCTTCTCGTTGATTTACTCCGTAATGAATGGGGCTTTGATGGTTTTGTGGTATCCGATTACTCAAATAACTTTATCGGTAACGGTTATATGAGCCCGGTACTTGCTATATACAATGGTAATGATACAATGCTTACCGGTGTATGGTTCCTTAATATGCCATCTCATATAGCAGCTGTAGAAATACAATATTATTTAGATCCCGTTGGCTTTGGCACAGCGATGCGTGAGGCATGCAGAAATATTCTGAATGTTAAGATGAAAACAAAGGCATTCCTTGAGCCCGGATATTTCGAAGATAACGAAAATCTTATAGTTGAGCCTGAGGATTGGGAAGGTGCGAATACTGATATTCTTTCGTTCCTTAACCTTATATTTACTAATTTCATCAACCAGATTGTAATGATTTTCAGAGATTTTATAGATTGGAATTATTGATAAATTAATAATTTAAAAGGAAGTGCTACGTAATCTTACGTAGTGCTTTCTTTACTTTATAAAAACATATTGATTACAATAAGAACTTTTGATATTATGTATAGTGTTATTTCAAGTATAATATTTCTTATATGGAGCGGTAATATGATTAATCTATCATTTGATGAATTTTTAAATACTGATTTTAAGCTTTATGACGGTAACCCCGTTATAAAAAATCCGTCATCAAGCTTTGTTGTTGCTGACCCAAGCGTTTTAACACCCGATATTGCTCACGATAATAAATTCCATTTATTTTGCCATACTTTTTTTGGCGTTTATCATTACGTAAGCGACGACGGTATCAGCTTTAAAAAGGATATGAAAATCGTTCCACGTGCTATGCGACCCAATATAAATTACATTGACGGCAAATACTATCTTTTTTACGAAAGAACAAGAAACGTTATTGCCAATTTATTTTCTTTAGTTGGCGTTAAATGGAAGTCGGAAATATTCTGCACAACCTCAATCGATTTAAAAAACTGGTCTGAGCCTTACAAGGTTATTAAAAAGACCCGTCCTCACGAAGAAGACGAGCACGGTATAGCAATTTCAAATCCGTTTTTATTAAAGGTTGACGGTAAATACAGAATGTATTACTCCTGCGGTCAAACATTTATTAAGGATTGTGGCTTTTGCGAGCCTACTCACGTTAGCTTTGCTGAAAGTGAAAAGGTTGATAAAGGTTATATTTCCCGTGAAACGCCCATTATAAGCCCTGATAAAGCCGTTGAGTACCTTAACCTATGTTCAGGGTGTCTTAAGGTGTACAAGCTTAAAGACTGCTATATAGGGCTTCAAAACGGTCTTTTTGAAAAGGACGGAATAAGTCATTCAGCAATTATGCTTTTAAAATCTGATGACGGCATCAATTTTGAGTTTGTAAAGCCGTTTTTAGTACCGCAGATTTGCGAAAATAATAAGGATAAAAACTGGATGAAGCAATACGTTTATGCTTGTTGCCTTACTTATTATGACGGTAAGCTTCGTTTATATTTCAATGCCCGTAACGTTTCTAATAATTTACTTGGCAGAGAAAGTATAGGAATTTTTGAAAGTGAGGTAAAGTAATTTGCTTTATGAATTAAAAAATTGCAGGGACGGTGCTCCTGCAACCTATAACACCACCGTTGATATTAGTGAAAATGATGGTATTTTAACCTTTAAATTTTTTGCAGAGCATACTGAATTCTATTGCCCGCATCACAATTATAACGATATTCATTCAGAAGGGGATGCCTGCGAGGTTTTAATAGGCTCTGATCCTGAGAGAAGATTTTATTATGAAATTGAAATCAGCCCCGAAAACAAGTTGATGTGTGCTTTAATGGAAAATAAAGGGGACGATGAGAACGGTGTTCCTATATTAGAAATCAATTTTGTTGAAAACTGCTTTGTTGAGAGTAGCGTTACAAAAAACGAAGATTCATACGAGGCAACTGTGCGTTTCCCTAAAGATAAAATCTTATCGGGTGACGGTGAAATCTATTTTAATGCCTATAGATTAGAAACCGACGGGGGAGAAATGGACAAGCATTTATTTGCTTTAAACCCAACAATGAAACCTAAATTCCACAGACCCACCCACTTTTTATGGCTTAAGGATTATTTAAAATAAAAAAGCTTCAAACAACCGCTAAAACAAACGGTAACTTGAAGCTGATTTGTAAAATATTATATAATTTTATTGTTTTCTTCAACAACATCTCCTACAACCTTTTTAGTTACATTAAAAGGCTTGTGAAAGGTGTTGTTTTTTATTTCGGCTTTTCTTAAATATTCAAGGCTGATTAAAAAGGCATCGTTTTCAACAGGATTTTTGAATTCGTTGTTTTCAACTAAAAGACTGCCGTGAACAAACTCATTAGAATTTTCATTCATAACCTTAGGTGAATATTTAATAACGGGGGAGCCTTCGTACATTTTAATATAATCGCAATTATCAACTATATTGTTTCTGAAAACGACTTCAGTTGTGTAACCCGATTCAAACCAGAAGTTACAGTCATCTTCAATTAAGAGAGCAGGGCCCCACACGTCTTTAAATATGTTGTTTTCAATAACAACCTTACCTCTTGTAGTTGCAAGAATACCTCTGCCACAGGTAAGACCAAAATTGCAATTTCTTACGGTGATATTGGGTGTCCAGGTGGCATTTTCTACTACATCCTTACCTAAAACTAAATCATCCGGGAGCGGTCTGTCAAGATAAAGACGTATATCCGTATCGTTTAGCCTTTTGTAATCAATAACCCTTGTCTTTCCGTATGGGATAAGCGTATCCCAACGGATAAATTCAAGCTCATCACCCTTTTGAAACGCTTGAAAGCCCCAGCTTTCGTGGTGCATAAAACGTACCGTTATAGTATTATTTCGTTTGTTTTTTCTCACAACTCTTAAATGAGTTCCGTGAACGTTAACGTAATCATCGTGAGCACACGAAGCCTTGATGTTATCCAAAAGCAAATCACCCTTGCAGCCCGAAAACTGAAAGAAATCCGCCGTTGATGCAGCCGTTCTGTTTTCTTTGGGGGTGAAATCGCAATTTATATAGGTCACGTTTTCGCAAAACTGAGAAACCATTCCGAGCCCGTGCATAAACTTAACCCTTAAATTCTCAAAATAAAGATTCTTGCATCTGTTAAACAAAGCACCCGTCTGGTCTCTTACGATGCTACGGGTCTGAATTATACTGTTTTGGGGTAAATATACCTCTTTATTTTTCAGTTCACATTGTAGAATATTGTTACCTATATCTTTAACGGATATAAACTCGATATCTTTTCTCGAAAAATCTCTGAAAAGCTTCGTTTCGGGGTCTAAAAGCTTGTAATGACGCTTGTTGGCTATATAACCGTGCTTCCAGTAGGGTTTACCGTTTATGCCTGTTTCACCCTTGAAAATAAGGTTATTTCGCTTAACCTCGTATAAACATTCATCATTAATTTTTATTTTACATAATCCGTTGTTGTTTTCTAAAACGGTAAATTCAGTCATAGTAGGGCAGTAGTAATCAACTACAAGATTTTTGACTATAATATTTTCGCAATTATCAAATAAAAACGGTGTCATTTTACCGTGGATCATAATTGTTGCACCGTTGCCGTCAATAACGATATTTTTTTTATTTTTCAAATAAATTGCAACGTTTCTTTGACCGTTTCTGTTTTCACTTTTTCTTGCGGTGTTGGTGCAAAAATAGCCCGTTAAGCTGAAGGAATCATCTTGCTTTACGTCATATATATAATTCTCTTTCAAAGTAATTTTTTCATCACTTTTAATGCTATTAAAAAGTATTGATAATTCGTTCATATAAAAACCGCCAAAATTGAAAAATTATTATAAATATTATATCAAAACTAATGTAAATCTCAATATATTTATTATTTTAATATAGATTTTTTTATTCTGACTTGAAAACATAGAAAGTGTTTAGTAAAATAGCATAAAAGGGGTGTAGCTATGGAAAAGAAAAGATTGAATTGGATAGATATTGCTAAGGGCATCTGTATGATAGCAGTTGTTCTTGGTCATTTAGGCGTTGAAAAATTAGGATTTGTTTATTCATTTCATTTAACCGTTTTTTTTATTTTATCAGGCTTTACGATGAAAAAAACACAGCTTACCGCGGGTTATTTAAAAAACAAATTCGGTAGGCTTATGGCTCCATATTTTACAACTTGTTTTTTTGTCACGGCAGCAGAAGCAGCAAGTCTTATATTAAAAAGAGGATTCACTCATTTTACTTTTACACAGCTTATTTACAACAATCTTTTGAGAACCTTTTTTGCTTCTGGTACATTTGAAAGTATGGGTGATACTTATTTGGGTAGAAATATCGGTGCTATATGGTTTTTACCCGCAATGTTCTTTGCAATTTTATTTACTCAACTCGTTCTTAATATAACAGACAATAAAAAGCTTCAGGTTGGTTTATCAGTTGGTATTGCAGCTATCGGTTTCATAAGCGCCAAAGCCGTGTGGTTACCATTCTCAATTCAGAGCGCAATGCTTTCCGTACCTTTTATTTTATCAGGTATATTCGCAAGAGAATATGATATTTTAAGTAAAATCAAGCCCTTGCACTATGCAGGCCTTTTTGTAATATTTATCGCCGGTTGCCTTACGGGCAAGGCACAGATATTCTATATAGTTGTTTGTGCCGTTGGAGATTGGTTTATTACGCCTATTTGTGCATTCGCATCCGCATTTCTTGTTATCGGCTTATCAAAAAAGGTTGCAAACTTCAAACCACTTGAGTACATAGGTAAAAATTCAATGATTTACCTTTGTGTTCATTTATTTGAAATGTCCGCTTTAGCTCCATTTTATAACAAGCTATTTGAATTTCTTCCTATTCCCGACAACACAGTTACGAGATTCATTATTGAATTTGCAGCAATTAACGTAATATCAATTATTATAATAACCTTTAATGGTAGAAAAAAGAAAGAGCAAAAATCTTTGAAGGTACACTCTCAGAGAGATTTATCCGTTGATTTTGCAAGATGTGTATTTTTAATTTTTTTACTTGTTGGCAGACTTGTTTTCGACCCACAATTCAATTTATTGAATATAAATATTGATATTTTACTTTTGGCAATCATATCGGGCTACTGTTTCGATAAAAACAAGCCCTTGAAAGCAAAGCTTTTAAACTGTGTCCAAACACTAGTGCCTTATTTGATTTTTGCAACAGTCTATGTTGTTCTTGTACCTAATAAAAACCCAACTTCGATTTTCAGTTGGCTCACTAACGGCTTAAACTACGGTGAAAGTCCTGCAACGGCAATTGCCGTTGTTTTACCGGCAGTATATATTTTGTATCTCTTTACTACTAAGCTTATTTATGCATTTCTTTCGCAAATAAAGAGTAATAATTTGCTTCATATTATTTGTGTAGCTCTTGGTTTAATAGGCTTTGCTCTAAGCGAATACTTACCAAAGCTTACAGTAAGACTTGACTATATTTTAATTGAAATTATGGTTTTCCATATAGCCTCTGAAATAAGTAGATTAAAACTATTAGAAAAGGCAAAGGATATTCCGTTTATATATTTCCCATTGGCTTGGGTTTGTTGCGTTGCTCTTTTAAATGAAAAAGCAGATATTTCACAGAAAATCACAGTTGATTTCGGCTTTACTGTTTTTAGCTTATTCTGTGCATTTACTTTAGTTTATCTCTTATCTACTTATATAAATTCGAGATTGCCCTGGGTTTTAAACTGCCTAATAAGCTTACTGGGTAAAAGTATCGGTTATGTCCTTGTTATTGTATCACTTTTACACACATATATTACATATTTTGCAACAGATAAGCTTAATCTTTACCATATGAATATTTTCTATCTCGTTTTTGTTATAGCGATAGAAATTACAGGTGGTATAGCATTTTATTGTATTTTTAATATTGCAAGACGGA
Organism: Acutalibacteraceae bacterium; assembly: GCA_045592945.1. Classification (GTDB taxonomy): domain Bacteria; phylum Bacillota; class Clostridia; order Oscillospirales; family Acutalibacteraceae; genus DTU089. The sequence continues at coordinate 282,245 of JAZNVT010000031.1, read as the reverse complement.
TTATATTTAAAAAGGTGATTAAGTGAAAATAATTGCAACCGATTATGACGGTACTTTAAATCATAACGGAATCGATGAAAAAAAGAAAGCCGCTATTTCTTTATGGCGTAAAAAAGGAAATCTTTTCGGCGTTGTAAGCGGTAGAGGAGTCAAATCATTGTTTGACGTTATAAAAGACAAGGATTTTGAATATGACTTTCTTATCGGTAACAACGGCGGGGTTATATGTGATAAAAACCTTAATATTCTTACAGAAACAAAGATAAACGGCGATATTATTGTTCCGTTTATAAAGGACTTGTTTGAATGGGGGTGCCCGTTCGTTAACGTTGACGTCAGCGAAAAGGCTTTTATGACAAGAGCTGACAAAGATGATTGCGACGATGACGAATACACGTTAGAAAATTTACCTGAAATTCCTGAATTTAATCAAATGAGTACAATGCTTGACACAAATATCGAGGCGGCAGAAATCACAAAGAAAATCGAGGAGAAGTACGATGGTATTCTTACACCTCTTTTGAATAGTGATTGCATTGATGTTGTACCCTTTGGTGTTAATAAAGCTACTGGTATTTACGAGCTTTTAAAGGTCGTAAACGGCAAATACGAAGACGTTATTACTGTTGGTGACAACATTAACGATACTCATATGATTAAAGAATTTCGTTCATACGCAATGGCAAACGGCGTTGATTACATTAAATCTATTGCGGATTACGTTACAACGGGAATTACGGAGCTGATTGAAAAGGAATTAGAAAGCTGATGGCGAAGAAAACTTTGCAAGATAATAGATAAAAGATAATATTGAATAGATAATAGAAGAGGGTCTGCAACGCATTTAAGCTTCGCAGACCCTAATTTATTCATTATTCATCATTTATTAGCGAACGTAGTGAGCTTTATAATCGGCACGAAGTACCCCATAATTTGCCATTACCCATTTGCAATTTGCCATTTATAAAAGCTTCTTCCCATATGCCGCACCTGTCGGTACAACCTGTAAAAGCTCAAACCCGTTTCTTTCATAAAATCTTCGGGCACCCGTGTTATCCTCACCAACGATAAGCATAACACCCTCAATTCCGAGAGATTTTATATAATTACAAAATTCATCTATAAGCTTTGAGCCGATACCCTTTGACTGATACTCGGGTAAAATGTCAATATGCAGGTGAGCAGGGTATTCATCTTTATAAATAGCGTGGTCAAACATTTCTGTAAGAGCTTCACCTAAATATTTACGATCGTAAAGCTCGGAAACGCGTCTTATATATTCAGAAAAATTCTCCTGATATTTATCGTAATCCTTCGCACCGTAGCAATAGCCGATTACCTTATCGTTTTCGTCAACTGCAACAAAGCAACAGTCGGGCTCTTTTTCAAGGTAATATTTATTAAACATAACCTCAACGTATTCAATTAAATCATCGCAAAATTTGCCAATCATATCGTGAATACAAACGTATTTTGTGTCTTCAAAATCTTCTTTTCTGTATTTTCTGATAACCATAACTTTTTTCTCCGCATTTATTTTTAATAATTATATCATAAATTCTTAATTTGTCTATTTCTTTTTTATTTTTCGTGTGATACAATTGCTAAGAAAGGTGTGATAGCTATGAAAACAATTAATAAAGGCGTATATCCTACAATGATAACTCCCTTTACTGATGATAATAAAATCGATTACAACGGTGTAAAAGAGCTTCTCAAATGGTATGAAAGAAAAGGCGTTGACGGTATATTTGCAATATGCCAGAGCAGTGAAATTTTCTATTTAAGCTTTGAAGAAAGGCTTGAACTCATTAAATTTATAATGGCTAATAAGCCCGAGGGTATGTCGATTGTAGCTTCAGGTCATACAAGCGACGATTTAGACGTTCAGATTGAAGAAGCAAAAGCATTTATTGCAACAGGTATTGATGCCTACGTTTTCATTTCAAACCGCTTTGCTAAAGAGGATGAGGACGACGACGTTTTACTTAAAAATATGGAATACGTTGCTTCAAACCTTCCTGATATTCCTTTAGGCGTTTACGAATGTCCTTACCCATATAAACGTGAAATTTCACCTTATGTTTTAAAGAAAATGGTTGAAAGCGGAAGATATCTTTTTATTAAAGATACTTGCTGCAGTACCGTAAAATTAAAAGAAAAGCTTGATATTATTAAAGGTAGCTCTGTTATGCTCTTTAATGCAAACGGTGCAACCCTTTATGAAAGTATTAAAATGGGTGCTCACGGTTACTCGGGCGTTATGGCAAACTTCCACCCTGAGCTTTACGTTAAGCTTTTAAAGGCTCACGAAGAGGGGGATACCAAAAAGGCAGAATTTCTTGAAAATATGGTCGGCTTTTTCTCTTTAACTGAGTGTCAATGCTATCCCGTTAACGCAAAATATTACGTTAGCCTTGACGGTGTAAATATCGGCATTAACACACGTACAAGAAACCCAAATGAGCTTATGGAGAGCAGAAAAATGGAAATTCAGCAGATGTATAAGTTTACTGAAGAGATTAAGAAGAAGTACGAATTATAAAAATAAAGCCAAGGAATTAATCCTTGGCTTTATTTTTTAGTTTATTTTTTCACCCTGACAGTAAATTTCAATGCCGTCTGTATTTCCTTGGAGGTTGTAGGAAACCATTTTGCCGTCCTTCCACTCAAAATCAACGGTGATATTACCGATAGCCTTCAAGCCTTTAACACTACCATCTTTCCAAGATGTCGGAAGGGCAGGTAACAAGAATATTTTACCTTCTCTTGATTGAAGAAGCATTTCAGCAATACCTGCTGTGCAGCCGTAGTTACCGTCAATCTGGAATGGGGGATGAGCATCGAAAAGATTGGGATAAGTTCCGCCGCCTCTGTATCTTACGTTTTTAGCTGCAGGGACGGGTCTTAGCTGAATATCGAGAAGCTTTAATGCGTGGTCACCGTCCCAAAGACGAGCCCACATATTGATTTTCCAGCCTAAGCTCCAACCCGTGCCGTTGTCACCTCTGAGCTCAAGAGAGCGAATACAAGCCTGAGCTAAATCAGGTGTTTCATCGGGTGTAATAATGTTACCGGGATGTAAGCCGTAAAGGTGAGATTTGTGTCTGTGCTGAGGCTCATGCTCTGTAAGCTCTTTGTACCATTCAAGAAGCTGACCCTTACTACCAACCTTAAAGGGAAGAAGACGGGGTAACACTTCCTTCGCTTTTTCGATATCCTCATCAATTTCGCCTAAAATTTCAGCTGCCTTAACCGTATTGCCGAGCACCTCTTTAACAAGAGTCATAGTCATAGTTGTTGTTTCGCTAAGGCTCATAGCAACGCCGTCAATAAGGAATTCGTTTTCGGGTGAGGTAGAGGGTGCTAAAATAAGGTAGCCGTCTTTATCCTCAACAAGTAAATCAAGTATAAACTGTGAGCATTTTTTAAGTATGGGATAACCAGTTTCTTTAAGGAATTCAACGTCGTTAGTATATAAGTAATGGTTATAAATATGCTGACAGAACCAAGCACCTGCCATATTCCAGAAGCCCCATTGAGCATCACCGCAGGCAGGGTCACAATAACGCCAGATATCAACGTTATGATGAGCACAGAAGCCTCTTGCACCGTAAATGTTTTTAGCGGTGTATTCACCCTTAACTGATAAATCCTTTACAAGATGAATTAACGGCTCGTTGAATTCAGCAAGGTTACACATAAGAACAGGCCAATAGTTCATTTCTGTATTAATATTTACAGTATAGTTAGAGCTCCAAGGGGGAGAAACCTTATCATTCCAGATACCCTGAAGGTTTGTTGCCTGAGAGCCTTCTCGAGAGCCGGAAATAACTAAATATCTGCCGAAATTAAACATAAGAGTATAAAGAGCAATATCGTCTGCACCCTTATTATGCTTAATAAGACGTTTATCTGTAGGAATATTGCCTTTGTTATTACTACCTAAGTCAAGCTCAACTCTGTTAAAGTAGGATGAAAAATCCTTTTTGTGAGCTTTATAAAGCTTGTCAAAATCTTTTTTAGAAACAGCTTCAACTCTGTCAAGGCAAGCATTTTTAAATTCTTTACCTTCAAGAACAGGATGCTTATCATAGCCGTTAAATGAGTTTTCGGTGCAGAAAAATACAGTTGCATCAGTTGCGTTTGAAACGAGAATTGATTTCTCTTTGTACTCAACCTTACCGTCAGTAACAACCTTCAGAGCACATCTGAAATGGGTGCCCTGAAGAGCAGGATCATCAGGGTATTGAGGAGCATCAAGTCTTGCATAGGTTTCCTGATTACAAGGTGAATCAGAGGGAGCCATACCGTCTAAAATGAGAGTATTATTCTCGCAAAAAGCATTACCCTTTAACTGAGTACATAAAGAAATCTCAAAGGTAAGAGCACCTTTTTTACCCGTTCTGAAATGGTCGATATATGCATTTTCGGGAGCACTTACGAAAGATTTTCTTCTATACCAGACAGAGCCTCTTTTATATTCAACCTTGTTAACACCGTTTTCTAAATCAAGGCTTCTTTCGTAATCCTTAAGAAAACCGCTTTTATTGAATTTATATTTAATATGGCACAAGGGCATATATGCCTGAGAGCAGTGAGCAAGCACCTTATCCTCAATAATATCCTGAGCTTTTCTGTATTCACCGTTAAGAGCTATTTCGCGAGCTTTAAGGAAAGCCTCATTAGCACCCTCTTTAACTTGAGAGGGGCGGGGAAAGCCTGTCCATAGTGAGTCAGAGTTCATAGCAATTGTTTCGTTGTCAGTTCTGCCGTAAACCATTGCGCCTAAAAAACCGTTACCCAAGGGCATAGCCTGAAGCCAGCTTCTTGCTGCGGTTTTGTAAAATAATACTTTTGAATCGTTAACCATAAGAAACACCACCGTGTATATTGATACCTTATATTCTATATTAAAAAATATATAAAATCAATATATTTAATTATTTATTCTTATTGTAAAATCACTAAAAGTGTGATATATTATTTCAGTATTAAAAATTTTGGGGTGGTTATATGAAAACAGTCCTTGAAAAAATCGATGCCAGTAAAATTGATTTTGATTCTACCGTAAAATATATGGTAGATAAAATTACGGAAATATGTGAAAAAATAGGTCCGCGTGCTCCCGGTAGTAAAGAGGAGTATGAAGCTCAGAAATCTATGGCTAAAGACCTTGAGCAATGGTCTGATACCGTTGAAATAGAAGGCTTTACTGTTCACCGTCAGGCTTTTATGGGCTTTATTCCTTTTACTGTTGCAATGGCAATTCTTGCAACTATTTTCTTTTTTAAATATCCTCTTGTAAGCCTTATTCTTACTGTTTTAGGCTTTATTCCGCTTATTCTTGAGTTCTTAATGTATAAGCAGTTTGTTGACCCGTTGTTTATCGGTCATCCTTCTCACAACGTTATTGCAACGAGAAAAGCAACAGGGGAAACTAAAAAGAGAATTATTTTCGTTGGTCATTCCGACTCACAGTACGAATGGATTTTAAACTACAAATTAGGCGGAGTAGGAATGAAGCTTTTCCTTATTCCCGGTGTTGTAGGTCTTATAATCTGCTCAATTGCAAGCCTTATTAAATTTATCGTACTTGATTTAAAAGGCGTTGATAACCCAAGCGTTGATACCTTCTTCCTTGTTGTAGGTATTATTCTTTGTATTTTTATCATACCTTACATAGGCTTCCTTTTCTTGCAGAGCTTTACAAAGAGTGTTCCCGGTGCTAACGATAACCTTTCAGGCTGTCTTGCATCAATGTCTGTTTTAAAGCATCTTGCAGAAGCAGACGTGCGTTTTGAAAACACAGAGGTCAGAGTGATTCTTACCGGCTCTGAGGAAGCAGGTCTCAGAGGTGCAAAGGCATACGCTAAAGCTCACGAAAAAGAGCTTAAAGAGGTTGAAACGGTTGTCGTTGCTTGCGACACAATGAGAGACCTTGAATATATGTACGTTTACGACCGCGATTTAAGCGGTACCTTAAAGCACGATAAGCAAGCAAAAGAGCTTATGAGAAACGCAGGTCTTAACTGCGGTTACGATTTTAAATATTCATCAATTTATCTCGGAGCTTGCGATGCTGCGGCATTTACTCAAAGAGGTATTAAGGCTACGGGCTTTGCCGCTATGGACCCCACACCACCAAGATATTATCACACCCGTCTTGATACACCCGAGCTTCTCGTTCCTGAAGCACTCAAAATCGGCTCTCAGGTTATGCTTGAAGCTGCTTTCCTTTACGATGCAGAGGGCTTGAAATAATAAAAGAGTGTTTTATTATCACACTTTCAAACACATTCGACTTGAGGAGTTCTTTCAATGAATTATATTATAATGGACCTTGAATGGAACAACACCTATTGTAAAAAGAAAAAGGGTTTTATGAATGAAATCATTGAAGTAGGTGCGGTTAAGCTCAGTTCTGATTTAAAGGTTGTTGATACTTTCTCTGTTTTTATCAAGGCTCAGTTAGGTAAAAAGCTTCACGCAAGAGTTAAGGAGCTTACAAACATTACAAACGATGATATAAGCACAGGTACACCATTTTCACAAGCAATGGCAAAATTCAGGAAATGGGTTGGTAACGAAGAAAATATCATTCTTACCTGGGGCGATACCGATATAAGAGTTATGATTGAAAATTTCCGTTATTTCAACGGTATTTCATTCATTCCGTTTTTAAGTAACTACGTTAATTTACAAAAATATGCTCAGGCATTTATGAATATTTCAAAAGCGGAGCAGATTGGTCTTGCGGCTGCCGCCGAAAAGCTTGGCTTAAGCCCCGAAAGATATACTCTTCACAGAGCCCTTGACGATAGCCGTCTTACAGCTGATTTATTTAAAAGGATTTTCAACAAACAAATGCTTGATTCCTATACTCTTGTTTGTGACACTTCCTTTTATTCAAAAATCACATTTAAACCTAAGGCAATCGTTGATATTAACAGTCCCTTGATTGATAAATCAAAAATGAAATGCCTTTGTGACGTTTGTGGTGCTTCTTGTGAAAGAATATCCGATTGGCGTTTAACTAATCAGTCCTTCAGGGCAATTTTCTTATGTAAAAAATGCAAGAGGAAAATAAGATTTACTATCCGCTTTAAAGAATATTACGACAGAATTGATATTAAATCATCGTCGGTACCGTTTATTGAAAAGAAAGAAATTAAAAATATAGTTGCCGTTGAAAGCTCGGGCAACTCATCGGAGGAACAAGAATAATGAGTTATCCTATTAAATTACAGCCCGTTTTTAAAGAAATCGTATGGGGCGGTAACCGTCTTAAAAATGATTACGGCTTTAAATCCGACTTAAATAACATAGCAGAGGCTTGGATGCTTTGTGCGAGAAAAGACGGCGATAACACCGTTATAAACGGTGAATACAGCGGTATGTCTTTTACTGATTTAGTAAAAGCTAACCCTCAGATTTTAGGCAAAAAGGGGGCTTCTTACGAGGAATTTCCTCTTTTAATTAAATTTATTGATGCTAAATCTGATTTATCGGTTCAGGTACATCCCGACGATGAATACGCAAAGCTTCATGAGAACAGCTACGGAAAAACAGAAGCCTGGTACATATTAGATTGCGACGAGGGTGCTCAGCTTATTTACGGCTTTAATAAAGAGCTTACAAGCGAAGAATTTAAAAAATCAATCGAAGACAATACCTTCCTTGACTACGTTAACAAGGTAAACGTAAAAAAAGGTGACGTTTTCTTTATAAATGCAGGTACTCTTCACGCTATCGGTGGCGGTATTCTTTTGGCTGAGGTTCAGCAGAATTGTAACACTACTTACAGAGTATACGACTACGGCAGACTTGTTGACGGTAAGCCTCGTGAGCTTCATATCGAAAAGGCTATTGACGTTACAGATACCGTTCCGCCTACACGTTCAGGGGATGCAGACGGTGAAAAGGTTACTGTTGATGGTGGCTTCGCTCAAGACCTTTGCTCTTGCGAATTCTTTAAAATGTCAACTCTTGAAATCGATGGTGGGCATTCCCTTAACGTTGACGATGAAAGCTTCGTTTCTCTTCTTATTACCGAGGGCAACGGTACCGTTGAGGTTAACAGCAACGTTGTTGAAATCACATCCGGTGACAGTATTTTCATCCCTGCAAATTCAGGTAACGTTATAATCAACGGCAAGTTAAATATTTTAGTCAGCACACTTTAATTATTTTTATCAAAGCTAATCGGGTGAAAAAATGTCTGTTTTAACTGCACAAAATTTAACATTCGGTTTTCTTGACGGCGTCTTGTTTAAAGACGCCGCTTTTAAAGTGGAAGAAAACGATAAGGTTGGCTTAATTGGTGCAAACGGAACGGGAAAAACATCCCTTTTTAAGCTTATTATAGGCGAATATTCAGCTAATGAAGGCGGTATCGTAAGAGGTAAGGATGTTCGGATAGGCTATATGGAGCAGTACCTTAACTGCGACGACAACCAGACTCTTTACAACGAAGCTCTTACTATATTTTCAGACGTTATAAAGCTTGAAAACGAGCTTGAAGAAATTAACCAAAGACTTCTTACCGACAGCGATATTTCTCTTATTGAAAAGCAGGTTCGCCTTACAGAAGAGATTGAACGTCGTGACGGTCTTGTTTATCGTGCTAAAACACGCTCCGCCTTATTAGGTCTTGGCTTTAAGGAAGAGGATTTAGATGCAAAGGTAATGACCTTAAGCGGTGGACAAAGGTCAAAGCTTTCTCTTTGCAAGCTTCTGTTATCTAACGCAAATCTCTTGCTTCTTGATGAGCCTACAAACAATCTTGACGTTGACGCTATCAACTGGCTTGAAGACTTTTTAATTAAATATAACAGAGCTTTAATTGTTGTTTCTCATGATAGATATTTTCTTGATAAAATTACTACCTCAACTATGGAAATATCTCATAAAAAGCTTACCAAAACTGATGGTAATTACTCCGTTTTCCAAAAGCTTAAGGCTGAAAGAGAGCTTTTTATTGAGCGTGAATACGAAAAGACAATGAGCGAAATAAAACGTATTGAGGGCATTATAGAGCAACAAAAGCGTTTTAATCAGGAAAGAAACTATATAACTATTGCAAGTAAAGAAAAACAGATCGAACGCCTTAAAGAAACCCTTGTCGTACCCGATAAAGCTTTAAAGAGTATTCATTTCAGCTTTAAAACGGATTTAAGAGCAGGGGACGAGGTTTTAACGGTTACGGGGCTGAAAAAAGGCTTCACAAATAAATCGCTTTTCAATAATTTTGATTTGAAAATTTTACGTGAAGAAAAAGTATTTTTATTAGGTCCTAACGGTTGCGGTAAATCAACCTTCTTAAAAATATTAAATAAAGAAGCAAGTGCCGACGAGGGCATTATAAGATACGGCAGTAACGTTAAAATCGGCTATTTTGACCAAAATATTGATAAGCTCAGTTCAAATAAAACCGTGCTTGACGAGGTCTGGGATATGTACCGCTTTATGACGGAAACTGAAATCAGAAGTGCTTTAGCAATGTTTCTTTTCTGTGGTGAAGATGTTTTTAAAATGGTTGATTCTCTTTCGGGTGGCGAAAGAGCGAAGCTATCGCTTTTGAAAATAATGCTTTCAAAGCCTAATTTTCTTATTCTTGACGAGCCTACAAACCACCTTGATATAGTTTCAAGAGAGGTACTCGAAAACGCACTTTCTGATTTTGACGGCACGCTTTTAGTAGTTTCTCACGACCGCTATTTTATTAATAAATTAGCTACGAGAACGGTTTATTTAACTAACAACGGTGCAGTAAATATTGACGGTAATTATGATAATTATCTAGCTTATAAAGAAAACGAAGCGTTAAAAACGCAAGCTGACAAGCAACAGCAAAAGCCCGTTATTAACGACTATAAATTAAGAAAAGAAAAGGCTAGTAACGAGAGAAAAAGGCTTACCAGAATTACCCGAATTGAAGCTGAAATAAGCGAAACAGAAAAGCAGATTTCAACCCTTGAAGAAGAGCTTTCAACACCTGAGGTTTCAGGTAATTACGAAAAGCTTTTAGAGTACACAGAGAAGCTTGATTCCTTGAGAAGCTCTTTAGATGCTTTATACGAGGAATGGGAAGCCCTACAAACTGAACAAGAATAATTTTAAAATCATCTGCATATAAATTTGCAGGTGATTTTTTATGATTAAAAACAAAAAGGATTTCGTTGTACGAGCAATTTTATTCCAAAGCTTATTCTGTATCTTACTATTCGGTTTACTGTTTTTCTTAAAACAAAGTAATAGTCAGTTGTTTAAGACGATTGAAAGCGAATTTTCCCACAAATTAAGCGAAAATATAACGAAAAATGAAGCGGAAAGTGTTTTTAAAACAATAACGGATAAAATCAAGACTCCAACCTCCGATAGTGCAAAAACTAAAAAAACAGACACCAATAACACTTCCGAAAAAGCTTTAACAGACAATAATAATCCTGAAAACATACTTGAAAACGAAACTGAATTCGTGCCCTTTGATGAGCCCAGCCTAGATGCAACGGTGGAGGCAACGGGCGGAAATGATATTAAAATAGCTTCAAGAGATGAAATACCCGAAAACGTTTCATTGAACTCTTACACACTAACTAAAAAAATGATTAACCCCGTAATTAACGGTAAAATAACCTCTGAATTCGGCTCAAGAATTCACCCGATATCAAACGAACTAACCTTTCATGCAGGTATTGATATTGCAGCCGATATGGGGACTCCGATATATGCCGCCTTTGACGGCAAAGTATTATTAGCCGATTACGATAAATGGAACGGAAATTATATGAAAATAAAGCACGAGAACGGTCTGATGACTGTTTACTGTCATTGTGATAGCCTTAACGTAAAAAAAGGTGAAAATATCAGGGCAGGAGAGGTCATAGGCTACGTAGGCTCAACAGGCTCTTCTACAGGGCCTCATTTGCATTTTGAATTGAGGATAGATAACGTATCATTTAACCCGCAAATCGCTTTAAACGAGGCTTTAAATGCAGTTTAAAATCAAATCAACAACAATAAAACTAAGCTTTACTTTTTTAGCACTGATTTTACTTGTATCCTGCTTTGATAAAGAGGGGATATTGATTATTTCTTTAATAAGCTCAATCATTCACGAAATTATTCATATTATTCCAATCGTAGCCTTTGATGGTAAAATTTCAGAAATATCATTCTCAATTTTTGGTGGTAATATAAAACGAAATAATTCTTTAAAGCTCACGAATTTTAAAGAATTTATTATAAGCATAAGCGCACCTGCAACGAATATTATTGTAGGTGCTTTGTTGCTTTTATTTAAATTAAATTTATGGGGATATATTAATCTGATTATCGGCATCTTCAACATTCTGCCGTTTTACGATTTCGACGGGGGAAGAGGGCTTTTTTATTTGCTGTCAAACTATCTTGACCATTCTTCGGTAATAAAAATCTTAAACTTTACATCTATTTTATCGGCAATACTGGTTTCTTCATTTACAGCAACAGTTTTCTTTAACAGTAAAACGGGGTTTTCAGTGTTAATTTTATGCGTTTATATGATTATCGCATTATTTAAAAACTTGAAAACAGAGGATTATAACAAAATTATTTAAGATTTTGTAATAAATATTGAATTTATTTTGTTTTCCTATATAATTGTAATTGTATAAGTATGATTATATTTAAATATTAAATAACTTGAATTACTTACGGTTTTACAGGAGGCAAATAATGGAATATATATTTAAATCCGAAAGCTCTTTAAGACGAATTGAAGCAATAAGAAAATTCTTATTAGGCGACATTTGGTTAATTATTCTTGCGATTGTTGCTTTCGTTTTTGCTTGTCTTAACTCACTTTATCCTAAAGAGGATTACCATATCTGGGGCACGGTAGTTTTAGCCTATATGAGTGGCTTTAGCTTTCTTATGTCGGGTGACATTTTTGCAATGCTTACACCCGGTTTATTTACCTATTTGATTGCTATAAGATGTTATAACTCACTTTCAACCTTTTTAGGTATAATCTGGGTGTTTATTCCGCTTATTGCAATTGCTCTTTTTAATATAATTATCTACCGTAAAAAGCTTGACCCCAAAGGTTCGCAGTTTAAGCCTATGATATTAGTTTCAATCGTTGTTTTAATTGGCGGTCTTGGTTTTATATCCGCTGAGGATTACTTTGCGGGTAGCTCTATTTATCATATGCTTGGTATGGGCTTCGGTATGGTGTTCTTTTACTGCTTTTTTAACGGCAGGATTCAAATTAACAACAAATACTCTGTAATTGAACGTATAACAAAGCTTATGGTTGTAATCGGTACCTTTGCTTCGGTTATGGTTATTGCCCATTATCTTTTAAATATCGAAAAAATGATTGATTGGGGCGGTATTTTCTACATAAGATGGCGTAACAACGTTTGCACTATTCTTATGATAGCCTTACCCTTTGCCTATTATTTTGCTCACAAAAAGATTCCTGCAGTTATATTGCCGTTTTTATTCTACGGTGCTATGCTTGCAACGGGCTCAAGGGGCGGTATGATTTTCGGCACTATTGAGATGGGTCTTTGCTTCTTAGCGTATCTTATTTACGATAAAAAAAGACGTAAAGCTTATCTTGCATTCTTGCTTTGTGTAATTATAGTTCTTGTTATTTTCTCGGGCCCCATTATAGATTTCCTTGAATATACCTTTGAGAGAGTGCTTCAGGTTCTTGCCGATGTTTCTGGTGAAGATGGTGAAACCGAAACCCGTGTACGCCATTATGCAAGAGGTATTGAGGATTTCCTTAACCACCCAATTCTCGGTACGGGCTTAGGCTATATGGGCAACAGAGATATCTTTAAAAATAAAGATGGCGCTTTATGCTGGTACCATTGCGAGCCTATTCAGATTGCTGCAAGCTTCGGTATAATCGGTATTGTTGTTTTTCTGTATCAATTTATTAAGAGAATTAAAGCGATATGGCAGAAAAAGACCTTATTCAGCTTAACAGTTTTTCTTTCTTATATCGGTCTTGAATTAATGTCGTTAGTAAATCCAGGTATACTTTGCCCGATGCCGTATTTGCTTCTTATAACACTCTTCCTTGTTATAATTGAAAAATGCCATAACAGCGATATTGAGCAAGAGCCAATACCATTATTCGAAAAGCTAAAAAAATTATCAAAAAAGAATTCATAAAACGGTGACTCAAGATGTATAAAGATAAAATTGAAAAGATATTACCATTAGTCCAAAAGCCTGCTCGTTATACAGGTGGTGAGCTTAATTCGGTAGTAAAAGACAAAGAAAACATTGATATAAGATTTGCATTCTGTTTTCCGGACACCTACGAAATCGGTATGTCTCATCTCGGCATGAAAATTCTTTACAGTCTTATTAACTCTAAAGAAAACTACTGGTGCGAAAGAGTTTTTGCACCCGATACCGATATGGAAGAGGCTTTGAGAAAGAATAATATTCCTCTTTTTGCCCTTGAAAGCAGAGATGCTTTAACCGAATTTGATGCAATCGGCTTTACTCTTCAATACGAGCTTTGCTACACAAACGTTTTAAATATGCTTAATCTCTCAAATATCCCTCTTCGCAGTAAGGATAGGGGAGATACGCTTGATACACCTATAATTGTTGCGGGTGGCCCTTGCGCTTGTAACCCCGAGCCTTTAGCTGATTTCATTGATATTTTCGAAATCGGTGAAGGCGAAGAGATGATGATAGAGCTTCTCGATTTACTTAACGAATACAAAAAGAGCAATAAGTCAAGAAAAGAATTTCTTATTGCAGCATCTAAAATCGAAGGTATTTACGTGCCGTCACTTTATAACGTTACTTATAATGAAGACGGTACGATTAAAGAATTCACCGCAACAAACGGTGCACCTGAGGTTATTAACAAAAGAGTTGTCAGCGACCTTGATAACGTTTTTTATCCCGAAAGCTTTGTAGTGCCTTTTGTTGAGGTTGTTCACGATAGAGTTGTTCACGAAATCTTCAGAGGCTGTATAAGAGGCTGCCGTTTCTGTCAGGCGGGCTTCTGGTATAGACCTATCCGTGAAAAATCAGTTAAAACTATCAGTAATCAAAGTCAAAGGCTTGCTTGTACAACAGGCTATGACGAGCTTTCGCTCTGTTCACTTTCAAGTAGTGACTACACTAAAATCACAGAATTATTAGAGGAGCTTTTAGGCTGGGCAGTGCCTCAGAAAATAAACGTCGCTTTACCTTCCTTAAGAATAGATAACTTCTCTGATGAATTAAAAGAAAAGCTTGCCCTTGTTCGCCGTTCTGGTCTTACCTTTGCCGCCGAGGCAGGTACTCAAAGAATGAGGGACGTTATAAATAAAAATATATCAGAGGAAGAAATTCTTTCTACCTGCAGAAAAGCCTTTGTTGGCGGTTGGACTGCGGTTAAGCTTTACTTTATGATAGGCTTGCCTACTGAAACTGACGATGACGTTGTAGGTATAAACGTTCTTTCTCAAAAGGTTGTTGAAGAATTCTATTCTAATCCGGACAAGCCTAAAGGCAAAGGTGTTAACGTAAGTGCAGGTGTTTCATCATTTGTTCCGAAGCCCTGGACACCTTTCCAGTGGGAAGCTCAGGACACAAGAGAAGAGCTAAAGAGAAAACAACAGCTTCTTCTTGAAACCTGCACCTCAAAGAAAATTGTTTTCCGCTTCCATAATACAGATTTAACCTTCCTTGAGGGTATTTTTGCCCGTGGCGACAGAAAGCTTTGCGATGTAATAGAAGCGGCATATAAAAACGGCTGTACCTTTGATAGCTGGGATGATAAATTCAACTTTAACGGTTGGATGAAAGCCTTTAATGATTGCGGAATTTCTACTGAGTTTTACGGTAGCCGTAAGAGAAGCTACGACGAAATTCTTCCTTGGGACCATATTAATTCAGGTGTAAGCAAAGCTTTCCTTATTGCTGAAAACGAAAAAGCAAAAAATGCCGAAACAACCGCTCATTGCCGTCAAAAATGTGCAGGCTGTGGCTCAAATAAATTGAATGGAGGTAAATGTGATGCGCTCAATAAGAATATGGTTCACTAAAAAAGATACTGCCCGTTACATTTCCCACCTTGATTTAACACGTTGCCTTATAAGAGCATTCAGAAGAACAGATATTCCTCTTTGGTATACAGAAGGCTTTAACCCTCATCCATACCTTGTTTTCGGTATGCCTCTTCCTTTAGGTGTTGAGGGCTTAAGAGAAGTACTTGATATCCGTCTTAACGACGACAATTACCCCGATGAACGCGTCTTAAGCGAGCTTAACAGAGCAACTGTTCCGGGCATTGAATTCTTAGAGGTCAGTGCTCCGAAGGAAAAGCCACTTGCAATTGTAATGGGTAAATATTCAGTTATCATTCCCGATGTTGAAGCCCCCGAGGAATTCTCAAACAAATGTAAAACGGCTGTTGCAGAAGGTAATATAACTATTGAGAAAAAGACTAAAAAAGGCGGCACTAAGGAAATAAACGTTTGCGAGCATATCCGCCATTTTCATTCTTCATTCAATAAAAATAGTGTTATATTAAGCTTCGTGCTTCCTGCAGGCAACGATTTCACAGTAAATCCCGTTTTATTCTGCAGTAAGCTTTTTGAAATAATAGGGGAAAGTGACGTAACAAATCACAAAATCATTCGTCATATGCTTATGGCAAAGGACGAAAAAGAGTTCAGATAATCTTTAAAATATAGCTTTTATTCAGGAAACCATCATATAATTTATAGGGTGATTTTTTGAAAAAGTTGTTATTTTCATTTATTTGCGTTGTAGTTTCGTTAATAGTTTTCATTTTTAGCTTTTTTACTCCCGAGGTTGTTGTTTCTTCAAAGGATAAATCATTTAATAAAAAAACACCTTGTATAATTATTGATGCAGGTCATGGTGGCTTTGACGGCGGTGCTTCAACTGACGACGGCTATCCCGAAAAGCATATAAATTTAAATATTTCAATTTATTTAAGCGATTATTTAACTGCTTTAGGCTATGAAACCCTTCTTACAAGAACAACCGATGAATCCTTGGAGGATAGCAGACTAAGTACAATAAGGAAACGTAAAACCTCAGATTTACATAACAGAATGAAAATAATGGAAGAAACTGAAAACGCAATTTTTATTAGCATTCATCAGAATCATTATTCACAAGAAAAATACAGAGGTATGCAGGTATTTTATTCGCCGTCTTTTAAGGATGAAAGCTCTGCACTTGCAGAATACATTCAAAGCTGTACGGTAAACACTTTACAACCTGATAACACAAGAAAAATCAAAGAATGTACCTCATCAGTATTTTTAATATATAAAGCGGTGAAGCCCGCTGTGCTTGTTGAATGTGGCTTTTTGTCTAACAAAGAAGAAGCCGAACTACTACAAACTGAAAAATACCAAAAAAATATCGCCCTTTGTATTGCAATGGGCGTACAGAATTATTTATCTTCTATATAAAACGGCTAAGGTGATAAGATGGCTAAAACTAAAACAGTATATATCTGCAGTCAATGTGGCTATGAAACGCCGAAATGGTACGGTAAATGCCCGACCTGTGGCGAATGGGATACCTTAAATGAAGAGCAGATTATAACAGAAACAAATAAATCATCTAAAAACAAATTAACTCATTCTTCAGGTAAAGTACTTTCGCTTTCAAAAATAGATTCATCATCTGAAATGCGATACAATACCGGTATGGGTGAATTAAACCGTGTTTTAGGTGGGGGACTTGTTAAAGGCTCACTTGTATTGCTTTGCGGTGACCCCGGTATAGGTAAATCAACTATACTTCTTCAAATATGCGAGCTTCTTTCTCAAAACCTTTCCGTTTTATACGTAAGCGGTGAAGAATCTGCTTATCAGATTAAAATGAGAGCAAAAAGATTAGGTGTAACAAGTGAAGCGCTTGCCATTATGTGCGAAACTGATGCCGAAATTATTTGCGAATATATAAGAACTGAAAAACCTGATATCGTTATGATAGACTCTGTTCAGACTATGAGTATATCAGACGTTTCCTCAACCGCAGGTAGCGTAACTCAGGTCAGAGAATGCACAAATCTCTTTATGAGAACGGCTAAAAATAACGACGTTTCAATTATACTTGTTGGTCACGTTAACAAAGACGGCAATATTGCAGGACCTAAGGTTTTAGAGCATATCGTTGATACAGTTCTTTATTTTGAGGGCGAACGTAATTTATCATACAGAATTTTAAGAGCAGCTAAAAACAGATTCGGCTCAACTAACGAAATCGGCGTATTTGAGATGACCAATAAAGGTCTGCAAGAGGTGGAAAGCCCATCATTAGCGATGATTTCAGGCAGACCCTTAAACGTATCAGGCACCTGCGTAACTTGCCTTATTGAAGGCTCCAGACCCATTTTAGCAGAGGTTCAGGGTCTTGCTACCGCTTCAGGCTTCGGTAACCCCAGAAGAATGGCGGCAGGCTTTGATTATAACAGAATGGCGATGCTTATAGCTATTCTTGAAAAACGTGCAGGCTACTTCTTCAGCAATATGGATTGCTACGTTAATATCGTCGGTGGCTTAAGGGCAGACGAGCCCGCAAGCGACCTTGCAGTTGCATTATCAATAATATCAAGCCTTAAGGATTCGGTAATTGACAGCTCAACAATTGTATTCGGTGAAATAGGACTTGCAGGTGAAATAAGAACTGTAAATAACTGTGAGCAACGTATAAGAGAATGTGAGCGTTTAGGCTTTAAAAAATGCATTATTCCAAGGCAAAACATAAAAAAACTTCCCAAAGACGAATTTAAAGATATTGAAATTATAGGTGTAAGAAATGTCAGAGAAGCCTTTGAAAGTGCCGTTGAATAACTGTAACAGAAAAAACTTTATAAAAGCACCTAATCTACCGCAAAACAGGGTAAAGGATTGCATAATCGGCTCAGCTTACACTAACGAAATCAACGAATTGACTGAGTTAGGCATAAACTGTATTGATTTACCGGCTTCACCGTTTCTTGACGATGAAATAAGCTCTCATTCCGATATTCAAGCTTTCTATAAAGGTAACGGAAATCTTATAATAAGTAAGGAAGCAGGGGAGAAGCTTAATAAAAAATTAAGTAACTTCAATCTGACTTTTCAAGAAAACATAAAATCACCGTATCCTGACGACGTGAGGCTCAACGTAGCTTTTATTGGCGATAAGATTATATGCAATAAGGATTTTGTTTCTCAACAAATAATCGACTTTGCAAACGAAAATGGTATTGAAATTATACACACAAAGCAAGGCTATTCACGGTGTAGCTTGTGTATAGTAAATGAAAAAGCCGTAATAACAGAAGACCCTGGACTCGCCCGTTTGTTAAATTTTTATCAATTTAATGTTTTAAAGATAAAGCCGGGTTACATCTGCTTATCAGACAAGCACAATGGCTTTATAGGCGGTGCATCTGCTAAAATATCGAAAAATGAGCTGTATTTCAGCGGAAATATTGAAAATCATCCTGATTTTGACCAAATTAAAGCTTTTTTAGACAATTTTAATATAACTATGACTTATAATAATTCACGTAAATTAACTGATTTTGGCGGAATTATTCAATTAACCGAATCAGTTTAACAAACTTAAATAAGTTATTAAACAAATACACCGGATTATTTAAAAATCTAAATAATCCAATGTATTTTATAAAAATTAAGAAATAACAGTAGATTTTATCAAAAATCGCAAAAAATCCAAAATAAGCCGTTCAATCAGTTTTTTTGAAATGATACTTACATCATTTTAAAAATTTCTATTCAACGAGAAAGGAAATTCAAAATGAAGAAAAGCGAAAGAAACGCAGCCGCAAAGCTCGGCTACACAATTACAATGGTTGTAGTAACATCAGCAATACTTATTTGTATGAAAAAATATGGTAGTAAGTAATTCAGTAATTTAACTTAACTCATACGATTAAATATTTAATTAATATAAAAGCATTGAATAACACAATCAAAAATTTCATTTATTCAAACCAAAACATTATTTATGAAGCTATTAATCAGAAAGAAATTATAGCTAAAATAACAAAAAGCATACAAAAGACTCACCAATATACAAAATAGCTACAAAGGCGCAAAATAGCCCTAAATTCGCAAATCCACCAATTTCCACCCCATAACCCCTAACCCCCACTTATACAAAATTTTTATTTTGTATAAGTGATAATGTAATTTAAAAGAGCCGAGGTTATTTCCCCGACTCTTTGTTTTTATTATACTGGAGCAAAAAACCGCACGTTTTTAATACTTCTTTTTGTATTTCATTAAGGCAATTTTGATATATCTTTGCTTCAAGCAAGGTTAAAAAATCATATTCATCATATCTTCTGAATATCTGATATGTATTTTCAAGCGTAATCAATTCATTAACATTACGAGCCTCAAGACGTTGAAAAACCTTACATAAGCAAATATAATCGTAATCAGTCATTTTGGTTATACCTCTTTCCTCTTTCCAACAGTAATATCGAAAAACATTCGCTCTGAGCCTTGGTCAGTTTTATATTGACAGACTTTAGAATTCTCAAAGATACATATATAATCATGTGTGAAATGTTCTTTAAGATTTTCGCAAATTTCATCAGAAATACCGCCACCATTATACAACCAAATCTGATTATTGATTTCAATAGGTCTTTTAAGATTTTTAGAACATCTATAAACTTTTTCATTCCACTCAGCAACACTTTCTTTTGTTATATATTTACAAACATAAGACGCAGGATTTTTTATGAGCTCTTCAGACTGTTTGCCGTCTTTAACTCTTAAACCATTTAGTATTTTTAATTCAACGCGTCCATGTTTCCAGCATTTTTTTAAAATATTCATATCAATATACTCATCATTAAAAATAATCATATGAACGTGAAGAGAGCCTATATTACCTTCTTTCACTCCCCTCTTCTTCTGACGTTCATAAACATATAAATATTTTAAATCATATCCTTTACGTCTCATTGCTTGCTGAAACGTCTGCATCATCCTATCCATCTGTTTAGTATCTAATACAGTATCAGCAGTAGTTAATGTCAAAAATTTTGTAAATGGACTTAAATTTGTATATATAATTTCTGAAACTTTATCACGAGCACGTTTTAAATTATCATACCTTTTAGGATTTCTTGCACTATTATCTTTACTTTTAACACATTCATCACTTTTACTTACACCTAATAAATACGGTTTACTATAAGACTTAATTTTTAAATAATCACCACAAAATATATACTTTTCATTAAAAGCCGGAACTGCAACATCAGACATAAAAACCACTCCTTATTTATGTGTGATACAATGTAATTTTTGTGTGACTTATGAGGTCAATAGATAAAAAAAAAGAGCAGGCGTGCCGCTACGCTGGCACGCCAGCTCAATTTTCATCATTTTCTTCTAATAATTCACCGGTATTTTTATCAATGTTTAATTCTTTTAAAGAATTAATATAGTCATCCCAATCAACATAATCAAAGGATACACGGGGCACTTTATGATGTGATTCTGTAGTATAAAAATATTTATACCATTTAGGACGAAAATATATTTCTTTCGTTTTAGAAAACCAACGTTCAAACGTAGTAGGAAACCTATAACCCGTCTCAATTTCGTTTGTATGCTCATTTATAGCAATATGCCTATAAATACGTCTTGCAACAGAAAACTCCTGTAATGGCTTAAAAATGATACTATCATAGTTAGCAAAGCACTTCTTAACATAAAACAAATCAAAAGTTAAATCACGTATTTTTTTATCAATACCGTCCCATTGTTGAGTAAAATAATCAACGTCAACGTTATCTTT
The DNA here is from genome assembly GCA_045592945.1 of Acutalibacteraceae bacterium. Lineage (GTDB taxonomy): Bacteria > Bacillota > Clostridia > Oscillospirales > Acutalibacteraceae > DTU089. Next base: position 261,422 of record JAZNVT010000031.1, on the reverse strand, counting down.
ACCGTGCTGAATAAAAAACTCTTTTTTTTCTTGTGTAAACTGTTTAAAGCTTCTGCTATCCGCATCTAAAGTCAATTCATCAAGAAGTATATAAGCATTTTTAATATCCTTAACACCTAAATCAGAATAATTTACTTGCCCACAGCCTTGACAATAAAAATTAGTTAAAACCATTTCAAAACGAGATTTCCCCTTTGCAATACGTTTCAACTCTTTTTGAGCTTTAGCGGTAAGTATTGTACTCTTACCAACGCGAGGAAGACCAAAATAACATCTAATCATACTTTTAACCTACCTATACAGAAAACTTTAAATAAGCCTACAAGACCGCAAACAAGAGCCATACAAGGCACATAATAGAAGAACTCAAAAGAATGCATAGAAGTCCAAACATTAATTAAAATATCAAACATAATATCACCTAAAAAAATATCCCCTGTTATTACACAGGGGATAAAATCTGTTAGCGAGTAACTCTGCGGACGAGACCGATAAGACCACCAGCAACGAAGAAAGCAACACCAACAAGGAAGAGAGGCATAGCAAGAAGAGTTTCTGCCATCTCTGTAAACTGTGTAAGAATAAACTCTAATACACTTGAAAGAACATCAAGAGAAGTTGTAACAGTCTTCGAGAAAACCACCTTTCTAAAATTTTAATATATTCATCGACGATTGAATAACGAACCAAAAATGCCACAAACAAGGCTATAAAATAATGCAACAACCAATACTAAAATAACTGAAGCAGTTAAAAATAAAAGAAACTGTAAATCAGTTGGATATAAAATATACTGTTCTATAAACGTTGAAATCAAGTAAAATCAGTCCTTTTCATATTGATAAACCTAAAACAAAAAAACAACAAACCGAAAAAGATTATTGATAATAAAATATATCTTGAATTCATTTCAATAAATTCAAAACTATCTTCAAGAAGTGAAAGTATATCAGCTAATTTATTATTAATTTGTTGCAAATAATAACTATCCATTATCTACCTCTATTTTTATTATAACGACGTGCATATTCTTCATTACGAGAACGTTTTTCAGCATAATACTCATAACTTTGACGATATTCAGACATAGCTCTATTATATGCTTCTCTATTTTCTCTATCAGCTTGACGCATACGTTGTTGTCTTTGAGAATTCTCAAAATCATTATGTATTTTAATAGCACCGAGACCGGAGCCCATACGCTCACGAAGAAAGAAACCAAAGATAATATTAACTACAAAGAAACCTAAAACTATTTCCCAAAAAGTTATATCAACATCACCGATATAAAACAAAGGAACATCAAGAGCATTTATAACTTCTTTAAGTGATTCATATATTAAATCCAATATTTCCAAAAACATTAGTTAGAAGCACCACCTAAAGACGGAATAAACTGAGACAGCCTAAAAAGAACAGCGATACTTAAAAGAGCTCCAAAAGGAACAGAGAGCCAAAGAGGGAAAGCGTCTACTAAAGCAGTAACACTATCAACACAATTATCAATAGTAGAAGCAATATCAAAGAAAAAAGATACAACATCTTTTACATCTGAAAAAAGATATTCAAGATACCATACAACATACATCATAAACCTATAAACCTCGATATTACTATAACTAATAAAGTAAATACTAAAATTCCTAATACCCAACCGAATTCTTTAGTAAATTCATCAAGCAGATATACAGGACCAGTAATACTATCAATTACATTTTCAAAACTTTCACCAGCAGAATCAAAAGCACTACTAATATTATCTAATTTTTCAGTCAAAGAAGACATAGGAGATTCTTTTAATAAAAACGGATTTTCAGGAGGAACATCAGTCCAAGAAGCGTACAAAATTAAATTACCTAATTTAGTAAAAAAAGAATCAAAAGTTGAAGATATATTAAATAATAATGCGTTTAACCAGCCTGAATCGCAATACAAAGAAAAATGCTGATTAGCAATATCATCATCGACTTCAATACCTCTAGTCCAGCTTTGCCTGAAACGGTACATGTAACCAGATGGTAACTCATACTCTTCAAAAGAAGCATTTGTTGAATACAATACACCTAAAAAATTACCGGATAAATCGTATTGAAGAATACCGGCTCCTGGAACAAGATTAGAATCAAATTTTTTGTAAGAAACATAATATGAAGAGCCTGAAGGAACCTCGAACAGCTCGGAAACAATAATTACGGGAAGATTAGAATTATTTTCTTGAATCACTTCACCATTACCATTGAAAGTACCACGAGACCAGTCAAGATTTAAATGTACTCGAGGCTTAAACTTCTCGAAAAAATCTGTAAATTTTTCACTTACTTCAGCAATTTTATTATTGATTTTATCCCGTACATCTGAAAGGCCATTTGAAATACTACTTCCTAAATCAGTAAAAAATCCACTAATACGGTCACCTAACGCAGATAACCAACCCTCAAACTCTGCAAATTTGGTAGTTATACCGTCACGAACATCAGATAAACCGTCGGAAATATTTGAAGATAAATCAGAAAAGAAACCTTTAAGCCGATCACCTAAATCAGTAAAACTACTACTTAAATTATTAAATTTAACTTCAAACCAATTAAAAATACGTTCTAAAAAAGAATCAGTATTAGCTTTAGTATTATCAACTAAAGACAAATTACGAAGCATAATATTCTGGTTTTCATAATTATCAGAATACTCAACGTAATAAATAATAATGCAAGGATTAACTACGTTAGGCATATCAAAAGTTAAAGTATGAGAAGTACCGTACATAGAAGCATAATTGGAACTATTAACATTAATAAAAATATTATCAATAATTTCTACTCTATCAAGACCATAATCATAAGAAGCTAATCCAAAAGTATAAGTACCGGAACGAGAAGCAGGACCACCATAATAATTTTCCCACGTCAAACCGGGATTAAAAGACTGAGCTTCAAATAAATCAAGAATTTCAAAAGAAAAAGTATAACTGTTTCCGGCAATAAGCTCAGACAAGTCATAAACTAAAGTTGATTTAACGTAAGAATCATAACCTGATGCTGCTGAAGAAGAAGATAATAAAAAAGCGCCGTTATATTCAGTAATAGCAATACCAGTACTATCTTCTACAGCATCCCAATCCCTTAAATCTGATTCAATGAGATTCTCTTCATCAGCACCGTATACAGAAACTGTAAAAGAACTTATTAAAACAATAAAACAAAGTAAAATAGAAAGAGGGCGAGAGATTTTCAAAGCCCCCACCCCCTTTATTATCAAATTATTTGAGAGGTTTAACCTCAACAAGTGTAGCTTTACCAGTTAAACCTTGAGCTTGATATACAAAATCGTAAGGTCTACCAATGATAAGCTCATTAGGAAGCTTAATTTGTGTATCATCAGAAAAAAACTTAGAATCACAGGCTTTACCAATAGTAGAAGGGTCTTCATAAGTTATATAAAACCTACGACCTTTTACAGTTTGTTTTGTCTGCTCATTTGTAAATTCAACATTTTTAATACCAACCAAAATACCAACCATTGTAAAACACCTCAATAATATTTTTTTACATAATCATTTTTAAATCGAACACCAAAATCACCAAAAAACAATTCATCTTTTGTGACTTGAAAAATATTAGCTTTACTATGAAATGCATTTAAAAAATTCATAGCTTCTTTACTGTTAGGAAAAATCCCAACTATTACGTTACTTGTCGTAAACTTACGATAAGCAACTACGTACAAATAATAACACTCAAGCAATAAAAACCACTCCTTTTTATTTACCCACTCACAACTTGTGTAGAATATCCCTATAAGTGAGTGGGATTATAGGGATATTCAGTGTGGAAATGAACGGAGACTTCCCGCTCTGGTAACGGGTGCAAGATTCGAACTTGCAATCTTCAGGTTAAGAGCCTGACGAGTTTCCTTTTTCTCTAACCCGTGATATTTTATTAAAGTTGTCCACCGGGAAAAAACGGAAAAAATACAATGCATTCGTTTGAATGCAAATAAATTATAGCATTCGTTTGAATGCAAAGTCAAGCATTTATTTGAATGCGTGATATAATTTGTATAAACAAACAAAAGAAAGGAATTAAAATTATGCATTATACACAAAGATTAAAAGACATAAGAGAAGATAGAGACCTAAATCAAGACGACATTGCAAAAGAATTAAAAATAACAAGACAACAATATCAATTATACGAATCAGGAAAAAGAGAAATAAAAACACATCAAATAATTCAATTATGTAAATTTTATAATTTAAGTCCAGAATACATATTAGGATTTACAAATACTCCAAAAAAACTACCGAAAATGTAAAGGAGTATTTAAAATGGAAGAATACAATACATTATGGGAAGTACTAAAATTTATATTACAGTACATATTCCCAGTAAAAAAAATAATGGATATGTTTAGCCTAAAAAACTTATTTATAGGAATTGGCGGACCTATAGGAATTATAGGAATAATTTTAATAATTGCAGATAGAATAAAAAAATACATAAAAAAATAACGAACACCGTCGCGACTTCTCCAAGTATTCAAAGTCGCGACGGTGTTCTTCTATTTTTTCTGTTCTTTTGGCTTCGCAATCGGCAGGTGCTTCCTCCTATCCGCTTCGCAAACCACGGCAAATACTTCTAACTTTACTTTGTTCTAAACGTTATTCCTCAGAGCTTCGCAAACAGTAAGAACGACCGTTGTTTTTCTTAACGCTCCGGGGGGGTATGTTTAGTTTATCGTATGGGAAAGTTAGCGAAATGCGACAAGCAAGTTAGTTCTTACAACAAGTAACGGAAAGCAAGTACCCCTACGCTAAAAAACAAGGATAATAAAGAGCAAACAGATAGTTTTTTTTGGCAATTACAGAAGTGTTGAGTTTATCGTGTGGGAAAGTATTGATAAAAACCGAAAAAACATAGCAACTTGACTTTTTTGTAAAGTATTTTATAATATTTTCAAAAACACAATTAACCCCACTTATACAAGCGTTTTTTTATTTTGTATAAGTGATAATGTAATTTAAAAGAGCCGAGGTTATTTCCCCGACTCTTTGTTTTATTATATTTATATCTTATTATTTTTTGATATCACCTTTTCATTTCATTAAGGTTGGGTTTGCTACATTTTGCTTCAACATTAAAAATAGACAATTACTATAATTAATTTTACTTAATTAAACTTTCCAACTCTAAATTAGCGTCACTTGTATCTGTTACAACTATATTAGTATTTAAATTCACCATAAATCTGATTGGGAGTTCGTTCAAAGTAGCTGAAATCGCAAAGCTTAACTCCTTTCCTACTAACATAATGTAAGCGAAATTTTTTTCTAATTCTTCAAGATTCATACGCATTCCGTTTACGGTTTGCATATCTTGTTCAACACCCTCCAAAGCCTCAACGTAATTGATTACGACATCATTTCTTTGGATTTTTTCTAAAAAGTCAAACATATTTAACTCTTCGAATATATACTGTTTAAAAATACTATCACGTGAAATAAAAACTTCGCCTTTTTTAATCATAATAACCTCAATATTCAACCTAATAATCTTAATTTATTTAGTATATTAAGCGTTACTTCTACATTTTTACTAACGCTTCTTTTATTATTTTAATTCCATTGTAAATAAAAGTCAAATGTTTTATAACCTTAGACAGATATTATTACATTAATACAAATTTAACTAAACGAAACTTGACATTTCCACAATGTATTTTATAATATTTTTATAGTTATGTCTTTGAAGATAAAAAGGAAATACAATAACCAATGAAAAAAGAGAATTTTATTGATACCTTCCCCTCTTATGTAATTGAATATCTCAATTATAATAGTGTAATCAAAAACAGGTCTGATTGGACGGTTGGCGAATACGCTAACGATTTGCTGACCTTTTTAAGATTTTTAAAGATTATTAGAGGTCTTGCTCCAAAAGAAACACCTTTCGAAGAAATTACAGTTAAAGATATTTCTATAGATACTGTTGCTTCAGTTTCTCTTCAGGATGCCTATATGTTTCTCGTATACTGCAAGGATACCCGTCTGAACAATGAGCGAACCCGAGCAAGAAAAGTAACTACACTTCGCATGTTTTATAAATATTTAACTGTTCAAAAGCGAATTCTTGACGAAAACCCGTTGCAAGAGCTTGATGCACCAAAAATAAAAAAGACTCTCCCCAAGTATCTGACGCTTGAAGAAAGTCTTGATTTATTAAAATCTGTTGACGGCAAATTCAAAGAACGTGATTACTGTATTTTAACTTTATTTTTAAATTGCGGTATGCGTTTATCTGAGCTTGTTTCTCTTAATCTTTCCGATATCAGAAGCAACAATACTCTTGTTGTAACCGGTAAGGGTAATAAAGAGAGAACAATCTATCTTAACGACGCTTGTGTTGATGCTATTAACGCTTATCTCCCCTTCCGTCCTGTTGACGGTGTTAAGCAAAGGGATAAGGATGCACTTTTTATAAGCCGTCAAAAAGGCAGAATTAGCCCTAAAACCGTTCAATTTATCGTTAAATCTACTCTTGAAAAAGCTGGATTAAGCGACAGAGATTTATCAACCCACAAGCTTCGTCACACTGCTGCAACGCTTATGTATCAATATGGTGACGTTGACGTGCTAGCGATTAAAGAAATTTTAGGTCACGAAAGCCTTAGCACAACCCAGATTTACACTCACGTTGTCAATGAGCAGCTTCAAAAGGCTGCGGCCGCTAACCCATTAAGCAACGTAAAGGCTCCTAAAAGACCTGTGATTGAATTACCCACTGATAATTCAGCAGATGATGATACTACTGAATAAATCACCGAATATTTTAAATGATGCAACATTTAAAACACTACCTGCAACAATAGGAGTACACAAAATTAAATAGGTTAAAGCATATTCTTTGAATAGATTCTTGTTTTTAGTTTGGTTTATAGTATTTCCACAAAAAAACGAAAACACATTTAAAGACGTTTTTAAACTCTCACAGCAGCACTTTATTAAAGTTGCTGCTGTTATTGCGTAGCAAGGAAGATTTATTAAAGAAAAGAAGGCTATCCCCTTTAAATTATAATTTACAAAATAACTACAACAAAAAAGCCCGCAAAAAATACCGTAAAAAACGTTTACAAGCGCTAAAAAAGGTAAACCTAACCCACTTAAACCACTAAAAAACGAAATCAATACCGGCACAAGCAACCAACCCAATACGTATAAAACACACGAAAAAAATGAATTATTTGATTTAATGTTATTTATGCTATCAATTAAATTCTTTAACAGCTGATTAAAGTGACTATCCCCGTTTTTAACTAAGCTTATACCTATAATTATTCCACATATCAACAAGCTGAAAAACAATATCGTTTTATAATCAAGCTTTACAGGCCTAATTCTTTTTGCTCTTATTACAACACTTTTTTTTAACATACTTTCACCTTTTATTAAATTCTACTATTAACCGCTGTAATCCCACCAGCGAAACCACCTAAAATGCATATAGGGATTATTGTTATAACATTTTTGCTAACGTTAAATTTTAAAATCAGACAAATTAATAGTAAAACTGTAATTAAATAAGGAACAGAGCTTAAAATACCGGTTAAAAAACCTCTTCCTCCTACAGATTTTTGAACACTTACACCACAGAAAAATGCACCTAAAAGCATTGAAATAAATGGTATGTAATATATGACAGTTGTTTTAATTTCGGTTTTAAATAAAATCAACCCGCTTATAAAAACACCGATAATAAACAGTATATCGCCGATAACAACACCTTTTAAGTATGGTTTAATTTTAGAATACAAATTATTTTCATTTGCTTTTTTATTTTTACTTTTTATTTTAACGGGCATAAAAAAACCTCCGCAAACCTTTTAGTTAAAGGTATGCGGAGTTAAACTTAAATATGAATTATTTTAGTTTTCTTCTTTATCTTCTGCAATCTTAGCTTCTTCTTCAGCCTTCATTTCATCAGCAGCACCGATGTTTTTAACAGTTGCTTTCTTTTTAGATTTTTTGCCGTTAACAGCTTCGTCGATTGCGTTCTTTTCGCTCTGAGCTTTTTTAGCTTCAGCAGCTGCTTTTCTTTCAGCTTCCATACGTGCATTAGCAGTATCGTTTGTCTGAATAGCCCAACGCTGAAATCTCATTTTGATTCTGTCTGCACCTGTTTCAATAACGATATATTCGTCTTTAACAGTAACAACACGACCCATAATACCACCGATTGTTGTGATTTCGTCACCAATCTGGATAGAGTCACGCATCTGCTGCTCTTCTTTCTGTTTCTTCTTCTGGGGACGAATCATAAGGAAGTACATAGCAACAACCATTACTACCATAAGAAGAATTGAAGACATAGGATTCTGACCGCCTTCAGCACCGCCACCGAATAATGAACTAAGGTTAATTAAATCGTACATAAAAAGTATCCTCCCAAAAATAATACTAGACTATTATACAACTTTACAAAAAATATACAAGTCTTTTTTTAAATTTAATTATATTCTTGTATCAAGTAAATCAACGTACTTATTTTTAAACGATTCAAAAGTACCGTTGTCAATCTCATCTCTTATACGTTGCATAAGGTTGTTATAAAAATACAGGTTATGCATTACCGCCAACCTCATAGCAAGCATCTCTTTTGCTTTAAATAAATGGTGAAGATATGCTCTTGAATGCTTTTGACAGGTAGGACAATTACATTCAGAATCAATTGGAGTATCGTCGGTAGCATATTTTGCATTATTTAGGTTTATAATACCATTCCACGTAAATAAATGACCGTGTCGGGCATTTCTGCTTGGCATTACGCAGTCAAAAAGATCTACACCTCTGCTTACACCCTCAATAATGTTACCGGGTGTACCAACTCCCATTAAATATCTTATTTTATCTTTAGGTGCAAAAGGCTCTACTGCAGAGATAATTCTATACATATCCTCTTTAGGCTCACCTACGGCAAGTCCGCCTATTGCATAGCCATCCAAGTCAAGCTCAGCAATAGTTTTCATATGCTCTATTCTCAGATCGTCATAGGTTGCACCTTGATTAATACCAAATAACAACTGGTCTTTATTGATTGTGTCGGGTAACTGCTTTAATCTTTCCATTTCATTTTTGCATCTTACCAACCAACGAGTTGTTCTTTCAATAGATTCTTTAGCATATTTGTATTCAGCAGGATTTTTAACACATTCATCAAAAGCCATAGCAATTGTTGAGCCTAAATTAGACTGAATTTGCATACTCTCTTCGGGACCCATAAAGATTTTCTTTCCGTCGATATGAGAATTAAAGGTTACCCCTTCTTCTTTAATTTTACGAAGCTTGGCAAGAGAAAAAACCTGAAATCCGCCACTATCAGTAAGAATGGGACCTTCCCACCCAGTAAACTTATGAAGACCACCAAGGTCTTTTATAAGCTTATCGCCGGGTCTAACGTGAAGATGGTAGGTGTTACAAAGCTGTACCTGACAGTTAATATCCTTAAGGTCATAGGCTGATAAGCCACCCTTAATAGCACCGCAGGTTGCAACATTTTGAAAAGCAGGGGTTTGCACTGTGCCGTGAACAGTAGTAAATTCACCGCGTCTTGCACTACCTTCTGTTTTTAATAATTTAAACATAGAATAAACCTCAAATTAAGTAATAATCATCGAATCACCGAATGAGAAGAACCGATATTTTTCTTCAACGGCGGTTTTATAGGCTCTCAGAGTTTTCTCATAACCGTAAAAAGCACTTACGAGCATTATAAGAGTACTTTCAGGTAAATGAAAATTTGTTATCAAACCGTCAATACATTTGAATTTATAACCGGGATAAATAAAGATATCTGTATTTCTGTCATCCTCTTTAATTTCACCGCAAAACGTAGCAACGGATTCAAGTGTTCGGCAGCTTGTTGTACCAACGGCAATAACTCTACCACCGTTAGCCTTTGTTCTGTTAATTAAATCGGCTGTTTCCTTCGGTAAGTGGTAATGCTCTGAATGCATCTGATGCTCTTCTATTTTTTCAGCCTTTACGGGTCTGAAGGTACCGATTCCGACGTGAAGAGTAACGTAACCGATATTTACACCCATATTACTGATTTTTTCTAATAACTCAGGCGTAAAATGAAGACCTGCTGTCGGAGCGGCGGCTGAGCCTAACTCTTTAGAATAAACAGTCTGATATCTTTCTTTATCCTTTAGCTCCTCAGTAATGTAATGAGGCAAGGGCATTTGACCTATTTTATCAAGTATACTGAAAATATTATCGTTTCTATCATAAGAAAACCTAATAACCCTATTACCGTTTTCAAGGACGTCTTCAACCTTTGCTTCCGCAATACCGTCTCCGAAAATAAACTCTGAGCCTTCCTTAGCACGTTTACCAGGACCTGCAAGGGTTTCCCATAAATCGTTTTCGATTTGCTTAAGAAGTAAGAATTCAACGTTAGCACCCGTCCCTTTTTTAACACCGTAAATACGGGCAGGCAAAACCCTTGTATTGTTAAGAATAAGGCAATCGCCCTCTTTAAGAAAATCACAAACGTCGTAAAAATGCTTATGAGCAATATTATCATTATCTTTAGAAAGCACCATCATCCTTGAATGGTCGCGAGGCTCAAGGGGGTGTTGAGCTATGAGTTCTTCAGGTAAATCGTAGAAAAAGTCAGATTTATTCATAAAACATCCTTTATTATTAGTAAAATAGTTATTGACTTAATTTTTTACAAATGTTATTATATATAATCGTTGAAAAGCGGATATATTATAATTCATTTATCCGTAGTTTACAAGTATTTTTTTCCAATACGGAGGTTTTCCTATGAAAAAGTATAAAGTAGGTATTATCGGTGCTACCGGTATGGTTGGTCAGAGATTTGCTCTTTTACTTGCAGACCATCCTTGGTTTGACGTAACTGTTCTTGCTGCAAGCTCACGTTCTGCAGGCCAGACTTATAAAGAGGCTCTTGGTGACCGTTGGTGTATGGACGTTCCCACACCTGAAAAGTATCTTGATATGACTATTCTTGATGCAGAAAAGGATATCGAGAAAATCGCAGCAAGTGTTGACTTTGTTTTCTGCGCAGTTAACTTAAGCAAGGCTGAAACAAAAGAGCTTGAAGAAAAGTATGCAAAGGCAGAGTGCCCCGTTGTTTCTAACAACAGTGCTCACCGTATGACTGCAGACGTTCCTATGGTTGTTCCGGAGCTTAACCCTGAGCATATCGAAATTATTCATTCACAGAGAAAGAGATTAGGCACAAAGCGTGGCTTCATTGCAGTTAAATCAAACTGCTCATTACAGTCATACGTTCCCGCACTTTTCCCTCTTCATGATAAATACACAGTTAAAGACGTTGTAGTTTGTACCTACCAGGCTATTTCCGGTGCAGGTAAAACATTCGAAAGATGGCCCGAAATGGTTGATAACGTAATCCCCTTTATCGGCGGTGAAGAAGAAAAGAGCGAAAAAGAGCCTCTTAAGCTCTGGGGTAAAATTGTTGGTGATGAAATCGTTTCAGCAACAGAGCCTCACTTCACAGCACAGTGTATTCGTGTTCCCGTTTCCGACGGTCATATGGGCGCAGTTTTTGTAAGATTTGAAAACAAGCCTGAAAAAGAAGATATGATTAAAATGTGGAAAGAATTCAAAGGCAGAGCACAAGAGCTTGAGCTCCCCTCTGCTCCAAAGCAGTTCCTTCACTATTTTGAAGAGGATAACTGTCCTCAGACAAAGCTTCACAGAAATCTTGAAAATGGTATGGCTGTTTCAATCGGTAGACTTCGTGAAGATAGTCAATACGATTATAAGTTCGTATGCCTCGCACATAACACCTTAAGAGGTGCAGCCGGCGGTGCTGTTCTTCTTGCTGAGCTTCTTTGTGCAGAAGGATATATGGACTGATAATAAATTTTAATTTGGGGGTCATTCTGTGAAAAAGCCTATTTTCACAGGTGCAGGTGTCGCTATCGTAACACCATTCACCGGGGACGATCTTAAAATTAATTTCCCACTTTTCGAGGAAATTATAGAACACCAAATCAATAACGGCACAGATGCTCTTGTTGTTTGTGGTACAACAGGTGAAAAATCAACTCTTGTTTACGACGAGCACGTTGAAGCAATCAAGGTGGCAGTAAAGGTTGCTGCAGGAAGAGTTCCTGTTATTGCAGGTACCGGTAGCAACGATACTAAGCACGCTGTTATTTTATCAAACGATGCTGAAAAATGCGGTGTAGACGGTTTACTTATGGTTACGCCCTACTATAACAAGGCATCTCAGGACGGTCTTATAGAGTCGTACTCTTACATTGAAAAAAGAGTTTCAACTCCAATAATTTTATACAACGTTCCAAGCAGAACGGGTGTTAATATTAAACCTGAAACATATCTTGAGCTTTCTAAATTGCCTCTTATAAATGGTGCAAAAGAAGCAAGCGGTGATATTTCTGCTTTTTCGAAATCTATTGCCCTTTGTGGTGATAATCTGAATTTTTATTCAGGTAACGACGACCAGATTACCGTTATGGCAGCTTTAGGTGCAAAAGGTGTTATTTCTGTTTTATCAAACATTGCCCCTAAGCTCACTCACGATATTGCCCAGCTTGCAGTTGACGGCAATATAAAAGAAAGTGCAAAGCTACAGTTAGAATTCATTGATTTATGTAATGCTTTGTTTTGCGACGTTAACCCTATTCCTGTAAAAGCGGCAATGACTATGATGGGTTGGGATGTTGGAAGATGCAGAATGCCTCTTTCCCCTCTTAACGCAAAAAATAACGAATTATTAAAATCAGTTCTAACAAAGCATGGTATGATATAACATTTCGGAGGAAGTTAAATGACAAGGATTATATTAAGCGGTTGTTGCGGAAAAATGGGTAGAAACGTTATCAATTCCGTTAACCAGAGAAAAGACTGCGAAATTGTTGCAGGTATTGATATAGTTGATGATTCAAATATCGGTTTTCCTGTTTTTCAGAGTTACAACGAATTAGAGGTTAAGGCTGACGTTATAATCGATTTTTCAAACCCTGCACTTTTATCCTCAATGCTTGAATACGCATTAAAATCAAATACTGCGGTTGTGCTTGCTACAACAGGTCTATCTGACAATCAGATTAAAGAGGTTGAGGATGCTTCAAATGTAATCCCCGTTTTCTTCTCTTATAATATGTCCCTTGGTGTAAGCCTTCTTTGTGAGCTTTCCAAAACCGCTGCAAAAATTCTCGGTAATGATTTCGACGTTGAAATTATTGAAGCACATCACAATCAAAAAATTGACGCACCAAGCGGTACGGCTATTATGCTTGCAAACGCAGTAAAAGAAGAAATGCCCGATGCTTATTTTGAATACGACAGACATTCAAAACGCGAAAAACGCCACACAAACGAAATCGGTATTCACTCTATCAGAGGCGGTACAATCGTTGGCGAGCATCAGGTCATCTTCGCAGGTAATGATGAAATTGTTACTCTTTCACACAGCGCACGTTCTAAAGCAATATTCTCACAAGGTGCTGTTAATGCCGCTGTTTTCCTTTCCGGAAAAGAAAGCGGAATATACAATATGAGTGATATTGTGAACGAATAAAAAATTAACTCCTACGGTTAATCCGTAGGAGTTTTCTTATTTAACATTAATCATTGGAAATCGTCAAAGCCGTCGTCACTTTTCTTTTCAGCTACAACGGGAGCTTGCTTTTTCACAGCAGGCATAACGAGAGGCTCAGCAGGATTAAGATTAACCTTGGTAGTATTGATAATATTGGAAGTACCATCTGACTGTTTAGTCTCTTCGACTTTTTCAGATGCAGAACCAGTAGTAACAGCTACACCTGCGGGAGTTTCTGTAGAATTTGAAACCTTACAAACAATAGTAGGATTCTGCAATTTAAGCTCATCAATAGTTTTCTTTAAGGTCAAATGAATATCAATAAGACTAATTACTATAAAGCCCAAAATAGCAAATATTATAATTCCAAACGTAACAACGTAAGCAGCAAATGATGTTAAAGCATCGACAAATAATAGTAACAAGACTGCAGGAATAACAAGTGTTGCAAGAACAAAAGCAACTGTTAAAAGAATTTTCTTTTTGACAGACATAAAAACACCTCTTAATTATTTCTTTCGGCAATTTTTTTAAGGCCCTCAAAGCCTATTTTAACTGAATCAAAAACATCCATATCGTAGCAAAGGTCTTGCTCAATAACAATATATTTAACACCGATTTCCTTACATGTCTGATAGCAAGAATCTAAATCAAGATTGCCTGTACCACACTCTGCAAAGCGTTGTTGGTTATTAACGATTCTCATATCTTTAAAGTGGCAAACCTCTACTCTGCCTTTAAGCTTTTTCATATATTCTGCTGGATTAACACCACCAACCTGCATCCAATATGTATCAGGAATAAAATGAAGAAGCGGAGCCTCATCAATCAATCTTTCAAAAGTACGAAGGCCGTCGTAAACCTCAAATTCAAGGGCGTGGTTATGATAACAAAGCTGTTTACCCTGAGCCTTCATTTTCTCAGCTATTTCGTTGCATTTAACGATAAAGCCCGTTACGCCCTCAGCTGATTCATGAACGTTACCGGGCATAGCACCGATACCTATATTTTTACAATTAATAAGGTTATGCTCGTGAATCAAAGCATCAAGATCATTTTTCATTCTTTCATAAGGCTTGTGGGTAACACAAACCTCCATTTTATACTTGTTGATTAGTTCAGCAACCTTTTCGGGATGGATATCACCAATACCTGATATCTGAACAACATTACAACCCAAATCATCAAGAAATTTTAAGGTTTCTTCAAAACCTTCCGCATCTTTACATTTATCGCGAAGAGTAAAAAGCTGAACACCTAATTTAATATCACTCATAAAAAGCACCTATCAATCTTTGTTTTATAACATTTTACCACACTTTTTGTTATTGTAAAGCATTTTTTGTTGAAATTCTCTTGATTTTTATATTATTTTCACTATAATTACTATATAGAATTTTTTTCATTAATGAAAAGAGGATTTTACATATGGCAAAATATCTTATTGTTAACGCCGATGACTACGGAATGTGTAATGCGGCTAACGAAGCAGTTGAAGAGCTTTTCTTGGGCGGTTGGCTTAAATCATCAACTATAATGATGCCCTGCCCCGGTGCTGAGCATGCTGTTGAGTTTTCAAAAGCACACCCCGAATTCGCAATCGGCATTCACACAACCCTTACAAGTGAATGGGGTAAATATCGTTGGAAGCCCCTTACAAACGGCAAAACTCTTCTTGACGAAGAAGGCTTTATGTGGCACGAAAGCGATATGGTTGAGAAAAACGCTTCTTATGAAGATATCGAAAAAGAAGTTCGTGCTCAGATTGACTTAGCTCACAGAATGGGTATGAAGCCCTCTCACGTTGATAATCATATGGGCTCACTTTACGGTCACTATACCGGTAGACTTGGTCTTTCAAAGCTTGCTCTTAAAATTTGCGGTAGCTACGGCTATGCTTACAGACTTTACACAAAGCACGATAAGAGAATTTGTCCTAACGGTACACCCTATCCTCTTTATGCTGCAGTCACGCTTCTTTCAAAGCATTGGGGTAAAAAGTACAACGTAATTATCCCTGATTATCTTCTTTTCCCGGATTGGAACGACGATATGCGAGTAAGCTATGAGGTTTACCGTGATACGATCCTTAAAATTTGGACAGATATTCCCGAGGATGGCGTTACCGAAACCTTTGTTCATCCTTCTGTTGAATGCGATGAGCTTAAAGGTATCACCGGCAGATGGCTCGACAGAGTTTGGGAATACCAGCTTATGAAGGACCCTTACGTTCATCAATATCTTAAAGACCACGATGTTGAGCTTATCAGCTATCGTGAGCTTATTACAATGAAGGGCGGCACTGTAAAGGGCTAAGTTTTAAAAATCATTAAACGGAGAGATTTTCTCTCCGTTTTTTCTTTATTTTGACTGTCTTTTTTAAAAAATCTTGACTTTTACGTATTGAATTTTACATTTAATTATGGTATTATGATACAAATGCGTTGACCAAGAGAGTAAAGGCTAAAAAATGCTACAGAGAAGTGTACCTTGGCTGTAAGTACACCGCAGTTTTCCCCTTGAAGTTCACTTGTGAGCATCGCGATTGAATTAACAGTAGGTCGCGACGGGTGTAACCGTTATATTACGAATGAGTGTTTGCTCTATGCAAAAATAAGGGTGGTACCGCGGAGTAGTCTTCGTCCCTTTTGGGATGAGGATTTTTTTATTTTCTTTTCCCATCACTCTTCACATACATTATTTCGAAAGGATGACAAAAATGCTGGAAAAAGCACAGGCTTTAAAAGCACAATTTGAGGAAAAGGTGAACAGTGCAGCTGTTCCTGCTGACCTTGAGCAATTACGTATCGAATTTCTCGGTAAAAAAGGACCTATTTCTTCATTAATGGGCGAATTAAGAAATGTCCCCAATGAACAGAAAAAAGAAGCTGGTCAGATTATCAATGACGTTAAGCAATTTATTGAAGAGGCTATTGCAAGCAAGAGAACAGAGCTTGTTAAGCTTGAAGAAGAAAGACTTATAAACTCTGCTGAAGATTATGACGTAACCTTCCCGATTGACGAAGTAAAGGGTTCATATCATCCCATTACGCTCGTACAGCGCGAGGTTGAAGATATTTTCGCAGGTATGGGCTTCTCTATAGAAGATTATGATGAAATAGTAGACGATTATCACTGCTTCGAAGCACTTAATATACCTAAGCATCATCCCGCACGTGATATGCAGGATACTTATTATTTAAGTACAAATCAGTTACTTAAAACTCACACATCTGCAGCGCAGAATGCAATTTTAAAGAAATACACTAAAGAGCTTGAGGCAGACAGACCAATTCGTGTTATCTTCCCCGGCAGATGCTTCAGAAACGAAAAAATAGATGCTTGTCACGAAAACACCTTCTTCCAGATGGAGGGCGTTATGGTTGATAAGGATATTTCAATCTCTAACCTTATTTACTTTATGAAAACAATGCTTTCAGAAGTATTCCAGAGAGATATCACTGTTCGCTTGCGTCCCGGCTTCTTCCCCTTTGTTGAACCCGGCTTTGAGCTTGATATTCAGTGCCTTATCTGTGGCGGTGACGGTTGCCCCTCTTGTAAGGATTCAGGTTGGCTTGAGCTTTGCCCTTGTGGTATGATTCATCCCAACGTACTTACAGCAGCAGGTCTTGACCCTGAAAAATATACCGGCTTCGCTTTCGGTCTTGGTCTGACAAGACTTGCAATGATGAGATACGGTATTAAAGATATCCGTGTTTTCAACAGCTGTAATCTTAAATCTCTTTCACAGTTTGAAAACGCTACCTTTGTTGAGCCCGAAAAGGAGGTCAAATAAATGTTTGTTTCAATTAATTGGATAAAAGAATACGTTGACCTCAGCGGTCTCGATATTAAAAAACTTATTAACAGCTTCACTCTTGCAACCGCAGAGGTTGAGGACATCATCGTTAAAGGCGATGACCTTCGCGACGTTGTTGTAGGTGAAATTCTCTCAATTGAAAACCATCCCAACTCAAAGAAGCTTCATCTTCTTAAGGTTGACGGTGGCGATAGAATTTACGATGTTGTTTGTGGTGCACCCAACGTTCGTGAAAATATGAAAATCGCTTTTGTTAAAGCCGGTGGACGTGTTCCCGCAGGCGAAATTACAAAAGCAACAGTTGCAGGCTACGAATCTGAAGGTATGTGCTGCTCTGCTTTTGAGCTTGGTCTTTCCGATGACAAAGCAGGGCTTATGGAAATTGATGTTGATGCACCTAACGGCACAAATCTTAAGGATATTTATCCTATTGACGATATTATTTTTGAGGTTGATAACAAATCTCTTACAAACCGTCCTGACCTTTGGGGTCACTATGGTATAGCAAGAGAATTTGCTGCATTAACAGACAGAGAATTAAAGCCACTTCCTCTTTCAGATTTGGCTTATGACGGTGATAACAAAATCAAGGTTACCGTTGGCAGACCCGACCTTGTTTACCGTTATTCTTGCGTTAAAATGGATAACATCTCTAAAAACACAAGTCCCCTTTCAATGCAAATCCGTCTTTACTACTGCGGTATGAGAGGAATCAATCTTCTTGCAGACCTTACAAACTACATTATGCTTGAAATGGGTCAGCCCACTCACGCTTTTGATGCTAATAAAATTGACGAAATCGTTGTTGATACTCCCAAAGAGGATTGCAAATTCATAACTCTTGATAACACAGAAAGAGATATTACAACTGATACTCTTCTTATTCAGAATGGCTCAACACCCGTTGCAATTGCAGGTATTATGGGCGGTCTTGATTCCGAAATCGTTGGTGATACAAACGCAGTTGTGCTTGAATGTGCAAACTTTGACGGTGTAAGCGTCAGAAAATCTTCTTCAAGACTTGGTCTTCGTACTGACGCCTCTGCAAGATATGAAAAAATGCTTGACCCTGAAATGACAGTAACTGCTGCAAAGCGTTTTGCATACTTACTTCAGGATATTGACGAGGGTGCAAGGGTTGCTTCTCTTCTTACTGACGAATACGTTAGAAAATACCCTGAAATTGAAATCACCTTCGATAAAGCATACGTAGATAAATATACAGGTATTGATATTTCAGAAGAAAGAATCGTTAAAACTCTTACCGCTTTAGGCTTTGAGGTAGCAAAAGACGGTGAAAGCTTCAAAGTTAAAGTCCCCTCCTTCAGAGCAACAAAGGACGTTACAATTAAAGCTGATATTATTGAAGAAATCACTCGTATTTACGGCTACGATAACTTCAGCATAATCACTACAAAGAGTCCTCTTAAGCCCGTTAAGAGCTCCCCTGTTCGTTCACAGAGCAACGAAATAAAGGATATTCTCGTTAAGCACTATAATCTTCACGAGGTGCACTCATACATCTGGTGTGACGTAAGAAAATACAAAAAGCTTGGTATTGAGGTTGAAGATAACGTTAAGGTTCTTAACATTGAAAGCTCTGACAACGGTACTATCCGTAACTCTATGATACCCACACTTCTCAATGCTGTTTCAGAAAACAAGGACTACAGCGAGAGCTTCGGCATTTTTGAAATCGGTAGAGTTGCTGACGGTGTTAAGGATGACGGTACTGCAAATGAAAGACGTCGCCTCGGTGTTGTTTTATTTGATAAAACTGTTTCCGAAAAAGACCTTTTCTATAAAGCAGTAAGCATTGTAAATGAAATTTTCTCACAGATTAAGCATAAATCACCTGTTCTTTCTAAGGTTTCCCCTGCTCACGCATGGCAACATCCTAAGAACACAGCAAGTATTGCTTGCGACGGTGTTACTCTCGGTTCAATCAACACTCTTCACCCTGCAAATGCACAGAAGCTTGACAAAAACGGTGTTGCAGTTTGTATTGAAATTGACGTTGACGATTTCGTAACTGTTAACGGTAATAATATTAGCTTTGAAGAGCCATCTTCACAGCAGTCAACCTATTATGACCTTTCACTTGTTATGAAAAATGGTGTAACATTTGCGCAGCTTTCAGAATGCTGGAATTCACTTAATCTTGCAGAGCTTAATTCAGTTAAGGTTATTGACACTTATCAAAAAGACGGTGTTAACAGTCTTACAGTCCGTTTATTGTTCTCAGCTAAGGACAGAACTCTTGAAATGGATGAGGTTCAGGGTTGGATTGACACAATTCTTTCTAACTTAAAGAATATCGGTATTGAATTAAGAGCATAATTTAATTAAAAGTTTGTTTTTTCTTAATAAAATACTGTTGTAATTTTTAAAGCAATCGTTTATAATGTAACCATAAGCTTAGGAGGTGTTTATATGACAGATAAAACAATTCAATTCACTATCAGCGATGAACACGAAAGAGAAATGCGTGAGATACTTATATCCGTTTACAACGCCTTAGTTGAAAAAGGATATAACCCCACAAGCCAGCTTGTAGGATATATACTGTCTGAGGACCCTACCTATATCACTACTCACAATAATGCAAGAAGCCTTATCCGTAAAATAGACAGAGATGAGCTTTTACAGGCTCTTTTAAAGGCATATCTTAATTAATTTGAGTATTTTGACAAAATAAGGAGTGTTCAACTTGGCAGATAAACAAGCAAGCTTCCTTACTTATAAGGGTAGACCCCTTGTTCGTAAAGGTAATCAGATTTACTACGGCGATATTAACGACCCATATGTAATTCTTCTTTCTGTTACAGAATCTCACGAAGTTCACGGCGTGAAAATTGCTGATAAAGTTAAAGTTCAGCTTGTTAACACCAAAGAAGCTAATCCTCTTGCAGCTATTGAAAAATCTTCCGACAAAAACGGAATGTATGCCGCAATTGAAATTGCTTCAATTTGGCTTGAAAGAGCATTAAAGGCTTAACAACAAAAAGACTCTCTCAACTTTGGGGTTGAGAGAGTTGTTTTTTATTTTATTTCAAGATAAATTAAATGAGGTCTGCAGAATACTCTTAATGGAATTACGCTATTCCCTATTCCGCGACTGACAATAAGAGTGGTATCACCCGATTTATATTCACCGTCCGTAAACTCGGGAAATAAACCTTGGTCAGGAGCAATAAGAGCTTGATTAAACAATCTAACCTGACCACCGTGTGCATGACCTGAAAAAACTAAATCGAAATTATATTCAGAATAAATTTCAAACTGCTCCGGATGATGAGCAAGAAGGACATTAAATTTGCTTTTATCCACATTAAAAGAAGCACATAAGGAATCAGTAGCTTCCCCTACTTCACTTTCATATTCACAATGAAAATACGGGTCATTAATTCCAAATAAATTAAGCTTTTCATTATTAGGTAGAGTAATTTCAAGGCTTTCGTTTCTTAAAACAACAACACCTAAAGCTTTTAAATCAAGAATCATATTATCAAATGCTGATTGACTTTTGATGCTAACGTTACATTCGTGGTTTCCGGTAACGTAATAAACAGGTGCTATTTCTACTAACCTTGAAACAAAGTTTATAGCTATTTCAATATCTGTTTTGCGAGAATCAATCAAATCACCTGTCAAAACAATAGCATCAGGCTTTTCAGACTCAAGCGATGAGAATACCGCATCATTCAGAAACTCATTCTCTGTGTTATGATAATCAGATACGTGGGCAATCTTGTAACCACTTTCAATATCAATTTTTTCAGTTTCAAAAAGAAAAGTATCAACAGATAATGTTACGTTACCCCAAATAGCCACTAAAGAAAATACAATAAAGAGCGTTAGTATAATACATAACGCCCTTTTAAATGTTTTATGATTATTTCTTAAAACATTTTTATTGATATTCATTACAATATTTCGCCATTTTCAATTGCGTGAATCTGATCAACTCTCCTCTGATGTCTTCCGCCTTCAAATTCTGTATTAAGGAAAACGTCAACAAGCTCACAAGCAGCACCCGCACCAATCACACGAGCGCCCATACATAAAACATTTGCGTCGTTATGAAGTCTTGTGAACTTAGCACTGAAATAGTCTGAGCAGCAAGCAGCTCTGATACCTTTAACCTTATTTGCAGCCATTGAGATACCGATACCCGTACCGCAACAAAGAATACCTTTTTCAGCTTCACCGGATGCAACCTTTAAGCAAGCCTTTTGAGCAAATGCAGCATAGTCAACTGATGCAGTAGAATCAGTACCGCAATCAATATATTCTACACCCTTTTCATCAAGATACGCCTTGATTTCCTCCTTAAGAGGATAACCTGCGTGGTCAGATGCAATAACTATCATTTTAAAACAACCTTTCTTAATTTATATTTCAGTTTCTTGTTTCTTTTTTAATTCTCTTTCCGCTTGTGATAATCTCAAATAATTAGGTACAAGGTGATTTGAATCAATAAAACAACTGTCACCTAATTTAACAAAATTATCGTAAGCAATAAGTGCAACCGAAGAAGCACTTTGATAACGGATATTTAACGGTGCAAGCTCAATATCCTTAACAACATCCTTCATTTTATTGTAACAAAGTAAAGCACCATCACCGATAAGCACTTTTCTCTTGTCAATAGAATTCAACTGCTCCGCAAGGACTTCTATTGAAAGAGCATCATCCTCTGTAGCTCTTGAAAAGCTGTTTTCGCAGTCAAATTGTGCGGTATAAACCTGGTTACAACGGGCATCCATTACTGCAACAGCATAAACACCGCTGTTTTCAAGCGGCTTAGCAATAGCCTCAAGAGTTGAAACAGCCATACAGCTTTTATTTAAAGGCTGAGAAAGACCTTTAACTGCTGAAACACCAATTCTTACACCCGTAAAAGAGCCGGGACCATTAGTAACTGCAAAGCAGTCAATATCGTTAACTGTAAGACCAGCGGTTTTCAAGGTGTTATCAATCATTGGTAAAAGGGTTTGACTATGAGTAAGCCCCGTATTTGAAAAGGTAACGCTAAGAAGCTTACCATCACTTAAAACCGCAGCACTTGCAGCAGTAGCAGAGCTATCAACGCCAAGAATCTTCATAAACACCCTCACCACTCATTCTTATAATTCGTTCATCATCACTTTCGCCTTTGAAAATTTCAATTTTAATAAGCTTGTCTTCAGGCAAAGCGTTTTCAATATTCTCGCTCCATTCAATAGCAAGAACGCTACCGTTATCGAGATAATCAAAGAAACCTGTTGAGCATAAATCATCAAAGGATGTAATTCTATACATATCAAAGTGATATAATGGAATTTCACCTTCATATTCATTTACAATCGCAAAGGTGGGGCTTGAAACGTATTCATCAATACCCATTCCCTTTGCAAGACCTGACGTAAAACGGGTTTTACCCATACCAAGCCCACCAAAAAACGCAATAACCTCGCCACCGTTTAAACGTTTACCGAGTTTTTCTGCATACTCTTCCGTTTCATTTGGACTTTTTGAAATTACTTCAATCATATAAACCTCAAAATACTTGAAATAAAAAACTAATATATGTATAATAACAATAATATAAGATAAAATCAAGGGGGCATATTGCCTTGAAAAAATATTTTTCGTTAATAGGAAGGTTTGTTTCAGAAACCGATAAATTCCTGTTAGCTTTAATTACAGCCGCATCTATTTTCGGCGTTTTGATGGTCCATAGTACAACAAGATGGCAATTGACCGACGGTGAGTTTATGTGGCGAGATGCTAAGGTTATGATTTTAGCGGCGGTTATGGGTATTATTCTGACGTTAATCATATCGGCTATTGACTACGAGCTTATAATGAAGCTTTGGCCTATAATCGGTCTGTTTTGCGTTGGTTTGATGATATTAACGTTAGTTATCGGTGTTGCGCCTGATGCACGTCCTGATGCTAAATCCTGGTTAAAGTTCGGCTCAATCTATTTTCAGTCCTCTGAGCTTGTAAAAATAGGCTTTATCATCACCTTTTCAATGCATCTTGAGCTTTTAAAGGATAACATTAACAACCTTAAATCTATTGTTTTACTAGGTGTTCACGCTCTTATTCCTACCGGTCTTGTTGTTCTAACCGGTGATATGGGCTCAGCTCTTATTTTCCTTATGATGACGATTGCAATGCTTTATTTTGCAGGTCTTCACATCGGTTTCTTCGCTGGTGGCGGTATTTTAGCCTTAGCGGCATCCCCTCTTGTATGGATGTTTGTTTTCAGTGAATATCAAAGGACAAGGTTTTTAGCCTTATTCCGTCCCGAGGAGTTTGCCGACGAAAGCTATCAGCAGCTAAAGGGGTTGAACGCATTAGGCTCAGGCGGTTTCTTTGGTCAAGGTCTTTTTAAAGGCACCTATACCCAGGCAGGTATCGTTCCTGAAAGTGAAAACGATATGATTTTCACCTCAATAGGTGAAGAAACGGGCTTTTTCGGTTGCTTAATTGCTTTAGGCTTACTTTTTGTAATCGTATTAAAAATGATTCAAACAGGTAAAGAGGCTCGTGATTTCTCATCACAAATTGCCTGTTACGGCGTAGCCGCTATGATTGCTTCTCAGGTTGTTATTAACGTTGGTATGTGCCTTATGGTGCTTCCCGTTATCGGTATTACCCTACCATTCTTCAGCGCAGGTGGATCAAGTACACTTTGCTTATATATCGGTATCGGTCTTGTTTTCAGTATTTACAGGTACAACCGCTCGAGAAGTGCAGTTAATTTCAGGTTAACAAGAATTGCCTCACCATTTTCAGAATATTAATAAAAAATCCGTGAAAGAGGTTTTCTCTCTCACGGATATTTTTTATACTTTTTTCATTTTGGCAACCTTTGCCATAATCTTCTTTGTGCCGCAGCTGTCAAAAGCAACCTCTAAAAGCATATCGCCACCGAGAGACTTTGTACTTACAACAATACCGCGACCGAAAGCCTTATGCTCAACGGTATCACCTACTTTATAATCAAGCACAACAGAAGCATCTGATTTAGTAGTTGATTTGTCTTGAGAGGAGCTGAAGCCACCGTTAGCAAAGCCTTTTGCGACAGGCTTCTGATATGAAGCAGACTTAGATACGTTTGTCTGAGGTGTACCAAAGGTTTTTGAGCCGTAATTTCCGCCACTGGAATAAGATGAAGAGCCATAAGACGAGCGATTACCTGAATACCCACCCGAATAACCGCTGTAAAAGCTCTGCTGAGGCTCGTTACGCTCGAAATCAGTTAGTTCCTCGGGTATCTCGTTAAGGAAGCGTGAGGGCCTTGTAAGGCTTGTATTGCCAAACAACATTCTTTGCCGTGCATTAGTAATATATAGCTTTTCTTTGGCGCGAGTTATACCTACGTAGCAAAGTCTTCTTTCCTCTTCAATTTCAGTAGGGTCATACATAACCTGATTTCCCGGAAAAAGACCTTCTTCCATACCAACGATAAATACTACGGGGAATTCAAGACCTTTTGCAGAGTGAAGAGTCATCATGACAACAGACTCATTATCCGAATTATAATTATCAATATCAGTCATTAATGCGATTTCCTCAAGAAATCCTGATAAAGTGCCGCCCTCGTTATCCTCCATATAACGAATAAGGTTTGCTAAAAGCTCCATAACGTTTGCTTTTCTTTCTTCAACCGTTTCCTTATCAAGCTCAAGCGACTGCATATAGCCCGTTTTATTGATTACGTCATCATAGAAATCCTGTATGGTATTTTCTTCAAGTGAAAGAGCAAGTGAATTAATAAGATTTGTAAAGCTTTTAAGCTTATCCGCTGAGCGAGAAAGCATCGGATACTCTTCAGAATGAGAAATGACTTCATAAAGAGTTAAGCCTAAGCCATCAGCAATAGATGAAGCATTATTAATAGTTGTATCACCAATACCTCTTTTCGGTTCATTTATAATCCTCTTTAAACGCACGCTATCAGAGGGATTAGCAATAACTGATAAGTAAGCAAGAACATCTTTAACTTCTTTTCGTTCATAGAATCTGTGACCACCTATAACCTTATAGGGTACAGAGTTATAAACAAGAGCTCGTTCAATACTGCTTGACTGAGCATTAGTTCTGTAAAGAATTGCGAAGTCTGAAAGCTTTCTTCCGGTTGCAACAGCATCTAAAATCTGGTCAGCAACGTATCTACCCTCATCACGCTCATCAGAAAGAATTTTAACAGTAATTTTATCTCCACCGTCTTTTTCAGTCCAGAGTGTTTTACCCTTTCTACCTTGATTATTTTTAATAACCGCGTTAGCGGCATCAAGAATAACAGAGGTCGAGCGATAGTTTTGCTCTAGTCTTATAACAGCAGTATCTTCGTACTGGTTTTCAAAAGATAAAATATTTTCAATTGTTGCACCACGGAACTTATAAATACTCTGGTCATCGTCACCAACAACACAAATATTTTTGTAGCCACTCGCAAGAAGAGAGGTTAAAACGTATTGAGCGTGGTTTGTATCCTGATACTCGTCCACCATAACGTAACGGAAACGTCTTTGATAATATTCTAAAACGTCAGGATTTTCTTTAAGAAGCTTAACTGTATTGACGATAATATCGTCAAAATCCATTGCATCCGCCTTTTTGAGCATTTCTTCATACTTTGCAAAAGCCTGTCCGATAAGGCGTTTATTCTGGTCATAGCTTGGAATGAAAGATGCATATTCTTCGGGTGTAATAAGAGAATCCTTAGCCTTACTGATTTCAGATAAAACAAATTTAACGGGCAATCTCTTTTCATCAATTTCAAGTATTCTTAAAACATCCTTCATAACACGCTTTGAATCGTCTGTGTCATAAATAGTAAAATGCTTTGAAAAACCAATTCTGTCACTGTCACGACGCAAAATTCGCACACAACAGGAATGGAAGGTGCTTGCCCATACGTCGTTACCTTTTTCACCAAGCATTGCTTCAAGACGGCTTTTTAATTCATTTGCCGCTTTGTTTGTAAAGGTAATAGCAAGAATCTGCCAAGGCTGAGGAGCATCAACGCTCAAAAGGGGCTCAACCTCAAAAGGAATCTCACCACCATTATTTATATAGTTATCAAGAGCGACACAATCATCCTCTGTAGGTACTCTGTAAGAAAACTCAGAGTTGTAAGCGTTACCGTATTTGATAAGATACGCAATTCTGTTTACAAGAACGGTAGTTTTACCACTACCCGCGCCTGCAAGAATTAAAACCGCACCGTTAACGTTAAAAACGGCACGCCTTTGCATATCATTCATTCTTGAAAATTCTTTCTCTATAAGACTACGTCTTAATTTATAAAAATCCATAAAACACCTTTTACTAACTATTATTTATTATAATTCTTTCAATTTCAAAAAAAGTACAATTCATTTGCTTTGCAAGGTCTAGATAAGCAACATAAACTGTGTATTTTAAAAGTGGATTTTCACAATATCCAACTATCGATTTTTTAATCAACTTATAAATATCTCTGACTAATTTCTGCGACTGATTATAGCCGTCGATTGCTTTATCAACAATATTAACGTTAAGCTTTTCAAAACTGATTTTATCAAAAACGTTATTTTGAATATCAAATAAATCACGAAAGCTAACTATAATTTCGTTCAACTCAGACCAAGAAAATGAACTATAGTCGTTTAAAACATTAATTTGATTCATTTCCCGGGAAAACATATCGGATAATATGAAAATATCACCCCGTTCGATAGGGGTAATAAAATCATTTCTCAAGTTATCTGTAAGCTCGTTTTTATTCGCAAGAAAAGCAACAAGTTGCTTATCAAAGCTTTTATTTTCTACTGATAACTCAAACACATTATTTAAACATTCAGCAAGGATTTTAAACGTCTTGAAATAATCAAAGGATTTTTTCAATTGCACCTCACACTTATAATGTTATTTATAGAGGGTTTCACCAAAAGAATCAATGGCTACTAAAAGAGGAAAATCTTTTACTTCAAGCTTTTTTACAGATTCGCAACCTAGCTCTTCAAAAGCTATTACGTCGCAAGCCTTAATACATTTTGAATACAAAGCGCCTGCACCGCCAACAGCAGCAAAATATACCGCAGAATAGGTTTTTATAGCATTAACAACCTCATTACTTCTATTGCCCTTACCTATCATTGCTTTTTGACCGAGAGAAATAAGTCTTGGCGAAAATGTATCCATTCGGGATGAGGTTGTAGGACCAATGCTACCTATAACAAGATTATCTTTGGCGGGTGTTGGACCGGCATAGTAAACAACAGAATTGTCTATTTCAAAAGGAAGCTTACCGCCATTATCAAGAAGCTCAAATATTTTCTTATGGGCAGCATCTCTGGCTGAATAAACGACACCGCTTAAATAAACTCTGTCGCCAGTTTTAAGACTATCTACCCATTCATTAATATTCGATGTGTTAAGATAATATTCACTCATAACTAATCAGTCTTCTTCGTCAACAGCTACGTCATCAACT
Organism: Acutalibacteraceae bacterium; assembly: GCA_045592945.1. Lineage (GTDB taxonomy): Bacteria > Bacillota > Clostridia > Oscillospirales > Acutalibacteraceae > DTU089. Next base: position 233,509 of record JAZNVT010000031.1, on the reverse strand, counting down.
GAAACGGTATTGAAATCATATACGGGGATATCATCAACAACCGAAGCTTTTGGCTCAACAGAAACCGAATCAGAAATAAGAGCCTGAGCCGTTTTACTCATATCGCCGGTTAAAACCTTGATTCTGAGCTCAACCTCTTCAACTGATTTTGTAAAATTGCGAGCAATTTCACCTATACCTGCTGAAAGGTCGTCGATTTTAACCGCAGTTTCACCAATAGCATTATAAATGGCTTTGGTAACGTTGTTTGCTTTTTCTTTTGCTTCTTCAATAAGCTCTTCAGAATGCACCCTTGCATCAAGCATTGCAGCACCAACCTGACGCTCCATGTCACGTTTTTTATCAATATCCGCTTTAAGAACTTCGTTTTCGGCTTTAAGCTTTTCTAACTCTTCAGAAGAACAGTTATTCTTCTCTGCTTCTGCGAGCTTCAGAGTAAGCTCTTCAATTAAAGAATCCTTTTCATTGAGTGAATTAGTTAAATCTTCAACCTTAATCAAGCAATCAGCAAGCTCATTTCGAACACCTGACAAGCTATCAAGCTCCGCTTTAATCTGATTCAATTCTGCAGTTAACTGATTATTACGAGTTGTATTGTTTAAAAGTAATCTTTCAAGCTCACCCTTCTCGCCTAAGACCTGCTGAACAAAGTTCATAACCTCATCTTTTTTAAAGCCACCAAAGGCAGAGGTTTTGAATAAAACATCTTTACCCATGAGTTAACCCCCAATCATTCTCACTGTATTATAACAGATGAAAATATATAAAACAATAAAAATATTAATTTTTTCTTTCTTTTTACGCGCAGATGTTGTATAATAAATTTAACAATTATTGAAAGGCTGTGATTTAATGAAAAAATCCACAAAAGCTTTAATCGGTGCAACAGGCTTAATGGCAGGCTTTGGTGTTGTTATGAATCAGTTGATTCTTACAAGAGCTTCAAAAGTACTTAGTGATAAAGGTCATGAAATTCTTGATAAAAAAAATCCCCCTGATCCTACTTTACAGAAAAATATTTTAGGCGCAGAGGGTGATGCTTGGGTTGATACAAAGGATTATGACCATATCGTTATTAAAAACAGAAGCAACGAATCTATTCATGCTTTAACTGTTAAGGCTGAAGAGCCTTCAGATAAATGGCTTATTTGTATCCACGGTTATACAAGCAGTCCTAAGGGTATGGGTAGCTACGGTCTTCATTATCACGAAAAAGGCTATAACATTCTTTTCCCTGCTATGCGTGGTCACGATATAAGTGAGCACCGCTCAATTACAATGGGTTGGCTTGACAGATTTGATATCTTGGATTGGATTAACTACATAATTGAAATCTACGGCAAAGATGTTCAAATTGTTCTTCACGGAGTTTCAATGGGTGCCGCAACAGTTATGATGACAACAGGTGAAACTCTTCCTGAAAACGTTAAATGCGCTGTTGCAGATTGTGGTTACTCTTCAGTATGGGATGAGTTTAAAAATGAATTAAAGGTAACTTATCATTTACCTGCATTCCCCGCTCTTTATCTTGGCGATTTAGCAACAAGAGTTATTTCAGGCTTCGGCTTTAAAGAAGCATCTTGCGTTGAGCAGTTAAAGAAATCAAAAACACCAACACTCTTTATTCACGGTGAAGCTGATTTATTTGTTCCTTACAGAATGCTTGACCTTAATTACAATGCCGCTGCTTGTGTTAAAGAAAAATTGTCTATTCCGGATGCAGAGCATGCAGAGGCTCACCTTGTTCATCCCGAGCTTTACTGGCCTGGCGTTTGGAGCTTTGTTGAAAAATATATCAAGTAATTTAATCTAACAAATCTATTATGAAAACTCTCCGAATATTCGGGGAGTTTTTTGATATAATAGCCATAGAAACACAATTTGTAGATTATATACTTGTGCAATTGTCAATATTTTGACAAAATTCCATTTTTTAGTTGAATTTTCCAATAAAATAGTGTATTATGTTATTGATTACATAATAGGTAATTTTGGATATTTTTTCAGGAGGTTATTATATATGTCAGCATTAACTTCAAACAAGACCGTCCTTTCTTGGATCGACGAAAAGGTTGAGCTTGTAAAGCCCGACAAAATCGTTTGGATTGACGGTTCAAAAGAACAGATTGAAGAACTCAGAGCAACTGCTTGTTCAACAGGCGAGCTCATCAAACTCAATCAAGAGCTTCTTCCCGATTGCTATCTTCACAGAACTGCTGTAAACGACGTTGCTCGTGTTGAAGGCAGAACATTTATCTGTGCTCCTTCAAAGGAAGAAGCAGGCCCCACAAACAACTGGATGGAGCCCTCAGAAGCATATAAAATGCTTTACGATATTGCTCGCGACAGCTATAAGGGCAGAACAATGTACGTTATCCCCTATTCAATGGGTCCCGTTGGCTCACCCTTTGCTAAGGTTGGAATTGAGCTTACAGACTCTATCTACGTTGTTCTTAACATGGTTATTATGACAAGAGTAGGTAAAGAAGTTTTAGAAGTACTCGGCGACAGCAACGACTGGGTTCGCGGTCTTCACTGCCGTTGTGAAATCGACGAAGAAAAGAGATATATCTGTCAGTTCCCTCAGGACAACACAATTATTTCTGTTAACTCAGGCTACGGCGGAAACGTTCTTCTCGGTAAAAAATGCTTCGCTCTTCGTATCGCTTCTTACCAGGGTTGGAAAGAAGGCTGGCAGGCAGAGCATATGCTTATCCTCGGTATCGAAAACCCCAAGGGTGAGGTTAAATACATCTGTGCTGCTTTCCCCTCAGCTTGCGGTAAAACAAACCTTGCTATGCTTATTCCCCCTGAAATCTATAAAGAAAAGGGTTACAAGGTTTGGTGTGTAGGCGACGATATTTCTTGGATTCGTAAAGGCCCCGATGGCAGACTTTATGCTATCAACCCTGAAAACGGATTCTTCGGCGTTGCTCCCGGTACAAACGAAAAATCAAACCCCAATGCTCTTGCTACAACAAAGAGCGGTACTATCTTCACAAACGTTGCTCATAACCTTGACACTAATACTGTTTGGTGGGAAGGTCTTGACAAGAATCCTCCAGCAAATGCAGTTGAATGGAAGGGCAACCCCTGGAATGGTCAGGAAAGTGAAGAAAAAGGTGCTCATCCTAACAGCCGTTTCACAGCTCCCGCTGTTAACTGCCCCTGTCTCAGCTCAGAATTTGAAAACCCCAACGGTGTTCCGATTTCTGCAATTGTTTTCGGTGGCAGACGTGCTAAGCTTGCTCCCCTCGTTTATCAGTCACGCGACTGGAATCATGGTGTATTCGTAGGTTCAATTATGGCTTCTGAAACAACAGCTGCTGCTGCAGGTGCAGTTGGTGTTGTTCGTCGTGACCCCATGGCTATGCTTCCCTTCTGCGGCTACAATATGGCTGATTACTGGCAGCATTGGATTGATATTGGTGCAACTCTTGACGCTGATAAAGCTCCTAAAATCTTCAACGTTAACTGGTTCCGTAAAGATGACGAAGGCAACTTTATGTGGCCCGGCTTTGGTGACAACCTTCGTGTTCTTGATTGGATTATCGATCGTTGTGACGGTAAGGTAGATGCAAGAGAAACAGAAATCGGTTACATTCCCTATGCTGAAGATATCAATATCGAAGGTCTTGAGGGTGAAGTATCACTTGATTCTCTTAAGAGCATTCTTGAAGTTGAAAAAGAGCTTTGGCAGGAAGATGCAAAGGGTATTGAAGAATTCTACGCAAAATTCGGCGATAAGATTCCTCCCGTACTTGCAGAAGAGCTTGCAACTCTCAAGAAAAACGTTCAGTAATAAATATGCTATAAGGGTTATGCTTTGCATAGCCCTTAAACTCTATATAAAAATTAACTTGTAAAAATATCATTACAGAAAGAAGTCGTTTTAAATGGCAAAGCTTACAAGAGAAACAAAAGACGGTATTTATTCACTTATGCTTACCCCCTTTTTTGAGGACAGAAGCATTGACTACAATACATATGAAAAATATGCTGATTGGCAGGTAGAACAAGGCGTTGACCACCTTTTTGCAGTTTGCGGTAGTTCTGAAATGAAGGAGCTCACTCTCGAAGAAAGACTTAAGCTCGCAGAACTTACAGTTAAGCACAAAGGCGAAACAACTGTTGTTGCTACTGCTAACATTGAGCCTACAAAGGAAGGCAATCTTGAAGAAATCAAGAAAATGGAGCAGACAGGTGTTGATGGTCTCGTTCTTACAACAAAGGGAATGGGCGATGATGATGACAAGCTCGTTGAATATATTAGAGAATTAGCATCAAGCACAACTCTTCCCGTTTTCCTTTATGAATTCCCCGGTTTCCAGCCTCACTTAATGAGCGGTAAGGCTTACGGCGAGCTTACAAAAGATGGTCTTATCTGGGGTATTAAGGATACAACCTGCTCACTTGAATTAATTAAAGATAAAATTGCAAACAAGGGTGATTCGACTATCATCCAGGCTAATATGCCTTATCTTTTTGATTCTTACGTTGCAGGTGCTCGTGGCGTTATGGCTACACCTACCTCCTGCGGTGGTGCTTTCTTCCAGAGATTCCATGAGGCATTTTTAAGCGGTGATATGGCTCTCGCCGAGCAGAGATATAACGAAATCATTCTTCTTGATAACGCTATCGACAGTGGCTTCTGTGCAAGTGCAAAAGAGCTTATAAGACTTCAGGGTATTGATACTTTTAACTGGTACACAAGAGGCTCTCACCACCTTTCTCCTGCAAGACTTCGTTCAATCAAGTCATTCCACGATTGGTGCGTGGCTAACGGTCTTATGAAATAATTAAATACGCGCAAATTAACCCATCGGTTTTCAATAAACCGGTGGGTTTTTACTGTTAAAACTATTGAAATATTTTCGACAAAAGAATATAATAAAAAGGATAATATATAATAGTATTCTATTGGAGAGGTATTATGGATATTGAAGCTTTAGTTGAAAAACAAAGAGAGTATTTTCACAGCGGTGCCACACTGCCGGTAAGATTCAGAATAAAGATGCTAATGAAGCTTTATCAGTGCATCAGAAAATATGAAAATGAAATTAACGAAGCTTTAAAGAAGGATTTAGGTAAGTGCGAGTTTGACGGCTTTGTTTGTGAAACAGGTCTTGTTCTTATGGAGCTAAACTATATGATTCGCTACACGCCCATTTACGCCAAAAAGCATCGAGTTTATACACCTATCGGTCAATGTGTAGGAAGTGCCTACAAGAAAGCATCACCTTACGGCAACGTGCTAATAATGAGCCCTTGGAATTACCCCTTCCTTCTTACAATGGCTCCTATTTCAGATGCAATTTCAGCGGGTAATACAATCATTGTAAAACCTAGTGCATATTCCCCTGCTACAAGTGAAGTTATAAAAAAGATAATTACAGAATGCTTCCCCGAGGAATACGTTGCGGTTGTTACAGGTGGCAGAGAAGAAAACAAAGAATTACTAGACCAAAAGTTTGATATGATATTCTTTACCGGAAGTCAAGCTGTAGGCAAAGAAATTCTTCATAAGGCGGCAGATACATTGACACCCGTTGTTCTTGAATTGGGTGGCAAGAATCCTTGTATTATTGATTCTACAGCTAAAGTTAAATTAGCTGCTAAGAGAATTACATACGGTAAATTCCTTAACTGCGGTCAGACCTGCGTTGCACCTGATTATATCATTTGCCACAGTAGCGTTAAAGATGAATTTGTAAAAGAGCTTTCAAAACAAATTAAAAAGCAATATGGCGACAATATAATCGAAAATGATGAGTACGGCAAAATTGTTAACGAAAAGCATTTTAACAGATTATGTAATCTTATTGATGGTGATAAAGTAATTTTCGGTGGAGAAAAATCAATTGAGACTTTAAAACTTGCCCCGACTGTTATGGATAACATAACTTGGGATGATAACGTAATGCAAGAAGAAATTTTCGGGCCGATTTTACCCATACTTACTTTTGATAATTATGAAGAGCTATACTCTTTATTTGCTAACAAACCGAAGCCTCTCGCATTATATATCTTCTCAGAGGATAAAAAGAGAGTTGACGAAACTATTAACCGTTGCTCATTTGGCGGTGGATGTATAAACGATACAATTATGCAAATCGCAATTAACAGCTTCGGCTTTGGCGGTGTTGGTGAAAGTGGTATGGGCAGCTATCACGGTGAAGCAGGCTTCAAGGCTTTTTCTCACGAAAAGAGTATTCACAAAAAGGTTACTTGGTTTGATTTTCCCGTTAGATACAATCCTCACAACAACAAACTATTCAACTTCCTATCTCATCTTTATATGAGATAAACAACAAATTAAGTTAAATTAAATTTATAACTATAGAGGTGTTTTTATGTTAGACGGTATGCTTTCAGGCTGGGGCGGTCTTGTTGGTATTTGCGAGCATATAAAGATATTTATATATTCAAAAAGAGCTAATAAAATGCAAGAAACCTGCATCAAAAGGCTTATGAGAAAAAATAAAACCACAGAATACGGTAAGCTTCATAACTTTGATAAGGTTAAATCAATTGAGGATTATCAAAAAATAGTCCCTCTTTCTGTATACGCTGATTACGACGACTACGTTTGGCGTATGGCTAACGGTGAAAAAGGCTTAATTACTAATATGTACGTAAGACGATTTACTGAAAGCTCAGGTAGCACGGGTAAGCAAAAGCTTGTTCCCCTCTCGTACTGGGCGGAATGGGTTTGTCAGTGCTTCAGCTTCAGTGCACCCGTTGGTTGTGCTGTTAAATGGTTTGCTAAAAAAGGCAGACCGTTACCCCCTCAAAAAGGTCTTTTAACTGCAGAAACAAGCTGTAGAAAAGTTAAGGGCGGTACTATCAGTTGTCTTTCATCTATCCCGCTTTTAAACGTTAAGCCTATTGTTCAATTCTTTACAACCTCACCCAAAGAGGTGCTTTTCCCCGAGCCTGACGTTGATATGGATATGCACTATATGAAGCTTCGCTTCGCATTAGCTAACAGAAATATCAGCTATCTTGGTACAATCTTCATTACAACTCTTGAATCAATGTTCTTCTATATGGAAGAAAACTGGGAAATGCTTTGCGACGATATCGAAAAAGGCATTATAAACGATAGCGTTAACGTACCTGAAGAAATAAGAGCAAAATATAACAAAAAGCTTAAACCAAATCCCAAAAGAGCCGATGAATTGAGAAAAGAATTCAAAAAAGGCTTTGATGAATCCCCCATCATTCCTCGTATCTGGCCAAATGTTGGTTGGATGTACGGTATGGGTACAGGCTCATTAAGCTTTTATGCAAAGAAGCTCAGAAGATACATCGGCGACGATATTCCTATGCATTATCTCGGCTATACCGCAACAGAAGCTTTTATGGCAGTGCCTCTTGAATTCAACTCATACGATTACGTTATTTTACCCCAGAACGGTTTTTATGAATTCCGCCCTATAGACCAGGAAAGCTATGATAATCTTCTTACAATTAAAGACCTTGAGGTTGGTAAGGAATATGAAATTATTCTTACTAATATGAGCGGTTTCTACAGATACAGAATCGAAGACGTTATCAAGGTTACAGGTTACTATAATCAGTCACCAAAGATTACCTTCTGTTACCGACTTAATCAGATTGCTAACATCAGCGGTGAAAAGGTAAGTTCATTGGCATTTGACGAAATGGTTGCAAATTTAAGTGAGACAACCGGTGATTTATATATAGGTTACAGTATTTACGCCGACAGAAGCACATCTCCCGGTCATTATAAATTGTTCTTAGAGCTTGCCGAGGATATCAGCGACGAGAAAAAAGCAACCTACAATGCATTATTTGAAGAAATGCTTTGCAAGGGTAACGTTTCTGTTGAGCCTCTTATTAAGAGCGGTGCTTTAGGTCACCCTGAGGTTTTATTCCTCAAAAAAGGTACTTATGACGATTACCGTGAGGTTCTCCGCTCAAGAGGTGCAAATCTTAATCAGGTTAAACCTATAAAGGTTATTGATAACGATGAAAAGAGAGACTTCTTCTTTTCACATGTAGTTAAGGATTAATTTGAGGTAAATAATGATTGCTGTTAACAATTATTACGAAAACGAAGTAAATTCTTTGAGAAGCAAGGGACTTTCCGACAATAAGGTTATTAATGATTTAATCAAGTTCAAGGAATGTAACCCTACCCTTTCAAAGAAAAAGCTTCCCACTGAAATGTACGATAAAGTAAACCTTATGTGCAGAAAATATATGGACAGACTTGCCCGTTTCGAGGTTGATTATGACTTTATTGTAGACGAAGAAAAATTCAAAAACGTTGCAGTATGCTGTCTTGAAAGCGTGCCAATTTTACATTCTCGGGTTATAAACAATCCGATCACACCCTACTGGAAAGTAGCTGATTATAACGTTAATGAATTCGTTTTCGTTGAAGAAACAAAAGATATTAACAAAACGAAAGAGAAATTCTTTTCCCGGGAAATCCCACTTAAAAGCAATATTCAAATGAATATCGGATTGTTTTACTGTGAGGGTAAAACCTATATCTGCTTTATATGGAATCATATGTGTATGGATGGTGGCGGTTTTAAGGCTTTCTGGGGCGATTTCTGCAAGGCTTACTCCGATTACGTTTTACACGGCAAATCACCTTTATGCTTCTCCACAGGCTCAAGAGAATACACAGAAGTTTACAAGGATATGGATAAGGCTACTTTTAAGAAAGCTAAAAAGCAATTAGCCAACGTTTCACCCCGCGATAAAAACAGAATGCCTTTCCAAAACAACAACGTTGAAAACAACGTTATTATTGTTTCAAGAAGAATTGAAGAAGAGTATTTTTCAAAAGCTATTTCTTACTGCAAGGAAAACGGTGCGACCGTAACTGATTTGTTACTCGCCTCTTTCATTGATGCTTTATCGAAGATAGCCGATATTAAGCCTGATGACAAAATTAGTGTTGCTTGTGCTACCGATTTAAGAAGGCACATCAAAGATTTATCGACAATCGGCTATACAAATCACGTTTCATTTGTTCACTGTGCTTTAGATAAAAAGGGATATGATTTAAGGGATACCCTCAAATCAGTTTCCTCTAAAATGAAGGAAAATAAATCAGATGAATTCATGGGCTTACATGGTTTACCTCTTTTAAATTTTGCTTATAAATCAATGGTTTATTTACAAGCAGAAGCTATTGTTAAGCTCTTTTACAACAATCCTGTGCTTTCAGTCAGCAACGTTGGCGCTATCGATACTAAGGCCTTTTCTTTAGCTGATAATCCCCCATTCTCTGCCTTTGTTGCAGGGGCTGCAAAAAACAAGCCTTGCGCCGTTATGACTGCTTTAAGCATAAATGGTGAGCTTAGTGCTTCAATGTGCTTAAGAGGTAACGAAAACGACAAAGAGGTTTTAGAAAGCTTCTTTACAGAATTCGAAAAAAATATCAAATCCTTTTAAAAATTATTCAAGACATAAAAAAAGACAAGACAGTAATTCTGCCTTGTCTTTATTTATAATAAATCGATTAATCGTTTGTAAGAGCTTTAATGTACTTCTTGAAGAATACAACACCATCTTTAAGTGAATCAAGGGGTATTCTTTCATTTGTGCCATGAGTTGTAAGAAGAAGGCTTGTATTCATAAGGAAGGGTGAATAACGGTAAATGTTATCGCAAACATCCTCATACTGACGGGCATCTGTACCACCCATAACAAGATAAGGAGCAACAATAGCTTTAGGGTCCATTTCCTTACAAATTTCTCTGATTGCATTAAACGCTCTTGAATCTGTAGGCGAAATCTTTGAGGGATTTTTACCGCTTGCCATTCTCACCTCTGCTTTAGGTCCTGCAATTTTTTTGATATGCTTTTCAACGTCTTCAATGGTCTGACCCGGCATAATACGGAAATTCACGTTAACAGTAGCCTTTTGAGGTAAAACGTTAGGAGCGGGGCTACCGTTTGCCATTGTAACAGCAGTAGTTGTTCTCATCATAGAAGCAACGGGCGGAATTTCAGAGCAAACCTTTGTAATAAGAGGTTTAAGAATAGGAAGATTTGACATAACACATCTCACGGGGTAAGTTGTGTTTTTACCAATCTCATTGAAAAGTGAGTAAAGCTGAGGTGTAAGCTCTGCTTTAAACTGGTTGTTTTCCAATTTACAAATGATTCTTGAAAGCTCACCTAAAGCACTGTGTTTGGGTGGCTGAGAAGAGTGACCACCTTTAGCATTAACTGAAATTTCAAAGTCAACGTGGCCCTTTTCGGCAATACCAACACCTGCAAGGTGACCGTCAATTACCTTATCAACCTTTGCTTCGAGGATTGCACCGCCCTCATCTAGAGCGCTGTCAAGCTTAATACCATTAGCTTTAAACCAACGCATCATACAATCTGCACCGCAGATTTCACCCTCCGCCATAACCTCTTCGTTATGACCAAAGCAAAGATATACGTCTCTTTCGGGCTTGTAGCCTTCTTCAAGAAGAGTTTCAACTGCTTCACAAACACCTATAAGGTGATTTTTCATATCAATCGCGCCTCTACCCCAAAGGAAACCTTCGGCTACCTCACCGCTGAATGCGGGGTATTTCCAGTCATCCTCAGTACCGGGTGTAACAGGTACAACATCCTGATGAGAAAGAAGAGCAATAGGCTCTTTTTCAGGATGCTCACTCTTCCAGTGATATAAAAGGCTACGGGTTGAAATAACCTGCTTATCTAAATTCTGGTGCATAAGAGGATAAGCCTTTTCAAGAAGGGCGTGAAATTCATCGAAAGGTGCCCAATCAACAAGGCTTTCATCTCTGTTTGCAATAGTTGGTATTTTTATAGCATCTGAAAGGTTTTTAATAAATCTTTCAACATCAACCTGCTCTTCTGCAGAATTGCTTGAATTTACAACAGGCTCTGCCTTATAGGTTGTAGCGGCTCTGACCATACTAACACCTACGCCTGCAAGGGCAGCAACACCTAAACTTGTTTTAATAATTTTACTTTTTTTCATAATTAACTCTCCTGAAATTAAAAACCGAATAATGATATTTGGTCACTGTCAGGCAAATCTCCAAAAGCACCGCAAGCTTTAAGCAATGCAACTGTAGATTTACCTGCACCTGAACGGATTTCGAAATCTTCAATAGAAGAAAATTCAGCACCGCCATCCTCTCTTGCTTTTGCAAGCTGCTCGGCAGCGGCACCACCGACACCTGCAAGGGCTGCAAATGGCATTCTTATTTTGCCATCCTCAGGCTCATAAGAATCAGCGGTAGATTTATAAATATCTATCGGTAAGAATTCAACACCTCTTACCATTGCCTCGTAAACAATCATCATTATTGTTTCTTTATCCTTTTCGGCATTTGAGGCTTCTTTTCCCTTGTTGCGTATCATCTGTAACAAGGTTTTTACTGCTTCCTTACCCTTTGACATTGACTCAGCATCAACGTCACCACCACGTACGGTAAGGTAAGCACAGTAATATTCGAGAGGCTTATAAACCTTAAACCAAGCAAGACGAAGAGATGCGATAATGTATGCAGCGGCATGAGCCTTGGGGAACATGTACTGAATCTTCTTACAAGAATCAATATACCACTCAGGAACTCCGTGCTCACGCATAAGATTCTCCTGCTCAGGCTTTAACTGTTTATTCTTTTTACGAACATCCTCCATAATATTGAAGGCATCCTTCGGCTCAAGACCCTTGTGGAGAAGATAAACCATAATACTGTCACGAGTACCGATAACCTCAGAAATTGTACAAATACCGTCTTTAATAAGGTCTTGTGCATTACCGAGCCACACGGCAGTACCGTGAGAAAGACCTGCAATCTGAATAAGGTCGGCAAAGGTTTGCGGTTTTGCTTCGAGAAGCATTCCCTTTGTGAAATCAGTACCCATTTCGGGAATTGATAACGTACCCGTAGGCCACCCCAACTCCTCGGCAGTTACGCCAAGAGGCTCAGGTGAAGTACAAAGCTCGTAAAGTTTTCTGTCACTGATATCAATATCTAAAACGTCAATACCCGTTAAGTCGGTAAGATGCTTATAAATTGTAGGAACATCATGGCCGAGCTCGTCAAGCTTTAACAAGGTATCATGCATTGAGTTAAAGTCAAAGTGTGTTGTAATAATATCCTTAGTAGCATCATCAGCGGGTCTTTGAACAGGTGTGAAGTCCTCAACCTCATAGGTGTTAGGAACAACAACCATACCACCGGGATGCTGACCGGTTGTCCTTTTAACACCGGTACAACCTAAAGTTAATCGGTCAATTTCTGCCTTTGTAATATTCAAGCCACGCTCCTCAACGTATTTCTTAACAAAGCCGTATGCTGTTTTTTCAGCAACACCTGAAATAGTACCAGCTTTGAAAACGTATGCTTTACCGAAAAGCTCTTCTGTGTATCTGTGGGATTGGCTCTGATACTCGCCTGCAAAGTTAAGGTCGATATCGGGAGATTTGTCACCATAGAATCCAAGGAAGGTTTCGAAGGGAATTTCGTGACCGTCACGCACCATAGGTGTATCACAGTGAGGGCAGTTTTTAGGCGGTAAGTCGAAGCCTGAGCCAACCTCGTTGTGCAAGAAGAATTCAGAATGCTGACATTCAGGACAACGATAATGGGGTTGCAAGGGGTTAACCTCTGAAATACCAGCCATTATAGCAACAAAGGATGAGCCAACCGAGCCTCGGGATCCAACGTAATAACCGCATTCCTCAGAATGCTTAACAAGAAGACGGGCTATCATATAAAGACCTGCGAAGCCGTTTGCTATAATTGATTTAAGCTCTTTATCAAGCCTTTCAGCAACAACCTCGGGCACAGGGTCGCCGTACCATTCCTTAGCTCTGTCCCAACAGCATTTTGTTAAATCCTCTTCAGCACCGGGAATTACAGGGTTAAAAGTGCCGTCAGGAATAGGAAGAATGTCAGGCTCTATCATATCTGCAATAATATTAGTGTTTGTAATAACAACCTCTTTTGCAGTTTCTTCACCGAGATATGCGAAATCCTGTAACATTTCTTCTGTTGTTTTTAAGTACAAGGGCGCTTGATTATCGGCATCAGTAAAGCCTTGCCCTGCCTGAAGAATTGCTCTGTATTTTGCATCGTTTTTATTAAGGAAATGAACGTCACCGGTAGCAACGGTCTTTTTTCCTAACTCATCACCGAGATTAATAATCATTCGGTTGATGTTTTCGATATCCGCATAGGAATTGATTTTATCGTATTCGCCTTCATTCTTAGTTATCATAAATTCATTATTGCCTGTTGGCTGAATTTCAAGATAATCATAGAAAGACGCGATTTCAATAAGCTTTTCTTTGCTTTCCCCAGCTAAAATTGCACGGTAAAGCTCACCCGCTTCGCAAGCACTACCAATAATAAGACCCTCACGTCTTTCATTAATGAGGCTTTTAGGCATACGTGGCTTTTTATGGAAATAATCAATATTTGAAGCAGAAACAAGCTTATAAAGATTTTTAAGACCAGTTTTATTTTTAACAAGAAGAATACAGTGATAATATTTATCAGCCTTAATCTCTTCAAGAGTCTTTTTAGAGCCGTCCTCATTATAGTCGTTTACGAGGTAGCATTCGCAACCGTAAATAATTTTAAAGCCTGAGCCTCTTGCTGTATTACAAGCCTCGGGGAAAGCCTGAACGCAACCGTGGTCAGTAATAGCAATCGCCTTATGACCCCATTTCATAGCTCTTTTGACAATAGACTTAGCACTGCTCATAGCATCCATTGCTGACATATTTGTATGTAAATGAAGCTCAACACGTTTTTCAACAGCTTCGTCAACAGGCTCGACCTTTGTTACAGTTGCAACAGAATTAGGCTTAATAATAAAATCCTTCTTATAATCATCGTAAGAAAGAACGCCACGAACGATAACAGTTATACCGTCCTTAAGCTGTTCGTTAACGTACTCAAGCTGTTCTTTTGTATCAAAAAATTTACAACCAAAAGAGCCGGTATTATCAGTAATGTTGAACTCAATAATATATCTTTTTCCGTCCTTGGTTTCACGAACCTCGTATTTAAATATGTCCCCCCACACAAGCACTTGACCGTCTTCATAGGTGACATCTTCCATCGCTTTAGGTTTAGCATATTTAAAATTACCAAAAACAGGTTTAACGGTGCTAAAATCAAGAGGAACACCGTCAAAATTTTCATATTGAGGCATAGTATTCGGCTTTGAGGTCATATTTGCCTCATCAATCTCTTTTTGCTTACGCAAAAACTCGTTTTCGTCGCAATCCTTACCTTCGAGAACAACGTTGATTTTGCGGTTAAAATGATTAAAAATGTATTCTTCAAGATATTTATCTGCACCTGCATTTTTACAAATATCCCTACCGCTTTTAAGAAAATTAACAGTGAAGGTTTCGCCGTCAAAGTTAGTTTCAACTGAATCTAAAAAGCCGTTAGTCTGAGGTACATTTACCCTTACAACCTTCAAAAGCATAGGAAAGCATTTTTCTGTTAATGCTTCAGGCGGTAAAACGTATTCGAATTCAACGTTCTTAAATTTAAGAGCGGCTTTAATTTCATTAGCAACCGCCTTTAAACACATAATATTATTGAAAATATCAACGTGAAGAAGCGCTTTAATATGCAACTCCTCTTTATTTATAACTAAATCGGTAAACATAGTATTTTTAAGCATATCTCTGTACTTTTCAGTAGCTATGTATTCACCGAAAATTTCCAAAAAATTATACATCATATCTTTTCAATTTCGTCAAGAAGAGCCTTGACGATTTCATCTTCATTAACCTTTCGTAATATTTCACCTTTTTTAAAAATAACACCACAACCGTCACCGCCGGCAACGCCGATATCAGCTTCCTTTGCTTCACCGGGACCGTTAACAACGCAACCCATAACAGCAATTTTTACGGGCTTTTTAATATTCTTAACTGCGTTTTCAACTTGATTTGCCAAAGAAACAAGGTCGATTTTAGTTCTTCCACAGGTGGGACAAGAAACAATTTGTGGTGTTTCCACCCTGACGTTGATAGCCTTAAGAATATCTCTTGCGGCATAAATCTCTTTAACGGGTGTATCTGTAATAGAAACTCTTATTGTATCACCAATGCCATTTAACAAAAGTGAACCGATACCAATAGAAGATTTAATTAACGAGCTTCTTTCCGTACCCGCTTCCGTAACGCCGAGATGCAAGGGGTAATCGCATCTTTCAGCAACAAGAGAATATGCCTTAACCATATTTTCTACGTCTGAGGATTTAATAGAAATAACAGTGTTGTAAAAACCGTAATCCTCAAGCAATTTAACGTGACGAAATGCACTTTCAACCATTGCTTCAGGAGTTGCGCCACCGAATTTTTCTAATAAATCCTTTTCAACTGAGCCTGAATTTACGCCTATTCTGATAGGAACGTTTTTAAGGTTACAAGCATCAGCTACTGCGGCAACACGCTCAGCGGAGCCAATGTTACCGGGGTTAATTCTTATTTTATCAACACCCGCATTAAGACTTTCAAGGGCAAGTCTGTAGTCAAAATGGATATCAGCAACAAGCGGAATACTTGTATTCTCTTTAAGTTTACCCAAAACCTTAACCGCTTCCATATCAGGAACAGCCATTCTGACAATTTCGCACCCCGCCTCTTCAAGCTCTTTAACTTGGGCAAGGTTACCCTCGTAATCACTTGAAAGAACGTTGAGCATTGACTGAATTGCAATAGGTGCATCCCCACCTATTTTCACGTTACCTACGTTAACTTGTCTTGAAACTCTTCTAATCATAATAAACACCGTAATTTTAAAATTTAAAACTGTTTAATAATATCGCTTATTGAAATTATGAGCATAAAGCCGAGTAAAACCACAAGACCTGCGGCGTGAATATATCCTTCTTTTTTTGCAGGAATGGGTTTTCTTCTTATCATTTCAATAACTATAAAGAATAATCTGCCACCGTCAAGTGCCGGCACAGGAAGTAAATTAAACATACCAACGTTAATAGTAATCATTGATAAGAAATTCAATGCCGTTAAAAGCTTATCTTGAATTCTTTCAGGCTCTGCAGTAGATTCGGCTATAGCGGAAATTGTACCTATAGGGCCTGAAACCTCTTTCATACCGTATTTACCCGTTACTAAATCAACAAGGCTTAGCCTTACCATCTGAACGATTGATGCTGAATCTAACACAGTATTAACAAGAACGTTTTTAACACCCGGGTATTCACCAACGATAATAAAATCCTGCTGAATATATTTTCTACCCTCATATTCAAATTGAGCAAATTCAACGTCCTTTAAAAGAAGCTTTTCACCATTTCTTTTAACGGTAATATCAAGCTTATTATCAACGTCACGCACCATATTAAAGGAAATACCCTTAAAAGAATAAACGTGAGTATTGTTGATTTTAATAATTTCGTCGCCAACCTGTAAGCCGTGCTCAGAGCTTACGGAATTTTCCATAAAGCTATGAACGGTACGGGTGCCAACAAGGTCGCTGCAGGAAAGACAAATACCAACAACAATCATACCTAAAATAAGGTTTAATATTGCACCTGCGGCAACGATTATAAATCTCTGCCAGGCAGGTTTGTTGTTAAAGGCTCTTTCGTCGGTGCTTTCTTCATCCTCACCCTCCATACTTACAAAGCCACCTATTGGCAAAAGACGAAGGCAATATAAGGTTTCACCCTTTTTCTTTTTTAAAATCTTGGGACCCATACCCAAAGAAAACTCGTTAACCTTAACGTTAAAAAGCTTTGCAAATGAAAAGTGACCGAATTCGTGAATTGCAATTATAACACCAAAAAGAAATATTGCTAATAAAAACGGCCAAACGCTACTCCAAATAGCACCGATACTGAAATTATCTATTTCAGACACCTCCGAAAAATATTAAACAGATGCAAGCTCTCTTACCTTTTCACGCATAAGAGCATCTGTATCAAAAACGTCTTGTAAGGTATAGTCCTTCACCTTATTAGTATACTCAGCTGCAGCAACAATAAGCTCAGGAATTTGATTAAATGAAATTTTACCCTGTCTGAAAAGAAGATTTGCTTCTTCGTTTGCACAGTTAACAGCTGCAGGATAAAGACCGCCCTTCATAATTGCGTTACGGCAAATATCCATACAAGGAAAGTTTTCGTAGTCAGGCTTATAAAAAGTAAGATTACCAACTTCCCATAAATCAAGCTGTTTTTCAGGTGAGGGAAATCTTTCGGGATAAGTTATTGCAAACTGAATCGGCAATCTCATATCAGGGTGACCGAGCTGAGCAATAACAGAGTTATCATCATATTCAATAAGAGAATGAACGATACTTTCCCTATGAACAACAATGTCAATCTTTTCAGGACTAACGTCAAAAAGCCAAACAGCTTCAATAAGCTCAAGACCTTTATTAAACATTGTTGCACTGTCGATCGTAATCTTTTGACCCATACTCCAGCTTGGATGCTTAAGAGCATCAGTAAGAGTAACCTTTTCTAATTCCTCTTTCGTTTTGCCAAAGAAGGGACCACCTGAAGCAGTAAGAATAATTCTTTTAAGGGCTTTATTCGAAGGGCTGCCTAAAAGGCATTGAAAAATTGCAGAATGCTCACTGTCTACAGGTAAAATTGAAACGTTGTTCTTTTTAGCGGCATCAGTAACAAGGCTACCACCCGCAACAAGAGTTTCTTTATTAGCAAGAGCAATAGTTTTACCAGCATCAACTGCATCAAGAGTAGGCTTTAAGCCTGCCATGCCCACAACAGAGTTAAGAGTGATTTCACCTTTTGCCTCTGCGGCACAAAAGCAAACGCCCTCCATACCGCTTAAAACCTTAACGTCTAAATCAGCAACCTTTGTTTTTAAGATTTTGGCTGCTTTTTCATCAACGAGAGCGGCGTATCGGGGTTTAAATTCTCTTATTTGTTTTTCAATTCCATCTACATCAGAATATGCGGCAAGAGCCTCGATTTTATAACCGTGGGCTCTTGCTACGTCTAATGTCTGAACACCGATTGAACCGGTTGAACCTAATAAATTAATACTTTTCATAACTAATTAAAATGCGTTAATAAAATAAATTGCGGAATAAAGTACTGGCATTACAAAAAGAACACTGTCAAATCTATCCATAATGCCACCGTGACCGGGAAGAAGCTTACCAAAGTCCTTTATACCAAAATTACGTTTGATTGTTGATGCGGCAAGATCACCGAACATACTTACTACCGAAAGAATTATGCTTAAGAATATTACCGCTATGTAAGAAAGACCTGATTCTTCCGTGAAGAAGAATTTTTTGAAAACAAAAAGTAAAAGCACGTTAAGAAGTATCGCACCCACAACGCCGCCAATTGCACCTTCAACGGATTTCTTGGGGCTGATTTTCGGACAAAGCTTGTGTTTACCTAACTTGCTACCAACAAAATAAGCAAAGATGTCAGTCATCCAGCCTGCAAAGAATGCGAACAAAAGAAGGTAAATACCGTCAATTTTAGTATATCCTTCGATATGCTCGTTAATATCCCTGAAAACAATCATAAGCGAGAATGAATACGGCACGCAAACTGAAGCAAAAATTGCGGTAATTGCTTGCTCGAACTTTGTTTTTTCAAACTCAAGCAACATAAATATTAACGTAAGAACAACGTATACGCCACCGAAAGCCGCAACGGGAATTTCAGCTTTGAAATGAACAATAAACGGTATTGAGGCTGAAAGAACGAGGCTTAATACCATTATAAGCATATTCTTTAAACCAACTGCTTTTTCAATTTCCCAAACTGCAATAACGCTTAAAGCGGCAACAAAAATCGGGAAAACTATTGTATTCATCAGGCAAAGTGCACCGATGAAAATTACGGCTGAAATAACGCCGGTTATAACTCTCTGTTTCACTATATAAACTCCTTAAAAATCAAACGCCACCAAAACGGCGGTTACGATTTTGGAAATCGTATAAAATCTCGTTAACGTGCTCCTCAGTAAAATCGGGCCAAAGAATATCGGAAAACCAAAATTCAGAATAAGCAGATTGCCACGTTAAGAAATTAGAAAGACGGTATTCACCACTGGGGCGGACAATAATGTCCGGATCAGGCTGACCTGCGGTATAAATATTGTCGCTTATTGTTTGCTCGGTAATATCATCAACTGACAATTCACCATCTTTAACCTTTTGAGCAATGCTTTTAACAGCACTCTTAAGCTCTGCCCTACCACCGTAGTTTAAAGCAATATTAACAGTAATCTTACTATATTTTGCGGTTTCCTTTTCGGCTCTTTCAATAAGCTTTAAAAGGTCTGAGGGTAAGCCCTCTCGCTCGCCTATAAAACGAAGCTTCATTTGACGAACTTCGTTTTCAGCAAGTCTGCCGTCACCCTCTCTTAAATACTCTTTAAAAAGCTTCATAAGAGAAAGAACTTCTTTTTTTGGTCTGTTCCAGTTTTCAGTTGAAAAGGCATAGAAGGTTACGTACTCTATACCTAAATCGGCACAGTACTCACCTATCTTACGGAAAGCCTTTGCACCCTCAACGTGACCGGCACTTCTTTCAAGACCTCTCATTTTAGCCCATCTGCCGTTACCGTCCATAATAAAGCCTATGTGACGGGGTAAAACCTCAAATTCAGGAATTTTCTTTTCCATAGCTTAGATTTCCATAATCTCTTTTGTTTTAGCAGCAGCGATTTCATCGATACGCTTAACAAAATCGTCAGTAATTTTCTGAAGCTCTTCTTCGCCATATTTCTGGTCGTCTTCAGTGATTTCAGAATTCTTTTTCATTGTTTTAATTTTTTCGATAGAATCACGTCTGATCTGACGAACAGCAACCTTAGCTTCCTCAGCATATTTTGAAACGTCCTTTGAAAGCTGTTTTCTTCTTTCCTCTGTAAGAGCGGGGAAAACAAGACGGATAATTCTGCCGTCGTTTGAAGGATTAATACCGATATCAGAAGCAAGAATTGCTTTTTCAATAAGGCTTAATGCAGACATATCGCAAGGCTGAATAGCAAGAACGCGAGCTTCAGGAACTGAAATAGCAGCCATCTGGTTGATGGGTGTGGGTGAGCCGTAGTAATCAACGGTAATTCTATCAAGAATTGCAGCGTTAGCACGACCTGCTCTGATTGAATTGTACTCATATTTGAGTGAGTTAATAGATTTTTCCATTCTTTCTTTTGTTGTTGCGAATACAGTATTCATAAATGTACCTCCGAATATATAATTTTGAAATTATAAACAATTAAGAAACAACAGTACCTGCGTTTTCACCGCAAACTGCTTTATAAATATTTGAAGTATCGTTTAAATTAAACACAAGAATAGGAAGATTGTTTTCCTGACAAATAGCTGCTGCAGCAGTATCCATAACCTTAAGATGTCTTTCAAGAAGCTCGTTATGGCTGATTGTGTCAAATTTAACTGCATCGTCGTATTTGTTGGGGTCCTTGTCGTAGATACCGTCAACGTTTGTAGCCTTGAGAAGAACATCAGCATTAATCTGAGCAGCTCTTAAAGCAGCACCTGAATCGGTTGAGAAGAACGGGTTACCCGTGCCACCTGCGAAAATAACAACTCTGCCTTTTTCAAGGTGTCTTACTGCTTCATCACGAATAAAGGTTTCAACAACGCCTGTAATCTGAACAGCAGATTGAACGCGAGCTTCAATGCCTATATCAAGAAAGCCCTGCTGAAGAGCAAGAGAATTCATAACAGTTGCAAGCATACCGATACTATCGGCTCTTGTTCTATCCATATCACCGCTTGAACGGCCCCTCCAGAAGTTACCGCCACCAACAACGATACCAACCTGAACGCCCATATCGGTTACCTTTTTAATAGCCTTACAAACATCTTCGATAACGTTAAAATCGAAGCCGTGACCTGCCTCACCGGCAAGCACCTCACCGCTTAATTTAAGTAATAATCTTTTGTAAACGGGTTCCATAATAATATCCCCTTTCGGTCGCACTGCGACACATATTTATAGCATTATATATTTTACAATAAAGACTGTAAAAAGTAAATAGTTTATTACATCAAATTATAAAGAAAATTATTGTGTAAATGATACATAATTATAGAAAAAAGCATCCCGACTTTGAAAGACGGGATGCTAAAAAAATTAAATTTAAATTACGTAGCCGTTATTTACCCAACATTGAGTATTTCCATACCAAGCGTAACCGGTGTAGCCCAATTAATCCGACCATTTGAAACGTAATAAAATTCATCATTGTAAGGCGCAAGACCCTCGTAGTCATAAATAACGGTGTCGCTTGACATATAATACCAGACACCGTTAACATTTTGCAAAGCACCGTTACTTGCGGAAGCTGATACCGATATCGATGATAAAGCACCGATGCAAATTGTTATCAATAAAATTGATAATAATTTTTAACCATCTTCATATTAAACCTCTTAATTAAAACGACAATGAGTTAAAGGATTTAAGATTTCAATCACAGAACCGTCCCATGATTGACCCTACTCTACTTCCCTATTTCAATACTTTCATCATTAATCTGCAACAAATAGCCGTTAGAATTATATTCAGGAATATATCCATAATAAACCCAACCTGCTCTTGATGAAGGGTTTTCATTTTTTATTCCAATAAATTCTGTTTTGAACTCATCTGTTACATCACAATAATTTCCGTTGATATCTAAAACGGAAGCATATGTATCACCCGTTTTTTTATGTTTGTATACAGTGATTATTATATTATCGCTAACAACATGGTTAATTTGTTGCATTTCCGAACCTAAACCTAGACTCCATCCGGATTTTGTTTTAGGTACAATTAAATATGTGTATTTATTATTTTTTTCACCGACAATAAAACTGCTATTACCACCTTCAATTGTTGAACAGATTCTAATGTCTGGATATACATATTCATACACGCTTTCAGGAGACTTAAAGTTATAGAAAGCATTCTCAAATGGAATAACAGAAATTATAACAGAAATAAAAATATATATCGCAAATAAAAAAACTTTATAACGGTGTGATATTTGTTTTCTCTGTCTATATTTTCGGATTAAATGTATTATTGAAAAAATCAATATTGCTTCGAATATCAATCTTACTAAAGCAAACATATACTCACCTTTTAATATAAAAATCAGGGGTCGGTTCTGTGATTGGGTGATTTTCCCAACGAAAACCGTCCCTAATTTTTAAATTATAAACAATAGCGAAACAGCTAAAAACCTTTGTATATCAAGGAATTTAAGACTCAATCATAGAACCGTCCCCTGATTGTCCCTTTTAATAGTTGGTTTGATTGTTTCCGTATATACTTAGAGCTCTTTTTGCTGCCTTGCTCAATTGAAAATAACGGTCATTACCATCATTAACTTTCCCTTTTGCCTCACAGGCAATCACTTCTATTGACGGCAACATATATCTATTGCTTGTTTTCAATTCAACAATCTCGTTCCAATTATATTCCCACAATAAATTTTTATGATTACTACATCGTATCCCATCTTTATCTATCGTAACAAACTGATTATACTGCTTAGGTGTCAGTAACAAAAGTACTAAAAAAATAAAGGAAAAAAGTAAAATAATGTATTGATTAATTAAAAGTGCCATTATAGTAGTTACAACAAATAATAAAGCAAACCCAATTAAATGTTGACACATTAATAGTCTATCTTTGCGAAACTGCATTTTACTCACCTCTATTCATATTAAAAAAGAAAATCTCCGAGGAAACTTAAAAAATCGCAAAAAACTTTTTGTATCAATGGATTTAAGATTCAATCATATAACCGTCCGCTGTCTTATCCTGTCTTATTCTGTCTTATCTTTTTCCAAATCTTCTTAATTTCCTTTTTATCATGCGATATCGTAAAGATAGCAAAAAAGCCAAATAAAATTTCTACTACAGGTAAAAAGATAATTGAGAAAAACGGAGCAGATTTTTCTCTGATACGAAATGCTTCGAGTGACCTATAAACTACACCTTCACTTTTCGCATCAACAACCATATTCATTTTACCTAAAACTGTTATGTCCTCATAATACATCAAAGACAGCCTATCGCCTTTTGATAGATTATTTTCAATCCCATACACTGAATATTCTTTACTATCTGTAAACGAATTAGTAAATAAAAATGAGGAGGAATCCGTATACACTATCATCCAATGACTTTTGAGAATTTTAAAAAACGAAACATCGTCTACCACAATATCAGTTTGTTGATTTCACTGGAATCAATCGGCAAACTATCTATAAAAGCAAACGCAAAAAACAAAATAATTAAAACTTGAACCAAAAAAAGTGACAATGTAGATTTAATTATATTCATTTCATATATAGAAAACTTGACTTTCTTTTTCATTTTTTATTTTCCTTTAACAATTTTAACAGTTTCAAGAATGTACCATGAAGAAGGAAAATCATGGGACGGTTCTGTGATTGGGTGATTTTCCCAACGAAAACCGTCCCTGATTTTTAAATTATAAACAATAGCGAAAAAGCTAAAAACCTTTATGTATTAAGGAATTTAAGACTCAATCACAGAACCGTCCCCTGATTGTTTGTCCCCTGATTGTTTTTTACCCTTAGTCTGATTGTTTTGCGTAAAGAACTTTACATATCTCATAAACACAATAAATCGAATTTAAATTTGGTTTATTTTCCGATAGCAACACTTTTTTTGTTTCTCCAGTTTTAAGCATTACAACAGTAGCGAATGTTCTTTTAAATTTTCTCGTTGTCGCCACAATCTTACAATCTCCAACTTTTTGTGGCGAGGGTTCATTGTTTGGTAAAAATATATATTTTAAGTTACTTTTATTAAGAATCTTAAACTTGCAAATAAAGCTTTTCCTTTTTAATATAAAAGCACTTAATACGCTTAACAAGCAAAATAAAAACCAATATAAATTACACCAAGCAAATTAGAAAATTTTTCGTTAATAAAAAACATAGGAAGTGCAACAACAGAATAAATTATAAAACCATAGGCTTTCATCGTTTCGCAAAAATACATTTCTTTAGGTATATCTTTATAATTGGGTAAGACACTTATTTTTTTATATAAGAATTTAAACTTTTTAGGTTTTACACTATCTTCAGCAGGATAATCCTCAATGGTTTCAAGATAAACCATTTCATTTCCGCCTTCAAAAGACAAATGAAATAACATTATTGACATAAACCAAAACGCTATCGGCATATACCGCTTATATATGAGGAATAACAATACTAATATTTCGAAAATTACAATCATATTAACCCTCATTCATCAAGAAAAAAAGTTTCTCGCTCTACTTGTAAAGTTAGAAAAAATAGAACAGGGGACGGTTCTGTGTCTTGCTTGTTTTTTACAGAAAGCAATCCCCTGTTTTAGTTTTAATACACGTTTAAACCTTTGATTTTAAATGACTTATTTAGCTTTTAAGAATAAGACACAGAACCATCCCCTGTCTTATTCTATCCCCCGTCTTATCGTTACCTATTGCTTGGCCATAAATCTCCTGCATAAATATTTAATGCTTTTTTAGCGGTTTTACATAGCAGAAAATTACGGCCTCCGTTAAACTTCTCAGGTTTACCATCCTTATCATAAATCACCACATTAACCGCTGGCCAACGATACATTGAACATCGTCTCAACATTGAAATTTCAGTCCATTTACAAGCCCACAAAACTTTTTTTGTTTTTATGTTATTACACTGTATACCAAATTCGTTTATCGTGATGTACTCGTTTTGAAAAAAAGGATACACTATAGGAATGAGGTAAAAAAGCAACGAAAATACTAACAATGGCCAAAACCGAATTTCACAAGCCACAATAATCGGAACTATTAGTATAACCATTATACCAATCTCAAATTCATAAAAAAACAATGAGTCTTTTCTAAATGTCATATAACCACTCCTGAAACGATACTAAAAAAGATTTGTTAGAAACCCAAAGAAATCAGCAACACCTTCTGAAACAACATTCCAAGCTGCAGTTACAAAATTGGCTAAGGTTGTGCTTGAACCGTCCCCTGATTGTTCGCGCACTTGATTGTTCTTATGGATGTTCGCATGTTGTACTATACTCATCAACTATAAACCGCGAATATTGAGTAGCTTGTCGCTCTCTACCTATTTCTGTTAATTGAATATTATTAATCCATTGATAATAGTGGGTAATTTCATGGGCTATAGAGCAAAGAATAGTGGCAAGAGCAGCATCTCTACCAATCTCTTTTTTTAACTCATCGTAATCCCCAACAGCAATCTTGATATATGGTTCATCTAAACACGAAAATGGTTCAAAAAAAATTCCAATTACATTTTCACCTGTTTTTGTTTTCACGGATTTCTTAGCTTTTACATAGACTGGAACTCTTAACGGAAAGTAATACTCATAACGTAACCATTTAGCAAATCTAATGCACGCTTCTCTTACTTCAGGGTTCACTGTTTTCTCAAATCTAAAATATAAACCAACCCGTCTATTTTCAATATCTTTTAAATTTTTTTCCCATTTATTAATTGTCCAAATATGCATATTATTTATACTTCTTATACTTTCTGTGATCTGGTTTTGGAGTATGTTAGGACAGGGGACGTTCTGTGTCTTGCTTGTTTTTTACACAAAGCAATCCCCTGTTTTAGTTTTAATACACGTTTAAACCTTTGATTTTAATGACTTATTTAGCTTTTAAGAATAAGACATAGAACCGTCCCCTGTCTTATCTTTTAAAGCGACATATTGATAATATGAAGAGCTTTTTCAATCTCTTTAACATCTTTCTTGTTCGTTTTTTTATCTATTTTTTCAGCTAATTCAACATGTATAATTATTTTTGACCTTTTTAAATAAGTGATTTGAAGATTGATACTTTGTTCATGGAAAAGCCAAAATTTATGAACTCTTCTATATGACATTACAGAACGCAAATTTTTCTTTTTACCATCTTTATCAATAACTTTAAATTTGTATCTCGTCACATGCATATCTTTAGGATAAAAACGATGAATATAACTGTACCCAAAGTGTTCTCCGCTCAATGATAGTTCTTCATCATAATCTTTTAAGCAAAAGGTTTCAGTTATATAATCCTTTTTATGTTTATCTATTAATGCGTTGATTATTATTCTGTAGGAAGGAATATATACTAGAGCTCCGTAACCCAAAAAAACATATATGAAATACCTTACCGGGAAATTAAAAGCAGCCATAAATGCCGTTACCAAACCAATACCAATTATGTCAATAATTATTTTCAATACAACCTCTTTAAAATAGGGTTCAAGAAAACAATCAATAAAATCTTCTTTTTTTTTCATAAAAACATCTCCTTCAATTTCAATCCACACGTTTACTGATAATTCATTCAGTATACTGCTCAATCGAAGTGATTAGTGATTTTCCAAGTTCTATGCTTGTAAAATATTTCCTACCAATATCTTTATAGAATAGGACAGGGGACGGTTCTGTGTCTTGCTTGTTTTTTACACAAAGCAATCCCCTGTTTTAGTTTTAATACACGTTTAAACCTTTGATTTTAAATTACTTATTTAGCTTTTAAGAATAAGACTTAGAACCGTCCCCTGTCTTATTTTCCGCTTTCTTTTGTCAACACATAGAACCGTCCCCTGTATTATCCTTTGTCTGATTGACTTTAATTCCCCAAAAACTATTAGTTAATTTAATTTGAGATTGGATAAATTTTGATGTTAACATCAAATAGGTTCTTTTTCTATATACATTTCGTTTGATGTATTCTGTTTGGTTAATTTTATTTATCAATAGTAGGCTAGGTTGTTGTTCGAATTTACTCGCAATATAACAATCCCACTCTTGTCTTTGCGGTATCTCGACAATTGAAAAACATCCAAACTCATTGAAAAAACTGTAAATAAAGGTTGGGTTTTCTACCCCGATAGTATTGGGCAATTTTTGGGCATAGTAATTCATTTGATTTTCCTCAACGAGAAAACTAAAATACTTACTCACTAATTTACTGTTACCTATGTTATCCAATTTAATCCTCCGTTACCATGTGAAAATAGGACATAGGACAGGGAACGGTTCTGTGTCTTGCTTGTTTTTTACACAAAGCAATCCCCTGTTTTAGTTTTAATACACGTTTAAACCTTTGATTTTAAATGACTTATTTAGCTTTTAAGAATAAGACATAGAACCGTCCCCTGTCTTATCCCCGTTATCTTTCCTTGTTGCCCTTGTTTTTTACCTTCTTAAATTGATTTTTTGCTACAATAATACTTATAGAAATCACAACTTCTACAATATAAATAAGCATAGTCCACCAAAATGAAAATATATAAGAAGCAATAAGACTAAACAATAAATGCATAAACATGCACATAATTGTATAAAAATTCCCCATCATTTCTTTTCTATCATCAAAAAAAGATACTGGAACCATAAAAAACAAAATAATACCTAAGAAAATTGAAATTTTACAAAGTGTATTATCAGGATTATATCTACAAACAGCTGGAATTATCATGTTTAATCCAGAACAAAAATAACTCAAACATATTATCAATAAATTTTTTTTCAAATATGCTATTTTAACTTGATTTTTCTTATCAGTTTGATATTTCATAACTTTATAATCTCACACATCGCTGTTTGTTACTATTTTACGAACATAAGGTAAAAATCAGGGGATGGTTCTGTGTCTTGCTTGTTTTTTACACAAAGCAATCCCCTGTTTTAGTTTTAATACACGTTTAAACCTTTGATTTTAAATGACTTATTTAGCTTTTAAGAATAAGACACAGAACCGTCCCCTGTCTTAACATTAATTACTTTATTTTACCATAATATTAAATTTATTTCAACTAAGAAAGGTAATAAACATATGACTGTGATATTGTTTAAAACATTAATTTATAAAAAGAAATTTAAAAAAATAAAACAACAAAAGGAGCCTGATATTATGAATATCAGACTCCTTAAATATCCGCGTATTAAAACTATTATTTTGCAACTGTACCAAGGTAATTTTTTGCAGATTTTCTTTTTAAACGAATTTTATCGGCAATCATTGCTATAAATTCTGAATTGGTTGGCTTTCCTCTCTGGTTTTGAATAGTATAACCGAAGTAAGAGTTAAGAACGTCAACGTCGCCCCTATCCCAAGCAATTTCGATACCGTGGCGGATTGCTCTTTCAACTCTTGATGAGGTGCTTTTAAAATTCTTGGCAACTGTAGGATATAAAATCTTTGTTACAGAATTGAGCATTTCGGGATCTTCGACCGTAAGGCGAATTGCTTCTCTAACATATTGATAGCCTTTAACGTGGGCAGGTACACCTATCTGGTGAAGCATCTCAGTTATAGTTACTGTTAAATCCTCAACAGGCTCGTAGGTTGCCGAAACGCCTACATCTCGCCAGCTTAAAAGCTGAACTATTCTTTGAGATACCATTTGAGGATCAGCGGGCTTAATAAAGTAATAATCAACACCGCTTCTTAAAATTTCTCTTTCAAGCTTTTGGTTATCAATACCCGATAAAACTATAATTAATGGACGTTTAACGGGATTGTTTGAATTAATTCTTGATACAACACCTACTGCATCAATATGCTGAAGAAAAGCATCCATAATTATAACGTCGGGATAAATCTCATCACACATCCTCAAAACCTCGACGCCGTTTTTAGGACAAATTTTAACGTCCATACGGTTACTTCGAAGAGTTGAGGCTAATCTTTGGGTATAATCGTCTTTTTCATCTGTTAACAAAACAGTTACGTTGCCAACCATCAAAACACCTCCTAAAGTGTAGTAAAATTATAACATCTTATCCCCTTGTTTACAAGGTGTTTCAACAACAATCGTTACTTTAAACAAAAACTTAAAATTTTCAAAAATGAATTGTGAATTTTCTTGAAACAATTTGTCGAATTTTGTCGAATGTTTTGACAAATTAAAAAAATTTAAAATCAATTTTGATATTTTATTTCTGTTTACGATGCCTTTTCAAGCACTTCGTTTTCCGCTTTAATTTCATTTAAATTCTGTAGCATTGTCTGTGCGGTGATACCGTAACCACCTGTTGCATCGTTCAGAAAAACGTGGGTTACGGCTCCGATAATTTTACCGTTCTGAATTATGGGTGAGCCTGACATACCTTGAACTATGCCACCCGTTTTCTCAATAAGATTTGAGTCTGTAACCTTCAATACAAGATGCTTGTTATCGCCTGCGGATAAATTTACAGATTGTATTTCTATTTCATATTCTGCGGTATCACCCGAGCTGCAGGTAGTAATAACCGTTGCTTTCCCTTGAGTTATTTCATCATCATTTGCAATAGGATAAAGCTGACCCTGAGGTAAATTATCAAATTCACCATAAACGCCTATATCGCAATTAGAATAAACCTTACCTATCGTTTCGTTTTCAAGATAACCGCAAAGCTCACCCGCCGACCCCTGAACACCTTTTATAAAGCCCGTTATATTTGCAATTGTACATTCACCGCTTGAGATAGGCAAGCAGGTTTTTGTATCTATATCGCAAACGGCATGGCCTAAAGAAGCGAAATAACCGTCCTGAGTTGCAAAGGTTACCGTACCGATACCGGCGGAGCTATCCCTGACCCATAAGCCTGCTTTATATTTTCCTTCGCTGACCGAATATGCGGTTTCAAAGGCTACCTCAAAGGCTTTACCGTTTCTTTCAACGGTAAAGGTTAAGGCTTCGCCGTTACTGCTTTCAACGGCTTGAGAAACCTCGGTATTCAGTTTCACAGCTTTACCGTTGATTTTTTTGATTATATCCCCTATTTTAAGCCCTGCTTTTTCGGCTGCATTCACGCTACCGTTTTCTGTATCAACTGCTTCAGTGCCTACTATCACAACACCGTCGGCATAAAGCTTTAAGCCTATGGGATAACCCCCGATATAGACTAATTCGTTAGTATTTGTTGCTCTTGGGTCCGCTTCATTTTCCTCGTTGTTATCAAAATAACTCAAAATATTGTTTCCTAATCTTTGAATACCTCTGCTAACACCGTTTATCGAAATATTTACTGTTTCCTCACCAATAAAATTTTCAGAAGATAAAATGAAAACTAATAGCAAAGACGTTAAAGCAAATGACAAAAAAGACAATATTACTTTACTTTTCTTCATTTTTTCACCTCCGCAAAGCACAAAATTAATTTGTGTTAAAAGGCGAAAAATATTTATGAAAAATAATAGAAAAAGCAGCCCCAAAAACAACGGAGCTGCTTTAAAATTTTTAGTAAATATTGGATTAATTACTTACAATCAGATAGAAATTTCGTTTGAAATTCTGTAAAGCTCAAGGTCAATTGACTTTTTCATATTAAGAGCTTCGATAATATCGTAGTCAACGATTTCATCCTTCTTAACAACAACAACTCTGTTACCGATATCGTTTTTAAGAAGCTGAACTGCATAGAAGCCTAACTGGCTTGCAAGAACTCTATCGCGTACTGAGGGTGAGCCACCACGCTGAACGTGACCGAGAACTGTTGCACGGCTTTCAACGCCTGTTTTTTCTTCAATATATCTTGCAAGTGAATTACAATCGATACCCTTAACGCCTTCAGCAACAACGATAACGAAATGCTCTTTACCTGTTTTCTGAGTACGTTTCATTCTTTGAATGATATATGAGTCGATATCATAATCAACCTCAGGAATAAGGATACAGGTTGCACCAACAGCAATACCTGCGTTAAGAGCAAGATAGCCTGCATTTCTACCCATTACCTCAACGATTGAGCATCTGTCGTGAGATTCTGTAGTATCACGAATACGGTCAACCATATCCATAACAGTATTAAGAGCAGTATCATAACCGATAGTAAAGTCACTTGATGCAATATCGTTGTCGATTGTGCCGGGAACACCGATACAAGGAATACCTTTAAGCGTAAGAGCACGAGCACCCTTGAACGTACCGTCACCACCGATAGTTACGATACCCTCAAGACCGAATTCTTTACAAACCTCTACTGCCTTATCCTGAATTTCAGGGTCAGCAAACTCGGGGCAACGAGCTGAATAAAGCATAGTACCGCCACGGTGAATAATATCAGAAACTGAACGAAGGTTCATTTCAAACATATCACCCTCGATAAGACCTTTATAGCCACGACGGATACCCATAACCTTCATACCGCTTTCGCAACCACTTCTGACAACTGCTCTGATAGCAGCGTTCATACCAGGTGCGTCACCGCCACTTGTAAGTACACCAATTGTTTTCACTTTAAATACCTCCAAATATCAAGGGATTACCCTTTCATCCAAAAATCCCCAAGATTATATCATAGATTTATAAATCTTACAAGAGCAAAATATACAATTTTACATTAAATGTGATTTTTCATTATCAAATACGATATTTTTCTTCAAAACTAATTATTGACAAAACTGTTTTAATGGTGTATATTATTGCAGTAACAAATGCCTCTGTAGCTCAGTTGGTAGAGCAGAGGACTGAAAATCCTCGTGTCGTTGGTTCGATTCCGACCGGAGGCACCAAATCGGCAAGGTTCGTCAGAATCTTGTCGATTTTGCATATATGGTTTAATTTAAAGAGGTGCTTATGAAAAGAAATAAACCCCTTATAAAAATAATATCGTTACTTTTTTGCATAATCTTTTTAAGCTCTTGTGGTTCGAAAAAGATGCTTAAAACTAAGGATATTACCGACAGAATCACTCAAACAAAGGTTATTTTACAGTCTGAAATTAATGAAAGTGAAGAATTTGAAGAGTTTTTAAATGAATTCTCCCCTTCCTTTACAGTGCCCGGACTTTTAGAGGGCGTTATTCCTCAAGGTATTTGCTATAACGCACTTTTAGACAGCTACATTATCAGCAATTACTATGAGGATGAAGCTTTTCCATCTGTAATAACTATTGTAAATGCAGAAACGGGAAAATTTGAAAAAGCATTGTTTTTACAATATGACGACGGCACAGATTATACCGGTCATGCGGGCGGTATTGCTTGTTCAGACGAATATATTTTTATATCATCAGACGGTCAATGCTTTACAATTTCACTTGAAGCAATTATCAAAGCTGAAAATTATGATAAGCTTCAATTTGAAAGCAATTTTAAACTAAATACAAAAGGCTCGTTTGCCGCATTCTGCGACGATATTTTGTGGTTTGGCGATTTCATTGAAAGCGATAATAAGGCAAGAGAGAGTTCATCTCTTATAACGACACTAGATAACGGCGAAACCTTTTACGCATATTGCGAAGGCTATATTCTTGAAAATGGTTTACCGAAATTCAAGAGCATAAACTCAACTCAAACGGGATATATACCCGATTTCTACATTGCAATACCCGAGCAGGTACAAGGAATGGCATTTTCAAAAACAGGTGATATAATTTTTTCAACAAGCTACGGTAGAAAAAACAATTCTAAATTACACGTTTACGAGGATATTTTGATATCTGAAAGAGTTGGCACGATTGATATTGATGGTAAAATTATTGATTTACTTGCCTGCAACAATGAAAACAAGGTAAAAACAATTACTGCTTTGCCTATGTCAGAGGGTATGACTCAAAGTAAATACGGAGTTACTTTAATATTCGAATCAGGTGCTGAAAAATATAGACAGCATAGAGGCAAATATCCTGTAGATACGGCTTATATTGCGAATATTGAATAAAAAAGTGTCCCGATTTTCGGGACACTTTTTTGTTTACCACGTTTGTTCAAATGTTGCGTCAGGCTTTTTGGATGAAGTATCGTTGTAATATTCAATCTTCAAATAGTTATTATCATTATTCAAAGCAAAAGCCACGCTTGCCGTAAAAACGCCTGACTCCCCTATTTCGCTCGGCTCAAAAAGACCGCTTTGAGGATACTGCTTTAACTCTTTACCTCTTTTATCATAGGCTTTAAAATGTGTGTTACCTATTGAAAGACCTTCGGTGATATCTGTATTTTTATATTCGTAAACAACTACTGCAACTCTTTCTGCTTTTGGGGCATCCTCATCAGTTGAATTTGGCTCTGCTTCGAAAACGGCAGTAATTTTTACTGAATAATTACCCTCTTGAGATTTAAGGGTAATTTCATCCTCTAAAGAGGATTGCTCGGTAATTTGTGACTCCTCGTCAACGTTTCCATTAGATTTCGTTACGCCTATAACAACGGCAATTATAACTAAAGCTAATAAAACTATTGAAACGCAGATAATCAAAAATTTCCTATTCATAAAAACACGTCACCTCAATCAATTTTAATAAACTTCTTAAGATTGAAAGAAAAAATATACTTTTCTTTTACCTTTACACCCAGACACTGATAAAGTGCTTCAGCATAAATATCAAGCTGATTTTTATACGTGGAAATAAACACGCTTTCATCGGTAATTCTATCGGTTTTGTAGTCAATAAGCACTGCTTCACCATTTTCAATAAATGCGCAGTCAAGCTTGCCCTGAACAACGATTTGCTCACCTTTAACAGATTCAGATACGTTTTCGTAAACTTCTTCTGCAGGTCGTAAAACAGAAAATTCGTATTCTTTTAAAACCTTTTCAGATTTCAAAAGCCTTGAGATTATATCACTGCATACAAAAAGCTTAACCGTTTCAATATCTAAAACGTTGATTTCTTCTTCTGTTAATAAATGCTCATTGAAAAGACGTTTAATTTCCTCTTCTGTATTATATAACGTTTTTTCAAAATCTGCAAATTCGAGGAATTTATGAACAGCTGTACCCTTATCCGCTCCCGTAAAACCACCTTTTAAAAATTGAGGCTTTTTAGTTGCAAAAAAGGCCTTACTATCTCTGTGCTTTTCTGTAGATGATGCGGCAACCTTTGCAAGAATACCATTTGTTTCGTAAGGATAAACATAGTTAATTTTATTAGAAATTTCTTCAAGTAATTCCTCATTATACAAAGCAACGTTATCACTTTCGATTGTATCGGTAACAGCAACGTTATCGAAATCATCATAGTAAGAAACGTCAACCCCAAAATCGGTTGTTGCTTCTTTGCCGATAATTTCAACACCGCAGCAATCACGAATAACTTTACAATCCTTATGAAAAGCAAAGCAGGATAATATCCATTCTGACATATTGCTCGCTTTATATACTGCGTAGGGTGAAATTTTACCGTCTGCAGCTGAAAAATGGCTATTGAGCTTTACCTTTTTTCTTAAGGTTTTACCTGAAACGTCACAAATAAAGGTAAGATGCTCTTTTGCTCTCGTAAGAGCAACGTAAAGAATCCTGATTTCCTCGGAAATATCACCGAATAAAATTGATTTTTCAGTAGCTGACGATGACAAGGAATGGTATCTTGTAAATAATTCATCATCGCGAATTTTAAGACCTATACCCGTCTCCTTCGACAAGGTCATTGAGTTATAGCTATCCCGACGGTTAAAGCCCTTTGAGCAATCCGCAAGAATAACGTAAGGAAATTCGAGCCCCTTACTTTTATGAATTGACATTATTTTTACGCTATTATCATCCGAGGTAGAATTAACAGCGCTTTTCATTTCACCGTTTTCAGTAACGTAATTTAATGCTCTGACAAATACATTAAGACCCTTTCTGCCGTTTTCAACGAAATTCTCAGCAAAGCTTATAAAGCCCTTAATATTTGCTCTCCTTTGCTCACCCTCACCCGCCGCATAATAAATATCATTCACGCTCAAATCATTTATAACGTATTTAACAAGCTCATCAACAGAATGAGAAGCGGCAATATTTCTGTAAAGCTTTAATTTTCGTAAAAAGCTTTCTGCTTTAACGGAGGTTTTAGAATATTCAATGAGACAAACGTATAAATCAGCCTTTGAATTTATCATTCTTATTTCTGCAAGCTCATCAGCCGTAAAGCCGAAAACAGGTGACATCAAAACAGATATCAATGGAATATCTATCAAGGGGTTATTTATAACTCTTATGAGAGAAGAAAGAAACTGAATTTCTTTATAATCAGATGAATTTTCTTCAGTTGAAACACTAACGGGAATTCCGTTTTCTTTTAAAGCATCTGCGTAAGCCTCTGCTTTATTTTTAGTGCTTCTTAGAAGAATGCAAAAATCGCCCCATTTAATATTTCTTTCACTTTTTTTACCTGTAACCTTAACACCGCTTGACATCACACGCTTTATGTATGATGCAACAACCTGAGGCTCTGATATTTCTTCTTCGCACTCTTCGTCGTTTATGCAGATGATTTCTGTATCAGGTGTGTTTTTTTCGGGGTAATCGGCACCGAAATAAAGATATTCATCTTCGTTGTAATCTATTTCACCAACGGCTCTTGTCATAAGCTTCGAAAAGATAAAGTTTACTGTTTTATCAATACCCTCGCGACTTCTGAAATTCTTTTCAAGGATTATTTTTGAAGGCTTCTTTAAGCCGTTGTAATCATTCAATTCATCTTTTAATTTAATGAATAAATCAGGGCTTGCAAGACGGAAACGGTAAATACTTTGCTTAACGTCGCCTACGGCATACATATTTTCGCAATTTCTTGAAATAAGTCGGAATATTTTGTTTTGAGCTTCGTTTGTATCCTGATACTCATCAATTAAAATCTCTTTATATTTGTTTCTTAGCTCTTTTAGTAAAGCTGTTTCAGTTTCGTTGCCGTTGTCATCACAGGTCACTAAAAGGTCTAAGGTTTTGTGAAGAATATCATCAAAGGAATATGCGTTTAACTCCTTCTTTTTAGCATCAAGCATTTCAGTTAACCTGATAACTGATTCACAAAGCTTTTTTATTACGGGATAAAGAGTTTCGCAGTCTTTTTTATGCTCTTCAGTTGTAGGTAAGGTGTGCTTTTTCAAGTCACCTACATCTTTTTCAACATCATCAAAAACGTTTTTTGTAAGCTCTTTAACGTATTCATCAACCTTACTGTTACGAGCAAAAGGCTTTACAATTATACCTTCATTAATAACGGAAACCATACCGTCCCAATTGCGATTATTGACACAATCAAAAAGAATTTTAAGCTTATCAGCAGTCCCCCTGAAGCGTAGATAATAATAAGAGCTAAAGCCACCAGCTTCATCCATTATGGAAATACATTTTTCTAATCGGTTAATATGAAATTCTGAAAGCATTGATGCATATTTAAAAATATGCTCAGCCCAAACTGTATTTTCGGGCAAAATTTCGGGCGAAAATGCTTCAGCAACATCAAGCAACCACTGTTGCGGTGACGGATATGCTCTTGAATACTCGTATAGCTTTCTTAATATTTCGTAAAACTCGCTATCGTCACGGTCATTAAGAAACATCTTTGTAAGGGTTATAAAATCCTCGTTATTTTCTTCGTAAAGCTCATTAATCAAGCTATCGCAAACTGCTTGCATTAACTCGTTATTGTCTTTATCATCAAGAATTTTAAAGTCCGAGCTGACGTCTGCAAGGTGAAAGTTATCTTTAACAATCTTAGAGCAAAACGAGTCAATAGTGCAGATATCACCAACAGGCAATAAATTCATTTGACGGCGTAAATACTCGTTGTTTTCACTATCATCCTTCAATTCAGCTTCAATAGCTTTGTAAATACGCTCTCTCATTTCGGCGGCAGCCGCTTTAGTAAAGGTAACGACAAGTATTTCATTAACCATACAAGGATTTGAAACATCACAAAGAATTCTTTTAACTCTTTCAGTTAAAACCGCAGTTTTACCCGAGCCTGCAGCGGCTGAAACAAGCACCTGCATACCTCTTGCTTCAATTGCCTTTTTTTGATTATCAGTCCATTCCCTGCTCATTACCTTCACCGTCCAATCTTTCCAAAGCTTTAAGATGGGTAAGCTTTGTTATTTCATTAATTTCATCATTTTTTTCAATTCCGCAAATTGATTTATATGAGCAATAGGAGCACATTTTACCCTCACCATCGCTACCGCAAGGTATAGCACCAATAAGACCCTGATGAAGGCTTTCGCCCATATCAATTATCTTTTTATCTATAATTTTAGACAAGCTCTTAAACTGCGACAAGGAATAGTAATTATCCTTTGCGGAGCCGTCCTTTTTATAAGAAACGGGGAAATAATCGGGATATTTATCAACACCCATACCGTTAAACACAACAGGACTATCGAGCACCATTCCAGAAAGCTTACCGCTAACTCTCTTTTGAGCTTCAACGTTTTCAATTGATGGTGAGCGGCTGTCAAGATAGCTCGAAATACCAATTCTTGAGGGAAGATACAAAACGCCTGCAGGGAGAATATCGCCATAATAGCTTTTGCCATTCTTCTCAAGAGCCATTAAATAAATCACCATCTGAATATTAAGACCATCGAAAAGCTCAGATAATTTAAACTCTTTTTTACCCGTTTTATAGTCGATAACGCGAAGGTATTTTATACCGTCCTTTTCCATAATATCAACTCGGTCGACGGAGCCCGTAACCTTAACGTTACCTTCATTCAAAGGCAATTCGTAGGCGGGTATTTCTTCACCACCGATTCTTAACTCAAAATCACATGGCGAAAATTCACCTATTTGAAATTCCATCTTTAACCTATTGATAATAGCCATTGAAATATCAACAAGTCGGTTAAATAAAAACATAAAGCGTTTTGATTTTTCGTCAAGACCACCCATTTTTTCATCAAGATATTCTTTCAATACGCTTGAAACAGTTGATTCGATTTCATCGTCGCTTGCATTAATAAATTCAGCTTTAGGAAATTGCTTTAACACTTTTTCCATAACCAGATGGACAATCGTACCGCTTTGGGCAGGGTCGAGCACAGCCTCTCTTAAGGGCTCGGCTTTAAGACCATATCTCATAAAATAAGCAAAGGGGCAGTTATAAAAGCTTTCAACCTTACTTGCTGAAATATAAACGTTTTCACCGAAAAGCTTCTTTGATATTTCGGGATTATCAAATTTTACAGGCTTTTTATTATTTAAACGGTCTAAAACTAACTTTTTACCACTGTAAATCTCATTGTTTTCAAAATATTTTTCAAGTGTGGCTTTTAACTCGTTAGTTTCAAAATAATTTTGAGCATATACGGAAAAAGCGGAATCTTCACTTTCAATATAATATGAAGAATCAAGCTCATCAGTAGAAATAAAATCGCAATCATTGATACAAGAAAGAGCAGTATCAACTATTTCCGAGGGTGTAACCGAATTACCTTCAGAATCGGCAGATTTATATACAAGATAAAGCTTTTCAGATGCCGCAGTAACGGCACAGTAAGCAATAAAGCGTTCTTCGTCAATAGTGTTTTCAAAAGCGGGTCTTACATCAAGTCCTAAATTAGTAAGAATAACTCTGTCGGAATCAGTTAAAACGCCACCTTGAACATTCACTAACGGAAATTCCTCATGATTTACACCAACAAGGAAAGCAACCTTGATTTTTTCAATTCTGATTCTGTCAGCACTACCAACGGTTACCTCGTCAAGACCTTGAGGAATTTCACCTATATCACCACTTGAAACGAGTATATCGAAAATTTCTTTCCATCTTTTTAAGCTACAAGCTTTTTCGGGTAAAAGGTTAGCAATTGAATCAAGAATATTAATTAAAACATCCCATGTACCCTCTACCCTTTCGCTTTCAACAAGAAAACCGTCGCTTTCGAGGGACATACATAAATCATAAAGCTTTTCACGCACACCGGTATCAATTATAAAATTATAAACGGCTTCTGCAATTTCCTTACCGCTTTTATCGTCGCATTTCTTTTTCAGTGACAACAAGGGTATAACTGTTTTTTTTCTGATATTATTTATTTCTTCAAGCTCTTTCACTTGCTTCTCAGTGAAATCACTACCAAATCCATCGGGGTTCATTGTAAAATCATTTTGCCATTGCTTTGAGCCTACACCCCAAACAAGAGCGTATTTTTCAAGCTTTGAAATTTCAGCAAGAGAAAGAGATGTTAAACCTGATTTCAAGTAGCACATAAGACTTTCTGTAGTAAAGCCTTGTGTAATACACTCTATAGCAGAGCTAAGATAAACGAAAAGCGTTTCATTTACAAGAGGTCTGCGACTATCGTCAAATACTGCGATATCAAGACGTCTTAATGCATCAATAATATTACTTTTATAAACACCGTTTGTTCTTTCAATAACGGCAATATCACGGCAACGGTATTTACCACTTCTTAAAAGCTTTTTAATAGTAGCGGCAATATAAGCACATTCATCATCAGAATTTTTACATTTAACAACAGTAACACTACCGTCAGAAATATCACTGACAGTTTTTTTAGATGAATAAAGATTTTTTTCAAGAGTTAAAATATCTTTACCGAATGCATCTTCCGATTGGTTGCAAAAAATTTCTGATACTGAAACGTTATTTTTATTAGCGATACCTCTCAAGGCTTGCTCTAATTCACGCATATAATAAAGCGACGTAAATTTTTTTGCACATTCATCGACACAAATGGAAAAATAAACGTTATCAGCTTGGGATAAAATAATACCAATGCAACGAAGCTCTTGCTTCGAAAACGTTCTGAAGCTATCTAAAAATACTGTTTTATTCTTAAAGAAATTATTTTCGATAGCAAATTCATTAAACACGCTTAATGCTTCAGCATCATCAAAGTAGCTTTGCGATAACAATGCATCATAAGTGTTGTTGATAAGGTCAAGCTCTTTTATTTTATCCTTTAAAACGCAGTCATTTAAGCTGTCAATTTTTTCATTAAGGTCCTCGCTATCAATGCAGCAATATTTTAATTCTTTCGAAAAATCAACAAGCGGACCTAATGCGACTGTATTTTGACGAATGTTTTTGAATATTTCAAGACGTCCGTCAAGCTGAAGTAAGGCTTCACCCATAAGGGCGGTTTTAACTCCATTACTTGCAATTTTGCTTTGAACCTCAACAGAATTTTTAATATTTGAAAGAGCCATACGAGGAAAGCTTAAAACATCAATTTGTTTAAGCTTTTTAGCACCTAAAAATTTAAGCATCGCTCTTTCGGATTCAAAAGAGAATTGCTCGGGAACAATAAGCAAAGGCTTACTTTCGTTGTTTTCACAATATTCACCGATAATCTGTCTTATTTTATTTGTTTTACCGCTACCGGCTCGCCCTTTAACAAGATAAAGCATAAAGCACCTCCGCTTTTTTACTATTTTTCATTTTACCACATAACAATCAAAAATTAAATAGCAATTTATACATTTAAAGTTGCATAAATGGTGCTCTAAAATTTAATTTTAATAATTCATTATAAATTTACGCTTTCGGTCAATAATATAAAGGATAATAAATGGCGTAATCGCCGAAAGGAGTATTTTATGTTAGACAGAATTGCATTAATTCTTGTTACAATAGGTGCACTTAACTGGGGTAGCATCGGTCTTTTTAAATTTGACCTTGTTGCTTGGCTCTTCGGCGGTCAGGCGGCAATTATGTCAAGAATTGTTTACGTGCTTGTTGCCCTTGCAGGTATCTGGTGTATTTCTCTTCTTTTCAGAGAAACAGACCTTTTACCCGACAACTCAGATTTAGCAGATAATACTGTTGAATAAAAGCTAATCCCTCGGCTTATTAAAGTCGAGGGATTTTGTTACGTTTAATTAAATTATTTTGTACCGAATATTCTGTCACCTGCGTCACCAAGACCGGGAACGATATAACCGTGGTCGTTAAGCTTTTCGTCGAGAGATGCAACGAAAATATCAACGTCGGGATGTGCTTCGTGAAGAGCATTAAGTCCTTCCGGTGCGGCAATAATACCGAGGAATTTGATATGCTTTGCACCGCGTTTTTTAATCTGAGTAATAGCATCAATAGCTGAGCCACCGGTTGCGAGCATGGGGTCTACAACGAAAACCTCTCTCTCATCAATATCAGAGGGTAATTTACAATAATATTCAACAGGCTGAAGAGTATCGGGGTCTCTGTAAAGACCGATATGACCAACTCTTGCGGTAGGAACTAAAGCAAGCATACCGTCAACCATACCAAGACCTGCTCTTAAAATCGGAACAACAGCCAACTTTTTACCTGCAAGGACTTTAGTTTTTGTAACGCAGATTGGTGTTTCAACCTCAACCTCTTCAAGAGGTAAATCTCTTGTTGCCTCGTAGCAAATAAGGTTAGCAATCTCAGAAATTAAAGCTCTGAAATCCTTTGAGCCTGTATCAATGTTTCTGATAATTGAAAGCTTATGTTGAATAAGAGGATGGTCCATTACTAAAATTTTACCCATACCGAACAACCTTTCTTATAATAAAATCAATTTATTTTCGACTAAATAATAAAACTTTATTTATTTTTTGTCAAATAATTTCGCGTAGAAAATTAACCGAATTTTTTATATCATTTGCATAATCGTCAGTTCTTGCTTCTATTGAAATAGTTTCACAACCTGCACTTTTCAAGGCAGAAATGAAATCCTTATAAACCGCTTTTACCTCATCAGAATCAGTAGCAAAGGGATAAGTTCTGTTTACAGGCTCTGCGATATGTGAATGACAAACCTTGTTTTTAAAAGATGCAATTTCATCAAGCTTATCATCATTTCCGTAAACATGATATAAATCAGCAAGACCTAAAACGTTATTTTTACCGCTTTTCTCCCCTATTTCTACACCGTCTTTTACAGTATGAATCATTTTACTTTCACCGAATCTTAAGGGCTCCATAACGACAGTGCAGCCTGCCTCTTCAGCTTTAGGTGATGCGTATTCCTTTAAGAAAAACGCAAGCTGGTCTGTTGCTTTTTCGTGAGAATATCCGTCGGGATAGCTTCTAGCAGCACCGCTACCGAAAACAACAACCTTTACGTTTAATTCTTTTACTCTCTTAAATCCTTTATCAAGGTAAGCTTCAAGCGCTTTGTAATCAACGTTATCTCCTACTACCTTTAAATCACCCGGTAAAAAGCTGTTGGCGGCAAAAACAGGAATATTATATTCTTCAAGCAAATTCTTCGCTTTTTGAAATCTCTCTTCATCAAGATTTACAAGGTTACCAAAGCCACATTCGTAATAATCAACGCCCGCCTCAGCAGCAGCTTTGATAGCCTCAAAATCATCAAGACCTCTGCAAGTACCTATCTTCATTATAAAACACCGCCTGTTTTAAGCATTTCTTCAGCATTTTCAAGCTGA
This sequence comes from Acutalibacteraceae bacterium, assembly GCA_045592945.1. Lineage (GTDB taxonomy): Bacteria > Bacillota > Clostridia > Oscillospirales > Acutalibacteraceae > DTU089. Next base: position 191,411 of record JAZNVT010000031.1, on the reverse strand, counting down.
GCTTGTGTAACCTCGCCACCGCTTATAATTCGGGCAATTTCACGTTTTCTGCCCTCTGAATCAAGAACTGTTACACCCGTATAGGTTTTTCCGTCACGAACTGCTTTTTGAATCAAATAATGAGTATCTGCGTAAGACATCAACTGCGATAAATGGGTTACACAAAGAACCTGCTTGCCGTTTGAAACCTGCTTTAGCTTATTTGCAACCTTTAAAGCAGCCCTACCGCTGACACCAGAATCAATTTCATCAAAAATCATTGTTTCAATGTTATCCTTATGAGCCATAACGGTTTTTAAAGCAAGCATTATTCGGGATAGCTCACCGCCACTTGCAATTTTTGTAATAGGCTTCGGGATTTCACCTACGTTGGCAGAGATTAAAAACTCAGCTTCATCTATACCGTTTTCATATAATGAAACCTCTTTGAAATCAACCAAGAACTGAACATCAGGCATATCAAGATACTGAAGCTCATTACATACTTTTTTTGAAAAATCAATTGAGGTCTTCTTTCTCTCTTCCGAGAGCTTAAGAGCTAACTTCTTTGTCTTTTCTAATAGAACACTATATTCCTCTTTGAGCTCTTCAAGCCTTTCATCCGAAAAAGATATCTCGTTAAGCTCTTTTTGAGCCTTTTCCGCAAACAACAAAATTTCTTCTTCAGTTGCACCGTATTTTTTACTTAATTTATAAAGCAAATCAAGTCTGTTTTCGATATTTTCAAGCTCCGCTTGAGAAAACCCGTCATCAGAAACTGCATCTCTTATAGAATCTGAAATATCGGAGGCTTCGTAATATAAATCACCTAATTTTGAAGCTAGCTTGTTTAAATCATCAGAAAAGCTTGAAACTGATGACAACTCTCTGAATGCACCTGAAAGCATTTCAACCGCACCCGCAAAGCTATCGCCACCGTTAAGGGCACTATAAGCTGATGAAAGCGAGCCTTGTATTTTCTCAAAATTTAAAAGCTCGTTTCGTCTGTCTTTAAGCTTATCCCACTCGCCCGGGTTAATTTCTGCTTTTTCAATTTCGTCAATCTGATATGAGAGAATATCGATTCTCCGAGCCTTTTCCTCTTTATCGCCGGAAAGTCTTTTAATTTGACTTTTTATTTCTATAAGCTTCTCATAAGCTTGTCTGTATTCCGTTACATATTTCTGCAATCCACCGATTACATCAATATAACCAATATGAGTTTCACAATTTAAAAGCTCTCTGTTATCCTGCTGACCGTGAATACTTATAAGCTCAGCACCGATTTCACGCAGAGCCGAAACGTTTGTTAAAGCATTATTAACTTTACACACATTTTTATCAGGACTGATTGTCCTTGAAACAAGAAGTGTTCCATCAGGGCTTAAGGGTAAAGAAAGCTCCGATAATTTACCTTCAACCTTTTTGTCTATACAAGAAAACAACGCAGTAACACGGGCTTCATTTGCCCCCGTGCGGATAAGCTCACGAGAGGTTCTGAAACCGAGAACTGCGTTAATAGAGTCTAAAATTATTGATTTACCTGCCCCCGTTTCACCGCTGAGCACATTAAAGCCTTTTGAAAATTCTATTTCTGCACTTTCAATTATAGCAATGTTTTCAATCTTCAAAACGGAAAGCATAAAATAATTACCTGCCTATCATTCTGTTAAGAGCTTCTGCAACACCCTGAGCCTCGTCAGAGGTTCTGCAAAGCATAAAAATAGTATCGTCACCTGCAATTGTACCTACTACCTCATGAACGTTCATAGCATCAATAGTAGCACAAGCAGCACCTGCAAGACCGGGTGAACATTTAATAACACAAATATTACCTGCATAATCAACCTTTGTCATTGCACTCTGGAAAAGAGCATCAAACATACCTGAATAGCCGGTATCATTTGCTTTTTCAACTGAATATTTATACACACCGTTTGCACCGAGAGTTTTTAAAAGACGTAATTCCTTAACGTCTCTTGAAACGGTTGCCTGGGTAACGTCACAGCCCTCGTCACGCAAAAGAGCAAGCAACTCATCCTGTGTACCGATATCATAGCGGTTAATTAAATCTAAAATCAGCTTATGTCTTCTTTTTTTCATCATTTTCACCCTATCCGGAGATTTTTTTATTAAGAATATCAATAAAAGTGTCTTCTTTAATCTTTATAAAGGTTGCATAATCCTGAGAACGTTTAACGGTAACAACTGCATTTTCAGGAATATTAACAGCCGTTTGACCGTCACAGGAAAGAATAGCTTCACCACTGTTATCATGAGCAATTTCAAGCTCCGAAGCACCGTCAAGAACTACAGTTCTTGAAAAAACGCTATGAGGACAAACGGGTGTAAGCATCATACTTTCAACACAGGGCTCAACTATAGGACCACCCGCCGAAAGCGAATAAGCCGTAGAGCCTGTAGGCGTTGCTACGATAACACCATCAGCCATATAGTGAATAAGCGGTTTACCGTTGCAAGAAACAGATAATTTCATTATTCTTATTACACCGCTTCTTGAAACTACTGCATCGTTAATACAACTCGAATGATATAATATTTTACCCGCTTTGTCAATAATCGACACGTCTAAAATCATTCTTTTTTCGGTTAAATATTCATTATTTATAACTTTTTCCAAAAGTGCTATTTCGTCGCTTTCAAGGCAAGCGAGATAAGCAAGCTTACCCGCATTTATACAAATTATAGGCTTGTCATACTCAGTTGCAATTTTTGCCGCATGAATAAAGGAGCCGTCACCACCAACAGAAATAACTGCAAAGCAGTCGTTAATAGCAGCTTCAGAATCACAGTATTCCACGTTGGAAAAAGAAGAAAATACCGACTCTAAATCTTTTGCCATAACTGCAGTACAAGAAAGCTCCGAAAGCTTATTTAAAACAGCCTCGGTTACATCCTTACTGTTTCGCCTTGTCATATTTGGAATAATATAAAACTTCATTATATCACCTTTAAAAATATCACTTGTCTAAAGCGTCGTGAGAGCGTTTAACAAGCTCAAACGCAGTTGCAATAACATCTTCGTTGTTTTGTGGCTCACTGCATTTTTTAATATACATAAGATACTCAATATTTCCCTCGGGTCCTTTTACAGGCGAATGCTCTAAGCCTAAAACCTCAAATGCTTGCTCGTTTGCAAACTCGGCAATAGTTCTGATAACCATTTCGTGAATTGCAGGGTCTCTTACAACGCCTTTTTTACCAACGTTTTCCCTACCTGCTTCAAACTGTGGCTTAATTAGACAAACAGCCTCTCCACCATCTTTTAACAACGTATGCATAACGGGTAAAATAAGCTTAAGAGAGATAAAAGAAACGTCAACAGATGCAAAATCGATATCTTCGGGAATAACCTCTTTCGTTACGTAACGGAAATTAGTCCTTTCAAGGTTTACTACCCTATCATCGCTTCGTAATTTCCAAGCGAGCTGACCATAGCCAACGTCAATAGAGTATACCTTGCTTGCACCATTTTGAAGCATACAATCTGTAAAGCCACCCGTTGAAGCACCAATATCCATACATAGCTTTTCATTCAAATCAATAGGAAAGCTTTGCATTGCCTTTTCAAGCTTAAGACCGCCACGACTGACGTATTTAAGAGTACTCCCTCTTACTTCGATTACGTCATCGTCTTTTATATCTCTTCCGGCTTTAATTTCTTTCTGGTCATTAACATATACAATGCCTGACATAATCAAAGCCTTTGCTTTTTCTCGGCTTTCGGCATAGCCTTGCTCAAACAGAGCTAAATCAAGTCTTTTTTTATTGCTCATCAATAATTCCTCTGATAACCTTTAACATACCTTCACTATCGAGGTTATACTCATTTAAAATAACATCAGTTTTACCTTGTTTAACAAAGCAATCAGGGAAGGCAGTAAGGCAAAAATCACTTTTAATTTCATTTTCAAGCATCGTCATTGCAAAATGCTCACCTACACCGCCACTTTTAACCCCCTCTTCAAAGAAGAAAGTATTTTTAACATCTTTTAATTCAAAAACGCTATCAACGGGTACTGGTACGATTACGTTTAACTTTATAAGCTTAACCTTTTTACCCTCAGCTTTAAGAGTAAGCATTGTTTTATATGCATCTGCAAAAATTCTTCCGTAAGTAACTATAGCTACATCGGCATCAGCATCACCGAAGACTGTAAAAAGACTACCATCACAAACGTAATCCTCAGGCTTTTCAGGCTCAGCACCGCGAGGATACCTGATAACGCAAGGGCCGCTACTATGATAAAGACAATTAACAAAGGCATTATTTAAATCGCAATAATATGCGGGTGAATAGACGGTAATATTAGGAATACCGTTAAAGAATGCGGTATCATAAATACCGTTATGAGTCTCGCCGTCATCACCTACAATACCTGCTCTGTCAACTGCAATAATCATCCTTGTATTTTGCAAAGCACAATCGTGCATAAGCTGGTCATAGCATCTTTGTAAAAATGTTGAATATACAACGAAAACGGGTAGCATACCGCTTTTAGAAAGCCCTAAAGCAAAGGGAATTGCATGCTCCTCGGCTATGCCAACGTCATAAAATCTATCGGGGAATTCATCTGAGAATTTACGCAAGCCTGTACCTAATGACATTGCGGCTGTGATAGCACAGATTCGTTTATCCTTTGGCGCCTGATTATATAAAAATTCGCCGAATTTTTCTGAAAAATTAGTTTTTGATGGCGGAATTTCACCATTTTCCTTATTAAATGGGCCAACTCCGTGAAAATCAGACGGATTCTCTTCTGCAGGAAGGTAGCCCTTGCCTTTAATCGTATTAACGTGAACGATAACGGGCTTTTCAACAAGCTTTGCACCCTCTAAAGCATCGCAAAGCTGTTCGATATTATGACCGTCAATCGGTCCCATATATCGAACGCCAAAGTCCTCAAAGAAGTTGCTTTGATAAATCATATTTTTAAGGTCTGTTTTAAGTCTGAATAACCTATCAGAAAGCTTTTTGCCAACGAAAGGAATTTTCGAAACAACCTTTTCGGTAACAGCTTTAAGACGGAAATAGCCTGACCTCGAACGCATTACCGCAAGTCTTTTTGCAAGGTGACCTACGTTTTTAGAAATAGACATTCCGTTATCATTTAAAACGATTATAAGCCTTGCATCGCTCATTCTACCGGCGTTATTGATAGCCTCGTAAATAAGACCACCCGTTAATGAGCCATCACCAATTACAGCTACGGCAAAATCCTTTTTACCGTTGACCTTGTTAGCAGTGGCTATACCTAAAGCAGTTGAAATAGAAACGCTACTATGACCGCTATAAACAATATCGTGTTCGCTTTCATCAGGTCTTGAAAAGCCTGACATACCACCCTTTTGACGAAGAGTAGTGAATCTGTCATATCTTCCTGTAAGAAGCTTATGAGTGTAAACCTGATGACCCACGTCCCAAATAATCTTATCATTTGGTGAATTAAAAACCTTGTGAAGAGCTATTGTTAATTCTACCGCACCTAGATTAGAGGCGAGATGACCGCCATTTTCGGAAACAGTTGAAATTATAACGTCTCTGACCTCATCAGCAAGTAAAGGAAGCTGATTATCATCAAGCTTTTTAACGTCATCAGGTGATTTTATATTTTTTAATAAATTATGTTCCATACTAACATTCTCTTTTTGCGAGATAAAGGGCATATTCCTTTAAAGCCTCGTTATTTTCGAAAGCATCAAGTGCTTTTAATGCGTCATCAGTAAGCTTATCAACAAGCTTTTGGCATTCTTCTACACCAAGAAGAGTAACGTAGGTAGTTTTTCCGTTTTCCATATCACTACCTATAGCCTTACCCAACTTTTCAAATGAGCTTGTAACGTCTAAAATATCGTCTTTAATCTGGAAAGCAAGACCAATATTTGAGGCAAACGCCTTTGCAGCCTGAATTTTATCTTCATCTGCTCTTGCTACTATACAACCTAAAGAACAAGCAGCTTCAATAAGTGCACCCGTTTTAAGATTGTCGAGCATCATAAGCGTTTCAAGCTTGATATCTTTATTATCCTCATTCTGAATATCAATAACCTGGCCACCTATCATACCTCTGCTACCTGCATAAGCAGATAATTCAGAAATTGCATTAATGGCAACATCGCAGTCGATAAGACCCGCCCTTGACCACGTTGCTATTCTTTCAAAGGCAGCAGTTAACAAGCCGTCACCCGCAAGAAGAGCCATTGCTTCTCCATAAACCTTGTGATTTGAGGGCTTACCTCTTCTATAATCATCGTTATCCATACAAGGTAAATCGTCGTGAATTAAAGAATACGTGTGGATATATTCAACTGCTACAGCTAATTGAACAGCCTTTAAAGGATCGCCACCGCAAGCATCACAAAAAAGCATTGTTAAAAGAGGTCTTACCCTTTTACCGCCATTTTTAACACTGTATTCCATCGAATCAAACAAAATCTTGTATTCATCAAAATAAGTATTGAAATATTTATAGAGATTTTCTTCTATAAGCTGTGAAAACTCTTCTATTTTTTTATTCATTTGCATCACCGTTTGCAAGAAGTTTTGTGATTTTTTGCTCTGCACTATCAAGATATTTGCTACAAGAATTCAAAAGTGCGGTACCCTCAGAAAAAAGCTCAAGAGTTTTTTCCAGGGTTTGGTCGCCTTCTTCAATTATTGCAACAATCTCTTCAAGGCGCTTTAAAGATTTTTCGTAATTAAATTCCATAATTTATTCCTCATTTATACCGCAAACCGTGGCAGTTATCATACCATCTGAAAGATTTACGGTAATTTCATCATCAAGTTTAACGTCTTTAATACTTTTAATAATTTTATCTTTATTTTTCGTAACGGAATATCCTCTGGCAATAACACCTAAGGGACTTAAAGCATCTAACTTTCCGCACAAGGCATTAACCTTACTTCTGTTAGCCTCAACAACTGATGCCGTAAGGCTTACAAGCTTTTCGTTCAGATAAAGAATATCCTTTTTACTGTCGTTTATTTTCAATAACGGGTTTTTTAAAGCCCCGCTTTTTTCAATAGCTAAAAGCCTTTTTCTTTCACTTTCGAGAATACTTTTAGAAATTGTGTTCAACCGTTGTTTGTATGAAAGCAAATTTGCTTTAAGCTCAAGACAATCAGGAACTGCACATTCGGCAGCTGCTGAAGGTGTAGGAGCACGTAAATCTGCAACGTAATCACAAATGGTTACGTCTGTTTCGTGACCTACGGCAGAAATAATGGGGATTTCAGATTCGTATACTGCACGAGCAACAGCTTCTTCGTTAAACGCCCACAAATCTTCAATAGAGCCTCCGCCCCTGCCCACAATAAGCACGTCGGCACCCTTGACTTCATTAAACTCTTTTATAGCGTTAGCGATATCGTTCGCAGCACCCTCGCCTTGCACCTGACAAGGTCGCAAAACGACCTCGGCAACAGGATATCTTCTTTTTAACACGTTGAAGATATCTTGAACTGCGGCACCGGTAGCTGACGTTACAACACCGATTTTTTGAGGGAATTCAGGAATAGGCTTTTTGTGTTGCTTTGAAAAAAGACCTTCGGCTTCAAGCTTTTTCTTTAACTGCTCAAATGCAATATTAAGAGCACCGATACCGTCGGGCTGCATATCATTAATATAAAGCTGATAAGAGCCGTCACGCTGAAATAAAGAAACAGTGCCGAAAACTATAACCTTCATTCCGTTTTCAGGAGTAAACTTAAGCCTCGAAGCGTTTCCCGCAAACATAACCGCTTTTATTGATGCGGTTTCGTCTTTAATCGTCATATACATATGACCGCTGTAATGAGGCTTATAATTCGAAATTTCACCCGTAACAAATAAATGATTTAAATTTTCATCATTATCAAGGACAGATTTAACGTAGTTATTCAATTGTGCAACACTGTATACAGTTGGAGTTTGTGAATACATTTTGCACCTCTTAATTTCATTTATTATATTTAATTGAAGTTAAAAAAGCTATGCCGGCGGCGTTATCACAAGAAAACTCCGGCTCTGCGAAGCTACAATCAAATCTTGACGTAACAATATCTTTAATTATTACGTTAGACATTACACCGCCTGCAAAAACAACGGGTAAAGCCCCATAGCAGCTTAAAGCATACTCAGTCATTGCAGAAACTGTATCAGCAATATAACAAAGAAGAAACTTTGCAACGTCGCATTCTGAATCACCGTTTTCGAGCATTTTAAGGCATTTATTTTCAAGACCTGATAAAGAGCAGTTACCGTCAACAAGCTTGATTTTTGTTTTATACATCTTTTCTGAACTAAGAGCTAACCGCTCTATACCTTTACCCGCAGGAAAAGGTATACCCATTTTAACACCGATTCTGTCAACCGCTTGTCCTGCTTTTAAATCAGTAGAATGAGCTACAAGCCTTGCTTTAAAAACATCTTCGCTATCAGGGGTGCAAAGCACAAGGTCGGTTGTGCCACCCGAAATATGAAAGCAAAGAAACTCTTTATTTAATAAATCTGTTTTATTCGCTGAATATAAAGCTGCGGCAATATGCCCCTGCTGATGAGAAAATGAATAAAACGGTATATTATTTGACACCGAAATTGCTTTTGCAACACCCTCGCCAACGAGAAAGCACGGCATATAAGAGCCTTCCTGAGTCGTTGGCTTTACAGAAGCACCAACTGCAGAAATTTGCGGATAAGAAGAAGCATCAAAAAGCTCTTTTAATAAATCAGGATAAGCTTTAGTGTGATGAAAAACTGCATTGCTTTGCCTTATACCTCTTTCACCATCTTTTACGGGTAAAAGCCTCTTTTTCTGTAATACACCCGTATCACTATAAAGTGCTACAGAGGTAGTATAATTACTTGTATCAATACCAAGAAAAGTTTTCATCAGCCTTTTGCAACCGCGCCTAAAACACCGTTAATAAAGGATGCGTCAACAGAAGTGCCGTATTTTTTAGCAAGCTCAACCGCTTCGTTAACTGCAACACCGTCAGGAACTTCATAAACAAATTTAATCTCAGCAACTGCAAGTCTTAAAACAGCCAAAGATACTTTTGGTAAACGTGAAAGAGTCCAATCCTGTAAATTTGCTTCTATAACAGAATCAACCTCATCAGAATTATCTTCAACTGCTTTCAAAAGAGTTTCGGCAAAATTATTGATTTTAATAAGCTCATTTTCCTTTGCAATTTCAACGATTTCAGAGATTGTTGACTCCTCATCAAAAATCTTTTCAAAAAGCACCATAAAGGCTTGCTCTCTCGCTTCTCTTCTTGTCATAAAATTCACCTTGCCTCATAAAAGCATAAACTTCTATGTATTATTATACAGTATAAAATTATATCACATATGCACATGTTTATCAAGTATTTATCAATACTTAATGGCTTACAGTATACAAAAAAGAAGTATAAAAATTTGGTAAAAAAATACAACATACAAAAAAAGAACAAGCATAACGCTTGTTCTTTCGTAATTTAATATTTTAAGTTCAGATAATTCCGTAATTGAAATCCTTGTATTCTGAAACCTCAGTAACTGTACCTGTGCTTGAAAGGAGTGTGCCTTTGAAGGTACCTGTATAGTTAACAGTCTGAGTCATTGAAATAATTCTGCCTGTAACGGGGTTGTAGATAACTTCAACAGTGCAATCAGAATAAGTAACGGATGCGGAAGAAAGCTTTGTAAGGAAAAGAGTTGAATTAACCTTTTCTTTAAGTGTATCAGCAGTAACAACGGGGAACATTGCACTTGTATAGCTTGCTGCTTTATCTGCATCAGGGGCAGTTACAGCAGGGTCAGTTTCATCTTTGAGAACGATTGTGAGCTTTTTGTTGCCGTTTTCGAGGTCAACGTTAGTAGCTGTTTTAATAGCAGCGGAAGCGTCCTCAGTAGCGAGCATACAAGAATATAACTGATGATTTATAAGAAGCTCGTTTGTTGCTGTATTAGCAGGAACTAATATGGGAGCAGCCTCTGCAGCTTCTTTTGAAACAAAGTAATCAGGGTATGATTTTTCAACACTATGAAGAAGTGAGCCTGATAAAGCATCCTTCTGAAGCGTTCTGTAAGTAACCTTTGTGAATGAAGGCTTACCTACAGTTTTTGCGTAGCTAACAAGAGTTTTGTACTGATTAAGAACCTCTTGCTTTTGCTTTATTGTATCAGCAGAATCAGTTTCGGGCTCAGTTTTATCAGGAGCCTTGGTTGTCTCGGGAGCCTTGGTTGTTTCGGGAGCCTTGGTTGTCTCGGGAGCCTTGGTTGTCTCAGGTGCTTTTGTTGTTTCAGGTGCCTTTGTTGTAGCAGGAGCCTGAGTTATGGGAGCCTGAGTTGTAGGCGGGTCTGTGGGAAGAGGAGCACCTGCTTCGCCGTCAGTAATTTTATCAAGAGCCGCATCAACTAACGGAATGCTAGTTGCTAACTTACGTTGAGTTTGTAAATAATAGGTTGAAGCTGCAAGCTTAATTGCAGTACTAGAAACAAGACCCACAACGATGCAAGAAACAATAACCATTGCAACAATTTTAACGAGGTTACCATCAACAGGAGTCGCAGGAACGTTTGATTCGGTATTAAGATTTTTTTCTTTTTTCTTACGCATACTTGTATCCCCCTCGATACATAATAATTCCTTAATATTTTACACAAAGAGCGACGAATTGTCAATACAAAATCGGTTATATATTTTAATAACAAAAACTTATTAAAATTTTTGTGCAAAATATAAAAATGAAAAGTGATTATTTAGTCATATTGATAGTTGAAAATTTCTTATATATATAGTAAAATATGGTATCAAATAATATCGTCGGCTTTTAGGCGGTATAAAAGGAGAAAAAAACCATGAGAAAAAGCAGATTAACAAAACTCATCGCTGTTGTTCTTGCGCTTACTCTTACGTTTGCATCTTTCGGTGCAGTGACTGCAAGTGCATCAAGTGCATACCCGATCATCAGCGGTGAAGCAGACAACCCTATCGGCGTTATTTTTGCTGATATCGTTGAAACCCTTTTAAACTTTATTGCAAACCTTTTATCAGGTCTTTTCCCTGACGGTCCCGGCTTCGTGCCCGACAGCGAGTTAGGTAACACTGATAAAATCTCAAAGAACTTCTATTCCGGTACCGGCAACGAGTTCAAATCTTCTGCAGATGCAGATGCTCAGTGGCATTTAGGCTATGCTAACACAAGCCTTATCCCCCACGATTACTCTAACGGTACATATTTCCTCGGCGGTTACATTGCAATTGAAAACGGTTTCTCAAACGTTGTTGAAGGTATCGTAAACATCAAAGGCGTTCAGGATGATATGAAGGCAAGATGTATTGCTATCAGCGACGGCACAGACAGAGGCACAGTTTTATTTGCTACTATCGACTGTATCGGTATTACAAACGCTGATATCAAGGATATCCGTGAACGTCTTGCTGAATATGCAGAGGCTAACAACATTGTTTCTATTAACATTTCTTCTACTCATACACATAGCTGTATCGACACAGAGGGTCTTTGGACAAAAACTCTTTCAAAGATCGCAAGCAATGGTCTTAACAGTGCATTTGGTACAGGCGAAGAATTAGTTCAGGGTACTAACCCCGCTTATATGGAATTCCTTAAAGACAAGGTTGCTAACGCACTTATCGAGGCTCACACAAATATGGAACCCGGTGTTCTTACCTATGCAACAAAAGATATCGGTCAGGATTATTTCCAGAACAAGAACCGTCCTGCTGCAGGCGAAATCGTATTTGAGCTTGACGAAGAAGGCAGACCTTACGATTCAGGTGAATCTCAAATTGCTATGACTGATATCGAAAGATTTACTTTCTACCCCGATGACACTGCATCAACTAAGACAATGATGCTTAACATCGCAGCTCACCCCGACGTTGCAGGTCTTCCTACAGAAAGCAACTCAGGTCGTGAAATCAGTGGTGACTACCTTTTCTACTGTGGTAAATTCCTTGAAGATGCAGGCTACAACTTCATGTTCTTCCAGGGCGCTATTGCTGCTATTTATATGGCTCGTGGTGTTACAGGCGACAACCTTCCTACTGACCACAGAGCTGAAGAATCTATGAGATTCGGTTACGAGCTTGCAAGAATGGCTCTTTCATTAGATAAAACAATGGAAGAAGTTATTGCAGACCCTGTTATCAACAACAATGCTGATGAAATCGCAGAAAACACTGAGTTAGTTTCTATCTACGATGAAAATGGCAACATTAAAAAAGAATTTAAAGACTTCGGTTTATCAACAGCTTACTACACAGAAATCGGTTTAGTTGGTGCAGACGATACAATCGCTGTTTACAAAATCAACGAAGACAACGATGCAAGCAATGATTTTGCATTTAAAGTTGATACTGAAGATAACACAGTTGCAATCAAGAGCGGTAAATACACTGTAGTTGAAAATGCTTACGATGAAGAATTGACTATCACTCACCTTATATCTAGCGGTATCGTAGCTGTTACTAATGATTCTGACGAAATCGAAGCAATTTATATCGACGAAGCAATTGCTGACGCTGCTTTAAATGAAACAGACGTTACTTATGATGTATCTGCAAACGGCACCCAGCTTTCAGCAATCGATATGACTGACAGAACATACGAAGCTGAAGAACAGAAGTTGGTTCTTACTAATACTAAAAAGCCCATTATCGGCGAGCTTATGCCCGTTAACCCCGGTTACACTGTTTGGTATGAAGATTGGAACAAAGACGATGACGGGAACGACGTTGTTTGTGAAGAGGTTGAAGTTGAGCCCTTCCTTAACCTTCTTGTTGCTCAGGTAGAGGTTCCCGTTTCAAACGGTCTTATCGAAGCAATCGGTAAGCTTAACATGGCTAACTACGTTGTTATTTCACACGAAGACGGTACTTATTCAACAGTTACCGAAATCGGTTATATGGAATTAGGTAACCAGTTCAAGACAGTATTCCTTCCCGGTGAAATTTGTCAGGATATCGTTGCTCTTAACGGTAGAACTGTTTTAGCTAAGTATTCAGTTACTGCAAAGCCCTTTGAAACTGAATCTGGCTATTCCTCAGCTGCTCTTATCTTCGGCGAAGACGTTAAGTGCTTCGGTCTTATGAATGACGCTATCGGTTACGTTGTTCCTGATAATGACTACACATTAGGCGACCCTGTTAACCACTATCACGAGCTTATTTCTCTCGGTGAAGGCGTTGCTTCAGCACTTATCGATGGTCTTGCAGAGCTTAAAGAAAGCATCGTTCGTGTATAATTAATCTGCTAACATATATAATAACCCCCACGTTCAATATGAACGTGGGGGTTAATTTATGCAACATTATTTCTTATTTTTAAAAGTATCTTTCTGGCTACACCCTGCTCTGCCACCGCCGGCACAAGCGCAGGCGCATGCACAAGCACAAGCACAACCGCCACCACCGCTTCCGCCACGACCTGAAGAGGATGCTGAAAGCGCCGCTGCATCTCTATGACGGGCATACACAGGATTAACACGACCAAAGGTATGAACGTGATATCCATAACCGGTTAAAAAGCCTCGACCTCGGCTGTATGAAACAAAGCTATCTACTAAATTAACTTCAATTATAGCAATAACAATTATAACAAAAACTGCTACCATAATCGCGGCAGTTTTATCGCCTGAAAGACCATTGTAAGCTCCGCTATCATCAAATGCTTGATAGTCAACTGTAGCACAGTTTAAAAAGCTTTCCGGTGAATAGAAAACGGTCATCAAGCAATAATCGCCACATTCCATACTTCCGGACCACACAGCAAAACCGCTACGCTGAGAATTACTGTTGTTTTGCATTATCGAGTCTTCAAGCTTCCATCTGAATTCATATTGCTCAATGGGAGTTTCATTAAACCAACCGGGAACAAATTCATAGAAATAATAATTATCGCTCTTACAGAGCATTGAGCTTTGATTTATTCTGAAAGAAAATCTGAATTGGTCACCGCCGATATATGATTCTTTAAAATCAAGTCTTAAAGCAACGTAGCCGTCTTCGTTAATATATGAATACTCGGCTATATTAGAGGATAACGAGTCCTCATAAACGGTATAATAAGGATTCGCAAGACCTATTTCAATCCAGGTTAATTCTTCAGAGGTATCAACCGCTTCCCAAAGCAAGCTATATTCAACGTCAAGGCTACCATCATCAGCAGGAACTACAACAACGTCGTACTCTTTAATAACATCAAGAGGTTGGGGCTTGTATAAACAAGCAAATACAATTACAGCTATTTGAATAAGAACTAAAACTACAAGAAGTATCGTATTTTTAGTCGGGAAGGTACGTTTTTTCTTAATATTCTCTTCTGAATATATATTTGACATTAAAAGCTACCCCCTTTTTGATTTAATCTAAAAGGACAGTTAAGTGCTTCATCATCTGTCATACTTCTTAGCTTTTGGCAGTTAGCGTTATTCCAAATATCAGCAAAGCTATCGGTTAAAATATTACCTAAAGAGGAATCTGTACCTAACCAGCTTTGACAAGGAACAACCGTTCCGTCGGGTGCTATTGCCATATTGCTGAGAGCCGCACCGCACATAGGCACCTTCATATTAATTGACTCTAATTTTTCTTTTGAAATAAGCCCCGGTGAAGTGAAATCAATTTCCATTTCATTTTCGTTACAATATTCTTTAGCCTCTTTGACAATGTCAAAAAGCTCCTCTTCGTTGAGGTCATATTCCTTATACTCTTTTGTTGCAAGACCTGTACAAATCAGTCCGCTTACGGTTACAAATCTTACACCTAAAGAATTTATAAATTCAAGAGTTTTTATATAATCAGAATTCTTTTTGCATAGCGGAGTATTTATGCTAATATCAAGCCCTGTTTTTACAGCATTTTTAATACCGTTAACAGTATCAGAGAATCCTTCGCAACCTACAAGCTCATTATGTATATCTTCATCGTATGAATATAAAGTAACCTGAACGCTGTCTAAGCCTGCGTTTTTTAATTCTTTGGCTAAACCTTCGGTCAAATTTATTCCGTTAGTGTTAAGGCGTGTTACAAACCATTTTGCATAATCAACAAGAGTAATTAAATCATCTCGCATTGTAGGCTCACCGCCCGTAAAGGTAAGCATTGGCACGTTTGATTTACGAAGAATATCAATAATGCTTTTCCACTCTTCCGTTGTAAGCTCTTTTACGTTGCTTTTACATTGCCCTGCCGCATAACAAAAACGACATTTTTGATTGCAATTCCAAGTACCGTTTGCATCAGTCATTGAGCTTATAAGCAAATCCATTCTGTGAGGGGCAGTCATATTTTTAGAATATGAACGAATTGATAATTTCTCAATTTCTGCATCAGTATTTCCCGTTTGAGCGACCTGAAACAATGTATCAATTATAGTAAGTAAATCCTCTTTAATTGCATCGTCATCAAGAAAAGGATAAACGCTTTTAAGCTTTTTAACAGTATTCTTTTCAATTACTTTTTCATCATTTTCGGTTATAGGCTTGCCGTCATATTTATTAACCTCATCAATGAATTTTGATAGAAGCAATGCCCACGAATAACCTAAAGGTAAAATATAATATCCGTTTAAAATAACTAAATAAGACTCATTTGATAAAAGCTTGAATTTTGGTGGAATCAAATGAATTCTCACAACACCCGGACCGTTTGGGTTAAACGTACAATGCTTAATACCGTTTTTATAAGCCTTATACTGTGCTAATTTGTTTTGAAGAAGCATATTACCCCTCCTCTATAATTTTTATTAAATCCCCGACTTTTGACGGACGAGGTTTATTTATTTTATAAAGCAAATCATCAATATTTTTATCAACTGCTTTAACTTCTCTTTCAAACTCCTGGGCAGAAACCCGTCTTACGCCAAACCTGAAGGCAGAAAGCTGAATAAGATTATCGGAGGTAACAACTCTTACGTTTTCGTTTTTACCGATTTCATGAATAAGCTTTTCGATATAGTTGTCGCAAAGCTCTCTTTCCTTGGTGTAAACTACCTTTATATTATTGTATTGAAATTTTTCACCTTGATTGCCCGATACCTTATACGCATCAAACACTACTACAGTTTCAGTTTTTGTAAACGCAGAGTAATTACACAAAATATCAAGAAGCTTTTCTCTTGCATGAGATAAATTTGTTTTAGATAATTCTTTTAATTCATCCCAAGCAAAAATTACGTTATAGCCATCAACTATAACATATTTCTTTCTTATCTCTGTATTAAAATTCACTTCAATAGGTCTTATCGGAGTTGCTCGGTGATTATATCTGTAAAACGGATGCTTATCCTCACCGAACTCTCTTTTCATAATAGCCTCTAATTCTTTATCGTCTATATGAAAATTTCGTTTATTAAGATTCACTTCATATGGGTCTTTTTCTTGCTTCAGACAGCTTTCAATATGCATATACTCGTGAACCTTATCCCACTTGACGTTAAAACCGCTACCGTGAGCACAGAAAACAGAATCAGGTGTATTTTCAAGGTCAGCTTCTGCAGAATATTTTGACTGTTCTATCACCTCTTCGGGATTATGACAAACGTCGTAACCCCAAAGCTCACAAAACAGCCTTCCCCTGCCGCCCGTATATGCTGCAACCTCAGATGCATAACCGTTTAAAGTTATAACGGGAGCTTTACCTTTAAGAACACTTAAACCGTTCATTTCTTCGGGGGCATCAAAGGTGCCGTTTTTCACTCTTATATCGTTAATCGCTCTGCCGATTTGCTCCGTTGGTATTTCAAGCTTAAACGTATAATAAGGCTCAAGTAAAACTGACTCTGCTTGCATTAAGCCCTGACGCACCGCACGATACGTGGACTGACGGAAATCGCCGCCCTCTGTGTGCTTTAAATGGGCTCTTCCGGCAGCTAAGGTTATTTTAATGTCAGATATAGGTGAGCCTGTAAGCACGCCTAAATGCTCTTTCTCAGCCAAATGCATCAATATAAGATTTTGCCAATTCCGACTTAAAGCGTCTTCGTTACATTTACTTTGGAAAACAAGACCGCTACCACAAGGAAGTGGCTCCAATATAAGATGGACTTCGGCGTAATGACGCAATGGTTCATAATGACCTACACCCTCAACGGTATTGGAAATTGTTTCCTTATACATTACCCTGCCGTTATCAATCTCAACCTCAACGTTAAATCTTTCTGATATTAATGCTTTTAATATTTCGGTTTGGATATCTCCCATAAGAGAAACGTTAATCTCTTGTAAGAATGAATTCCAATTAACGTGCAAAAGAGGGTCTTCCTCCTCTAACTGCTTCATTTTTGGTAAAAACGCTTTTGGATCACAATCATCAGGAAGTACTAGTCTGTAGTTCATTACAGGCTCTAATAATGTTTGGGTAAAGCTTTCTTCAAAACCGAAACCATCACCGCAGTTGGCAGAGGTAATACCCGTAACTGCACAAACACCACCTGCTGTTACCTCATCAACAGAAGCATATTTTTCACCGCTATAAATTCTTATACCGTTAATCTTTTCACTTTTATCACCGTAGCTTACAATATCTTTTACTTTTAGCTTGCCGCCTGTCACTTTAACGTGGGTTATTCTTTCACCCTTTGAATCATGAGTTATTTTAAAAACTCTTGCTCCGAAGCTTTCACCGTAGTCAAAAGGTACAATGTATTTTTTTAGCCCATCAATAAAGTCATCTACACCGTCACCCTTTAGTCCTGAGCCGAAAAAACATGGAAAGCATCTGCGACCTTTTATAAGCCTGATTATATCGTCAAAGCCGACAACGCCACTCTCAAGGTATTTTTCTAAAACATTTTCATCACACATTGCAATTGCTTCAAAATTATCAGAAAAAGTGTTTAAAGAAAAATTTATAAAGCTGCCATTTTGTAGTTCATTAAGACTATTTAGAATTTCATCCTCAGGTATACGGCAAAAATCCATTTTTGTTACGAAAACAAACGTAGGAATATTATAAGCTTCAAGAAGCTTCCACAACGTTCTTGTGTGAGCTTGCACACCGTCGGTACCGCTAATCACAAGAATTGCATAATCAAGCACCTTTAATACTCTTTCGGTTTCTGCAGAAAAGTCTACGTGACCGGGAGTATCAAGAAGATAGATTTCTAAATCCTCATCAAAGCTTAAAACAGACTGACCCGCAAATATAGTAATACCACGTTCTTTTTCAAGGGAATGAGTATCTAAGGCCGTATCGCCATTATCGACACGACCTAATTTTCGTATTTTACCAGCCTTATAAAGCAAGGCTTCAGCAAGGGTAGTTTTTCCTGCATCAACGTGTGCAAGAATACCTACAACACTCTTTTTCATACTCACTCCGTAATTCTAAAAACCGACAGAACAAATTAAAGCTGCTCTGTCGGAATTTATATTATTTGTAATCTACTTTAATTTCACCGTCAACAGCGGTAACGTTAATTGAGGTAATAGGTGCGCCTGCATTATCAATAAGAATGTTTGCAATAGAATCCTCTACTGTTTTTCTTATTGTTCTTCGTATATCTCTTGCACCTCTGCCACCGTCTTCTGACATATCTGCAATGATTTCATAAACACCTTCACCGACAGAAAGGTCGATACCTTTATCCTTAAGAGGTGCTTTTAATTCATTGAGCAGAACCTCAGAAATCTTAATAAGCTCAGCTTTGCCTAAGGTATTAAAGACAACAATCTCATCAACCCTACCTAAAAACTCAGGTCTTAAGAATTCCTTCAATGCTTTTAAGGCTTTATCTTTCGAAGCCTGATTTTTATCTCTGTTAAAGCCGAGAGCATTTTCTGAAATATGGCTACCCGCATTAGAGGTCATTATTATAACGGTATTTTCAAAGCTAACCGTTCTACCCTGCGCATCGTTTGTTTTGCCTTCATCAAGAATCTGAAGTAAAATATTGAGCACGTCGGGGTGTGCTTTTTCGATTTCATCAAAAAGAACGACTGAATACGGCTTTCTTCTAACCTTCTCTGTAAGCTGACCCGCTTCATCGTAACCAACATAACCGGGAGGTGAGCCGATAAGCCTTGAAACGCTATGCTTTTCCATAAACTCAGACATATCAAGTCTTATAAGAGTTTCAGGAGTTTCAAAAAGCTCGTTTGCAAGCTGCTTAACGAGTTCGGTTTTACCTACTCCGGTAGGACCAACGAAAATAAATGAAGCAGGCTTTCTTACTGCAGAAATCTGTACCCTGCTACGTCTTATAGCTGCTGAAAGAACTTCGATAGCTTCATCCTGACCGATAATTCTTTCTTTAAGCTTGCTTTCAAGATTTGAAAGCTTTCTCATATCATTTTCAATGATTTTAGAGGTTGGGATACCTGTCCATAGGTTAATAACCTTTGCAATATCCTCTTCAGTTACATCATTATCGTCTGCTTTGATTTTTAACTCAGCGGCTTCCTTTTCTAAAGCAATTTTTTCTGCTTTAAGCTTTGAGATTGCTTCGTAATCAGGACCCTCCTCAGCAGTTGTTTCGAGCAACTCATCCTGTCGCTCAAGAATATCCTCAATACGTGTCATAAGCTTTTGATAGTCACTTATAGCAACGTTTCTGAGGTTTGCACACGTGCAAGCTTCGTCAAGAAGGTCGATTGCTTTGTCAGGTAAAAATCTGTCATTGATATATCTTTCAGACAATAATATAGCACGGTAAACGAGAGAATCCGCAATTTTAACCTTATGGAAATCCTCGTAATACTCTTTAATACCAATAAGCATTTTATAGCAATCAGCCACTGACGGCTCTTCAACCTTAACGGGCTGAAAACGTCTTTCAAGGGCTGCATCCTTCTCAATATGCTTGCGGTACTCGTTGAAGGTAGTAGCGCCTATAACCTGAATCTGACCTCTTGAAAGAGCAGGCTTAAGAATATTTGCTGCATTCATTGAGCCTTCAGCGTCACCCGTGCCAACAAGGTTATGAACCTCGTCAATAAAGAGGATTATATTTCCCTCTTCCTTAACCTCGTCAACAAGACCTTTGATTCGGCTTTCAAACTGACCACGGAATTGAGTACCTGCAACAAGAGATGTTAAATCAAGAAGGTGAATTTCTTTATCGGCGATTCTCGCAGGAACTTCACCTGCCGCAATTTTAAGGGCAAGACCCTCTGCAATAGCAGTTTTACCAACACCGGGCTCACCAATAAGGCAAGGGTTGTTTTTAGTTCTTCTGCAAAGAATCTGTGTTACTCGATAAATCTCAGTTTCTCTGCCTATTATACGGTCAATTTTACCTTCTCTTGCTTTGGCAGTAAGGTCAGTACAATAAGAGTTAAGAAATTTTCTTTTACTTCTTCGTTTACCTTTTTTCTTTTTACCTTTGTTATCCTCCTCAGAAGCATCATCAACTATATCCTCTGCTTCTGTTTCGGTATCATTATCACTCTGCTTATCGTTTGACATAAGAGGATTATTGCCATTGAAAAGATTTTGCATAAAAGGCATTGTGCCTGCACCGCCTAATTGAAAATCATCCATATTATCCATCATATCGCCAAACTGCTCGCTAACCGCCTCAATATCATCCTCGGTAATACCCATATTTTGCATCATCTGTTTAATTGGTCCGATATTTAATTCGGTCGCACATTTTAAGCAAAAGCCTTCCTGCGTTGTATTTTCGCCGTCAACTCGTGACACGAAAATTACTGCGGGACGCTTTTTGCATTTACTGCATATCATTTTATTGTTCATCTAATTAATTTGCTCCTGAGATAAATAATTGAAAAGTAAGAATTATTTCTTACTGAAACGCTCTTTAAACTGACGGAATGTGCCGGGCATATAGCTTGCAAAAGCTACAAGAGTTAGTATTGCCGAAATAACAACAAGTATCATCATAAGAACGTTGGGGATTGTAAAGAAATCTTTGAATACGCCGATTTCGGGGCCGAATGCAACTATAAAAATCATAACTGCATAGAAAGCAAAGGTTGAAACCTTACCATAAATTTCAGCAGCACCGGGTCTGATACCGAATGCAAGCATTACAGCACCACCAAGCACCATTACAAACTCTTTAACAATAAACACAAGGAAAACCCAGCTGAAAGCTTTAAGAGTTGCGTCAGTAGCTTTATTGAAAGATAAGAATAAAAGCACGGCAAGGGTAATCTGAGTAAGCTTATCTGCTACGGGGTCAAGAATTTTACCGAGTGCACTTATCTGGTTAAACCTTCTTGCTATTTTACCGTCAAAGAAATCAGAAAGACCTGAAAGCACCAGCATAAATACTGCCCAACCGTACTGCCCCTGCATAAAGAAATATGCAAATACGGGTACAATTACGATTCTCAAAAAGCTGAGAAGATTTGGGATTGTCCAACAACCTTTAAATAAATCCTTCATAGTTCACACCTCTTAGTTAAAACGTTAAATTTAAAAGCGGATTGTTTTCTGTAACGAAATTATATAACCTTGAGCTACCTATCGCACCGGTAAGATCAGCGTTACTGCTGGAGGAAGCTATAAAATACATTACTGTACAAACAACTAAAACTATAACTAATGCCTTTACGACACCTAAAACACCGCCAAGAGTTGAATTCAATTTACCTATTAACGGTATTTTATTAATTTTTTCCATAAACTTGGATACCATTCTGATAAGAAGGGTTGCTATAACGAAAAGCACGAAGAATACAACAACCTTTGTAATTGTTATCATAACGTTATAAGCAAGGTCATTTAAAACTGTTGAAATAAGCTGGTTATTATCAACAACACCCGGCATATGTAAACCGGCACCAATAGAATTCAAGTTAATAATGCCTAAGCTATCAGCTAAATTTAATGCACTTTCAGGTAAAGAAGCGATCATAGCATCAACCTTATCATTAACTGCCGCATTAGCATTCATTTCATCCAGAACCTTTTCAAAGCCTTTAGAAACTGTATTTTTGATGAATGAATCATAAATAAATTGCGAAACCTTTGGCGTAAAGGTATACGAAGCAATTGTTGCAATAATCATTGCAAAGGTGTCAATCAAAGAAGATACAAAGCCTTTTTTTGATGAACGAACAATTACCAAAACGATTACTGCGATTATTATTGCATCAACAATAAAATTCATATAAATCCTCCTCACGATATTTCAAGATTTGATTCACCAAATGAATAACATCTTGACAATTTATTTAACGAACTAACGTATGCGTATTTATCAGTTGGGCAAACGCTATAGGCTTCACCTTCAATTGAAATTTCACCTATTTTATGCCCACTTAAATTATAAACTAACAAACTGTTTTCGGCAAGAGCAAAAACGTATTTATCACTCATCGTTACGCTTTTTATTGTATATTCTGCTTTAATTTCAGACTTTAGCTTGCCTCTTTCGTTATAAACAAAAATATGGTGGTCGTTTGCACTACCGTATTTTGCAATAGAAACTACATATTTGCCATTATCGGCACAGTCGAATGAATTAAACTCGCTTGAAAAATATTCGGCAACAGCTTCATAGCTTTCTGCCTTTTTACCTATTGTAAAAACGCCCTCATCAGTAAATAACGTCAAGGTATTAGTGGCGGTAAATTCTAAATCAAAGGCGGTAACACCATTGATTTTTTGTGTATTAACCGGCTCGGCATAATCAAAACCGAAATACTGAACACAACTGAAAATCTCGCCATTTTCAGCACCTAATATACAAACTCCTGCATATTTACCATTGCCAGCTAATGCGATTGAGGTTATATGGTCATATGCACTATTCCATTGAAAAACCACTTTATTAGTTACAGAATAAACAGTAATTTTACTTGTAGCATCAGTTGCTCTGGTGCCGAAGGCGTAATTCCCTGCTTTGCCATATTCGGCACAGATTATGTCACCGTCGGCATCGCCGTTACTGACAACCTTTTTATCAGTTATGAGGTAATAACCTCTATCACCTCTGTCAAACACAACTGCTTTTTCACCGTTAATTGATACCGCAGGAGTAGCAAAGCTATGAGGTTGATTATAAACCTCTTTACCATTTTGAGATATAACAACGAAGTTTTCTGTTGTAAGAATTAAAATATTATTACCTATAGCTTTAATTACAACGGTTGAATTAGTATTTGTTTGAATGGGGAAATTCTCGGCATCATTTGTAACAAAGGTTGTTGCCCTTGCCGTAATAGCATCAAGAGGTATAATTCCTACGGTTGAAAGTATGTAAACGAAAACAAACACACAAACAAGAACACCGGCAATAATCACTTTGCTTCTGGTTTTATCCGAGAAGCGTGGAACTTTTCCATACCCCTCATAACCGCTATTCAATTCAGTTAATTTAAGCTTCAATACTTTCACCTCCGTAATAAACCTTATTAAGATAAAGACCATCAGGAATTGCGGTAATGCCCGCTTTTGTTCTGTCTTTACTTTCTATAATTGACGGTATATCTTCACACCTTATTTTACCGTTATTAACGTAAAGCAAGGTGCCCGCCATAATTCTGACCATATTATAAAGAAATCCGTTACCTTGTACTCTGAATTTAATTAAATCGCCGTCACGAAAAACGGATGCATCATAAATTGTACGAACCTTGCTTTTCACTTGTGCATCTGCCGCACAAAAAGCAGAAAAATCAAAAGTACCGATAAAATACTTTGCAGCCCTATTCATCAGCTCAACGTCAACATCGTACTTATAATTCATAGCTCGCTTATAATAAAATGGTGAAGGGGTTTTCGTGTTTTCGATAACGTATTCGTATTCTTTCTTTTCACAGTCAAACCTTGCATTAAAATCAAAATCTACTTCCTTGCAAGAGTACACAGAAATTTCACCGGGAAGCTTTGCCGACATTAACGCCACAGGAAAGCTTTCTACGGGTATAGTAGATTCAGTACGCACGTTAAAGAAAAACTCGTTAGCGTGAACGCCTGCATCAGTTCTGCTACAACCGATAATATTTACATCTTCACCCGTAAGACGTTTAAAAGCAGATTTCAACTCGCCTTGAACTGTTATTGCATTATCTTGTTGCTGCCAACCGTGAAAAGCAGCCCCCTGAAATGCAATTTTAAATAACAAATTTCTCATATTACGCTACGAAGCTTAATATTAAGAACGACAATACAAGAGCAAACAATAACCATTATTACGGCTGCAATTACGTCACGGTACGTTAATTTCATTTGTCTCAGCCTTGTTCTTGTATTACCACCTGTATAGCATCTGCAGGACATTGCATCAGCCAATTCAATTGCTCTTTTAAATGCAGATATAAAAAGAGGTATAAATATCGGGAAAAGAGCTTTTACCCTTTTTACAATTCCACCGCTTTCAAAATCGGCACCTCTCGCCTTTTGAGCAGACATAATTCTGTCAATTTCATCGATAAGTGTGGGAATGAAACGTAATGCAATAGTCATCATCATCGCAAACGTATGAACGTCAACCTTAAACACCTTTAACGGTGAAAGAAGCTTTTCTATTGCGTCGGTTAAATCCGTCGGTGAGGTTGTGTAAGTAAGAAGCGAGCTCATTAATAAAAGAGTTAAAATTCTTACGGCAATAAATATTGCCATATAAACTCCGCCGTCAGTTATAGATATAAATTTCCACTCAAATAAAACTTTACCCTTTTGAGTGTAGTACAACTGCAAAATAGTTGTAAGGAAAATAATCGGCAATAAGGGCTTAAAGCTTTTAATAATTATTTTAGGTGAAAGCTTTGACAGTAAATAAGTTATTACAGCAAAACCGCACAAAAGCCCCATTGACCAGAAATTTTTACACACGAAAATAAAAATAATAAAAACAAATGTGAGTATTATTTTTGTTCTGGCATCTAATTTATGAAGAAATGAATTGCCGGGGAAAAACTGCCCGATTGTAATATCCTTAACCATCGTTCTCCCCCTTTAAGTATTCAGTTATCGCTTTAACGGCACCATCTACCGTGTAAGCGGCATCACCCAAATCAAAGCCTGCTTTTTTCAAAGAAAGAAAAACAGTAGTAATCTCTGGAACATCCAGTCCTAAAGAAGCAAGCTTCTCGCCTTGAGAATAAACCTCTTCAATCGTACCCGAAAGCTCAACCTTACCTTTACTCATAACAATAACCCTGTCGGCAACAACGGCAACATCATCCATATTATGAGAAACAAAAATAATTGTACTGCCCGTTTTCTTGTTGTAATCCTTTATAAGCTGTAAAAGATTATTTTTACCGACAGGATCAAGCCCTGCGGTAGGCTCATCAAGAATAAGAACCTTAGGCTTCATTGAAAGAATACCTGCAATAGCAACCCTTCTTTTTTCACCACCCGACAAATCAAAGGGTGATTTCTCAAGATAATCTTCAGTAAGTCCTACGAAGCTGATTGATTCATACACTCTGTTTTTAATTTCATCATCAGAAAGCCCCATATTTTTAGGACCGAAAGCAATATCGGCATAAACAGTAGATTCAAACAGCTGTTGCTCCGGATATTGAAAACAAAGACCAACATTAAAACGGCAATTTCTTAACGCTTCCTTCGAAGAGTGGATATCCTTACCCTCAAATAAAACCTCACCTAAATCAGCCTTTAAAAGACCGTTAAGATGCTGTAAAAGTGTACTTTTACCTGAGCCGGTATGACCGATTACAGCGACAATTTCACCCCGCTCAAAATCAAGTGAAACGCCATTAAGAGCACCCGTTTCAAACGGTGTACCCTTTGAATAACCATATATTAAATTGTGCACTGAAAGCACTGACATTTTTTAACCTCTGTTATTTATATAATCCTTGAATACGCTGACAAATTCATCAGCAGTAAGCGGTGAGCCGTTAAGTTCAACACCGCCTTTTTTTAATTCTGTTACTAACTCTAACGGCTTCGGCACCGTAAGACCGATGCTTTTAAGTAGCTCAGTATGAGAAAAGACCTCTTGTGGTGTACCGTCAAGGGTAACTCCACCGTCATTCATAACTACTACCCTATCGGCAAGCACAGCCTCATCCATAAAATGAGTTACAAGAATAATTGAAATACCCAACTCATTTTTAAGCTTAAATAAAGCATTTAAAACTTCTTTTCTACCCTTCGGGTCAAGCATAGCAGTTGGTTCGTCAAGAACGATGCAGTTTGTTTGCATTGCGATAATGCCCGCAATAGCCACTCTTTGCTTCTGACCGCCTGAAAGCCTGTGGGGCTCGTGACGTCTGTAATCATACATATCAACAAGCTTGAGAGCTTCATCAACCCTACGTCTGATTTCATCACGCTTAACACCTAAATTTTCAGGGCCGAAGGCAACGTCATCCTCTACAATCGTTGCAACAATCTGATTATCGGGGTTTTGAAACACCATACCAACGTTGCGACGAATATTCATTTCGTTTTCTTCAACAGAGGTATCGTAGCCGTAAGATGTAACCGTACCTTCTGTTGGGATGTATAAAGCATTAATAAGCTTTGCCATTGTTGATTTACCCGAGCCGTTATGACCGAGTACACAAGTAAACTGACCCTTATAAAAATCAAGGTTAAGATTTTTTAAAGCTTCGGCATTTTCGTCAGGATACTTGAAGCTTACATTTTTAAACTCAATAATCTTTTCCATCTTATTTAGTCCACACTGCAGTTGAACCGCAAGGAAGAACAAGACCACTATCGGTAACCTTTAAACCGATTTCGGAAGAATCCGCGTGTCCCCCAAAGCGTTTAGCAACTGTTGAATTCAATATATAGCTCATAACTGCAGGTGAAACTCCTGCTGTATAAGAATTTATAAGTACTGCGAGAGAATTTTCGGTAAGTAGCTCACAGCATTGTGAAACGAAGCCGAATATCTCGTTTTCCAATTTCCAGACCTCTCCGCCGGGGCCTCTGCCGTAAGAAGGCGGGTCCATTATGATAATATCATATTTATTACCGCGTCTTATTTCACGGGCAACAAATTTCATACAGTCATCAACAATCCAACGAACGTTTTTATCAGCAACTCCCGATGAAGCTGCATTTTCTTTTGCCCATTGAACCATTCCCTTTGAAGCATCAACGTGAACAACTGAAGCACCTTTTTTGAGAGCCGCAACTGTAGCAGCTCCGGTGTAGGCAAAAAGATTTAAAACTTTAACGTCTTTTCTTCCGCTTTTCTCAATTATTTCACCAACGTAATCCCAGTTGCAAGCCTGCTCGGGGAAAACGCCCGTATGCTTAAAGCCCATTGGCTTAAGGTTAAACTTAAGCTCTTTATATGAAATCTGCCACACCTCAGGAATTTTTTTATAAAATTCCCAAGAGCCACCGCCTTGATTTGAACGATGATAACGAGCGTGAGCATTTTTCCACAAAGGATTTGTTCTCGGTGTATTCCATAAAGCCTGAGGGTCAGGTCTAATAAGGAATATATCTCCCCATCTTTCAAGGCGTTCACCGTCAGAGCAATCAATAAGCTCGTAATCCTTCCAATTTTCAGACATTCGCATTAAAGTAATCTCTCCCTGATAACTTCGGCAATTTCTTGCGCTAAAACGTTAATTTGTTCTTCGTCCTTACCCTCTAACATGACACGAACGAGAGGCTCTGTTCCCGATACACGAACAAGAACTCTTCCCGTATCGCCAAGCTCTTTTTCAGCTGCTTCGATAGCATTTTTGATTTCCTTATCTCTTGGGAATCTTGCTTTACCGAAATCAGAAACTCGAACGTTAATGAGCACCTGAGGAAATACCTTCATTTCACTTGCAAGCTCTGAAAGCTTTTTACCGCTCTCCTTCATAATGCAAAGAAGCTTGAGTGCAGAAAGCTCACCGTCACCGGTTGTTGCAAACTCACGGAAAATAATATGACCCGACTGCTCACCACCAATGATATAATCGTTTTCTAACATACTTTCAAGAACGTATCTGTCACCGACCTTTGTTTTTTCACAATTAATATCATTCTCTTCGCAGAATTTAAAAAAGCCCATATTACTCATTACGGTAACAACGGCAGTATTATTTTTAAGCTTACCTTTATTCTTTAAATATTTAGCAAATATAGCGATAAGCTTATCACCGTCAACAACCTCACCGTTTTCATCAACCGCAAGGAAACGGTCAGCATCACCATCAAAGGCAAGACCTGCATCGCATTTATTACGAACAACGAAATCCTGCAAAACCTCAAGGTGAGTTGAGCCACATTTTTCATTGATGTTTGTGCCGTTAGGATGAGCCGCTATAAAATAGCAATCATCACAAAGGTTCATAAATACGTTAGGTGCAATTGCTGAGGAAGCACCGTTTGAACAGTCAACAGCAATTCTTAAGCCGTTAAGATTTTTAATATCATATTCTTTTAAATCATTCTTCGCGATTGACTTTAGATAATTTGAATAATCGGTTCTTGCTGTTTTAGAACGTGTTATTCTACCAACATCACCACCCACTTTAACGGGTGGCACCTGAGTTTTATCAAGAATAATGCTTTCAATTTCTTCTTCAAGGTTATCAGGTAATTTATAGCCTGTGCCCTGAAAAATTTTAATTCCGTTGTATTCACAAGGGTTATGAGATGCGGAAATCATAACCGCTGCATCATACTCGTATTTTCTTACAAGGTATGCTACTGCAGGTGTTGGAATCTCACCTAAAAGCATTACGTCTGCACCAACAGAGCAAAGACCGGCTGAAATAGCAGATTCAAGCATCTGAGATGAAGCTCTTGTATCCATACCGATAAGAACCTTCGGTCTTTTATTTGTATGTGCCGTGAGCACCATAGCGGCAGCTCTTCCTATTTGCATTGCAAGCTCACAAGTAAGCTCTGAGTTTGCAATACCTCTTGCACCGTCTGTACCGAAAAGTCTACCCATAATGAATCACTCCTATATCAATATGAATCAAAAGTACCTTGAGAATCGTTTTCAACCGGATTGTAACCTATATGGCGGTAACCTAACGGGGTTACCTTTCTTCCTCGTGGAGTTCTTGTTAAAAAGCCTAATTGCATTAAATAAGGCTCATAAACATCTTCGATAGTAACCGCCTCTTCACCTATCATTGCGGCAATTGTATCAAGACCAACAGGACCACCGTTGTAATTCTCAATCATTGCTTTTAAAAGATTTCTGTCAACAAGGTCAAGACCTAATTCGTCGATTTCCATTCTTTCAAGAGCATTCTGAGCAGATTCAACAGTTATAACGCCGTTACCCTTAACCTGAGCATAGTCTCTGGCTCTTTTCAAAAGTCTGTTTGCAATACGAGGTGTACCCCTTGAACGTGAAGCAATTTCTAACGCACCGTCATTTTCTGCTTCTATATTAAGTATGCCGGCACTACGCTTAACTATTCTTGCAAGTTCTTCGGGTGTATAAAGCTCAAGCCTTAAAATAACACCGAAACGGTCTCTTAAAGGAGCTGAAAGCTGACCTGCTCTTGTAGTAGCACCAATTAAAGTAAACTTCTTTAAATCAAGGCGTATTGAACGAGCCGAAGGACCTTTACCTATGATGATATCAAGAGCAAAATCCTCCATAGCGGGATAAAGGACCTCTTCAATGCTTCTTGAAAGGCGGTGAATTTCATCGATAAAAAGAATGTCACCGTCGTTAAGGCTTGTAAGAAGTGCGGCTAAATCACCGGGCTTCTCAATTGCAGGACCTGAGGTAACGCGAATCTGAACGCCCATTTCATTTGCAACGATACCTGCAAGAGTTGTTTTACCTAAACCGGGAGGACCGTAAAGTAAAACGTGGTCAAGTGATTCGTGGCGGTTTTTTGCCGCTTCTATATATATTTTAAGATTTTCTTTTGCTTTTTCCTGACCTATGTATTCATCAAGAGAATGAGGTCTGAGAGATGTTTCAATTTCGTTATCATCCGAAATATATTCGGGAGCAATTACTCTCTCCTCATCTGCAATAAAAAAGTCGTTCATTATAATTCTCCTAATTTATCAATCAAAATCTTAAAGTCATATTTTTAAGAGCACCCTTAATAAGCTCTTCAACTGAAAGCGAGGGTGAAAGCTTACTGACAGCAACGGAAGCCTCAGTTTGAGAATAGCCAAGTGCAGTAAGAGCGGCTATTGCTTCAGAGGTATTGCTCATATTATTCACTGAAGAAACTGCGCTTGAAACTGCACTGCTTTCTTCGGATATAAACGACATACCGCCGATTTTATCTTTAAGCTCCATAATAACTCTTTGAGCGAGCTTCGGACCTACACCGTTTGCAGCCGTAATTGCTTTAGTATCACCTGAAGCTACGGCAACAGCAAAAGCATCGGGACTAAGTTCCGAAAGAATTGCAAGAGCCGCTTTAGGACCAACGCCTGAAACGCTTATAAGAAGTTTAAAGGCATCTAACTCCTGAACTGTTGAA
The DNA here is from genome assembly GCA_045592945.1 of Acutalibacteraceae bacterium. Lineage (GTDB taxonomy): Bacteria > Bacillota > Clostridia > Oscillospirales > Acutalibacteraceae > DTU089. Next base: position 161,103 of record JAZNVT010000031.1, on the reverse strand, counting down.
AAGCCGAATAAATCGAGAGCATCCTCACGAACGTTAAGGTGAGTAAAAACTGTAACCTCGCCATCTTTTAAAGACAGCTCTGAAATTGTCTTTCTTGTGGAAAAGCATTTAAACCCAACCCCACCGCAAGAAATCGCAAGAGTTTGTTCATCTTTATATATCAACTTTCCTGTTAAGCTGTAAAACATATAATCACCTATTTATTTAAACCTAAAATCAATGACCCGCTTGAGTGACCGTGACAAATAGCAAGAGCAAGAGCATCGGCAGCGTCGTCAGGCTTCGGGATCGAATCAAGATGCAAAAACATTTTCGTCATTTCCTGAACCTGATTCTTTTCCGCTCTACCGTAACCAACTATGCTTTGCTTAACCTGAAGCGGTGTATATTCAAATAGCGGTATTCCCGCATTTTCAACGGCAAGGACAATAACCCCTCTTGCCTGAGCAACGTCGATGGCAGTTTTTTGGTTAGTGTTAAAATACAATCTTTCAATGCTTACTGCATCAGGCTTAAACTTTTCTAAAAGCTGGGTAAGGTCATCATAAATTTTTTTAAGTCTTTGATTAAATGGCATATCCTTATCGGTAGTAACTGCACCATAGCCCATTAAAGAAAAATTATTTTTTTCGTAACGGACGATACCGCAACCAACGATTGCATAACCGGGGTCAATACCGAAAATTACCACCTGAATTCACCACCAAACCTAATACTCAAAACGGACAGAATACCACCAATAATTTTACAGTTTATTATATCATAATATACTATTATATAGCAATACTTTTTTATTATATTTTTAAGTGTTTACAGATTATTAAATTACTAGTAAATGCGATACTTGAAATTAATTATTTTCTTTCAAAAACGGCTTGATATTATCTGAATTCTTCTGACCAATAGTTTTAGAATACACCTAATGCAGGCATTACGATGTTAAGTATTGATTTTTGTCTAAAAAACTGATATAATGTCGAAAAGAATTTCTCAAAGGAGAGATAATTATGGATAGATTAAGAAACAAAAATACAATAGTTTTAATAATTTCAGCACTTTTAGTTTTAGCGGCAGTTATTGTTGCAATAGTTGCTACCGCTTCTGCTAACTCAGATAAAAAAGAAGCTGAAAAGACAACAACTGAAGAAAGCGTTTCTTTAGACCTTGAAGCTATTGCTAATATGAATTCAAGCAATAAAAAAGACGACAAAACAGATGATAAAGCTGATAGCAAAACAGAAGATAAAAAAGAGCCTGTAGCTTCTGACTCTGCTTCTGATTCTGTTACAGAAAAGCCCGCAACAAGTAACAAAACCTCATCATATAGCACCGGCACTTATAAGGTTGCTACAAAAGATGACCCATTAGGTATGAGAATACAACCCAACTCAGATGCAGACAGAATTCTTTACATCGACAAGGGTGCAGAGGTTGAAGTTCTTGCTGTTTGGGATGATTGGGGCTACGTTGTTCACAACAACACGGGCGGATGGCTTTCAATGAGCTATCTTGAGCTTGTTTCAGGTAACTGATTATGTATCTGTGTAACGATTGCCCAAGAAAATGTAACGTATTAAGAAAAGCTCTTACCGACAACGGTAAGGGCTTTTGCCTTATGGGTGAAAATCCCGTTATTTCAAGGGCTGCCTTACACTTTTGGGAAGAGCCTCCTATAAGCGGTGAAAACGGTAGCGGTACTGTTTTCTTTTCGGGTTGTAATCTTCAATGCTCATTTTGTCAGAATAAAGATATAAGCCGAGGCGGTATCGGTAAGGAAATCACCGTAGAAAGATTAAAAGAGATTTATAAAGATTTGATTTCTCAAGGGGCTCACAATATAAACCTTGTTACTGCAACTCATTTTATTGATGCAGTTTTAAAATCTCTTGATGAGCCTCTCCCCGTCCCCGTAGTTTATAATTGCGGTGGCTACGAAAGCATTGATTCAATTAAAAGACTTGAAGGTAAAATTCAAATTTATCTACCCGATTTAAAATATAGCGACAATTCTCTTGCTGTTAAATATTCTAAAGCACCTGATTATTTTGAAACGGCTACAAAGGCTATAAAAGAAATGCACCATCAGGTTGGTGACTATATTATTGATGAAAACGGCATTATGAAAAGTGGTGTTATAATCCGCCATTTAATTTTGCCGAATAACCTTGAAAATACAAAAGGCGTTATTGATTGGGTTAAAAATAATTTCAATGAAGGTGAAGTTTTATTCAGCCTTATGAGTCAGTTTACCCCTATTTCCCCCTGCCCTCACCTTGAGCTATCAAGACGGCTTACTCAAGAGGAATACGATGAAATAGAAGATTATTTATTCGACTCAGGCATTGAAGACGGGTTTATGCAAGAGCTTTCATCAGCTAAAGAGGAATATATTCCGCCCTTTGATTTAACAGGTGTATAAAATAAAAATGTAACTATTCCCGTATCTTTTCATACTATGTAATGAAGTTTAAGTTTTTAGCTTCAAATACATTTCAGGAGGAAAAGATATGGCTGATAACAAAAACTATTCAGGCTCAGAGCTCAACCACATCAAAGAGGCTATCTGTATTGACACTAACAGAGTTTACGACTCTTGTGCCGACAAGGATTGCCTTACAGATTTAAGGGTTTACCTTACCGACAGAGGTCAATGTATTCTTGACAATGCATCGGTAATTAAACCAAGAGCCGCACAAATACTTAACTGCCTTGTTGAGGTTGAAAAAGTACCCTTCAACAAAGGCTGCTACTCCGTTGACCTAACCTTCTTCGTAAAGGTTTGCCTTGACGCTTATACCTGCCCTACCGCTTCACCTACAATTCTTGAAGGTCTTGTTACCTTTGGTAAGAAATGTATTCTTTACGGTAGCGACGGTAACGTTAAAATCTTCTCATCAAGCTACGTTTGTGACGGCTTTGATGAGCAGATGCCTATCGGCAACACTAACCCAAAAGCGAAGGTACAATGCGTAGACCCCATTGTGCTTGACGCTAAAATATGCAGAGTTTGCGATTGCTGTAACACCCTCGGTAACTGCTGCGACAATATTCCAAGAAACATTTGTTGTTGCTTTGAGGGCGATTTTAATGCTTGCGACTGTGAAAAAGCCGTTAAGGTTACTCTCGGTATTTTCACAATCATTCAGCTTGAAAGAGACGTGCAGATGCTTATTCCTGCTTACGATTTCTGCGTACCAACCAAGGAATGCTGCTGTGACACAGAGGACCCCTGCGATACATTTAAGAAGATTTGCTTCCCTATTGACGAATTCTTTCCCCCGAACTTAAAGGGAAATGAATGTGCATCATCATCCTTTAATCCCGGTGGTAGCTGTGGTTGTTCAAAATAAAAACCATATATAAATTATAATATAAACATAAAACACCTGACACACTGTGTTAACAGTCAAAGTGTCAGGTGTTTAAATTATATAATTAATTATTCTTTTACAAGTCTATTGATAATGTCAGAGTAAAGAGCACCGGGGTCATCAAGAAAGCCGTCTTTCAACTGCTCAGCCTGAAATTCGTCAGTAACGTTAAGAGTGAGTGATAATAATCTGTCACCAAGGCTTTCGATTTCAAAGGTTACGTCATAACCGTTATGAACCTTTTTTATTTCAACCTTATTTTCTCTCTCTGCCCTCGCTCTTGCAACGATATTTAATGCTGCTTTAACTGCACGGTCTCTTACACCGGGAAGAAGATTGTTTTCAAGCTCTCTTGCACCGTAAAGTCCCTTTGCAGAAACATCCAAACAGTTTTCTCCGAAATACTCGGTTTCTTTAAGAGTTTCAGTTGCAATAAGCTCATCTATAGCTGCATTTGCATCAAAATAATTAACAAGACCTGTTTTTTGAAGAGCATCACAAATCTGAGTACGCTTCATAGGTGTTTTTACGTTACCGAGAATGTAACAGATAAGTATTTTAATTTCAAGCATATTTCGCAAGCCGCCAATTTCAATACCGCCTGCAAAAGCATCAAATTCTACCATTTAAATACTCCTTACAGTGAGTAAAATCATCAATTCAACTCACTAAATTTATATAAATATTTTATCACTAAAGCTCATTAAAATCAATTAAATTAGTGTAAATTATTAAAGAGATTCAAAAGAGCTTCTCTTACCTCACCCGCAAGATAAAGTGAGCCTACAACTAAAAGTGCATCATTTTCGCCCAAAGCACCTGCAACAGTTTTTACTGCGTCAACGGGTGACGGTATAGCGGTAACATCATCACAAAACTGCTTCGCAATTTCTGCTAACTCGTCACAGCTCATAGCCCTTGGATTATCGGGAGTTACCGCAATAAAGCTATCACAATATTCTATTAACGGTTTTAAAGAGGTTTTAACAGCTTTATCAGCCATCATACCTGCCACAACGTAAGTTTTATCGTATTTATAAAGATGCGGTGAAACACTGTCATAAAAAGCCTTTGCACCATCCTCGTTATGACCTCCGTCAAGAATAACTAAAGGCAATTTTGATATTACCTCAACCCTTGCAGGCAAAACAGTTTTTTCTATTCCGTTATATATATCATCATCTGAAATTTCAAAAAAACTTCTAAGAACATAGCAAGCCTCAATAACGCAAGTCATATTTTTAATTTGATGAATGCCCGCCATTGAGGTTTTATAAACGTTGTTTTTATACGTAAACTCAACTCCGAAAATGCCGGAATTGAGAACTTTGATTTGCGATTCATCAGGCACAACGAGAGAATTATCTCTTTCTAAACATATTTTTTTAATAACTTTTACAGCATTTTCGGGTTGCCCGTATGAAGCTATAACTGTACCGTTTTCTTTAATAGTACCGCATTTTTCAAAGGCTATTTCCTCGATGGTATTACCTAAAATTGCAGAATGGTCAATTGATAATGAGGTTATAACGTTAACTAACGGAGCTTCAATAACGTTAGTAGCATCAAGTCTGCCACCAAGCCCTACTTCGAGGACAACCAGGTCGCAATCAAGAGCCTTGAAGCACAAAAACGCTGATGCTGTAAGGGCTTCAAATTCCGTAATTTGCGTACCCTCGCTTTCAAGAGCTTCTACAAATTCTTTAACTTTAGTGACGGAATTTGCAAAAATTTCTCTGTCAATAGGCTTACCGTTATACTGCACTCTTTCGAGAAAATCGGTAACGTAAGGCGAGGTATAAAGCCCTACGTTGTAGCCAGCTTCTATCAAAACATTTGAAATTGCGGTTGATGTTGAGCCTTTACCGTTTGTTCCCGCAACGTGAACGTATTTTAAAGCTTTATGAGGCTCACCCAACAAATGCAATAAGGCATCCATCCCGTTTAAACCGGGACGGATACCGAATTTTAATAATGAATGTATATAATTTACCGATTCAATATAATTCATTGTAACTTCTGAATACTTTCTTCAAGCATTGAAATTTTTGCTAAATGCTTAGCCTGTGCTTCACGCTGAGCAGCAACAACCTTTTCGGGTGCTTTAGCCATAAAGCCGGGGTTATTAAGCTTATTCTCAACAAATTCAAGGTCTTTCTTAGCTGTTTCAAGCTCTTTCTCGAGTCTTGCTTTTTCAGCAGAAAGATCAACAAGCTCGTTAAGAGGAATGAAAATCTTTGCAGATTCTGTAATAACGCTTACGCTACCCTCTATATCAAATTCACTACCGATTTCAATTTCTGAAGCAGAAGCAAGTCTGTTCATAAATACACTACCGTTTGTGAAATCTTCAATATATTTTGTTGCAATATAAAGCTTTGCTTTTCTTGAGGGAGGAACGTTCATTTCAGAACGACGGTTACGAACAGCCTTGATAGCTGACATAACTCTGTTCATTGCCTCTTCTTCAACGGGGAAGTTGAGAGCTTCATCATATTTGCACCATTCAGAAATCATGATGCTTTCACCGTCATGGGGAAGAGCAAGCCAGATTTCCTCTGTAATAAAGGGCATAAAGGGATGAAGAAGCTTAAGAGTGTTGCTCATAACGTATACAAGAACTGCTTTTGCAGTCTTTTTGCCTTCTTCGTTATCACCGTTAAGACGGATTTTTGCAATTTCGATATACCAATCGCAGAAAACGTCCCAAATGAAATCGTAAAGATTCTGAACTGCGATACCGAGCTCATAATTTTCAAGAGAGTTTGTAACAGCTTTAACGAGGCTGTTAAACTGACTGAGAATCCATTTATCTTCTGTTGCAAGGTTTTCAGGGATATGGGGTGCAGGCTCATCCTCATCAAGATTCATAAGAATAAAGCGGTTTGCATTCCAAAGCTTATTAGCGAAGTTACGGCTTGCTTCAATCTTTTCGGGCATAAATCTCATATCGTTACCGGGGCTATTACCTGTAGCGAGAGAGAAACGAAGAGCATCTGCACCGTACTGGTCAATAATCTCAAGGGGGTCAATACCGTTACCGAGAGATTTTGACATTTTTCTACCCTGAGCATCACGAACAAGACCGTGAATAAGAACAGTATCAAAGGGAACTTTACCTGTATACTCAAGAGCAGAGAAAATCATACGAGAAACCCAGAAGCCGATAATATCGTAGCCTGTAACAAGGGTATTTGTAGGATAGAAATGCTCTAAATCTTTAGTCTTTTCAGGCCAACCGAGAGTTGAGAAGGGCCAAAGAGCTGAGCTGAACCATGTATCAAGAGTGTCCTCGTCCTGCTTAAGATTTGCAGAGCCACATTTACAGCATTTTTCGGGTGCATCAACACTAACAGTAACGCCACCGCAATCCTCACAATACCAAGCAGGAATTCTGTGACCCCACCAAAGCTGACGGGAAACGCACCAGTCACGAGTATTGTTCATCCAGTTAAGGTAGTTCTTAGTAAATCTTTCGGGAACGAACTTTGTTTCGCCCTTTTCAACTGCTTCAATAGCAGGCTTTGCAAGGGGCACCATACGAACGAACCACTGCTTCGAAACCATAGGCTCAATTGTGCTATGGCAACGGTAGCAAGTACCAACTTCATGCTTAAGAGGCTCAATTTCTTTAATATATCCGCCTGCTTCAAGGTCTGCAAGAATAGCTTTTCTTGCTTCCATTGTAGTCATACCTGCATATTTACCGCAATCAAGAACCTCAGGCTCGTTTTCAGTTGCTCTACCGCTTGCGATAAGCTCGTCCGCAATTCTCTTATCCTCAGCACCTGTAAGGCGACCGTCATAAGTAAAGGTACGAACGATAGGAAGGTTACATCTCTGACCAACCTCAAAGTCGTTGGGGTCGTGGGCGGGTGTAATTTTAACAACACCTGTACCCTTTGTCATATCTGCATGCTCATCACAAACAATGGGAATTTCTTTATTAAGAAGAGGTAAAATAACGTGACAGCCGTGAAGATGCTTATATCTTTCATCCTCTGCGTTAATAGCAACTGCAGTATCGCCAAGCATTGTTTCAGGACGTGTTGTAGCAAGCTCAAGCTTTTCGCCTGTTTCTTTAACTGTGTAAAGAAGATGCCAGAAGCTACCATCTTTTTCTTCATACTCAACCTCTGCATCAGAAATTGAAGTATTACAGCAGGGACACCAGTTAACCATACGGTTGCCTCTGTAAATTAAATCTTTATCGTAAAGAGTTTTGAAAACGGTGTTAACAGCTTTGTTGCAGCCCTCGTCAAGAGTAAATCTTTCTCTATCCCAGTCGCAAGAAGAGCCTAACTTCTTTAACTGTTCAACAATTCTGCCACCGTATTTCTCTTTCCAATCCCAAGCACGAACAAGGAAGCCGTCACGACCGAGGTCTTCTTTAGTAATACCCTCAGCACGCATTGCTTCAACGATTTTAGCTTCTGTAGCAATAGATGCATGGTCAGTACCGGGAAGCCACAAGGTATCAAAGCCTGACATTCTCTTCCAACGAATAAGAATATCCTGAAGAGTATTATCAAGCGCGTGACCCATATGAAGCTGACCTGTGATATTGGGTGGCGGAATAACTATAGTGTAAGTAGGCTTACCCTCTTCACACTTTGCATGGAAATATTTTCCGTCTAACCAAGATTTATAAATACGCTCCTCAACGTTTTTAGGATCGTATTGTTTTGCGAGTTCTTTCTTCAAGAGAAGTCTCCCCCTTAAAAATACTTTTAATAACTAAATTAATTTACAGATTATTATCACATATAATTATAAAAAAGTCAATGATACAAACGAGGTTTTTTGCCGAAAATAAAGGATTTTAGAACAATAATTGTTAACATTTATAATCTTGATTTTTACCAAGATTTATAATATACTGAACTTATAAATCATAAAGAAGGTGTACGTAATTTTGAAAGCAGAAATTAAGCAACGCAGTCTTTTCAAATACTACTTTTTATCAATTATTACTCTCGGTATTTACGCTCTTTATTTTTGGAACAAAATAGCTAAAGATATTAACACTCTTTGCGAGGGTGATGGCAGAAAAACAATGAAATACATCCCCTCTTTTATTTTGAGTCTTGCAACAGTCTTCGTTTACGGCTTTGTTTGGAAATATCAGTTAGCTGAAAGAATGAATTTTAATGCTGAGCGTTACGGCTTGAAATTCAGCGAAAGCGGTGCTCTCGTTGTTTTTTGCAGTGTTTTTGGTCTTTTCCTCGGTCATTTTATTTTAATTAAAAACTTTAATAAAATGGTTGCCGAATTTAACAAATACAACGGTCTTATTGAAGAAACAGACGAAATTTCAATTTTTGACGACTCAGATGAGGGTACAAAAATCGAAATTCCCGAAGATGATGATATTATAGAGATATAAGCATAATAATGTTATAACCTCTCTACTTTTGTTATAGCAAAAGTAGAGAGGTTATTTTTTGTTCTTTTATTGTGTCTTTATAAAATCGCAAGGTGAATTTACCAATATCAAGTCTTTCACCTTTGGGATACCTTGAGTAAACAAAAACAACTCCCTGCATTTCTGCAAGGAGCTGGAAAATATGAAATAACACTGATTATCTCTTTGAGAACTGGGGTGCACGACGTGCGCCTTTGAGACCGTATTTCTTTCTTTCTTTCATTCTGGGGTCACGAGTAAGAAGACCTGCTTTTTTGAGGATGGGACGAACGTCATCTTCTGACTGAAGAAGAGCTCTTGCAATACCATGACGGATTGCACCAGCCTGACCTGTAACGCCACCACCGTTAACACGGCAAACTACATCGTATTTTTCGAGAGACTCTGTAAGAGCGAGAGGCTGACGAACGATAAGCTTGAGTGTTTCAAGACCGAAATAATCGTCGATATCTCTGTCGTTGATTGTAACCTTACCTGTACCGGGATATACACGAACACGTGCAACTGATTTTTTTCTTCTACCTGTACCGTAGAAATATGCTTTGCTTTCGTACATAATTAGTGCCTCCTCCCTTAAAATTCTCTAACGATGGGCTTCTGAGCAGCCTGATCGTGTTCTGCACCTGCGTATACACGAAGACGTGACATAGCAGCTCTGCCGAGTGTGTTATCAGGAAGCATACCCTTAACAGCTTTCTGAACAGCGAACTCAGGTTTCTCTTTCATGAGAGTGCCGTATTTAACAGCCTTCATGTTACCAACGTAGCCTGTGTGATGATAGTAGATTTTGTCTTCAAGTTTGTTACCTGTGAGAACGACTTTAGCAGCATTGATGATGATAACGCTATCGCCGCAATCAGCATGGGGAGCAAATGTAGGTTTGTGCTTACCGCGAAGAAGAACAGCAGCTGCAACAGCAACGTCACCGAGTGTTCTGCCTTCTGCGTCAAGAACGTACCACTGACGCTCAGTTTTGCCTTTAGGCATATAAGTAGACATAACAGTTTACCTCCGTATAATATTAGGCTTTCGCCCTCTTTATTGCTTTGATATATTATCACACCGAAAACCTAAAGTCAACACATTTTTTGTATAAATTTAAAATAATTTCTAGTATCTCTCGTTTTCTCGTTTTTTCTTGTTTTTTCATATATTTTTCTCAAGCGGCATTTTATATTTTTAACCAAAAAACACAAGCAAAACTACTAAAAACAGAGTTCTGCTTGTGTTTAATATACACAATTACTTTGTGATTTTTGTAGGTTTTAAATTATCAATTTGCAAGCTTACTGTAGTCTTTTACAACCTCTATTGTATTCTTGCGACGCTTCTTTTTCTTTCTTTGATTTTTAGTGCCGAAGAAAAGAACAACCGCAACTACTATAACTATAAATATAAATACAAGAAAAGCTTTGGAGGTTGCGATACCCTCAATCCAGTTAAAAGCCGCCCACAAATAATTCTTCTTAACAGTCTGGTAAGCAACTAAATCAACGTTTGCAACAACAACGCCGTCATACATCAGCTGACCCGTGCCCACCTTTTCGCCTTTTTCAATGGGTGACGGTACGCTTTCAGGGAAGTTTTCCGGTAACGAAAGTGTAAGGTCTTCAATTGTTAAATCCTCGTGAATTACTACGGCAATATTTTCCTTAGGTACTAAACCAACATAGTCGGCTCCCCTGCCGTATTTAACACCGACCTCACCCATAATATAGTTATTGTCGGCAACAATTTTCATTTTAATATTTGAAAACGCCCAACGAAGCATATAACGGCACATAAGGTAAGCAGAGTTATACTCTTTAACGCCGTCAGAATAGTCAAGCACACCTCTCATTGCTATAGAAATATAAGTATAGCCATCTTTAGTTGCACTTGAAATAAGACATGCACCAGCCTTATCGGTTGTACCTGTTTTAAGACCTATAGCACCCTCGTAATAATAATCGGAATAGCTGTTTAAAAGAGGATTAGTGTTATAAAGATACCTGACATCGCTCTTATTTGTTTCGGGCATTGTTTTGCCGTATTTTGACGATATTTTAACTATAGTATCATTCTTCAAAGCTTCTTTTGCAATTAAATACATATCGCTTGCAGTAGTTCTGTTTTGAGTATCACTTTCGAAGCCCACTACAGATTCATCATCAAGACCGTGAGCATTTGCAAAATGAGTATTCTTACAGCCTAACTTTTTTACAAGCTCATTCATTTTAACAACGAAAGCATCGGCATCACCGCCACCAAATTCTTCGGCAAGAACTTGTGCTGCATCGTTAGCACTTGGAAGGAAAAGACAATAAAGCAACATTTCTAACGGTACAATTTCATCTACCATAAGCCCTGCCACAGAGCTACCTGTACCGTCGAGGCTATGAATTGCATCATAAGAGCAGGTTATTTCTTTTTGAAGATTAGTACATTCAGAAAGCACAACCATTGCGGTAACAAGCTTTGTAAGCGATGCGGGTGCCGTGATTTTATCAGCGTTTTTACTGTATATAACGGTATCGGTATCTGCATTTACAAGTAAAGCAATTTCGGTTTCGTAATCGGGAGCTTCAATATCATAATAACCATTCTCTGTTTTTACTCCTGCTTCCCCTTCTTCAGCATAAGCGATAGGTGAAACGACGGTTAGTAAAAGAATCAGACAATTTATTAAAATCAGTAATTTTTTCATAGACAATCACCGCAAAATGTTATAGAATATAAAGTATATTATAACTATATCATTTTTTGTTTAAAAAAGAAATAGTAAAAGCTGAAATTTAATAAAAAAGAAACACTTATTTTTAAAGAGGTGCTAAAAATATGGTTTACGTTACCGGTGATACTCACGGCGACCCCGAAAGACTTTCAAAAAATGCTTTAAAATGTCTTAACGAGGGTGATACTTTAATAGTCTGCGGTGATTTTGGCTTTATCTGGGACAGGTCTAAGGCAGAGCAAAAGATACTTAAAGCATTTTCTAAAAGGAAATATAATATTTGCTTTATTGACGGTACTCACGAAAATTTTGATTTGCTTAACGGCTACCCTCTCACCTCCTGGAATGGTGGCAAGGTGCATCAGATTTCTGATAACATTTTCCACCTGATGAGAGGTCAGGTTTTCACTATTGACGGCTTGAAAATTTTTACTATGGGTGGCGGTGAAAGCCCCGACCTTGATTCAAGAATTGAGGATAACCCTTGGTTGAAATATGAAATACCCTCAAAGGAAGAGCTTCTTGAGGGCGCAACAAACCTTGAAAATAACGATTGCAAAATTGACGTTATAATTACTCACGAGCCCTCAACAACAATCAAAGGCTTTTTAAAGCTTGGCGATAACGAGGCGGTAAGAGTTACAACGCTTAACGCATACTTTGACGAGCTTTCAAAATGCAGTGATTTTGACCGTTGGTTTTTCGGCAGCCTTCATCTTGATAAATACATTTCAAACACTTATATAGGTGTTCACAAGGCTATCATAAACGCCCACACAGGCGAAAGAGTGAAGTTTTAAGAGGTATTTAAAATGAAAATAAATATCAACAAGAAAAAGGTTAAGAAAATTGCAGTTCCCATTATATCAGTGATTCTCGTTTTAACAATTATTGCAGGAGTAGTTGCTTTTATTGCAAACTACCCTGACGAAAGAATTGCAGAATTTTCAAGCGAAGCAAAGCCTGTTGAAAAAGCTGCTTTTGACGAGGGTGAATTTACAATGGGCGAATACGATTTAATAGTAGCATTAAACGGTGACGATAATGCTGAGGGCACACTTGAGGCACCTTTAAAAAGCTTAAAGGGTGCTAAAGAAAAGCTAAAAGTATTAAACGTACCCGAAAATGAAAAAATCACTGTGTGGCTCAGAGAAGGTACGTATGAGATTTTTGATACTGTAACCTTCGACGGTACTGATAAGAGTAACGTTCTTTACCGTTCATATCCTAACGAAAAGGTTGAGTTTACAGGCTCTAAAGAGGTAAAGGGTAATTGGGAAAAGACCAGAATCAATAACGTTGATGCTTTCGTTACAGATATGCACGTAGAAAGTGATGACGATTATTTCCGTTCTATGTTCAAGGACGGCAAGCGTCTTTCAAGACCGAATTATCCTAAAACAGACGTTTTCAAGGTAGCTAAAGAGCCTGAGGATAACGAAAAAATCATTTCAGAATGGGATGCAAATTTCTTCGTATACTCCCCTGTTTTATATGCTCATCCCGAGGATTTACTTAACTTTAAAAATCAGACTGATATTGACGTTAAGCTTATGCACTTCTGGTGTGAGGATTTATTACCCGTGCATTCAATTGATATTGAAACGGGTAAAATCATTACAACAAAGCCTACGGCTATGAAAACTCGAGTTGACGATAACTACATTTTAGAAAACGTTAGAGAAGCCCTTTCACTCCCGGGTGAATGGTACCTTGACCGTAGCGAAGAAAAGCTTTACTACATACCTGAAGAAAACGATACTTTAGAAAACACCGTGCTTTTCGCAGGCGTTAACGAAAAGTTAATCTCAGTTGACGGTGCAAGTAATATTTCGTTCCAGGGCATTGATTTTATAAACACCGACTGGAACCATATTGACGGTACTCACACAGGATATCCCTTTGATAAAGCTCACGAGCTTTCAAAAATAATTAAATACGGTGTTGAGCATCCTCAGGCGGCATTCGAGGTTCCGGCTACAATACTCGTTAACTCTTCAAACGGAATCAATTTTACTGATTGTAAGTTTGAGAATATCTCTTACTCTGCAGTAAAATTTGACAATGCTTCAAAGGACTGTAAAATCACAAGCTGTTTATTCAATGAAATTGGCGGTAACGCAATTTTTATTAACGGACAATTCGTAGTTCCTGCATCAACACAAAACATTGACGTTACCGATTGTCACATAAGCAATTACGGCAGAATTTTCAATAACGCTATCGGTATACTTCTTACTCACGCTATTGATTGCGACCTTACCCACAACGAAATTCACGACGGTTGGTATACAGGTATTTCTGTTGGTTGGAATTGGGGTTATACGGATAATCCTACAAACAACATTAATATCAGCAACAATCTCATTTACAATATCGGTAACGCCTGGCTTTCCGATATGGGCGGCATTTATACCCTCGGTATTCAGCCCGACACAGTTATTTCAGGTAATATAATTCACAACGTAGGCTGTGACGAAGGTCAATACGGCTATGGCGGTTGGGGTATTTACCTTGACGAAGGCTCTTCTGAAATTCTCGTTGAAAACAACCTTGTATATGATTGCTCTTCACAAACCTTCCATCAGCATTACGGCAAGGATAATATGATTAAAAATAATATTTTTGCATTCGGTGGTGAGGGTCAGTTTAAAATCACAAGAAAAGAAGAGCATAACTCTTTATATCTTTACAACAATATTCTTGTTGGTGATGATTCACCTATGTACTTTGAAACGTTGAGTATGGATTGGTTTGTTGATGATAAGAATCTTTATTGGGATTATAACACATTCGGTAAAACGGTATTTTCAGGTTCATCTACAAGCATTTTTGACTGTGAAAACATTCTCGGTATGAGAGGCAGAGGCTATTATAACAATGCTGTATTAGCAGACCCGTTGTTTAAGGATGCCGAAAACCGTGATTTCACACTTGCTGACAACTCCCCTGCTATTGAAGCCGGATTTGTACCATTTGAGTATAATGCAGGTACAATAACAAAGTTTTAGTAAAAAACGTCTTGTTTTCGTTTTGAAAACAAGACGTTTTTATATTTTTCATTCTTTTATACCGAACACAAGCTTAAGAAAACCTTTAAGAATCTTGGGACTACGGCAAACAACTACTTTCATAAATCACCACTCCTTAATAAGTTTACTACATATTATGAAGATGATTAAAAAACGTTACAGCTGCCAATCCTTCAAATCCTTAACGTCATTATACATTGAAACGTAGTTTGCGTGACGGCTTTTATCAATTTCACCGTTATCAAGAGCCTCTAAAATAAGGCACCCTTTTTCAACGGTGTGAGAACAGCTTGTAAATTTGCATTTACCTAAATACTCGCTGAATTCAGGAAAGCAGAAGGGAAGATTTTCTTTTACTATCACTTCGCTCGTCTGCTCAATATCAAGGGAAGAAAAGCCGGGAGTATCGGCAACGTAGCCGTTACCGATTTTGTAGAGAGTAACCTCTCTTGTGGTATGACGACCTCTGCCTAATTTATCACTTACCTCGCCCGTAGCAAGAGAAAATCTTTCATCGATTGAATTCAAAAGAGATGATTTACCTACACCCGTATTACCCGTAAAAACAGTAATACCATCACCTATCATCCTTTTAACCTCGTCTATGCCATCGCCCGTTTTACAACAAACAGATGCAACAGGAATCCCCGCCTTTTTATATATAGCTTCATAATCCGAGGTGTCACCCAAGTCGCTTTTTGAAAAAACAACACAAGGCTTTATACCTTTATCAACTGCAATAGCGGTAAGCTTATCTATAACAAGTAAGCTTGGCACCGGCTCCTTAACAGAAGATATGATAATTAAAGTATCTATATTAGCTACGGGTGGACGTAACAGAAAGTTCTTTCTTTCTTTAATTTCATCAATAGTATTTTCTTTGTTTTCTCTCACGGTGATAGTTACCTTATCACCTGCAAGAGGGGTAATTTTCTTTTTTCTGAATGCACCTCTTGCTTTGCACTCATAAATTTCACCGAAGGCTTCTACGTAATAGAAGCCTCCGATACCTTTTATAATTATTCCGTCTAAAATTTTATCCATATTTATTGAACTATAATAGTTGGTGTTGTTGATGGTTCTGTTGTAGCTGTAGATGCATCCTTTGCAACTGTTAAAACAATAGAGGTAGTTTTATCAAGATGCGGCGCAGAGCTATACACGGGTGACTGTTTAATCACCGTACCCGCCTTTTCGAAGCTAACCTCATATTTTAAGGTTATGTTTTTATAACCGTTAGCATTAAGAGCAGCTATTGCTTCAAGCTCCTCCATACCTATAACATCAACATAAAAAGCAACGTCATTTGTTTTTTCTTTCTTGAAGTTTACTGGCTCTCTTGTGAAATCAACTGTTGCCTCATAGTAAAGAGCATCGTTTAAATAAACTTCAATTTTAGATTCAGGCAAATTACCGCTTGCACTAACCAGATATGAAGTAACGTTATTCGTATCAACGACTTCACTTTTAATTGTTTCACCGTCAAGCATAACCTTTACTGTAATTTTACCCGCACGAGGTAAAGTAAGAAGCTTTTCTGCGTTAAGACAGCCTGAGCTTACGGTGAGCACAACGCTATCACCCGCTTTAACAGGTGAGCCGTCAGCCGGTGACTGATTTATAACGTAATCCTTTTCGATGCTGCTATCAGCAGTTTCAATCTTTGTAAGCACTAAGCCATTCTTTTTAAGAAGCTCCTTTGCTTCTTCTAAAGATTTACCCTCGAGCTTCGGCATTTTGAAAAGCTTATTTGAGTTTACGTCCGCTGCATAGTAAACGGTAACGGTTGACCCTGCTAAAACACTTGAATTGGCAGCAGGTACAGTACGCACAACCTGACCAATTTCTAATTCATCCGACTCAATAGGCACTACAGTAACCGTAAAGCCTAATCGCTCAAGAGAATCACTAACCTCTTTATAATTCTTTCCTATGAAATCGGGAACAACCTGACCCTCGCCCGCTTTAACTATATAAAGACGGATAGTTGAGCCCTTCGGAATTGTATCTCCTGCTTCAGGGTCTTGGTCATAAACACATCCTTCTTCACCATCTGAGAAAGAAGCATAATAGGTTTCGAAATTATATTTTTCATCAAAATCCTCGTTGCTGAGAATATCTTCTTGATAATTCAAGCCAATAAAGCTATCAACCTCAATTTTCTTTCCTACGCCTAAGGTAATATTACCATTTTTAAGCATAGATACTATAAGAATAATAATGAAAATAACGAGAGCTACTGCAATACCCGCTACAATCGCAACGCTTTTACCGTTTTTACTTTTAGTTGCTGTTGCGGTAGCTTCGCGACGGGGCTTTACAGGACGACGTGCTGTTTTATTCTGAACGTCTGTAACAGCAGCAGTAGAAACGTATTCCTTAACGTCACCATCATTTAAATCATCGTTAATGTTAACAACGGGCTTCTTTTTATCTTGGATTTTAGCAATAGGACGAGTAGGCTCTTTATCAACAAAATAAGTTCTATAATCAAACTTAATATTGGGATTACGCTTTAATTCTTCAAGGTCGAGAAGCATTTCAGCCGCAGTTTGATACCTTTCACGCGGTACCTTTTGCATTGCTTTCATAGTAATCTGCTCAAAGCCCATAGGAATCTCTGAGTTTATCGTACGAGGAAGAGTAGCCTCATCGTTAACCTGCATTAAAGCAACTGCAACGGCGCTATCACCATCAAAGGGTAATTTACCCGTTAACATTTCGTAAAGCACTATACCGACTGAATAGATATCCGCCTTTTCATCGGTAAGCTCACCCTTAGCCTGCTCGGGACTAATATAATGAACAGAGCCGATAGCCTTTTCAGTTACTGTTCTTGTTTCGCTATGACTAAAACGGGCGATACCAAAGTCAGTAACTTTAATCGTTCCGTTTTCAAGAAGCATAATATTCTGAGGCTTAACGTCACGGTGAACAATACCTTTATCATGAGCATGCTGAAGAGCACGAAGAATCTGAATAATAAAGAACAATGCCTCATTCCAATCAATATTTCCGCACTTTTCTATGTACTCCTTAAGAGTGATGCCTTCAACATATTCCATAACAATATACTGAAGCCTGTCACCGAAGCTCACGTCAAAAACCTTAACGATATTTGGATGTGATAAAACTGCGATTGCTTTAGACTCATTTTTGAATCTTCTGCGAAATTCCTCGTTTGCAAGATACTCGTCTTTAAGCACCTTAACTGCAACAATTCTATCATCAATATTATCGTACGCTTTATAAACAATAGCCATACCGCCAACACCGATAACGTCTTGTATCTCGTATCTGCCGTCAAGCCTTTTACCTACATAATTTTCCATACTTACTCTCCTTGATTATCGCTTGAAATCAAAACTACGGTTATATTGTCGCGACCGCCGTTAAGATTTGCCGTTTCCACAAGTTTTTCGGTTGAAGAATCACCGTACTCTTTTACTATTTTTAAAATATCTCCATCTTTTACGTAACCGCTTAAACCGTCGGTACATAAAAGAAGCTTATCTGCAGCTTTAATATCCACCATATCAACTTCAACGTCAACAAAGCCCTCGATACCGATTGCTCTTGTAATGATATTTTTGTCAGGGTGTGTTTCTGCTTCTTCAGGTGTGATTTTACCATTATCAACTAACAACTGAACGTATGAATGGTCCTTTGTAATCTGTTTTATGGTATCGTTTACAAGATAAGCTCTGCTATCGCCTACGTGAGCAATTACGGCTATACCATTAACAATTACAACTGCAACAATAGTTGTACCCATCCCCTTTAATTCTCTATCCTTAAGGGATTCATCAAAAACATAAGAGTTTGCAGCATTTATTGCTGAAACAAGCATATTCTTAACATTGTTTACAGTCATATTTTCTCTGTATGAGCGTTTGAGAGCGTTAACCGTTTTATCGATACATAAAGCACTTGCTACCTGACCACCTGAAACACCGCCCATACCGTCGCAAACAACAGCCCAAACAGTGCCGTCATTAAAATAGCCTGTGTCGAAAGCATCTTGGTTTGTTTCTCTTTTTTTACCTATATCAGTTTTTGCATAAACCTGCACGGTGTTTCACCTCACTTATTATTGTTATCTTCTTTTATTTTTTCTCTGCGTAGCTGACCGCAGGAAGCATTAATATCTGACCCTAATGTTCTTCTAATTGTAACAGTGTGACCGTGTTTTTCGAGAATTTTTTTGAAGCTTTCAATATCACTGTCAGCACTTCGTTTATGGCTTTTCTCTGCAACCTCGTTTGCAGGAATAAGATTTATATGACATAAAATACCTTTAAGCTTCAAGGCTAATTCTTTAGCACATTCGGGGGTATCGTTTACGCCCTTCATCATTGCATACTCAAAAGAAATTCTTCTCGAGGTTTTATCACCGTAAAGCTTACAAGCCTTAAGTAATTCATCAACGCCCCATTTATTATTAACAGGCATTATTTTTGAACGAATTTCATCGTTTGGCGCATGTAAAGAAACTGAAAGCGTTAACTGAAGGTTTTTATCGAGCAAATCATAGATTCGAGGTACAATACCGCTTGTAGAAAGTGAGATATGCCTCATACCGATATTAAGCCCCTTCTCATCGCTTACAAGAGAAAGAAACTTCATAACGTTATCGTAATTATCGAGAGGCTCACCCATACCCATAAGCACGATACGGGAAATGCGCAAGGACAAATCTCTTTGAGCGGCATAAATCTGACCGAGAATTTCCGAGGGGGCAAGGTGCCTTTTAAAGCCACCGATACCCGAGGCACAGAAAGCACACCCCATTTTGCAACCTACCTGAGTTGAAACGCATATTGTATGGCCGTATTTATAATCCATAACAACACACTCAAGATACTCACCGTCAGGCAAGGTAAAAAGATATTTTACAGTATTATCATACTGCGAAACGAGCTTTTTTTCAATAGTACAGGAAAATATGACAAAATTGTCACTTAATAAGCGAATCATATCCTTCGAGATATTCGTCATATCCTCAAACGAAGAAACGCATTTTTTATGAAGCCAGTCGTAAACCTGAGTTGCTCTGAATTTAGGTAAGCCTAATTCTTTAAACTCTTGGCAAAGCTCTTCAAAATTTAATGAAACAATATCCTTTTTACTCATAAATTCCTTACTTTCTTACAAAAACGGCAACAAAAAAGCCGTCACAATTATTTTTATGCGGGAAAAGAGTGAGATAATCCCCTTCTTCAACCGTTCTTTCTATATCGGGTAACGCTTTAATTGATGAAAAATCAGGGTTTTCCTTTAAAAAAGCGTCACATATTTTTCTGTTTTCGTTAGGGTTAATTGAACAAGTAGAGTAAACTAGCTTACCACCACTTTTAACGTATTTTGACGAGGTATTTAAAATCTCTTTTTGTATGGGTAACAGAGATTTTGCATCATCAAGCTTTTTATATTTTATTTCAGGCTTCTTTGTGATTATACCTAAGCCTGAGCAAGGCACGTCACAAAGAACTCTGTCTGCTTTTGGAAGCTCTTCATTAAAAACTGAAGCATCGTTTACCGCGGTTTTAACACAGCTAAGACCTAATCTTACGGCACCGTTTTTAATTAAATCGGTTCTTTGTGAATAAATATCACAAGAAATAACAGTGCCGTTATTATTCATTTTCTCGGCAATTGTATAGGTTTTACCGCCGGGGGCGGCACAAACGTCAATTACAGTGCAACCCGAAAACACGTCTAACGCTTCAACACAAAGCTGAGATGATAAATCCTCAACGTGAAAATATCCTTTTTTATATGATTCAAGGTTATAAACCGCGCCATTAAAGCTAATTTCTAATGCATCAGAAACGCAGGTCTTATCAGCACTTACGCCTTCGTTTTTAAAAAATTCAATTAAAGCATCCGTTGTTATTTTAACGTTATTTACACGCACAAAAATCTTTTTCGGTAAAAGGCTGTGCTTAAAGAATTCCTCTGCATTTTCCTTGCCGTAATGATGATTTAAAAACTTAACAAGCTCCTCAGGTACTGAGTATTTAACCGATGTAAGCTCGTCACCGCTAAGAGCAGAAAAATCCAATTCGTTATTATCGGAAATCTTTCTCAACACTGCATTAACAAGCCCGGAAGCATAAGAAAATTTACCTTTTTTAATTATATTTACCGTTTCATTAACTGCTGCTCTTTCAGGAATTTTATCCATAAATAAAATTTGATATGCACCAATTCGCAAGGCGGTAAGCACGGGAGTTTTTAATTTAGCTATAGGCTGGGATAAATACTTATTTATTATGTAATCAAGTGTTATTTTTCTTTCAATTACACCGTAAACCAAACAAGAAATAAAAGCACAATCAGTGCTGTCAGGATTGTACATCTTAACAGCACTGTCAATAGCTATATTTGAATATGCTTTATCCGCTTCGATTTTACAAAGAATTTCGAAGGCTATTTCTCTTGGTTTTTTCGTCATCGTCTGCCTCTCCCACCGAATCTTAAAATCAAACGAAGAATTTGAGCAATGCTTGTAGCAAGTGCTGCAACGTAGGTCATTGCCGCCATTTTAAGCACCTTTGCTGCACCCTGTTTTTCTTCAAAGGTAAGAAGACCATTTGATTCAATAACGCTTAAAGCCCTTTTACTTGCATTGAATTCAACGGGCAAGGTTACAAGCTGAAAAACTGCAACGAATGAAAAGAAGCCTATACCAATCCAAACAAGTGGCTCATACGAAAAAATAATTCCTGCGATAAGCAAAGGCATCGATAAGGTTGAGCCTATATTACAAACGGGTAAAATAGTATTTCTGACTTTAATTGGTGCATAGCCTTGTGCATGCTGTGCGGCGTGACCCGCTTCATGACAAGCAACCCCTATTGCAGCAACGGAGGTACTGTTATATACACCGTCAGAAAGCCTTATTACGTTTTTGGTTGGGTCGTAATGGTCAGACAACGTACCACGCACGCCTTCAATTTGAACGTTGTATATGCCATAATAATTTAAAACCATTTGGGCTGCCTGAGCACCCGTAAGATTTTTAACGTTATTAATCTTTGAATATTTAGCATAAGTTGATTTCAACCTTGATTGTATAATCAAAGACGCAATTATAACCGGAACAACAATCACAATGTAATAATAATCGATATAAAAAAATGGCATTATATCACCCTCCGATAATAATCTAATATAAAAACATTACAACAAAAGTAAAATTCTGTTAACAATCCTTTAACAACGAATAACCATCGGGAATAGGATTTCCTCGCAAGAAGTCCGCTGCCCTCATTCTTTTCTTGCCCTCATACTGTACCTCAGTAATTACAACGGCTTTACCGTCACCACAGAAAACTGCGAGACCATCTTTAACAGATTTTACTGCGCCGGCTTCACCGCTACCTAAAGCATCAGTAACGTATGAACGGAATAATTTCAAGGTTTTACCGTTAAAAACAGTAAGGGCGACGGGCCACGGGTCTAACCCTCTGATTTGATTATGCACCTGCTGTGCAGAAATTTCCCAATTCACCGGTGACATTGATTTGTCAAGCATTGAAGCGTAGGTGCTTTCTTCATCATTTTGCTTTTCAGGGACTAATTCACCCTTTTGGAGCTTTTCAAGTGTTTTTATAAGAAGCTCGGCACCCATATCCGCCAATCTTTCAAAAAGCTCACCCGAGGTTTCATTTTCACCGATTTTTGTTTTCTCAATTAAAAGCATATCGCCTGTATCAAGACCAACATCCATCTGCATAGCAGTTACGCCTGCATACTCTTCACCGTCAAGCACACATCTTTGAATAGGCGCTGCTCCTCTGTATTTAGGAAGAATAGAGCCATGAATATTGATGCAACCGTATTTCGAAAACTCAAGGAAATCCTTAGGAAGGATTTTTCCGTATGCAACTACTATTACAACGTCGGGATTTGTTTCTTTAAGAATCTCAATTCCTTCACCATTTTTTAGTGTTTGCGGTTGATAAACTTTTATACCTGCATTTTCAGCTTCAACCTTAACGGGTGGTGGTGTTAAAATTGCTTTTCTTCCTACAGGCTTATCAGGTTGAGTTACAACACCGCAAACCTCATAATTATTTTCAATTAAGGCCTTTAAGGGCTTAACCGCGAAATCGGGTGTGCCCATATAAAGTATTTTCATAAAATCACCTTAAATCTATAATTCTGAAATAAATCAGTCTTCTTCTACTTCAACTCTATAAAGGCACTCGCCCTCATCAAGCTTATCTTTATAAAGAATACCGTCTAAATGGTCAATTTCATGGCAGAAGCAACGAGCCTTTAAGGCTTCACCCTTATAAAGACACCATTTTCCATCTCTATTCTGAGCCTTTACTTTGACAACATTAGGACGAGTTACAGTACCTTGAAGACCTGGAAGTGAAAGGCAACCCTCAACACCTGTTTGAGTACCATCCTCAAATGTGATTTCCGGGTTTATAAGCTCGATAAAATCGTTTCTGTCTTCGCTTACATCCATTACTACTACTCTTTTTAAAACACCAACCTGAGGCCCTGCAAGGCCAACGCCGCCTGAATGATACATAGTTTCCTTCATATCGTCAAGCAAATCAAAAAGTCGGTCGTTGAATTCTGTAACCTCGCGTGATTTTTTTCTGAGAATAGGGTCATCATCAACCCTTATATTTCTAATAGCCACAATATACTCCTTCAGAGTGAATTTTTATATCACTCATTATCTAATTAAACTAAAAATCCTATGAAAGCGGATTTATATCAACAGTAACGCTTGCAGTACAGTTTTTCGTATCCTTAAGATAGGCTTTTAAAAGCTGTGACATCATACTGCGAAAGCGTTTATTATTTTTACATTTAATAGTTAAAACGTTTCTGTATTTATTACTGATTTTTGATACTCTCGGTTGAATCGGGCCGAGAAGATTTATTTTTACATCTGTAAACTCTTCACTGACCGCTTTTATCACCATACCAGAGAAAATTTTTGCACTTTTAAAGGAGTTGTTAAACAACTCGCTTGTAAAGGTTACCGAGCATATATCACAATACGGTGGATAAACCATACTTTTTCTAATGACTGATTCCATTTCGAAAAATGATTCGTAATCCTGCTGAGCTGACAACTCAATAATATCATTATCAGGTAAGGTAGTCTGAATATATGCTTTGCCCTCAAAATCACCTCTACCCGATCTGCCTATAACCTGAGTTAACAAATCAAATGCTCTTTCACTGCTTCTGAAATCGTCGTTATATAGCTGATGGTCTATTGAGATTATACCAACAAGAGTAACACGAGGGAAATCGAGACCTTTCGCAACCATTTGCGTACCTAAAAGGATATCGTACTCACCATTTGCAAAGGCGGTTAATTTTTCCTGATAAGAATATCTCGCCATTGTTGTATCAGCGTCCATACGTAAAATACGGGCACCCGGAAAAATATTCTCTAATTCTTCCTCTATTCTTTGAGTACCGAAGCCTGCATATCTCACTGCTTTTTCACCACACACAGAGCAAACGTCGGTATATATTTCAGAATGTCCGCAATAGTGGCACATAAGCCTTTTATTTGCACTGTGATAAGTTAAAGATATACTGCAATTCGGACAGGTTAATACAGTTTTACAAGCACCACAGCTTGCAAAGGTATTAAAGCCTCTTCTATTCATAAGAAGAATTGCTTGCTTTTTATCCTCAAGGCATTTTTCAAGAGCCTCGTAAAGCTCGTTGCTTAAAGCTCCTTGAGTATTGCTGATATCAACGGTTACTACCTGAGGTAAAACCGCTTTACCGTATCTTTGAGAAAGCTTTATATAAGTATACTTCCCATCAATTGCATTTTTATATGACTCAACGGATGGTGTTGCAGACGACAACAATAATAAAGCATTGTTATATGCACATCTGAATCTTGCAACGTCACGGGCGTGATAGCGTGGTGACATTTCTGATTTATAGGTATGCTCATGCTCCTCGTCGATAACAATCAGACCTAAATCTGAAAAAGGTGCAAAAACTGCAGATCGTGTACCGATTGCGATTTTAGCTTCACCGTTTTTAACCCTTTTCCATTCGTCTATTCTCTCGCCTGCTGAAAGAGCACTGTGAAAAACAGCAACACTGTCGCCAAAATGAGAATAGAAAATACCAAGAGTCTGAGGTGTAAGAGCAATTTCAGGCACCATTACGATAACGCCTTTACCATCATTCACTACTTTTTCAATTAATTTCAAAAAGACCTGAGTTTTACCCGAGCCTGTTACACCGTAAAGAAGTGCGGCAGCACCCTCAGGAGCATTATATTTATCTAAAAGCTTTTGATAGGCTTCGTTTTGAGAAGCAGTTAAAACCGGTGACGGTGCATTTTCTTTCGAGCGGTCATAGCCGGGCTTTCTGTAA
The DNA here is from genome assembly GCA_045592945.1 of Acutalibacteraceae bacterium. GTDB lineage: Bacteria > Bacillota > Clostridia > Oscillospirales > Acutalibacteraceae > DTU089. The sequence continues at coordinate 136,176 of JAZNVT010000031.1, read as the reverse complement.
ATTTCACTGTCAAAGATTTCAACTAAGCCTTTCTTTTCAAGGGCACTGACAACAACCGGCGTAACACCTGTAAAATAGCAAACCTCTTTAACGGAAGCGCCACCTATATCTATAAGCAAATTCAAAACGCTCTTTTGCTTTGTTGTTAAGGTTGGGGCTATCTCTTCTGCTTGAGCTTCACTAACGGCAAGACGCACATTTTTAACAGTCAAATCCCCTACCTTTCGCTTGGCATCAACGTTTGTAATTAAAACGTCCTGCTTTACAAGCTTATCAAGGATTTTCGTTTCATTGTCAAAGCCTAAATCAGATAAAATCTTTTCTTTTTTTACAAATTTACAACCACCCTTTAAATAGTTGTAAATTCGTAATTCATCCTCTGATAATTTGTTTTCTTTTTCAGTGGTTATTGTATTCGCCATATACGATACAACGTAATTAAGACCTATACCGGCCGGAAGCATCGCCTTTGCAGCCTCGTAAAGAGTGCAAAAGGTGTTTTCTTTCAGCCAAAAAACAAGTGAAATCATTTCATCATCAAAAAGTGGCGCTTTATCAAGCACTGCACTTATTGATTTTAATTTCACTCCGCTTTCAGCTTCAAAAATCGGCTTCACAGACAATATAAGTCCTTGTTTTTTTCGGTTTCCGTTACCGAAAGGCACTAAAACACGGCTTCCCGCTAAGGCACTACCCTCTAATTCAAGCGGTATTTTATATGAATAGGGCGAATCGAAATGATATGCTATGCCTTCAACGGCAACCTCGGCAAAAAAACCACCGTCAAGCATAATCAGATATTTGCGATTTCGTCGGGCTCAATGATTTTGTATTCTTCATTAATAAGCTCATTGAGTGCTTCGCTTACGGGCTTTTCGGTTGTAATAACCTTATCCTCTAAGTTTTTGTCGGAGATTGCACGAGCACGTTTTGCAGTAGCAGTTACAAGAGAGTAACGGCTGATGTGACCTGAAAGAACTTTACTAAGGTCCTGATTAAGCATAAATTTATCTTCCTTTCAATTATTTGTTTAATATTTCATCAATAATGGTTTGCATACGTAAGTATTTTGTTTTCTCTGCTTCAAGAATACTACAAACTTTTTCTGCACACAAATCAACATTATCGTTTATAACCACGTAATCATAAGTCGGAGCTTTTTCCATCTCTGTAAGCGCAACGCTATATCGGATATTAAGGCTTTCCTCTGTTTCTGTGCCTCTGCCTATAAGACGTTTTTTAAGCTCTTCCTTTGAAGGCGGGAAAATGAAAATAGAAACAGCTTCAGGAAAAGCTTTTTTAATATTTTCTGCACCCTCAACCTCAATTTTAAGAAGAACGCAACCGCCTTTATTAACGCGATTTTCAACTTCAGTTTTTAACGTTCCGTAATAATTACCACTATACAGGGTATATTCTACAAATTCATTGTTGTCAATTTTCTTTTGAAAATCTTCTCTTGATGTAAAATAGTAATCAACACCGTCAGTTTCGTTACTACGAATTGTTCTTGTGGTAACAGAAACGGTTTTATCAAAAACACAACCTTTTTCTTTAACTTTTTCTAAAACAGTATCTTTACCACAGCCCGACGGGCCTGAAAAAACAACAAGCATACCTTTATTCTTCAAATCCAAAGCCTTGTCCTCCCTTTTGGTCATTGAATCTTGCTAACAATTGTTCAGCAGTTAAAAAGGATAATACAACGTTATCACTGTCAGTAATAATAACGCCTTTTGTTTTTCTGCCGTGGGTTGCATCTATAAGCTGTGCTCTCTCTTTACATTCCTGAATCATTCTCTTGGCAGGTGCAGATTCGGGACTGATTACAGCAACAACTCTATCGGCGTTTATAAGATTACCGAAACCGATATTTACAAGCTTCATATTATCAATCCTATTCGATATTTTGTATTTGCTCTCTGATTTTTTCAACCTCGGCTTTGATATCAATAACTCTTCTTGCAATATCAACATCCTGAGCCTTTGAGCCTATTGTATTAGCCTCACGGTTGATTTCCTGAACGAGGAAGTCAAGCTTTCTACCAACTGCTTCGTTAGACGAAAGTAACGTATGTAACTGGTCAATATGACTTCTTAATCTTACAGTTTCCTCGGCAACGGCAATTTTATCAGCATAAATAGCTGCCTCTGTAAGAATTCTTGCCTCATCAATCTGAGTGTCACCCAAAACGTTTTTCATTCTTTCGAGTAACTTTTCAGAATACTGTTTTACGGTTTCAGGTGAACGCTCTTCAATATAAGCAACGTTTGAAATGATTGTATCCGCTCTTGAAAGAACGTCAGCTTTAAGCCTCTCGCCCTCTGTTTCTCTCATTGAAATAAAGCTACTAAGCGCATCCTTAACAACGCTTTGAACCTTATTCCATAAATCCTCTTCATCGACGGGTGCTTTTGTAATAGAAAGCACGTCAGAAAAACGAGCAATAGAAAGTGCTGTTAAATCGTTTTTTAATGCAAATTTATCTGCAAGCTCTTCAACCGCATTAACGTAGCCCTTTGCGAGAGGCTCGTTAACACTAACGATAACGCTTTCATCAGCAGTTGTTTCAATCTGAATACTGCATTCAACCTTACCTCTTGAAATTTCAGTTGAAAGAAGGCTTTTTACCTTTTCTTCAAGAAAAGAAAAGGTTCTTGGCATTTTTGCATAAAAATCAAAATATCTGTTATTAACGCTTTTGATTTCAACAGTAATATTGTATCCCTCAACAGCAGCCTGAGCTCTGCCGAAGCCTGTCATACTTCTTATCATTTTAATATCCTCTAAATTAAAGTTATTATATAATTATACTAAATACATAGATTGTTGTCAATTTCATTCTGCTTATTGAGCTTGAAGGCGATGCACTTCATCCTCAGTAAGCTCACGCCATTTACCCGGCTTTAGCATACCTAATTTAATAGAGCCGACGGCATTCCTTTTAAGTCTTATAACCTCAAGGCTCACCTCTTCGCACATTTTTCGAATCTGTCTGTTTCTGCCCTCGTAAATAGTAATTTCGAAAACACTTCTGCCCGCGCTCTTCTCGATAATTCTAACGTTTGCAGGTAATGTTTCGCGACCATCACCGTCAATATCAATACCATTTTCAAGCTTTTCAATCTGAGCATCATTGATATTTGAACGAACGGTTACTCTATAAGTTTTGGGAACGTGCTTTCTTGGGTGCATTACGGCATTTGCAAACTCACCGTCATTTGTAAGAAGCAACAAGCCCTCAGAATCTCTATCAAGCCTGCCTACAGGGTAAACGGTGGCACCTACGTCCTCAACAAGCTCAGCGACGCATTTTCTACCTAATTCATCACTCATTGTTGTAACGTAGCCTCTTGGCTTGTTAAGCATTATATAATACTTTTGCTTTACTGCAACAACCTTTTTTCCGCTAACAGTAACAGTATCTTTTTTAGGGTCAACCTTATCACCCAACTGAGCAACTACGCCGTTAACTCTTACTTTACCTGCTTTTATAAGTTCTTCTGCTTTTCGTCTTGAAGCAACAGAACATTCTGATAAATATTTTTGTAATCTTTCCTGTGCCATAATTTATATTCAATTTATCCTTTTATCTTTTTTAATTTGTCTAAGAATGATGGTGACTCCTCTTGTGGTTCAAAGCTTAACGAGGCAGCCTCTTCGCTTATAAGCAGGCTTTCACAAATAAGATTATTAAAATTATCTCTTACTTCAACCTTGCCTACAACGTCACCACGTTTTATATCTGCATATAAAAACTGTTCGCAATAAATAATTGTTTTTGTTTCAATTTCTTTTACAGAAAAGAAGCTTAAATCAGATGAGAGCTCCGCATTAACACACTTTTTTTCTGAACCTATAACGCTTACTTTAATACTACTATCATCAAACCGAATGCTTCTTTTTACTGATTTTTCAAAACCGTAATCATATAGCTTTTTATGGTCATTCCAATCGTCAGGTGCTTTAAGAGTAACGGCAATAAGAGTTAAACCGTTTCTTTCACAAGCACTTACAAGGCATCTTCCCGAAGCCTTTGTAAACCCCGTTTTAACGCCAAAAACACCTTCACAGCTATCAAGAAGCTTGTTATGATTAGTAAAGGTTCTTTTATATGGCGGATTGCCGTAAATAACCCTTGACTGCTTTAAAGAGCATATACTTTTAAAATCAGGGTTTTGCAACGCATATCGTGTAAGCAAAGCCATATCATAGGCGGTAGAAAAATGGCCATCCTCCGTCAAGCCCGAAGGATTTTTGAAGGATGTGTTTTTCATACCTATTGATTTAGCTTTTTCATTCATAAGCAGAGAAAAAGCATCAATAGTACCGCTTACTGCAGTCGCAGTAACATTTGCCGCATCATTTCCACTCTCTAAAAGCATTCCTTTAAGCAACACTTCGCCCGTAACAATATCGTCGGCCTTTAAGCCTACAGACGTACCCTCAATTTTAACATCTTCGCCCTTAACCTTGATATCTGTTGATAAATCAAGATTTTCAAGAAGCAAAATCGACGTCATAATTTTGGTTGTACTTGCGATTCCGCGTTTTTCATAACAATTTTTTTGATAAACGATTTCACCTGTACCGGCATTCATAAGAACAGCCGATGAAGCTGATAAAACGAGTTCATCGTCTGTAGTTGCATATGAAACCACGCAAAACGACCTTAAAATAACGCTAACTAAAACAAAAACAATACATATTCTATTTAGCAAAACAACCACCTGCTTTCAAAAAATAATATGCAGGTGGTTTGGGCGAAATGAATTGCTCAATTCGCCTATGAAATTATAAAAGATTATTCAGCTGTTGCTTCAACATCTACTTCAGCATCAGCTTTTTTCTTTTTTGCAAGGTTTGTAACCTTATCAAACATTTCGGGTACTAAGCTTACTGCTCTTTCAACTGCATTGTCGTTTGAAACGATATGCTTAATTGTAACGTCACCGTCTTTAACAACGAGGAAAGCAACGGGGTTGATTGTGATACCTGCACCACCTGCACCGCCGAAAAGCTCAACGTTATTTTTTGAAGGGAAGTCTGAACCGCCTGAAGCAAAGCCGTATGTAACCTTTGATACAGGGATAATTGTAAGACCGTCAGGTAAGTTAATAGGCTCACCTATAATTGTACTTACGTCAACTAAATCTCTCACCTTTTCAATTGTTGTTCTGAGAATACCGTTTGCTGATTTTTCCATGATAGAAAACTCCTTCCTGATTATGTAAATTAAAATATTTTTTATTTATTTGCACCCTCGGCAGCTGTTTCAACAGCTTCAGTTACCTCTTGGGTTACAGTCTTTTTACTCTTATCACTTTTCTTTTTAGAGAAAAGAATCTTAAAGAGAACCTTAAATGCAAGTTGAACTGCAAGAACAACTGCTGCATTTGTGATTTTTATTGGTACAACGTGAAAACGAACGTAAGCCTTTGCAGTTGATTTCGTTGCAAGGAAATCAGGACTTATATCGAAATCATATTTTTTTACCTTACAGGTAGAAACGACTTTACCGAGAACGGGATATAACCACGCACAAAGCTTTCCGTGTTTTATAGCGGTATCAGCCGCATCACCGCCTGCTGTTATCATTGTAATATAAAGCTCGTCTATTGTAAAGGTTTTATAAAGCTTTCCAAAGAAACCGCCAAGACTATTACCTACTGCACGAAGCATTTTTTCAAGGCCCTCATAGCCTTGGTCAAGGTAAAGCTGTTTAATAAGGCTATTGCCCGGTTTCTTTTGTTTAGGCTGCTTCTTTGCTTTTCCTGTAGCTGTATCTGTTGCACTATCGGTTGCTACACTCTCGCCCTCTGTTATTTCGGCAGAGGTATCGGTTGCTTCTGCTGCAGCTTCAGTACCTTTTTTGCCTTTATCCTTCTTTGGCTTTTTCTCTTTCTTAGGTTTTTTTTCTTTTGTTGGGTCTACAATCGGGATTTTAATAAAAAGATATTGCAGCGTTACAAAAGTTTTTTCACCGTAATCAACAATTACGGAAACCTTTATAGAAACCAGTATAACTATAAAAAGAATTATACCAAGTAACGTATATAAAACAGGCACGTTATCACCCTTTTCTTTTGCTAAAATTTATATAAGACTTATTCAGCTTTTACTTCACTTTCGCTTTCGGTTACTTCGTCGCCGTCAGCTTTTGAATCATCAAAAAGTGAAAGCTGACCGTTATCAACGTCTGACATTAAAACGTCTCTGTCTGCAGCAGGGAGCTCGGGTAAATCTTCAAGTGAATTTAAAGAGAAGCATCTTAAGAAATTGGCGGTTGTACCGTAAAGAACAGGTCTTCCGGGTACGTCAAGTCTGCCCTTTTCTTCTACAAGCTCTTTTTGGCAAAGAGTATTAACAACACCTGAACAGTCAACGCCTCTTATTTGCTCTATGTAAGGCTTTGTTATAGGCTGGTTATACGCAATAATTGCAAGAACCTCAAATGCCGCCTGTGAAAGCGGTGCATTCCTTTTCAAATCAAGGATTGTTCTTATTTCTTCAACAAACTCTTTTTTGCTTGAAAGCTGATATTTATTATCTAACTGTAAAAGACAAATACCGCTATCCTCAGCATCAAGCTTATTTTTTAATTCATCAAGTATAGTAAGCATTGTATCATCGTCAACACCTAAAACTGATGCGATTTTATTATATTCTACAGGCTCGGCAGCTGCAAAAAGCACCGCTTGAGCTGCTGCTATTTGTTTTTTATCAATCAACGGATTCCATTCCTTCCAAAAGTTCTATCTGAATATCGTCACCATCGCCGGAAACATAAATAGTTTTATTCTTTGCAAGCTCTAATACTGCAAGAAAGGCTGCAATTAAATCGGAACGTGATTTTGCCTCTCTGTAAATATCATAGAGCTTTCTTTTGCGCTTTGATTTTAACGAAGTTACTATTGATTCTATTTTAGAGCCTACAGAAACAATTTTCTTCGTAACAATAGTTTTAAAGGAATCAAGAGGCGGAGGTAATCTGCGAAGCTTTTTACCTGCAGCTAAGGAATATGCTCCTAAAAGCTCCGAGGGCTCGTGCAATCTTTTATAAGACATATCGGGAGCAACCTCTTCAGGAAAAGCTCTGACAGTGTAATTAAAGCCGTCAGTCATCTGAGAAAGCTTACCTGCAAGAATTTTACAATCTCTATACTCAAGAAGCTCGTCACGTAATTCATTTTTAAGCTCCTCTGCCTCGTCATAAACGGGTAAAAGAGAAACTGTTTTGATATAAACTAGCCTTGCTGCCATTTCTAAAAACTCACTGGCAACCTCCATATTCTCTTCCTGCATCTCACGAACGTAAGCAGTATACTGTTCAACAAGCTCAAGAATAGGTATATCATAAATATCAAGCTTGTGCTTTGTAATAAGGTGTAAAAGTAAGTCCATAGGACCTTCAAACACCTCTAATTTGTACGATATTTTTTCCATTTTAACTCAACATCATTTCAAAGGGGATTTGTGTAATATTTGAAAATAATCCAAGTATTAAACTTGACAAGAAAGAAAGTGGTGTAGTAAGAATACCCGTAAAGAGCAACACGAAAAGACCTATCATTATATATCTTTCGTACTGCATAATCTTGTAATAATATTTAGACGGTAACAAGGCGGTTAATAATCTCGAGCCGTCAAGTGGCGGTATAGGAAGAAGATTAAACACACCAAGATTTATATTAATAGCTGCAGCATAGAGGAAGAAAATGCCCATATACGCCATCGCCTCATTACCTGTTTTATATGCACCGTAGGTACAAGCTGCTCTAAAAAATAAAAATACAAAGCTTTGTAAAAGATTGCAAAGAGGGCCCGCAACAGCAACTATAGCCATATCTCTTTTAGGCTTTTTGAAGTGTCTCATTCTCACTTCAACAGGCTTTGCATAACCAAAGCCGAAAAGGAAAATCATTATTGCACCTATCCAGTCAATATGTGCCATTGGATTTATTGTTAACCTACCTCTTATGCGAGGTGTATCATCACCCAATTTAACGGCAACAAACGCATGAGCAAATTCGTGCAATGGAGTTGCACAAAACACAACGAAGCAAATAGAGCCGATTAATATTGCAAGCTCTAAAAACTCCATCTCACCGCTCATAAACTGGCCGATATATCTAATCATAAACACGCCTCCTATATTTAAACAGCTTATCTTGTAACTGTTACCACTCTATCTATTCCGCAAGCATCTTTTATAATTCTTGCTTTTTGAGCTTTATTTACAAACATTGAAAGAATATCCTTTGCCTGCTCTTCACCGCATTCCATTGCTATACTGCCACCTTTATTAATAAAAGGAAACCAGTTTTCGCATAATGCACGGTAAAATTCAAGGCCGTCAGCACCACCGTCAAGGGCTATAAACGGCTCAAAGGCGATTTCAGGCTGTAAGGTTTTAATTTCTTCAGTTTTAATATACGGCGGATTTGAAAGAATTAAATCCGGCTTAGGTAAACCGAGAAAGCTTATAGTTTCAAGGATATCTTTCTTTACGATAGTAACGTTATCCGCGCATAAAAGCTCTTTATTTTTATTTGTGTATTCGATTGCTTTATCTGAAATATCGACGCAAAAAACCTTAACCGTAGGAAAAAGCTTTGCAACACTTAAGCCAACACAACCGCTACCGCAACACAAATCAAACACTACTTCACACTGTGTTTTTGTGATTTTTTCAACGGCATAATCGACGAGAATTTCAGTTTCAGGACGAGGTATTAATACGCCCTCCCCCACTTTAAAGCTGAATTTATGAAAATCCCACATTCCGATTATATATTGTAAAGGCTCGTGATTACATCTTCTTTTGACACAATCGTCAAAAAGAATAAGCTTACAGTCATCAACGGGGTTTCCTGAATTTAAAAGCAACTGTGTTTTATTCATACCGAAGCAATATGAAACAAGCTGTTGAGCATCAAACTCGGGGCTATCGCACCCCGCATCACTTAAAAGCTTTATTGCTTCACGATATACGGAATATAAATTTCTCAAAGTGCATCATCCTCCGGATTATCCGTAAGGACTGCTTTTAAGGATTCAATACCAACCTCAATAATATCATCGGTAGGCTCCTGAGTTGTTATTCTTTGCATCCAGAGACCCGGTGCTGAAAGAATTTTAACAAGTAAGTTTTCGTGCTTACCGGCATACTTAATGAATTCATAGCTGACACCTACGGTAAGAGGCATTATTAAAAGCTTAATCCCCATCCATACGATTCTTACATCGTCGATACCCGGGAAAATAACTACAAGAGCAGATGAAAGGAAAATACTGATTATAAGTACAACGAAAATAAAGCTTGTACCACAACGAGGGTGAAAACGCTTTTGTTTTCTTACGTTTTCAACTGTAAGCTCAAGACCGTGCTCATAGCAAAAAATAGACTTATGCTCAGCACCATGATACATAAACACTCTTTTTATATCGGGAATTTTTGAAACTATCCAAACGTAAGCAACAAAAATTACCATTCTCATTATACCTTCAAAAAGCGGATGTAAACCTGCGAGAGCATCTTTAAACAGATACTTATCAACAGTATCAACTAAAAACGTAGGCAAATAGAAGAAAAGACCAAAGGCAAGGGCTACGCCTAACACCATTGAAATACCGGTTATAACTGCCATCATTTTAGGACCGAAATGGTCAGAAAGCCATTTATCGAGCTTTGACATTTCTTCGGGGTCTATATCATCATCAATCCCTGCTTTTTCAGCAGATTTTTCCATACATTTAAAGCCGAAAAGAAGAGATTCGACCATATTCACTACGCCTCTTATAAGAGGAAGCTTTGCGGGCTTAAATTTATCTCTTAAATGCTTTACCTCAAGCATTTCAGTGTCAATTGTACCGTCGGGAAGCCTTACTGACATTGCAGCCCCCTTAGGACCCTGCATCATTATACCTTCAATAAGAGCCTGTCCACCTATCGAGGTTTTATGACAAACCTTATCGTTGCAATCTTTACTCATTTATATCTACCGCCGTTTCTTCAATAATGGGAATAGGTGCTTCAACCGCAACCTCTTCAACAGGCAAAACGATTGTAACGGTTGTACCGATATTAAGCTCACTGTCAATTTCAAAGGAACCGTTATGAAGCTTTATAATTTCATCTACAACGGCAAGACCTATTCCTGAGCCACGCACCTCAAGGTTTGCTTTGTAGAATTTCTTTTTAATGTTAGGTAAATCTTCAGGCGCGATACCGCAACCCGTATCAAGAAACGTTATAGTTAAAACGCCCTTTTCAACAGTTGCTTCTACGTTAACAAGACCACCCTGCTTACTATATTTAAAGGCGTTATCGAGCACGTTAACAAAAACCTGTTTGATTCTATTGGGGTCAGCCATCATTGGTGCAGGAATCTCAGGTACACTGTAGGTAAGCTCAATACCATCTCTTTTTGAACGCTCTTTAAAGACGAAAATTGCTTCGTCAAGCTCTGCTAAAACGTCGATTTTTTCAAGGCGAAGAGTCATATTGCCATTTTGAATTCTTGAGAAATCAAGCAATTCTTCAACAAGCCTTGACAAGTGCTCAGATTCGTTAATTATAACCTCAGTACCTCTTCGGGCAAGCTCACGGTCCTCCCCGTCAAGCTCTTTGAGCATTTCGCCCCAACCCTTGATTGCGGTAAGAGGTGTTCTCAATTCGTGAGAAACTGTTGAAATAAAGTCATTTTTAAGCTGGTCGGTTGCCGCAACTTCGGCAATCATAGCATTTATAGAATCGGAAAGCTCGGTAATTTCGTCCTCACCTTCAACGTCGGTTTCAACACGAACGTTAAAGTTACCGTTTGCAAAATCTCGTGCGACGTCGTTAATTTTCTGAAGCGGTGAAACAATAGTTCTTACAAAGAACAAGCCGGAAAGAGCAACAAAGCCGAGAGATATAAGATAAACAACAAGTACGACAAGGATAAACATTATAATTTGCCTGTCGATACCTCTCATTGAGGTAATAAAACGAACTGCACCTGAAAAGCCCTCTTCATAATCCGGCAAGGTCATAGCAACCGACATAATGTGCTCGCCTTCATCATTAAAGCCACGCCACTTGCTTATGCCGCTGCTTGAAATTATTGCTTCTTCAACGTCAGGCATATTGTCAATTTTTTCATCAACTATGAAACCGGAGGAGGAAACGCAAACCTCACCATAACGGTTAATTACCTGTATCTCCATCCTTGATTTATCATTAAAGCTATCAACAAATTCTTTTGATTTTTGCGTAAACACTTCATCGTTTGCACCAAGATATGGTGTAAAAAATGCGGTTACGTTATCGTTTGCATAGCCGGAAAGATAATCAGTAACGTAGTTATTGTAGTAACCTACAACAAAGAGAACACAAACAGAAAATAAAACAAGCAAAATGAGAGCAGTAATAAGTAAGGTATTTGTTGCCCAACGCTTTGTAATACCCTTAATTTTCACTGTTCTCACTCCTTTGCTTTAATAATTATCTGTAAAATCTCAGCACCACTTATAGCCCATACCCCAAACGGTAACAAGATGCTTAGGAATTGAAGGCTCATCTTCAATTTTCATTCTCAATCTTCTGATATTAACGTCGACAACCTTTTCGTCACCGAAGTAAGATTCGCCCCATACTTTTTTAAGAATATCGGTACGGCTTAAGGCTTTACCCGGATTTGAGAAAAAGAACTCTATAATCTGGAATTCAACCTGAGTAAGCTCAATGGGTGCACCATTTTTAAATAAAGCTCTGTTTCTTAAGTTAAGCTCAAACGGCTCAAGAACAATTTTATCTGATTTTTCACTAGGTCTGTTTTGCTGGGTATTCATAGCAACTCTACGATAGACGCTATCCACCCTTGCCATAAGCTCTGAGGGTGAGAAGGGCTTTGTAATATAGTCGTCAGCACCCATAAGAAGACCCGAAACCTTGTCCATTTCCTGAGTTTTTGCAGTAAGCATTATTATACCTACCGTGCCACTAACAGCTCTAAGACGTTTACAAACCTCCAGTCCGTCAACGTTAGGCATCATTATATCAAGAAGAACAACGTCAAAATCGCCCTCTTTTTCATTGTAAAGCATCAAGGCCTGTTGACCATCGCATGCTTCAGTAACCTCATAACCTGCACGCTTTAAAGTAATCGCAATAATTTCGCGAATAGCTGATTCATCTTCAGCGATAAGTACTTTTTTCATTTCTTCACTTCCAAATCAGATAAAAATAAATGATGATTTAATTCCTTCATCGGTAACTCCGAATGACCTACCGAAATCTGTTAATTCATAGTAAAATCTTTCTCCACCGGTAGATGAGTACAACGGCTTGATTTCTCGCGGTCGCTTTACTCCCTCGCCAGTATAATAAATTGTGAAAATTACGTCCTTTATCATTTGCTCCTGCTCATCCCATACTCTGAAGGATAAAGCTCTGTTTTGTGAATCATACTTAACTGTAACCTCATCAACACGAACAACTCTGTAAAGATACATATCAATCGGGTTAAAAACTGTGTGAACGTTGCCCTCGCTCTTGTCACCAAAAACGTTAGACCATTTAAGCATAGTAAAAATGTACAATCCGTCTTCTTTTTTTACAGTGAGTGCATTCGGGTCACCACATAATTTTGTGTTTGCAGGAATTTCTATTAACCCGTCGCCATCAATATCACGGCAAAATACTTTTGAATTTCTTGTAGTTGTTGTATCAGCAGCTTCAAGACCATTTACCAATGAAATTATCATTGAATCCCAATACAAAAATTCTGTAAATAAGGTGTTATCGGTTTTAATACAATCTATAAAAATACGTGTCGATTCTTTATTGTTAACCGTTATTACGTCAGTTTGAATTTTAGAAACACTGCTTATGCTTGAGGATAATTCAATTTCGCCGAATTTAACGAAGCTCTTGCTATCCGTAACGGAAAAGCATCTGAAGAAGGAGCGCTGAACCTCGCCCGTATCGTCAAGATATATTAAAGCTAAGTCTTTTTTACCGTCACCGTTAACGTCAATAAAGCTTTTAGTACTGTAGTATTCGTTACCCAACGTATTCAATTCATAAATACCGTTTTTACCTAACGAAACTTCATAAACACTGACAATTTTAGTTGACTTACTGTCAAACAGCGACCAACCGACAAAAATCTCAAAGCTACCATTCACATCGTAATCCGAAAACGAAACATCTTGCACACCGTTACCACTACCTTTAATATCAGCACAGATAACCCACGTATCATTTACACATTCAAGAAGAGACATTCTTACCGTTGCATCAACCGATGAATCCGTATAGAAAACTATCGCTTCATCTGAATTGTCTCCGTTAAGGTCACGAAGTATAAAGGCTGTTTGATATTCACCGTTTTGCGGTGCTTTTAACTGAATATTTTTGTCGCCCATAAGCTTCATAAACGCTTTTTGTACTTCGCCGTTTTCACCCGGCTGAGTTGGTGGACTCATTAAGCTTTCAACAGAAAAGAAATTAAGAGAGCAACCCGAGCTTGAAATTATAAAACAAATAACACACAAAAGACCGATTATTCTTTTTATTTTCATAAGTCACTCTCCTTCTTTGAATTTTTCAAAAATCTTACAAGCTGATTTCTACGGTATAGGTTCCGTAAACCCAACAGCTTTCGCTCTGAACAGTTACCACAGCAGGAACAGTTGTTGTCTGACCCTTGCTTATATTTATTTCAGATAAATCGACCTCTACATTAATGTTTTCAGCTGTAATTGCTTCAAGTGACCCTGCAGGACCTACAATCACGACCGATTTATTAAGACCGGAAATTTTATACGAAACATTAGCGGGGTTATTTGCGTGTATACGCTCATAAGGAACGGTTATATATTCTTGGGTTACACCAGACATATCAACGTTGACCTTATATTCGGTTGTTGAGCTACCCTCTGCTTTATTAGTGTTATCAGCAGAGAAGGTAAACACGTGGTTAGACGGTGAAAGATTTTTAAAATCAATAACGCCAACGGGGTAAACAACAGTATCCTCATATTCTTCAACGGAAATATTAAATAAATCTTTTGAAGGTGATACCGTAAACTTCAACGGTGTTGTAACATAAGCGGTAGGCGCATTTTTGAAGGTCACACTCGTCAAAAGCTCTTTTACCTGCAACACCGGAATAGTTAACACAACAGTATCAAGACTCATTGTAAGGTATTCAAAATTACTCTTCCCTGCATCATCAACAGGTTGTATCTTTGCATCAGCAGATTTGTTTGAGGTAAGCGATGCATCAAGCACAAGCTTTGCAACAACCTTTTCGATTCTGTTTATCTCTGTTGAAGGGCCGGTTATTGTAACAACGCCCTCAGAAAGATTAACAATACCGCAGGTATAGCCCTCACTTACAATCGGAAAATCATCAGCAACAACAAGAGGCTCAATAGGCATCTGAATGGATTTAGCTGTATCAAAATAAACGTCTACAGTTTTTGCCGAAAGCGATTCAATAACGTAATCATCGTTCCCCGAAGAAGACTCACCTTTTAATTGAAGCGTTCTTGTACCGGCAGAGTCCACGTTATTAGTCTGAGCGGTAACAACAATATCCTCAACTAAAGACTCTGATGAAATGAGATATTTTTTACCCTTAACAGTAACGTCAACATAAAACTCGCTTTCACCGAAAACCTCAAGACCGAACTGAGATGGTACTGAAGTATCAATCGTAACCTTAACGTCTTTAATCGTTCTTGTTGTTTCAGGGCTTACGTTAACCACAACGTAAATCCAAATAACAAGAGCAATAAGAAATGCTATTGCAAGAAGAATCTTATCGTTATAGAACAACTTATTAAGTTGAAGCTTATCCTTCATCAATATCACCTCTGTCATTATCGTTATGGATTGCGTCTGTTTTTTCTACAGAATCATCGTTATTTTCATTTTCTTTGGCTTTGTTTTTTGAAAGCTTTTTTAAGAAACGTTTTTTATGAGCATCCTCTTCATTCATACGGGGAATAAGCTCACCTAAAAGAATCTCTCTCAATTCGCCGTTTGAGACGTCTCTTTGAAGCACACCATTAATTGCAACGGAAACTAAACCTGTTTCCTCAGATACAACAACCACGATAGCATCACTTTGCTCACTCATACCGATAGCCGCTCTGTGACGAGTACCTAATTCACTTGCAAGGTCTTTATTCTGAGTTAAGGGAAGAATACAGCCTGCTGCATGAACTCTTCCGTCTCTTACAATTACAGCACCATCGTGAAGTGCTGAATTTTTAAAGAACAGGCTATTGAAAATTTCAGGTGATGCTTTAGCGTCAAGCACTGTACCGGAATTTATTATATCTTTAAGAGGGGTTTCTTTTTCAAACACAACGAGAGCCCCCGTTTTACTTTCGCTCATTTCGTTTGTTGCTTTGCAAAAGGCGTTAATAAGGTTTGAAACCTCTTCGTTAAAGGCTTTATTTGCTCTGAAGCCAAGGAAAGAAAAATCGGTAATTGAACGTCTGCCGAATTTTTCAAGCATATTTCTAAGCTCAGGTGAAAACAAAACTACTGCAATTAAGAGCCCATTTTCGATAAGCGGTCGCATAAGATATTCGCTCGCTTCCATTTCAAGGAAGTTAATAACGATATACACGGCAACAAGAAAAATCAAGCCCTTAATAACTTGAAAAGTTCTTGAGCCACGAATGATTCTTATCCCTTCATAAATTATAAAAGTAACAAGTAAGATGTCTAATAAATCAGACAAAAAATCAAAGCTCATCAAAGCTCCTGAAATTTTATCTAACAAGCTTAATGTTCCTTCCATTTTGTCACCGCCTTTGCAAACTTGCGAGTAAAAAAGTAAAAACAACTGCTTATTCACACATTTTTACCCAATATATTGTAATTATATCATATAAATTACTAAATTGCAATTTTTCTCACTAAATTTAACAGATTTTTTATATCTTTTTCTTCGGTTAAAAAAGATGGTGAGATTCTTACACCACCAACCTTCTCTGTCCCATAAAATTTATGTGCCAGCGGCGAACAGTGAAACCCGCCTCTTACGGCAAATCCATTGTCATTTAAAATCGAAGAAATGTGCTCACTATGACGGTTATTTACATTGAAGGTTACAATAGGTGCGAACCTTTTTCTATCATAATTTTCTCTGTAAAGCTTCACGTTTTTCACTTCTCTCAAGCCATTAAACAATAGCTCGCACAAATCACTTTCTCTTTGAAAAATCTTGTCAATTCCGATGCTTTCAAGAGCTTCCACACCTCTTCTTAATCCGCAAATACCGGATACGTTTAACGTGCCGCTTTCTAATCTTTCAGGGTATTCACGTGGTTGAATATAATCGAACGACGACGTCCCCGTGCCACCCTGCACAATAGGGTTAAACTGTAAATTTTTATGAAGCAAAGCTCCTGTACCCATCGGTCCTAAAAGCCCTTTATGGCCGGGCACACAAAGGCAATCTATCCCCATTGCTTTCATATCAAGAGTTACTACCCCCGCCCCTTGAGCACCGTCGACAAAAAACAATGCACCGTTTTCATGGGCAATATCAGAGAGCTTTTTCAAAGGCAAAATATTACCGAAAACATTTGAAACAGACGTTACTACGCAAAGCCTTGTATTTTTTCTGAATGCTTTACGAAAACTATTCAATAAATCCTCTTCGTTTTCATACGCCTGGAAAACTGAAAAATCAGCAAATCCCGCCGTTTTCAAGGCATACACAGGGCGTAAAACAGAGTTATGCTCTAACGAGGAAATGACGATATGGTCTCCCCTTTTCACAATACCCTTTATCGCTGTATTTAAAGCGTAGGTGCAGTTGTTGAAAAAAGACACGTATTCACTGCCGTAGCCATTAAAAAGCTCGTTTAATTTTCCTCTTGTCAAGAACACCTCTTCCGCAGTTTTAACAGAAAAATCATATCCGCTTCTACCGGGATTTGCGCCATAAAAAATCATTGAATTTTTAACAGCTTCTATAACCTCTATGGGCTTGGGATAAGAGGTTGCAGCATTATCAAGATAAATCATAAAACATCACCTAAATCAACGGTTCCAACCACTTTTACACCGTTATTCTTTAATATATTCAAGCATCTTTTATCCATATTATTTACGTAAATAACATACCCGCACCCCTCATCGTTTTCCGGATGGGGATTGCGGGTCAAATAGGCTTTATATCCATTTTTTTGTAAAATTTCCCGCCCCTTCATAGCGTAAGTTACAGAGGCGACTTTAATACCTTTTTTACTCATAAAAAGACCCTTCCGTATTAAGTTCGGGCAGTTGACAAGCACTGCTCTTTACATAATATGCAAGGGTCGTAAGGTTGTTTACTTTTAATTATTTACTTTCGATAAGGCATACGCAGTGGGCGGAAATTCCTTCTTTTCTACCCGTAAAGCCAAGCTTTTCTTCAGTTGTTGCTTTAACGTTTACAAAGTCAACGTCAACCTTTAAAGCATTGGCTATATTTTGCCTCATTTGCTGAATATAAGGTGCCATTTTCGGTGCTTGTGCAATAACGGTAGCGTCAATATTATTAACCATATAACCTTTTGAATTAATAAGATTAACAACGCTTTCTAAAAGCACAAGGCTATCAGCACCTTTATACTGAGGGTCTGTATCCGGAAAATGCTTACCGATATCCCCCAAGGCAGCCGCACCTAAAAGACTATCAGAGATAGCGTGTAAAAGCACGTCGGCATCAGAATGGCCTAAAAGACCCTTTTCATAGGGAATTTCTACTCCGCCGATAATACACTTTCTATCGTCGGCAAAAGCATGAACGTCGTAACCGTGACCGATTCTTAACATAGCATCACCTTATTTACAAAGCTCTTCAAGACAAGCAAGTTTAACAGAAACAGTTAATACCTTAACTGCTTTCATAAGCACCTCGGGTGTGGGGAAGGTTGGTGCGATACGGATATTACTGTCAGAGGGGTCCTTACCGTAAGGGAAGGTTGCACCAACATTAGTTAATGTTACGCCCGCTTCTTTACAAAGAACACCTACTCTTGAAGCACTACCGCCTGTAACGTCAAGGCTGATGAAATATCCGCCGTTAGGCACGTTCCATTCAGCGATACCAAGACCGTTAAGGTCAGAATTAAGTGTATCCAAAACCGCATCAAACTTAGGTTTAAGAATCTTTGCGTGAAGCTTCATATGCTCTTTAATCCCATCAACATTCTTGAAGAATTTAACGTGACGAAGCATATTAACCTTATCGTAGCTTATAGACTGAATTGTAAGCCTTTTAAGAATAGCCTTAATATTATCAACAGATGAAACAAGACAAGCCACACCCGCACCGGGGTAAGAAATCTTTGAAGTTGAAGCAACCTCAATTACCATATTTGCATTTCTTTCGGGAAGCACGTCAAAAATATTAACGAGCTCGTCAGTTGTATCTGTTAAATCATGAACGCAGTAAGCGTTATCCCAGATAATTCTGAAATCATTAGCCGCAGGTGTAAGATTTGCGATTCTCTTAACAGTTTCTGCAGAAAAAGTTATGCCCTGAGGGTTAGAATATTTAGGCACGCAGAACATACCCTTAACTGAAGAATCCTTGACTGCTTCTTCAATAGCATTCATATCGGGACCCTCTGAAGTCATAGGGATATTTATCATTTCAATTCCAAAGAATTCACAAATTGCAAAATGACGGTCGTAACCGGGGCAAGGGCAAAGGAATTTAACCTTCCCCTGCTGAGCCCAAGGAGTAAAGCCCGCACCGTTATACATACACTGTGAAACGAAATCAAACATCATTGAAAGGCTTGAGTTACCGCCGACTATAACGTTTTCGGGTTTAACCTCTAAGAGGTCCGCAAAAAGCTTTTTACACTCGGGAATACCGTCAAGAAGACCGTAGTTTCTAACGTCGATACCTGGCTCACATTTAAAGTCACCGTCATCAAAAACCTTAAGCATACCGTCAGATATATCAAGCTGGTCAGCACCCGGCTTACCTCTTGACATATCTATTGAAAGCCCCTGAGCCTTAAGAGAATCGTATTCAGCCTTAACTGAGCTTAACTCTGCCTGAAGCTCTTCACGGGACATAGAACTATATAATTTTGCCATATAAACACTCCACTAATTAAAAATCGGCTGTGCCGGTTGTTCTGGGGAAAGGAAGAACGTCACGGATATTTGAGATACCTGTCATATACATAATAAGTCTTTCGAAGCCAAGACCGAAGCCTGCGTGGTGAGTACCACCGTAACGACGAAGGTCAAGGTACCACCAATAATCCTCTTCCTTAAGACCAAGCTCTTTAATACGAGCTGTAAGAACGTCAAGTCTTTCTTCTCTCTGGCTACCGCCGATGATTTCACCGATGCCCATAACGAGAAGGTCAGCTGCAGCAACGGTTTTACCGTCGTCGTTAAGACGCATATAGAAAGCCTTGATCTCCTTAGGATAATCCGTAACGAAAACGGGCTTTTTGAATACTACTTCTGTAAGATATCTTTCATGCTCAGTCTGAAGGTCGCAACCCCAGTAAGCCTTAAACTCGAAGTTATCGTTATTCTTTTCAAGCTCTTTAACTGCATCAGTATAGGTTACTCTTGCAAAGTCAGAATTTGCAACAGTTGTAAGTCTTTCAATAAGACCCTTATCAATGAATTTATTACAGAATTCAAGCTCCTGTGAGCAGTTTTCAAGAACGTATTTGATAACGTATTTGATCATATCCTCTGCAAGGTCCATATCGTCAGCAAGGTCTGCAAAAGCGATTTCGGGCTCTATCATCCAGAATTCTGCAGCGTGTCTTTGAGTGTAAGAACGCTCTGCACGGAAGGTAGGACCGAAAGTATAAATCTTGCCGAAGGACTGAGCCATAATTTCGCCTTCAAGCTGACCTGAAACAGTAAGGAAAGCAGGCTTGCCGAAGAAATCCTGAGAATAATCAACCTTACCGTCTTCAGTAGTAGGAACATTGTCAAGATCAAATGAGGTTACACGGAACATTTCGCCTGCACCCTCACAGTCACTACAGGAAATGAGAGGAGTATGAGCATACATAAAGCCTCTTTCCTGGAAAAATTTATGAATAGCGAAAGCTGCTACAGAACGTACTCTGAAAGCTGCAGAATAAGTATTTGCACGAGGACGAAGATGACCTACAGTTCTGAGATATTCAAGAGTATGACGTTTTTTCTGCAAGGGGTAATCGGGAGTAGATTCACCCTCAATTATAATTTCAGTAGCATTAATTTCAAAAGGCTGAGCTGCTTCAGGAGTAAGAATAAGATTACCCTTTACGATAACAGCAGCTCCAACGTTAATTTTACAAATCTCTTTAAAGTTAGAAATCTTTGCATCCTCAAAAACAACCTGTAAACCCTTGAAGCAACCACCGTCGTTAATTTCAAGGAAGCCTATTGCTTTTGACGACCTTTGGGTTTTAACCCAACCGCAAACGGTAATTTCGCCGTTTGCAAACTGCTCTGCATTTTTGTAAAGTTGAGCAATTTCAACACGTTTCATGTTATTTCCTCCAAAAACCGTTTCAAAAAGAATTGGTTAAAAATTTACATAGTAATTCAATATACGAAGTGCATTATATCAAAAAGAAAAAGGTTTGTAAACTGTTTTTAGCTATATATTGTTAAATTTTTCTATAATTAAGATAATCATATACCGATGCATCGAAAGCATTGTAAACTATCTTGCATTTCTAAAAAATTAAAATAATCACGATTAAGCTTTTCTTCACCGAAATTAAACCTAATACGTCAGAGAACTACCCACCACCATTGCCTATAGCAATGGTCCCCCTCCCTATTTGCCAACGGCAAACAAGGATGTAAAGCTTCGCTATATTTTAACTTCTGCAAAGTTTATCACCGGCAACTCTCAACAATATTTTTTACAATTTAATTGTAAATTCATAAAAAGTATTGTATAATATAAGTTCATTATATGTTTTGTCTGTTCTTTTGTTAAGGGGTGAATGCTTTGGGTAAAAGATTAGCTATTATCGGCGGTGGTGCTTCGGGGCTTTGTGCGGCTATTGAGGCTCGTTTTGAAAATCCTGATATTGATATTACAATATTCGAGAAAATGAATAAGCCCTGCAAAAAAATTCTTGCAACCGGTAACGGCAGATGTAACTTTTCTAACAAAGATTTATCCCCTGCACATTTTTATGGTGACAAAGGCTTTTTACGTGATTTATTAACATCACCCTTTGCCGATTCCGAAGGCTTTTTCCGTTCTTTAGGCGTATTGTCATACGAAGAGGATGAAAGGCTTTACCCCCGTTCACAGCAAGCCTCTACAATAAAAGATGCTTTGGTTAATAAGGCAGTTTCCGACGGAATTATTATAAGAACCGATTGTACCGTTACTGAAATAAAAAGGAATAAAAATTCATTTGTTATAAACGGTGAAGGTTTTGATGCCGTAATTATATGCGGTGGCGGTAAGGCTTCGTCAGTTCACGGCTCCGACGGCTCTTGCTACAAGCTATTAACCGATTTCGGTCACACGCTCACTCCCCTTTACCCCGCTCTTTGCGGTTTAACCGTAAGCGATAAGGATTTAAATTTATTAAAGGGTGTAAGGGCAGAATGCGAAGCAAGGCTTTATTCGTGTAATTCGCTCTTAGGTAGTGAAGAGGGCGAAATACAGTTTAATGACAAGGCAATTTCGGGTATACCGATTATGAATCTTTCCCACCTTTGCAAGAATAAAAAAAATTTATACGTAAGCCTTGATTTATGCCCCGAGATAGACGAAAAAGAGCTTACAGAGCATATTAAATCATCCGTTACCAACTCTGAAGATATTGAATTTGAGGTTGTACTTAACGGAATAGTTAATTTAAAGCTAGGCTACGCTCTTATGAACAGATGCTTTATAAAGCCTAAAACAATATGCGAAAATATTAGTAATCAACAAATCAAAAACGTTGTTTCAATGCTCAAAGCCTTTGAAATCAATATAAATTCTGCAAAGGGCTTTGACTCTGCTCAGGTTACAAAGGGCGGTATAAAAACAGATGAAATTTCAGCAAAAACAATGATGTCAAAAATTGTTGACGGTGTTTTCGCTTGCGGTGAAATACTTGATATTCACGGTGACTGTGGCGGCTACAATTTACATTTAGCCTGGACAACGGGAAGAATTGCAGGCTCGTCTGCAGGAAGTTTTTTGAAATAAGGAATAAAAATGATACGAATTAACGAAATTAAAATGCCGTTAGGCTGTACCGAGGAAGAGATAAAGCAAGCAACGGCAAAGGCTCTTAAAATTAAAGAAAGTGATATTAAAGCTTTTTCTTTAGCGAGAAGGTCTATTGACTCACGAAAAAAAGATAACATCATTCTTGTTTATTCGGCTGAGATTGAAACCGACCTTGACGAAGAAAGAGTTGTAGCGCCTTTCCCCCAAAACAAAGCCTTTGTTACAAAAAAATATGAATATATTTTACCCGAAGCAAAAAGACCCTTCCCCTTAAGACCTGTTATTGCGGGCTTTGGCCCTGCGGGTATTTTTGCGGCTTTAACGCTTGCTAAAGCAGGCTTAAGACCTATAGTGCTTGAAAGAGGCTCTGCGGTTGAAGAAAGAACAAAAGAGGTTGACACCTTCTGGACAACGAGAAAGCTTAACACCCAATCAAACGTACAGTTTGGCGAGGGCGGTGCAGGTACTTTTTCCGACGGTAAGCTTACAACAGGTATAAAAGACGGAAGATGCCGTGAGGTTTTCTTGCGGTTTGCAGAATTCGGTGCACCAGAAGAGATTTTATACTCCGCTACCCCTCATATTGGTACGGATAAATTAAAAACAGTTGTTAAAAATCTTCGTAAAGAGGTTATACGCTTAGGCGGTGAAATTAAATTTAACACTCAGCTTGTTGATATAATTACCGCAAACGGATTTGTTCAGGGCGTTACCTTTAAAAACCCCGACGGCACAACAACCGATATTGAAACCGATGCTCTTATTCTTGCGGTTGGACACTCGGCAAGAGATACATTTGAGCTCATTTATAAAAAAGGCTTGGAAATCATACAGAAGCCGTTCTCGGTTGGTACAAGAATTGAGCATCCGCAGGAGCATATAAACAAAGCTCAATACGGAAAATTATGGAATTCTCCCCTTTTACCTGCGGCAGACTATAAATTAGCTTGTCACCCTCAGCACGGCAGAGGCTTGTACACCTTCTGTATGTGCCCCGGAGGTACTGTTGTTGCGGCATCCTCGGAAGAGGGCGGAATGGTAGTAAACGGAATGAGCGAATACGCCCGTGACAAAGAGAATGCAAACTGTGCCTTACTTGTAGGCATTGAGCCACCCTTTGAAAGCGACCATCCTCTTGCAGGTATGTATCTTCAAAGAGAAATTGAGCAAAAGGCATTCAAGCTCGGCGGTGGTGACTATACCGCCCCTGCTCAGCTTTTAGGCGATTTCCTAAAAAATCAGGCATCAACAAAATTAGGTGCGGTTAACCCCTCCTGCCCGACTGGTGTTAATATGACGGATATCCGCCTTGTTTTACCTCAAAACGTTACCGACACAATAGCCGGTGCAATTCAGGATTTTGATAACAAATTAAACGGCTTTAATTTATACGATGCTGTGCTTACTGCTCCAGAATCAAGAAGCTCATCCCCTATAAGAATTATAAGAGATGAGTTTTTTCAGGCTACAAGGCTTCGCGGTCTTTATCCTTCGGGCGAGGGTGCAGGCTACGCAGGCGGTATAGTTTCTGCTGCGGTTGACGGAATACGTTGTGCAGAAGCCGTTTTAAGCGGTGAATATTGATAAATAAAAGTATATAAAACTTACCCCGAGAATATTATTTCTCGGGGTGATTTTTTTGAAATACAAGGTCATTACTATAAACAAATTTTTAACCGTTTTTGTTTTAATTATAACTGCAGTAGCATCAACCGTAACGATATCGCATATAAGCACCACCGCAAGCACCACAGAAAGAAAGCTACCCATATACTCAGTAGAAACCCAAGAAAAGAAAATAGCAATTACCTTTGATGCAGCTTGGTCGGCAGAAGATACTGATGAGCTTTTAGCTATACTAAAAAAATATAACGCTAAAGCCACCGTTTACGCCGTTGGTGATTGGGTTGATAAAAACCCTGATGCAGTTAAAAAGTTTTACGAAAGCGGTCACGAAATAGGCAACCATTCAGACACTCACCCGTCCTTTAGCAATATTTCAAGAGAAGAGATAAGGCAAGAAATAATTAACTGCAACGAAAAAATAAAAGCGGTTACGGGCGAAGCACCGAAAACGGTAAGAGCACCAAGCGGTGATTATGACAATAAGAGCATTGAAATCACCGAAAGCCTTGATATGAAAATGATTCAATGGGACGTTGATTCTCTCGACTGGAAGCTACTTTCAGTTGATGAAATGTATAATCGAGTAATCGAAAAAGTGCAGAACGGGTCAATTATTCTATTCCACAACGGAGTTGAAAACACTCCTGAGGCACTTGATAAAATTCTTACGAAATTAAAAACCGACGGCTACGAATTCGTAACCGTCAGTGAGTTGATTTATTGGGATAAATATGAAATTGACCATGCGGGTAGGCAGATAAAAACCCAAACAATAAATACTTGATAATAATGTTGAAATATGGTATATTAAATAAAAAGTGAGGTGATATATATGTCTATTGATAAAGCAATTGAAAATGCAGTGGCGTCTGTTGAAATGGAAGGTTTTTCAATTGATGAACAAAGCAAAGATCTGTGCAGAAAGCTACTCAACCAAGAAATATCAATGGAACAATATATTTCACTTATAAAGCAATCGGTTGGTGTTGCATAATGAGTTATAGTATAACTGCTCTTACCAACGATTATTATGAAGGCACAAATTGTTTAATAAACAAATTCAATATACAAAACGAAGAACAACTTGCCAAAATTGAGGCAGGCATTACATTAGCTAAAACTGCTGAATTGGAAAGAAATCCTATAAGTACTTCATTTGATTTTGAGCACTACAAACAAATCCATAGATATTTATTTGAAGATTTGTATGAATGGGCAGGTAGTGTCAGAACTGTTGATATTTCTAAAAAAGGAACAAATTTCACTTGTGCTGAAAATATCGAAACAGTTGCGATAGCCTGCTTTGACAGACTAAAAAGTTACAACTATTTCAGAAACGTTGATTTTGAAGATTTTGTTGAGAATATTGTTGATTTTTATTGTTCAACAAATATGTTGCACCCTTTTAGAGAAGGCAACGGCAGAACGCAAAGAATTTTTATTGCTCAACTTATCCGTTTTTGTGGCTATGATATAAACTTTTCAGAAATTGATACTGATGAGCTTATGGTTGCAACAATACATTCTGCAAACGGTATTACCGATTACCTGAAAGAAATATTCAAAAATCATATAAAACATTAAACTTAACTCTACGTTTTTTCGTAGAGTTATTTTTTAGCTTCATATCAAATGTTGAGCTTGGATTATCGTGGGTTAAGCGTTGATGAAATCTACGATAGAATAGTCAACAAGGTGCAAAACAGCTCAATCGTTTTACTCCACAACGGAGTAGAAAACACTCCAGAAGCACTTAACAGAATTTTATAAGCACTAAAAAAAGACGGCTACGAATTCGTAACCGTCAGTGAGTTGATTTATTGGGATAAATATGAACTTGACCATGCGGGTAGGCAGGTTTCCTATTAATTATCAATCAAGGAAATCTCTTAATTTCTTTGAGCGGCTGGGGTGACGAAGCTTTCTGAGGGCTTTTGCTTCAATCTGACGGATACGCTCACGGGTAACGTTAAACTCTTTACCAACCTCTTCAAGAGTTTTGGGGTTACCGTCTTCAAGGCCGTAACGAAGGCTTAAAACTCTTGCTTCTCTGGGGGTAAGTGTTTTAAGTACTTCTGCTAACTGCTCTCTCATAAGTGCCATTGATGCTGCATCTACGGGTGCCTGAGCTTCATCATCGGGAATGAAATCGCCAAGGTGGCTATCCTCCTCTTCACCGATAGGTGTTTCAAGAGAAACGGGCTCCTGAGCCACTCTTAAGATTTCACGAACCTTATCAACGGGCATATCAAGCTTTTCTGCAATTTCTTCTGCGGTCGGGTCTCTGCCGTTTTCGTGAAGAAGCTGACTGTTTGTCTTTTTAACCTTATTGATAGTTTCAACCATATGAACAGGGATACGGATAGTTCTTGCCTGGTCAGCAATAGCACGGGTTATTGCCTGACGAATCCACCAAGTAGCGTAGGTTGAGAATTTAAAGCCCTTTGTATAGTCGAACTTATCAACAGCTTTAATAAGACCTAAATTACCTTCCTGAATAAGGTCAAGAAATTGCATACCTCTACCAACGTATCTTTTTGCAATACTAACAACAAGACGAAGGTTTGCTTCTGAAAGACGTTTTTTTGCTTCCTGGTCGTTTTCTGAAATACGGATAGCAAGCTCAATTTCTTCCTCAGATGTAAGAAGCGGAACACGACCGATTTCTTTAAGGTAAACCTTAACGGGGTCGTCAATAGCCATTGCTTTTGCATCGGCAGGCGTTTCTTCATCAGGGGATTTTGTAGACTCAATATCCATTGAAAGAGCATCAAGCATTTCATCACCGATATCATCGATAATTTCAATACTGTTGCTTTCAATAAGCTCGTAAAGCTTTTCGATATCGTCAACGTCAAAGCCGTCGATTTCAAGAACAGCGTTGTCAATATCGTGTGTTGCTAATTTACCGCTTACCTTACCTTTTTCAAGCAAAGCTTTAATTTGCGGTTTTTTCTCCCAGCCTTCCATTATAATATCACCTTTCTTTTTCACATTTTAATTATCGTTACCGTCTTTATTAAGAGAGCTGAAAAACGCTAAGAAGCTTTCATCGCTCATTTGCGAGGGCGTTGGGGCTTCTCGTTTTCGTTTTTCATCCTCAAGGACGGTTATGCAGTCTTCACATTCTTTTACAGTATTTGAAACCATCGCCTGATTTGCAAGCAACCTTGCAACTGCACTTACTTCTTCCGACGTTAAATACTGAGAAAGATATGATATATCTACACTTTCGTCCTTTTCAAGACGCTCTATAATTACCTCTAAAAGTCTTTTGTTGACCGTTGTAACAAAAAGGTCGGTGCTAAGCTTGTCCTTAACCTTTTTGTAAAATGCACCGTTATTAAGAAGCGAAATAAGGATTGTATCCTCCGCTTTAGCAGCACGAACGTTTTTAATTCGTTGAGGGTCAACTGCTTTTTCAAGCTCTTTAGCCTGCTTCTGAGCATCGGCTAATTCACTTTTAGCCTTTTTATACTGCTCTTTTTTATTAACAGAATTAATCTGTTGCATTATTGCTTCCTTGCTTACACCTAATTCATCGGCAAGACGCATAGCATAAACGTCTCTTTCTAATGCATCAGTAAAAGCAAGCACCTTTGCCGCTTCACGTAAGAAATTAATTTTTCCGTCATCGGTAACGGTAGGATATTTTTCTCTTAATTGAGAAAGCTTATATTCTGTATCGTTATCCGCCTGATTGAGAAGCTTTGAGAACATCTCTTTACCGTGAACTCTTATTATTTCATCAGGGTCCTTACCGCCATCAATGCGAATAATTTTAATTTTAACTCCTGTTTTTGAAAACAGAGCTAAAGCGGCTCTGAGAGCCTTTTGCCCTGGTTCATCGGAGTCATAGCAAAGAGCGACTTCGTCAGCATATCTTGAAATAAGAGAAACCTGCTCGGGTGTAAGGGCTGTACCTAAGCCCGCTACTGCGTTGCAAAAGCCTGCTTGATGAAGGGCTATAACATCCATATACCCTTCGCAAAGTATCAGTTTTCTGTCGTTACCGTTTTTCGCAAAATTAAGAGCATATAACTCATTACTCTTTTTATAAACAAGCGTATCTGACGTGTTGATGTATTTTGGTTTACTGTTATCAAGCACGCGACCGCCGAAAGCAACAACGTTACCCCTTAAATCTATAACGGGGTATATTACCTTTGCTCTGAAAGCATCATAATAATATCTTTTACCGTTTTTCTCGGTATATCTTACAAGGTTTGCCGCTACGAGCTCGCTTTGCTTAAAGCCCTTTTGCCTTAAATGTTCTTCTAAAGCGTGCCAATCGTCCGGGGCGGCACCTAAGCCGAAATGCTTAATCATTTTCGGCGAAATATTTCTTCTTACAAGGTAATCAAGCTGTGCTTTACCTTTTTCGGTAAAAAGAGTTTCATGGAAAAACCTTGCAGCTTCTCGGTTAGCTTCGTAAATTCTTCTGCGAAGATTTGCGGTAGAATCGTCATACTGCGCATCAGGAAGCTTTAAGCCTGACCTATCTGCTAAAAGCTTGACCGCCTCAAAGAAATCAAGATTTTCAATATTTCTTATAAAGTTTATAACCTCGCCACCTGCACCGCAACCGAAACAAAAATAAGACGCGGTTTCGGGGTAAACAGTGAATGACGGCGTTTTTTCGTTATGGAAAGGACATAAGCCAACTAAATTTTTTCCTCTTCTACGCAATTCAACGTAGCTTGATATGACAGACTCTATATCGTTAGCATCTCTTATCTGCTGAATAAAATCATCAGGTATACGCGGCATCAAACACACCCCCGTTTCTTAAAGTAATAGGTAATAGTGAAGAGTGAAGAAGTTAGTCATTCCACGTCTTAGGAACAAATAACTCGTTGAAAATCTTCAGTGAATAACTGTCTGACATACCCGAGATATAGTCGCAGGCGGCACGCTCGGCGCCTTCTTTTTTCGCTATATCGTAATAAAACTCGGGCATTTTATATGGATTAGCAGAAAAATATCTGAATAACTCTTTAATCATATTTTCTGCCTTACCCTCTTCGCTTTTGCAAACAGGGTTAGTATAAACGTATTTAAACATAAACGCATGAAGCCTATCGAAAGCCTCTTGAACATCATCCGCCATTTTCAATTCATCAGTTGTATTCTCAATAGCAGACATAGTCATTGTATTAATTCGTTGTGACTTTGAAAAGCCTAAAACGAGCCTTATTTCAAGAGGAATATCATCCTCGGTTAAAACTCCGCCACGACAGGCATCGTCAATATCGTGGTTAATATAAGCAATTTTATCACTTAATTTAACGATTCTACCCTCAAGGGTATCAGCCTCTTTACCTCTTGTATGGCAAAGAATACCATCGCGTACCTCATAGGTAAGGTTTAAGCCCTGACCGCCACGCTCAAGCTTATCGGCTACTCTTAAGCTTTGCTCAAAATGAGTAAAGCCTTTTTCATAAACCTGATTTAATGCTCTTTCACCTGCGTGACCGAAGGGTGTATGACCTAAATCGTGACCTAAAGCAATAGCCTCGGTTAAATCTTCATTAAGAGAAAGTGAACGGGCAATTGTTCTTGCAATCTGCGAAACCTCAAGAGTATGGGTAAGACGTGTGCGATAATGAACGTTATCGGGTGCAAGGAAAACCTGAGTTTTATCCTTCAATCGTCTGAATGCGGAGCAATGAAGAATTCTATCTCTATCACGCTGAAAAGCAGTTCTGACGGGACATTCATCCTCTAAAAGCGCTCTGCCCTTTGAATTTTCGCAAAGCATCGCATACTTTGAAAGGGTTGCTTTTTCCCTTTCTAAAGTTCTGATTCTTATATCATTATTCACAGAATCACCCTCTTCTGATAATAAATACTGATAATTTTTAAAATATCCTCTTTTTTTGACAAAAAAATTATAAAAATTATATTTTTTTATCTGCGATAACTTCCCCTGTAATATCAAAGGCAATTTTACCGTTTGTAAGGTCTTTTAATTTTTTATCAAAAGAAGCTTCCGTGCCTTTTTCTATTCTGTATTCAAGAGTTACGTTTTCACCAAAATCTGTGTTTTCAATTACACCGCCGAAATCACGTATAAAGGTTTCAAGCTTTCCGTAAAAGGTATAATCGCAAGAAATTTTACAAACCGTCCATTTTGAAAGAGTAATTATTCCTGCGGCATCAATACCGATTTTTGCAGAATGGGTGTAAGCCCTGACAAGACCTCCACCACCTAAAAGAATACCGCCAAAATACCTTGTAACTACAACAACGCAATCGGTAATATCCTCTTGAAGAATTACGTTTAAAACGGGCATACCTGCAGTACCCTGAGGCTCACCGTCGTCAGAGTATCTTTTAATTCCGCCCTCTCTTATTGAGTAGGCGTATACGTTGTGCTTCGCATCCCAATGCTTTTTTGAGATTTCCGCAATAAATTCCTGCGCCTCTTTTTCGGTTTTAACAGGCTTTGCATAGCCTATAAACCTTGAATGCTTAACTATGTATTCATCCTGAGCCTGACAGGATAGAGTTCTGTATGAATCGTTACTCATTATATGTAACTCCCGAAAATTTATATAACGCAAAAAGCCGGTGATAACTCACCGGCTGTTCAAGCAGATATAACTTACTTAGAGAGGTTATATTTTCTATTGAATCTTTCAACACGTCCGCCTGTATCAACGAGCTTCTGCTTGCCGGTAAAGAACGGGTGACATTTTGAGCAGATATCAACACGCATACCGTCTTTAGTTGAAGCGGTTTCGAGTATCGCGCCACATGCACACTTTACCTGAGTTGCGCCGTATTTGGGATGAAGTCCTTCTTTCATTGTATTCACCTCTTTAAACTTGATAACACATTAGCAGTAGAATACTATCACAAAGAAGAACAAAAATCAAGCATTTTTTTAAAATAATATAAAAATTTTTGAAATAAGATTAACCGCACAACATAAAACTACTCCTAAAGCCGTCGGTATCAGGAATGACAGTACAGTCCACTTTATACTTTTTGTTTCTTTATAGACGGTTATCAGAGCCGTAGCACATGGAAAATGAACAATCGAAAAGATTATATAGCAAACTGCAGTAAGATAATTCCAGCCGTTAGAATACAAAATTTCTGCTATTACCTTTGTGCTTTCAATGCCCGTAAGCTCCCCTGCCCCTAAATAAGACATTAAAGCAATAGGTAACACAATTTCATTTGCAGGAATACCCAAGAAGAATGCAGAAAGCGTTTCACCATCCATCCCCATAACCTTTCCTAACGGCTCAAAGAGATTGCAAAAAACTGCCAAAAGATTGACTTCTTTTCCAAAAGACACATTTGCAAGAATCCATATTACGATACCGGCAGGAAATGCAACAGAAACTGCCCTACCCAGCACAAAAAGAGTTCTGTTTACAACTGACTCGAACAATATTTTTGAAGGCTGTGGCTTTCTATATGGTGGTAATTCGAGAATATAATGAGAGGCTTCGCCTTTTAAAAGCGTTTTAGATAAAAGATTTGATAATAAAAGCGTTACAGCAAGGCTTATAACGATAATTATTGCAAGTATTAATGCACTTAACAAGCTTTTTTCGCCAAAGGCAACGAAGAATATAGAAATCAGCTTTATAATTGCAGGGAATCTGCCGTTACAAGGCGTCAGAGTATTAGTCAATATTGCGATAAGCCTTTCCCTTTTTGAATCTATAATTCGAGCTCCCGATATACCCACACAGTTACAGCCGTAGCCCATACAGGTTGTAAGCGCTTGCTTACCGCAGGTGCCTGCTTTATTAAAGCCGTTATCAAGCACATAGGCAATACGGGGCAAAAGGCCTAAATCCTCAAGAAAGGTAAAGCAAGGAAAGAATATTGCCATTGGCGGAAGCATTACGGAAACAACCCACCCTAAAACACGAAAGCCACCGTTTATAAGCATCTCTTTTAAAAATACGGGTGCACCCAGATTAGTGAAAAAAGCTAATAATTTACTTTCCGCAAGTGAGAAGAAAGCTGAAAGCCATTGTGACGGATAGTTAGCTCCGATAATAGTAATATAAAATATAACGAAAAGTATCAGCATTAAGACAAGATATGACGATACTCTTTTAGTAAAAATTTTATCGTGCTTGTATATTGCCTCTGCATTTTGCTTTCTGACAATAGCTTTTTTAGCAACTGCTTCGGCAATTTTAAAAAGATTTGCAGATATTGCCTCTGATATTTCCACCTCTTTCTGAGAATTACTATTATAAAAGTTTACAGCCTTTTCTACCGCTTCGTACAAGCCTTTAAGCTGATTAACTGAATATTGTTTTTCAAGATATCTAATCACAGATGCTTCCTTTTCAAGAAGCCTTAAGGCGAGCCATTTTTCGTTTACTTTATCTAATTTAAGTTTCTTAATTTCAGGGGTTATATATTCAACTGCTTGCTCTATTGAAGCATCGTATTTTATTTTTAATGGTGTTAAGTACGTTTTGTCTGACAATGAATTTATAAGCTTATCTATCCCCTCGCCGTCACGGGCGGCAGTACCCACAACGTTTACGCCTAACTCACGTGAAAGAAGCGGTAAATTAAGCATTACACCTTTTTTGCGGGCTTCATCAAGAAGATTAATGCAAAGGGTAGTTTTTATACCCGTTTCAAGAATTTGAAGAGCAAGATATAAGTTTCTTTCAAGACTCGTCGCATCGCAAACTACAATGGCTTCATCAACCCTCTGAAAGCATAAAAACTCGCTTGCGACCTCCTCTTCTTTTGAATGAGGTTTTAAAGAGTATGTTCCGGGGATATCTATAAAACGGTACGCTATATCGCCTTTTTTCACTATTCCTGAGGCTAAATCAACAGTTTTACCCGTCCAGTTGCCCGTATGTTGTTTTAGCCCCGTAAGCTCGTTAAAAACAGTTGATTTTCCTACATTTGGGTTACCCGCAAGGGCAACATTTATTATTTTCTCACTCATCGCTTTCAACTTCTACAACTATTTCTGAAGCATCGCAATTTCGCAGGGCTATTACAACACCTTTAATCAAATATGCCCTCGGGTTTCCCGACGGACTTTGATGCACAGCTTTGACGGTTGCCCCTTTTACAAAGCCTATATCCATAAGCCGTTGCTTAAGATTTGCATTCGTTTTAATACTCAAAACCGTAGCAGTACAACCGTTTTTTAATTTATCAAGTGATATAACCATTTGCACCACTCCTTGTAATTCAATATCACTATTAGCATATTATGATAAAAGGCGTGAAGAGTGAGTAAAACTAAAGGGTATTGCAATTATCAAAACAGATGGTAAAATATAACTAAAGACAAAAGAGGTGAATTTTATGACGCATAAAAAGAAAATGTTTTATATTACCTGCTCGGCATACATTTTAACGGTAATACTTGACCTTTTATTTACTTATATTGCTACACCTAACCTGCTTTTAGAGGGTAACCCGCTTTACGATATGCTTGATTTCGGTTGGGCAGGGTTAATTTTTATAAACGTTATAACAACTATCGGTTATATTTTTATGTCTTACTATGCGTTTATAAAATACAAGCCCCCCGTAACAAACGAAACGGATTTAAAGAGATATCTTGCTCATATAAACTACGGTGACCCTGACAAATACGTTCCTATGATGTGGAAGCTCCCGAAAAACTGGGGACCTCAGACCGCTTGCCTTTGCTGGTCGATAGTATGCGTTCTCCCCTTTTGCAGAATGATTATTGTTGCTGAATGGTTTTTGATGATTTTAAGAATTCAGAATATGGGAACAGCTATATTCTTTTATATCGTTTCGCTTTTCCCTTTAGGCAGAATCGATATTTTCCTTGCGGTTATAGGTGCCTGGATACTTTCCTTTGTTTGGATTCAAAAGGAATTTAAAGCTAATTTGAAAGAAATTGAAAAAAGAAAAACAAGCGAGGTAGCTTAATGGACGGTTGTTGGAATCCTTGGCACGGATGCAAAAAATATTCCGAGGGATGTAAAAACTGTTACGTTTACAGACGTGATGAAGCCATAGGTAAAAACCCGTCTATAATTGAAAAAAACAAGGATTTTGATTTGCCGTTAAAGAAAAAGAGAGACGGCAGCTACAAAATCCCTGACGGTGAAACTGTTTTTACTTGTATGACCTCTGACTTCTTCATTGAAGAAGCGGACATTTGGCGAGATGAAATATGGGAAATCATAAAAGAACGAAGCAACGTATTTTTTATGATTATAACTAAAAGAATTGAACGCTTTCTTGAGTGTATTCCTGATGATTGGGGCGACGGCTACGACAACGTAGGCATTATTTGCACCGTTGAAAACCAACGCCAATGCGATATACGTCTACCTATTTTTATGAAAATGCCTATAAAGTATAAATTTATAGGTTGCGAACCCTTACTTACAGAAATCAATATGGAAAAATATATTGATAAAAGCATTTTGCAGGTTACCTGTGGCGGCGAAAGCGGACCCGAAGCAAGAGAATGTAATTATAGCTGGGTGTTAAGCATCCGAGAACAATGCATAAGAAAAGGTGTGCCTTTTCATTTCAAACAAACAGGTGCAAACTTTATAAAAGACGGAAAGCACTACAAAATTGAAAGAAGGCTTCAAAGCAAGCAGGCAAAAAAAGCTAATATTGATACATAAAAAACTCTGCGGTAGCTGTTGCTATCACAGAGTTTTTTGTTATTTGTTGTATAAATAAATCATTCTTCAAAAGATATTGAATTAAGTATTTTAACCATTAAATCATAGGCTTCCTCTGCATTATCACCTGACGTAATAATATGAATATCATACTTACCTGAACGGCTATCACTATCATCAAAATTTATGACAGTTAAACGTTTATCTGTGATCTCCGCATACATACTTGTTATCGAGGCACAAACGCCATCTCTTTCGTACAAGTAACGGTCGGTATCGTACGTACCCGCAACTGATTTCATAACGAAAACGGATAAAAGTAACCGTGCCTTCGTTCCGTTAAAAATACTGATATCGTCAATAGTATAGCTTGAACATAATTTCATCCAGTCAAAATATGTTTCAGGATATACCCCAAAGTATCTTTCATACTCTTTTTGTTTTTTCTCTAAAAACTCTTCGGGAACTTCAACATCCCCGCTTTCGGCAATAAGCTTATACAAATCATAAGTAAAACCGTCTGAATAGACGTCATCAAACTGGAACGAAATAAGCTCTTCGTTATCATTTTTATAACTTAAAGCGCTATTTTCATCTGCGTCTTTATTCTCCTCTTCACCGGTGTCTTCATTTATACCAACATTTACATCCTTGTCTTCATCATCTTCAGAAAGAACAAATTCTTTAGGGATATGAATTTTAGCACCGTTATTTTCTATTGTATCAAATTCACCTTCAGAAAAAGAAGAGTCAAAATCTTCAATATATTCTGCTGTCCAATTTATTTCAGATTCTTCAAACGCAGTTGAATATAAAGCTTTATAAAATGCACCCTCAAATCCAAGCGCCACAACGGTAACAATAGCTACAGATAAAAATGCAGCTATCAATTTTATTGCTACGTTAGCTTTATTCTCTTTAACGTCTTCAGTCATTGGAACAAAATATGTATAAGCCTTTGTAACAAACTGATGTTTTTTATATAAAACAAAGAAAATAATCAACGTGAACGATATCAAAAATAACGCGGCGCCCACCAAAGACTGTCTTAAAAGCATAGGTATTTCATTTGAAAATAACAACTCGTAAGGATTTTCAAAATCAACCTTGATGTCATTACCTCTATTGCTAACTAAAACAAAAGAAACAAATGAAAGAACAGCGGATAAGCCTATAGAAACATATCCGCAAAGCTCTTTGACGGTATCTTTAATTTTCAACTTCGGTAAAAGCATCGGAATTGCTACTAAAACAGAGCAAACCAAAAGAAGCACAAAAACCGGAATATCGATAATTCCCTTTGCAAAGGTTGTTATACCCATCAACAGAAAAGCAATTACAAATGAAGCACTTACATAATTGATATGGCTTTGCTTGGGCGGTATGTTTTTACCTATTAACTTTTTACCGATACGCATACACTCCCAAGCAAAGCTACAAGGTATAACCAATGCGAGAACAGCGATTTCGGTAACAAATGTAACATTCAACAAATTAAAAATTATAGTAGATGTAAATAAGAGGTAAAAAACAATAAAAAATACAGTTCCTAACAGTTCTGCAAATTCTAAAAATCTATCATATTTTTTTGTTGCTGATTTTAAAAAATATGAAAATCTGTTTACATTGTTTGCTTTAGCAACCTCTTCAAGCTCACCTTTTCTAACGTATACCCCATTAAAAAATTCAGGAACAGAAACACCGAGAAAAGCTGAAACACGTTCAATTTCAGGTAAACTCAAAACACTTTTTTGGGCTAAAAGATTATCAAAACGCTTTTTAGAAATGCCTGTCATTTCGCAAAAATCTTTTTGGTCTACGCCTTTATCTGAAAGAAGCTTATTTAAATCGAACATATTAACACCTCTTTGTTATATAATCAAGGGAATTACAACTTGTTTAAGGTAAACCGCATCGTTATTACCTCTTATAAAATATTATACACTAAAAATTTATAGTGTCAAATTCTGTAATATATTAACAAAACATTTTTCTAAAATCTTATATTACTTTGACACATAAAAAACTCTGTGGTAGCTATTGCTATCACAGAGTTTTATTTAAGTTATTGTTTAAGTTTTTCTTTAAAATGCGTCTTTTTCTGCGGGTAAGGGAAAGACGGAAATTGGCTCTTCACCGTCGGTGTAATAAATCTCGGTAATTGTGCTTTGACCGTCTTTAAGATAGGTCTGATACGCAACGGCTTTTGCGGCAATTGCGTAATCGTTAAAGGTATTACCGAAAGACGATGCAGAGGCTTTACTATCGTAAGCTTCTTTATTTACGTAGATTTTAAGATTACGAAAATCGTCGTCATACTCTACCTTTTCAACGTAGCTTTCAGCATCGTTTTCTAAATCCTCAAAAGCTTTAACGGTGGCTTCGCGTTTATCCTGAATAAGAATATTGTACTCACTCTTTGTAAATTCGCAAACAAGCTTTCCGCCGTCTTCAGAATCAGTAATTTCAGCACCGTAAGCCTTTAAATCATCTGAAAATGAATCTATATCAGCAAGACCCGATTTTTCGATTTCAACAGTCACGTTTTCACTTTTTGCTTCGGTTGTTATATTGTCGGTGGTTGATTCAGTTGAATTTTCACCGTTGCTACCGCAAGAAGAAAGCAAAACAACAAAAGCAAATAAACATAAAATCAAGGATAATTTTTTCATATTATCACCAGAGCTTTTCGGGGTATTTACCCTCGTTTACAAGAGCGGTGATAGACTTAACAACGTCCGGTTTATCTTCTTTATAAGTTACGCCAAACCATTTATCGTCTGTTTCAATAACGTCAACAGTGCATTTTTTAGCAGCGAGCATATCACGAACAAGAAGAGGGATATAGAATTCTGATTTAAGAGGATTCTCTTTAACTTCGGTGCTTAAAAATTCGATAAAATATTTTTCAATTTCATCAATAAGCTCGGGCATAAAGCACCAGCAGTTCATTGAAGCAAAAGCCTCTTCGGGAAGCTCAAACCACTCTTCACCATCCTCAGTATAAGATACAACACCGTTAACACGTTGAATTTTTGTTCTTTCAACAACGTCAACAAGCTGACCCTTTTCGTTAACCTCGCAAACACCTCTTGAAACCGTACCGTTATCGGTAAGAGTATTTTTAAGATAATAGCCAGCCATTGCGAATTTATAAGGTGCGGTTGTAAACTCGGTTTCGTCAATCCATTTTGAAAGACGAGAGAACGCACCGCTACCGTAAAAGTCATCAGAGTTAATAACAACAAAGGGCTCGTTTACAACACCTTTACAGCAATAAAGAGCGTGAGCAGTACCCCAGGGCTTAACTCTACCATCGGGAGCTGTAAAGCCCTCAGGTAAAACGTCTGTACTCTGGAAAACGTATTCAACCTTAACGTGCTTAGCAACCTTATCGCCAATAACCTCTTTGAAAAGCTCAAGATTTTCTTTTTTGATGATGAAAACGATTTTATTAAAACCTGCTTTAACAGCATCGTAAACAGAATAGTCAATAATAATTGAATTGTTAGGGCCAACGGGGTCAATCTGTTTAAGACCGCCGTAACGGCTACCCATACCAGCTGCTAAAATAACAAGTGTTTTATCCATAATTTAATACACACCTTTCGGCAATTTTTTATTAAAATTAATTATATCACATTAGTTTCAATTTGTCTATCAATAAAAATTTTTATCATAATTCGTATGATTATAGTTTGACTTTTCATATAAATTAAATATAATAATCAGTAAATGTAAATTTTAACAACCGAGGGATAAAATGACAAAACTACTAATTAAACTTTTTCTAAAAAGCAAAGATAAAGAAACACCCCAAGGCAGAGAGGCTTACGGCAGGCTTGCGGGTATTGTTGGCATTGTTTGCAACCTCTTTCTGAGTGCTGTGAAATTTATAATAGGTAACATTTCAAATAGTGTTTCTATTACCGCAGACGCTACAAACAACATAACTGATGCAGGGTCATCAATAGTTACTCTAGTTGGCTTCAGGCTTTCAGAGAAGCCCGCCGACGAGGACCACCCTTACGGTCACGCAAGAATAGAATACATAACAGGTCTTATCATATCCTTCCTTATTCTTTACATAGGCTTTGAAATTCTTAAAACCTCATTTGATAAGATAATACACCCCGTTGAAAGTATTTTCAGTTGGGTTGCGGTTGCGGTTTTAGTTATATCAATTCTTGCTAAGCTCTGGCTTTTCAGATTTAATATGGCTTTAGGTAAGGCTATAAAATCAAAAGCACTTGAAGCAACTGCTATGGATAGCAGAAACGACGTTTTATCAACCTTTGCGGTTTTAGTGGCAAGTATTATTTCTCATTACACAGGCTTTAACCTTGACGGATATATGGGTTGCGCAGTTGCAATTTTCATTATAATTTCGGGAATTAATCTCGTCAGAGAAACGGTCGGTCCCCTTTTGGGTCAACCGCCCTCAAAGGAAATGTATGAAAAAATTGAAAAAGAAATGCTTTCATACGAAAATGTTTTAGGCGTACACGATTTGATGGTTCACAGCTACGGACCGGGCAGTTATTTCGCCTCAGCTCATATTGAGATGGATGCAAAAATCAACGTTCTTGTGTGCCACGATATTATGGACACAATTGAACGTGATTTCAA
The DNA here is from genome assembly GCA_045592945.1 of Acutalibacteraceae bacterium. GTDB lineage: Bacteria > Bacillota > Clostridia > Oscillospirales > Acutalibacteraceae > DTU089. The sequence continues at coordinate 97,069 of JAZNVT010000031.1, read as the reverse complement.
AGAGAAATTCAACATTCATCTTGTTGTTCACCTTGACCCTACCGTTCTTGACTGCAAAGAAACAAATAACTTAAAAAATCTTGTTGCAGAGATTTTAACCGATATTGACCCCGTCATTACTTTCCACGATTTCAGAGTTGTTGTTGGTGATAAGGCGAAAAACGTTTTATTTGACGTTGTTGTTCCTCCTAAATACAAGTATTCCGACGATGAGCTTATCCGTATAATAAAGAAACGCATAAACGAAGCCGGCGAAGGTAATCTTTACGCGGTTATAGTTGTAGACAAAAGCTACGGCGAATTGAAAAGTGAAAAAGAATAAGATAATAAAAAGCGTTCAGGAAAATCCTGAACGCTTTTAATTTAATATGACCTTTAAATATGTAACAGACATCAATGAGCAGTAAACAATATTAATTTATCTCTATCAGTTAAATCCACTTCAATTTCAGTTAAATCTCCACTGAAAATATCAATAACTCCGCCAGGTTTAACGTAACCAATAGCTATTGTCGGGTTTACAAGTCCCATTTTTTCACCATCGATTGAAGCATTATAAATTGCTCTTACTAATTGGTCTGCAGTAGTCTTTTTCGGTATTTCATCGAAATATCGTTTAACCTTCTTAATGTAAATTTCTTTACTGGAATAGCCCTGGTCGGGGTTTTCATCATAGGTCAAAATCTCGTTATAGAAATCAAACAAGGCTTCAAATTTACTAATTTGAGTTATCATTTTACTAATATAACGGTTACTGATAACAACGTTGTTAACACTGTAGCTATTAACTATATCGTGGTGCTTAGGATTGATAATTTCAACGATAACGTCAACGCTTTCAACGTCAAAATCAGGATTGTTTCTAACCTTATTATCAACTATATCGCGCACGTAAACAAGGTTTGCCAATGCTCTTGCATCGATATCTTCATTAAGCGCAGAGTCATCAGAAAGAATAAGCACGCTGGTATCTTCATTCTGTTCAACTATTTCATCAATCGTTGAACAAATTATATCCTTATCGTAAATATCTGCCTCAACAGTTTTGATTACAAACGGATACTCCTTATAATAGTTAAGCTTTTCCAAGCTCTTTTTATCGTCGATAACTACTATTCTGACTATTTCTTCGTCACCTTGTTTCCACTCTTTACTGAAGGAAGCAAAGCCTGCCATAATATGCTTACATTTGCTATTATGACCAAGAATAATAACGTTTCGTTTTTCTAACCAATAATCCTTTTTTAAAGACACACTGTAATTTAACGGTTCGACATCGGTTTTTCTATGGATATCGTTCTCAAGGTCGGCTACGTAGAACGCAAAGGATTCGTCACCCTTCTTGGTAACTGTAATTGGAAGAGCATGATTGTGTTTTTCCAAATATTTATTTATAAAACTGATTTCATCCTCATACGCATGGTGCTCAGAATGGAATTCTGCACCCTTGTTAGAGAACAATTCAGTATATGCAGCGTTTAACTCAGGCATAAGACAGAACTGTGATAAAAGCTGACCGAGAACGTCGTTTACCTTTACGGGAACGATATTACATTTACCGTCAACCTGCTTTGCAGCAATAATTTTATTAACGATATCAAGAGTCCATTCGTCTGAAATTTCAACAACAATATTTTGGTTATCTGCTGATTTTTCATCCGCAGTTATATCTGAAACCTGCATCAAGGTCTTTATTGTCTGAGAATTTCCGCGACTGCTTTCCTCAATTCTATCCTTATGCTCAAATTTGCAAATAGTATTGTTTATATCATTTCCCAAAATAATTACTGAACGGGCTTTGCTTAACGAAATATCATTAAGCTGTTTAGATGAAAACACGTCCCCCTCACGAACAATTACTGTTAGCTTCTTTTTAAGGTTTGCCTTATGAATTGCTATCTTTCGTTGAATTAACGGAAGTGATTCATATTTTTCTTCAATGGCTATATTTTCACGTTCAATTGTATCGGATAATCTTTCTTCGATTTCCTCTTCAATTTCATTTTTTCTTGATTGTACTAAAACAACTACTTTTTGCTTATCCTCGCAATAAAGCATATCGTTTATAATTTCTGTTGCTCTGCTATTCCAATTCAAAATAACGGTATGGTCGTGGAGCTTTAACCTTCTTTTACCTGTATTGGCATTTTCAATAAAGCTGGAAATATAGTTTGTAACATAACCGATTACTGAACCGGTAAAAGAAATCATACCTATTATTACAACTAAAAGGCAAAAAATGGTAATAACAACACCGGCTTGCCCGATATCAGCAACTACAAACTCAATACAACCAGGGTCCAAAATCATTGTTAAGGTACAGAATGCAGCCTCTAAGAAGCCCATTTGCTCAGTACCGTCCAATGACAAGGCGCTGATAACAAAAGAAGCAAACAAAATAAAACCGATATTAAACAACAAAATCACAGTTAAAATCATTTTTTCAGGATTTTTTACTCGTTGCAAACTAAACCATTCAGTTAAACGATTTTTCATTTTCCAATCTCCTCTACCCATTTATAACAAAATAAAGAAGTCAATAGTGGTTTTTAAGCAAACCTACACTTGATCTTCCAAATACTTTTAAACAATATCATATTTCGACAATTTTTTCAATAAATATATAAAAAATCTGCTCAAAAAGAAATAAAAATCTTTTGAGCAGAAGTTAAAAGTTATGTAAACAAAGCTTTCAATAATTGCGAATAGCTCTTTAATTAAAACACCTCCAACGAAAACCACCTTTGTGTTACAGCAACAAAATACTACATTAAACAAACTTTTAATAAACACAAAAATCGCCCTAAAAGAATTTGTAGATTCTTTCGGGCGATTTTTATTGATATTGATATTTGTTATAAAATAATGCAGATAAGACCGCTGCAGCCGTCGTTTATTATTCTTTCAAGGGTTTCCTGGATTTTACCTCTCGCGTCAACGGGCATATGGCAAAGCTTGCTTCTTAACCCCTCGTTTACAAGCTCGTTAAGAGATTTGCCGAAAATATCGGATTCCCATATTTTATGAGGGTCTTCCTCGAAGCCTGTGAGCAAGTATTTGAGTAATTCTTCCGACTGACTTTCAGTGCCTACAACTGGGGCTACCTCGGTTTCAATACAAGTTTTAAGCATATGTATTGACGGTGCGGATGCAGAAAGACGAACGCCGTATCTTCCACCCTGCTTTACTATTTCGGGCTCTTTAAGAGTTAACTCGTCAATATCGGGCATTACAATTCCATAGCCCGTAGCCTCAACCTCATCAAGAGCATTTTTGATTTTATCGTATTTTTTCTTAATTTCGGAAAGCTGGGTTAAGGTTGAAACAAGCTCCTGCTCATCTGATATCTGAAGCTTTGTTTTTTCTTCAATTATTTTATAAATAAGCTCGCTTGAAAGCTTTGCTTCAATTACCGCACAGCCCTTACCTAAATCAAGGTTAATAACCGTAGCTTCAAGAATATTTTCGTTTTCACCGATATCCTTTGCCATTGAGGCAATATCACCCAGGCAATTGATTTTGCAGGCTGATTCCTTAACGGTATTGCAAACCGATTTTCTCAACCAATGCTCTGTTGCAAGGTCATTAACCCAACCGGGAAGAGAAATGCCTATTTCGTTTACGGGAAATCTGAATAACACCGCGCTCAAAATCACCTTTATTGCTTCCTCGTCAATTTCAAGGCAATTTACAGGAATTACGGGCACCCTATATTTAAAAGAAAGCTCATCCGAAAGCATTTTACTGTAAGCAGAATCAGGGTCGGTACAATTAAGAAGCATAACAAATGGCTTATTTATTGCTTTTAATTCGTCAACAACTCGCTCCTCTGCCTCTTCATATTCTTCTCGGGGAATATCGCTTATACTGCCGTCGGTAGTTACAACAAGACCAATTGTAGAATGCTCGGTTATAACCTTTTGAGTACCTATTTCCGCTGCCATATTAAAGGGTATTTCGTGGTCATACCAAGGAGTTTTTACCATTCTGGGTTTGTCTTCTTCAATATAACCTAACGAGCTTGGGACAATATAGCCTACACAATCTATTAACCTTACGTTTAAGGATGCATTATCGGGTAAATCGACCTTTACCGCTTCTTCGGGGATAAATTTAGGCTCAGTTGTCATAATTGTTCTACCCGTTGCTGATTGGGGTAGCTCATCCTGAGCACGCTCTCTTTTGAAGCTACTGTTTATATTAGGCAAAACCAAGGTATCCATAAATCTTTTTATAAACGTTGATTTACCTGTTCTCACGGGCCCCACAACGCCTATATAAATATCCCCGCCTGTTCGTGCTTCAATATCCTTATAAATATTTGTATCTGTCATAAATCTACCTCCGAATTGAAATCTTTTTAATTCTTCAATAAATGCTATGTGGACAATTCTTCTTTTATGACTTTATTTTTCTTGTCATCATTTGACAGAAACTAAAATATGTATTATAATAATTAGATATTATTAGTTTCAGGAGGATATTATGCTTTTTAACGATAGCGTTTTGTCATTCGATTTAGCAGAAGTTTTAGAAACATTTATTGCCACCTTTAAGGTCGAAAGCGTTCTCCCCTACCTTTTAGCTCTTATTACCGCAGGGGCTTGTGGTGCGGCTATTGGTGTTGAAAGAACACTTCGTCAGAAAGAAGCCGGTATCAGAACTCATATCATTGTTGCGTTGGGCTCTGCTCTTATTATGGTTGTCAGTAAATATGGCTTCTTTGATATTGTCGGTTACGCTGACCACGTTAACCTTGATGGTGCAAGGCTTGCAGCTCAGGTTGTTACGGGTATATCCTTCCTCGGTGCAGGTATCATCGTTTATAAGGGTACTGTTAAAGGACTTACAACCGCCGCCGGTGTTTGGACTACCGCGGGTATCGGTCTTGCTGCAGGTGCAGGTATGTACGGTATTGCAGTATACGCAACCTTAATTCTTCTTATAGTTCAGATTGTTGTTCATAAAATTCTTCCCGTTGAAAACACAAGCACAGCCGCAATTACAGTTAAGCTTAAGCAAGATGTTGAAGCAATTGAAACAACAAGCAATCTTTTAAAGGATAACGGCTACACAATTATTTCTTGCGACGTTGAAAAAAGAAACGAAAAAATTGTTTGTATGTACACAGTGAGAGCTAAAAGCCATATAAACCCCGAAAAAGTAAATGCTCTTTTAAGCGCAAACGATTTCGTTATTTCAGTTTCAATTTAATTCTTGTTTTATATCATTATTAAACTGCCCGATTCGGGCAGTTTTTCTATTGTCAAAAATCCAAAATTATGATATAGTTGTTTATATATCCGTATGAAATGAGGTTATTTTGTGAAGCAAGGTATTACTTTTGACAAAGGCAAAAAGGTTTTGCCACTTATAACAGCTATAATCGGTGTTGTTTTAGGTATTGCTCTTTTAGCTTTAAGGCTTAATATTGTTGCGGTTGTAAACGTGGCTTATATGTGCATTTTATCGGCACTTATATTCCTCGGAATTGTAATCAAAAAGAAGGTTTATTTATTTAATATTGTCGGTTATGCAGGAAGTGCTATAGGCATTTTCTTATACTTCCTTATCTTCGGTGCTGATGCCGGATTTGGTGCTTTCTCAAGCGGTAAGGCAGGCTGGTCGAGTGCTGAGCACCCCCTCTTTACAGGTGCAGGTAATTTCCTCACAAGATTAGGCGGTAATATTCTTTTACTTCTTCCTTGTATTATTGCCGTTGTGGCGCTTGTTGTCATTTCTAAAAAAGCATTCAAGAAAACAACTGCTCACAAGGTTGTTACTTCTATTATCAGTATTGCCCTTGCAGGTACAACCGTGCTTTACGTGCTTACAATGAATCTTCGTTCTAAGCCTAACACAACACGTCTTTGGAAGGGGCACGATGATTACCTTGACGGTGTAGATAAAGCAAAATCAGGAAATCCTAACGTTCTTTTTATTCTTATGGACGATATGGGCTATGCTGACACTTCTCTTAACGGTGCAATTTACGATACACCTAATATGGATAGAATCGGTGAAGAGGGCATCAACTTTGATAACTTCTACTCAAGCTACTCTGTTTGCTCACCCGCAAGATTTGCTCTTATGACGGGAAGATATCCCTTCAGAGGCTACGCAGATAACGTTATTTATCCCACAGTTGACACACTTTCACCCTTTGCTCAGACCCGTATTTTCAACTCAATTGAAATGGGTAACAATGCAGACGGTATGCTCGGCGACGAAATCACTCTTGCAGAGATTTTCCAGAATGCCGGCTACAACACGGGTGCTTTCGGTAAATGGCACTTAGGCGACTACGGTGAATATCTCCCCACCAATCAAGGCTTCGACTATTTCTACGGTAGCCACCACGTAAACGATATGAAGCCCTTCTACCACGTAGTTGAAGAAAACGGTGAATACGAAATCGTTCACGGTACTGATGAATTAAAGGACCAGAGTAAAGCAAGTGAATGGATTCACGAGGAAATTAACGATTGGATTACAGACCAGGTTACAAGCTCTGACGAGCCCTTCTTTGCTTACTATGCTACACCGTGGCCTCACGCACCGATTTACGCAGGTGACGATTTTGACGGCGTAACGGGTATGGGTACTTACGCAGACTGCGTTACGGAATTCGACTATTACCTCGGTGAGCTTTTCAACACTCTTGAGGATTTGGGCGTTATGGACGACACCATTATCATTTTCACAAGTGATAACGGTCCTGCTCTTGAGGGCTCGGTTGGTGAGCTTCGCGGTGGTAAATATCTTGCTTACGAGGGCGGTCAAAAGGTGCCTTGTATGATTCGTTGGGGCAACAATAACGGTCTTTGGGAAAAAGGCACAACAAGAAGCCAGAGTGCTACACTCGTTGACGTTATGCCTACGTTAGTTGAGCTTTGCGGAATTACGGGTAATGGTGGCGAAAAGAACTACCTTCCCTTTGACAGAGATATTGACGGCGTTTCTTTAGTACCACTTCTTAAAAATGATACCGTTGTACATACAGAGGACCACCCCATTCTTCATATGAAGAGAGAAAGCCTTAAGGCTATTCAGTACACAGTTTCAACTGAAGACGTGCTTTCAAGAAAAGAATACAAGGACTACAAATATCCAGTTCTTACAGATAACGAATATATTACCTTCAAATATTTCCAGAGAATACAGAATGATAACTCTGCTTTCTTTGATAAATACAGAAAGAACTGGTTACATATTTTAAGCGATGACGCAGGCGAAAACCTTAACCGTTCATCAGTTTATCCCACTATAGCAGAGGAAATGAACGAAAAGATGAATGAAATTATGAAGAATTTCAAAGCTGACCGTCGCGGAATAAACGAAGAGTATTATGAATAAACAAAAAAACAACCTCGGGTAAAACCGAGGTTGAATTATAGAGAAAGGAGTTGTTGAAATGCCACCATTATCTATAATGATTAAGCCTGCATCAAGCCTTTGCAATATGAAATGCAAATACTGCTTTTATCACGACGTTACCGACCACAGAGATATTAAAAGCTTTGGTCTTTTAACTGAAGAATGTGCTGAAAGCTTAATAACTAAAGCACTTGAGTTTGCAGACGGTGAAAGCATTGCTTTCGCTTTTCAGGGCGGTGAGCCTACAATACGCGGTCTTGATTTTTATAAATTTTTCTGTGAAACGGTTGATAAACACAACAAGAAAAACAGTAAAATTTATTACGGCTTACAAACAAACGGCACGCTGATTAATGATGAATGGGCAAAATTTTTACAGGAAAAAGATTTTCTTGTGGGGCTTAGCCTTGACGGTGATTTTGATAACAACTCTTTCAGAATTGACGATAAAGGGCAAAACGCTTTTTATAAAATCATAAAAGCCGCTGATATTTTTACAAAGCATAACGTTCAGTTTAATATTCTTACCGTCTTAACGGGAAGATGTGCAGAAAATATTGACGTTATTTTAAGATATTTTAAGAAAAGAGGCTTTAAATATCTTCAGTTTATCCCCTGCCTTCGTCCATTTGGTGACAATACTGAAAGCGAGCTTTATATGACTGTTGAACAGTACAAGCACTTTCTTATTCACGGCTTTAATGCTTACGTTAAGGACTACGTAAGGGGCGAATATACAAGTATAAGATACTTTGACAACCTTGTTCACCTTTATTTAGGAAACCCTACGGAGCAATGCGGAATGTGCGGTCACTGCACCCATCAGTTTGTAGTTGAGGGTAACGGTAACGTTTACCCCTGCGACTTTTATTGCACGGATGAATGGCTTTTAGGTAATATAAATTCACCGAGTGAGAATTTTGACACACTGGCACACAGCGAGAAGGCTATTGAATTTTTAAGAGAAAGCCTTAAAATAAAAGAAGAATGTAAGAAATGCAGATATTTACCCCTTTGCCGTGGCGGTGGCTGTAAAAGAAACCGATACGACAGAGATTATTGCGAAGCTTACAAAGGCTTTTTCGATGCCTGCTTACCGTTATTCAGGGCTTTTATAAATGAAAGAAAGTGATTAATATGAATTTTATAGTTTTTCTTGAATTGATTCTATCTATCTTATTTCTTATTACACTAATCAGTTCTATAGTTATGCTTATTAAGGTAAAGAATAAAAAGAAAATTAAAATATTCTTTGGTTATATAGCTGAGATTATTTTCATTTTCCTTTTCACCACCTTTTTAAAAACAGAAATAATATCAACAGCTGTTAATGTCATTGGTTTACTCGTCTGTAGCGTGCTTACGCTTCTTGACATAAAAAAGATTTTTGATAGTGAAAAAGGCAAAAACAATGTGCCAAACACCTCACCTTATGTTGCTTATGTTCCTAATGAACCTAATCTTATTACCCCGTATAACGGAACACCTTATTACAACGAAACGCCGTACCCTACAACATCTACTCCGGTTAAAGCTAAAAAATCATTTCCTATTTTAGTTGTTATTCCTATTATCTGTATAATAGCTTTTATTATCGTTATAGTTGTACAATCAAATAAAATGATGAAATTATACGCAGATACTAACGGTCCGACTAATTATGAGTTAAATACAATAACTGAAGATGACTTTTTGATTACGTCGTTTTCAACCACATTCAACAGCAAACTTTTCAACACAGGAAATACCACAACTTATTCAGTAAAAAAGTTGTATGGTATAAAAACTATTTACGAAACAAAATCTGACGATGATACTGTTGTTTTGGATATAAACAGCGAAGTTACTTTAGGTAATTGCGAAATTGCAGTAATTGTAGATAAAAAAATCTACAAAGTTTTAGAAGCAAACACAAGTGATATTATCACTATAAAAAACGCTAACAACAAATTAATTGAAGTAGTTGTTGCAGGTGAAGAAGCTTGTATTGAACTTGAGGTTACGAGAAAGAGTTAAAGCAATATAACTAAATTAACAAGAAATCGATATGATTAGGAAATAAAACATAAAGCTGCAGGGATTACCGCTCTTCATAGAGAGGTAATCCCCTTTTTAATTATTATTAATTCTATTCCCTTCAATCTTTTACAAAGCCCGTAAAATATGATATAATTCCTTTAAATCATATATTCCACCTAAATTCTCTTTTTAGTTGGTGGAAAAAAACATTTGAAAGAGTTATTTTTAAATTAATTAAAAGATTTCAACAGTCCCCCCTTTTCTTTTAATTACACAACATTTAATTAAACAAGGAGGTCAAATGATGAATCAGAAACAAATCGGTAGATTTATTGCACAAAAAAGGAAAGAAAAAAACCTAACACAAATGCAGTTAGCTGAAATACTTGGCGTTTCAAATAAAACTGTATCGAAATGGGAAAACGGCAACTGTATGCCAGATTACAGTATCATAAAACCTCTTTGCAAGGAATTGGAAATTACCGTTTCCGAGCTTATGGATGGAGAGGAGAAAGATGATATTCGTGAAAATGCCGAAGATATGAGAATAATGTTTTTATTAAGGCGTGTTTACAGCCTTGAGAAACAGAACAAAACCATTTACGGTTTTTTAGTTATTGTTCTCGGTGTCACCTTTTTGGTATTATCCCGTCTTTTAGGTGGCTCAAATTTCACCGATTTCTTTTCAGGCGTTTTCCTCGGTTTATCAATAGGATTGATGATCATGGGAATTTACGTTATCGGTAAAAACCTAAAGGTGTAGTTATGAAAAAGAAAACTTTTATAATAATTCTGTGTTTTGTGCTTTTGGGTTCTTCAATATACGTTGTTTTAGATTTAACAAAAAAAGAAATTATCGTTTCAGAATTAAACGAAGCAGCAGATTATGTAATACTTGCAAGTACACATAAATTTCGTTGCGTTTACGGAAAAGAAGTTGAAGAAATAAAATATATAAAAACCTATGAAAAAAACGGAAAATATTACACCGAGGTTTACGTTGACTGCCCTGTAAAAGAAAGCATCGGTGAGGTTATAACCATAGAAAGCGATGAAAACTATATTGAAGAAGCAAAGACTTTTGTTCTTTTCATAAACAAGGTTGATAACGAAGAAAGCGTTTACACCACAGTAAATGGGAAAAGCGGAATAATTATATTTGAAAACGGCAGAGTAAAACCTTTAGATAAATCCGTGAAGTTAGATACCGTTGATTTACTGTGGAATTGGGCTTACCTCAACAGCCAGGAAAAGCAAAAAGAATATATGACATCAAACGGAATAGTCTGTTATTCACATAATATATTCAGCGTTCAGGATACAACTGCAGCGCCATAAAAACCACACCCGATTAAGAAACTCTTAATCGGGTGTGTGTTTTACATATCGTTTCTTATAATATCCTCAAGGGTTTCGCCTTTTACGGCAACGTAATCCTCTTCGCCGTTTACCATTATAACGGGTAATTTGGGAATTCGGTTATAGTTTGAAGCCATTGAATAGTTATAAGCACCTGTTGTGAGGACTGCTACAAGGTCGCCTCGTTTAACGCTTTCTGGAAGCTTTATTGAAGGCTGAATAATATCTCCGCTTTCGCAAAATCTGCCTACAAGGTCGCAGGTGAAGTTACATTCTTCATTTGCCTTTTCAGCCGCTACAACGGTATATTCTGACTCGTAAAGAGCATATCGGGGATTGTCACCCATACCGCCGTCAATAGCAACGTAATTTTTATAGCCCTCAATACGTTTAACATTACCGACTTTATAAAGGGTAATACCTGCATCGGCAACTATGCTTCTGCCCGGCTCCATGCTTATAGCCGGCTCGTTAATATTTAACTCCTTGCAAAGCTTTTTAACGTACTCTGCAACCTGTTTTATATTTTCTTCAATATTTAAAACAGGGTCTTTTTCAGTGTATCTTACACCGTAGCCGCCACCTAAATCAAGCTCCTTTGCTTCATAGCCGAGAGTGTTTTTAACGTCTGCTATAAATTTGAGCATAATCTCAGCAGAACGAACAAAAACGTCTGAATCGAAAAGCTGAGAGCCAACATGACAATGGAAGCCTGCAAGGTTAATATTTTTCTTTGTAAGAGCGATTTTTGTAATCTCCATAGCGGCACCCGTTTCAATTGGGAAGCCGAACTTTGAATCAACCTTACCTGTATTAACTGCTTCGTAGGTATGAGTATCAATACCGGGGGTAATTCTGAAAAGAATTTTTTGCTTTATCCCCTTTTGACCTGCAAAATTGTCAATAGCTTCAAGCTCTTCAAGATTATCAACAACAAAGCAACCTACGCCGTTATCGATTGCAAACTCAATGTCGTAATCATTCTTACTGTTTGAGTGGAAGCAGACGTTTTTCATATCATAGCCCGCCATTTTTGCGGTATAGATTTCACCGACAGAAACAACGTCAACACCCATACCCTCGGAGCCTACGATATTATATATTTTTTTGAATGAACAAGCTTTACTTGCATAAAACGGTTTTGAGTTTTCGCCGAAATACTTTCTCATAGCATCTAAATAAGCACGGCAATTTTTACGTATAGTTTTTTCATCCATAACGTAAATCGGTGTACCGTATTTATTTGCTAATTCGACTGTACTTCTACCGCCGAAAAACAAAACACCGTCTTTTATTTCAAGATTCGAACAAATCATAAATAATACTTACCTTTTAAATTATACGTTAAGACCCTGTTCTCTCATAAGAGCGCGCATTTTAGCTTCGTTTTCAGGCTCCATAGTTGTAAGAGGAAGACGCACGTAATTCTCACCGAAGCCGATTGCTGCAACTGCTGCTTTTGCGGGAATGGGGTTAACCTCGCAGAAAAGAGAATTGATAAGCGGAAGAAGCTCTAACTGAATGTCACGGCTACCCTCAAGATCACCTGCGAAGAATTTATCGCAAAGCTCAACAGTTTTCTTGGGAAGAATGTTTGAAACAACAGAAATAACACCCTTACCGCCTAAAGACATAAGAGGAACAATCTGGTCGTCGTTACCTGAATAAATATCAAAGTTACCCTTTGTAAGAGCAGCTATTTCAGCAATCTGAGAAATATTACCGCTTGCTTCCTTGATACCTACAATATTGGGATGCTCTGCAAGAACTGCACAAGAAGCGGGTGTAAGGTTACAGCCTGTTCTTGAGGGAACGTTATAGAGAATACAAGGCTTTGTTGAAGCATCAGCAATAGCTCTGAACGACTCAATAAGACCTCTTTGAGTAGCTTTATTATAGTAAGGTGTAACGAGAAGCATCGCATCGCAACCAACCTCACAAGCAAATTCTGTAAGTGCTATAGCATATGCAGTGTCGTTTGAGCCTGTGCCTGCAATAACGGGCACTCTGCCTGCAACCTTTTCAACTGAAAAACGAAGGACCTCTTTGTGCTCTTCATCAGTAAGAGTTGAGCCCTCACCGCTTGTTCCTGCGATAACGAGAGCGTTTATCCCCTCTTCAATCTGCCATTCGATAAGTCTTTCAAATGCATCATAGTCAACGCCGTTTGCGTTCATAGGAGTTACAAGAGCTGTTGCAACACCCTGGAAAACAGTATTTTTCATAAAATATACTCTCCCTACAAAAAAATAATAGTTGCCGAAAAGCAACTACCCACACACAAATTCACCGTAATACACAAAAGCATATAAAAACGGTACAAAAATATGTAAGATAGCTCTCCGCCAATGGCGACAACAACACAGATATTATTCCCTGTTGCCAGACCGACTTTTTACCGTAAGCCGTCTTCGGCACCTGCTCCTTTCACCGTAACGGTTTTGGCAAACCTTTTAAGCTACGGGTACTGATAACAAAATGCACCTCTATCGGTTGACATAAATATAACACACATAAAATATAAAGTCAATTATAAAAAGCAACAAATAACCTATATTTTATCTGTTTTTTATTATATATAAAAGCAAAATACAAGCCGTTGAGAGCTTTCAACGGCTTGTATTGTCATTTTTCAATAGTTTTAAAACTATCTCTTATCTCCTGGGTATCACCCGTTGTAAGATAAAAATCATACTGTGAGGGTGCGAAGCTTTGGAATTTTCTATGCTCTACAACAGCAATATAAGAGGTTGGACCGTCCTTATCAGGCTCAATATTTGTTGTTGTCTCTCTATTGAAAACACCTGCTAAAAATTCAGTCTGGTCCGGCACGTAAACGCCTATACCGAAGCTATCGTCAAACTCACCCTTAAAAGCCGCCCAATTCTCAAGAGATTTAAACTTTGGATAGCCTGCATCAGGCCAGAATATAAGCTCAGGCTCTTCTGTTAAGGCACCGTTAGTCCAAGGCTTATCACCGCCGTAATAAACGAATTCGTTAAAGGGCTCAATGCAATAAAACGCGGGGAGCTCCTGGTCTGATTCTGCCTCGGGATAACCGGAAAAATCAACGAATCTGCAGGTTGCCTTAACAAACTTACCCTCAAATTTATAGGTAGCCTCCATATAAGAAGGTGTTATAAATTCTTTTTCTTTTGCCCAATCGAGAGGACGGCATTTAATATAAACAGAATTTTCACCTATTCTCAAATCTACAATTTTACTTGCATCACCAAACTGATTGCCGCCTTGCACGGGGTTATAACGCCATACGTTATCCATAAAAATACCGGTATCATATTTATCGGTGCCGTAATAAGACTGCTGAACAAGTCTTCCGGGGTCAAATCTGTTTATAAGATTAACGTTATCGTTTACGGACTCTGTTTTATATCTTTCAGCAGCATTTGAATCCACCTTAATAAAGCCGTCAACCGAAACTGCTTGAACGCTGGAATTCATATCCTCAAGGTAGCTTAAAGCTCCGCCCCAATGAAGGTCAACGCCTAATTTATATTCGTCAGATTCAATGAAAACCTCTTGCTCGGGAATTTCTCTGTTAAAAGCATTAAAGCCGAGGAATTCGAAATTGCCATCACCCTTTAAAACCTCAAAAGAAACGCTGTTAACTTTAGTAGCTTTTACCCCATCAAGACAATCATCAATAAATGAATAGAAGGCTACGCCCTTTTCGCCACTCGGCTCAAGGAAAAACTCTTCCGTTTTTTCCTTAAGACCTATTTTATAGGAAAGCTCACCTTTTACATAGGAATCTGATTTATATAAAACTCCGTAATAATTAAACCATTCGGTTTCAATTTCTTCAAGGTTAACTGTTGCTTTTTCATCTAAAGAAAACGTTGCTTTAATATTTTCATTCATATTAATATCAAACTCGCTATCAATTTTTGAAGGCAAATAGCTTACGCAATAAGGCGAAGCAACTGCTGAAAAAAGGAAAACTGATAATAAAAGAATTAAACCTATTATTTTTATTACACGTATCACTTTTTCACCTCATTATTTAAAGTCTGCAACCAATCAAGCTCTTCTGCTGGGATTACAATATAATTATCGGCACCGTCACCCACGCGAAGATAGACGTTTCTGATACCCGCTTGGATAATGTTTCTTGCACATACAGGACAAGGCTTTGCTTTATAAACAGAGCTATCATCAGGATTGACGCCCGTTAAGTACAAATCTGCACCCATAGTTTGCTGACGGGAACAATTTAAAAGAGCATTCATTTCAGCGTGTACAGCTCTGCATATACCATAGCCCTCGCCCTGATGCATATCAAGCTCCATTCGAGGACACTTACCGATTTCACAGCAATTTTCAAAACCACGGGGAGAGCCGTTGTAGCCCGTTGAAACAACAACGTCATCCTTAACGATAACGGCACCGTATTTTCTTTTTAGGCAAGTGCTTCTGTAAGCAAATACTTCTGCACAGTTTAAATATGTATCAATTTTAGATACAAGCTTATTATTTTTAGGATATACCACGATTAAGTCACCTGACTATAAATTTATTCAACAATCTCAACGGTTTTTGCCCATTTCATAATATGCTCTTTAAATGCTATAGCATCTGAGTTTGAGGTTATGAAATTTGCAATAAAGAAACCGTCTGTATGCTTATAAGCGGTAACGACGTAAGCATCAAGTTTTTTACCAGAGTCGTACATATACTCGAAGTAATAAAGTCCATCCTCCTCTTTAATGCTTTCGGGGTCTTCACCGTTAATCTCTGCCAAATCCTTTAAATATTCCTCTACTGTTAAGTCTTTATCCTCAGGATATTCCTCAAAGGTCTCATTAAAGAAATAAATTTCAATACCCTCAGCAACAAAGCCTGCATCAACAGCAGAGTCTTTTTTGATTTCAAATTTGTCAGTAAGGGTAATTTTAACACCGTTTTCAGTAAAGGCCTTTTCTTTGCCCTCCATTTTAATTACCGGCGCTTTGGTTGTTGTAACGTTTTCTTGAATTTCTTTATCTCTTATTTCTTCTTTAATACCATAAATAGTGCCATAAACACCCATACCGACAACGGCAACAAGCACAATAGCCACTATAATTTTAGGCACAAGCCTTTTGTAATCAATAGATTTAAAATCAATCTTAGGAATTTTTGATACCGTTTTGTTTTTATGAGGTTTAATCTTCATTTTTTTACTCCAATTTATATTTATTCTTTATTCAAAATTCAATTTCTGCTAAATGAGGTCTATGGTCCGAGCAAATAATATCGGGAATATCAGCAGATATTATTTTCACGTCGGGCGTTACGAAAATATAGTCAATCTTTTTATAGGGCTTGTCAGAGGGAAAGCTTAATAAATCTTTACCGATAACCGTTGCAGTATCAACTAAACAGCTTTGAATAGGCTTTAACACTTCATTATCGGGCTCAACATTTAAATCGCCCATAAACACACATTTTTCTTTTTCAAGGCAATTAAGAACGGTTTTAACTGCGTTTATATGCTCATCTAAATTCAAGCCAAAATGGGTAATCAGAACTGTTAAGCCATTATCAAGAGTTACCTTTAAAACAGCTCTTGTTTCGTAAAGCTGATTGCCTGTTTTTTCTGTCGGGTCGGGAATACCGATTGTTTCAATAGTTTTTAAAGGATATTTTGATAAAACACCGTTGCCGAAAGGACCGTCGTCATCCTCAATATCGCAAGCCTTTGAAAAATAAAAATATTCATACCCCGCACGCCTTGCAAGCTCCTCAACCTGATTAACAAAATCAGACTCCGGGTCCGCCCCTCTCATTTCATTTAAGCCTACTATATCGGCATCAAATTTTTTAATACCGTTGGCAATGAACTGAAAATCTATTTTTTTAGTTATAAAATTAGTGCACGACTGCGTATTAAAAGACATCAATTTCATAATAGCACCTTAACTCACATAAAACAAATTTGATTTCATCAATCGTTCTGTTTCCTCTTCTTCAAGACAACACTTTTTCGCCATTTCAAGATTTAGAATATATAACGCTGCTAAAGCCGATAATGTATTTTCAAGATTCGCGTTCTGATAGTTAAACCTACCACTACCATTATTCTCTACTCTATTGTGTTTTAAATCGTTATAATGCTGCCACCACGAAGCTGATTTATCGTTACCGATATCGTCTTTTGAAAAATTAGCAAACGGAACAAGATTAATAGTTTCATAGGGAAAACGAGTTGTAACTCTCTTATTTCTGATATCAGGGCATTTTTCAAATATTGCAGACATCCTTGAAGGAAAATTCTTTAACTTTTCTTCGCCGTAAATTTCATTTGAAATAGCATCAAGCTCACTACAAATCCCAAAGAAAATCTGTTGATAGCGATTAGAAAAAGACGAATAATTCTGCTTACAAATAGTAACGTAATCAGCAGTATTTATTAAATCTTTTTCGCAAAGCTTATACTGTCGCCAAAAAAATCTTATGAAATCCTCTTTATTCATATTTACCCTCGTTTTTTGTCATATAGTAAATTTATTTACACCGTTTTTCAATTCAAAGCTCTCTTCTTTAATTTTGAAAACAGCATTAACACCATCAGGTATTGTTATTTCAAAATCCGTTGATTCGGCATTATTGACATAGCTTACTGAAACCTTACCGTAAGGTGTTTCAATACTGCCTTTCATTCTTTCAAACATTGTAACACACTGCGGTTCAATTATCAATGATTTATAGGAAACGGAATTTTCTTTTTGCTTTATACCTAAAAGATACTCGAAAAAGTATGCTACAGGTGCACCAAACATAGGATGACTGTGAGAACGGCTTCGGTTACTGTCCCAATATTCATGGAAGGTTGTAGCACCGTTTCTTCGCCAATGCTCAAAGCCTTGAGCTCCGTCGTTTGTAAGAAGCTTTACTGCAAGCTCGCCATTGCCGTTTTCGAAAAGAAGCCTGATTAAAATATCGGTTGCGAAAATACCCGTATCAAAGCAACCTATTTTTTCATAATAGCTTACAATTTTATTGTAGGTGTTCTTGTTACCCAAACCGATATCATAGCCAAATACGTTTGCACCCTGAACGTTCATAATAAAGTTATCGTCAAAGGCATTAAAATAAGCGGCTCTTATTGCATTTTTGCGAAGATTTATTTTCTCTTTGTACTCTTCTATATCTTCGGGTTTACCGATAACATCAGCAATTTCACACATCTTTTCAAGGGATTTCACCATAAAGTATGTGTTAACGTATGCCGCAGGGATAACCATCTGCTGATTATGCTCGGTAAAATCTTTATCCGGATAAATAACGTTAGGACCACACCAATCGCCAAGACACCAATTACCTTTTTTATCACTTGTAACAAGACCGAATTCAGAATGAGCTTCAAGATAATCAATATATCTTCTCATAGCACCGTAATATTCAGAAAGTACTTCCTTTTCACCGAAATGCTTATATAACTGATAAGGCACCTCAACGATAGCGCTACCCCATCCGCCCGGACCGCCGCCACTATGAAGATACGGTGCGGTATACTGAATATGACCGCTTAAGGTATCCTGACCGTCGGCAATATCCTGAAGCCATTTTTCATAGAAGGCTTTTGCATCCATTGTTGTAAATACTGCGTTACAGGTAAGCTGACCGTCACCGGTGTAGCCTCGTCTTTCAAGATGAGGGCAATCAGACGGGTGACCCGTATGCATATTGCAAAGCATTGTATGTACAAAGGTTTTATAAGTCCAGTTTAAAGTTTCGTTACTACATTCGAATTCCGAATTCACCTTGACATCAGCATAGATGACCTTAACGCACAAGGGCTCAGCATTACCGATTATTTCAAAGCAACGAAAACCGAACCAAGTAAATTGAGGCTCGACAATTCTCTCTTTTCCGTCGGAAACAATTGTAAATCTTTGCCCTTGGTTATGATTCATATCAATTCTACCGTCGGGCAAAAGCTCTTCCGAGAAAACGACCTCTATTATTTCACCCTTCGGTGCATTTACTTTTATAACGGGGTAGCCGGTGGTGTTTTCAAGGCAATCGTAAACTATCCCCTTTTCACCTACTCCGATTTTCTTTAATGGTAGCTCTTGGATTAAAGTATCAACAGGGCAATTTGTCTGACAATATTCACTTAAAACGGACTCAACTAAATCTACGTTTTGCCATAAAGAATCGTCAAAAGCATTATCAAAGTAATCTTCAAATAACGTAAAATCCTGTTGCTCATTTGCAACGAAGCAATAATCGTTAATATAACTTTTATGTATTTTGCAACTTTCATCAGAAACAAAATTACAAACGCCGTTTTCTGTTTCGGCAGTAATACGGTAAATTGCCTTGGGTAAGCCAAAGGTTCTATTGTGGTGGCAATACCAACCACCGCCAAAATGAATAGCAATTACGTTTTCACCGTTTTTTATAAACGGAGTGATATCAAACTCAGGCACGTAAATTCTATGGGCGGTTAAAACCTCGTCAACAGGGTCAGACGTTGCCTCAAAATCAGATGAAAGAGGCAAAAACGTATCGGGGTTAATACAAACACCGTTAATATAGCATTTAAAGAAGCCTAAGCCCAAAACAAAAAGCTGCGAGGATTTTACGTCGGAAATATTAAACTTACCTCGCACAACGAAAAAATCTTTAAAATCACACCCGATTTTACCTACCCAACCGGCATTTTTGAAATAGTATTCCTGATTCATAACAACACCACACAAACGTTAAAATTTGTAAAAATATATGATAGAAAAATTATATCATAGAGGGTATTTGATTTCAAGAAAAAACAAAAGATACCCTATTGGGTATCCTTGCTTTTGGTATATTGTCTAAAAACATCACTTTACATAATCTATATCATACTCAATAATTCTCATTTGATTATCTTCAGTATTATAAAGAATATTTATAAAACGGTATATTCCGTTATCATCAGGTAATGAATTAATTTCATCTGTATCAGTATTATAAATCAATGAATAATCGTGCATTGCACCGTCACCAAGCGGTGATGTAACACCAATCAAATCATTAGGTACAGAAGACAACCACCTATCATCGTTTTCGAGCTGTTTTTCAAACGCTTCTACCGAATCACTTCCAAAATAGATATCACTCATGCAATAAATATAACCTCTTGAAACAGACTTGATTCCTTTAGTCCAATAATGTGTATTTATTTGAGAATGCTCGGGAATATCAATATCAATAGTCTTCTCAATTTTAATAATAGGCTCATCACTATGATCATACGTATCTGCAAAAGCAAAGTAAAATGAACCGTATAAGCAAAGCAGAGCAGTCATAATTATTCCTACTACAATATTCTTTTTAAATTTATACCCTGTTTTATTTGATACGCACCCAAAAACCAAAGACGCTATAGGTATCGGGGTGAATAAAAATAATATCCAGATATTTTCTGTAAAAAGCTTATTTGCGTTTGATATATAACCCCAAATAATCACAGCAACAAAAAATGATAGAATTGATGAAATAAATAGCAAATCAGAAATATTTTTTCGTTTATATGCTAATTCACCATCTTTTGTTTTCGTAGGGTTTTTATACATATATGAATATATTGCTGAATTTTCTTTTAAATCAATTTTTCGTAATATAAACGATTGACCGCCGAACTGAATAAGCAACCACATACCAACCTGTTGCATTTGTTCAATATCAGTATAATAGCATTTTGCCTCACGGATTTTTTCGCCGTTACGATAAATATTCACCTTAAAATAATCATCAAAAACTTTGTATTCATAAGTAGCCTTACAAACTCGTTCAGAACTACTTTTCCACGCCTTATTAAAAGCACGGATGCCTTTAACATGATAAACTACAGTTACCAAAAGAACACCTATAACAAAACTCAACAAATATTCTGAGTCAGGATAAGAAAAAGCAAAAATAGTATATAGAACACAAACAAAAATTAAAGCCGCAGGTCTTTTGTAAAATTTTCTTCTTTGTAAACGATTAATTTCTTTAAACTCTTCTTCTGTAAAATTAAATTGATATATTTCGTTAGGTAATTCTTCAGCTATTTCTCTTTCGACACCAACACCTAATATTTCATCAACAGAGATACCGAAGATATCTTTTAAACGTATTAAATTATCAATGGTTGGTACTGTCTGGTCTTTTTCCCAAAGACTTATAGTTTGTCTGCTTACGTGCAATTTTTGCCCAAGCTCATCTTGTGACATCCCTAACCTTTTTCTGTGCGATTGGATTTTTTCACCTATTGTCAAATAATCGCCCCCTTTTGATTAAATTTATTATAGCAAACATTCGCCCAAAAAGAAAGCATTTGTTACTTGATTCTGTCAAGTAGCACTTGCACAATCAAAAATCGAACAACAAAAATAAAAAAGAATAAAAAACTCTTGACAACATATAATTATAGTGTTATAATACTCAAGCACTCAAGAGAGGCAAGTAAATATCGCGGAGTAGAGCAGCCTGGTAGCTCGTCGGGCTCATAACCCGGAGGCCGTGTGGTTCAAATCCCACCTCCGCAACCATTAAGAAAAGATACCCAATCGGGTGTCTTTTTTCTTTTTATTCTAATAACAAAGCGGGATTTGAACCACCTCGGCGAAGCCGAACATAATCGGGTGTTCGCGTAGCGAATGATGGGCAGAGCCCATCAAATCCCACCTCCGCAACCATTAAGAAAAGATACCCAATCGGGTGTCTTTTTTCTTTTTATTCTAATAACAAAGTGGGATTTGAACCACCTCGGCGAAGCCTAACACAATCGGGTGTCTTTTTTTGTATTTTCGCCTATTTTAAGAATCTCATTGAAAAGGACTCTCGTCTTTGATATAATGTTTATATAAATTTCTGATGAAATAGGTGAAGGATATGAAAAAACCCTTTGTATTTATTAGTTATTCAACCAAAGATTCTGATACCGCTAACTTAGTACACAGTTACCTTGAGGGTAACGGAATATCGTGTTGGATTGCTTCCCGAAACATTGAGGGTGGCGAAAGTTTCGCTGCACAAATTGTGGATGCCATCGACGATTGCGATGTTTTTGTTATGATTTCTTCAGCAAACTCCAATGATTCAGGCCATGTAAGTAATGAATTATCATTGGCATTTAGTTCGAAAAAGAAGATTATACCTTTCCGAATTTCTGATTTTACTCTTTCGAAATCAAACACTTATTTTTTACAACAAGCACAGTGGATTGATGCTTTTTTAGACTTAAATGCAGGATTACGCCATTTACTACTTGCCATACGCACTGTTATTCCGGAAAAAACTGAACACACCGAGGAAATCACCGCTCCTATCCCCGTTTTCGAAGCTAACGAAACACTTCCGGAGGAGCAGGAAGAAGAATCCTCTCTCACCAGAGAAGAAATTGTAACAGTTTTACTGAAAAACATCAGCAAATTCCCCTACTGTTTACGTGACCGCACTTACGGTGAAGCTTACGACAAATTCAAAGCCCAAGCCAAGATATTGTTTGACCACACTGTTTCTATGTACTTCAAGGGAAAAATCACCGCCAAAGGTATCGATTACGTTGATTTTGTAGTAGACACCTTATCTCAAGGTCAAGGAATGTCTATTCAAGTTAAGGGTTTGCCGGGTTGTGCTAAAAACATGCTTCTTCAGCTGGCTTACTATCAAATGCTTAACAATTTCAAAGACGGAAAAAGCGATTATTTACCTATCTATCTTTCATCCAGTTATTACGAAAAGCTTTCATATACTCAAGGCAACGAGCGTGAGGATATGATGAATAAAATCAAAGAAGAGTGTCATGATTTTTTCATTTTTGTCAAGCAAAATCCCCAGGTAAAGCCGGTACTTATGGTTGAAGCGGTACGAGAACACGTGGTGGCTCCATTTGCACCCGAGGACGTAATTTTTGATTTATTTAAAACATACTCAAAAGCATGTAAAGCCTTCCATAAATTTAACCGTATTATTGCTTTGGACGTTGGGTTAATCAAAAATCGCAAACGTTTAAAACGAGCCATACCTTTATTAGGCGATGTTTCAGGATATGTATTTCAATATTCATCACTGCCAATTACCGACAAAACCGCATGTTTACAGGTTATTGAGGCAATTCTTACTATGTACAAGGATGCTCATGACGGCGTAAACGCCGCCGACATTTATAAAACCCTAAAGCGCTTACGATTTGTAACCCTCGATATTTTTACAGTAAGATTAATTGCTACCGAGCTTTCTCAAGGTCTTCCGGTAGACGATATCTCTCTTGTAGACATGTACGAGAGACTTGCTATGAGCGAGTTGAACGGCGACGAAGATAAAATGTTTACTATTGCCAAAGAGCTGTACGAATACATTTTTAACGACCAACACAATGTAAAAAAACGCCCATATAATGCAGTTTTGTGGTCATTACCACACAAGCATAGTGCATATTTAGAGTTTATGATTGCCTTTTATGCTGCTTTTTCAGTACAAAATTCTGATTGCCCCGACCGTTTACGATTTTTAAAGCACTCCATGACATCTATGGAAAACCGATTCATGGTCTCTCACCTTTCCGATAATTTTGTACTCCAGGAAGCTTTATTAAATTTGGTGTTAGACAATTACGAGCAATTCGATGTGCATCAAAAAAGTAATGCTGCATATTGGCTTGGTAAGCTTTCCTATTCAGAGCTTACCGCACCTGCTCAAGAGCTTTTGGAAAAAGAATATCATCGTCTTCTTCCTTTAGTAACTGCCGACCACAGTCAAACACTGACAAACCGACAGAATCAATACCTTTTCCGTTCAGTATGTCATGGTCTGATATCCTATAACAGAACCAATATTTTAGATTCCTACTTATGCCTTGCCATCACCAACGATATAACCAACGCAATTGACCGCGGTACTGTTGTGCGATATATGGGCGACAGTTACCAGCTTAGTGCTCATAACGATTTTTACTTAGATGACAATCCCAATACAGGCGAGCAGGCAATCAGAATTCTTGCAAGCAGTGTAGAAGCCTCATTATCCGCAAAGCACTCCGGTTACGTAGAAACCGATTTATTGTCGTTACTTTCCTTGGTACAGGCACGAATGCACACCATTCCTGAAAATCTGAGTTATAATCTTACGCCTTATTGTGAAAAGTGTTTGGAGCTAATTAAAGAATATCACAAACGCCCACGTAGTATTATTTCGGACAAGCTTTTATTCTATTTCAAATCGGTGGAAGAGGATTTGGAAGCCTATGTAGAGGATTCGCGTTTTGATGCCGGTATTTATCTTTATAACAATCTTTCCAAGATAAAAGATACAAAGCGAAAAAATTGGGAAAAGTATTGCGAGAATAATCCTGAAAGCATTGCAGACCATACCTTGAATTCCTGGATTATGGGTATGCTGTACTTACCGGATGAAACAACCGAACAAAGCTACTGCAAACAAACTGTTTTAGACATGATTCTTTTGCACGATATGGCTGAGGGTGTTTTAGGCGACCACTGCGGCACTCTTTCGGAACCCACAAAAGAACTCAAACGGCAAAATGAGTTTTTACGAAAAGTTTTCTTAAAAGGAACCTATCCCGAAATTGCCAATATGACCAAATACTATAACGCCTGGGATGAGTATTACCACGGACAAACCATCAACGCTCGAGTTGCCAGAGATATCAATCTTTTGCAAACATTAAATACATTTTTCACTTATTTCTCTCAAAATCCGGATAACTATTCCTTAGAAACTGCTAAACAATGGTTAAAAGAAGGAGAAAAATTAAGCACTAATATCGGATACGATTTGTTCGAGCGAATTATCATCGGTAATCCGGTATACCGTAAGGCTATGGACTCATTGATTACTAAACATTGAGTTATTTGAACTATTTAAACGGATAATCAACAAAAAGCAGGTTGAGTCACTCAACCTGCTTTTACCGTTTATTTCATTTATTTAATTATTTGAAAAAATACAAGTTATATTTCTTTCTTATTTTCGGGTGTAGGATTACGCCTACTGCACTTAAAAAGTCATTCAAGCCGAAGAAGAATGATTTTATAAAGTGCAATATGCCGTGCCCTGAAAGAGCGATAAATGCATTTTTTGCAATTTTCGCAAAAAGATGTTTATCAGTATCATCTTTAAACTCGCTTTTAAAAAGCAAGGCTCTCATCTGGAAATAGTTTTTAATAACCTTAAGCTCTTTATCGCTTACCTCGGAAACGTTAAAGGAAAACTTTTCGCCAAAGAAGGTGTTTGCGTGTTCCTCTAAGGTTTTTAAGGGCTTATATTTCCCCTCTTCTACGAGCTTATCAAAAATTTCCGTGCCGGGAATTGGTGTGAAATGCTGAAAGCCTAAAACGGTTGATTTCAAGCCCTTTGCAAGCTCAACCGTTTCACGAAGGTCATCGGCAGTTTCACCTGGTAAACCAACCATAAACGAAGCAATTACAGTTATGCCGTTATTATGGCACATTTCAAAGGTTTCTTTAATTTTATCGGCAGGGAAATATTTCTTAATTTCTTTCTGAACCTTAGGCGAGCCTGTTTCAACACCGATTAAAAACCATCTACAACCCGCTTTATGCATCAATGCAAAGGTTTCGGTATTTTTTATAATGCCAACTCTTAAGCCACCGCCCCAGTAAAACTTCAAACCACGTCTCAACACTTCGTTTGAAAAGTCGATAGCTTCCTGCTCAGTTTTAAATAACAAGTCGTCTGAGAAGTTAACACCGTCCATACCATATTTATTGATAAGGTACTCGATTTCATCAAAAACGTATTCTTCATTACGAGTTCTGAATGTTGAGCAATGGTATTTGGGGTTATAACAGAAAGTGCATCTGCCTATACACCCTTTTGAACGGTACATATAAAGCATTTTCTGACTTTGATAATACTGTTGAAAATACCTGGGCGGGTCTATTAACTCCCAATCCAAAGGCGGTAATTTTTTTAAATCAATAAACGGTCTTTTTTCAGTTTCGATAAATACACCGTCTTTTATGTAACCCAAGCCTTTAATATCATCAAAAGACTTGCCTTCTTTGAGGGCATTTGCCATCTCTAACCAGGTTTCTTCACCCTCGTTAAAGCTGATGTAATCTACAACACCGCTTCTCAAAGCCTCTTCAGGAATTTCCGAAGCCATAGGACCGCCCCATACAACGGGAATACCCAATTTTTTAGCTGCTTCAGATATCTCAATAGAATCCTGCAAATACTGATTAGCAACTATTGATATTCCGATAATATCGGGATTGTTTTCAGTTATAATCTCCTCAGGAGTTTTATCTGTAAAAAAACGTTCACAGATAACCGCATTATGCCCATTTGCGTTAAGATATGACGCAATAGACATCAAGCCCAATGGACAAGTTACTCTTTTATAGAACAACTTGAGCATGGGCTGAAAAAATAAAATCTTCATAAAAGCCGCACCCTTTTAAGTTTCCCTCCAAAGCTTTTGTAAGATTTATCCGCACACTTACAAAAGCAAAGCTACAACCGTTCCCTATACGCCTGTAACTAATTAAAATATATAAAATAAATTATACGTTAGTCAACAAAATCAGTGTATGGTGTAACAAAACAAATAATTTTGATACATCTATTTTATTGAAATAATAACTTACGCGTGCTAAAATAAAATAGCGGAATTATAAACATTGTGGAAAGTGTTGCACAGAGGGGAGTGTTTGACACGGCACAGGTAGCAAATAACGAAAACAACCGTTTCACTAAAGAATGCATTTACGAAGCACTTTGGGAGCTTATTAAACATCAAGATTATAATACTATTACGATTACCCAAATTGCTAATAAAGCCGGCGTTTCGAGAAATGCGATTTATAGAAATTTTGAATCTAAGGATGATATTATCAGAAAAAGACTTTTAGAGTGCTATCACTCTTTTACAAGAATGATAAATCATCTGCAGAAAGATGTTTCTCGCGAAGAGTACGTAACAATTGTTTGTGAGTATTTATGTAGACAAAGAGAAATATCTGAACCGCTGGTTAAAGCCAATTTAACTGAATTTTTGCTTGAATCGTTCGCTTATATCAAAGGCACATACAACACCGATACAGAAACAGAATACTATGAAAATTATAGAATTGGCGGGGCACTTTTTGTTTATCTGACATGGATTTTAAATGGGTGTCAAGAGACCCCCAAACAATTAGCAGATATTGTGAATCATATATGTTCAAGCCCTGCTGTTATTCCGGATTTAAAAAACATAGAATAATTGAATTAACAAAAAAACTCAACGCTCATAAAAGAACGTTGAGTTTTTTGTTATTTTATCTTGATTTAGAAACAATTGATTTCGCATATTCGGACGGCGTCATACCGGACACCCGCTTAAATACGGTCGTAAAATATTGAGAATTATTAAACTCTAATCTTTCTGAAATTTCCGTAAAGTTATATTTCTCTTCCCTGATCATTTCTTTGGCTCGGTCTATTTTCAAACGGGTAAAATAATCCATAACACCGCACCCTACCTGCTCACGAAAGATTTTCTTTAAAACAGATGGCGACAGATTAAACTTTTTTACTACATCTTGAAATATAACTTTCTTTTCAACGTTTTCAGAAAGATAGTCGGTAATTTCGGCAAGTATTGTACTATTCTTTTTGATAGCAAGCGGTTTTTTATTTTTGTTAGACCTTATAAGACTGATTAAAAGCATTTCTATATTGAGCCTTATTAGTTGCTCACAGCAAAAGTCACTATCTTCTGCTTTTTCCATTACGCTGATATACGGGTCACTCAGTCTTGTAGAAAATGCAGAGCTCGCTTCTTTTACTACGTTGCCTATGCATTTCCTTTCTTCTTCATCAGCAGTCAAAACTTGACCCGCTACAGAAAAAAGCTCCGGCGAATCGCAGTCAAAAGAAATGATAACTGAGTTGGCGGCTCGTTTACCATCACAACGGATATTATGAAATTCGTTAGGCTTATGAATATAAATCTGCCCAGCTTCAAGCTCAACCTCTTTAGCCCCTGCGGTAATCAAAAGATTCTTTTTATCAGCGTAAACGAGCTCCCAGAAATTATGCATTTCACCCGAATAAGCAAAATCCTTTGTATACTCAAAATAATGAACGGTATATATGCCGTCAACACTCAAAGGACACGTTAAATAAGTCTTAAAATACTCCATAACATCACCTGCCTTTTGTGATTTTACACTAAAGAGGTAAAAAATGCAACCAAAATTATAAAAGTAGTGACGTATTTTGTAAGATTTCAAGAAAATCTTGTGATAAAATAAAACCGAAATCAAACATTTTATATAATCGGGAGTGAAAAATATGGATACTATAAAATTCGGTACAGGCGGTTGGCGTGCTATCATAGGTAACGATTTTATCTGTGCTAACGTCAGACGTGTTGCTGAAGGTATTTTTAAGCTTATGGAAGAAGAGCACAAGACCGATAAGCCTGTTATAATCGGCTACGACAGACGATTCCTTTCTGAATCTGCAGCAAAGTGGGTTGCTGAAGTTCTTGCAAAAAACGGTATCACCGTTCTTTTTATGGCTCGTTCTGCCCCTACTCCCCTTGTTATGCACACAGTTAAAGACCAGAATTTATATTTTGGTATCGAAGTAACTGCAAGCCATAACCCCGCTTCATACAACGGTATTAAATTATTCGTTGAAGAGGGTCGTGACGCTCCCGTTGAAACAACAGAAAGACTTGAAAAAATTATTGAGGAAATTTATGATGTTGAATACAAGGAATTTGACTCTGCAGTAAAAGACGGCAATATTCAGTTTTTGGATAATCCTTTCAACAAATTCCTTGATGATATAATTGATTTACTTGATATGAAAGCCCTCAGAAAACGTGGCTTGAGAGTTCTTTTTGATTCAATGCACGGCTCAGGTACATATCCCCTTCTTGTTATCTTCCACACCGCAAGATGCACCATTGACACTATAAATATTAATAAAGATGCTTATTTCGGTGGTGTTATGCCTGCACCGTCAGAAAAAAGCCTTATGAGCCTAAAAACATCTGTTTTAAACGGTAAATACGATTTAGGTATTGCTATGGACGGTGACGGTGACAGACTTGGTGTTATTGACTCTAACGGTAAGTATATCAATGCAAACGATACTCTTTGCTTACTCTATTACTACCTTGTTAAATATAAAGGCTGGAAAGGTCCTGTTGTAAGAAATCTCGCTACAACTCATTTGCTTGACAAAATTGCTGAAAGCTTCGGTGAAAAATGCTATGAAGTACCCGTTGGCTTTAAATATATTTCATCAAAGCTTGATGAGGTTGACGCTGTTCTCGGAGGTGAATCCTCAGGCGGTCTTACAGTAAGAGGTCATATTCACGGTAAAGACTCTATTTACGCCGCTTCTCTTTTTGCAGAAATGGTCAGCGTTACGGGTAAATCACCCTCTGAAATGATTAAAGCACTTCATAAAGAATTCGGCGATTTCGTTATGGTTGAAGACGATATGAGCTTTGACCCTGCTATAAAAGAAAGCGTTGTTAAAACACTTCTTATTGATAAGCGTTTACCCGAATTTTCCGATGAAATAGTAAGAGTTAACTATGAAGACGGTTGTAAGGTATATTTCAAAGACGGTTTTGTTATTTGCCGTTTCTCAGGCACAGAGCCTCTTTTGAGAATTTTTGCAGAAAGCACAAGTGCCGTAAGAGCAAAGGATTATATTACAACCTTTAAAAACTTCTTATTCTCATAAAATTTTAAGAAAGCAGTCGTTTTTACGGCTGTTTTCTTTTTTGTAAAAGCATTGTATTTTCTAATAGCTCATTAAAATAGCTAAAATCTGTGATTTTCAACAAAGAAAGTATC
Organism: Acutalibacteraceae bacterium; assembly: GCA_045592945.1. Taxonomy (GTDB): domain Bacteria; phylum Bacillota; class Clostridia; order Oscillospirales; family Acutalibacteraceae; genus DTU089. The sequence goes on along the minus strand of JAZNVT010000031.1, from coordinate 67,487 downwards.
AGAAATATGTTGATTTTTACGAAAAACAAGTCTATAATAACCATATAAAGAAATTAATAAATTGATTCGAGGCGATAGTTTTGAATATTTGGCACGATATAAATCCTGATAGAATTTCACGCTCATCATATGCGGCTGTTATTGAAATCAGTAAGGGCAGTAAAATGAAATACGAATTAGACAAGGAAACAGGTCTTCTTCGTCTTGACAGAGTTTTACACACCTCTACTCACTACCCTGCAAACTACGGCTTTATCCCTCGCACATACGCAAAGGATAACGACCCTCTTGACGTACTTGTTTTATGCTCTGAAAAAATACAGCCCATGTCAATCGTTGAATGCTACCCTATAGGCGTTATAACTATGCTTGACAACGGTGCGGCAGATGACAAGATTATCTCAATCCCCTTTAACGACCCTACCTACAACACTTACAAGGATATCAGTCAGCTTCCTGCTCACGTTTTTGATGAAATGAAGCACTTTTTCTCAGTGTATAAAACCCTTGAAAGTAAAGAAACTGCTATTGATGAAGTAAAGGGTGTGCTTGATGCTGTTTCTATAATAGAGGAAGCTATAAGAGAGTATAAAGAAAAGTTTGAAAATTAACAAAAAATAGTGTTTTTTATTAAAAAATATCTTGCATTTAAAATTCATTCGTGGTAATATATGTGAATGTATGATGCAAAAGAGGAGGTGTCACGTAGTGCCCAATATTAAATCAGCAAAGAAGAGAGTTATTGTTAATGCAACAAAGGCTGCAAGAAACAAAGCAACAAACTCTGCTCTTAAAACTGCTATCAAAAAAGCTAACGCAGCTATCGATTCTAACGATGCAGCAAAAGCTGAAGCTGTTAAGGTTGCTGTTAAGAAGATTGACCAGGCTGCTGCTAAAGGTCTTCTCCACAAGAACAACGCAGCTCACAAGAAATCACAGCTCGTTAACAAGCTTAATAAGGCTAACTAATTAACCTTAAAGAAAAACCCCCGCAACATAACGTTGCGGGGATTTCTTTTTATATAGTATTTTTTCATAACCTGCGATACGCCGAACTGAGCAAAACACCGTATTCGCTTAAAGAAGTATTATTTACACTGGTAGAAGCCTACTTTTTTCATTACCTTATCAAGTGTTCTTTGTGAAATTCGGGTTGCAAGGTCTGCACCGTTTTTCATACATTCTTCAAGATATTTTTTATCGGCAATAAGCTCTTTGAAGCGAGCCTGAATGGGAGCAAGTTCTGCAACAACTGCTTCACCTACTGCAGTTTTGAAATCACCGTATCCCCTGCCCTCAAACTCTTTTTCAATCTCGTCAAAGGTTTTACCTGTACAGCAGGAGTAAATCGTCATAAGGTTATTGATACCGTCTTTACCCTCAGCATATCTTACACAAGCTTCGCTATCGGTAACCGCACTTTTGATTTTCTTCATAATCACGTTAGGCTCGTCAAGCATTGAAATATAAGATTTGGGGTTATCGTCTGACTTACTCATTTTCTTTGTGGGGTCCTGAAGCGAAGTAATTTTCGCACCTGCTTTGCCTATAAACGGGTCAGGCATTTTAAGAACGTTACCGTAAATCATATTGAAACGGTCAACAATATTTCTGGCAAGCTCAAGATGCTGTTTCTGGTCTGCACCGATAGGTACGAAATCAGCACCGTAGACGAGAATATCAGCCGCCATAAGAACGGGATAATCGAAAAGACCTACTGAAATATTACCGCCTAATTTTTGGCTTTTTTCCTTGAACTGAGTCATTCTTGCAGCTTCACCAAACTGAGTGTAGCAGTTAAGAATCCAACCTAACTGAGCATGGGTAGGCACCTGACTCTGAACAAAAACAACGTTCTTTTCGGGGTCAATACCTAAAGCAAGAAGAAGCGCGTAAAGCTCAAGTGTATTCTTTTTAAGCTGTGCAGGATTCTCACGGAAAGTGGGAACTGTAATTGAATGAAGGTCTGCAACGCCATAAAGGCAGTTATAGTCTTCACACATATTCTTCCAGTTTTTGAGCGCACCGAGGTAGTTACCTAAGGTTGGTGTACCCGTAGGCTGAATACAGCTTAAAACTATTTTTTTCTTTTCTGTTGTGTTTTCCATAATTAAATAATCTCCTGAGAGTTATGTGTTTAAATTTGTTTTAGTATTAGAAAAGACCTGTAATTTTGCCGTTTTCGTCAACGTCTATCTTTTCTGCTGCAGGAACCTTAGGAAGACCGGGCATTGTCATAATATCGCCTGTAAGAACAACAATAAAGCCTGCACCTGCGGAAACCTTAAGGTTTCTTACTGTTACCTTAAAGCCTTCGGGAGCACCGAGCTTTAAGGGGTCGTCAGAGAAGCTGTACTGAGTTTTAGCAATACATACGGGAAGATTGCCGAAACCGTCAGCCTTAAGAGAATCAAGCTGTTTCTTTGCATTTGTTGTAAACTCAATACCGTCACCGCCGTAAACCTTTTTAACAACGGATTCGATTTTTTCTTCAATTGAAGAATCGCTTTCGTAAGAGTATGTGAAGTTTGAGTTATCCTCTTCGTTACAAAGGCGAACAACCTCTTCTGCAAGCTCTGTGCCGCCTTTACCGCCGTTAGCCCAAACGGTAGAAAGAACTGTATTAACGCCGAGCTCTTTACATTTATTAATAATGAAATCGATTTCGTTATCCGTATCAGTGGGGAAACGGTTAACTGCAACAACGCAAGGAAGCTTGTAAACGTTTTTAATATTTGAAACGTGACGAAGAAGATTAGGAATACCTTTCTCGAGCGCTTCGAGATTTTCTTCACCTAACTGGTCCTTTTTAAGACCGCCGTGCATTTTAAGAGCTCTTACAGTTGCAACAACTACAACTGCAGAGGGTGTAAGACCTGCGGCTCTGCACTTGATATCAAGGAATTTTTCTGCACCTAAATCTGCACCGAAGCCTGCTTCAGTAATAGCGTAATCGGCAGTAGCCATAGCCATCTTAGTAGCAAGAACAGTATTACAGCCGTGAGCTATATTAGCGAAAGGACCGCCGTGAACAAAGGCGGGTGTGCCTTCAAGAGTCTGAACGAGGTTTGGCTTAACTGCATCAACGAGAAGTGCAGTCATAGCACCCTGAGCTTTAATATCACCGCAAGTAACGGGTTTACCGTTGTAATCGTAAGCAACAACGATTCTTGCAAGACGTTCTTTAAGGTCAGTAATTGAGGTTGCAAGACAGAAAACAGCCATAATTTCACTTGCAACAGTAATATCGAAGCCATCTTCACGAGGAACACCGTTCATTCTGCCACCGAGACCGTTAACAATATTTCTCAACTGTCTGTCATTCATATCAACGCAACGCTTCCATGTGATACGCTTAACGTCAATACCGAGAGCATTACCCTGCTGAATATGGTTATCAAGCATTGCAGCAAGAAGGTTATTGGCTGCACCTATAGCATGGAAGTCGCCTGTGAAGTGGAGATTGATATCCTCCATAGGAACAACCTGAGCATATCCGCCACCTGCAGCACCGCCCTTAACACCGAAAACAGGACCGAGAGAAGGCTCACGAAGAGCAACGCAGGTATTATAACCGCAAAGGTTCATAGCATCTGCAAGACCGATTGTGGTCGTTGTTTTACCTTCGCCTGCAGGGGTAGGAGTAATAGCGGTAACAAGAACAAGCTTACCGTTTTTCTTTGCTTCTTTAAGATAAGATAAATCAATCTTTGCTTTATACCAGCCGTAAGGCTCAAGATATTTTTCGCCTACACCTGCTTTTTTTGCAATTTCGGTAATAGGCTGCATTTTACAATTCTGGGCAATTTCAATGTCTGTAAGGTAACTCATTTTCATTCTCCTTCTTCACTGATATTTAACTTTTCACGGCAAAGCTTTTTAAAAAATTCAAAATTTTCTTCACCGCATATATCGATATTGTTTATAAGTGAATTCTGATAATCGTCAAAAAGCTTTTGTTTTTTTGACGGGTTTTTAGTTTCTTCAATCTGCTTAACGAGGTCGGTAAAGGTTTCGTTTATAAAGCCTTTTATTATTCTGTCACGACGCTCGTTTATGTCGTTCAGCTGGTCGGTAGGACCATTCCCCTCAAAACGCCAATAGGGCTCAATTTTAACAAGATTTTCAGTACTTGAAATTAAATCTCTCATAGCACTGAAGAACACTTGCGGATATTTCGTTGTATTAACGTTTCGGGCAGCATTAGCACCGATTTTAATGTTTTTTACAACGTAATTATTGATTGCTGTTATAAGCAAATCATACGAAAGTAATTTTCTTGTTACGGGGATTGAAGACACTATTTTTTGAATTTCAATTCTTTCGTCCCTATCGAAATCTCGAGGACGGTGAACATAGCCCTGAGGCTTTTCTTTTTTCTTAAAAAACATACCGATACATTCCTTTGCGAAATTACTTCTATTATAAAATTCTTTCCATAAAAAGTCAACAACAGGATTAAGGTTATTCCCCCTAATCCTGTTGTTTATTTTAATCTTCAAGCTTAAATTTTATTATTTCGTTTTCGCAATAGCATTTTACGGTTTTGTTTTTCGGTATTTTGCCCGAAAGCTGCATTGTTGCCAGCTCATCTTCGATTTTTGAGGTAATTTCTCTTCGCAAGGGTCTGGCACCGTAAATATCGTCGAAGCCTTTTTCCGAAATAATTTCTACCGCACTTTTTTCAAATACAACGTTTATGCCGTTGTTTTTACACCGCAGCTTTAATTCATCCAACATTCTCTCTGCAATTTCTTTTATTTCTTCTTTAGTAAGACGGTCAAAAATTATAATTTCATCAATTCGGTTTATAAATTCGGGCTTAAAATACTTTTTCACCTCTTCATTAACGCTTTTTTTAAGATGCTCTTTTCTTGCTATATCCTCTTTTTCACCCGAAAAGCCTAAAGCGGATTTATTATTTGAGATAAGCTCCGCACCGATATTTGAGGTCATAATTATAACACTGTTTTTAAAATCCACCTTTCTTCCCGAGGTTTCGGTTAAAACACCATCCTCCATTACCTGAAGAAGCAGGTTGAAAACCTCTGTATCAGCCTTTTCAATTTCATCAAAAAGCACTATTGAATAAGGCTTTCTTTTAACCTTATCGGTTAACTGTCCCCCTTCTTCAAAGCCTACGTAGCCCGGTGGCGAGCCAATAAGGCGGGAAACGGAATGCTTTTCCATATACTCGGACATATCAATTTTAATAATCTGTTGCTCCGAGCCGAAAAGACTGACTGCAAGAGCCTTTGTAAGCTCCGTTTTACCTACGCCCGTAGGGCCTAAAAAAAGGAAAGAGCCTATAGGTCTGTTTGGGTTTTTTATTCCTGCCCTTCCCCTTCTTATTGCTTTTGCTACTGCATTTACGGCTTCATTTTGCCCTACTATTCTTTTGTGGAGCTCGCTTTCAAGACGGATAAGCTTTTCGCTTTCCTCTTCTGCAATTTGCGAAACGGGAATACCCGTCCAAGACGAAACGACCTTTGCTACGTCCTCTGCTTCAACTGTTTTTTCATTATCAACTGCGGTATCACGCCATTGTCTTGTTTTAAATCTCAACTCATTAGTTGCGAGCTTTTCCTTATCACGAAGAGAAGCGGCGGCTTCAAAATCCTGATTATCTATTGCAATATGCTTTTGCTCTATAATATCTTTTATCTTCTGCTCTAAGACTTTTATATTATCGGGCGGTGTAAGGCATAAAAGACGCACCTTTGACGAAGCCTCATCAATTAAATCTATTGCTTTATCGGGAAGAAAACGGTCTGTAATATATCTTGCTCCGTAATCTACAGCAGCAATTATGGCTTCATCGGTAATTTTAACCTTATGATGCTTTTCGTATTTTTCTCTTATACCGCAAAGCATTTCGATTGCGCCTTCACGGTCAGGCTCATCAACAATAATAGTTTGAAAACGTCTTTCAAGTGCGGCATCCTTTTCAATATATTTTCTGTATTCGTCAATTGTAGTTGCGCCCACAAGCTGAATTTCGCCTCTTGTCAAAAAAGGCTTTAAAATATTTGCAGCATCTACCGCACCCTCGGCAGAGCCTGCACCGATAATATTGTGAAGCTCGTCAATAAAAAGAATGATGTTACCGTCCGAGCAAACCTCGTCAATCATATTTTTAATTCTTTCTTCAAAGTCGCCTCGGTATTTTGTACCTGCTACCATGCAAGTCAGATCAACACTTATAAGCCGTTTTCTTTTCAAAATATCGGGCACGTCACCCTCGGCAATTTTCAAGGCAAGACCCTCGGCAATTGCAGTTTTGCCTACACCCGGCTCACCTATAAGGCAAGGATTATTTTTACTTCTTCTGCAAAGAATTTCTATAACACGCTCAATCTCTTTATTTCTTGAAACTACAGGGTCAATTTCACCGTTTTCAGCAAGCTCGGTTAAATCTCTTCCATATTTTAATAGATTTTTCTTGCTTGTTTCTGTTTGTTTATGTTGCTTCGAATCTGATAAATCACTACTTGAAGCATCACTGTTTATTTCGTAGGGCATAACACCTAAGGCGATAATTATTTTACACCCTGCACTTTGACTTTCTCTCAAAAGTGCATTTAAAAGCTGTTGTGTGCCCGATTCACCCATTGGTGCATTTTTACCCATAGTTAATGCATTTTCGATAATTTTTCGACATCTTGGGGTAATATCGTCCGGAGTAAGGCTTGTAGGAAGACCTATTCCTACAGTTGCTTTCACCCTTTCCTCTGCCTTTTTTAACGTTATTTTTTTACCTGCAAGAATTGATGCGGATACCATTCTCATATCTGATAAAAGTCCTAAAAGCATATGCTCACTGCCGATATAGGTATGACCTAAATTTTCTGCAGTTTCCACCGCATAATTCAAGGCGTTGTTGGCACTTTCGGTAAACCCTGTAAATCTATACATATAGCTCTCCTATTCATTTTTTGTTAAAACTAACGTTATAACGGTTAAATCGTCGTTTTTTTCAGCCTGATATCTTCTTATATTTTCGCAAAGCTCGCAGGTAAACCCTCTTATATTACCACCCTTAAAATCTTTAAAACTCTTTTTAAGATAAGGCAAATCCTCTTCCCTTACGCCGTCTGAAAACATAACTATCGCATCACCTACACCCAGCGTTCCCGTACCGCAGCTGATTTCGGTGTTACTTAAAATGCCGAGAGGCAAAGAAGAAAATGAGATATCAATAAGGCGGTTATTTTTCTTAACAACTGAATCCATAGCACCGCACTTATAAAACTCGGTATGACCCGTAAATAAATCTATAACTATTAAATCAAGAGTTACCGAGCATTCCTCACCACTTTTTGAAATCAGAGAAGTGTTAACCGTATTAATTGCAGCTTTTATACCGAAACCGCCTTTAATAAGCTTTTCAAGAAGAGTTACGGCAAGACCTGATGTGAGTGCTGCCTTTGTCCCCGTGCCCATACCATCGCAAATAACGGCATAAAAAAGACCTTTTCCGTCTTCAAAGGTTGAAAAGGTATCACCTGAATATTTTTCACCGTTAGCACAAAACTGAACGCCTGAATTCAAGACCTTATATTCCGACTTTTCTTTATACACGAATCTTGTACATTCGCCCTGACGGTCAATTAAAGGTAGCTCGAAGCTCCTGCTTGTTATAAGCTTTATTTGTTCACTTAAGGGACTTAACGTAGTTTTACCTTGTTGTGATTTCACCTTTATTTCCACCGTCATTTTTTCAAGCTCGTTTATAACACAGCAGCATTCAAGCACCTGGAAAGAGCAATTCGTTGCGGCAGCTCTTATTCTTGCGGCGGTATCCATATCAAAGCAGATTTCTTTATCTAAATCCTCGCACAAGGAATCCAGAAGCGAGGAAACGTTCACAAACTGCTCTGCAACTAAAGAATTCATTTCTTTAAATCGCATTTCATTTTTTCTTCTTATTTTATATTCTCCGTAAAGACGATTGAAGCTACTTGCTACGCTTTCTGTTCTTATGCATCGTGCAGAAAACTGTTGGGGTACGGTCTTATATTCTAAATATACCCCCTCTTTTTTCATATTCAGTAAGGTGTTAAATGCATCTTGAGTATTTTCGAAGGCTTCACCCCAACAAGAATCGTACAAGCCACAGGAACCGCAAACACGTTCTTTCGTTTTTTTAGGAATATAAGTAATATCACTTTTTTCCGACCTTGACAAAGCATCGTTTACGCTTGTTAAAGAGGAGCAAATCTCAGTTGAAACTGCAGATGCATTTTTTATTTTATAAAACATTTCGCTTTTTACCGTGTCTATTATCGGCGAGGTAACTGACGGTTTTAAAACGCTTCTTATTTGCTCGTCGAATTTATAGCTTAAGACTATAAAAAAGAGTGAAGCTATAAACGTTTCGATTATTACGTTATAATTATCGAAGGTATCATAAGACAATGCACCGACGGCTAAGCCCGTAAAGATAAAGGCTACAACGCTTGCAATTCTTCCGAAGCCCGAAAACACGCCCGAAAGGAGCCCACCGAATGAGTAAAAGCTTAAGAGAAACATATCTGCGCCCGAAAGACCCATTGTTATACCGCCACAGATACCTACGATAGCTCCGCCCGCTTCTTTAGTATAGTAACCGCAGGTTAATATAAGTAAGGATATAACAATATGAACAGGATACACGCCGAATATATTTACATTTCTTAACGACAGAAGAAGTATCATTACAGAAATAAAAATAGCCGTTGCTTCTTTTGAGGTTAAAGAGGTAATCCCCCCTTTTAAGCTTATTGAAGAAAAGCTTTTCATCAATAGATACGAGGTTACACTACCTACTACGCTTTCTGCAAAGCAAAGCATAACCGAAAGAATTGATACACTATCAGCAAAGGCTATTGCAAGACCCGTTACAAAAAGGCAAACAAAAACAACAACTGACGGTGTTATGCTATTATCTCTTATAGGCTTAAAGGGCTTTAATGCAGTCATTATCACGCATAACGCAAAAACTGCAGAGGTATACCTTAAAGCAGAAACAGAATCCAAGGCGAAAAACCAACCTACTATTGCACCTAAAGAGGCTGTCAGGGTTAAATCCTTTGAAACGCTTGCACTAAAAGCGATACCGAAAGGCGAAAACTCCTTATTAAATCCCGAGAAGCTGAAAAGCACGCCTAAAGCAAAGCTTACAATATGCCTTATAACAGTTTTTTGAAGTGCTTTATTTTTTTCTTTTTGCCATCTTCCGCTGTACACCCTTACAGCTTGTTTTACATTCATTTTTATACTCCCGTTAAGAAAATTCTTATGAAGTCTATTGTAAATATATGGATGTGTAAAAATGGTCGGTATATGTTGTACTTATATAAATATTTGTGGTATAATTTATATAAATTTGAATTATATTATCAAACGATGACGAAAACTCATATTTCGTAAGAAATTTGTAATAAATTTATGACTTTTTTTGTAATTTTGAATTGATATCCTTTAGATGTAAAAGGGTTAGGGTGATTTTTATGTACAACGTTCTTATTTGTGACGACGATACGGCTATTCTTAAATCAATTGAAATTTATCTTAAAATGGAGGGCTACAATCCTCTTCTTGCTACAAACGGCAAAGAGGCGTTGAGCATTATCGAAAGCAATGAGGTGCACTGCGTTGTTCTCGATATTATGATGCCCGTTCTTGACGGACTTGAAACCACTTTAAGAATAAGACAGTCTAAGAATATACCTATCATTCTTCTTTCTGCAAAAAGCGAGGATACCGATAAAATAACGGGGCTTGGCTTTGGTGCAGACGATTACGTCACGAAACCGTTCAATCCGTTAGAGCTTACCGCAAGAGTTAAAAGCCAGATAAGACGTTATTGCTCTTTAGGTAGCCTTGAAAAGAAACAAGGCGTTATCGTAAACGGCGGTCTTGCTATTGATACGGTTGCTCACGAGGTAACCGTTGACGGCGAAAGCGTAAAGCTTACCGCAACGGAATACGGTATAGTCGAATACCTTATGAAAAATCTTGGTTGCATTTTATCAACAACTCAGATTTACGAGGCAGTATGGGGTGAGCCCTGTATGGTTGGCGACAAAACCGTAACGGTACATATAAGGCGTATAAGAGAAAAAATAGAAATCAACCCTAAAGAACCCAAATATTTAAAGGTGGTGTGGGGAATTGGATACAAAATTGAAAAAATCTAAATACAACCCGTTTTTAAAGGCAACAGCTATTATTTTAACTGTAGTTTTCGCTTTCCTTACGGGTTATCAAGGTCTTAACGCAGTAAGAAAAGCATTGTTTTTCAACTGCACTGACGGAAACTTTTATCAGACAGAAGCCGTTCAGAGCTCAATGAGAAGCATTTTGTGGGACCTTCAAGCATTAAAGCCATTTATTGGCATTTACTCTGACGATTTAACCTTTGAGGAATTCCAGAAAACTGATTACGCAAAAGAGCAGGTTGCCATTTTTGACCAGCAGGAAGAAAGAGCAATCAAGCTTTTCAGAACTATTCAGGAATTAAAAAAATTAAAGCCGGAAAATACTGAAGATGTGACTGTTCCTCAGCTTCAAAAATGGGTTATTGACGCAAACGGTAATTATTTCAACACTGAAACGGGTGAGGTTTGCACACCCGACGAATATTATAATTACTACAACAATCCGGATGAAGAATTCGACGAATTCACCGATTACAGCGACAATGAAGAGGTAACCTCATTTTCTGTTGATTATTATCCTACAGAGCCTTACGAAATAAGCAGTATACCCGTAACAGACGAAGAGCTTTTCAGTCTTAAAGAGTCATACGCTAATTTTGATGAATGGAACAACAAATATCAGCTTTTAAGAGCTCATATTTTCGGATTGGTTGACGATGCTACAAGCGAAGAAACTATAGCCCAGGAATTTGATGACAAACGTTATTGGCGTTTAGATGAAATTTACAATACTGAAATATACGACATCAAAGAAAGCTTAAACAGATACGTTAACGTTGAGTATTTGGTTATAGATAATAAAACAGGTGCTTTTGTCACTAACTCTGAAAAAAGCAATGCTGATTTTATTAAGGATTTAACTAATGGTGATTTATATTTCATCAGGTTTGACGGTAATAAGCTTACTTCACCCCCTGCTATTCCTAACACGTCAACAAACTTTTCAAAATTCCTTTACGAAAGCGGTTTCTTTTATACAAGACCACTTGACGAGCAATATATCCGTGACTCTTTCACCGGTTACTCTCTCTACGTTAAATTAAATGAAAACGTTGTTCAAGGTGATAAATTCTATAACATTGTAAATGCATTCAACAAGGTTGAGAGCAACAGCCTTGAAAGCTACGTTACGTCTGCTATTGCCTTTGCTGTAATTTCTATAGCCTGGTTTATTACCGCTTGTGTTTTCAGCGGAAAAAGAAAAGACGAATCTATAAAGCTTTCAGCAACTGACAAAATCCCCTTTATTGTTAACTTCCTTTTACACGGCGCATTACTTGTAATTGCAGGTGCAGGTGTTGTTATCGGTGTTGCATCAGATTTTTCATTAGATAACATTTTCAACACAAATGATGCAAACGCTCTTTTATGGATAATTACCGACAAAACCTGTATATTCTTCGTAGGTCTTTGCTTCGCTGCTTTCTCACTTGTTTTATTAAACTTCGTGCTTTACATTGTAAGGAACTGCAAAGCCGGTACCTTTTCAAACAGATTTATAACCTCGTTTTCCGTTAAAAAGATTAAAAATGCTTACAAAGAAAGGCAGTCTTTAACAGAATCCATAAAAAGCTTAAAAAGAAAAACAATAATTGCAATTTCAATATGGGCTGCAATAAACATTGCACTTTCATTTTGCTGTTTAGTCGGCGGTGAAATTTTAATTATACCAATGGGTATATTCAACCTGCTTTGCATGGTTTACGTTTACCTTTATATAAGCGATGTTAACAGACTTATGGAAATTGCAGAGCAAATTAAATTCGGTAATTTCGACGTTAAAATCTTACCCGAAACATACATAAAAGCCTTAAGGCCCTTTGCAACTAATTTAAGAGATTGCCGTGACAGTATTCAAACGGCGGTTGACGAAGCTATAAGGGGTGAGCATTTAAAAACCGAGCTTATAACAAACGTTTCTCACGATTTAAAAACACCCCTTACTTCAATCATCAACTACGTTTCTCTTCTTAAAATGTGCGAAATTGAAGGCGAGGACGAAAAGAAATACATTGATATTCTTGACGAAAAATCAAAGAAACTCAAAAGACTTATCGAAGACCTTACGGAAGCCAGCAAAGCAACCTCGGGTAATATAAAAATGAATTTATCTGTTGTAAATCTTAACGAGCTTGCTTTACAAGCAGTTGGTGAAAACAGTGACGTGCTCGAAAACGCAGGGCTTGACCTTGTGCTTACAGAAAGGGATACTGATATTTTCGTAAACGCTGACAGTCAGCACACCTTCAGAATAATTGATAACCTTTTCTCAAATGCCCGTAAATACTCTCTCCCCGGTACAAGAGTTTACGTTGACGTTTACAAAGAAAATAACTACGGTGTATTTTCGATTAAAAATATCAGCAAAGAAAAGCTCAACATTAACCCTGACGAGCTTACGGAAAGATTTGTCAGAGGTGATAACTCCCGTACTACCGACGGTAGCGGTCTCGGTCTTTCAATTGCTCAAAGCTTTGCAGAGCTTCAAAACGGTATATTTGATATTTCTATTGACGGAGATATGTTTAAAGCAACTATTAAATTACTTTTAAATAAGGAGCCAAAAGAAATAAAAACAGATGCACCAAAAGAAGCTAAAACAGAATAAATAACTAAACGAATAAAGAAGCATCTACTGATTCTCGTCAGTAGACGCTTCTTTTTATAAGCTGTTATTCTATTTTGCGGATTTAAAATGAAGCTCTTTTAAGCCCTCAACCTCATCGCAAATAGCTTTAAGGTTGCAATTATCACAGTCAAGCATAACGTTATTCATAACCTGATTTAAGGCTTCGGTTATATCGTGGTTTTTAATTGCAATTGCTTCTAATTCAGAAAAATCTGTTTTCGGATCGGTAATAAAGATAACCCTTACCGCCTTTACCATTGGATTTTCTTTATATTTTTTAATAAATAAATCGCCGATTTTTTCAAAGCTCATTCCGTTTTTTAAAGCTTCTTTCGAAACCCTTACGGCTTCCTTATGAGTTTTTGAGGTAGACCTCATCATATACCCCTCGGGTGAGATATGATACTTTATAAAATCAAGCTTTTTTAAAAGGTCGTAGGTATCCTGCGTTTCGGCAATATCATCAACCTGAATTAAAGTGACTCTTGCAAATTTTCTGTTACTCTTAACATCACCTAAATCATCACCGAAAACAACGGTTTCATCGGTTAAAGGCGAGGTTGTAACAAGATTAAAGCCTACACCGTCAAGCTCATATTTTGTAAAGCGCTGTAAAAGCACCTGATTATAGCCTAAATCATTCCACGCAAGGCTTTCGTTGTAAGAAAAGCTTTTACCCTTTAAGCCGTCACATACTTTTAAAAATCGGTCTGTTAACGAAGTAAAAAAATCCATTACAGTTTTTTATCCCTTTTCATATTGTCGTAGTGCTTTTGAAGTGCGTCGTAAACCTTTCTTACGAGCTTCATATCAAGGTTAAACCAATAAATTGCAAAGGTAACAAGGAATAACCCTACAAGCACTGCCAGAATAATTAAAAATACTTCTAACATATCAATACTCCTTTGCCATACCCTTTTGACGAGCATACTCGGCTGCGCCTAAAGCACCCATAAGCTGAGGGTCGGTTGAAAGCTCAACAACTTTAATTTTAAGCACCTTTTCAATAGCTTTTTTAAGGCCGTCGTTTTTAGCACATCCGCCCGTAAGAGTGATGCTATCGGTAACGCCAGCTTTTTTAGCCATAACGAAGCATCTTTTTGCAACTGCCAACTGAATACCTGCGGCAATTTCATCCATAGGCTTACCCTCACCAACGAGAGAAATAACCTCGCTTTCAGCGAAAACGGTACACTGTGCGGTAATCGGGATTGTATTTTTAGCATTAAGAGAAAGCTTTGAAAACTCGGGAAGAGTCATTTCAAAGGCATTTGCCATTGCCTCATAAAATCTACCCGTACCTGCGGCACATTTATCATTCATAGCAAAGTTTTTAACAGTACCGTCAGTATCAATTGAAATACCCTTTACGTCCTGACCGCCGATATCAATAATAGCTTTAACCTCGGGATTTGTAACGTGAACACCCATTGCGTGACAGCTGATTTCAGAAATATTTTCATCAGCAAAGGGCACTTTATTTCTGCCGTAGCCCGTACCGATAAGATAGCTTAACTCTTCAGCAGAGCTTAAGCCGTCAACCTGAGCAATTGCATCGTTAAGGGCAATCTCGGCACTTGCAACGGGATTGATTTTACTTCTGTTGGTTACGTTAGCAACCATTTTTCCGTTTTCATCAAGAATTACGCATTTTGTGTATGTAGAGCCTACATCACAACCACCAAAATATTTCATATCATTATTCTCCTTTACCAAGCCAAATCGTCTTCGAAATCAAGCAATGATTCATCAAGGGGCTTTTCCTGCAAAACAGTTTGCATATATTTATTAACCTGCTCTCGCATATCTCTTCTTGATATTGTGCGAGGGTCCATAAGGTCTTGCTTAACCCAAATAAAGTTAATATTACGTTCTCTTGCCTGGTCATCAAAAATACCTGTAAGACCGTCCATACCTTTACAAGAAATCTGGTCATACATAATAACGGTATCGGCATTGTACTCTTCTACAATTCTCCACAGCTCATCAACAACGTTGCGGTAGCCACCTTTTGTATGCTTTCTCATAATTGAACGCTGATAGGTTTTAGCTAAATCCTTGAGGGATTGTTCCTTATCCTCAGTATCAATTTCAAGATAGGAAATCATAGTTTCCATATCCATAACAACGTTCATACCCCAACAGTTTTCAAGCCAGTTTGCAAAGCTTGTGTAATAGTTTGCAGGGCAAGACCAAACAACTGCTCTGTGACGCATCTCTTTAGATACGGGAGTTTTCTTTTCATAGGCTTTCATCATAATTTTGTTGACCTTTTCGTCAACCTTTAAGAATTTCTCGTTAGAGCCACCTGAAAGGTTGAAGTAAAAGATTCTGTAAAGCCAGAAGCAAGCACCCGTCATCTGAGGGTAAGGCGTTTTATTGATATCCCATTTTTGTCTTTCGTATTCGAGCTGTTTATTGTAATCCTTCATTCGTCTGAAGTAGGCATCCCAATCAAACTTTTCGCCCGTTTGGTCTTCAATAAACTTAATAAGTGATTTAATTTCTTCAACTGCATATTCCTGAACGTCTTCACCGTTGTAACGAAGCGGAACACCAAAGCAATGAGTAGGAAGGTTAAGCCTTCTATCAAGGAATGAGGAGTTCATAATTGAGCCGTCGCAAGGCATATTAGTACCTATCATACAGCAACCCATTTTAGGATAATCGTCTTCAATGGCAACACCCGCTTCAGCACTGGGAAGAGGACAAACGTCAGCAGGCACACCGAAGCTTTCGGTAACCTCAAGATAAGGCGGTGTTATTTGCTGGTCAACCATTGAAGAGAGGAATATCGGAAGCGTTTGTAAGGGCATAGGAATTAAATTCGGAAAGCCCGTAAACACTTCATTGGGAACGATTTCATCCATTAAAACAATTCTTTTTGAAAGCTTGTTGCCGGGGTTTATCTTTTCATCAGCTCTGAAAGAAATGTTAATAAGCTTTGTAGTATGCTTAACTATCATATTGTAATGAAGATGAGCCATACGAAGCTGAGGACCGCGAAGCCCTGCAACGTGCCTATCAACAAATGAGGGTGCAGAAAGATAAGAAGCCATCCAACGATATCGCCATAAGCCCTTTATGGTAGATATGGGTTCTTTAAGCACCATTTTAATCATATCCTTCCAGGTGATGAGCCAACGGTAATAGTCATACATCGTATCTTTAAAGCCTCGCCATTCTCTATGCTTGAGAATAGCGGTATGCTCTTTATAAAGCTTGCCGTAATCAGCCATTTTTGCTCATCTCCTTTGCTTTCTGAATCTTCTTTATTTCAAGGCTTTCAACAAAAGCCTGAACTCTTGTGCGAAGCTGACCTGATGCTGAAGCAGTATACTGACGGTCAACCGCAGCGGTAGGAACGCCATAATCACCGCTCATAACGTAAGACGCAAGTGAACGCTCATAGCCCCAATACTCGCAGAATTTTAACTGCTCGTAAAGAACACCGTCTGCATGATACTCGTCAACAAGCTTTTTAACATAATCTCTTCGCTCCTGAACCTTTTCATGGCTCATAAAGCGAGGACACTGACTTGTTTTTAAGTAATGAAGACAAATTTGAGTTAATACGTCTTTTTCTTTATCAATAATAATTTCTTGTCTGCCGGGTAAAGCACCGAAGCAGAATCTATCGGCTACAACAAGAGCACCGCTATCCTCAATAAGAGAGGTAAAATCGGGGTCATCCATTTCGGAGCCTACAACAACTATTTTAGCTCTGTAATTTTTCTTTTGGTCAGGCTCTCTTGTTTTTAATTCTTCAGCAGTTTCACGAAGTGCAGGAAGAATTAATGCCTTGGGGCAACAGTATGTAATAAGATTTAAAATATGATACTCGTACCCCGTAATTCTCGGATTATCTTCTTTTCTGTACTCCCCTATTTCAGTCATAAGACGGCAAACCTCGTTATGCTCTTCAACGGCTTTAAGAAGTGCCTCATCGGAGGTATCAACACCGTAAACCTCAGATAATTTATCAAGAATTTTAGTTCTTGTTTGGTTTACATAATGCTTTACGGTATGCTCTTCAATCTTAAAGGGTGCATCTAAAAAGGTTAAAAAGAATTTATCCTCAGGAACTAAATTGAGAAGCTCGAAATGCTCCGCCGTTCTATTCATTTCAGAGCAGGTTTCAGATGCTAACAGAGCATTAAGAAAATTATAACCGCCCTCAATAGCACGCTCTAAAATCGCTTTAGAATAGCCACAAAGGAAGTTACTCATATAATATGTTGCAATATCCATTGAGCCGGTACGAGGAGCTCTGAGCCTAACGGAGAAGCAATTACCGCAGTTAAGCAAAACCTCGGGAATATGGTAACAGGTATAGCCTAAAGCTATTCCGCCGTCATTTTTTGCTTTTTTTACAAGCTCGTTATTCGCTTCTTGTAATAAATTTTCAAATTCGTAAAGATGCTTTAAATCCTTCATAATTAAATTTCATCCTTTATTATTTCCATAGCTTTAAGTGCTTCTAAAGCACCGTTTACAACGTTTGAATCATCGGGTAAATTAAAGATGTTTTTACCCTCAATATCGTAAATAGCAAGGTTTTTGTCGGTTTCAATATATGATAAAACGGGAATTCCGTTTGTATCTATAAATTCAATAACGCTTTGGTCGGGAATTCTGTTTACAATAGCACCGATTTTTTTATACATAACAAGCTCATCGGCAACATCTTTGATAGTTGAAATAACCTGAGTTCCTTTTTTACTCGCATCAGTTATAAGTAAAAGATGGGTAACCTTTTCCATAACTCTACGGTTAATTTGCTCGATCCCCGCTTCACCGTCAATAACAACGAAATCAAATTCATCGGAAAGAATTTTGATAACCTCTTTAAGATATGAATTGATTTTGCAATAACAGCCTGCACTTTCAGGTCTGCCGACTGCTATGAAAGCGTAGCCGTCCGTTTCAACGAGAGCATCGAAAATCTTATAACGGGCATCACCTAAAAGCTCAACGGCTTCTTTAGTCTGACCGTCTTCAACAGAAGAGATAATCTCTTTTCTGATATCATCAATGGTTGTTTTAACCTCAATACCCAAAGCAGTTGAAAGACCAACCGCAGGGTCAGCATCAATAGCAAGAATTTTCTTGTCGGGAAACGCTTTAACGAGAAGCTTTACAATAGTAGCGGAGATTGAGGTTTTACCTACCCCACCCTTACCCGAAAGGGCTATAATTGTTGAATTTGAAGACATAACAATCCCTCCATAATTTCGCTTGTTAATATTATATCATACAATATCTTTTTTTCAATAAGTAAATATGGACAAACATAGTTGAAAACATTCTTTTTGTCAAATAAAAAACAGGAGTAACCTAAACAAAAAGTGCCGAAAACCTCGTGTTTTCAGCACTTTTTGTTATTTATTTTCTTTTGCAGTATTTAGAGTTGAAATAAGTATTCGTTTAATTTCAAGGCAATCAGCAAGAAGAGATTCACCTTCTTTATTGGATATGTATTCTGATAGAACAAGTAAACGAAGCCAATATTCTGTTTCAGCAGTCTCTTTTAGCGATATCTGCAGTTTGGCTATAAAATCAGCTTTACTTATTCCATAAATCGCTTCGTTAGCATTAGCGCCTATACTCGTTGCACTTCTTAAAATTTGTTTAGATATAACCGTTTCGTGTTTCTCTTTCGTAAGATACTTGTTTAACTTAATTATTCGTGCGGCAAAGAGTAACGATTTATCAAGTAAAATACTTTTTTGTGCCATAATTTAACACCCTTTTTAGATAATAGATAAAAGATAATAGAGAATAACGAATAGATGAAGCGGTGGTAAGCCTCATAATATCTTTTATCTATTCATTCTTATCTATTATCTCTTATCTTAGGCGAGTATTTCTCGCCGCTTCTGGCACCCGCAATAGGAATCGAACCTATATCTAATCCTTAGGAGGGATTTATTCTATCCATTGAACTATGCGGGCATATTTAATTCTTTGGTATTATATCAAATTACACGATTTTGTCAAGGCAACAGGAAGCATCTGTTGCCCCAACTTAATTATTTTTGTTTTTATTTTTAAAGATTATGAATTTACTGAAAACGTAGTTTATAATCACAACTATAACTGAAAGAATAATCTTAACTATAATCTGACCCGATATTGAGATATTGAAAAATGTTATTCCGTTATCCCCTAAGCCTAAAAGGTCGATAAACAGCCACATTCCACCCTCTTCAACACCGAAGCTGAAAAGTCTTGCACCTACAAACTCAATAAACTCTTTACCTGCGGTTTTAAACGCCCATGATTTTGATTCAAAAACGAAAATCTTATTTGAAACAAAGGCAAAAATTACGCTTACTACCCAAGAAAGTGCATTATTTAAAAGGTAAGCATCCTCGCCGAATAGCTTTGTAAAGCACCAGAAAGCGAAAAAATTTACAACTGTTGCTAATACGCCGTAGATAAGGTAAACTATCAGCTCTTTATATTTAAAAAACAGCTCTTTAATCTTCGTCATTCTTGCCTAAATGCTCCTTTAAAATATAAATAGGTCTGTTTTTAACCTGAACGTAAATCTTTGAAAGGTATTCGCCTAAAATACCGAGGCAGAATAACTGCATACCGCCTAAGAACAATACAAGAACAACTATTGTTGCATAACCGGGCACGTCGATACCCGCAATAAGCTTTTGAAGAACAACAAAGATAAGATATAAAACCGATATTATTGAGGTTGTAATACCTATTGCGGTTGCTAATTTCAACGGGAAGGTTGAGAATGAAATTATACCATCAATCGCATATTTAAAAAGCTTTCCCACAGTCCATTTTGTTTCGCCGAATTCACGCTCTTCAACTGTATAAGGAATATATGCGGTATTAAATCCTACCCAACTGAAAATACCTTTTGAAAAACGGTGGTACTCGCTCATATCGAGAATGGCTTCAACCATTGAGCGCTTCATTAATCTGAAATCTGATGCACCATTAACAAAATCAACGTCGGCAATTTTATTTATAAATTTATAAAAGCCTGATTTTATACCTGACATCGCTTTATTTTCTCTTCTATTTTCCTGATATGCGGCTACGCAATCAATATCCTCATCAGAATTGATTTTATCGAGCATCTCTAAAACGACCTCGGGACGTTGCTGTAAATCAGCATCAATTATACAAACGTAATCACCCTTAGCGTTTGAAAGCCCTGCATACATAGCAGACTCTTTACCGAAATTACGGCTAAAGGTAAGCACCTGAATATTATTATCTTTTTTGTTTTCGTCATAAAGCTTTTTTAATTCCTTATAAGTGCCGTCTTTACTGCCGTCGTTTACAAAAACAATTTCGTAATCGGTAACCTTACCGTCAAAAGCAGATTTAACAGCTTCAAAGAATCGCTTTACGTTAGCCTCTTCATTGTAGCAAGGAGCAACAAGTGATAACTTCATAAATTTTACCTTTCAATTCATAAAACATTATTAACAATATACCACAATCGCTTTAAATATTCAATAACACACAGGAAAATATGAAAAACTTAAAAATTTGTTTTCAAATTATTGAAGATTTCAAATATTATGATATACTTTTATTATCATTTTTTAAAAGAGGTTTTAGTGATATGGTTAAAAATCATTCGGACAAGGCGGCAGAATTATTCTGTAACGGTTGCAACTGTGCTCAAGCAGTTTTCGGTGCTTTTGCCGAGGATTGCGGTCTTGACGTCAACACCGCTTTAAAGCTCTCCTCATCATTTGGTGGCGGTATGGGAAGGCTCAGAGAGGTTTGCGGTGCAGTTACGGGTATGTTTATGGTTGCAGGGCTTCTTTCGGGCTACACAGATAACGATACTAAAGAAGCTAAGGACAACCACTACAAGCTTATTCAACAGCTTGCAAACGAATTTAAAGAGGTTCATTCAACGTATATTTGTAAGGATTTATTAAAAAACATTGAAACCTCTACCTCACCCGTTTCATCACCGAGAACTGAAGCGTATTACAAAGCAAGACCTTGTGTAAGGTTCGTTGTAACCGCCTCAGAAATTCTTGATAAGCATTACTTTTCAGAATAAAAAATCACTGTCAACCGACTGACGAAATCGGTTGACAGTTTTTTATTTTATATATCTTTTAGCTGAAGCTTACGCTTCTCTTTCTGACGAATAATTTACGTCAATTGCCTTTTTAAATAAAAGCCAATCGTATTTAGGACGCCAATCGTCGCCAACCTCTAATTTACCGAATTCATCTTCGCTGACAGCAACGTTCATTACTGTAACGCCCTTCAACTCGCCACCGTCTTTATAGCAGGTATCCCAGAATGCGTGATGACCAATATATGTAACCGATTCGGGAATATAAACATACTCTAAAGCCTGATTATAGCTAAAAGCATCAGAGCCTATAAACTTAAGACCCTCGGGCAATGAATTATAGACCTCCCCTAAAGGCTTTTGAGTTGTAAAACGAGTATTTGTTACGTCATCTGCTACGTAAGAGTAAACATTTGTAAGCGACGGAGTTGTACCCCATTGGTCAACTCTTTCGTGAAGCTTGAAAACTGCCAAGGTTTCAATCGTTTCAAGACCTTCAGGTAAGTATATCACACGAAGGTTTGCATAGTTGAAGCACATTTCAGCAATTTTCTTTACTGAAGACGGAACAACGTAGGTTTGAATATCCTTTTCGTATTCAGGGGTAACCTCGTCTTTATAAAGCTCTTTTTCATAGCCGTATTTTTGTCTTAAATATTCATCGTGGTCACAAGGGTAACAAAGAATCTCTGTTTTATCCTTGTTATAAAGAACGCCGTCTACGTCGCAGTAATTAGGATTGTTTTCGTCAACCTCAATATTCTGCAAAGCCCAGCAAGAATAGAAGGCTTTTCCGTCAACAAACTCAACGTTTTCGCCTATTCTTATGGTTTTGATTTTATCGTCGCAGTTAAGTGTAAACTCCCTAACAGAAGTAATAGGCTTCTCGGTATCTTTTACAACCTTAAAGTTTGTGTTCGGGTCATTGTTACCTGCGATATACTCAATATCAGAAACGTAATCAATATCGAGCTCGTAAAGGTAGCCCGTGTTACTGAATTTTGAGAATTCAATACCGTTTTCGGTTTCGGTGTATTCAAAGGTGTCATTCTGTAAAGCCATAACACTGAAATACATAGAAAGTGAAACAGCAATTATAATAACAATAACAAAGATTGCTTTCTTGAAATTATAATATTTATAAGGCTTGTTAATATGGGGCGCTGCAAGACCGGGAACCTGATAAGTCCAAATTTCGTCTTCGGGGATATCAAGCTGAACGTCGGTTTGCCAATCGTTGACTTTTTTCTTTTCTTTTTTACTCATTAGACTCCCCTCCTATCAACCTTTATAGCCGCCGGATACAGAAGCGCCCTCTTCCTGAGCCTTCCTTTCCGTAACCTCAGCACGTCGTTTAAGAACCTCCATAACGAGATTCTGTTTCTTGTTATCGTAATCCCAGAAGAGATACGGAATCGTCATAAGGAAGAAGCCTATTGCATCAACAATAATCGGCACAACAACTATGTTTCTTCTTGAACCATCAAAGAAGAGGATTTCCCAGTTACTGTTAAAGCCGTATTTAAGCAAGAAAATAGGAATTATAAGACCAACGAAAGAGGTGATAGGTCCTGTAAACCAACCGAAAATTCCCGCAAAGCTTTCAAGACGTTCACCCGAAAGATACATCTGATAGTCGTTGATACGCACGCCCATATCGTGACCCGCAGTTGTGGGAACTGTTTTTGTCATTTCCATAAAGAATAGAACAACAACACAGATTGTACCGCAAAGGGCAAGATTGTCACCGAGAGTCCACATTGAAACGGCAATAATAACGTTACCGATTGCACGGCTCATCTGATAGAAAATCATAATCTGCTTATATGAAAATCTCTTGAGGAAATAAGGCGATAACAAATCGGGCGGTGTACCTGCAAACGAAATAAGGGCAACCAACAATGAATAAGGAAGACCGCTTAAACGGAAGGTGTAGAAATAAAGAATTGTTGCAAAGGGCAACATACCGTTACCCAGAGAGTCAATAAGACCTACAACCGTATTTATAAGCAAGTATTTATTTTTAAGGACGCCAAGCATACCGTCCCAGAATTTAATCTGCACCTTTTTCTCAATAGGCGGTTGAGGAATTCTTTCTTTAATTCTGCCTGCAAGACCCATTGTAAAAGCAGCAGAAATACAGAAGGTTATCGGGATAACGAATCTATAGAAATTAATATCTGCCCATTCATGACGAAGAGTACCTACGATAGCAGGAAGGATAATCGCAAGAATGGAGTTAAAAATATGAGAAAGCTTAACAGGATAGCTACGAATAAGAATTCTTTCCTGAAGATTGGGACTTATTCTCTTTGAGCATTCCTCAAGCACGTTACCGAAGCCGAACACGTTATAAGTAGCAAATAAAAGGTTTGCAACCCATACACGAGTAGCAACGTCAGCAATATTATAAACGGGAAGCCAACCGATAAGAATAACCATTATACATTTAGGCACAACGTCACAATAAAGGCTGTATTTATATCTACCGTATTTAGGCAAAAGCTTTTTACGCCAGAAAATGTTACGAGCACCGACCCAACCTGTATACAGGAAATGAGTACCAAAGGTTTTAAAGCAAGCGGTGGCATTCATACCCTCAAAGCTATTAAGCATAGTAATAAACGCACCCGATTGATCAAACAGCCTTGAATAGTCAAACAGCAAGGTTGAAATACCGAAGCCCATCATAAGACCGTAAACAAGATAAACCTTTTTCTCTGTTTTCTTAGGCAAGAAGCCAAGGTTATCGCAAACGTACCACCAGATAAGTGCCGAAACATAACCTAAAGGCATATTTAAAAGACCGATAACAGAGAACGTTAAATATGGCAATTTGTAATGGTGCATAATAAGGAAACAGCTTGACCAGAAGCCGATATACTCAAGAGTTTTTGAGCCTGCATAGTTTGCACCTACGCCAATAACAACGTCTTTATACTCTTTATAAGGAACATAGTTACCCTCGGCAGGGGTATTCCAATGCTCTTTAAAATCGACAAACAGGTTTTTAGCCTTGTCGATTACTGAAGTTTTTTCTTCATTAGCCATAAAGCGCATTACCTCCTCAAATTATTTATATAATTTTATCATATTAATTCTTGTATAACAATTAGCAAAAAGACTAAAAACACCTGCTCTTTTTTGACAAGGACAGGTGTTTTGTTTTTTAGCATACAATCGAAGCTTTTTAGTTTTATCAATATTTATCAACATCTTCAACGTCAAGAGTGAAGACGATTGCACCACCTATTGCAATCTCTTTTGCAAAATCATCTTCACGAAGACCTGTGCCGAAGCCGCTTGTTGAGGTAGTTGTTCTCGTTCTTTTCTGCGAATGCTCTTTAATTATGGCTTTTGCTTTTGATACGCTTTCATCCTCTGCGCCAATAAGAAAAGTTGTATTACCGACCATCAAAAAGCCGCCGGTTGTGGAAAGCTTTGTTACTGTAAAGCCTTCCTTTGTAAGTGATGAAGAAACAACTGCACTATCATCATTATTAACAATTGCTATTAAAAGTTTCATAATATATTCCTTTCAATTATCGATATTAAAGTTTAGGTAATATCATATTCTTACTCTTTTTATCAAGCTTATTAACATCCGGTATTTCGTAACGGTTGTCGTTTGCATCTTTTATAAGCACTCTGCCGTCATAAAGAGGCTTTATCGCCGTAAGATGGTTACGGATTTCAAAGGTGCATATACCTTTGTCGGTTTCTGCTGTCCACATCCATATTTTAAACCGTTCACTCATTTTAATAAACTTTGTAATTCTCGGCATCATATAGTACTCCCTCAGGCAGTTTTCAACAACCGCCTTTGATTCGGGCATAAGGTCATCAACGTTACGTATAACACCGATTTCGTTACCCTCCGAATCCATAAGAGCAATATATTTATTAAGACCTGTTATGGGAAACATTCGGTGAAGCTCAAGCTCGGTGAATTTTTCCCCTGTATAAAACTCTGCATTAACGAAGATTTTGTCATTTTCTGTTAACCTTATTTCAGAGCCTTCAATATATCTGGGCATTCGACTCACCTCACTCAAAATTCTCTTCAGCTTTTCGTTTCTGAAGCTGTTCGCCCATAGACTGAATTTCTACAAGCTTATAATATTTACCTTTTTGCTTTAACAGCTCTTCAGGTGTACCGCACTCAATAATTTCGCCCTTATCAACAACCACGATTTTATTGGCTTTTCTAAGGGTTGAAAGTCTATGAGCAATCATCAGGGTTGTTCTTCCGCTTATAAGGCGTTCAATAGCACCCTGAATAAGATGCTCTGTTTCAGAGTCAACCGCAGCAGTAGCTTCGTCAAATATAAGTATACTCGGGTTTTTAAGAACTGCACGGGCAATTGAAACCCTCTGACGTTCACCGCCCGAAAGACCGACTCCCCTTTCACCTAACATTGTATCGTAAGCATCGGGAAGCTTTGAAATAAAGCCGTGAGCATTTGCAACCTCGGCGGCGTGAATTACCTGTTCAACATGAACGTTACCGCTACCGAAAGCAATATTATTGAAAATTGTATCTCGGAACATTAAAGGCTCTTGCTGAACGTAACCGATTGAATCACGGTAATACTTCATATCAACGTTTTTAATGTTTTCACCGTCAATAAGTATCTCGCCGTCGTAATCATCATAATATCGCATAATAAGATTTATCAAGGTGGATTTACCTGAACCCGTTGTACCTACTATACCGACAATATCGCCCGGCTCAATGGTAAGATTAATATTTGAAAGAACTTTCTTTGAACGGTCAAAAGCGAAATTCACGTTTTTGAATTCGATTTTACCTTTCATTCTTTCAAGCTTATTTCCTTCACCAAAATTATGCTCAGGCTCTGCATCAATAATATCAAGAATCTTTTCTGCAGAAGCTAAAGTATTTTGATACGTATCACTCATATTAGCAAAGAAGTTTACGGGATTATAAAACATACTCGCGTATGAAACGAAAGAAACAAGAAGACCTAAAGAAATTTCACCGTTACCGTCAATAACCATTCTTCCGCCTAAAAACCAAATAACAATTGAACCGCAGGTTACAAGGAAGGTTATAAGCGACGGGAAAACTGCTGCAGGAACTGCAACCTTTTTATCTTCTTTATACCATTCATCGCAATATCTTTCGAATTTTGATATAGTTTCTTTTTCGTTCGTAAAGGCTTTAATAACCCTTACACCCGGGATTGAGTTTGCAAGAACAGTTGAAATTGAAGCACTTCTTCTCCACAATCTCATATATTTAGGTCCTATTATTTTACCGAACATACGCCCTGCAACTACAACAACAGGAACAGGAATAAGGGAAAACAGTGCTAATTTCCAGTTCATACCGAACATAATTACTACAAGACCTACAAGAGTAAAGCCTTGAACAACCGCCTCTTGAGTTATCTTCATAATAAAAGTCTGAATTACACCTGCATCGGAATTCACCCTATTAATAACGGAACCTGTAGATATTTTATCATAAAAGCTCAATGGAAGATACTGTGCTTTTTCGTATATATCTTTTTTCAGATTAAGTGTTATTCTGTCACCTGCAAGACGTAATCTATATGAGCGAAAACCGTTCATTACGTACTGAAGGATATATATTCCTAAAAGTGCTGCAAGTACTTTTACAAGCATTGCGGAATCTTTACCGGGAATAACCTCGTCAACCATAATTTTTGTTATATACGGTGGTACTAAAGAAAGCGCAGTTGCTATCACCGAAAGAAACATACAAACTAAAAGTGATTTCTTTTCGGGTATAACGTATTTTGCAAATTTTGTAACCAGCTTACCT
The DNA here is from genome assembly GCA_045592945.1 of Acutalibacteraceae bacterium. GTDB lineage: Bacteria > Bacillota > Clostridia > Oscillospirales > Acutalibacteraceae > DTU089. Next base: position 40,767 of record JAZNVT010000031.1, on the reverse strand, counting down.
TTACCTGAACAGTTAATGCATTCAGCCTCCGGATTTGGTAATTTTCTCCCGCATTTTGGACAAAAGCAACGTTGCTTATGGTAAACGGATTTAACTGTTTCGGCTTCGTCATCAATATCTGCACCGCCGTTTACCGCATTAACAAAAACAGCTGCCGCATCAGCAACCTCTGCCGCCGCATAAGAAAACCGCAACAGAATTTGTTTTTTACCGTTTTTAAAATTAACCTTAAAAACAGCGTTTCCGTAAAGCCTTTTTACGTCAGCTACCTCTATTTCATTGTAATTTACAGAAAGAAAACCGTTTTCGTAGCACTCATCAAAGGCTACTAATTTTTCTTTTGTAAATACCATCATAGAGTCGCCGTATTTACCCTTAAGATTTAAATCACCTACAACAATAAAAAGAGCTTCCCCCTCTTTAAACATCTGTTGATACTTATTTCCGTATTGTTTGGGTATAGGCTTATTTGTTATTTCTTTCATATTTTGTTCACCCCTGAACAATAGAAAATGGCGAATAGCTTTCGCTATTCGCCTACATTATAGCAATTAATTTTAAAATGTAAATGGGTTTAGAAAATTTATTTTCAGTGTCTGCTTTTTTCATCACGCTCACGGATAACAAACCTTACTGGTGTACCCTCAAGGCCGTAAACCTCACGTATCTGATTTTCAAGATATCTTTGATAACTGTAATGAAAAAGCTCAGCGTTATTAACAAAGCAAACGAACGTTGGAGGTCTTGTAGAAGCCTGAGTCATATAGAAGATTTTAAGACGCTTACCCTTATCCGTTGGGGGTTGAACTCTTAAGGTTGCCGCTGCAAGAATTTCGTTAAGCTGACCCGTTTTAATTCTCATAGCATTCTGAGTGTCAACGAATTTAATAAGCTCATAAAGTCTTTCTAAACGCTGACCTGTTTTTGCAGAAATGAAAATGATAGGTGCAAAAGACATAAATGAAAAGTCTTTCATAAGCTGTTTACGGTAAGAATCCATTGTTTTACCGTCTTTTTCATAAGCATCCCACTTATTAACGGCAATAATACAACCCTTACCCTGCTCTAAAGCTCTGCCTGCTACCTTACTATCCTGCTCGGTAAAGCCCTCAAGAGCATCTATCATAATAACGCAGACGTCAGCTCTTTCAACAGCCATATCAGTTCTTAAAACGCTATATTTTTCAACTGCGTCATCAATTTTTGATTTACGTCTTAAGCCTGCGGTATCAATAAACATAAACTTACCGTAATCATTTTCAACAAAGCTATCGGTAGCATCTCTCGTTGTACCTGCAATATTTGAAACTATCATACGTTCTTCACCGATAATTTTATTAACAAGTGAAGATTTACCTACGTTAGGCTTACCTATAACCGCAACCTTAATGTATTCGTCCTCATCGTTTTCCTCGGAAAGATATTCCTCGGGAAGATGCTTTAACACCTCATCAAGAAGGTCGCCTGTACCGTGACCGTGAACAGATGAAACGGGTATAGGGTCACCTAAGCCTAAGTTATAAAACTCGTATAATTCAGCAGGAGGTCCGCCTAAGGAGTCGCATTTATTAACGGCAAGAACAATAGGCTTACCGCTTTTTTGAAGCATTGAGGCAACCTCTTCGTCAGTTGCAACAACACCATCGCGAACGTCAGTTACAAATATAATTACGTTTGCACTGTCAATAGCAAGCTGAGCCTGACGGCGCATCTGTGAAAGAATAATATCATTAGAATAAGGCTCAATACCGCCTGTATCAACAAGCATCATATTGTGACCTAACCATTCGCAGTCACCAAACAATCTGTCACGGGTAACGCCTGGTTTATTGTCAACAATTGCAAGCCTTGTGCCTGTAAGTTTGTTAAAAAGAGTAGATTTACCAACGTTAGGTCTACCTACGATAGCTACAACAGGTCTTGCCATATTAAGCACCTCCGTTATTTATTAATTAATTTATCCAGAAGTACCGCACCGTCTGATTCAACGGCAGATACTTTTACATTCAAAAATTCTGATAACTCCTCAATTGTAACGTCATCAAGGAATTTGTCGCCCTCGTTTCTTAAAGAAACTCTTGGTATCAAAAGCTCGTCACCGAAATCAATATTTTTTAATTGATTCTTGTAATCCTGACCGGTAATAAGCCCTGCAACAGTTACGGTATGACCGAAAAAGTCATTTTCCACTTTAATTACGTTTACGCTTAAGCCTTTGAATTTTTCTTCTGCTTTTTTTGATAATTCCAAAATAAGCTCATAAGCCGCGCAACCCGTTGCAATAGTAACTTTTCTGTTAATTTCTTTCGCATCTTCGTTTTCAAGTGCATCTAAAAATTCATCTTTTAACAATGCACACACGCCTACACCATTATCAAGCTGTGAAAACTCACCGTAATAATCGGCAGAGGGCAACTCTCTTTCGGCTATTAAATAAAATTCATCAGATGCGTATGCTAAAATTTCACCGTTGTTATAGAAAGAAAAGTGAGCATTGAATTCATCAATTATATCAATAACCTGTGATGCCTCTTCTTTTGTATAGGGTCTTAAGGGGTACAAGCCGTCACGGTATTTTGTAAGACCTACGGGCACCGCTGCTATACTTTTTACGCTCGGATAACGTTTAGCAAGCTCCAAAAGAGAAAACCTTAACTCTTCACCGTCATTTAACCCCGGGCAAAGCACAAGCTGAGTATTCATACTGATACCGTTTTCTGAAAATCTGTCAATAATTTTAAGACTTTCCCCTGCAAAACGGTTTTTCATCATTTCTACTCTTAATTGAGGATTCATTGTATGAACAGAAATATTCACGGGTGAAATATGCATATCAATTATACGTTGAACTTCTCTTTCACAAAGACCGGTAAGAGTAATATAGTTACCGAAAAGAAAAGACATTCTTGAGTCATCGTCTTTAAAATACAACGTATCTCTCATACCCTCAGGCATCTGGTCAACGAAACAAAAAACGCATTTATTCTTGCAGGAATGCTGCTTGTCCATAAGATAAGTTTTAAACTCAAGACCAATATCGGCAAATTCATCACTTTTACGGATATTAAAAGTAATAGGCTCGCCATTTCTTAACACTTCAATATTAAGTTTTTTTGCCTGGATATAAAAGCGGTAATCAAGCACGTCAAAAATCTCGTGAGAATTTATTTTCAAAATTTCGTCACCAGGCTCAACACCTGCTTTAAAGCCGTATGACCCTTCGATAACGCTTTCAACCTTTACTGACAAATCCTCACCACCTTTTCAACTGTGAAAAAAGTCCAATAGGGCGGGGAGATAACTCCCACCGCCCTTTGAAAAACAAATTAACTATTACAGATTATTCTACTTCGATAACCTGCTTGCCGTTGTAGTAGCCACATGCTGTGCAAACTCTGTGCGGTCTCTTATAATCGCCGCATTTGGGGCACTTAACAAGTGCTGCTGCATCCATTTTCCAAACGTTGGATCTTCTTTTGTCACGTCTTGCTTTGGAAACTCTTCTCTTAGGTACTGCCATGAGTACTACCTCCTATTTAATATACAATCATTAATCGTCCAAAAGCTGTAAAAGTGCTTCCATTCGCGGGTCGATTGGAGCTTTACAGTCACATTGGGATTTATTAAGGTTCTTGCCACACATTGAGCAAAGCCCCTTACAGTCACTGTTACAAAGGTACTTGCCGGGAAGAGCGAGAATGACATCTTCTTCAACAAGCTCGTCAAGGTTGAGTCGCATATTGGGCACCTCGAGGAAATCGTCATTGTCACCGCTTTCAAGGGAAACAACGAGAGTGTGCTCAACAGGGAATGAGAATTGCGAAATTACATTCTCCGCACAGCGGTCACAAGGAGCCTCGTAACTGAGTGCGGCACTCGCCTTGAGATTAACGATACCCGCTTTGTTTTCAACTGAGCCTGTAACCTTTACTGGACTTGTAATCGGATTAAAACCCGAAACCTCAAGCTCTGAAAGTGAAAGCTCGTAATCAAAGGGAATTTTAAGCCCTTCGGTATTAAAAACTGATTCAAGTTCGATAATCATATACTATACCTCTCAACATACCCAAGTATTATATTATCTTAAAGTCATTTTGTCAATAAGAAAAACTAAAAAACTCTCTGCAAATTGCAGAGAGTTTCAGTAATTTTAGTTCAATTAGATTTTCTTAGCATACTCGAAGAGAGCTGCGGGAAGTTTTTCCTCATCTTCAGAAACTGTGAACACGATATCTGTTTCGTTTTCTTCAGATATTTTGCTAAGCTTCTTGATAAGATTTGCAAACTCGTCGTAATCTCTGCCAACAATTTTGAATGTAGCGTCAACAAAAATTTCTGTAATGTCATGGTCCTGAGCGATGATACCGCAAACCATACCGTAGAAAGCGTCGCAGCCTTCAACGTCAAATCTCTCTGTTTCGATAAGTCTTGCTTTATGAGTTACCTCGTAAGTGAGCAAGGGGGATTTTTCTATACAAACAACAGTACCTATAGATTTAGCTACTGCATCGTTGATCATAGCAATAAGTCTTTTTGTTTTACCGGAACCTTTGTTACCAATAATAAGTGAAACCATAATGATTTACCTCCGTTGTTTATTATCTCGTCTTACGACGAAATTTCTTAATTAATTTTTGCAAGATGCCTTGCTTAAGAAAGTCTTGCTTCAAGAACCTTCTTGTGTTCTTCATAACCGGGTTTACCTAAAAGAGCAAACATATTTTTCTTATAGCTTTCAACACCGGGTTGGTCGAAGGGGTTAATGCCGAGAATATAACCTGAAACTGCACAAGCCTTTTCAAGGAAATATACGAGATAACCGAAATCGTACTCATTCATTTCGTCAAGCTCAAGAACCATATTAGGAACCTGACCGTCAGTATGAGCAAGTATTGTACCGAGGAAGGCTTTTTTGTTAACGTAGTCAACACTCTGACCTGCAACAAAATTGAAGCCATCACCGTTTTCGGGGTCGAGACCGATAATAAGCTCTTTTTTAGGCTTATTAAAGGTTACAACTGTTTCAAACATTACCCTTTCGCCCTCTTGAACGTACTGTCCGAGAGAATGAAGATCAGTTGAGAAAACTGCTGATGAAGGATAAAGACCTTTACCGTTTTTACCTTCGCTTTCACCGAAAAGCTGTTTGAACCATTCGTTCATCATTGTATAATCAGGCTCGTATGAAATCATCATTTCAACTGATTTACCTTTACGATAAAGAATGTTTCTCATAGCGGCGTATTTATAACAATCGTTTGTATAAACGTCGCCTTCTGCGAAAGCTGAACGGGCATCACTTGCACCCTTCATCATTTTATCGATATCAATTCCTGCAACAGCTATAGGAAGAAGACCTACTGCTGTAAGAACTGAATATCTCCCGCCTACGTCATCGGGAATTACGAAGGTTTCGTAACCCTCACGGTCGGAGAGCTCTTTAAGAGTTCCGCGAGCTTTATCGGTTGTAGCGTAAATTCGTTTAGCGGCTTCAGCCTTACCGTATTTCTTTTCAAGTAAATCCTTGAAAACACGGAAAGCTATAGTCGGCTCGGTAGTAGTACCTGATTTAGAAATTACGTTTACCGAGAAATCTTTACCTTCACAAAGAGCAACTGCTTCTGCCAGTGCAGCCGAAGAAAGTGTGTTACCTGCGAAAATAATCTGTGGCTTTTCGAGCAAATTTCGGTTTTGGGATTTGCAAAACTCGATTGCTGCTCTAGCACCGAGATAAGATCCGCCGATACCGATAACAACAAGCACATCGCTGTCGCTACGGATTTTTTCTGCGGCAATCTTTATACGGTTAAATTCTTCTTTATCATAATCAACAGGTAAATCAAGCCAACCTAGAAAATCGTTACCAGCACCTGTTCTTGAGTTAAGAAGCTCAACCGCCGCCGTTACCTCGGGAGCAATACCTTGGACATCGTTTTCATTAACAAAGCCCTCAAGATAGCGAGTATTAAGTTTTACTGACAAATGTTTCATCTCCTAAATATAACTACTGACCCATTGGCATAGCAATCAGTAGCTTTATTTGCTAATATTTTACAATAAACAGATATGTTTTTCAATAGAATTTTAATATTTTTACAAAAAATTCGCGTTTTTCACAATTCCGTAACAAAAAAATTGTTAGAAAAATACTGTTTTTCAGTTTTTTCAGCCGAATAAATGTTACTGTTACCTTTATCGATTATAGTTATAGCCGCTGAAACGGTTGCAACGAGAAACAAAATCACAACGACTACAACAGAAAAAGCAGTAAACAGCTTATCAAAGCATTCCATTTTATTATTCTCCTAATTCTTTATTTAACATTTTTCCTAACGATTCACCTATCAAAGAAGCCGAATACACCGCCTCTTCAAGAGTATTGGCATCAGTACCGAATTCAAGAAGCACAGAGCAAGGCGTAACATTCATATTATACTTTCTGTTACAAAAGAAAATCGGTCGCATAAGCCCGTTGTAGCTTTCCTCAACTGTATTTTGTAAATTAACAGAAAACGCAAGGTTTTCATACCACCGAGAAAAGTCTTCAACTCCCCCACCCTCACAGCCTGTAATAATCATTACCTGAGCTGCCTTTTTACCGTTTATCTCTGCAGTAGGCTTACATTTCGAGCCGTCGGAATAATGAATAGCATCACGGTGCACGTCGAGAGTTACCATAATCGACGGGTTTTCCTGAAGATATTTTTTCACGGTTTCCAATGACCTTGAATAAGCACCCGTATAGCTTCGGTCATAAACGTTTTTATCGTGAATAACGTTAAAGCCCGCTTTTTCCAATTGCTTTACAAGCGCCTCGCCGACCCTTACCATATTTCGAGAAGAATCCTCTGTCCTTGAATTATACGAGCTTGAATACCACCCCTTATCAAGTATTTCGTAGCCTTCGGTTGTATGGGTGTGATAAACGAGAATATACGGCTTTTCTTTTGTTATTTCGTTATAGGTGGGTTTAGTGTCTATAAGAGCTTTTATATCAATATCCACTTCGGCCTTATTATCAATTTTAACAAACGAATAGACTTGAGTTTTAGAGGTTGCACCCATTTTCTGCTCGTTAATATCCCCCGTTTTTTCAAAGGCTTCATAAAGGCTTTCGTAGGATTTCATAAGAGCCTGTATGTCCGACGGTGTATCGGTTATATTATCAGCTTTATAACCGCCACCGCCGAAACCCAAGGGTGAAAATCCGTTTTCTTTATTTTGGGTTATTCCGCTTGTATTCACCGATACATTCCCGCCGTTAAGCTCGTCTTGAAGTATTTTGATATTTTTTCCAACTCCAAGAATTACAGTGCTGAAAAAATCGGCGGTAAATGCCGTTGTGGTAACAAGAGCTACGCAAACAACAATACATAGCAGATTAACAAAGAAATCTGATTTTCGTTTCAAATTATCACCCTCTGCTAAGAGTTTATGACCTCTTTTCAGAGAGTATGATTTTTACATTAAAGAATATAGCTCTTGTACCGAAAGCGTAGGCTGTAATGCACAGTTAATTGCAAGAGCAAGAAGATACGATGCATTTTTAGTTAGCAGATCGATATCCTTTGGCGCTACAATCAATCCATTTTTTTGAATAATTTCCGTTGAATTAAATTCATTTTCTTTTACTCCCGAAAGCTCTGCGGCTAAAGAAAGAGCATCAACAACGGTAGGTATACCTATTGCTATAACAGGTACACCTATAAAAGCCTCATCAATTCTTTTGCGGTTATTTCCTATTCCCGAGCCGGGAGCAATACCCGTATCGGACATCTGAACGGTTGTACCTAACCTTTTAACACTCCCCGCAGCTAAAGCATCGATTGTTATAACGCATTCGGGATGAATGCTTTCGCATATTGATTTAATATATTCAGAGGACTCTATACCCGTTTTACCTAAAACTCCGGTTGAAACTGCAGCAACGGGTCTTAATTTTTCGCTAAAGCCTGCGTATTTTCTCAATTCATCGTTTATATGGCGGGTAGCAAAAATATTTGATGCTGTCATTGGCCCTAATGCATCAGAGGTTATGCTTTCGTTACCCACCCCAGCCACAAGCACTACTCCGTCGCCTTCAGGCAAAAGCTCCTTTATACTTTCTACCAATGCTTTTAATCGACCGTCGGAAACGGCAGGCTCATCGGAAAAGGAATTCATTTCAAGCGTGATGTATTTGCCTATTGCTTTACCTAATTTTTTAGCGGCAACGTTATCAGTTATTTCGATTATTGTTGTGGTAGCTTCATCGTTTTCCCGTTTAGTTGCTTTTACACCCATCAGCTCATTCTTAAGCATTTCGTGTCTTTCAAGAGCAAGGTCAGTTCTGAATTTCAAAATATCACCTCAAGGATATTATTGACGGTTAGAAATATATGTATGCAATTATGTGTTTTAGTAATTTTAATTATTGAAATAAATATTATATTATGGTAAAATATGTAGTTGGAAATTTAGGGTGATTAAATTCACTTCAAAAAGGATGTTATTAAATTATGAAACTTGGTATCGTAGGTTTGCCTAACGTTGGCAAAAGCACACTTTTCAATGCTCTTACAAATGCTGGTGCTCAGGCGGCGAACTATGCCTTCTGTACAATTGAGCCTAACATAGGCGTTGTTGCAGTGCCCGATAAAAGACTTGATGCACTTTGCGAAATGTATAATCCCGTAAAGGTTACTCCCGCAACAATTGAATTCGTTGATATTGCAGGTCTTGTTAAGGGTGCTTCAAAGGGCGAGGGACTCGGCAACAAATTCCTTTATCATATCCGCGAGGATGATGCAATCATTCACGTTGTACGTTGCTTTGATAACGATGACATTATGCACGTTGACGGTGACGTTAACCCTCAGAGAGATATTGAAACAATTAACCTTGAGCTTATCCTTTCGGATGCTGAAATTCTTCAGAGAAGAATTGACAGAACAACAAAGGCTATGAAGGGTGATAAAACTCTTGCAGGCGAGCTTGCAATTCTTGAAAAGGTAAGAGAGGCTCTTGATAACGGTATATGTGCGAGAGCAGTTGAGCTTACCGACGATGAAAAAGAGGTTCTTGATACAGTTGACCTTCTTACTTCAAAGCCTGTTATTTACGCTTGTAATATGAGCGAAGAGGATTTCTCATCACAGATTGATACAAACGCCCGTTACAATGCAGTTAAGGCTATTGCCGCTGAAGAAGGCAGTCAGGTGCTTCCTATTTGTGCAGAGCTTGAAGCACAGATTGCAGAGCTTGACAAAGACGAAAAAGAAATGTTCCTTTCAGAGTTAGGCATTGAAACAGGCGGTCTTGACCTTCTTATTGAACGTAGCTACGACCTTTTAGGTCTTATGAGCTATCTTACCGCAGGTCAGCCCGAGGTAAGAGCATGGACAATTAAAAAAGGCACAAAGGCCCCTCAGGCTGCAGGTAAAATTCACTCAGACTTTGAAAGAGGCTTTATTCGTGCAGAGGTTGTTTCCTTTGACGTTCTTATGGATTGTGGCTCAATGACGGTAGCAAAAGAAAAAGGTCTTGTTCGTTCCGAGGGCAAGGAATACGTTATGCAAGACGGAGATATCGTTTTATTCAGATTTAACGTATAAGAATTGCGAAAATACAACGAGGTGTTTTTATGAATAACAAACCCGTTACAGCTATAATCGTCGGTGCAGGTCACCGAGCAATGATTTACAGTGAATTAGCCAAAACCAACCCCGAATTACTTAAAATAGTTGGTGTAGCAGACCCTAACCCTATTAAAAGGCAAAAAGCTATGGAGCATTTTGGTTTTTCAGAGGATATGTGCTTCGAATCTGCTCAGGAGCTCGCTAAAAAAGGTAAGCTTGCGGACGCTATAATAAACGGCACTATGGATAACCAGCATATAGAAACGGCTATCCCCCTTCTTGACGTTGGTTACGATATGCTTTTAGAAAAGCCCTTTGCCGTAAACGAGGAAGAGGCTTTAAAGCTTAAAGCATGTGCTGAAAAGAACAACTCAAAGGTTATGATTTGCCACGTTTTAAGATATACACCCTTTTATTACTCAATTAAAGAGCGTATTAAAAAAGGTGAAATCGGTGATATAATCAATATTCAGACTACCGAAAACGTCAGCTATCATCACCTTTCAACCTCATACGTAAGAGGTAAATGGGCAAATTCTGAAAAATGCCATACATCAATGCTTCTCGCAAAATGCTGTCACGATATTGACCTTATGATGTGGCTTATGAGCGAAACGAAGCCAACACAGATTGCTTCCTTTGGCGGTAAATATCAATTCAAGCCCGAAAACGCCCCCGAGGGTGCGGGTAATATCTGTATGGTTGATTGCCCTCATGTTGACACTTGCGTTTACTCAACAAAAAGGCTTTACATTGACCACCCTGACAGATGGGCTTTCTACGTATGGGATGCTTTAGAGCATATTGACAACCCCACTATTGAAGATAAAATCGCTCTTATGAAAAGCGATTCACCCTACGCGAGATGCATTTACAAATGCGACAACAACGTAGTAGACCATCAAAGCGTTCTTGTTAACTTTGAAAGCGGTGCAACAGGAACTCACAACCTTGTCGGTGGCTCTTCACAATCAATGAGAAAGATTCACATTGTAGGCACAAAGGGTGAAATCTTCGGTAACTTTGAGGAATCGAAATACACCGTTTTAAAAATCACCCCCTCTCCCGATGCCCACAACGAAGAATGTGACGTTGAAGAGGTTGACCTTAATATCAAGGGTGATATGGTAGGCGCTTACGGCGGTCACGGTGGCGGTGACGAAAGGCTTGCAGCTGACTTTGTTAAATTTATAAGAGACGAAACACCAAGCCTTGCATGTACTTCTATTTTTGACTCTATGACGGGGCATTTAAGCGTATATAAAGCAGACCAATCAAGAGAAAACGGCGGTATTCCCGTTAAGTTTTAATAAAAAACAAAATAACCGTTTCGACATTTTAGTTAATGCCGAAACGGTTGTTTTTTACTATTTACTCAATTATTTTACTGTATAATGTCTTAAGTAAACACCGATTGTTTTATTATAATCAAGAACGTGGATAAGAGTTCCGTCTGCCATAGGATAAACAGTAATATCCTCCGCTTCGTTACCCGCTATTGATGGAAGAGAGCGTGTGCAAAGCTTTGTAACGTCACCCGTGCCTAAATCAACGATATAAATAGAATCGTCGTTACTGTCGGCGGCATCGTTTGAAAGATAAAGCTTGCCGTCGTAAACCTCGCCGCCCTGCACACGAAGAATTTTTTCTGAAAGAGGAAGCATATGTGAAAATTCCATCGTATAAAGATCGTAAGCGACTATATACTCTGCTTCATTAAACTGTGAGGTGTAAATATATCCGTTTGCTGCATCTACCGCACACCACGGAATACCGTCGGGAAGAAGCTCACCCTCAACCTCGTATACCTCAACCATTTTCAATGTTCTCGCATCATAGGTTATAATAAGAGGAAAATCCTCCGCGTGATTTTCAACTGCAGCATATATAAGCCCGTTATAATAGCTGATACCGCCAATATGGTCGGTTTCATATTTTTCTCTGTATTCTGAAGGAATCGCATCGTCATTTTTAACGCAAAGCTCTAACGTTTCTGCGTCCCACTTTGCAAGACAAGCCACACCAAAAGCGGTAAGAGAGCCTGATGTATAATAGTACTCGCCGTCAGTTGCTATACCCTGCCCCGTATAAGTAGCATCAAGAAGCAAAAACTGGTCTTGCTTAACGTATTCAACCTCGGGAGTAACCATAGGTGTACCCATATCCATAACACCAATAATAAGAGAAATAATAGCCACAAACACAGACCAAATTTTCTCAGGAAGACCAATAAGAGTGTACTCAAAAAACATAAAATCCTCTCCTTTTCCAAAATAATACAATTTTTCATCCAATAAATCAATATCATTTAAGAATAAAGATTGAATTAATCGTTTTTGTGGTGTATAATTTTTAAATCACAAAAGGAGTTTATTATGGAATACAAATACGAAATACATTCACACACTAAAAACACAAGTCTTTGCGGTCATCTTGACGCAGAAGAGCTTGTAAAGCTATATAAAGAGGCAGGTTACAGCGGAATTGTTATTACAGACCATTATTCACCTATGACATTCAAACCCGCAGAGTTTTTTAATAAAAACAAAGCACTTGAGCATTATTTACAGGGCTACAGAAAAGCGAAGCAGTTCGAAGATGAAAGCTTTTCTGTTTTACTTGGTATGGAGCTAAGGTTTTATGCAACTGTTAATGACTACCTTGTATACGGCATAACTGAAGAAATGCTTTACCAGCTCCCTTTTTTACTTCCCCTTTATATTAAAAGAGCTAGTAAGCTATTCCGTCAAAAGGGTTGTCTTTTCATGCAGGCTCACCCCTACAGAAAATTCATTACAAGAGCTAACCCGAAATATCTTGACGGTGTTGAGGTATTTAATGCAAAATCAACTAAAGAAGAAAATGGCAACGCTCTTAAATGGGCAGAAGATAATAATATAAAAATCAAAACAAGCGGCAGCGATTGCCACAGAAAAACAGGTGTTGCCCTCGGCGGAATTATAACAACCGAGCCCATTAAAACAAACGATGATTTAGTGAGGATTTTAAAAAGCGGAGATTATAAGCTTATAAGGAATCAAAGATAAATAAAAACAACTGACGAAAACGTCAGTTGTTTTTATTTTTTCTTTCTTCGCGAATTCTCTTTATTGAAATAATTATACCGAAAAAAGCTACGAAGCCGACAACCATATACATTGCCATCATCGGAAAAAACATATACGCAATCTCATACATATCTATACATTTAATCACAAAAATCAAAGACATTATGAATACCACACAAGAGGAAACCAAACCTATGATGGGGTTAAGTTTTATTTTATTCATAAGATACCCTCCATCAACTTCTGTCAAGAAAGGCTTTACTGTCAGCACAGTTTTCTGCTTTTTCGAACTGTTCAATAGCGGTATCGATAAACTCATCTCTGTTTATAGGGTTAGAAAAATCGTTATCTAATTCTGCATAAAATGCTTTGTTAAAATCACTTATGTAAATAGCAATGTCATAGCCATCTGCCTTTGTAAAAACTATAATATCCACACCGTTTACAGTTGTTTTTTCAGCCTTTGTAAAAGCACCTATATATATCAAATCTGAAACTGATATCCTACCCTTTTCAAGATAATATTTTAAGTTCATAAAAGGACTGATGCTTTCAAAATATTCGGCTTTATAATAGATAATTTGCTGTTCTTGAGTGTAACCTCGCACATCAAAAGTGTAATAGCTTGTACCTAAAAAATGAGAAACACAAAAATCCTCATCATCCTCCTGGGCTATATTATGATAAGGGAATTGCGCCTGTATCAAATCGGGTTTTTCTTCAGCAACGTTTTCAGGCATATACCAATCATAGCGGGTTGCACCGTTGTAGCAAACAAACGCAACTGTAACACCAATTGCTAAACAACAGAATGATATAACAAACTTTTTAAGTATCTTTGCATTGATACCTTTTTTCAGCAAAATCAAGCTTACCACAAAGAAAAGTGATAAAGCTAAAAACATTTGAGCTAACGATAAAACAATATGTAAGTCTTCAAATTCCATTGTATCGATTTCCCAACCCAAGATGACACAATACAAAATCATTGATGTAATTAAGGACAAGACAGAAAACACCGTAAGTTTTTTTGAAGAAATCATTCAGTTAACCCCTTTCTGTTTTTGTAATTGTTCGTTATTTATGATTTTAGAAAATATTTCCTTATATATATTATATGACAAAAAGCATTAAAAAACTCGTAATTTTTTTACAATTCGCAAAACTTTGTTAAACTCATACAAACTGAACACCTTTAATTTATGCAAAAGCCACTACCGAAACATATCGGTAGTGGCTTTAAGCTTTAGTTTATTTTTATTTATCAACAATTATTTAATCATTGACTCTTCCCAAGATGCGTAGGGTTCGATACCGAAGATTGTTGCAACAGTGGGGGCTACGTTTGCAAGACCGAATTCACCGTCTTTAAGCTCGTAGCTGTTTTTGCTGTAGATAATGAAGGGTACTGCGTTAAGAGAGTGAGCTGTTCTTACTTCAATGTTACCCTTCTTATTCTTTTCGAGCATTTCGTCTGCGTTACCGTGGTCAGCAGTAATAACAACAGTTACACCGCATTTGTCAGCAACCTTAAGAACTCTTGCAAGACCTAAATCAACTGCTTCAACTGCAGTAATTGTAGCGTCAAGGTTACCTGTGTGGCCAACCATATCGCCGTTAGGATAGTTACAACGGATAAAGTCATATTTTCCGCTTTCCATAGCCTCGATAACTGCATCTGTAACCTCAGCAGATTTCATCCAGGGTCTTTCATCAAAGGATACCTTATCTGAAGGAATTTCCATATAAGTTTCAAGCTCTTCTGAGAATTTATCGCTCTTATTACCGTTCCAGAAATATGTTACGTGACCGTATTTCTGAGTTTCGGAAACTGCGAACTGATTCATACCCTTTGAAACAAGAAGCTCTGAAAGTGTATCTTTGATTTCGGGAGGATTAACAAGGAATCTCTCGGGAAGCTTTAAGTCGCCGTCATACTGAAGCATACCTGCATATACAACGTCGGGCTTTGCACCTCTGTCAAAATAATTGAATTCTTCATTATCAAAAGCCATTGAAAGCTCAATAGCACGGTCGCCACGGAAGTTGAAAAGAACAACACTGTCGCCGTCTTTGATTGCACCAACGGGCTCACCGTTTTCAGCAATAACAAAGGGAGGTAAATCCTGGTCGATAATACCGTCGTTTTCTGCACGGTAGGTTTCAATAGCAGCTGTTGCGTTTTCGAACTGTCTGCCGATACCCTTAACGTGAGTATCCCAACCGAGCTTAACCATATTCCAGTTAGCTTCGTAACGGTCCATTGTGATAACCATTCTGCCGCCGCCTGAAGCGATTCTACCGCAGAAATCACCGTCATTAAGGTCATTTAAAGCGTTCTCAAGCTGGTCAACGAACTGAAGAGCTGACGTTGCGGGAACGTCACGGCCGTCAAGAAGGATATGAGCACGAACGCTCTTTACACCCTCTGCCTTTGCCTGCTTAAGCATTTCAATAAGGTGAGAAATATTTGAGTGAACGTTACCGTCAGAAAGAAGACCGATAAAGTGAAGAGTTGAGTTTTTCTCAATACAGTTACCGGCTACCTCTTTCCAAGCTGTTGATTCATAAATTTTGCCTGATTCGATAGATTCATTAACGAGCTTTGCACCCTGAGAATAAACCTGACCGCAACCGAGAGCATTGTGACCAACCTCGCTGTTACCCATATCATCATCAGAAGGAAGACCTACTGCTGAGCCGTGAGCCTTAAGGCGAACGTTGGGGCACTCTTTAAGAAGTTTATCAAGAACCGGTGTGTTTGCAAGAGTTACTGCATCACCGAGACCTGTTTTTGAATAACCTACGCCGTCCATAACGACGAGAAGTACTTTTTCAGACATTTATTTTTCCTGCCTTTACAAAATTTTCGGGCAGACTGTCCGTCTGCCCTGTTGAAATTTTTCTACAATCAGATGCTTGCAGCTTTAACGATAACAGAGAAATCCTCTGCAATAAGAGATGCACCGCCGATAAGACCGCCGTCAACATCTTTCTGAGCAAGAAGCTCTGCTGCATTCTTTGCATTCATAGAACCGCCGTACTGAATAGTAACACGGCTTGCACACTTGGGACAGTAAAGCTCACCAAGAACCTCACGGATAGCGTGGTTAACCTCGTTAGCCTGTTCAGCAGTTGCTGTTAAGCCTGTACCGATAGCCCAAACGGGTTCGTAAGCAATGATAATTCTGTCAAGCTCTTCACTTGAAACGCCCTGAAGAGCAATCTTTGTCTGTGAACGAACAACTTCCATTGTAACGCCTTTTTCACGTTCATCGAGAAGCTCGCCAACGCAAAGAATTACTGTAAGACCGCTGTCAAGAGCTGCTCTTACACGTTTGTTAACTGTTTCATCAGTTTCACCGAAATACTGTCTTCTTTCTGAGTGACCGATGATAACGTATTCAACACCGATTGCCTTAAGCATAGGAGCAGAAACTTCACCTGTAAATGCACCTTTTTCTGCCCAGTGGCAGTTTTCAGCACCGATTTTGATGTTTGAGCCTGCAGCTGCTTCCTGAGCTGCAAAAATGTCGATATAAGGAACGCAAAGAACTACGTCACAATCTGCACCTGCAACGAGGGGCTTCATTTCTGTAATGATAGCTTTTGCTTCATCGGGAGTTTTGTTCATTTTCCAGTTACCAGCGATAACTGCTTTACGAAGTGATTTATCCATATCTATAAATCCTTTCACAAATTTTAATTTTATTTTTTGTTTATAAACACTAACTGCAACGCGATAAATAATAGATTGCGTGTATTGTGCTTTTTAGGCACCCCGAAGCGTACTTAATCACATAACACAAGTAATAGTTTGCGTGCAGTTGGTGTTTCCTTCGCCCCGAAGGTGTATATAGATACTCCGAGCGGGCGAAAAAACGCCAAATGTGCGTGAAATATTACTTGTCGTTTACAGCCTCTATACCGGGGAGTGCTTTTCCTTCGAGGAATTCGAGTGATGCACCGCCACCTGTTGAGATGTGAGTCATTTTGCTACCGAAGCCAAGTGTGTTAACTGCTGCTGCAGAGTCACCGCCACCGATGATTGTAACTGCATCTGTTTCTGCAAGAGATTTAGCAACTGCAATTGTACCCTTTGCAAGAATGGGGTTTTCAAACACGCCCATAGGTCCGTTCCAAACAACTGTTTTTGCAGATTTAACTGCTTCTGCATAAAGCTCTGCTGTCTTAGGACCGATATCAAGGCTCATCATATCAGCAGGAATCTTGTCAGCATCGCAAACCTGAACTTCGATTTCAGCATCAATAGGATCGGGGAAAGCCTTTGTGATTGTAACGTCAACGGGAAGAAGGATTTTAACGCCCTTTTCATCTGCTTTTTTAAGCATATCTGCACAGTACTCAATCTTTGTTTCGTCAAGAAGAGATGTACCTACGCTGTAGCCTTTAGCAGCAAGGAATGTGTAAGCCATACCGCCGCCGATGATAAGTGTATCAGCCTTGTTAAGAAGGTTTTCGATAACGTTGAGCTTATCAGCAACCTTTGCACCGCCGAGAATAGTAACGAAAGGTCTCTGAGGATCTTCAACTGCGTTACCGAGGTATTTAAGCTCTTTACCCATAAGGTAACCCACTGCAGCTTCTTCAACGAAGGAAGCAACACCTACTGTTGAGCAGTGTGCTCTGTGAGCAGCACCGAAAGCATCGTTTACATAGATATCGCAAAGAGAAGCAAGCTCTTTTGAGAATGCTTCGCCATTCTTTGTTTCTTCGGGGCGGAAACGAGTGTTCTGAAGAAGAACAACGTCGCCATCTTTCATTTCAGCAACTGCCTTTTTAGCGTTTTCGCCAACAACAACATCATCAGCTGCGAAAACAACTTCTTTGTTAAGAAGCTCAGAAAGTCTTTTTGCTACGGGAGCAAGGCTCTCTTTTTCATTGGGGCCGTTTTTAACTTTACCAAGGTGAGAGCAAAGGATAACCTGAGCACCGTCATCAAGAAGCTTCTGGATTGTGGGAAGAGCAGCTGTAATACGATTTTCGTCTGTGATTACGCCGTCTTTAAGCGGAACGTTAAAGTCGCAACGTACGAGAACTTTTTTGCCTTTTGCGTTGATATCATCAACTGTTTTCTTGTTTAAAAGACCCATTTTTAAATACTCCTTTTGTATTGTTAATTTTTTACCGAATACATTTTATAACAAATCCCCTCTTTTTTCAAGAGTATTTGCTATTTTTTGAGGTATCATTTTCACCATTCTTTAGAAACAGTTTTAGGTTTTTTTTGTTACCTTAGGCTAAACCCTCATTTTTTCTCTTATTCCTTTTAGTATTTTCTTTTCTCTTCTTGACACCTGCACCTGTGACATTCCCATAATATCAGCTACTTCTGTTTGAGTTTTTGACCTGAAATATCTGAATTCTATTAGCGTGCGGTCTTTTTCGTCAAGCTCTCTGAGGCAAGATGCAAGTGACATTTTTTCAGTTATTTCCGCCTCTTTACTTTCAACGGGGATATCAAACTGTTTCTCGCTACTGTCATCACAAATTGCGGTAAGCGATACAGTAGGCTGAAAGGCTAAAAGAAGCTCACTTGCTTCGCATATATCTAAATTAAGATATTCTGCGATTTCCTTAACCGTTGGTTCTCTGCCGATTTCATTTGCAAGCTTTTCTTTTTCATTCCATACCCATCGGGATTTCTCTTTTATTAACCTACTTATTTTTACCGCACCACCGTCACGGAAAATCCTTTTAATTTCGCCGAGAATGGCGGGTACGGCATACGTTGAAAACACGTAACCTAAGCTCTCGTCAAAGCCGTCTACCGCTTTTATAAGTCCTACACAGCCCGCCTGAAACAAATCGTCATACTCTACCCCTCTGCCCTTAAAACGATTAGCACACGAATGGACTAACCCTAAATTTTCCTGAATTCTTTTTTCGCGAAGAGTCATTTCACTTTACCCATAATCTTTTTTTCAATAGTTACGGTTGTGCCTACGCCGACTTTTGAACGAACCTTCAGCTTGTCCGAAAAGCTTTCCATAACTGAAAACCCGAGACCCGAACGGTCACCGCCGAGGCTCGTATAAAGAGGCTCCATAGCTTGCTTTACGTTTTCAATACCGCACCCTTTATCGCGAATCGTGATTCTTATCACGCCATTTTCAAAAACGGTGCAGGTTATGTAAATATTGCCTATTTCATTTCTGTAGGCGTGAACGATACAGTTGGTTACCGCCTCGCTTACAACGGTTTTAATATCGCCAAGCTCATCTACAGTCATATCAAGCTGACTGCAAAAGCTTGCAACCGCCATTCTTGAAAAGCTTTCGTTTATTGAACGGCTGTCAAATATCATTTTTAACTGATTAATTTTTCTCATTTTAATTCTCCTTTTTTACTTACCTTTGCTAATTTTTCTATTCCCGACATTTTCATTATTTTGTAATCTCTTTCGGAAAGGTTTATAACCCGAAGAGCTTTACCGTTTGCAGATGCCAGCTTATATCGCCCCATAACAAGACCGATACCTGAGCTATCCATAAAGGTTACCTCTGAGAAATCAAGCACTAACTCAGTGATGCTTTCGGCACCCACTAAGGCATCATCTATAGCATCTCTTATTGCGGGTACGGTGTGGTGGTCTATCTCCCCTTTTATCTGCGCGGTCATAATATTATTTTTTTGTTTTATTGTTACAGACATAATATTCCTCCTATTGTTTTTAAATATTGTACAACCCTTAAAGAGAGAAAAAGCACGAAATTTAACGAATAAAAAAATAAAGAGAACTCGTAAAAACGAATTCTCTTTTTGTAGCATTTATTAGATTTTAAATAATTTCGTCACGCTTTAAAAACTCGATAAGTCTTTGCGTGTTTTTACCATCGTGGAAATTAACAAGATGAGCGTATTTTTCTTTTTGCTCCTCGGTTTGAGGGTTATTATAGTTACGCTCAATTATTTCCGATAAGCCATCAGTCGAATATGCAAAATCACCGTAAACGTTTTCTTCATCAAGCATCAGCCTTGTTGACGGACCATACTGCATCATACAGTAGTCCTTTTCTTCCCAATAGAAAACCACTCTTGCACCGCGATAGAAGGCATCGTAAGCAATTGACGAATAGTCGGTAATAAGAACTGCAGTATCCTTAAGAATATCGTCGTATCTTGCATCAACAACTATTTTATCGGTAACCTTATCGGAAAGCTTGCTTAACTCGTTAACTATAAGAGGATGAGGAAGAATTATAACCTTTTCCTTCAAATTCTCGGGTACGCTATCGTATATTCTCATAAGCATTTTGAAATATGGCGTTTCCGTGAATTCGGCACGAGCTTCGTTAATTTCCCAAGGTCGCCAGGTGGGCATAATAACGATTTTATCAGCATTTTCGTTATGAGTGTTACGGTCAAATTTAGGAAGACCTGTAATGTAGATGTCCTCTTCGTGATGTCTTCCTAAAGTTGTGAAATGGTCAGACTCTGCCTGAGAAGATACAACAACTCTGTATTTACCCTTTAAGCTTTTACGCTTAAACATTCCTCTTGATTCAGAATTGAGGGAAACCATATACATAACACCGTGCTGTAAAAAGACGTAGTTAAGGTTTTTGCTTACTATCTTTTTAAGTGGTAAGATGTTGAAGGTTTTCAAGTCTATTGCGTGAGCAATTGCTTCGGTACCAATAAAGGTACGGCTTTTAAAGAAATAAAGATAATGCTTAAATGAATATTTGTAAATAATATTGCTTAAGTATTTTTCGGGAATTCTGTCAAAGAAATCGTAATCACGAGTCACGATAAAGTAAGCGTTTTTATAACCGCTGTCAATAAGCTCTTCAAAAAGCACGCTTGCACTTTCTTCATATTTTGATGAGTTTTTCTCATAAAGAAGAACTATCTTTTTAGCTTTATCTGAAACCCACACCAAAGAAACAAAATAAGCAACGTACTGCTTTATTCGTTCTTTAATTTTATCGGTTACGTTTACTGAACGAACGTAAACATTAAGCCTGTTTTTAGTGGATTGCCTGAAAATTGCAACAGTGCTTGTTTCTTTATCAATGCACATCTGACCTCTCAAGCCGACGAAGGTATTTTTAAGCGGAGAAAGGTATACGATATGACACTGAACAAGAAAGCCATAGTTATCTTTATAGTTGAGGGCTACCATATTTGTTGCAGGAAGATTTAAAACATCCTCCATAGGCACAGTAAACCAATAAATACCGAAATGCTTTTTAGATAATTTCTTTGTTAAAGCAAGGAATTTCGGTTTATATTCTAAATCGGCAACGGTAATTGTAGTATCGCAAAGACGAGTTTTTATAGGCGTTGTTAAAGAAAACAAGCTTATGCATTTCATTTTGCCTTTCGAGCTTACGTATAAAGGCAAAATATTCTTCATTCGTGAGCTTTTGCGAAGGCTTGAATGAGCAATACCGTCTTCGTTATTTTCAGCATAGAAATTGTTTTCGTATTCGCTGAGGTCTATCTGAGAGAAGCCTTTTTTCTCTTCAAGCTTTTGAGTATAGGCTATATTCTTTTCAGCTCTTTTTCTGACCTTATAAAAGTCACCGTGCTTTACGAAATATTTTTCGCCCGATAAAACAGAAAGTATACCTGCAATAACGTTATTAGCAGAAGAGAAATCAATTATTTTTACGGGATTAAAGCCGTAAAAATTTCTTTTCGCTTCTCTTTTATACATTCTGTTTAAGGTTGCATTTGCTTTTGTCATTCCTAAAAGACGGTAAATAACAAACATAATAAGCTCAACAATTGAAAACTGAAAAGCATTAAGAAGACCGAATACAGAAATGTTTTCGTCAATTTCTGAAATCATATCCTTTTTCTTTTGTGACAGATTTTTTCTATATGCCACAACGTATTTATACTCGGGGTTTTCTTTTACAGTTTTTCTGATACCCTCAAAATGAACAGAGGGAAGTGCACCGCCGTAAATAAGGCAGATATTTTCCCCTGCTCCCTCGGTGGTTTCAAGCTTATAGGAAGAGGTTTCGCCCGTTACCATCATTTCGAAAAGCCTTTCACAGCTATCCTTCCAGCCGTTGGGGCAAAATTCATTAAGAAATTCTTCGGGCACGTCTGTTTCCTTATTCATTTCGTCAATTACACCGTCAACAGATTCAACGATTGGAAACGGTAAGCTTTCAAAGGGCATATAAAGACCTCTTGAGCTAAGATAATCCTCTTTATCGTAAGCGAAAAGGACTACCTTTTTGCCGGTTACGGCATAATCGAAGAAAACGCTTGAATAGTCGGTTATAAGACCGTCACAAGCATTAAGTATTTCATACGTGTCATAATCATTTGAAAAATAATGAACGTGCTTGAAATCGTCACAGTTTATTTCAGAAGCAAGAAGGAAATGAAGATTTACAAGAAGGACTGATGAATCGTCAAGCTTTTCATCAAATCCTCTTAAAATCTCTTCTGTTTTTAAAAGCTGTTCTTCTTTTTGCTTTTTAGTAGATGCATCTCGCCACGTGGGCATATATGCAAACACCTTTTTACCCTCATAGCCGAGAGCTTTTTTCATACCTTCTCCTGCTTCGGCATCATAGAAAATATAGTTTCTCGGATAGTTTGCAATAAGGCTTTTACCTGTAAAAATATTACGAAGGTCGTAATCCTTCATAAAAACCTCTCTTGTAAATTCATTTGGGAAAAGAGCATAGTCGCTCATAAGATAGTTCTTCTGAACGTTAGCAAGAGAGCTAAGGCTTGATTTATTTGATTTACCTAAGGTTTTAAGCGGTGTACCGTGCCAGGTGTTGAGAAACACCTGTTCATCACGTTTATTAAAGTAAGGCGGAAATGTATTATCCGTCATTATATACTTTGCCGTAGCAAGATATTTACAATAAGACTTTGAGTTACGACAAGACAAAATAACGTTACTGAAGCCGTAAAACCTCATACGAGCCTCAGCTTTTTCTAAAGTGTTTTCAGTTACAACAAAAACTGTTTTGTATTCTTTCCAACGGGGATTTGTCTGCAACTCCTTAAGCATTGCAAACATATTACCGTTAATATTTGAACCCTGACCGCCCTCGACGAGAACAAGCTTTTCATCTATAGGAAGCTGACAGTATTTTATGTAACGGGGCTCAATATTGCCTTTAACTTTTTTAAATTTGTTTAAATATCTTTTAAACACCGCTTAACGTTCCTTTCAAAAAGGGATTAGTATTTTTACCTTTTACTCAATCAGGTCTGAGGCACCTGATCAACACCGCTTACAGCCTCTTGAAGCTGTAAATCACTTTTTATCTGAGTTGTAGAAACACCGGGTGTACGCTCGAGGAAAACGACGTCGCAATATTCTTTAAGGTAATCAAACTTATCGCTATCAGCCCAATCAGAGCCCATAACAACAACGTCGATTTTATAATCCTTGATATCCTGTACCTTCTGTTCCCAATTATTCTCTGGAATAACAAGGTCAACGTATCTTATTGCTTCGAGCATCTTCTTACGTGTTTCGTAATTGTGGTAAGCTGTTTTACCCTTGATTGCGTTGAACTCATCAGTTGAAAGAGCAACTACGAGATAGTCACCTAACTCTTTTGCTCTTTTTAGAATTCTGATGTGACCGTAATGCAACAAATCAAATGTACCGTAGGTTAAAATTCTTTTCATTTTAAAAACCTCTTTTATTCAAGAATTATGCGGGCAAGCATTTCTGTATTATCCGCATCTTTGTTTTTTACATATTTATCTGAAAAGCGCTTGATTAAAGACAAATCATAGTTATTTGAAGAAGCATCTTTTACAAGCATTTTTTCGTCAAAAAATGAAATTGTGGGAAGCTCGTTTAAAACGTCTACGTTTAAGCCCTGCTCCGCTTTATATATTTCGTAATCAGGCACGTAAAACCACATAGGCTTATTAAGAAGCGAGCCCTCAAAAGCACACGCAGAATAATCTGTAATTATTCCGTCAGCAATTTTCATTAAGTCATAGGTTGAAAAATCACCATTTATCTGATACTTGGGATTTTGTGACAATTTACTTAACGGGTGAGCTTTAACAATAAGCTTTATACCGTTTGTTTCAGAGAAGGCTTCAAAAAGCTTTTCTGCATATACATCATCATTTGTTCTGAAGGTAGGGGCATATAATATAATTTTCTTATTCTCAAAATCGGGATTGCTATTTATAAATTCAGCCTTACGGCAATCACCGTTTAATATTTCATCAACACGGGGCAAGGATGCTATTCTGATTTTATCTTCGGTGCACCCGAAAGCCTCGCAATAAAATTTAGCAGTTGCCTCTGACGGTGCGATTACAACGTCATAGTTTTTATGCATACACATAGCACTGGAAACAGCTTCATTTCTCCCCTGTGCTTTTCCAACTGACTGCAGACTGAACTTTTTAACTGCACCTAAAGCGTGCCATATTTGTATTTTCTTTAAGGCTTTTTTATGGTTAAGACAGGAAAGAGGAATAGAATAAGTATCCGCAACGGCTATGCTCGCATCGGAAAGCTCCCACATATCAACAAAAATTGAAAACACATAGGATAAAGACAAGCCACTTTCATCTTTTAACCTCTTTAATCTGAAAACCTGAATTGTTTCAGGTGAAAGCTTATTTATCATATCTGACAGACGCTTTATATCTTCAGATTTTTCATCTGACTGACGGGAAAGCCAAACTATTTTATTTTTGGTTTTTCTTAATTTCATAGGTGCATAAAGCACTCTTATAAAAAGCACAAATACCTTTACAATTAACAGTTTCATAGTTACAAACCTCGCCATTATATACCAATTTTATTTTATTCTAAAGTAGTATGTTTGTCAAGAAAAATAACTCCTTAGAAAGGTTGATTTATTCAGACACAAGTAGTATAATAACTGCGATATTCGGGGAAACAGGTGAAAATCCTGTACGGGCCCGCCGCCGTAAGATGCTCTTACGTTGCTTACCTGACCGATGCCGCAATCGGTGACACGTCATTGGGGAAACCTGAGAAGACGGTAAGTAATGCATCAAGTCGAAATATCCGATATCACCCCCTCTTTTAAGGTTCACCTTGACTGCGAGCGCCGGTTTTATTTAAGAGGAAATAAAAACAAAAGGAGAAATACAATTATGAAAATGACACGTTTTAAAAAGACGTTGTCGTTAGTCCTTTGTATTGTGCTTATTGCGGCTATTGCACTTTTTACAGCAGGTTGTAACGACAACAAAGACACAGGTAGCAACACTACCACAACCCCCACCGAGCAAACCACAGAGGCTGGAGAGGTAACAACAGTCGGCGAAGGCGAAAAAAGCTTTAGCTTCACCGTAACCGATATTGACGGTAACAGCACTGAATTTTTAGTGCTTACCGATGAAGCTACTGTTGGTGAAGCACTTCTTGAAGCTAAGCTTATTGAGGGTGAAGAAGGTCAATACGGCTTATACGTTAAAAAGGTTAACGGTATTACAGCCGATTATGACGTTGACGGAACCTATTGGGCATTTTACATTGATGGTGAATATGCAATGACCGGTGTTGATATGACTGACATTGTCGAAGGAGCTTCATATTCATTCAAGCAAGAAAAATGAAACCCAGCGTAAAAGAAATTGCCATTTTCGGAATGTTAGGTGCTTTGATGTATGCATCAAAGGCTATTATGGAATTATTGCCTAACATTCATCTGATTGGTGTCTTCGTTATTGCTTCTACCGTTGTTTACAGAAAAAAAGCCCTCTACCCTATTTATATTTTTATTTTTCTGACGGGGCTTTTAGGCGGGTTTGCAACATGGTGGATTCCCTATCTTTATATATGGGCTGTCCTTTGGGGCGTTGTAATGCTGTTACCTAAAGATATATCACCGAAATACGCAACTATAGTTTATTCTTTAGTTTGCGCGTTACACGGCTTTCTTTACGGCACGCTTTACGCACCTGCACAAGCAATTTTGTTTAATTTAGATTTCAAAGGAATGATTACCTGGATAATTACAGGGCTTCCCTTCGATGCAATTCACGGTGTAAGTAATTTTATATGCGGATTACTTATTGTGCCTATAATAACGGTTTTAAAAACTGCAGAAAAATCAATCAGAAAATCATAAAATAGTAATTCCCCTTTGCAAGTTAAATCTTGCAAAGGGGAATATTTTGTTATATTGGTGTTTCATTTTACCTAAGGCTATGAATAACGCAAATTATCTGACGTCAACAATTACGCCCTCGTAAACCTCAGCAATAGAGCCATCCTCAAACTCAACCGTACCGGTAAATGTATAATCCCAGATACCGTTTTCAACAAATAACCAGTAGCCTTCAATCTCAACAACACCTGAGAAGCCGAAATCAACCACACCACCGTTTATGAAATAAACGATACCGGTTGCTTCGTCACCGTATAAACCGGTTAAATAATTGTTTACGCCGTTTTCAATATAGTACCAATTACCGTCTGTATGCTGCACTAAGCCTGTATAGCTATAATCAATAGTACCATTTGCTATGTAATAGGTTCTGCCATTGAAAGCGCAAAGTCCGACATAGTTCCAATCAAGTATACCACTATTTACGTAGAAATAATTACCGTAGTAGTAGCAAAGACCGGTGTACGATGCATCAAGAACGCCGTTTTTCGCATAAAAATACGCACCATTATAGGGTGAAAGGCCTGTATAATTCCAATCAAGAATACCGTTGATTATAGCAAAATAAGTGCCGTTGTATTCACAAAGACCTGTGTAATCCCAATTAAGAATACCGCCGTTTACATAGAACCACCAGCCATACTGATATACAAGACCGGTGTAGCTCCAATCAATTACGGCATCTTTTACGTAAAAGTAATTACCAAAATAGGGTGAAAGACCAGTGAAATTCCAATCAAGAACACCATTGTTTATAGCAAAATAAGTTCCACAGTATTCGCAAAGACCTGTGTAATTCCAATCAAGAACGCCACCGTTCACATAGAACCATGTATCAAACTGATACACAAGACCGGTGTAGCTCCAATCAAGAATACCACCATTCACATAGAACCATGTATCAAACTGATACACAAGACCTGTGTAGCTCCAATCAAGCACACCGCCATTCACATAGAACCAATTATCGAACTGGTACACAAGACCTGTATAATCCCAATTAAGAACGCCACCTTCTACGTAGAACCAGTTATCAAACTGATATACAAGACCAACGTAATCCCAATTAAGAATACCGTTTTCTACGTAATACCAGATATCGTTGTAATAAACAAGACCTGTATAATCTGTTTTAACGATGCCGTTTTCGATGTAATAAACTACATCGTCAAATTTAAGCATACCTGAATAAGCAGTAGCAACATCGTTGCCTATGAAATAAGCAAGACCACCTTCATATTCTCTGATAGCAGGGATACCTCTTGTTGTAACCTTTAATGAAGCAACTCCAACAACGTCGAAGGTATAAACGTCATCAACAGGGTCAAGAACTGTTTCGCCGTTAGCATCAGTCAAGATAACTGATTCGATTACGTAATTTTCATCCGCTTTTATATTGTAAGAATGGTTTGAAATTTCTGGATGCCAAGCAGAAGCGTTACCGTAGAACCTTGTAACGAAATCAGTAGAATCTTCACATTCATCAATAGTTACATTACCATTATCTTCAATAGTAAATCTAAAGAACATTTCGTCGAAAGAATAAAGCATATCTTCAACAACGTGATAGCCTGCTTCTCTGTATTCTAAAATCTTCCAACCGTCTTCTGTATTTTGAAGAGTAAGGATAAGCTCATCAAGAATTACTGCCGGATATTCACCTACATAGATATAATCTTCGTCTACAATCATTTCTGCGAAATCAGGATAGTATTCGATTTCCTTATCTACGAACATACCCGTTACGTAACAGTAATCACCGTCTACATAATACTCGGTAGGAACCCATGTGCAAGGACCGCCGAAACCGCCTCTGAACCAATTAAGGACATTTGTTTCAGCATCCATATAATCGAATTCCACAAGATAAGCCTTCATATCGCTATGATTTACAAAGGTTTTATCAACAAGGCTTATGTATTCATCATAAGCGATTGTATAGTAGCCTGACTCCTCGTCGTAATAATCATTTAACTTGCCGCTGAGATACATATATTGGAAAACGACCTCGTCGGGAGCAATGCCGCCTTCAGGCTCTTCCATTGAGCAGCCGAAATAACCGTTACCCCAAGTAGAAAATCCCATATCAAAGAAAATCTCTTCCGCATTTTCTCTGGTGGGGGCGTCAGCAGCTGATGCAGTTACTGCCATTATTAATGACAATAAAAGCACAGTTACAACTGTGAAAACGAGTTTGCATTTTTTCATAAAAACACTCCTTTTTAGATGTCTGGCGAAAAGTTTTTCCAAAAGCTATCTTTGAAGCAAACCATCACCAAAGCAAAACAACTTTGCCATAATTCGATTATAGCAAAGTTGTTATAAACAATCAACAAAAATTTTCACATCTTGTTGAAAATTCTGATATTTTTAAATAAACCGATTTATTTCGACTTACTTCGTTTTATTTCGTCATTTTTTCTTGTTTTACTTTATGGTCGATAACGTGACGGGATTTAAGCTCGTTCATTATATCGTCAACAGAAATACCCATTTCAATCATAAGCACAAGCACGTGATACATAAGGTCTGAAATTTCGTAAATCGTTTCAGCTTTATCATCGGCTTTACCTGCGATAATAACCTCTGTACTTTCCTCGCCTACTTTTTTGAGTATTTTGTCAATACCCTTTTCGAAAAGGTAAGTAGTATATGAGCCTTCTTTGGGATTAAGCTTTCTGCCTTCGATTGTGTCAATAAGACTTTGAACACTAAAAGCAGGTGCAAATTCGTCATTTTCGAAAACAGTGTTAAAGAAGCAGGTATCTTCGCCTGTATGGCAAGCGGGACCGTCTTTTCTTACTCTTACTGTAAGGGCATCCATATCACAATCAGCGGTAATGCTTACGATATGCTGATAGTTTCCGCTTGTTTCACCCTTGAGCCAAAGCTCTTGTCTCGAACGGCTCCAGAAGCAAGTAAGCTTTTTCTCAAGAGAGATTCCGAGGCTTTCTTTATTCATATATGCAAGAGTTAAAACCTTGTCTGTTTCGTCGTCTATAACTATTGCAGGGATGAGACCCTTTTCGTCAAATTTAAGCTTTTCAATATCAAACATTTTTATAACCTCACCGTAATATTATTATCCTTCAAAGTTTTCTTTAAATCATCAATAGTAACCTCGCCGTAATGGAAAATTGATGCCGCAAGACCTGCACTGACACCGGGGACGGTATTGAACAAATCAACAAAGTCCTGCTTACCCCCTGCACCGCCCGAAGCGATTACGGGTACGTTTACAATTTCGCAAACTGCTTTTAACATTTCTATATCAAAGCCTTGCTTCACGCCGTCGGTATCAATTGAATTCACAACGATTTCGCCTGCACCGTTTTCAACGCCTTTTTTTATCCATTCTAAAGCATCAAGGCCTGTATTTTCTCTTCCGCCTTTTGCAAAAACGCAGAACTTACCGTCCACCCTCTTCACGTCAACAGATAAAACAACGCATTGGTCACCGTATTTTTCTGCAGCTTCTTTAATTAAATTCGGGTTTCTTATCGCACCTGAATTAACGCTTACTTTGTCTGCACCGCATTTTAAAACTCTGTCAAAATCGTCAAGAGTGTTTATACCACCGCCTACTGTAAGGGGTATAAAAACCCTTGATGCAGTTTCTTTTAAAATATCGGTAAATAGCTTTCTACCGTCTGAAGAAGCTGTAATATCGTAAAACACAAGCTCATCTGCACCATGAGAGCTATAATACTCTGCAAGCTCAACGGGTGAAGAAATTTCGTTAAGGTCTTTAAAATTAGTACCCTTAACAACAGTACCGTTTCTTACGTCGAGGCAAGGTATGATTCTTTTTGTTATCATTTTACCGCCTCCAGAGCATCACTAATTTTTATTGCACCCGTATAATAGGCTTTGCCGATAATAGCACCATAAATATTCATATTATTAAGTGCGTTAATATCATCAAGTGAAGAAACTCCGCCTGATGCGATAATATTAACCTTAAATTTTTCTGAGAGCTCCTTATAAAGCTCACGGTTTGTGCCTTGCATTGCACCATCCTTTGAAATATCGGTACAAATAACCGTTGAAACACCAATTCTTTCAAGCTTTTCAAAAAATTCAAAGGTGCTGTAATCAGATTTTTCAACCCAACCCTTTATTGCAACCTTACCGTCTTTAATATCGGCACCAACGGCAATTTTGTCGCCGTAGGTTTTAACTGCTTCAATAAGAAAAGCCTCGTCGGTAACTGCGGCTGTGCCTAAAATAACTCTTCTTACGCCTGCATCAAGGTAGGCTTTTACGGTTTCCATTGAGCGAATACCGCCGCCCACCTCAACGTTAAGAGAGGTGTTTTCAACAAAGGATTTTATAATATCAATATTAGGTGTGCCACCATCTCGGGCTCCCTCGAGGTCAACCGTATGAAGCTCGGTTGCACCCTGACTTTCAAAATCCTTTGCTATTTCAATAGGGTTTTCAGAATAAACAGTAAGAGCATTATAATCACCCTTTAAAAGCCTTACCGCTTTACCCTCGTATAAATCTATTGCAGGAAAAATTTTCATTAGTTATATATATCCTTTCATTAGTGGAAAACAATACGAGCACTAAAGCTTGAGAGGAAATTGTTCACAGTGATGTTTTGAAGCGAACGGTGCTGTATACAGATACTGCCCTGAGCAAAAAACAGTGCTGTGAGCAATTTAATCCAAGCTTTATATTTCACAAAATGCTTTAAGTATCTTAAGACCCACGTCACCGCTTTTTTCGGGATGAAACTGACAGCCGTAAACGTTGTTTTTTGCAACTGCGGCGGTAACGTCTATACCATATTCGGCAGAGGCGATTAAGGCTTCGTCACATTCAACACCAAAATATGAGTGAACGAAATAAACACAATCGCCCTCGTTTATATATTTAAACAGTTCGTTTTTGCCGTTATGAAGCTTCAGTGCATTCCAGCCCATATGGGGAATATCTAATTCTTCAGGAATTCTACCTTTAAGAGAAACGATTTCGCCTTTAATAAGACCTAACCCCTCATATTCACCGTATTCATAGCTTTTCTCAAAAAGCATCTGCATACCGAGGCAAATACCCATAAGAGGCTTGCCTTTTTTCGCTTCATCTATAACAACCTCAAACATTCCGCTTTCGTGAAGCTTTTTAACCGCATCACCGAAAGCGCCTACACCGGGAAGAATGATTCTGTCGGCATTTTTTATAACTTCAACGTCACTTGTTACAACGTTTTCAACGCCGATTTTATTTAACGAGCATTGCAACGAAAACAAGTTACCTACACCATAATCAATTATCGCAAGCATCAGAGAACTCCTTTTGAGGACGGGATTTCATTTTTGATTGATTCGTCAATTGCAACAGCTTTTTTTAAGGTTCTTGCAACCGATTTAAACGTACCCTCAACAATATGATGACTGTTTACTCCGTCAAGACGGCGAATGTGAAGAGTGATACAGGAATTAAAAGCAAATGCTACGAAAAACTCTCTTAAAAGCTCTGTATCGAAATCGCCTACCATTGCTGCAGGAATTTTCATTCTGTATTTGAGATAGGGTCTGCCTGAAATATCGACCGCAGTCATAATAAGAGCTTCATCCATAGGAAGAATTGTACTACCGTAACGGTGAATACCTCTCTTATCGCCTAAAGCCTCTTTAAAAGCCTGACCGAGTGCTATACCTATATCCTCTGTTGTATGGTGACCGTCAACCTCAATATCGCCCTTGCATTTTACAGTCAAATCAAACCTTGAATGCTTTGAAAACAAAATAAGCATATGGTCAAAAAAGCCTATACCCGAATCGATATCGCACTGACCCGTACCGTCAAGATTGAGTTTAACGTAAACGTCTGTTTCGGCAGTTTTTCTTTTAACTTCTGCTACTCGCATTTAAACAGCCTCCGTAATAATATCTTTGATTTTTTCAACTAGCACCTGCATTTGTTCAGGTGTGCCGATTGTAATTCTGTTATAAGCTTTAATTCTTTGAGAAGTAAAATGACGAACGAGAACGCCCTGCTCTTTTAACTCAAGGTAGAGCTTTTCACCGTCAATTTTATCATTCTTTGCAAAAATAAAGTTTGCCTTTGAGGGTAATATTTCAAAGCCTAATTTTTTCAGCTCAGAAATAGTCCACTCTCTTGTTTTGATAATCTTTTTACAATTATCGTCATAATAGCTTTGTGAATCGATTGTTGCTTCACCCGCCGCAAGAGTAAGGCGGTTTATATTGTAGGGATTAGTTGAATATCTCAGCTTATGTAAATCCCCTATTATTTCCTTACTGCCTATTGCAAAGCCAAGACGGGCACCCGCCATTGAACGGGATTTTGAAAAAGTCTGAACAACGAGAAGATTATCGTACTTTTTAACAAGTGACGATGCACTTTCGCCACCGAAATCAACGTAAGCCTCGTCTATTACAACAACGTTATCAGGGTTTGATTTTATAACCTCTTCAATAGCATCTAAGCCTAACGCAAGACCCGTAGGTGCATTAGGGTTTGCAATAAACACGCCACCGTCAACACCGCAGAATTTTTTATAATCAATTGTAAAATCCTCTTCAAGAGGTATTTCGGTATAATCTGAGCCGTGAAGATTTGCAAAAACGCTGTAAAAGCCGTAGGTTATATCGGCAAAATACGATTTTCTTCCGTTGGCACAATAAGCCATAAAAGCGAAATTAAGAATATCGTCAGAGCCGTTTGCAAGGAGGATGTTTTCACTTTCAACACCGTAAAGCTCTGCTAGCTTTTTTGTTAAAGCTCTGCCGTCGGGGTCGGGGTAAAGCCTTAAAAGCTCAACCTGACCTTTATTGACCGCCGCAAGAGTTTCTTCACTTGGCGGATACGGTGACTCATTAGTATTTAATTTAATATATTTTTTATCCTGTGGCTGTTCACCGGGAACATAAGCCGCAAGACCGCTGTAACGCAAATCAAGGAATTTACTCATTTATATTATTTCTCCAGTCTTATGCTGACGCTTTTTCCGTGAGCCTGAAGCCCCTCTTCGTTAGCAAATCTTACAACCTTTTCACCGATTTTATCAAGGGCATCTTTACTGAAATAAGAGAACTGAGTTTTCTTAACGAAATCATCAACAGAAAGAGGGCTTGAAAAACGAGCTGTACCGCTTGTAGGTAAGGTATGGTTAGGACCTGCAAAATAATCACCTAATGCTTCAGGACAGTTTTTGCCTAAGAAAACAGAGCCTGCATGCTTTACAAGACCTAAATATTCAAAGGGATTATCTACGCAAATTTCAAGATGCTCGGGAGCTAATATATTTGAAGTATCAAGAGCTTCCTCAAGAGAATCCGTAATAATAATTTTGCCGTTTGTATCAATTGAGCAACGGGCAATCTCGGCTCTTGGTAAAAGAGGAATCTGTTTTTCAAGCTCCTCGCTTACCTTGCTTGCAAAGCTCTCGCAATTTGTAATAAGAACTGCAGTTGCCATTTTATCGTGCTCAGCCTGAGAAAGTAAATCGGCAGCAATATGAGCAGGGTTATTTGTTCCGTCGGCAACTACAAGTATTTCACTTGGACCTGCAATCATATCAATATCAACAGTGCCGAAAACCTGTTTTTTTGCCTCTGCAACGAAGGCGTTACCGGGTCCTACGATTTTATCAACCTTAGGTACGCTTTCAGTACCGTAAGCAAGGGCTGCAACAGCTTGAGCACCGCCGATTTTAAAGATTCTGTCAACGCCTGCAATCGAAGCAGCTGCAAGAATAACGGGTTTAATTTTACCCTCTTTTGCAGGGGTTACCATTACTATTTCGCTACATCCTGCAATTTTTGCGGGAACACAGTTCATAAGAACTGATGAGGGGTAAGCGGCTGTGCCACCGGGCACGTAAAGACCTACCTTTTCAATAGGCATTACCTTTTGACCGATAATCACACCGTCTTTTTCATTTAAAAGAAAGCTGTTCCTTACCTGCCTTGAATGGAAAGCAGTAATATTTTCCTTCGCTTCTTTCAAAATAGAGATAAGCTCTTCATCAACCTGAGTGAAGGCTTCATCAATTTCTGCCTGAGTAACCTCAAGCACGTCGTCAACGGCACCGTCAAACCTTTTAGAATACTCAACAAGAGCTTTATCACCGTTTGCTCTTACGTTTTTAATAATATCGGAAACGATACCCTCAACGTCAATTGTCTGCTCGCTTCTTTCAAGTATCTGTTCAGTTGTTATTTCGTTTCTTTTATATATTTTAATCACTGTTTTTCCCTCACAATTATCTCTAAAGCCGATTTAAGCTTATCAACAGTTTCAGATTTAAATTTGTAGCTTGCTTTGTTAGAAATAAGCCTTGCACTGATATCTACAATAGTTTCTTTAGGCTCAAGACCGTTTTCTTTTAAGGTTGCACCTGTTTCAACAATATCAACTATAACGTCTGAAAGGCTTAAAATAGGTGCGATTTCAATTGAGCCGTTAAGCTTGATTATATCAATATCACGGCATTTTTCTGCATAATAAGTTTTTGCAATATTAGTAAATTTAGTTGCAACTCTTAAAGTGCTTGTGCCGTCATCAACAAATTCTTTTTTGCCTGCAACGCACATACGGCATTTGCCCATATCAAGATCAAGCAATTCGTAAACGTCGGGAGCGTATTCTAAAAGAATATCCTTACCTGCAACGCCGATATCCGCCGCACCTCTTTCAACGTAAATAGCAACGTCAGAGGGCTTAACCCAGAAATAACGCACCTTCTTTTCTGCGTTTTCAAAAATGAGCCTACGGTTTTTCTCGTAAATCTGAGGACATTCAAAGCCTGCTTTTTCAAACATTGAATAGACCTTTTCACCAAGTCTTCCTTTAGGAAGAGCGATATTCAAATAACCGTCATCAGTATTTGCTTCTTCTTTATCAGCATTGCTGTTTTCAATAAGTCTTTCAACCTCGTCAAGATAAACCGCAAAGCCGATAGCACCTGCATTTTTATTAACACGGCTCATAAGCCTGTCATAACGACCGCCGGAAAGCACGCCAAAGGGCACACCCTGAATAAAGCCTTTGAAAACGATACCGTTATAATAATTCATATCGTTAACAAGAGAGCAATCGATATTAATATTTTTCTCGTAGCCTTTTTCAATAAGCTTTTGGCAAACGTCGTTTAGTTCATTATAAGCAGACTGCATTTCACCATTAACTGCAACCGCACCAATTTTTGAAAGCACATCAGAGGGCTTACCACAAGCATCAACAAGCTCAACAAGCATTTTAGCAAGTGCACCGCCAACCTTAAAGCTTTCTAAAAGGCTTTCAATTGCACCCGTATTTTTCTCGGCAATAGCCTCTAAAAGCTGATTTTTCTGTGCTTCGGTTAATTCCATAGCATTGAAAAGACCGCTTAAAAGACCCATATGAGAAATATCGAGAACGTAATTTTCGCTGATTGCATAAAGGCTTCTTGCACCAAGAGTAATAACCTCGCAAACGTCGTTTGCACCGATATCGCCCATACACTCAATACCCGTTTGCATTATCTCGCTGAAGCCACCCGCTTTTTTAGATTCACGGTAAACGTTTTCGTTATAGTAGACCTTCTGAACACCGCCAACGGTATCATCAAAATTTTTGATGATGGAAAAAGTAACGTCGGGCTTGAGAGCAAGAAGTCTGCCGTCGGAATCGGTAAAGGTAATACAGTTACCGCTAACGAGGAAATCCTTATTACTGCCGTATAAATCATACTCTTCGAACTTACTCATTTTAAAGGGCTTGTAGCCGTATTTTGAATAAAGGCTACGAAGCTCAAAAATTACTCTTTCGGTAGGGTTAAGAACGCTTAAATCAAAATTCATTACGCCTTTCCCCCTTTGAGCTTTTCTATTATATTTTTATAGCCGCCGTTGCCGTAAGAAAGGCAACGGTTAACTCGACCTATAGTAGCGGAGCTGGCACCCGTTTCAGAGGTAATAGTAGAAAAGGTTTTACCCTCGTCAAGCTTTTTAGCAACGCTTAAACGCTGTGACAAGGATATAATTTCGTTGATAGTGCAAAGGTCCTCAAAGAACAAGGCACACTCCTCTTCATTTTCAAGGCTTAAAATTGCTCTGTAAAGCTCATCAACATCATTGTTTTTTAAAGGTGTCATAACTATAACCGACTGTTTTTGTAAAAAACAAAAACTTCCTTTCTAAAAAATATTACGGGTATCCCCTTAACAAAAAACGTGTTCATATGGTAGCACACTAAAGCGGTAAAGTCAATAGAAAATTACATTAAATTTGTCGAAAATTGATTTTTGTTAAAATATATAAAAAGACTTGAAAAATAAAAGGGTTTTATATATAATACTAATTGCGTTTTAAATAAAATGCTGGAATAGCTCAGTTGGTAGAGCAGCTCATTCGTAATGAGCAGGTCGCGTGTTCGAGTCACGTTTCCAGCTCCAAAAACAAAAGCAAGTCGTAAGACTTGCTTTTGTTTTTGTGTTCGTGTCCTTGGACACGACTTCGTTTTGCAACTTTAGTGCAAACTTCATTTCAAGTTTACTTTAACTTCATTATACTGACACGAACAATGAAGTTATCTTTAGACAAATGAAGTGCTTTGCAATGAAGTACTGCGTAATGAAGTTGTGCTTCGCACAAACGCCTCGAAATTGATGATATACACACCTACGGTGTGATTTTTCCGCCTTATAAGAACTCAATGCAAGAATCCTGAACAAGCTCATTGAGAAAATTGTGGTATCAGAAAAGGAAATCATAGAAGGTGAAAAATACCAATGCGTGCATATATACTACAAGTTTGTTGGGTTGATGAGTATATAAATCTTTGGTTAAATTAATTAAACTACATCAAACTTCAAAAAACGAGCAAACTTTTTAGTTTACTCGTTTTTTACATTTTATGTAGTTAATCAATGAAATATGTATAATCCTCGACTTGGATTTTAATTCTTCTTTAATCACAAAACTTTTCCCAGGTAAAAAAGAAATATTGTGTTTAAGAAAAAATAATGCTAAACTTTATGTAAGATGAGGTATATAAAATCGGTTTATATAAGTGAGAGGAGGTTTGAAATGGAAGATAGACACTTAATAAAACTATTCTTTATGAGAGCCGAAAAGGCACTTCAGATTTTGAAAGAGCGTTATGGCAACACCTTATACAGAATCGCTATGAACATTCTTGGTAATCATCAGGATGCAGAAGAAACAACAGATGATACATATCTTGCCATTTGGAATGCAATTCCACCAAAAGAACCTGACCCTTTAGCTCCTTATGTGTACCGAACCGGAAGAAATATGGCGTTGAAACGGTTAGAGTATCTTTCAGCCGAAAAACGAAACAACAGATATGATTTGTCTTTGGAGGAGCTTGGAGCTTGTCTGCCAGATGATACCAACGACCCTGAGCAGGCTTTAATTGTTCAGAAAATTGCTGATTCAATAAATGAGTTTTTGGAAAAAGACAGTGCTTTGAACAGATATATTTTTATTCGTAGGTATTGGTATGGAGATGCTGTCGAAGATATATCAAAAGAAGTCAATATGAAAAGCGGTGCCGTATCGACACGCTTAAACCGCATCAGAACAAAATTAAAAGAACATCTTATTAAGGAGGGTTACTACTATGAAACGTAAACAGGTATTGGATGTTTTGGATAAAATAGACAACAAATACATTGAAGAAGCTGAAAAACCTCCGAAGAAAATGAAAAAGAGAGCATCTTGGATAGGCGCTGTTGCCGCCGTTTTAGCAGTAGTAGTCTGTATCAGTTTTCTCTCTAATACTACAACGTTAACTGCAAAAGCTATTGCACTTCCCAACGATGCACGAATTATGGAGCATCCCAACCTTGATGATTATAAAGACAGAGAAAGCTATATGGCTGATGTAGAAATGTGGAACTCTCACTCAGATAACAGAAGAGCAATAAGAGAAAACGCCGTCATTTCTATGTCTCCGTTTTTTACAGAAGCATCTGCTGAATTCCTTGTTTCAGAGAAAAACGAAAATGCCTTGTGGTCACCGATAAACGCCTATATCGGACTCTCTATGCTTGCAGAAATAACCGATGGTGACAGCCGCAAAGAGATTTTAGATTTATTTGGTGTCGAAGATATTGAAACACTCAGAAGTCAGGTCAGTGCAGTGTGGGAATCTGTTTATGAAGATGACGGAAATGAAATATCCACATTGGCTAATTCTCTATGGCTTCAAGACGGACTCAATTATAATCAGGATACTATGAATAATCTTGCATATCACTATTATGCTTCTGTATATCAATGTGAACTTGGCAATGACAGTTCAAATAAAGCCATAGGCAAATGGCTGGACGACAATACAGGTGGCTTGCTGAAGGACAGCACAGATAAAATTGACTTATCACCTGATACTGTTCTAGCTTTATATTCAACCCTGTTTTTCCAAGCAAAATGGGGCGATGAGTTTGACGAAAAAAATAATACCGACGGCATTTTCCACGGTATCAACGGTGACACAAGCGTTACTTATATGAATAAAAAACTATGTCAGATGTACTATTACTGGCACGATGATTTTAGCGCCGTAGGCTTATCACTCAAAAATGGCAGTACAATGTGGTTTATTCTTCCCGACGAAGGAAAAACAACTGCTGATATTTTAAACGAAGGCTCTTACGGAGAACTGATTTCTTCGGGCAATACGGAAGATGGTTGGAAAAACAAAAAGTATATGAAGGTCAATTTGTCTGTTCCGAAATTTGATATTTTATCCACTTTAAACTTAAAAGACGGATTAAACAGAATGGGAGTTACGAAAGTATTTGATATAGAAAGCTCAGATTTTACAGCAATCACATCTGATACTCCCGTGTATGTTACAGCCGTTAATCAGTCCGCAAGAGTTGAAATTGATGAAAATGGTGTAAAGGCTGCAGCTTATATAGAATTTCCCAGTGCAGGTGCGGCACAGCCGCCTGAAGAAATAATAGATTTTGTGCTTGACAGACCATTTGTATTTGTGATTTCAAAAGGCAATTTACCTCTTTTTACGGGTGTGGTAAATAATATTTGATTTTTTCATTCTTTTTAATTACTTAAATTTATACAGGATTGAACACTCACATTGTAACAATCCCAAAACTATTGGTAATATAATGGCGAACAGTTAATATACTTATCGAATTATTCATCCTTAACTACAACCATAGGTCGCGTGTTCGAGTCACGTTTCCAGCTCCAAAAATCCCGCATACGAAAGTGTACGGGATTTTTACTTGTTCACTCTTCACTTTTCACTCTTCGCTAAAAAGCTCCTCAATAAATGCTTTTAAAAGCATTTTCAAGCCCAATTATTACAAAAAACAGGTTGAAAATTACAATATGCACATATTTAACCATTGATTTACTATAGTATAATCAAAAGAAAGATTACAAACATCCTGTTTCAAGGCAATCTTATGAAAGGGGTAAATAATATGACAAGCGATAGCAAGAAATTTAATGACTGGACTAAAGTAGAAAGTGTTGAGGATGGCAAAGCAACATTTAAAGACATTTGTAAAATAATATGGAACAAGCTAATTTATAAAGACAGTATCATCAGGGCTGTGTTACTTTTTATTGGTTTATGTTCAATAAATATAATGCTTGTATTTGATTTCGGTTTAGGCTACTGGTATTTTGTAGAGCCAATTTCACCCTGCTTCCCAAGTGTTGTTGTGCTGGCTTTTTGCCTTGTTGGATTTGCATTTTTTACTGTTTATACAATAATGTGTTGTAGAAAGAAATTACAAAAACAATTATTTGGTATAACAGCAGCTTTAGGTACAATCACTCTCGGTTCTGTTATTACAAGTGGGTTATTTTTCCCTATATCCAATGCCATAGAGCTTGTGTATAGTTATATAACAAACAGTCCTGTCCACGAATCAGGTTTAGCAGGTAAAATTTCTTTCTCAATAAATTTTATTTTACTAATTGCTTATACTGCTCTTACGTATCGCTCATATTATAAAAATTCTGACACCGAAAGAAAAAAATATCGTTTATCCTTAGTTAAAATCTCAGCTATTCTTTCTGTTGTTTTTGCAGGCTTTCTTGTTCTCTACGGCTTTGCTTTTGCAAAATATGAATACGAATGGTTTGATAAAGAGTATTACACAGAATATTCACAAGAGGATTATCTTTACGAAATCACATCAGAGCAAAGAAAAGTCTATGCCGATATAAAAATCGGAGACGATGCAAGCAAAACACAAAAAGAACTTACGAAAAAAGGTTTTATAAAACAAAAGCAAAATTACGAGGATTTCCTCTTTGACTGTTTATTCTCATACTATATAGACGATTACTTAACGAAAAAGAATCCTGAAAATACATTTACAAATCAATACGCGATATACTGTTACACTAACGTAATGGAAAATTCGGATAATTGGGATGAAATTATTAGTTGCATAATCATTTCATATGACCCAAACGGGAAAATCAATTACAAGCTTTTTATTCCTAATGCAGATGGATGCAATATAGATGGTTATTATCTGGATTACGAACACGGTGAACAAACAAGAAAGTGGTTTGATAATATAAAGAATGGTGAAAATGCTGATAACATTATGGATTTCATCAGAAACACAGACGCCGTTATATTTGAAGATGAAAAATATGAAGGAAACAAAAAAATAAACACTTATAAAATCATATTACAGTGCTATTACCCTCTTGAAGTGGATTTTTACGATTTCTTGCACGATATCGATGCAGCCAACAAGAACTATTTTTATGATATTGAAATCATTACTATAGATGATGAAATTGCACATAAACAAGTTTCAGATAGTTGGTAAAATATCAACCGCAGAAATAAAAATAAATTTGCTGTTGGCTTTCTTCTAAATCTTACATTTTTCTTAAGATTTTCGCAATTTGTTGCATTGGGTTAAATTTTAATGTTAAAATGAAATCAATCAAACTGAAAGGAGTGTTTTTATGGATC
>JAZNVT010000030.1:0-139701 GCA_045592945.1 Acutalibacteraceae bacterium | reverse complement strand
TCTTCTATCCGTCTAAACCTAATAGGTAAGAGAACTACCCACCACCGTTCCGCTTTAATAAACAAATAACAGACAGTATATTCACACGGAATATACTGTCTGTTAATTTTTAATATATCAAAGAACGGTCCCCCTCCCTATGCTTCGCACAGGGAGGCAAGGCTATCGCAAATATTTAAGTTTTACTTTTTGCAAAGCTTCCTGGCATCTGGCGACTGGCATCTGGCATCTACACTTTGCATTTCGCATTTATAATCGGCGAAGCCCCTTAATTTGCCACTTGCCATTTGCCATTTGCAACCTGCAATTATTCCGTATATTTCTCCGCTTGCAAACGGAACATATATGCGTATTTTCCGTCTTTTTTCATTAGCTCCTCGTGAGAGCCGTGCTCTATAATTTCACCGTTTTCAAGCATATAAATTTCGTCTGCCATTACGGTAGTTGAAAGTCTATGAGAGATAAATAAAACAGTTTTTTTGTTTGCTGCCTCTACCATAGACTGATTAAGAGTGTGCTCTGCAATAGGGTCAAGGTTTGCACTTGGCTCGTCAAGAATTGCAAAGGCGCAATTCTTATAAAAGGCTCTTGCAATAGCGATTTTCTGAGCCTCACCGCCCGATAAGGATATACCGTCATCGTCAAATTCTCTTAAAAGAATACTGTCTGTGCCGTCGGGAAGCTTTCGGTCAAAATGAGCCGATTTCAAGGCTTCAAGTGTTTTCTCTTTATCGTGAGAATCGTTCATTGAAACGTTTTCACCGAGAGATGCACCGAAAATTGAGAAATCCTGAAAAACTGCGGCAAAGTTTTTGTGATATGATGCTATATCCCAATCCTTAATATTAATTCCGTCAATAGTTATAGCACCCTCGGTAACGTCATAAAGCCTTAAAAGAAGATTTGTAAGAGTGGTTTTACCCGCACCGTTGTAGCCTACAAGAGCAACCTTTTTATAGGGTGAAATCTCAAAGCTTATGTTTTTAAGCACGTATTTATCTGTGCCTGGATATTTAAATGATACGTTTTCGAATTTAATAGTAGGCGGATTTTCAAAAATGGTTGTTTTTGAGCCTGAAATCATTTTTTCCTTTGCGTTCATAAAGCGACGGAATTTTTCAACGTAAAGGCTGTTTTCACGAAAGCTTATCGCAAAATTGCTTGTGATTGCGAAAACGCTTGTGCTGATAGATGCGGCACCGTTAAAGGTTGCGGCAAAATCACCCATAGATACGTCCTTTGTAACAATAGCCTTGTAGCCCATAAGAAGAGAAATTCCAAGGTAAATAAGAAGCGTCATAGGTAAAGCTTCCTGACAGAAATAAAGCTTCCATTGTTTTGTAAGATAGGGCGAGATAGTTTTAATTCTG
The DNA here is from genome assembly GCA_045592945.1 of Acutalibacteraceae bacterium. Classification (GTDB taxonomy): domain Bacteria; phylum Bacillota; class Clostridia; order Oscillospirales; family Acutalibacteraceae; genus DTU089. The sequence continues at coordinate 138,331 of JAZNVT010000030.1, read as the reverse complement.
TCGGTAATATTGCGGTTGTAACGGGTTTCAATCATTTTACCCGCACCTGAAAGACGTAATTCCTTTGCATAGTCCTGAAGATAGAAAACTCTGCTGAAATATAAATTTTTTCTGTCAAGAGGTGTCATAACCTCGGTTCTTTCAACGTTTACTTTTGCAATCAGTCTGCCGATAGGCGTCATTATAGCAACGCACACCGCAACGAAAACAAGGCAAATGGGGTCAATGGATATTATTACCGCACCGATAGTAAGCACGCTTACCGTGTTTGATAAAATATCCTGAGTGTTAGATAAAACCGCATAGGCTCTCTCGTTCATTGAGTTCATTGCAAGAACAAGGTCGTTGTAATATTCGGGATTATCGTATGCCTCGTAATCCATTTTTGCGGCTTTTTCATAAATTGTTTTATAAATTGCAAAATATAGCTTTTCTTTTTGCTTCGGCATTGAAATTTCATAAAAAAGCGTTGTGAAAAGGTTTGTTACAACAACGAAAATTGCAAAGAAAATCAAAGCAAAGGCAATTCTTTCAAAGCCGTGCCCCTCACTTGCAACGTCGATAATATATTTTAAAAGAACAACGTTTGAAAGTGTCCAGGGGAGGTTTGCAAGAACGTCAAAGAATAAATATCCGAAAACCATAAACGGAGTGTGCTTTGAGATGAATTTAAGCATATAAATATAGTTTTTTACGGAATTTACTTTGTCTTTTTTATTATTGCTTTTCATTCAGCCACACCTCCTTTATAGCCTGAGGCTTGAAGTGTGAACATTTCACAGTAATAGCCGTCATTTTTCATAAGCTCCTCGTGAGAGCCCATTTCCTCAAGAGTACCTTTATTGAAAACGAGAATAATATCAGAGCGGGTTGCGCTTGAAAGACGGTGAGATATGTAGATAACCGTTTTACCCTTTGTGCCCTCAAGAAGAGAGTCATACATTTTGCTTTCAGCAACGGGGTCAAGGGCAGAGGAGGGCTCGTCAAGCACTGCTACGTCAAAATCTCTTGCGAAAAGACGTGCAATAGTAACCTTTTGGGTTTCACCGCCTGAAAGGAGAACACCTTCTTTATCAAATTCTTTTGTAAGAAGCGAATCCTCTTTCATAGGTAGAGTGCCTATTTTATCATAAGCCCCTGCAAGCTTAAGGGCTTTTACAACCGTTTCTTTGCTTTCATCGGTAACCTCTTCGGTTAAAACGTTTTCGGCAACGGTCATTGCAAAAACTCTGTAATCCTGGAAAACGGATGCAAATTTTTCTCTGTATTTTAAAACGTCGTATTCCTTTATGTTTATTCCGTTATAAAGAATTTCACCCTCGGTAACGTCATAAAATCTCATAATAAGCTTCGAAAGGGTTGTTTTGCCTGCACCGTTTTGCCCTACAACAGCCATTGTCTGACCCTTTTCAAGCTTAAAGGAAACGTTTTTTAATATGTAGTCAGAGCTTTCCGTGTATCTGAAGGATACGTTTTTAAATTCAAGGCTTTCGAATTCATCGGGGATTAATTCACCGCTCTTGATTTTCGGCTCATAATTCAGGAAATCTCTTAAATTCTGTACCCATAAGCAGTGCTTTTGTTGCATAGCAAAATAAAATGCCAATTGATTAAGCTTGTTTCGGCAGGTTGTTATAGCGGAAACAAGCACCGAGAATTCGGATATAGGCAAATCACCTACAACCAAAAGGCGATAGCAGCCGTAAACGAAACCGCCCGTAACGGGTATAATCTCGGCAAAATAATCGGAAACGCATTCAATAAGCGCTATTTTCCAGCCGTATTTTTTAATAACGTTTATATTTTTCTCTATTGCCTTGCGGAATCTTTTTTCTAAAACAACAAAGATGTTTGTTGTTTTTATTTCCTTTGCGAAATCCTTTAAAAGAATTGTTCTTCTTACGTAATCCTTTTCTCTTTCAAAGGGTGTCATTGCCTCTTCCTTTTCAAGCTCAAGGTTGTTTTTTATTACTCTGAAGGCTATAACGGCAAGAGGGCATAAAAGGAAAATAAGTAAAATCGGGTCAATAGATATTAAGTAAGAAACCAGCAAAACAAGACTGCAAACAGAGCCTAAGGTCCAGGCAGACCCTTCAATAATTCTTTTAAAGCCGCTTTTATCAACAACCCAGGTTGCACGATTGTATTTGTCAAAAAATTCAGGGTTTTCGTAGCAACCAAGCTCAACCTCCTGAGCCTTTTTGAAAATAAGAGCGTTTATATAGCTTTCACATTTTATTTCAAATTTAATTCTTATTGTGAAAACGTTTATATAGCCTAAAAGGTCAACGAGAAGCTTGCCTAAAATTAATATTACAATTTTTATTGCAAATTCTGTAAACGTGCCGTTACCCTCAATAACAGAAAGGGCGGTTTCGAGAAGCATAACGTTTACAACAACCGCATAATAAACGTTTTCGGCAACGTAAGAGAGATAAATCATAAAAAGCGAAAACGGAGCGCACTTAATCGCACAGCCTAACATAAAGGCTGTGTTTTTTATAATATGCGCTTTTTGTCGTTTTTCTTCTCGTGTAAGATGCTTCATTTTAATTACCGTTTTTTTATGTATAGATTTGATTTAAAGATTAATTGTTTCTGTGCTTTTACCCTTATTCCATATAATTTCAACGGTTACGGGAATATTTGATTCTATTTTTACCTGAGGCTTTTCATCTTCTGAATCACGCTTTTCGCATATGAGAGTTAATTCACCCTCTGTGCCAAAGGGATATTTTTCAATTCCGTGCTTGTCGGTAAGGTTTATATGCCAGGAGATTTTGTTGCTTGAAGCGTCAGGCTTTATACCGAAAACGTATTCAAACATAACTGAGATAGGGATAAGACCCGTCCATCCGACGAAATCGGGCAAGGATGAGCTACCTCTTAAAGCCTTACCGTCGTGATATTCAGGGGAATAGTTTTCAAAAAGAGTATCGGTATCCTTGAAAACCTCAACGGCGAAATCAAGGTGATTACGGGCAATTTCGTAGGAAAGGTCAAATTTTTTATAAGAATCAAGTCCCTTTAAAACCATATAGTTTGTAGGTGCCCAAACTGAGCCACACCAATAACCACCTTTGGGGTTGTATTCGGGGTGGTCCTTTGAAAGAGTAGGCACTCTGTGGTCAGTTTTAAATTCATTCTCATTATTTAAGTGAGCAATAAAATCCTCGGCTCTGCTTTCGGGAAGACATTTTGCAAGAAGAGCCCAGAATGCGCCTATATGCTTTACACCGTTAAAGGTGTCATCGTTTTTAAGGTCGTAATAAAATTTAGTTTCGTTATCCCAAAGCTTTTCGTTTATAACCTTAAAAAGATGGTCGCTTTCTGCCTGAAGCCCGGGAATAAATTCTTCTCTGCCAAGCTCATTTGCCATTTTGATAAGAAGATTACAAGCGTTAAGCTCTTGCATACAAGCGTCAACCCATACCATATGGCCATGGCTGTAGCAAACGTGATATTTCTCGTCAAGACGGGGGCAGTTATCCATACCGCAGCCGTAGCCTGATGAAAAATAAGTGCCGTCACGCCAGGTGAAATGCTCCTGCATCCATTGATGATAGGCAACAAGGCAGGGGAAAACCCTTGCAAGTCTATCCTTGTCACCGAAATTAAGGTAATATTCCCATTCGCACCAGGTCATAACCTCGGGACCCGTTGAAGCAGGGTCGTGACGGGCAAAAATATCGTTTCCCGTTTCTTCTTCAATCTGACGGCAGATAAAGCCGTCAACGTGCTGATGAGAGTAGAAGTTATCAAAGGTTTTCTGGAAATTGAAAATTCGGTCTGCATACTTACCAAACATAAGCATAAAAGCAGAGTCCCACATAAAAATACAACCGTTGAATGCGGCGTCAATATAATTTGTTACGAAGCCCGTATTCTCTTTAGGCTGACGAAGATTTCTGAAGGCGATTTCCCAAGCCTTCCAATAACAGTCTATGTAATCCTTGTGGTTTTCCCAGACAGGCTGAGGAAGTGAAGCCTTTACTTCATTGTAAACAGGTAGGGGAGTAGTATCAATTTCAGCACCTATAAAGGAGTTTTCCTCCATTAATTCTTTATCGTCGTATGTAATTTCGTTGTTCTGCTTAAAGGTTATCATAGTATCACCATATATGGAAATTATATTGTGCTGTGTTTTATCACATCAATTATCAGAATCAGTTTTTGTATTCTGTTACGTTTTTTGTGTCAAAGGGCTCGTTATTACCTGTGAGAATGTTTTTTAAATAGAATGTGCTGCTGTAGGTGTATTCTTTGTTAACCATATCCCAGCCGGCTTGTCCGCCGTTTTCTTCAAATAACGTGGGTGTATCTGAGAAAAGGTTTGTTCCAAGAGCTAATCTGTCACCCTCTATCTTAACGCCTATACTTGCAAGAATTGTGGGAAACATATCTGCGTTATACCACCAACGGTTTTGCATTCGATCTTTCGGGATATCAGTTACAGTAGGAGCTGGATTAAGAATAAGATTGTAGGTTGTTCTTAAATAATTGGGGTCGAAATTTTCAAAGAATTTTGCATCCATACTTAAGTGGTCACCGATAATAACAATCGTTGTGTTTTCATAGAAGGGCTGTTGCTGAATCCAACGTACAAATTTTTCTGTTTCAGAGGCACTGTAGGCAATAACGTTTGCGTATTGACTTGCTCTTGGTGTTGGTGCATTGGGGCTTAAGTAGCCGTCGGGGGCGTGTGTATCTGCAGTTTCCATAACAAAATGGAAGGGCTTTCCTGTTTCATAAAGTCTTGTTAATTCTATTTTTGCAAATTCATAAAGCTTGTCGTCTTCATAACCCCACCAAACCACGTAGTCATCGGGAATCCAACCCTTTGCTTTTACGCCGTCGTAGTCAAGAAGATTAAAATTACCATGACTTTCAAAAAAGAAATTCAAGCCGCCGAACTTTGCACTGGCGCCGAACATAAGAGACTGTTCGTAGCCCTGGGATTCAAGAATATCACCAAGAGTTATCGCACCGGGTAAAAAGTTGTCAGCTGCTCCGTATGCATTAGGCTCTGCAGGTGCTTTCATAGGAATACCCGCATTCATATTAACCATTGAAGCAACAGACCATACACAGCCTGTTGTTGCAATAGGTCCGCCGAAGCCGTTTTCAAGATGAGAAAAGCTATAGCCTTCTTTTGCTAAATTGGTAAGCGGTTCAATAAGGTTTTCATCCATATAGCCACCCATATTCTTTGAGGTGAATGAGTTTTCCATGGATTCCAAATAAATATGTATAAGATTTCTTTTCTTTTCAGGAAATTGAAGGGTGGTGGCTTCCGGGTCAACGAAATTAGTTTCTATAAATTTTGATTCAAGCATATACATTCTTACAATGTTTACAAGCTCGAATTCAACTATACCTACGGCACATCCGCCAAAGAAAACGGCTATTGCCAAAAGTATGCAGATAATCTTTTTCATAAAAAGAGAAAGAAGCTTTACGTTTTTTTCTCGAAGCTTAATGAAAACCTCGCTTGCAGAAAAGGCGAAAACAGCAAAAAGCAAGGTTACTGCTAACGTCTGAAAAACCGGTCCTGAAAACAAGGTGCTCATAATATCACTGCTTGTACCTTCTTTAGGTGTGATAAGATTGATTATAAGCTGGTCAGCAGCAAGGTCACCAAAGGTTTCTTTCCCCCATATCGTTCCTGTAAAAGCGGCAGCACCTAACGCGACAAATACGGTAGAAACTTTTGCAATGGTCGGTATTTTTGTTTGGTTTTTATTTTGAATAAAGGTTATGTAACCTCCGAAAACAGAAGTAAAGAAAATAAAAGCCAAACCGCAGATGAGTGTAAATACAAAGTAAATGAGATAAAATTTCATTGTGCGGTCGGAAATGGGGAATATTGACCCCTTATCTGTTATCTTGTATATAAACTCGGTAATCGTAAGGCTGAAAAAGTTTGTTAAAATAAGGTCAACAATTATCGTTCCGATAGCAGGAAGAGGCTTTTTGTTGCGTATAACAAAAGCATCAAGAACACCAATTATTAAACCTGATATAATTGCCAATAAATAAAACATAATTATCACCATATATAAGTACCCCTCTGCAAAGAGGGGTGTTTTCTATTATTTTATTTGACACCAAAATATTTTACAGCATTGTTGAAGGAAACGTCCTGAACAACCTTGCTTAAAAATTCAATATCATCGGGATATTTACCCTCTTCAACGAGGTCGCCTAAAAGCTCGCAAAGAATTCTGCGGAAATATTCATGTCTTGGGTAAGAGAGGAAGCTTCTTGAGTCTGTAATCATACCAACGAATTTAGAAATAACGCCTAAATTCATAAGAGTCTGCATTTGAGTTCTCATACCGTCGTAGTTGTCGTTAAACCACCAGGCAGAGCCAAACTGAATTTTGCTTTCTGCCTCGTCACTCTGGAAGTTTCCGAGCATTGTGCCTAAAACGTAGTTGTCCTTGGGGTTAAGAGTAAAGAGAACGGTTTTAGGTAATCTGTATTCGGTATTCATAGCATCAAGAAGTCTTGAAAGATTTACTGCGATTTCATAATCCGCAACAGAATCGTAACCTGTATCGGGGCCAAGCTTTTTAAACATTATGCCGTTGTTGTTTCTCATAGCTCCGATATGAATTTCCATACCCCAACCAAGCCTTGCATATTCGTTTGCAAGGAAGAGCATAAGCTCTGTTTTGTATTTGTCAACCTCTTCAGTTGAAAGAGCTTCACCTGAAAGACGCTTTGAGAAAATTGCGTTCAACTCGTTTTCGTCAGCTCTCTTGTAGGGCACGTAGGTAAATGCGTGGTCAGATGCTCTGCAGCCCATTTCTGCGAAGAATTCGATTCTTGAAAGAAGTGCTGCTTTAAGCTCTGTAAATGAGGGCACAGCCTTGCCGTAAACGTTTTCGAGTGCCTTCACCCAATCGTTGTAGCCGTCAAGCTCAATACCTAAAGCCTTGTCGGGTCTGAAAGCGGGAAGCACCTTGCATTTAAAGCTCTTATCCTCTGCAAGAAGCTTGTGATATTCGAGAGTATCGGCAGCATCGTCAGTTGTGCAAACGAAAGCGACGTTGCTTTTTTCTATAAGCTCTCTCGGTGTGAAGCCACCTGCTTTGATTTTTGCATTTGCCTTTTCCCAGATTTCGTCGCAGGTAGCGGGTGAAAGAGGCTCGTGAATATCAAAATATCTTTGAAGCTCAAGATGAGTCCAATGGTAAAGGGGGTTACCTATAAGGTTAGGCATAGCGTGAGCCCATGCCTTGAATTTTTCATAAGGTGATTTATCACCTGTAATATATTCCTCGCTTATACCGCAGGAGCGCATACCACGCCATTTATAATGGTCGCCCGCAAGCCATAAATAAGCAATATCGGCAGGCTCCTTATTTTCATAAATTTCCTTTGGCTGAAGATGGCAGTGCCAGTCAAAAATAGGTGTATTTTCGCAAGCGGCATAAAGCTTTTTTGCAGTTTCTGTTGAAAGAAGAAAATCTTTATCCATAAATTTTTTCATAAAAATATCCTCCGAAAAATTTATGTGAATATATTATCACACCGCAGTAATAATTTCAATGAAATGTATAAAAATAATAAAAGAGAAATTATGGCTTATTTGTAAAAAAGTAAGAGGTGATAATTTTTGTATATCGAAAGTGACGGCAATATTTCTAAAGCGAAGATTTTTGACCTTATAAAAAGGTCAGTTGATAACAAAGATTTGAAAAAGGTTTTGATTTTACCGCCCGATTATACGAGGAAATATTCCTATGCAGGCGAAATAACCGCAATGTATTACGATATTTTAAAGGATACCTGTCAGGTAGATATTATGCCCGCTTTAGGTACTCACGAGCCTATGACGAGAGAGCAAGCAGAAGCATTTTTTGGTGAAAAAATACCTTATGACAAGCTTATTGTTCATAATTGGAAAACTGACGTTAAGAAAATAGGTGTAATACCGGCGGATTTTGTGAAATCTGTATCCGACGGTCTTGTTGAAGAAAAAATTGACGTTCAGGTTAACAAAAGACTTTTAGATAAATCCTATGATTTGATTATTTCAATAGGTCAGGTTGTGCCTCACGAGGTTGTAGGTATGGCGAATTATTCGAAAAATATTTTCGTGGGCTGCGGCGGTAACAGTATGATAAATTCCTCCCATATGTTAGGTGCATTTTACGGTCTTGAAAGAATAATGGGCAGAGATTTTTCACCCGTAAGAAGGGTGCTTGATTTCGCCGAAGAAAATTTTATAAAGGATATTCCGCTTCTTTACGTTTTAACTGTCACCTCTAACGACGAAGAGGGGAACACTCTCGTTCACGGTGTATATATCGGTAAAGAAAGACGCTCTTTTGAAATGGCGGTTTCAAAAAGTCAAAGGATGAATATAACGAAGCTTAAGCACCCCATCAAAAAAGCGGTAGTCTACCTTGAGCCTGAAGAATTCAGAAGCACCTGGCTTGGCAATAAAGCCGTTTACAGAACGAGAATGGCAATGAAAACAGGCGGTGAATTGATAGTTTTAGCACCTGCTGTAAATAAATTCGGCGAAGATAAAGAAAACGACAGGCTTATAAGAAAATACGGCTATGTAGGAAGGAAAAAAGTTTTAGAGCTTGTTAAAACAGAGGAGGATTTAAAAAATAATTTGTCTGTTGCGGCTCACCTTATTCACGGCTCCTCTGACGGTCAGTTTTCCGTTACCTATTGCACGAAATATCTTTCAAGGGAAGAGGTTGAAGGTGTAGGCTTCGATTATATGCCCTATGAGGATGCAGAAAAGCTCTATAATCCGAAAGAATTGAAGGACGGCTTTAATACAGTAAACGGTGAAGAGATTTATTATATCAGTAATCCTGCATTGGGGCTGTGGCAAAGTGAGGAGTGAGGAGTTAGGAGTGAGGAGTGTCGGGTCTGCGACGGCGATTGTAAGATGCCAGATGCCAGTTTCCAGATGCCAGACGCTTCACAAGGATTTAATTTATAGAAAAATTTAAAATTTGCGATATCCTATCCCTCTTTTTTCGTGAAACGGAAAAGGAGGGGGGACCGTTCTTTTGATTACTAACGCAAAAAGCTATTGTGTATTTCGTGAAGTTTGTTTCAGATTGAGTAAACTTTAATCGGAACGGTGGGTGGTACCCTACTTACCTCCTTTCAGTACTACAAAAATCGCAAATAACTCAATTGAAATATTCAAAAGATATAAAGAAAGGAAAATTTTATGAAAAAATCTGATATTGGTCTTATCGGTCTTGCGGTGATGGGTGAAAACCTTGTGCTTAATATGGAAAGCAAGGGCTTTACCGTTTCCGTTTACAACAGAACGGTTTTAAAGGTTGATACATTTATTAATTCAAAGGCAAAGGGTAAAAATATCTTCGGTGCTCATTCTCTTGAAGAGTTTGTTCATTCTCTTGAAAGCCCACGAAAAATTATGCTTATGATAAAAGCGGGGGAAGCGGTAGATAAAACCATAGAAGAGCTTATCCCGTTTTTGTCACCCGGTGATATCATAATTGACGGCGGTAACTCTCATTACGAGGATACCGAAAGAAGAACCTTATACGTTGAAAGCAAAGGTCTTTTCTATATCGGTACAGGTGTTTCGGGCGGTGAAGAGGGAGCTCTCAAGGGTCCGTCGATGATGCCCGGTGGCTCTCACGAGGCTTGGGAAAGGGTGAAGCCGATTTTTACAGCAATTTGTGCCAAAACTGATAGCGGTGAGCCTTGCTGTGAATGGGTTGGTAAAGGCGGAGCAGGTCATTTCGTAAAAATGGTACACAATGGCATCGAATACGGTGATATGCAGTTGATTTGCGAGGTTTACCATTTTATGAAAAACCTTATGAATTTTTCTGCCGAGGATATTCACCGGGTATTTTCTGAATGGAAAAGCACCGAGCTTGACAGCTATCTTATAGATATTACAACCGATATTTTTACAGTCAAGGATGAGGACGGCTCACCTCTTGTAGAAAAAATTCTTGATTCGGCAGGGCAAAAGGGCACGGGTAAATGGACAAGCGTTACCGCACTTGACGAGGGCGTGCCCGTAACGCTTATAAGCGAAGCCGTTTTTGCAAGATATTTAAGTGCTATGAAAAGCGAAAGAGTAGAGGCATCTAAAGAGCTTTCAGGCCCGTATGTTGAATTTAAGGGCGAAACTCAGGAGTATATCGACAGATTAAGAAAAGCCTTATACTGTGCAAAAATTATTTCTTATGCTCAAGGCTTTTCTCTTATGAAAGCCGTTTCCGAAAAGAAAAATTGGGGGCTTGATTACGGAAATATCGCTCTTATGTGGCGAGGCGGTTGTATTATAAGAAGTGTGTTTTTAGATAAAATTAAAGAGGCGTTTAATAAACGTCCCGATTTAACGAATCTTATGTTAGACCCTTATTTTAAAAATGAAATTCTCGACGGAATTGAAAGCCTCAGAAAAGTATGTGCAGTTTCAATGCTCAACGGTATTTCGGTACCGTCGTTAGCGGCGGCACTCACTTATTTTGACGGCTATAGGTCCGAAAAGCTTCCTGCAAATCTTTTGCAGGCGCAAAGAGATTATTTCGGTGCTCACACCTACGAAAGAACAGATTTTCCTAAGGGAAAAAGCTTTCATACTAATTGGAAATAAGGAAGAAAAATGATAAAGCTTAAAGAAAAATATAAATACGCTCTCGTTGTGCCTACGAGTATGGGGGTACGCCTTTTACCGCCCGACAGACAAACGGTTTTTTCTTCAGATATTTTTCACCTTCAGGTAACCTCTGCGGAAACTAACGTTGCTTCAATTCTCTCTTATTTAGGGTTACCCGTAAAGGTGCTCACAACCTTTGTAAAGGATAGCCCCATAGCGAATTTTATTAAAGCAAATCTTCGTGCAAGAAATATGGATTTTGAGGGTAAGGACGTTGAACAGGGCGGGCCTTGGGGCTACCGTCATCAGTTTAATATTGCCGATAGCGGTTTTGGTTTAAGAGGACCGAGGGTGCATAACGACCGAGCAGGCGAGGTAGGCAAAACCTTAAATGTAAAGGATTTCGATTTAGAAAGGCTTTTTAAAGAAGATGGTGTTGCAATTCTTCATCTTTCGGGGCTTATTTGTGCATTGTCTGAAGAAACGGGAGAATTTTGCCTTGAGCTCGTAAAAACGGCTAAAAAATACGGCACACTCATTTCTTTTGATTTTAATTACAGAGCATCCTTTTGGGAAAACAGAGAAAAGGAACTGCGAAAAATCTTCAGCGAAATAGCAAGTCTTTCGGATATAATAATCGGCAACGAATCCGATTATATGCTATGTCTGGGAACAAAATTTCAAGCAGTAGGAAGACAAGAGGAGCTTTCACCCGTTGAGCATTTCAGGGAAACTGTAAAACAAGTTAAAAAGCTTTTCCCTGAAACAACGGTTTTTGCAACGAATATAAGAGAGGTGAAATCTGCCGATCGTCATTTGTGGGGCTGTGCTATGCAATACGGAAACGAATTTGAGTTTGTAGAACCCAAAGAAATAGCAATAATTGACCGTATCGGTGGCGGTGACGGCTTTGTTGGCGGTCTTCTTTACGCAATTATTAAAGGCTTTACCCCCGAAGAGCAAATTCACTTTGCCTGGGCAAGCGGTGTTCTTGCATCAACCTTTTTAACCGACTACGCTCAACCTGACGATGAGCAACAGATATGGAATATATGGAAAGGCAATACACGAATTATACGATAGTTTTTGCGCATTTTGCGATTTTCTGCCCACTCGCAGTATATCATACAGCTTCGGGGCAGAGAAAACACAAACTGCATCAAAACCTATTCGTATACTTCCGTCACCGCTTTTCTTAATGTAAAACCGTACAAAAATTACAAAAAACTGTCCGAAAGTTACATTTCGGGCAGTTTTTTCAGTATTTATGATATTGTGTAGACAAAGAAAGGAGATGTTACTATGATTAAAAAGACATCTGAAAAATTAAGAAAGCTTTATAAACCGTTTACTGTAATTTCAATTGTTTCTATACTTACTTTTGCAGTCAATTGTGCATTAGCTTATTTTTGGAGCTTTGATTCAGCAATATACGAGCTTTTCGAAATGATATTTGGTTACATCGGTATTGCTTTCGGATTCCTTGGAATTATGGGTATACTTCCCGCAATAATAAGTGTTTTACTTATAGCAATAAGCATAGCATTTGCTATAAAAGAAAAGAATTATAAAAACATTGCAAATTTCAGATTATGGGTAACAGTAATTCTCATTATCGCAGGAGGATTTTTGAATTTTCAGTTTTTAGACGGTGCCGCATATTATTGATGAGGTGTATCGGAATGAATAAGAAAAAGCTTTCACCCACGTTGAAAAAACTGTACAAACCATTTCAGATGATTTTCGGTTTTTCATTGGTTGTGTGTTTTATTCAGACTCTTATCCAATTAATGCTTGAAAATGGCATTCCAATAAATTCTTTTGCAGAAACTATCGGATTTGTTCTTTTGTGGATATGTGTGATTTTTGGCTATCTCGGATTCAAATATATTTTACCGATTATTTTAAGTGCTACATTAATATTTATAAGTCTTTATTGGGCAATATCAGAGAAAAACATAAAAAATATTTTCAACTTACGGTTATTGATAACGGTAGCTCTTATTTTTGCAAGCTCTGTGTTGCAATACAACTTATTGCTTCAGCACTTTTAATTTCAAAAAACTATGGTAAAGATATTTCTTTTGTGATATATTGAATTTGAAAAGAGGTGAGAATATGCTGAAGATTGCAGTTTGCGACGATGAAAAGAATATTTGCGATTACATAGAAAAAAGAATAACCGATTATCTTGCAAGGGTTGACGAGGATGCAGAAATTTCTGTTTTCTACGATAGTGCACCGCTTTTAGAGGCTTGTAAAATATCTAATGATTTCGATATCATTTTTCTTGATATAAAAATGAAAACCATAAACGGTGTTGACTGTGCAAAGCTTTTAAGAGAAAACGACGTAAACAGTCTTATTGTTTTCGTAACCTCTTCTGCGGAATACGTTTTTTCGGGCTACGAGGTAAAGGCTTTCAGGTATATTCTCAAAACCGATTTGGTAAATGCCTTTGACAGAATTTTTGGCGAATGTCTTACCGAATTAAAAAAGAATACGGATAAGGTATTTCCCTTAAAAACAACGTCAGTTGTGAAAAATATACCTCTTAACGATATTTTATATTTTGAAAGCAATAAAAGAGTTTTAATGGTTCATACAAAAGGCGAGGACCATTCCTTTTACGGTAAGCTTGACGATATTGAAGACTCTCTTAAAAATGATAATTTTATAAGAATTCATCAAAGCTTTCTTGTTAATGCATTTAAAATAAACAGTGTTTCAAAAACAGAGGTTACCCTTAAAAACGGTGATATTCTTCCCGTAAGTAAAAGCCGTGCAACTGCCGTAAAAGAGGCGTATCTCTGGTCAAAAAGTTAAATTTAAATTTCGGTGATAAATATGCTTGAATTTATCGAAACAACTCTTTTTTATCTCATAAGACTGTTTTCATCAACAATTGAAATGCTTTTTGCGTTTCTTCTGATGAATGCATTTTTTGAAGAGAAATATAAAAGTAAAATCCCAAAATGGTCGGCTTTTGCCGTCAGCTCAGCTATTCTTTTAGCCTTGCAGGAAACGGGGCAAACGGGTAACATCAAAACCGGTGTCCAGATGGCTTTGATTTTAATTATTGCTTTTGTTGTTTACGACGGTAAAAAGAGATTGAAGGCTCTTTTCGTTGTTATTTATTCGTTGTTTGTTGCTCTTTCAAAGCTTTTGTCTTACTTTGCTTTTTCACTTTTTATAGATAAAATATTTGATAGAATTCCTTATCTTGATACTGAAGGCTTTTTCTACAGAATTTTATCCATTGAGCTACCCAATATATTTATGCTTGTGCTGATAATTCTTATCGGCATGTTTACAAAATCAAAGCAAAAGGCGGTACCCATAAGATATTGGCTTATGCTTATGACCGTTCCCGTTACAACTCTCGGAACGCTTACGGTGTATCAATATTACATCGACAGACTTGTCCCCGGTGAAGAAATAAATATATATATCATTATTTCAACCGTCGGTCTTGTTTTTATAAACATTCTTATATTCACTTTGTTTTCCCGACTTCAGAATCAGCTTGAGATTCAAAGGAATTCTGATATTCTCAATATGCAGATGCGACTTGAAAAGCAGTCCTTCAAGCGTATTGAGGAAAGCTATAACAGAACGAGAGAGCTAAGGCACGACCTTAAAAATCATATTTTCAGCTTAAAGGGTATTGCCGAAAACGGCTCAAAGGAAGAGCTTCTCGATTACCTCGAAAAAATGACGGATGCCATTGAAGAGGCAACGTATGTTTCAATGAGCAAAAACACCGCTGTTGATGCGGTGCTTAACGAAAAGCTTATTTATGCTCAAAAAAATCAGATTTCAACACAGTTTGATATAAATTCTCTTGAAAACACTAAAATATCGTCAATGGATATTTGCACGATTTTAAGTAATGCCCTTGATAATGCGGTAGAGGCTTGCCTGAAAATTGAAGACGTTAAAGAGAGATATATTGACCTTAAAATTAACGATAGCGAGGGCGAAATGATAATATCCGTTAAAAATCCGTCTTTGTATGCCCCAAAACGCAGAGCAGGGTCGTATGTTTCCGCAAAGAAGGATAAAGAAAATCACGGCTTAGGTCTGAAAAGTATTAAAAGAGCCGTTGATAAATATAACGGTGATATGCTTGTGAAATACGAAAACGGAGTATTTGCTCTCGTAATTTCCTTGCCACATTAAGAAACAAAAAAAGATGTGTTCAGTTTGATTCTTGAACACATCTTTTTCTTTTTTATTATCAATATTTAATATCTAAAACAACTGAAAGCACGTGCTTTGCTACCTCTTGCATTTCGCCTAAGGTGATACCATCTTTTTTGCCGTAGGTTTTAAGAAGAGTGCCGTCGGGCTTTCTCTTTCCTGACCTCTTACCGCCGGGCATAAGCACGTCAACACCTGCTCTTACTCGGTAAGCATTGTCTTTAAGATTCGGGAATTCGGGGCTTTCGGTGTATTGCATCCACCAGTCTGTCATAACAAGCCCTTTGAAGCCCCACTCTTTACGGAGAATGTTAGTGCAAAGATTGTAGTTATAGTGACCCCAAACACCGTTGATTTTGTTGTAAGAGGTCATAAGTGTTTTAGGCTGGGCCTCTTTAACGCAAATTTCAAAGCCCTTAAGATATATTTCTCTCAAAGCTCTTTCGGAAAGCCTTGAATCAGTTTTAGTTCTGTTTGTTTCCTGATTGTTACAAGCAAAATGCTTAGGACAAGCGGAAACACCGGATTTTTGCACACCCTTTACAACTGCGGCGGCAGTTTTACCCGTAATAAACGGGTCTTCCGAGAAATATTCGAAGTTTCTTCCGCAAAGGGGGCTTCTGTGAATATTCATACCCGGTGCGAGTAAAATATCCGAGCCCTTAACGGTCATTTCTTCGCCGATTTTTTCGTAAACCTTTTCAGTTAAAGCCGTATTCCACATTGAAGCAATAGATGCGCCTATAGGAAGAAGTGAGCAGCAAGCACCGATTCTTATACCCGAAGGACCGTCTGTTGTTGTGAGAGGCTTGACACCTTTTTTTCGAAGAGAGGGGAGCACACCACCCATAACGCCTGCGTTGCCCTTTGCACCTAAAGAGCTATCCATTGTGTAATCACCACGGCTGATAGCCTCTAATTCGTCGGGTGAAAGCTGGCTTACGAATTCGTCGAGGGTGCTTTTACCGCTTTTAACGTCGGCAAGAGTTATGCCCATATCACCCTTGTAACCGCAATCCTTGGGAAGATTTTTAAGAATAACCTTTCTTAAATCTTCAGTTGCGGTAGGCACGCTTTCAAAATCGTAGGTTAAGCTTCCGTTTTCTTCTTTTGAGACCATTCTTTTGAAAGAATATTGCGGTGCAGAAGCTTCTTTTAATTCTTCGATAACCTTTGTTTCGGTAAGGGTAAATGACCATACCTTTTCGCAGTCACGCACGTTACCGCCGAGATAAAAGCTATATTCACCGCCCTCAAGCACGTAGCAGGCTTTGTGACCGCTTTTACCGCTGTCGTCGTAAGAAGCAATTGCATAAAGGGGAATATGTATTGTAACCTCCTGACTCTCGCCGTTTTTGAGAGCATTTGTTTTTTCAAAGCCACATAAAACCTTTGCGGGCTTACCTAATTTGCCCTGAGGCTGAGAAGCATAAAGCTGTAAAACGTCTTTACCGAAGTAATCGGAAATATTCGTTGCTTTAACGGTGATTGAAACGATATCGTCTTCAAGAGATGCAGTTACAAATTCTCTTTCGAATTTCGAATACCCAAGACCGAAGCCAAAGGGATATAAAACCCTATCCCTTGCGAAGGTTTCAAAATATCTGTAGCCTACGAAAATATCCTCGGTGTAATTGTTGTATTCCTTTTCGCCGAAATCATCAGAGCATGGGTAGTCGGAATAGCCTTCTGCGATAGTATCGGTAAGTCTTCCCGAGGGCTCTTTTTCGCCTGAAAGCACGTCTGCAACGGCGTTACCGCTTTCCATACCGCTTTGCCATACGTACATAATAGCACAATTGTTTTTGAGGATTTCTTTTTCCCAGCTCATATCCATAATACTACCCGTATTAAGAATAATTACGGTTTTCTCGAAAGCTTCACTTACTCTTTTAATGAGAGTTTTTTCTGCTTCTGTAAGGAAATAGCTACCCTCTGTAAGATAATTTTCTCTGTCTTCACCAGCGGAGCGACCTATTACAACTGCGGCAACGGTAGATTTTTCTGCCGCTTTTTTTATATCAGCAGTTTCAATAGACATCTCCTCGTAATAATGAGGCCAATGCCCCCAAAAGCCGTGGTCGGGAGGATTCTTTTTGCACCAGCTTTCGTAAACAGATGCCAATTCTTTATTGTAGTTTATATCTGAATTCTCAAGACCCTCAATAAGATTTACGGTGTAGGGCTTTATAACGTCACCGCCTGAGCCGTAGCCAACGTACATATAGTCATACTGAATTCTGCCGAAAACTGAAAGCACGTCGTCTTTTTTAAGTGGAAGCACGTTATCGTTTCTCAAAAGTACGGTACCCTCTGCGCCTGCTTCTCTTAAAAGCTGGGGGATGCCTTCGGTAACGGTGGTATCAAGGTTATCAGTAAATTTAGCCTCATTCTGACCAACCTTGTTAACTATAACGCCGATTTTGTTATAAATTTTTCTTTTGATTTTTTCAGTTGCTTTCATTTTTGCACCTCTCAAATCTTTTTATAATTAAATAAATTACAGAAAAAACAATTGTACCTAAAATTATCCCGCCGAAGTCTACGGCTAAATCAGATAGCTGGCAAGCTCTGTCGGGAACGAAAAGCTGATGGATTTCATCGGTTACGGCATAGCCTAAAGAAAGCAGAGCCGTCAAAACGGGCTTTAATTTTTCTTTATATGCGAAAAGCATATTTGCAGAGAGGAAGCCTAATGCGGCAAACTCGCAAAAATGACCTAAGGTCCTTACAACGTCTTCGGGTGGAGTAAAGCCTAAAATAAAGGTAAGAATTTTTACAAAAGTACCGCTTGTGTTTGAGCTTTGCTCACCGTTTTCAGCGGAAAGCAGGAAAATTGTTACCATAACCGCCACAAGAAGAATTGCGGAAACCGCAATATAAATTTTTCTTTTTCTAGTGTATTCCATTAGTCTGTTTCACCCTTGCTTGATAGTGCTTGCAAACGTCTTTTAATGAGCAGATATCACATTTCGGTCGCCTTGCTATGCAGACTGCTCGTCCGTGAAGCACAATTCTGTGACAGAAATCGTTGCTTTCCTCAGGCGGTAATATCTTTTTAAGACCTAATTCAACGGCTTTCGGGTCCTTTGAAGAGGAAAGCCCTAAAAGATTTGTAATTCTTATAACGTGGGTATCGGCAACAACCGCAGGCTTTTTGTAAACGTCACCAACGATTAAATTAGCAGTTTTTCTGCCAACACCGGGAAGCTTTGTCAATTCCTCAATAGTATCGGGCAATATTCCGTTATAGGTGTCGCGGATTTCCTTCGCCATACCAACAAGGTCTTTTGCCTTTGCTCTGTAAAAGCCGCAGGAGTGAATAAGGCCTTCAACGTCAGTAATATCCGCCTCTGCAAGCTCATTTTCCGACGGGTATTTTTCAAAAAGGGCAGGGGTTACAAGATTAACTCTTGCATCCGTGCATTGAGCCGAAAGACGAGTAGCTACGAGAAGCTGAAAGGGTGTGTCTGCATTAAGCTGACAAATCGCCTCGGGATAATCATTTTTCAAGAGCCTGCAAATAGCTTCTGCTCTTTCTTTTTTCGTCATAAAAACACTCCTTTGTCGAATAAAATAATTTTACCATTTTATATATAAAAATTCAATAAGAAACTTTGTGCAAAAAGACGACATCATTTTAATTGACCGAGGGTTTTGATAATGGTAAACTTATAATTGTATTATTGTATATAATTTGGAGTTTTTTTAATGAATATAAGCAAGAAAAATGAACTTAATTTTTTAAAAGCTTTTATATTTTTTAGCGGCTTTATTGTGGGTGGTTATTACACCGCAATTTCCTGCTTTTTTTCTGTTATTCTTGCAGGGTTTATGATTTATAAATCATTTACAACAAAAGAAAAAGAGCCGTTTAAATTTAATATCACAGTAGGTGCAACTACTCTTCTTGTTGTGTCGTACCTTGTAGTTTCTGTATGGGCGGTTGACAGCGGTACTGCCGTTTACGGCTTCTTTAAGCTTTTGCCCGTTGCCCTTTTAGGCTTCATTGTAAGTGGGTACGATAAAACCGAGCGAAATCAACTTCTTGAGGCTATTCCGTTAAGTGCTGCTGTAAACGGTGTTCTTGCTTACGGTCTTTCCTTTATTCCGTTTTTAAGTAATTATCTTTTAGTTGCCGAGCGTCTTGGCGGTTTCTTTCAGTCGCCTAATGCGTTTGCGGTATTCTGCCTTGCGGGAATCGTTATATTGTTAACCGCGGAAAAGGTAGATTTAAAAAGCTGGATTATAACTGCAGTTCTTGTAGTTGTAATTTTCCTTACGGGTAGCCGAACAGTCTTTATTTTCCTTGTGCTTACTGTTATTGCATTTTTCTTTACTCTTAAAAACAAAAAGCTTAAAAGAAACATTCTTATTATTTTCGGCGGAATGGTTTTAATAAGCATTGCAGCTGTGTTTATTACCGACAGCGTACAGACTGTTGGTCGATTCTTAACAATTTCTCTTGAGTCAAGTACATTCTTAGGTCGTATTCTTTACTATCTTGACGCTTTACCCGTAATATTAAAGCATCCCTTCGGCTTAGGCTATTATGGCTATTATTTCTCTCAAGGCTCTTTCCAGACGGGTGTTTATTCAATAGCTTTTGTGCATAACTCTGCGTTACAGTTTTTACTTGACGTTGGTTGGTTGCCGTCGTTAGCATTTTTATTTGTAATCGGTGCATCGTTCTTTTCAAAGAAATCAGATTTAAGACAAAGGCTTTTGCTTTTTACTGTTTTCGGGCACAGCCTTTTTGACTTTGATTTAGAATTCGTTTGCGTTTTCTTCATAATAATTCTTGCTTTGAATTACGACTTATATAAACAAATTTCGTTTAAGCCAAATGCTATACTCGTATCAGCTATAGCAGGTGTGTTGATTTTTACAAGCGTATATTTTGGCTTTGTAAATTCAATGTATCTTTTAGGAAAATATGAAGCGGTAGAAAAGATATACGGTCATGATACTATGACGAAAATGCAGCTTCTTACTACCGAAGCTAATGATGACCGCCTTTTAGAGTATGCCGAGGAAATAATTGAAGAAAACGGTTATCTTGCTATTGCCTATGACGTTAAGGCAAATCATTATTATAAAAAAGGTGATTTCAAAAAGGTTATAAAATATAAGAATGATGCAATAGACTGTGCGCCATATTCCATAGAGGAGTATACAGATTTTTGCGAAAAGCTTTTAATCGGTGTTTCACTTTATGAAAACGTTAATGATAAACAGAGTGCAAGGGTTTGCAAAAGAGAGCTTGTTGATATAATCGACCGTCTTGCTGAAACAAAAGAAAAAACAAGCCCTCTTGCTTGGAAAATTCAAAACAAGCCGGAGCTCGATTTGCCCGAGGAATACGCAGAGATTATAGAGGAGTACGAAAACAGTGGAGAATTCTAAAAAGAAATTAATCATAGTTTTTTCAATAATAGCTGTTTTCGTTGTAGCTTTAGTTGGTGCTCTCGTTGCTCTTTCCTTCGGCGGTGAACAGAATATAGCAATTAAAGCTAATGACGGCGAGGAAATAGGCACGGCATCGTGGAACGGTTTTTCTACGGCGGTTACCGCAACGGATGAAAAATATACGGAATACGTTATGGTAGCCGTAAATCACGCAATAGAAATATTTGTTAATGAAAATGATTTATCTGAAGCTCAGGCGGAAAAGCATCTTTTCAAAAACGTTACGGAAATAAAAACTAACCTTGATAAAGCTACCTTTGACGAAATAGCTCAGGGCTACGAAAAGCAAAAGCTTGAAAGCGGTACAAATTGCTATATAGCAACAACCGACCTTCACGGTAAGCTTACTGCAGTTTTTTCTAACGGTGCGGAAGCTCTCGGCTCGATGTCAAAAACCTATGCAGGCTCAACTATAAAGCCTATAAGCGTTTACGCACCTGCAATTGAAAGTGGTAAGGCTCATTGGTCTACTACTTTTGTTGATTCACCCGTAGCTGAAACGATTGATGAAAACGGCAGAGCTTCAGATTGGCCCGTAAACTCAAATGGTCAATATACTGAAAAAGAGATGCTTTTAACGGATGCTCTTGCTAATTCAACAAATACAATTGCCGTTAAGCTTCTTCAGACCGTAGGTGTGAAAGAGGCAATAGACGTTCTCGAAAATGATTACGGAATAAACGTTGACTATGAAAAAACTAAAATTGAAGGCACTGACGAAACCGAGGTTTTGGGTAATATCGCTTTAGGCTATCTTTACAACGGCGTTTCGGCTATTGATATGGCAGGCTATTATCAGCCCTTTGCAAACGGCGGAACGTATTGTAAGCCTACCGCGGTAGATGAATTGCTTAAAAACGGCGAGGTAGTTTATAAATCACAGTATGAAGAGAAACGAGTTTTCTCTCTTGAAACAAGCGTTATTATGAATGAAATGCTTCAGCTTGTAGTTAAATACGGAACAGGCGAGGAGGCACGAATAAAGGGTATTGACGTAGGCGGAAAAACAGGTACAACCTCAGGTAATGCTGATAACTGGTTTGCAGGCTTTACACCTGATTTTACCTGCGCTGTTTACCATTCGTTTTCAAGTGAGGGTAATCAATGCCCCGAAATTTTCAAAAACGCTTTTGAAAATTCAGAATTAAAAAATCAAGAATATCCTGAAAGCAATAAAATCGTAAGAGAGTTTTATTGTGAAAAAAGCGGACTTTTAAGAGGTAATAATTGCGTATTTAGCAGCAGAGGGTACTATACTGTAGGTCAGCAGTTAGCCCGATGTGATAAATGCCAATAATTATAAATAATTGCCTTGTAGCCCTTCGGGTCAGAGAAAAGCTACAAAGCAAGCGAAAAATAAAACAAAAATAAATGGAGGTAAAAAAATGAAAAAAGGTTTATCATTATTATTAAGCTTATTAATGGTAATATCAATGTTCTCTTGCCTTACTGTCGTAGCATCAGCGGCGTCAGATTATCAGCTTGACGTATTACATACTGTATCAAGCGAAGATGAAGGCGTTTTTGTTGTTGAAGAAGCCGGGAACTATGTTTTTTCTTCTTACGGCGAAGGCGATCCCCAAATAACTATTTATGGTAGTTCAGGGGGTTATATTACAGAATTTGATGATGACGCCGGAAGAGATTTTCAAGGTGTCGTATATCTTGAAGCAGGCGAATACAAGCTAAGCTTTCACAACTATCGTGCTGATGAGGGCGTTGATACAATTAATTTCAAGATAGAAAAGCTTGAAGAAAATGCTGTATCAGCTACTATAACACTTGCAGAGCCTATGGAGCTAGTTGCTGAATTAGGCGGCTGGTGGGATTCCTGCTTTAACGAAGCTGTACAGGAGTATGTTTCGTATTATCATTATGACTACTCATTAGATTTCAATGACGGTGATAAAATTACTATCACCTATAATGATAGCTCTGTAGTATCTTATATCTACGATGAAAATGTTTATAGTTGGGTTTCGTTAGACGGCAATAGATTGGTGAATAGCCGTTTTTTTGATAACACTGACCAAGCTTCAGACAACTGGTTGCCTAGTAAGGATAATTACATTACTTTGAATTACTTAGGTGCAGAAATAAACATACCTGTAAAAATTACAGAAAATCCCGTTGCAGCTATTGAATTTTCTTTTGTAGATAACGTGTATCTTGTTGAAGAGGCAGATGGCTGGTGGGAAACCTGCTACAATGATGAGTGTGGTTGTGATTCGTATTTCTGTTACAACACCCCTTCTGCAAATTTATATGAAGGAAACACAATCACAGTTACTTATACAGACGGCAGAGAAGTAAGCTATACTTTTATCGAATATGACGAAAACTACGATTGGATTAACGCCTGGATGTCTGATGATGGTGAGTTCCTCGATTTATCACAGAGTGATGTATACACGTATTCTGACCAGGAAGAATCACATTGGGTAATAGGCGGTGAAAACTTAATTACCGTTAATTATATGGACAAAACTACTCAGGTTAGTGTTCCGGTTAAAGCAAATCCCGTTGCAGCTATATCCTATACGCCCGTAAAGCCTGAGGATTACACCTTGCTTTTTGAGGCGGACGGTCATTTGAACGGAGAAGGCTTTGGTGAGCCGTATTTCCATTACTACACTCCCGATTGTCGTAAAGGTGACGTGCTTACAATAGAATATACTGACGGTAGTGTTGTGGATTATGTTTATCAGTATGAGTATTGGGATGATTTTGATAATTATCACTCTGATGGCTGGTATTCAGAAAACGGTGAGAAATTAGACGAGAGCAAAACCTACGTTAGCTTTAATAGTAACCAGAGCGAAGTTCACTGGACTTTAGGCAATGATAATTACGTTACTGTTAAGTATATGTACAAGGAATGTAAAATTCCTGTTACAATTATCGAAAACCCCGTTGAATCTATAGAGTTCACCCCGAAAACCGCTTATGAATTCATTGAGAATTTGAAAGGATATTGGGATGATAGATACAACGAAGAAACCGGCGAGGATGAAGAATACTTCTATTATCAGACTCAAGACATTTATAACTATGACAATGCGTTAACCGTTAATTATACTGACGGTAGCAAAAAAGTTTTCGTGTTTGATTATGCCTATGACGAAGAATATGGTGATTATCATAACGGTTGGTTTTCCGATGACGAATGTATAGATTATTATGACGTTTCCTGGAATATGAACCAATACGACAATCCTTGGGTTATTGGCGGTGACAACTACATTACTGTTGAATATGCAGGCAGAGAATGTCAGGTTCCCGTTACAATTAAATCTAATCCTGTTGAATCAATAGAATTCATCCCCGCAAACGGTAGTCTTTCTGTTTTTGAAAATACTGGTGGCGGATGGATGGGTTATTGGGATAGCGAAGCTGATGAATACGTGTATACGTACTATGAATACGATTTCCAGGAAATCGTAGAGCAGCCCGGTAACGCTATAAAGGTTAAATATACTAATGGTACAACATCTACCTATCACTATAGTTCTTTCGAATACGGTTGGATAAACGGAGATGACCAGCTTTTAAACAATGATTATTTAGGCTTCTGGGCAACTCAGTATGAAGGAAATAGTTGGACAATAGGTAATAATAGCGCCAAGCTCTCATATTACGGCAAGGAAACAGAGGTTACTGTTAAGGTTTTAGAAGAGATTCCTGACGTAACCGATGGTATTTTCACTGCTGAAGTTATCAGCGAAACAGAATGCTATATTACTGATATAGCTGAAAATCCGGTAGTTAACGGCGTTCTTACAATTCCCGAGGCTATTGACGGCTATACCGTTACAGGTATGGAGTCTTGGTTGCTTTATGAGTTTTCTGACGATATAACGGAAATTAATCTTCCATCAGGCTTTGAAAGCTTTTCAACGTATCAATTTAATAATTGTGAGTTCTTAGAAAAGGTTAATGTTGCTGAAGGCAACTCTGTTTACGCATCAAGAAATGGCGTTGTTTACAACAAAGCGATGACTGAAATCGTTTATTGTCCTCCTTGCTTTAAGGGCGATTTATATATTCCTGCAGGGGTAGAGGAAATAGATGGCAGTATTTTAGCTGCTATGGGTAATGCATCATCAATTACTATTGATGAAAATAACCCTTATTTCGCTATTGAAAACGGGATTATATATAACGCTGATTATACAAAAATTATTAAAGCGTTAACTCTTCCTGAAAACTACGTAATGAAATCTACCGTAAAAGAAATTGGTCAGTATGCTTTCAGCGGAAATACTACAGTAAAAACAGCAACAATAAACCAAACAGTTACAGAAATTTCTTACGGTGCTTTCTATGGTTGTTCTGCTCTTGAAAGCGTAGCAATGCCTGAAGGTATTGTCAGCATCGGTCTTTCTGCATTCAAAGATAGCGGACTTAAATCAGTAACTCTTCCGTCAACAGTAGAGTATATTGACGACCAGGCTTTCGAAGATTGTAGAGCTTTAACTTCAGCAACACTTAATAATGGCTTAAGTGATATCGATGATTATGCTTTTGCAAACTCAGGTTTAACAAGCGTTGTAATTCCCGATTCAGTAACTTGGATTGGTTACAAAGCCTTCTACAATTGCGATTCACTTACAAGCGTTGTTATAGGCTCAGGCGTATCCGATATTGCTGGTTACGTCTTCGGGTATTGTGACTCATTAAAAGAGCTTAACGTGCCTGCAACTGTTGAGAGTATATACGAGAGTTCAATCAGAGGTTGTTCAAGTCTTGAAAGAATCAATGTTGATGCAAATAATCCCAACTATTCATCAATAGACGGTGTTCTTTTCAACAAAAATGCATCACGCTTGTACGTTTATCCCGATGGTAAAGCAGGGGGATATGCAATACCCGCAACAGTAAATTATATAAGCAGTGAAGCCTTTGATTCTGCTTCAATTTCGTTAGTAGTTATTCCTGATTCTGTAATTTCTCTTGGTTCAGAGGCATTCAAAAATTGTAAGTCACTTTGTCAGGTTGTATTATCTGAAAATCTTACAGAGCTTGATTATTGCACTTTTGAAGGCTGCAGCAGCTTAACAGAAATCAACATTCCTGCAAGCGTTACTTATATTGACGGACGTGCTTTCATTTATTGTACAGCTCTTAAGGCTATCAACGTTGCAGAAGCAAACACTGAGTATACTTCACAGAACGGAATACTCTACAATAAGGATAAAACAACGCTTGTTCTTGCTCCTTACGGCATAGAGGGTGCGGTTGTTGTTCCTCAGGGTACAAAGTATATCAGTGCATTTGCTGATTGTGAAAAGGTTACTTCAATTGTACTTCCCGAAGGTTTAACCTCTATAAGCGGAGCAGCCTTCAGCGATTGTACAAGCTTAACAGAAATTAATATTCCTGATACCGTAACCAACATTTCATACATGGCATTTTCAGGCTGCTCAAGCCTTAAGTCCATCAAGCTTCCTTCTCAGATTACAGAAATCAGCTGGAATACTTTCAGAGGTTGTACAAGCCTTGAAGCAATTGAAATTCCTGCTAGTGTTACTTACATTGAGGAAAGAGCATTCTATGATTGCGAAAGCCTTACGGATGTTTACTTTACAGGTACAGAAGAGCAGTGGAATGCTATTGAGATTGAAGACGGTAACGAAGATCTTCTTAATGCAACAATCCACTTCAACAGCTTTATGCCCGATACTAACCTTACACCCGAGCTTAAAGAATTAAACGGTCAGTGGGTATATGCATCAGGCAATACCATTATCACAGACTATACAGGTCTTGTTGAATACGCTGGCAACTTCTTCTACGTTGAAAACGGTATTCTCAGATGGGATTACACCGGTCTCGCACCTTACGGTAACGAATGGTTTTACGTATCAGGCGGTATTATCGATTTCAGCTATACAGGTCTTGTAGCTTATGCAGGTACCTTCTTCTACGTACAGAATGGTTGGCTCAACTGGGGCTACACCGGTCTTGCACCTTACTATAATGACTGGTTCTACGTAACAAATGGTGTTATCGATTTCAGCTATACAGGTCTTGTTGCTTACGGTAATAATTTCTTCTACGTACAGAACGGCTGGCTTAACTGGAACTACACCGGTATTGCACTTTATTATAGCGATTGGTACTACGTAACAAACGGTGTTATCGATTTCAGCTATACAGGTCTTACACCCTACGGTAACGATTGGTACTATGTAGAGAACGGTTGGCTTAACTTTAACTATACTGGTCTTGTAGCTTATGCAGGCACCTTCTTCTACGTACAGAATGGTTGGCTCAACTGGGGCTACACCGGTCTTGCACCTTACGGTAACGACTGGTTCTACGTATCAGGTGGTATTATAGACTTCAGTTATACCGGCTATACAAATTATGGCGGATATAACTTCTATATAACTAATGGCTGGCTCGACTGGAGCAAACAATAAAATGTATTGTCTTTTTGTGTATTTCACGATTTTCTGCCCACTCGGCGTATACTAATACGCCATCGGAGCAGATAAATCGCGAACTACACCAAAAATCCAACACATTTTACCTTTCAGGTAATAGTTGGAGGATTTAAGATTTTCAGCCCACTCAGCGTATCCCGATACGCCATCGGAGCAGATAAATCGCGATGATTTGAAAATTACATAAAAGCAATACGCAACATAAATAAAATACGTCAAATGTTTTTCCCTCGATGCGAAAGCATCGGGGGTTTTTACATTATATTGTATACCTTGCCTAAAAAATTTTACTGTAAATTATATGTTTTTTCTCTTATAACTATGGAAAAATTTGAAAATGTGTGTTACAATGGTCGATGGTGTAATAACATTAAAATTAAACAAAAATTTTTTGGAGGTAAATTATGAGCAAAAAATTCGTTTATTTGTTCTCAGAGGGCGACGCTTCAATGCGTGAGCTTCTCGGTGGTAAAGGTGCAAACCTTGCTGAAATGACCAACATTGGTCTTCCTGTTCCTCAGGGTTTCACAATCACAACTGAAGCTTGTACTCAGTACTATGAGGACGGCAGAAAAATCAACGATGAAATCCAGGCACAGATTATGGAATACATCGACAAAATGGAAGGCGTTGTTGGCAAGAAATTCGGCGACAAAGAAAATCCCCTTCTCGTTTCTGTTCGTTCAGGTGCTCGTGCATCAATGCCCGGTATGATGGATACAATCCTTAACCTTGGTCTTAACGAAGAAGTTGTTGAAGTTATGGCTGCAAAGTCAGGCAATGCTCGTTGGGCTTACGACTGCTACAGAAGATTCATTCAGATGTATTCAGACGTTGTTATGGAAGTTGGTAAGAAATACTTCGAACAGCTTATCGATGAAATGAAAGAAGCTAAAGGCGTTACTCAGGACATCGAGCTTACAGCTGAAGACCTCAAAGAGCTTGCAGGTCAGTTCAAAGCAGAATACAAATCAAAAATCGGTAAAGACTTCCCCTCAGATCCCAAAGAACAGCTTATGGGCGCTGTTGAGGCTGTTTTCCGTTCATGGGGCAACCCCCGTGCAAACGTTTACCGTCGTGACAACGATATCCCTTACTCATGGGGTACTGCTGTTAACGTTCAGGCAATGGCATTCGGTAACATGGGTGACGATTGCGGTACTGGTGTTGCTTTCACTCGTGACCCCGCTACAGGTGACAAAGGCCTTATGGGTGAATTCCTTGTAAATGCACAGGGTGAAGACGTTGTTGCTGGTGTTCGTACTCCCATGCCCATCGCTGAAATGGCTGAAAAATTCCCCGAGGCATTCGCAGAATTCACAAAGGTTTGCGCTATCCTCGAAGATCACTACAGAGATATGCAGGATATGGAGTTCACAGTTGAAGCTGGTAAGCTCTATATGCTTCAGACAAGAAACGGTAAGAGAACTGCAAAGGCTGCTCTTAAAATCGCTTGTGACCTCGTTGA
The DNA here is from genome assembly GCA_045592945.1 of Acutalibacteraceae bacterium. Classification (GTDB taxonomy): domain Bacteria; phylum Bacillota; class Clostridia; order Oscillospirales; family Acutalibacteraceae; genus DTU089. Next base: position 110,115 of record JAZNVT010000030.1, on the reverse strand, counting down.
CGAAGGCATGATCGACGAAAAGAAAGCTGTTGCAATGATCGACCCCAGAAACCTTGACACTCTTCTTCATCCTCAGTTCGATGCAAAAGCTCTTAAAGCAGCTACACCCGCAGGTAAAGGCCTTGGTGCTTCTCCCGGTGCTGCATGCGGTAAGGTAGTATTTACTGCTGAAGATGCTGAAGCTTGGAACGCTCGTGGCGAAAAGGTTGTTCTTGTTCGTCTTGAAACATCACCCGAAGATATCACAGGTATGAAAGCTTCTCAGGGTATCCTTACTGTTCGTGGCGGTATGACATCTCACGCAGCTGTTGTTGCTCGTGGTATGGGTACTTGCTGTGTATCAGGCTGCGGCGAAATCAAGATGGACGAAGAAAACAAGAAATTCGAGCTCGCTGGTAAAACATACGTTGAAGGCGACTACATCTCAATCGACGGTTCAACAGGTAACATCTACGACGGTATCATCCCCACAGTTGATGCTGAAATCGCAGGTAAATTCGGTAGAATTATGGATTGGGCTGATAAATACAGAACTCTTAAGGTTCGTACAAATGCTGATACTCCTGCTGACGCAAAGAAAGCTCGTGAGCTTGGCGCAGAAGGTATCGGTCTCTGCCGTACAGAGCACATGTTCTTCGAAGCAGACAGAATTGCTGCTTTCCGTGAAATGATCTGTGCAGATACAGTTGCTGAAAGAGAAGCAGCTCTTGATAAGATTCTTCCTTATCAGCAGGGCGACTTCGAAGCTCTCTATGAAGCTCTTGAAGGCAACCCTGTTACAATCCGTTTCCTTGATCCCCCTCTTCATGAGTTCGTTCCCACTGAAGAAGCTGATATCAAGCTCCTTGCAGATTCACAGGGCAAATCCGTTGAAGATATCAAAGCTATCATCGCTTCTCTTCACGAGTTCAACCCCATGATGGGTCACCGTGGCTGCCGTCTTGCAGTTACATACCCCGAAATCGCTGCAATGCAGACAAAGGCTGTTATCCGTGCAGCTATCAACGTTCAGAAAGCACACGCTGACTGGAACGTTGTTGCCGAAATTATGATTCCCCTTATCGGCGACGTTAAGGAGCTTAAATTCGTTAAGAAGGTTGTTGTTGAAACTGCTGATGCTGAAATCGCAGCTGCAGGTGCAGACCTTAAATACGAAGTTGGTACAATGATCGAAATCCCCAGAGCTTGTATCACAGCTGATGAAGTTGCTAAAGAAGCTGACTTCTTCTGCTTCGGTACTAACGACCTTACTCAGATGACATACGGCTTCAGCCGTGACGACGCTGGTAAGTTCCTTACAGCTTACTATGATAGCAAGATCTTCGAAAACGATCCCTTTGCAAAGCTTGACCAGAACGGCGTAGGTGCTCTTATGGAAATGGCAGTTGCTAAAGGTAAAGCAAGCGGCAAGAACCTTCACTACGGTATCTGCGGCGAGCACGGCGGCGACCCCGTTTCAGTTGAATTCTGCCACAAGATTGGCCTCAACTACGTATCATGCTCACCCTTCCGTGTTCCGATCGCTCGTCTCGCAGCAGCTCAGGCAGCCATCAAAGGCTAATAGCAAATAATAAAATGCTGACCTTCGGGTCAGCATTTTTTATTTGTGCCTTTGATGAGTTGTATTCGCCTTCGGCGAGTGATATTGCTAAAGCAGTGATATTCGGCTAAAGCCGCGTGATATTTGCTTCGCAAGTTTTATGGGCGAATACAATATCACTAAAGCCGTAAGGCTTTAATATTACTTTCGCTTTGCGAAAAAATCACTCTGTCAAAGACAGAATATCACTTTATACCTCTCTGGCTAAGAGAGGGGGACCGCGACGAAACGTAAGTGGAGTCGGGGTGGAGAGTTCTAGCACCGAAAGGTGCGTATAATAAAATTATTTACCTTGTTATATACTAATTCTTAACTGAATTATTTGGAAAAGCAAATAAATAAACGAATCCCCACCGATTTTCGGTGGGGATTTCTATGTCTACGCAGAGTAGGTTGCAGTATGGATGACAAGGCAGTATAATTGTTTGTGAGGTGACTTATATGGATACATATATAACGGGAGCAACTATCAAAACCTTGCGTGAAAAAAGGGGGATAACACAAACACAGTTGGCAGATGTACTTGGCGTCAGCGGTAAAGCGATTTCAAAATGGGAAACAGCAAAGGGCTTACCCGATATAACGTTGATTGAGCCTTTGGCAAAAGCCCTTGGTGTTTCGGTGATGGAATTGATGTCGGGAGATACTATTATAAATAAAAATATCTCTTCAAATATTTTACTCTCCAGATTTTATGTTTGCCCTTTGTGTGGAAATATTATACGAACTACGGGTGACACTCTTATAAGTTGTTGTGGAATTACGCTCCCACCACTTGAGACAGAAGATATTGATGATAATCACGAAATAACTATTGAAAGAGTAGAGGATGAGCATTTTATAACTATAAGTCATTCTATGAGTAAAGACCACTATATCTCGTTTATTGCATATTTAACAACTGATAGAGTGCAGTTTGTAAAATTTTACCCTGAGGGCAATGCAGAAACTCGTATGCAATTCAGAGGCAGGGGATATTTGTACATTTACTGTAATAAACATGGGTTAATGAAAAAGAGAGTTTAAATACAGGCTTTCCCCCACTTTGCTAACTGCTGGACAGGCAGCAATTAAAGAAAGCAAGTAAGCTTTCAAAAGGCCAGTATTTATGCGGGTTTGCGAGCGCTCTGATCGCCCCGAAACCTTGCTGAAATACAGCTATTAAACAAGCAACACCCCGTGTTCAATCGAACACGGGGTGTTTTTCTTTTTTTGAACGAAAATGTTTCTCCTACTACATTAAGGATATTAACGCAGAACTATATATATGGTAAACCCCTCTTATCGATTAATCTCGGTAAGTGAAATTTTCTTTTTTAACACAATATTCGAAAAATATTTTCATATTTTTCAAATATATAAAAAATATTTAAAATTTATATTGACAAATATTAGTGATTGGTTTAAAATATAATCGAAATATGTAAATTTTTGGAGGATGTTATGGGAAAAGAAACTAATAGAGAAAGATTTATAAGAATCGCAGAGGCTAGAACTCAGAAAATCATTGATATGATAGAATTACTTGGAAATTGCTCTAATCAATATAATTATGAATATACTCAAAAGGATGTAGATAAAATGTTTTCAGCAATAGATTCTGCTTTGAAAGCAAGTAAAACTCGCTTTACCGCCGAAAACTCAAATAAAGATACTCGTTTTAAGTTTTAATGGAGGCATTATAAATGGGTTTAAATTATAAAAAACTTCTACTCGACCTTTATAATGCACCAAATGCAGATGCTTTGTATGGAGTTATTCTTTCATACGGTTTAGACTCTTCTGAGTATTGGAAACCTTATGGTAATAATTTTAATAATGCTGGTACATTCGAAAACCAACAATCATCACCGGAAAATGCATTGGTTGAAAAACTAACAAACTCAATTGATGCTATATTAATGAAAGAATGTATGATAAGAGGGATTCAGCCCAAAGATAAAACCGACTCGCGTGTTCCTCAAACAATTAATGCTGCAACAAAAATGTTTTTCAATGTAGATAATGGCAAGTGGGAAAATATTGTTGCAAGCGAAAGAAATAGAATTGCTCAAGACATACAAATCATTCTTACCGATGATAGAAAAACTCCTAATGTAGCAATATATGATAACGGCGAAGGGCAAAATCCATCCAATTTTGAAAACACATTTTTATCTATCGCACGCGGAAATAAAAATGACGTTCCTTTTGTACAAGGTAAATATAATATGGGTTCTACCGGTTCCCTAGTCTTCTGTGGCGACAAGCATCGTTATCAGATGATTATCTCACGAAGGAATTCCGAACTTAATGATAGTGATGGTTTAATAGGTTTTACACTTGTTCGCAGACATATTTTGACACCCGAAGAAGAACCAAAATATAAACTTACTTGGTATGAGTATTTAGTTATTGATGATACAATTCCTTCTGTCAATGAGCTAAAACTTGACTTGGGATTAAACAAAACTGAGTTTACAAGTGGTTCCGTAGTAAAATTGTATTCATATCAATTAACCCATTCTTCTGATGCAACACTTGATTTATGGCGTGACCTTAACCCACTATTATTTGAATCAGCATTACCAATACTTATTTACGAAAATCGTGGTTACGGCGGTCACTCCTCAACCAAGGTTATGCTAGGTAATAGAACGCGTCTTGCATTAGACTCAAACGAACACGTTGAATTCCAAAAAACCTTCCAAATCAATTTGTTTAACAGCAATATTCCTATGCAGGTATATGTGTTTAATCGAGAAACTAAGAATACAGAATTTATTTTGGGCAAATCGGTTATATACACCTTAAACGGACAAACACAAGGAGCTGAGCCTAAATCGTTCATTTCACAAGATTTAGGTTTTAGAAATTTAAGAGAATTTATGCTTGTTTGTGTTGATTGTTCACAAATAGGAACAACAGCACGTCAAGAGTTGTTTATGGCATCTCGCGACAGATTGAAACAAGGTAAGTTTTATACAGAATTACGGAAAAGCATAATTGACCTTTTATCTAACGATACCCATTTAAAACAAAAGGAACAAGAGTATAAAGGACGAGTATTTAGAGAAACCGGTGAAGATAAAGATATGGTTCAATCTTTATTCTCTAAACTCAAAGGCAACCAAGACATACGTAAAATGTTTTCGGGTAATAATGGAGCGTTTTCATTTTTTACTAAAAAAGTTAAAAAGCCTATACCTCCCGAAGAACGTAAGGAAGAAAAAAAGAAGGAAACAAAAAAACTTAAGCGCTATCCTACCTTACTTAAGATTAAAGGGTTCGAAAAAAGTTCCGAAGATTTTGTTAAGGTTATTCGCAAAGGAGGCAAAGGAAAAATCACACTTGAAACGGATGTGGAAAACACATTCCTTTCACGTTCTGATGATGCTGGTTCTATAGAAGTTACGACCTTAGATTTTGGTAATCATGGTGGCGAAGGCGGTGGCCAACATTTGCCAAGCGAAGATTCAACAAAATTGCGCGTTCAATTTTCAGGTCCTTGCGAGGGCGAAATGGAAGTAATTGTTGAGCCGAGAGAAGAAGCAGAAGTTGGAGATAGCATTCAACTGTCAGTAAAAATGATTTCTTCTGCCGGTGAGCATGAGGTGGTTGCTTTTATAAAAATCGAGGATGAAGCACAAAAACCAAAAGAACCGAAAGAGAAAACGGTTGAAGAACCAGAACTTGCGCTACCTAAACTTACAAGAGTCGTGCAATATAGTGATGACCCCGAACAAGCAAAATGGTCTGATTATAATATGACCTCAGAGAGCATTGTTAAAACTCTAATTAATAGTAACGGCGCTATTGAAGAAGTGCTAATTAATATGGATTCCAATCTAGTTAAAAAACTTATAAATGCAAAAGGAGCAAACATAGAACGTGTTAGAAATAAATATATTTCATCCATCTACTCTCACATATTAATGGTTTATACAACGATGTATGGCTATTATTCAAGAGAAGATACCGAAATAGATGAGCGCGTACGCAGAGAGGTTCAAGACACATTAAACAATGCTGTCGAGTTTTCTTTCCAATACTATGCTAATTTCCTTTTAACCTACGAAGATTTTTCGGACTGAGCATTTTAATTCTTTTGGCTTTTCTGATTGGTGCACTTTGTGAATAGCACAACAGGCAGCTATCAAGGGCTAATTCCTAAAACAAAAAATTCCTCCCGAGAAATCGGGAGGTTATTTTTTATCCAATGAAAAAATTTCATCAATCATTTCATCACTCATTACTGTTGAAAAATGATTGATGAAGTGATATAATAAGTGCGAGGTGAGAAAATGTATAATAAAAAACCACCATTTGAAATTACAAATGAGATATTAGATTTAATTACAGAAATTGCAGAATTGGTAGGAAATGTCAGTGCTACGCAGGGTTTATCTGCTAATCCTACGTTAAGACGAAGTAATCGAATTCGCACAATATATTCTTCATTGGCTATTGAGCAAAATACATTGAGTTTAGAACAGGTGACAGCAGTTCTTAATGGCAAACATATTATTGCACCACCCAAGGATATAGCAGAAGTTAAAAACGCATACGAGATTTATGAGATGATGGATACTCTGAATCCATACGCAGTTGATGACTTGTTAAATGCGCACGGTGTTATGACCAGGGATTTAGTTGAAGAATCAGGGAGCTTCCGTTCAGGTCCTGTAGGCGTTGTAGATAAAGATGGAAATGTTTTGCATATGGGCACACTTCCTGATTATGTCCCCACACTTGTATATGAACTTATGAATTGGGCAAAAAACAGTGATGTTCATATGTTAATCAAAAGCTGTGTCTTTCATTATGAATTTGAATTAATACATCCATTTGCTGATGGCAACGGCAGAATAGGTCGTTTGTGGCACACGCTTCTGCTAACTCAATGGAAGTCTATGTTTGCTTGGCTGCCTATAGAATCAATTATTCACGACCGCCAGGATGAATACTACAAGGCTATCAATCAATCAAATTATGAAGGTGAATCAACAGCATTTATTATATTTATGTTGGATGCTATTAAAGAAGCATTAATGGAAGCAGTAGAAACTACAGCATTAACTGAAAAGATGTCGGATGCAGAATTGCGTTGGTATAAAATTGAACACTTTCTTCAAAAAAATGAATATATTACTAATTCAGATGTAAGACAAATGTTTCAGGTATCTTCTGCGACTGCAAATCGCATTCTCGCAAAACTAACTGATGAAGGAGTTATTCAAAAGGTGCGAATTGGCAAATCATGGGGATATGTGCTTGAATGACGGTTATTGGATTTCCCCACTTCGCTAACTGCAGCTCAGGAAGCTTAAAGGACTAATTTCTAATAAAACAGCAAAGGTTATTTGGTTGCTTGATTATATAGATTTGATATGATAAAATACGGATAAAAATGAAATGTATATTTTAGGAGAAAGCTGATGAAGTATATACTAATTTCTAAAGATAAAAACCAATATATTGCTAATTTGCATTGTCATACAACCCTTTCAGATGGAAGGAAAACACCTGAAGAAATCCGTGATGCGTATAAAGAGCAAGGGTACAGCATAGTTGCATTTTCGGACCACGATAATTATTTTGATCATAGCGATTTTTGCACAGATGATTTTGTTGCTATTAATTCCTTTGAGGCAGATATCAGCGACAACGTTGTCAGTAGCAGTCAGTTCCGTCGATGCTATCACCTCAATGCATTCAATATAAATGGTGACAAAGAGGTTAATCTTCCTGCTACACCTGACTATAGGGATATGAAAGCTGTAAACGAATATATACAAAAACTTAAAGATTTAGGCTTTATAGTTGCGTATAATCATCCCTACTGGTCAATGCAGTGTCTTGACGATTACCGTGATTTAGAAGGCTGCAGTATTGTTGAAATATATAACAATTCTGTGTTTGTTGAGGGCGGAGATGACGGACAAGAGCAGGTTTATGATGAAATGCTCCGTAGCGGAAAGCGACTGTTTTGTACTATGGCAGACGATAATCATAATGAGTTCCCTTTTGGTGATGTTCGTTGCGATAGCTTTGGAGGAAAAACAGTTTTTCTGTGTAATTCACTCAGTTATGAATCTGTTATATCTGCTATGCAGAGCGGGTCATTTTATTGTACCCGTGAGCCAAGAATTTTTGAACTGACTTTAGAAAACGGCAGAGTTCACGTTGAATGTTCGCAGGCTCAACGCATAGCGCTCTCAACAGCAGGCAGACGTTCAAAGGCTTTGCATGCTCCTGCGGGTGAATACGTAACTCAAGCAGATTTTCAGCTGGAGGATGAGGACGTATACTTCCGAATTGAAGTGATAGGTCCTTCAGGAAAAAAGGCAAACACTAACGCATATTTTGTTGAAGATTATAAATGATTCAAAATTAAGCAGGGAATATCACTTTATACCTCTCTGGCGAAGAGAGGGGGACCGCGACGAAACGTAAGTGGAGTCGGGGTGGAGAGTTCTGGCACCGAAAGGTGCGTATAATAAAATTATTTACCTTGTTATATACTAATTCTTAATTGAATTACGGAGTATAGCAAATAGATAAACGAGTCCCCTTGGAGAGATAGAGGCGAATCCATAGCAAAAAAAGCCTGTCAGTTGGTGGAGGTCCTTCGCAGAAGAATTTATTAACAAACAGGATTAAATTAATAATTAAAGAGCAACGTTGCATTTTGATAAAGCAAAAGCTTATCCCCGCCGAGAAACCGGCGGGGATATTTGTTGAGTTTGTTTTGTATGTGTGGTATAATGCAACTAAACCCGCAATACAAGGAGAAAATTATATGCCATTTTATTTTCCTTTCGGACAGGAATTATGTCCGTTAATTCAAGAAGATAAAACACCAAAAAAGGTTTTTGTTTTAGGTGTATATGCCAGTGCAGTACATGCTCGATGGAAAAAGGATGGGAAGGTTATCTGTCAGGCGTTGGCGGTAGCGAGTGAGCCTCGTATATTTTGGGATGGTGACCCCGAAGAAGCGAAAAGAATCATTTCTTCAGTTGCGATACCTAAAGAGCTTGGCGTTTTAGAGCCTGCAAGCAGACAACTAAACGGACCGTCTGCAAAGGTGCTTGATAAAAACATTCTTGCCCCGTTAGGCTTTACCCGTGAAGATGCCTGGTTGTGCGATTGCTTACCTGAAACAAGAATTAATTCCAGTCAAGCAAAGGTAATTCGAGAAAAATACAACCCTCTTATTAAGCAATATGGCTTGAATGAGGTAACAATTCCTGAGCGCCCGGCTTATTTTTGCGACAAAAAACGTAGCGAAGAAATTACGGCTGAGCTTATGCAATCGGGGGCAGATTTGTTGGTGCTTTTAGGCGATATTCCTATTGCACAATACCTAAAAAAAGTGGCAGATATTCCGTATTCAACACTTGGCGAGTACGTTGATTTATATGGGTACGGCAACCCCACCGAAGCCCTTATCAATGGTAAAAGAATTAAGGTGCTTCCACTTGCTCATCCAAGGCAAATCGGTGCATTAGGTGCCCATAGCGAAAGATGGAATTTGGCGCATAAAGAGTGGGAGAAAGCCTGCAATAATGTCAATAAAAACTAAAAATAAGAAAAATCTGTTACCCGAAAGGGTAACAGATTTTTTACTTGTTGGGATATTTTGAGCGAATGTCGCTTCGGCTATTATTCCGTGTCTTCCCAAAGTGCATCCTCTTCCCAGAAAACTGAGTCAAGCACATGACTGTAAATGCCCGTGAACTCCGAATACGCTTTTTCAAGCGCATCCTCTGAAAGCTTACCCGCTTTGTAAAGCGCTCTGAGCCTTTCGGCTCTCTTTTTCTTTTTGGAAAACTCGCGATTAACGTTTCCCACTGCCATTGAAGCTGTGGGGTCTGAATAGAAACCCATAAAAAATTCCTCCTAAACAATAGTGTCAGGAAGGCAATAAAAAATGCCTACCTTGCAAATGGACGCAATCTCCCCGTGGAAATTGACCAATTGCAAAATAAGCTTAATTTTCTGTGGCTCTATATTATCACAAAGCAGAAGCTTTGTCAACATTTTTTGCCTACCGCTTAAAACAAGAAAATGCCACTGTGCTTTTAGTCACGAATTAATTTTAATTGCTAACCTTATGCATGATTTGTAATTTATAGCTTAGTGGAAAATTAAAAAACGAGCTGAGAATAAAACTTCGGGGATATTATACAACGGCTTCGTGATTGACGAATCGGCAACAAAACAGCAGACAACAAAAATCTGTGATGTTCGACAAAATAAGAGTTTTTTCTTGATATGAAAAAACTACTGTGCTATAATAAAATAGTTGAAAATATGGGTGATTTGTTTGTGCGAAAACAAATTACAATGATTGTGAGGATTCAGGAAATGGAAGAAAATAAAATTATTGTAGCAACGCTTGCTCAGGAGTGGAAAGAGCTTCGCGAGGATATTCAGAAAAATAAAAGGCTTGAGTTTAGTGCTTTTGAGGATGTGTTTTCAAAAACTTATAAGCTGTTGTCACAAATTTCTATGGATGCTACTGTTGAAAAACAATATATAAACCTGATTGTGAACGCGTTTTTATTTGCAAACGGAGATAGCAAGGACCTTGAATTTAAGTATCTTGCGACAATGGTTTTAACAGAGAGAATGTTGAATTGTTACGTAATAAACAGCACGCCCTCAACCTGTGAAAAGGTGCCGGTATACATTCTTGAAGCAAGAAACGAGGTCAACGTTGATTTTAATAAAATAAACGAGTCTTTAGCAATGCTGGTTAGTGTTTTTGAAAAAAATTATTGGGGTCAATGGTGATTAAAAAGCGTTATGCTCATTATCTTCAACGAATAAAATATAAAAGAACTGTCCTTGTCGAAAAACGGCAAGGATTTTTTGCTGTTTTTATTGAGGTGAAAACGTATTTTTTGAGAAGCAATTATAAATAAAAAGCGTTTAAAAGACCATTTTTTTGATAATAATTTGCTGGTTTTTATCACAATAAGAAATTTTATTAAAAAATGTAAGTTTTTGCTATGTTTTTTTGTTTTTAGGAATATTTTTATATAAATATTGTTGAAAAATGTCAAAATATGTATTATTATTATACAGAATACAATTTATTTTGAAGATTGTTGTTTTTCATGCGATTTTCGGGATTTTCTTGTATATCTTACAAAAATTTTCGTAAAAGGGGAGGAATGTGGATGCAAAAGCATCACTTGACGAAACGACTCGTTTGCTTTATGCTTTCGGCAATTTTGCTTTTGTCAATTTTCGTTGTTGGAAATGTTCCTGCGAATGCAGGTAAGGTTACAAAAACAGAAAAGAGATATGAAATCGCAGTTGTTTTCGACAACTCCGGTTCGATGTATGAGGATGAATCATGGTGTCAGGCAAAATACGCTATGGAAATCTTCGCATCAATGCTCAACTATGACAATGGTGATAAGCTTAATATTTTCCCGATGTGGCAGGTGACTACCGATGGTAGTAAGCCTAAAACAGGCGGTAGCTACGAGCCAATTGAAATCAGTGGTAAAAAGGATATCGATAAAATCTCTAATCTTTTCACTGTTTATCCCGCGGGTACACCTTACGCTCCGGTTACAGAAGCGTACGATTATTTGAAATCGGTTAATGGTGGCTGCGAAAAATGGCTCATTGTTTTAACCGACGGTGAATTCAACAACGAAGCAAGAGAAGAATCTGCTGATATTAACTTACAGGACAGACTTCCTGTCTTAGCATCAGACGAGATTCATGTTCAGTATCTTGGCTTCGGTAAAGCAAAAGAGCTTAAAGAGGATAGCGCATATCCCAATTTCCATGCTAAGAAGTCAACGGCGGTAAGCCTTAAGGAAGACTTAATCGAGGTTTGTAACTCCATTTTCCAGCGTACAGTTTTGGAAAATGCTCTTGACGGCTCAAAGCTTGAGCTTGATATGTCAATGAGAAAGATTATCGTCTTTGCTCAGGGCGCAAATGCAAAAATCGTTTCATTGGAAAATGCAAAGGGTGACGAAATCAAGAAAACCCTTGATAGTGACCAGCGTAAATACAGCACAATAAAAGCAAATGACTATACAACCAAGAGTGGTGTAGTTAACCCTTGTTCAAAGGCTCCTGTTGATAAAACTCTTGCAGGTCAGGTTGTAACCTTTGCAGCATGTAAAAAAGGCAACTACACTCTTAACGTTACCGGTGCTGAAAAGGTTCAGATTTTCTACGAGCCGGACGTTGACATTCATTTTGAAATAAAGAAAAACGCCAAAAAGATTGATTTAAGTAAGGGCAGAATTGTTGCAGGTAAGTATAACGCACATTACTCTCTTGTAGACCGCGTTACAGGTGAAGACGTAACAATGGGTCAGCCTCTTATGGGTAAGGTTAGCCTTATGGGTACCATTATTGATTCAAATGGTAAACAGACACCCTTCGAAAGTGGTAAGGAAATTGACCTTCAACCGGATGCTAAAATCTACTTCAATATTGAAGGTCAATACCTTAACGATTACACAATCACAACAGACTCTGATAAGAAAGGGTTTGAATTTGAGGTTATAGCTCCTGAAGAGAAGCTTGAAATCGATGCGGAATGTAGAGAGAAGGGTAACTGGTACAACCTTCAAAAGAAGGATGAATGGAAGCCTATTTACGTTTCTTTAACTGTTAACGATAAGCCGGTTTCAGATGAGAAGCTAAAGTCAATGAAGCTCGACTTTAACTGCTCAAAGGACCTTACATATACAGCTAAAATGCTCCCCGGTGAATCAGCATACGAGATTTACGTGGGCAAAAATGAAAAAGGCGAATTCGTTAAGCCCGAGAACGGTATATACACAATCAGTGTAAAGGGCTCGTACGTTGATAAGTACGACAGACCGGTAGATGACAAAACGTCAACAACCTTTGAGATTCAGCCATATAGCCAGATATGGCGTTGGCTCATTTACGTTGTAATTTTCGCAATTCTGCTAGCACTTTTCTTACTCTTTATGAGCAGAAAGGTGTTGCCAAGAAAGAGGTCGCTTGTAAAAGAGAAATGCGATTTCTATATAAAAAACAAAAGGGTTGGCGGTGGCGACTTTAATTACGACCCCAAAAACAAGACCTTGAAGATTTCATCGATGAAGGGCGTTGCTTACGAATCAGAGTGTAAGGCAACATTTAAATTATACCCTGTAGATAAACGTTGGACACGTTCTAAAAACAGAGGAATCGGTGTTTGTGATGTTACAAACGTAAGTATGGGTGTAACCAGCATTAACCTTGATTCTACACCTCTTGACAAGAAAAACGGCAAATTTGTGGTAAGAACAGCCCCGGATGAGCCGATGCAGGAAATAATAAAAAAACCAACGATAAGAATTGATGCAAAAGGTTCTTATCTGGAAATAAGCTTCGACCAAAAATAAGAAACTCTAACGAAAAGGAGATATAAAAATGTCAGCTGAAAAATTAAATACTAACAAAACTCCGGCAACTCTCTTTGTGGGCGTAGGCGGTATCGGTTCAGACATCGTAACAAGAGTAGCTGAACGCTGCAAGGGTGACGAAACAAGAAACATTCGTTTTGTAGCAATGGATACAAACGCAAACGACCTCAGAGGCGTAAAAAACTCTAAGGCAAACATCGTGCCCATTCAGACTTCATCAACCCAGAGCGTTCTTGATTACCTCAAAAACGACGATGATGCAAGAACAAAATGGTTCCCCAACAATACAACTCTTTATCCTAAGACTGTTTCCGAGGGTGCAGGTCAGGTTCGTGCAATTTCAAGACTTGCTCTTAACGCAACAATCAAAACAGGCGAAATTTCAAAGCTTTACAAAACTATTGATAGCCTTTTCCTTAAGGATGACGACGATACAAAGCAGGCTCTTCGTGTAGTTGTTGTATCTTCTGCTGCCGGTGGTACAGGCTCAGGTATCGCTATGACAGTTGGTATGCTCGTTCGTAACTACCTTCACAAAAACTACCGTGAAAAATCAGCAATCGTTCGTGGCTTCTTATTACTTCCCGGTGTTATGGATACAGTTATTCCTACTGAGGTTGAGCGTGAAAGCCTTCGTAGAAACGGCTTCGCAACAATCAAAGAGGTTAACGCTTTCATGATTAAAGCAAGTGGCTTCTGTGGCGTTAGAAAAGACCTTGAAAGATATAAAGACCTTTATATCGAGGTTCCCACAACATCAGGTAAAACAGAAAAGCTTGAAAACCTTCCCTTCGACTTCTGCTTCCTTCTTGACCGTGTAGCACAGAGTGAAGAAAGCATGCAGACTCTTGAGCAGTATAAAGAGTTCGCTGCACAGAGCTTGTACGAGCAGAATATCGGTCCTATGCAGAGAAATGCATTCTCAATGGAGGATAACATCATCAAGGAATTTGCAAACGGTGACAACCTTGGTCGTAACCGTTTCGGCGGTATCGGTGCTGCTGTATTACGTTATCCTTACGAAGACGTTATTGATTACATCGCTTACGGTCGTGCAATTGAAAAAATTGGTGATGGTGAAAGCGTTGGTAACTGGCTCAAGTATGACCAGAAATATAAAGAGGCTATGGCAGAATACAAAAAGAATCGTGCTATGTCTACAGCTAGCGCTCCCGAAATCGCAGATATCTACGTTAGCGAAATTGATAACGACGAACAGAGCTTTGGTACTGCTATTAAGGGTTATCTTGCTAAAGACGTTACTAACCTCCAGAACGAGGTTACTGACAAAATTGATTACTTCATTGACTCATTTAAGGCAGAGGTTCTCGGTTCTTTCACAAACTTACCCGACGTTCTTGCTGACGACGTAATCGTTAACAGCCTTACAAAGAAAAAGAAATATGAAGATAATGAAGAAGAAAGAGGACAGGCTACTGAAAATCTCAGCGCAATCAGAAGATACGAAAGCGCTGTTAAGAAGAGAGCTGTAACTGTAGCTAAGGGCAGAGCAAAATCTATCCTTATCAATGCACCTTCAGTTGAGCATGAGGTTAAGCCTTATCACCTCGAAAGCCTTCTTAAAACCTCAAAGGGCTGTATGCATCCTAATGCTGCTCGTTACATCCTCTATGCAGTAAAGAAAGCAATGCTTGCTGAGCTTGCAGTAATTGATATTCCTAAGGTTGCATCTACTCTTCAGTTCTATTCACCTAATGCAAACAGTGATAAGTTTGACGTTAAGGGCGGTTTCTCAAAGGAAGCAGAGAAATCTATTGATGACGTATGTAATCTTGAAAAGCAAGACCCCAGCTTCTTCGACAAAATGGGCGGCTACAAAAATCTTTGGGATGCTCTTAACAAGCACCTTCCTGCTTATAGCGGCAGCGTAATTGAATACAGAAATATGGTTGTTAACCAGGCTGCTTTTGAGGTTGCTGTAGAATATCTTGAAAGACTTTGTGCGGAGTTCGAAAAATTCTATAACGGCTTCGATGCAAAGGTAGTTGCTCTCAAGAAGCAGAAAGAGGATATCGTTGACAAGCTTCGCTTCCGTAAGGGTGACACAGTTTACTACGTTTGCGGTAAGCAGGATTATTTGGATAAGCTTGCAAAAATAGCTTCCGCTGGTAATGCAGAGGATGTTCTTCCTGACGAGCTCAATGCAAAGATCTTCGAATCAGTTAAGAATAACGCTGAATATGAGCGTGTTTCAAAATATGAGGTTGAGTCTAACATATCAAAAGAAGACATTTTTGATGAAGTTCTTATTGACTACTTCCGTGATGCTGTTCGTGATGATAGCGATGAAATTATCAACCTTAACATCATCAAGGCTATTGCAACAGAACAGAACTTTGAAACTGATATTAAGTTAAACAAAACAAGAGATGACAAGGAAGAGCCTATTCCTGTTGTTATCAGCGATGACGATAAATTAGAATACCTCAAAGAGCGTATTAAGTTTGGTAACAGACTTGCTGCTGCAGGTATTGCTTGTGCAAACTTCAACGAGCCCAGAATTATTCAGGTTTGTACGTTTAACCAGAAGCTTGCAAGCCTTCGTGACGTTGACCTTAAGAAGACAATTGAAACATTAGCATATTCACCTGTTGCAAGTGATACAGTTTCAAAATATGATATGAGATTCTTCAATGCTCTTTACAACGTAACTCCCGATAAGCTTGTTCGTTTCAAGAGTCTTGAGGAATGCGAAGAGGATGCCCTTTATTCAGAGGATCCCGGTATCTACTACCGCGCATATCATGATTACGTAAAGAACATTGGTCCCGACTCAACAAAGAGCTCAACAATTTCACTTCATATCGACAAGCGTTGGGATTCTCTTACAGAAATGCCTGAGATTTCAATGGATGCTCATTATGATGATATGCTCAGAATTCACTCAGCTCTTGTTTACGGTATCGTTCACGGTATGATTAAAACAAAGAGATTGTCACAGTATGATGAGAAGAGACGTAACTTCGTTCTTGAGGATACAGAGGGTGACGTTACAGCTCTCGTTGTATCAAACAACACAGAATGTGATGAATTCTACGAGGTTCTTGATGCTCTTTATCGTGACAGAGCTTCTGTATCAAGAATTTACGATATGGTTGAAGAGCGTTGCGAAATGGACGTTCAGCGTAACTGCAAATATGACCAGACCGAATTCTTTAATGACGTTAAGTCATTCAAAATTGGTGACGGTCATAAGCCCGAAACAAGCCTTTTCGAAATTCCTCTTCTTTACTTCAATTCACTTCCTCGTACAAAGCTTGATGACAATGAGCTTTCAATTATGATTGACAGTGTTATCAACGTTATTGAAACAGAGGTTAACAGATACGAGCAGGAATGCGACAGAATGCCTCGTCTTGCTGAGCGCCTTGAAGACCAGTTCAAATTACTTATTGCTAACTTCAACAACGATGCTTACGACGTTGACGGCGCAATGAGAAAGAACACTACTGTTGATGAGAACCCTGTTATCGCTATAGTATGCAAGAAGGTTTGCAACAAGATTAAATCATTAAGCGTTTCAAGATCTGGCGAAATTACTAAAGAGTTACGTGACCTTATAAAAGGATAAGAGTACTATATTAAGTTGAAAGGGAGGTGATGTTATGTTTACGGTTGTTATTGCTGAGAAAAGCGTTTTAGAGCTTTTTGATAATTTTGAAATATTCTTAAAGCCCTTACTTAATAACGATGAGGTTGCATGGTGCGAATGGCATAAAGACGGAAAAACAGTTGACCAGATAGTTCCTGACCTTTACGAAAAAATTGCTTTTCAAAGCGAATGGCGAGCAGTTATCTTAAATGAAGACGGTCTCAACCAGATGAATCCTTTTGATTACACAAAGTATAAGGATTGTGATTATTCCGATTGCAAAAACGTTTGGGAAAAGCTTTCATTACGAAGAAAAGACCGATTCGAATGTTTTGATAAAGCCATTAATAATCCGTTAACAAAACTCACGTCGGCACTTTGTGGTACTCCTGTTTATAACGTACTTGTTCAGGATAAAGAAATTTTTGATGGCATCGTTTCAGGCAATATAGAGTTGTATAGATACATGTTAAAATTACAGTTCGCGGCCCTTAATTTGCCTGAAACCGCCGCAATGATATCCGTAAGAGGCACTTCAAGTCTTTTGAGGTTTGTCAGAGAAGAGGATATAGATTCTTTACTGGAAGCAATCAAAACCGGTGATGAAGACAAAGTCATCGAATTGGTTAAAGAAGAGGGTATGCTTTCCTTTATAAAATTTATCGGTAACCATGACCCCTTCTTTTCAGACCCTGAATACGTTGATTGTATAGTTGAAAATACTCGCAAATCAGAGTTATTTGAAGCGATATCCAAAGAAGTTAAATTTAAAGATAAGCTTCCTTGCGAGGTAGTTTGTGTTGCTCCTAGAACCTACGATACCGATACCTATAACAGTGAAATGGTCTGGAATGACAATGACGAAGCAAATTATTCTAAGTTTTCTGAATTTAATCTTTATCCGGAAAAATTAAAATACTTCGTTTTTGACCTTCTTCCCGAGGACCATAAGCAATATACTTTTGACAAAATCAAAATGCTTTCCTTTATACTCATTCTTGCAGGAAATAAGCTTCCTAAAGGAATTGTTGCTTCAAGAAGATTGTATAAAGCTGATATGGATTTTGACGTTGACGAGTTAACTGATATATGTGCGGCATATCTTGGAAAGCTTAAAGCAACCAAAATGCTTATTAAGGATTTGCAAGAAAGCGTAAGTGACTTTGAACAAACTCCACTCGAAAACCATGAAGCCCGCGATTTAATTGATACAGAGCCTGAAATACCTGTTATGGTTGAATCAAGCTTTGATAGAAATCAGCTAATGGCAAAATATGATAAAATCGGGCTTTCTGAGGACTGTCCGGGTGACGAGTACGGCTATTGGGATAGCCAATATCGTTCAATCAACAAAATGTTTGTGAGATATTTGCGTGAGCCACGTCGTGCTTTACGTAAAGCGGTAACAGAAGATTTCAGGAGAAAGAATTCTGTTAAGGACGAACGCGTTTTAAGAATGACAGATTTTCAGCTTGAAGACGTAGTGTATAACTTGCAGGAAAAAGAGCAGCAGGTTGTTGAAACAAAAACAACCCAGCTTTATAAAACTGCACAATACAAAAAAGAGCTGGAAAAAGCTGATAAAGAGGTTCGTCGTAGCATTCGTCAGAGAATGTCAAGAAGACATACCATAACAACTGGTGCTATTGCAATTGCTGCGTATGCTTTCGGATTCCTTCCGTTAATTTTAAGCAACGTAAACACAATTTTCTCTATGGCACCATCATTGATTGTTGCTGGTTCTGCGGTGTTATTATTTATGATTGTAGGAATGTGCTTCCTTGCTCATAACCGCCGTAAAATTATAAACAGATTTAAACACTTTAACTTTGTTATGAGTGGTATTTTGCTTGATATCGATAGCGGATTGAGCAGTTTCTCAGAATACTTAAAGTATTTGTGCAATGTTATGAGAGATTTCTCTATGCTTGAGTATTCAAAAGGCAAATCATCCAAAACAAATCTTGTGCTCAGAAAACACGAGATTGATTTGGATAACCAGATTGCAGAAGTTACAAGAGTTTTTGCAAATTATATGGACAGCTCACATCCGATTCCTACGGATTGTGAACCGTACGATTATGATTTCTGTAAGCTTAATAAATATGATTTTGACGTACCCTATCCTCAATTCGCAAGAAAAATTGAGTATATGCAAGAGGGACATCAGGTTTATATTCCTATAAGCTACGTAAAATCAGTAGAAATTACCAGGGAGGAATTGTATGATTGTTAATATCCTTATGACAATTTTCAAATTGTTCGTAGCAGTTCTTCCCATAATAATGCTTAGCTTATTAGCGAAAAAGGTTAATTTACCAAAGCCCGAAAGAACAAAACAATTCCCTATGCCGATTGTTGCGTTCCTTTACGTAATTGTCGCAATGATATTTGCAGACAGACTTTGCCAGAGCTTGCTCACCTTAATCGGTGGGCTTCCCGGCAAGATATTGTCGCTGATACCATTGTTAGGTCTTGTAGGAAAGTTAACCTCTGCGGTTACCGGTGCAGGTAATTTCCTTTCCTCGCTTTTATCTTCGCTAAACCTTGAGCTTTGGATTTTCTTTATTGCTAACGCAATCATAATGGTTGCATTCGTGTCAGTAAAGAAAGCTGTTATTCAAATATTAAAAAAAGCTGTTAACCCCGAAAGTGCATTACATGAAAAAGTATCAGGGGTGTTTTATGAATATTTCGCGGAGAGAGGCAGCTGGTGCTTACAGGAGCGTTTTGTTCAAGCAAGAAATATGCTTAAAACGTTCTATTACGCCGCAATCATCATTTCTTCAATACTTATGATGGTTTCACGTTATCTTTATCTTTCTCGTATGATAAAGAGTGTGTTTTTCCCCGTGTTTGGTATCATCTTAATCGGCGAGATATATTTCTATCTTGATGGCTCATCAAAAAGAGAATATTCCGGCTTACTCGGTGAAGACGAGGACGCATACCGAATAGTAAACTATTCATTGCTCAGAAAGTTCTTAAGAACCTTCTTCAACGATAAGCTTATCGCGGAAAACACGTCAGTAAATAATGAGTTTAGCTATGATTTATCTACCGATGAGGTTTTACGCCAGATGGAAAACGATGAAGACCCGAAAATTGTTTCCTTTGCAACCTATATGGATGCTCTTAACAATACCGGCTTTGATATCGATCATAATTATCTCAATTCTGCAGTTGATTTGTTGAACGGTAAGAGCGTTCTTTTCAACAATCCCTTCTATAACGATCTTATACCATATGCATTCTATCCGATGAACAGAGTTCTTGCTTCTCATAAAAAGGTTCTCGTTGTTCTTGGTAGACACGCTATTGAGGATGATATAAGAGAGTGGTTAGAAAACGGTATTGAAGCAGTTACCAATATCCCGTTTATGTGGAATATCGAAAAGCTCGATAAAACCAAAAAGAATCCCGATATTGGTGTTATAAGCTATTCAGACGTTCTTAATATTAACGTTCACGATGCAAACGCAGAGTTCCTTAGCGAGGTAGAATACTGTGTTATTATTGAGCCCTCTAAGCTTGTAACAACAGCTCAGATTGGTTTAAGCCTTCTCGCTAAAAAATGCAAAAATACAGATGATAAAAACGTTACCTTCTGTATATGCGACAAAAACTGTGACGGTTTAGTTGACACTATGTCACATATTCTTATGACTAGTCTTTCTGAAGTTTCAGCTACCAATAAACACACCGGTACCTCCTCATATATGTGCTGGAATTCCGATGATGATTATTGGCAACACAGACTTGTACCAAACATTTCAAGATATCTTGGTATAGGTACTGAGCTTTCCTTTGCAGCGTTGAAGAATCAGGTTTCTAAGACTCAGTGGTACGGTGGCGATACCTTCCCCGTTAAAGATATTAACTGGATTGATAAGCAGTACTACTATGACCTTATGAATTACGCCGGTCTTCCCACAGGTCAAGAGGTTATGGATGAGTATTTTGTTACAAGCTCTAACTTCTGGTCTGCTAAGGTTGAGCAAAACGGCTATTTTACTGTTGAAGATGAATTCTGTAATATGTTTGAAATACTACGTGACTTCTCAACACGTGCAAAAGAGCAGGGCTTTATCAATGTTGTTTCTTCAGAATATTTGTTGAAGGACTATATGGCAGAAAATGCATCAATTTTTGAAACTGATGCAAAAGCAATTCCCTATATTGTAGCTGATTATGCAAGAACAGACAGAAATATGTTCCTTAAGCTTGCTCTTATGCTCAGCATACAGGAAATGAAAGAGGACCAGATTGTAAAAGAGTTCTCTCTTATGGGAATTGACGTATTTGACCTTAAAAAGCAAATATGGTACGAGCTTTACAAATGCTACGCAGACCTTAACAGCCTTTCTACCTTACCTTCAAGCTACGTAGATGCAGTTAACGAAGCTTATGAAAGAACTGTTGAAATCGGCGTAGATAATCCTGTAAGGTTCACACATTCAATTATTAATGCTATTGAAAAGTATAATATTGAAACCTTTGAATACGATAAATTGTATTCAATCAAAAACAAGGATTTCCTTGATAAATGCGTATCCGAGCTGAAATCTGCTGCATACGTTGCAGAAGATGAGCAAGGCGAAAAATATTACCTTGGTGCAGAGCTTATTGGCCAGATTTATCAAAGATTTATTCCCGGTCAGTTCTTTACCTTCGGTGGTAAGTATTATGAAATGATGCATCTTACTGCTGACGGTCAGGTTCTTGTAAGAAGAGCAGCCGACCACATTAACGGCCGACCCTCTTACAGACAAAACCGTGAATACATAATCTATGGCACAGATACTGTTGACAAGGTTGGTGCACAGCAGAATATTTCAGGAATGAAAGTTTCTCGTGAATATGCTGACGTGCGAGTAAAAACCTCTGGCTACCTTAACATGAAGCAATACAATAATTTTGCTAGTGCAGAAGAGATTTTGTTTGAAGGTGAGAATAGCCAGATTCCCGACAGACTTTACAGAAACAAAGAAATTCTGCGAATTGAATTACCCGATGCAGATGGAGCATTTACTGATGAAGTGCGTTACACTATTACAACACTTATTAACGAAGTGTTCCGTACGTTGTTCGCTGAAAATCAGGCATATATCTGCGCAGTAACTTGTGACGACCATCTTGAAGAGGATAGCTTCCGTCCCAATACTTATCGATTAAGCGGAGACGGCTACGAGCTTTCACACAATAGTATTTATATTATTGAAGATAGTCAGCTTGACTTGGGTCTTACAATAGCAGTTGAAAGAAACCTTAAGAGAATCCTTCGCATTGTTGAGGATTACCTTGAATGGCATTTTGAAGCAATGGAGCTTAGCCTCAATCCTCCTGAAGACCCGGAGCCTCCTAAATATACCGGTCAAACAGACTTGCCCGAAGATAAAAAGGCTAAACAAAAGGGCTTAAAAGGCTTTATCCAGAAGGTTAAAGATAAAATCAAGAGTACCTTCGAGAAAAAGGATAAAGACGAAGACGAGGATAAGAAGAGTAAGAAGGCTAAGAAGGACAAGAAGGATAAAAAGAAAAAATGGGGTAAGGGAAAAGGTGATAATCCCGAAGAGGAAATCAAGCCTATTCAGGATGACCCTACACCCGAGGGAGACGATATTCCTTCGGAAGAAGACCCGTCTTTGGATGAGCCTGTAGGTGATACAGAGCAAACCGAAGCTACTGATTCAGAGGAAGCTGATATAACTGAAGAAAAGCTTGAAGAAGAGCAGACCGAAGAAGAACAATCTGAAGAGGTTGCTTTGATTGAAGAGAATTCTGAAGAACAGCTTGAAAATGATGAGTCAGAAGAGCTTGCTATAACTGATGAAGAGCAAGAAGAGACGGTTGATTCAGAAGAAGCGTCGCTCGATGATATTACCGAAGAGCCCGTTGAAGAGACGGAAGCTCAGGCAGATGCTGAAGAGCAAGCAGAAGAATCTTCAGAGGATGAGGTGTCTGATAGCGAAACTGCTACGGACGAAGAAAGCTCATCAGATGAAGCTGAGGGCGATACTGAAGTACAGCCTGAAACTGTTGTTCAAGAAAACAAGGATAATGCTCCTGCTGAAGTAGATGAACCGGAGAAAACCGACGAACCGGAAAAAACCGACGAAACAGAGAAGCAGGATGAATCGGAAGAAACAGAAGAGGAAGATAAGATTGTGTTTGAGCGTAAGCCCTATCACGAGCGTCATTACACCCTCTACGGTTTCGAAACCGAGCCGACGGCATTAAATATCAAAGCAGCGTATGAGTATCTTACAAAGGTTGGTTATAACAGTAATAACGAGCTTAAGAGCGCACGAAACGGCGTGCATCTTGCAGAAACGTTAGAAAGCTATGACCCCGATAGAAAAGATTCTCGTTATTGCGATTTCTGCGGTAAGGAGATTTTCGGTGTAGAATACGAAACTCTTACAGACGGCAGAGACCGTTGTATTCAGTGCGGTAAAACTGCAGTTAAGAATGAAGCTGATTTCCGTAAGATTTACGAAGATGTTAAGCGTAATATGGAAACCTTCTTCGGTATTCGTATAAATGCAGGTATCCGTGTTGAAATGGTTAACTCAAGAAAGCTTCACAAGGCATTGAAAAAGAGATTTGTTCCCACTAACAATGCTGACGGAAGAGTTATTGGTGTTGCTATCAAAAACCGTAACGGATATTGTCTTATGATTGAAAACGGAGCACCTCGTATGGCTTCTATGCTTACGATTGCTCATGAGCTTACACATATTTGGCAGTACCTTAACTGGAACGAAAAAGCAATCTCCAAGCAATACGGGGATTACACGTTACAGATTTATGAGGGTATGGCAAAATGGGTAGAGGTTCAGTATGCATATCTCATAAACGAATCCACTATGGCAAGAAGAGAGGAAATTATCACCGCGTTACGACAAGACCAATATGGTGAAGGCTTTATTCGTTACCGTGCAAATTATCCTCTTTCAAGAGGCGCAACAATAAAGGGTAGAACTCCGTTTATGGATACTGAGTTCCCGCTTGATATGGATTTCTGTGGTGAGCTTGTTGCTCCCATTGACCCTACCGGCAGAATGGTTATCCCCGAGGGTAAGAAAAAAGCTCCCAAAAACGTTAATATAGAAAAACGTACTTGGGAAAACGGTGAAGACCCTCTTGCAGGACCCCGTTTGAGAAATCCTGAAGATATTCGTTTGTATGCTTTCGAATTATTGTCAGATGATGAAAAACAGGTTTATGACCTTATTTATCAGGCAATAATGAGCTTCAAACCCTCAGTCGATGATATTCCCGTTGTGATTGATAAAGAGCAGCTCTTTAAAATCGTCGACTACATTAAGAGAGATAACCCCTATATTGATTGGTTTAAGAGATCGTATAGCTATTACTCTAACCAGGAAACAGGTGCTATTACAAAGGTTGATTTAGGCTATTGCCTTACACCGGAAGAGGTTGAAGCTCGTCAACAAGCAGTTGATGAAGCATTAAAGCCCTTCCTTGATACAATTGATAGCAGAATGAGCGACTACGAGGTTGTTCTTCGTGCATACAATTATATAATCGACCTTGTTGACTATGATTCAGTTGGTCTTGACATTCAGAAAAATGATGCAGATGCTGACGATAAGCCTGACGATTTACGTTCAATTTACGGAGTATTTGTAAATCATAAAACTGTTTGCGCAGGTTATTCCGTTGCATTACAATACCTTTTAAATCTTCTTGGTATAGAATGCGTTTACGTTCGCGGTATGACCGGCTCCGACTTTACAGAGTATCATGGCTGGAATATGCTGAACCTTGAAGGCGACTATTACTTCATGGACGTAACCTGGGGTGACGGTTCAAATACAATGGCTGAAAAAGACTTTAGTGATAAGATATCCTACGATTATTTCTGTATCACTTCAGATGAGCTCAGTATAGACCATAAGATAGAGGAAAATCTTCCCGTGCCGGTATGTACGGCAACAAAATGCAATTATTATCATAGACACGGCTTGTATTTTGAAACCTATGATTTCGATAGCGTTCGTGATACAATTTGTCGTGAAATTGATAAGGGCTCTGTAGAAATAAGCTTGAAATGCATCGATTTAACCTTACGTGATGAGTTTGTTAATAAGCTTTGCAACGAAGGTAAGTTACATGATATCATCAGATATTCAAACCTTAAATCAGATATGCGTCTCAATACTGCTTTCAAATATTCTACAGGAAGCAAAAAAGCTACTTTAAAATTATATTTAGAAAAAGCTAAATAAAACCAACGTCACAGCTGCCTGCTTGCCGCGGGTAGCTGTGATGAGCCCCTTGAAATTTAAATTTTCATTTACTTAAATACGAAAACAATATACATTCTTCATTCTGATTGATAAGATTGTATTTATAATATATATTTTACCTTAAAAGAGGTGACATTTATGGGCTGGGGAATTTGGGCTGTTTTTATACCACTACCATTAATTTTTCCGTTAGCAATTCTGATTCAAAAGCACGTAAACCGGAAAAATGGCGTCAGACGAGAAGACTCTGCAGTATTTACGTCGTTTATTGTAGGCGTATTTTTATCAATCGTTTTACTTTGTGCCAGCTTTCACTTTAATGGTGCTACCTTCCATGGCAGGGTAGTAGACGTTTCGGAAGTTATTTTGGTTGCGGTATTTGAAACGTTATGCGCCTTTACAATGAATCTGAGCTATGATTTTGTTACTCAAAGCACCGCTTCTATCGAAGGCTGGTTGCAGTCGGCATACATTATCTACGCGGCACTGATGTTTGTTTTATCACCGTTACTAACCTTCAGTGTTGTGCTTTCATTTTTTAAGAATATTTCAGCATCTCTCAAATTTATGCTACATTACAATTGGGACGTATACGTATTTTCCGAGTTGAATGATAAAGCGCTTTCTATCGCTAAAAGCGTGAAGCATAAAAAGATTGTATTTATTTTTGCAGACGTTTATAATGATGACGATGAACAAACCAGTGAGCTTATTCAAAGAGCCAAAGCGTTAAACGGAATTTGCTTTAAAAAGGATGTTTTGGATATTAATTTGAATTTCCATAACAAAGATAAAAACATTACGTTTTTCTTGATTGGTGAAAACGAGTCTGAAAACGTTGAGCAAACTCTTATTTTGAGTTCACAATACGAAAACCGCCCTAATACAAAGGTTTATACCTTCTCGGTTGATATTGAAAGTGAGCTTTTGTTGTCAACGATGGGTAACAGAAATCTTAGGACGTATAGAATAAACGAAATTCGTTCAAGACTTAATCGAATGCTGTATACGGATGGTAAAAAGCTTTTCGATAATGCCAAGGAAATGGAAAATGGTAAAAAGCTGATTTCTGCAGTTATTGTGGGAATGGGTGGCTTTGGTACCGAGATGACAAAAACTCTGGCTTGGTTTTGTCAGATGGAAGGCTATGAAATTGAAATAACCTGTATAGATTCAAATAAAGAGGTTGAAGCTATTTTTTCTGCAAAATACCCTGAGCTTGTTGATAAAAAATTCAGTGGCGACAACGTTCCCTTCGGTGAATCTAAATACAAAATTGATTTCGTAAACTGTAACGTTGAAGGTGCTGATTTTGTTTCTATTATAAAGAAGCTCAAGAACACGACCTACGTAATGGTTTCTTTAGGTAGCGACAGAGATAACATCAATACGGCGGTTTATTTAAGACAGCTTACACAGCAGATGGGAATATCACCTCAGATACAAGCAATTGTATACGACACTAAAAAGAAAAACGCCCTTAAGGATATAAAAAACTATTCGGGAATGGCGTATGACATTGAGTTTATCGGTGATATAGAATCAACCTATTCTGAGGACGTTATTATAAACTCAGAATTAGAGCAGGTTGCACTGGGAAGGCATATTAAATGGGGCGACGAGGCAGACTTCTGGAAATATGAGTATAATTATCGCTCTTCAATTGCCTCAGCGTTACATAAGAAGCTTAAAAGTGACCTGGGTATTCCAGGTACAGATAAGCCTCCGGCAGAGCGTACTGAAGAAGAGCTTATGTTAATTAGAGTTCTTGAGCACAAGCGTTGGAATGCGTATATGCGTTCAGAGGGCTATTGCTACGGCGAAACAAGAAACAATCTTGCAAAACTACATCCGTGCCTTGTTCCTTTTAACGATTTATCGTTAAAAGAGCAGTTAAAGGATGATGATTAATATTAAGGAGAATGGAAATGGCTACTAAAAATCAGTTAAAAAATCCACCCGAAGACTTCATAGAAATGCAGACTAAATTTGAAGCATACAGAGGAGAAGAGCCCTATCTTTTTGTGAGTTATTCTCACCGTGATACTGCAAAGGTATACCCGATCCTTGATGCACTTTATGATCGCAAATACAGAATTTGGTATGACGAGTCTTGTGAAAACGGAAACGATTTCAGAGAAGAGCTTCGTCGCAGAATTGAAAAATCAGACGGAATTTTGTTGTTCGTTTCAAGACATTCAATGGCTTCTCCCTTCTGTGGTATGGAAATCATTGTTGCCCGCGAAAATGATAAGACGATTTTCCCGATTTTCTTGGAAGATGAAAGCGTAGTTCCTCCGGCATTTTCAATATTACTTGGAAATATTCATCACAGCACAACAAGTAATATGAAAAAGCTTTTAGAAGATATGACGAGAGACCTTCCTCCGGAAACGATGGACAGGCTTACTCTTTCTGACGAGCGTGACAAGTTGGAAAAATGCGAAGATAACGGAACAAAAATCGAGGTTGATGATAGCGTTCGCATTGTTTGTAAGGATGCTTTTAAGGATAAAAAACAGTTGGAGAAAATTTTACTTCCCGATGGCTTGGAGGATATTGAGGCAGAAGCATTCCGTGGTTGTAGCAGGCTTCAGGAAATTGTTATACCTGCAAAAACCGTTCGAATCGGCGAAAGTGCTTTCCGTGACTGTATCAGCATGAAGCACTTAAGAATTCATAATGATTGTATAAAAATTGGTGAACGTGCCTTTGAAAACTGTGCAGTGCTTGAAACAGTTGAACTTCCTGATGGCTTAACAGAATTATACGGTGGTGTTTTCAACTCTTGTAAGAGTCTTGAAAAAATTGATTTACCATCTAAATTAACTATAATCGGTGAAAATGCATTCTCCGACTGCGTAGGTCTTAAGGAAATGGTTGTTCCCGAAGAGGTTACAAAAATTGACGACTTGGTATTTAATGGTTGTATAAATATGGAATCTGTTACATTACCTGCAGGTCTTAGAAAAATTGGTAAGAGTGCATTCAAAAACTGTAAGTCTCTTACAAGCGTTATGATTCCTGCATCTGTTATCAGTATTTCTGATGCTCCCTTCAGAGGCTGCGAAAACATGAAGTCTATCAGAGTTGAGCCTAAAAATATGTATTATAAATCAGAGCCTAACAAACGTGATGGTAACGATTACGTATTGTTTAACAAAAACAAATCAACTCTTATTGCATATCCTGCAAACAGCCGTGAGGTTCAGTATGATATTCCGGATAGCGTAACTGTTATCAGCGACTGGGCATTCTGCGACAGTAAGAAGTTAAACAGAATTACAATGCCTGATAGCGTTAATGAAATCGGTGAAGGTGCATTCTGTAACTGCATTCTTCTTGATGAAATTGAAATTCCTGATAGCGTTGTTAAAATTGATGACTGCGTTTTCAGAGGCTGTACAAGCCTTGATACTGTTATTATTCCAGATTCAGTTAAGGATTTAGGCTGGGGCGTATTTGACGGATGCGAGGATAAGGTTGTCGTTTACTGTAACGAAGGCTCATATGCTCAGGAATATTGTATCCGTAACGGCATCAAAGAAGCCAGACTTTCAGATAAAGATAACTATTAATTGAAGAGGCGAAAACACAATGAGTAAATTCAATAAAATCAGAGAGGCAACAGTCCGCTTTGTAAAAAAAGAGGTTGTTTTGTCAATTGCGATTGTTGCCACAGTGATTACAATCTTTTTTGTACCAATCGATAAAGAGTATTTAGGTTATTTTGAGTATAAAACCTTGGTAGCTTTATTCTGTATGTTGGCTGTTGTTGCAGGCTTAAAAAACACCAATGTATTTGAGTTAATATCGAAAAAGCTGATTGGTTTGTTTAAAACGAGAAGAGCAGTTATTTATTGCTTGGTGTATGGAACATTTTTCTTTGATATGATTGTTGCAAACGATATGTCATTGATTACCTTCTTACCCTTAACCTTTATCGTTTTACATTCAACCAATAACGATAAGTACTTGGCAATTACGTTTATTTTACAAACTATTGCGGCAAATATGGGTGGTATGATAACACCCTACGGTAACCCGCAGAACTTGTACTTGTATTCATATTTCAACATTCCCACACTTGAATTCTTTGGCGTGTTATTGATTCAGGCAATTACAGTTGCAGCATTGTTATTCATAGCTTGTTTGTTTATCAAAAACGACCCCTTAACCTTGAAGAATGAGGAAAAATTTGAAATAAAGAAAAAAGAGCTCATTATCTACGCAATATTATTTGTATTCGTTATTTTAAGTATTTTCCGTGTAGTTCCTCATTTAATTACACTTGCTCTTGTTATAGTTACTGTATTAATCGTTGACAGAAAAAGATTTAAATACGTTGACTATGCATTACTTGCAACCTTCTGCGTTTTCTTTATCTTCTCAGGTAATATCGCAAGAATTCCCGCTGTTAAAGAATTAATTTCAAGCATCGTTGCTGAAAACACCTTGATAGCAGGTATCGTTTCCTGTCAGTTTATCAGTAACGTTCCCACAGCGATTTTCTTGTCAAAGTTTACAGAAAATTATCGCGACCTGTTAGTTTCCGTAAACATCGGTTCATTGGGAATTATCATCTCTTCACTTGCAAGCTTGATTACGTTAAAAGAGTATCTCAAGCATCAGCCTAAGGGCTTGAAAAAATATATGGGTATGTTTACTCTCGTTAACACTACCTTCCTTGCAATATTAATCGTCGTTACTATTTTAACCTGACGGATTAAAGTTTAAAAACACTAAAAAGCCCTCGTCTTTTTTGACGAAGGCTTTTTGTTTATTAAAATAGTTGTGTATAGGCTAAGCTTTGTGATATAATTTAACAAAAGAATTGAATTGAGATGCGGTTAATTAAGCTTATTAAAAAATCGTAATCCCAAATTAAAAAATGTAGGGTGGTTTTATGGGCGCTGACAAAAGCAAATTACAACAACGGGAGGCTAATGAGCTTTCAAGGCTGAAAAAAGCACAAAGCCGTAATTCAGGCAGCAAATATTTTTTCGTTTTGCTTGTGCTTATTGCGGTTGTTAATATTCTTGATGAGGTTACAAGTAACCTTACCGTTACAGTGCAGTCCTCGTTTGTAACCGAGTTTTTTGTAAATAATCCCTTTATGGGCAAATTCTATACCTATGAAGAGGGGCTTGCTTTTCATTCAGGTATAGGTGTTTTTACATACGTTTTAGGTATTTTTACACCGTTCTATAAAGCTCTTGCCGATAAATTGGGAAGAAAGCCTCTTTTCGTTATGTCTACCTTAGGTATGGCGATGGGACTTCTTGTGATACATTTGTCTACAAGCTATATAATGTTTCTTGTGGGCTTTGCCATTATCAGCTTCTTTATGGGTCACGATATACAGATTATTTATATTCTTGAAGAAGCACCCCATAAGCACAGAGCAAAGATATATAGCTTTCTTAAAAGCTTCGGTATTTTAGGCGTTATACTTATTCCTACTCTTCGCGATATTCTTATGGGTGAGGACAGCTCAAAATGGCGTGAAATTTTCCTTGTGCCTGCTCTTATCGGTTTCTGTGCGGTTGTGCTTGTAATGCTTTTTGCAAAGGATACAAAGGTTTTCATAAACGAAAGGCTTTCATATCTTTCACGTCCTCTTGAGGAAAGAGAAGCCGAGAAAGCACTTAAAAAACAGAAAAAGGAAGCTCAAAGAAATCAGTCGGGAGTATTTAACGGCGTTAAGTATATCTTCTCTACCAAAGATACTAAAATGCTTATAATATCTCACATCATTTTTGATGCGGCAATGCCTGCTATTGCATTATATTTTGAGTCATCAATGCACCGTGCGGGAATGAGCACGGGAAATATTACAAAGGCTTTATTTATGGTGCCCGTAATATACGCTTCGATAACCTTTCTTTCAGGCTTCATTGCTGATAAATTAGGAAGAAAAGTAACCGTAACGCTTTTTTCTGCTACTTGCGTAGTGGGTTACGCTCTTTTCGTTGCAGGAATTCTTAACGGTTGGAACCCTTATCTAATAGGCTCCCTTGCAGGTCTTTATCAAGGCTCATATTGGATAGGCAGAGATTATATGAACGTAATGATGACGGAAAAGGTGCCTACGGATATACGCGCTTCAGTTGTAGGTGCTGAAGGTCTTCTTGTTATAATTGGCCTTGCGGTAGGCTACGGTGTAACTATTTTAGGTATGCTCAAGCTTCCTATTTGGTGGGCTTGCCTCGTGGTAGCGTTACCCGCAGTTTCAGTAGCGGCAATTATGTTTGCATTAAAGGTTAAAGAAACAAAAGGTGTAAGCCTTGATGAAATAGAATAAGAAAAAATAGAAATTTTACTAAATTGTAGATTTATTCTTCGTTGATTTGTGGTATAATTCTTGCGAATTAAATTAGAAAGAAGGGGTAAAAATGGTAGAATTATTTGATTCCTTTTTACAGTTTGATCTTAGTGTTTTTCAATGGATTCAGAGTATTCACAATGAGTTTCTTAATGCTTTGATGGTGGGTATTACAACCCTTGGAAACGGCGGTGCAGTTTTTATCGTTATCGGCTTAGCTCTTTTATGCACTAAAAAATATCGCAAGGCGGGGCTTTCAGTTATTGTGGCTCTTCTCGTTATGCTTATTTGCAACGACCTTTTCCTTAAAGAGTTTTTTGCAAGACCGAGACCCTTTAACCTTTTTGACACAAATCCCGAAAAATATGCTTTCTGGGGTGCGGAATACGTTTACCCGAATCTTGTAAGCAAGCCCACAAGCTTTTCTTTCCCATCGGGTCACACCGCATCAGCCTTTGCGGCGGCTATCGCTTTGCTTTGGCACAATAGAAAATTCGGTATCCCCGTAACAATTTTTGCAGCTTTGATGGGCTTTTCAAGAATTTACGTTGAGGTGCATTACTGCACCGACGTAATGTTTGGTGTTTTAACGGGTACTATATGTGCTTTTATTGCTGTATTAATTGTAAAATTCCTTTTTCCCGTTGTTGATAAAGGTATAAATAAGCTTACAGAAAAAGTAAAAAAGAAAAATTAACGATAAAATCCCTACTGACATTTCGGTGGGGATTTTGTAATTGTCAGAAAATTTTCGGGGTGGTTATTACTAATTTATGGGAAATGAAACTTCAGTAAAATTTTCAAGAAAAAACTGTTGTATTTAATTAATTAGGTGATATAATACGATTAATTTTTTATTCTATATACTTTCTCGTGGTGATGAAAATGAAAAAGACTTATGTTACATCTATGCCTGACCATATCGGAGCTTTTTTAAAAGCCAGCAAGTGCTTTTCTGTGTTAGGGGTTAATATTACACGTGTAAGTTATAATAAGGCAGTTGATACTCATACGTTGTTTATTGATGCAGAAGGAACGGAGGAACAACTGAAAAAGGCCGATTCTGAACTTAAAAAAATCGGTTATTTAAGAAACGACAGTGATGATAAAACAAGCATTGTTTTATTAGAGTTTTGTTTGAAAGATGTCCCCGGAAGTGTTACAGATGTTCTTGAACTTATAAATGAATTTAATTTTAATATTTCTTATATAAGCTCTCAGGAAAACGGAACTGATTACCAGTATTTTAAAATGGGGTTATATGTTGATGATTATGATAAAATATCTCGTTTTTTGACCCAAGCAGAAAAACTGTGTAAAGTGAGAGTAATTGATTATAATAGTTCCAAAAACGTGTACGATAACAGTATTTTTTATAATACTTACGTTTTGGGTTTATCACAGATGATGGGCTTGACTGATTCCGAAAATCAAGAACTTTTAATTAACGTTAATCTCGCTATGCAAACATTGGATGAGAAAGGTTTATCTCCGTATAGAACGTTTGACAGTATAAGTAAGTTTGCAGAGCTGTTAAGTTTATCCAAAGGTGTTAATTTTTCACCACGCATAAGCACTCATAAAATTTCAGAAAAAACTGAAATAGTTTTAATTGAACCTCCTTGTGGCAGTAATACGATAATTATTAAGAGTAACGATGACTATTTGTTTGTGGATAGCGGATACGCTTGTTATCAAAAAGAAATGATTGCTTTGTTTGAAAAACTTATTCCTGAATTCAAAAAAGTAAAAAAAAGAATACTTGTTACGCATGCAGACGTAGATCATTGCGGACTTTTGCCACTGTTTGATGAAGTTATTGCAAGTGAAAAAACGGCTGTATGTTTGGAAAAACTGTATAATGGTTTGAACGGATACCGTGAAGAAAACCCCTTACATAAACCGTATATTAATATATGTAAAATTCTTACTGAGTACCATCCGGTAAATCCACGAAAAATAGTAAAATTATGGAAAAGTAAGGATTCTTATGAAAAAGCTTTGACCCAGATTGGTTTTTTGAATTTTGGTGACTTGAATTTTGAAGTGTACGAAGGAAAAGGCGGACATCTACCGGGAGAAATAGTTTTAATAGATTATTCAAATCATATTGCTATTACCGGTGACATTTACATAAATACTCACGGGCTTACTTCAGAACAAGCAAGGTATAATCAATATGCACCAATATTAATGACTTCAGTCGATACAGATTCTAAATTATGCTTAGAGGAACGGAATGCAATTTTACAACGCTTGGGTGTTGGTAAATGGCAGATCTTTGGTGCCCACGGATTTAAAAAGGATTATTTGGTTAATTCGTGACAAGGTTAAAGTTACTCAGTTTTGTGAAAAGCAGTAATAACGCGTATTTCTCAGGTGTTTAAAAATTTCACAGGTAATATGGTAAATCCCTCTTCTAAAGCTTAAATAATATTTGAAAATCGCTGTTGTTTGAGGTGAAATCAAAAACCGAAACAGTTTATCCCGGTAAATATTGTTCTTCACAATTCCTTTATTTCTTTTGCAGTATATGGTATAATGTGATT
This sequence comes from Acutalibacteraceae bacterium, assembly GCA_045592945.1. Lineage (GTDB taxonomy): Bacteria > Bacillota > Clostridia > Oscillospirales > Acutalibacteraceae > DTU089. Next base: position 76,353 of record JAZNVT010000030.1, on the reverse strand, counting down.
GATTGAAAGCTTTTACAAAAATCGAGAATCTTTTTTATATATACTGCTAATGTTTTCAAACAGTTTGCAAAATCGGTGATTAATATGAAGGAAACCATTATACAATTTGGCGAAGGCAATTTCCTAAGAGGCTTTTTTGATTATTTTCTCCACGTTATGAATAAAAACGGACTTTATGACGGTAAAGCGGTTGTTATTCAGCCTCGGGAGGGTGGCAAATGCGGTCTTTTAAACGAGCAAAATTGTAAATATAACCTTTATTTACGTGGAATTGATAAGGGTGAAATCAAAAAAGAGCATCATTTTATAGAATCAGTTTCAAGAGGCATTGACCCCTATAAAAGCTTTGATGAATATATGTCGCTTGCAGAAAATCCCGATTTTAAATTTGTCGTTTCAAACACAACCGAGGCGGGTATTGCCTTTGATGATAGCTGTAGCTTTGACGATAAGCCTTGCAAATCATTTCCCGGAAAGCTTACACAGCTTCTTTATAAAAGATATAAAAGCGGTCTTTCAGGCTTTATCCTTTTACCTTGCGAGCTTATAGATAATAACGGCGATGAGCTTAAAAAATGCGTTTTAAAATATGCAGAGTATTGGGGATTAGAAGACTCTTTTGTTACTTGGATAAATAACGAAAATACATTCTCAAACACTCTTGTTGACAGAATTGTAACGGGCTACCCTGATGATGAAACCGCTCAGCTTCATAAAGACGATAAATTTCTTGATACTGCGGAAATTTTTCATCTTTGGGTTATTGAGGGCAATTTTGAAGATGAATTACCCCTTAAAAAAGCAGGCTTTAACGTTATCTGGACGGACGATGCAAAGCCCTACAAAAAAATTAAAGTAAGAATTTTAAACGGTGCCCATACCTCGCTTGTTGCAGGTGCAATTCTTTCAGGACTTGAAACAGTAGGTCAGGCTATGAGTGATGAAACTGCTTTCGCATTTTTGAACAAAGCGATGAAAGAGGAAATTCTTTCTACAATCGGTGAAAATGAAGATAGTATTGCGTTTGCAAGCAGTGTTTTCGACCGCTTTAAAAATCCCTTTATTCATCATAAATGGCGAGCAATTTCTCTTAACTCGGTTAGTAAATTTTCAGTAAGGGTTTTGCCTACAATTCTTGAATACAAAGAGAAAAACAATAAGCCTCCAAAATGCCTTACAATGTCATTAGCGTTTTTGATTTATTTCTATAAAAACGATAATCCCGAGGATGCCCAAAGCGTTGTTGAAGCGATGAAGAATAACGGCATTGCGGATATTCTGAAAAATGAAGCCTTATGGGGCGAAAGCCTTTCAGATATGGTAGATACTGTGACAGAATATTATAATAAAATTGACACCGTTGGTGCAAAGGATGCAATGAGATGGATACTGTCAGAATAAACGATAAGGATAACGTTTGCGTTGACTTAAATACGGGTCATAAAATCGCATTATCTGATATTAAAAAGGGTGAAGACGTTATAAAATACGGCTATCCCATAGGCTACGCAACGGAAAATATAAGTGAGGGTGAAGGTGTTCATTCTCACAATATGAAAACAAAATTAGGCGATATTCTCTCTTATGAATACAAGCCGAGCTTTGAGGCTTTACAAGAAAAAGAGCCATTTTACATAAATGCTTTTACACGTGATAACGGCGATATCGGCATAAGAAACGATATTTGGATAATTCCCACCGTTGGTTGCGTTAATAGTATCGGCAAGCAGTTAAGCGAAAAAACGGGTGCAATTTACTTTTCACATCCTTACGGCTGTAGTCAGTTGGGCGACGATATGAAAACAACTCAGCTTGTTTTAAAGGGTCTTATAAATCACCCTAACAAAGGCGGAGTGCTTGTTTTAGGGTTAGGGTGTGAAAATAACAATATCCCTGAAATGAAGAAGGTTTTAGGGGAATGGGACGAAACAAGAGTTAAATTTCTTTCTGTTCAGGATTGCGAGAATGAAATTTCAGAGGGTATTCGTCTTATTGAAGAGTTAAAAAAAGCTGCTTCAAGGGATCAGAGAAAACCCGTGCCCGTATCAAAGCTTAAAATCGGGCTTAAATGCGGTGGGTCTGACGGCTTTTCAGGCATTACCGCTAATGCGGTGGTAGGTAAGGTAACAGATGAAATCTGTTCAATGGGCGGTAGTGCCGTGCTTACCGAGGTGCCCGAAATGTTTGGTGCTGAAGCTGTGCTTTTTGAAAGATGCATAAACGAAGAAATATTCAATAAAAGCGTAAAGCTTATAAACGATTTTAAAAAGTATTTCAAAGATCACGGACAGCCCGTTTCCGAAAATCCTTCACCCGGCAATAAAGAGGGCGGAATAACAACTCTTGAAGAAAAATCCTTGGGTTGTGTTCAAAAGGGCGGAAGAGCCCCCGTTGTTGACGTGCTTGATTACGGCGATAGTGTGAGAAAATCGGGCTTGAGCTTGCTGAATGGGCCGGGTAACGATATTGTTTCGATTACAAATCTTTCCGCAAGTGGTTGTCACCTTGTGCTTTTTACAACGGGAAGAGGTACCCCTTTAGGCGGTGCAGTGCCTACAGTTAAAATTGCATCTAACGACGTAATTGCACAGAAAAAGCCTCATTGGATAGATTTTTCTGCTTACGGTCTTGATAACGGCGAAAAAGCAAAAGAACTATTAGATTTAATTAAAAATATATGTGACGGAGAGCATACGAAAAACGAAATTTACGGCAACCGTGAAATTGCCATTTTTAAAGACGGAGTAACCTTATGATTTCTAATTTGTACAAGCTCCGATAGAATCAACAATTGTAAAGCATTAAGTTTATAGGGGTGTTTTTATGAATGGTTTAACAAGAAGAGAAAGACTTATAGAGGATGAAAATATTATCAATATGATTCTTGAAAAATCAAAGGTGCTTCACCTCGGTCTTGTAGACGGTGACGAGCCTTACGTTGTGCCCATGAATTACGGTCACGTTTTTGAAAACGGAAAGCTCACTTTGTGGCTTCACGGTGCAAAAACCGGAAGAAAGCTTGACGTTATGCGGAAAAATCCTAAGGTTTTTATTTCAATGGAATGTGATATCGTGCCTTTTGAGGGCGATGTCGCTTGTAAGTACGGTATAAGCTACTATTCGCTTATGGCAAAGGGTACGGCGGTAATCGTTGAAGACGTTGAAGAGAAAAAACAGGCTCTTTCAGCGCTTATGAAAACCCAGACTAAAAAGGATTTTGAATTTAACGACAGATTAACAGAGGTTGTAAGTATAATTCGAATTGACGTAAAAGAATATACTGCGAAATTCAGACCTGCACCTCAGAAACAATAAAATTCATAAAAATATTTGATTTAAAAAGGAGGAAGTGACAATGCAAAAAGCCCCCTTAATTGATAAAGCAAAAAAAATACGGTTTTTAAATTCAAATACATTAAGATTGGTTGCGGTTTTACTTATGATAAGCGATCATATCTGGGCTACAGCTATGAGCTTCGGAAACTGGATGACTTATATAGGTAGAATGGCTTTTCCCATATTTGCTTTTCAGATTGCAGAAGGCTTTATACATACAAAAAACTTTAAAAAATACGCTTTAAGGCTTTTAGCCTTTGCGTTAATTTCTGAAATACCTTTCAATTTATTTTATAGTAGCCGGTGGTTTAATCCCTATCATCAGAACGTGATGTTTACGCTTTTATTAGGTCTGCTTGCTATTAAAGTTATAGATAATCTTAAAAAAGATATTTCTCCAAAGAATATTGGAAAATCTCTTTTATGGTTAGCTCTTATAGCTGTAGGCGGCACGTTAGGCTTTGTTGATTACGGCTTTTTAGGAGTTCTTACAGTAGTAATGTTCTATCTGTGCCGAGGCTACCGTTTTACACCGATTTTACAGCTTATAGGAATGATTTTAATAAATATCGTATTCTTCGAGGGTCAGGTGTTTATTTTTGATGTTTTCGGTAAGACGGTTGAAATTCCCTCTCAGGGCTTTGCAGTATTCTCATTAATTCCTATATGGCTTTACAACGGCAAAAAGGGTAAGTCAAGTAAAGTCTTGCAATACGGCTTCTATGCCTTTTACCCCGTGCATATGTTAATATTATATTTAATAAAATATTTTGCATAAGTAGTATAAGATATTAAATAAAGCACTTCTGTTTTAAAAGACAAGAAGTGCTTTGATTTTTTGTTTTTAGTTGAGTTTTTGTGGTTTTTTACAAAAGATTAATAAAAAAGTTGTGCAATGCTTTTATTGTTAAGCTTTTGTTAATATGGTATTATTTACCTATATGGAATATTAACTAGGGGGTTAATATATGAAAATGAAAAAATTTATAAGCATTTTAATTGTTGCAGCAATGCTCTTTTCTGTTGCGGTTGTACCCGCTTCAGCTGTAGACGGCACAGCAGGCGCAACAACCGGCTCAACTGTTACAGATTTATCTTACGTAGCAGATTATGACAAGGATACGCCTATTATCATTGTTCATGGCATGAGCCAGAATGATACCTATCTTCTTAATCCCGATGGCTCAAGAATGACCGACAGCAACGGCGATTATATCACCGGTTGGCCTCTTGAAATTGACATTATGGGTCTTTTAAAGGAAGCTTTAGGTCCGCTTTTAATGTCTGTTGTTAAGGGCAAGGATATGGGTCTTACAGATGCAATGCGAAAGGGTGCATACGAGGGCTTATATGCAATTCATAAGGATAACGAGGGTAATTATCTCACTCCCGTTGAAGTGCCCTGCTATGAATGTCCTATGAGTGAAATGACCGATGAGATTAAAGAGTATTATTATAATATTCTTCCTCTTCAGGGCTTGGCTGAAATTGTTGGTGAAGAAAGCATTTACTATTTCGGTTACGACTCATTCGGTGACGTTATCTGGGAAACTGAAAAGCTTCATCACTATATTCACGACGTAGTTTTACCTCAAACAGGAGCTGAGCAGGTAAGACTTTGCCATATTTCTCTTGGCGGTACTATTGCGGTAAACTATCTTGAAACATACCCTGAGGATTATGAGCTTATTAAGAGAGTTGTTTTCGTTATTCCCGCTATTGACGGCTCTGATATTATCGGTGATATTCTTACAAACAACCTTAGTATTATCCATGATGACGAAATGCTTTACGGAAAATTCCTTCCTTCTCTTTTAGGCGAGGGCTTCTTAGCATATTTCCTCAACATTGTTTTACGAATTCTGCCAAGTGACGTGCTGAAGAGTGCTTTAGGCGGTCTGGCAGAGGGCGTTGTTGAAGCCGGTGTCAGAACAACTACAATTATATGGGCTCTTTGTCCTACGGATTATTACGAAGAGGCAAGAGCAAAATGGCTTGAAGGCGATGAATATAAGGTAGTCAGAGATAAGGTTGATTACTTTATGAATGCAAGAGCAAACTTTGAGGATAACCTCTTTGCTCTTATGGATACAGGCACAAAGGTATTTGATATTTGTTGCTACGGTGGCGGAATGTTCCCTCTTTGTCGTGATTACAACAAAACAAATGGCGACGGTATCGTTCATGCAACCTCAGCTTCAATGTGGGCAACCTTTGCCGACGTTGGCGAAACTCTTGGTGATGATTACGTTGCGGCAGGCACTTATTGTAACAACCCTGCCCACGACCATATTTCACCTGACAACACAGTTGACCCCACAACAGGTCTTCTTCCTTGTACAACATGGTATATTAAAAACCAAGACCATGAGAAGCTTCCTCATAATGACGTTGCTCTTAAATTAGCCTTTGACATTATGACAGACGATAAAATTGTTGACGTTTATTCAAGACCTGACGTTTATCCTCAGTATAACGAAGGAAGACTTACAAATACCGTTAAGCTTTATTTCGAGGCTTGGGAAGAGGCGGATAAATCAGGCTATTCACCTGAGCAGATTGCTTACGTTGAAGAGAAAATTGCAAACGTAGAGGCTCAGCTTCAGGAAACAATAGTTGACACTGCAAAATGGAAAGAGGCAGAGGGCGAGCTCAGATTAGCACTCGTTAGTGTTGGTGTTATTGAAGACACAAGTCCTACTGCATTTGACAGAACTGCAACTTCAGCTATGCAGAATATAAACAACGGAATTAACTTCCTTTATATGTTTACAAGTGCAAAATAAATTTTGATATATGAGGAGTGATTTCTGTGAGTGCAGAAACTCAGAGAACCTACGTACCGTTTAAGGATTGGAAAGAAAAATCTAAACAGACGGAGTATACCGATTATACACAGCTTCTTTCACCCGATGGAAAGCTTCTTGCAAAGGGCTGGGCAAGGCATAACGTTTTCGACTACAACAGAGATTTTGTAAAGCCCGGTAGCATAATGAGTAAAAAAGAATGGGACTTTTATCAGGTTTCAGACGGCAAATATATGGTGCAGTTAAGCTTTGCTAATATTTCAATTGGCGGTTATGTTGCCGCGAAGCTTATCGACCTTGAAAACTGCAAGGTTATTGCAGATGCCACTCAGCTTTACCTTGGCGGAAAGGATAAACACGTACCGCCACCCAAGGGCGACGTGCCTAACCGTTATAAAGACGTAATCGGTAAAGCAGAATTTGACTTTGACACAAAAGAAGAGTCAAGACGTCTTTGGTTTAAAATGCCATTAAAGGGTAAAATGGTTGAATGTGAATTTGAGATGGATATTATGCCCGGTCTTGAAAATATCACAACTGTACTTCCCTTCCACGGCGATGACACGAAGTACTTTATGACCACAAAGCAAAACTGTATGCCTTGTAAGGGCTACTATAAATATGGTGACGACGTTTACGAGTTTTCAAAGGATACAGCCTTCTGTGCTCTTGACTGGGGTCGAGTAAATACACCTCATAAAATGGTATGGTATTGGGGTAACGGCTCTACTTATCTTGTTGATGAAAATGGCGAAAAGCATCTTTTCGGATTTGAAATCACTTGGGCAATAGGTGACGAAAGCAATGCAACGGAAACCTGCATTTTCTATGACGGTAAAGCACATAAATTTGGTGCAGTAGACGTTGAAACCTTCCCCAAGCCCGATAAATTTATGGAGCCCTGGAGATTTATTTCAGAGGACGGAAGATTTAACCTTACAATGACTCCCACCTTTGACCATCATTCAGATATGAATTTAGGTGTTGCAAGAATGCATACTCATCAGGTGCACGGTCTTTGGAACGGTGACGTTATTCTTGACGATGGCAAAAAGCTTGAAATAAAAGATATGTATGCTTTCTGTGAATACGTAGAAAATAAATGGTAAGATAAAGAACGGACAATAACGGAGGATACAAATGAATTATATTATTTTTGGTGGTTCAGGGTTTATCGGTACGCATTTAATACACTTACTTAAGGACGAGTGTGTTAAAGAAGGTGATAAGATTTATGATCTTGATATCGTAATGCCGGGCGAGGAAGGTGTTGTGCCCGGAATAGTAGAAAAAAATGAGGGCGTAGAGTATATAAGGCTCGACGTAAGAAAACCTATAGAGCTTGATTTTACTCCTACTGCCGATGACGTTATTTTCAATTTAGCAGCTGTTCATAGAACACCGGGTCACCCTGATTACGAGTATTTTGAAACAAATATCCGTGGCGCCGAAAATATCGTTGATTTTGCGACAAAGCATAATATAAAAAAGATTTTATTTACTAGTTCAATCGCTCCTTACGGCCCATCAGAAGAATTGAAGATGGAAGATACCTTACCAACGCCTAATTCGCCTTATGGTATAAGTAAGCTTGTGGCTGAAAAAATTCATGAGAAATGGGTTGCGATGGAAGGTGGACGTGAGCTTACTATTGTTCGTCCTGGTATTGTTTACGGGAAAGGTGAGCATGGCAATATGACTCGACTTTATTGGGGTCAAAGAAAAAGATACTTTTTCTATACCGGCAGAAAGGATACGGTTAAAGCTTGTATTTACGTAAAAGAGCTTGTAAGATTTTTCAAATATCGTATGCTTGATAATAGCTTCGAGGGTTGCGATATTTTTAACTGTACATTTGAACCTGCTTTTACAATTGAAGAGATATGTCAGACCATTCAAAAAGCAACCGGTATGAAAAGATACGTGCCGCTAGTACCTGCATGGATTCTTATGACAGCAGCCAGAATTCTTGGCCCTATAGGAGGAAAGAAATTAGGTCTTCATCCTGATAGAGTAAAAAAGCTTATGGTTTCTACTAACATTTGCGGTAAAAAGCTTGCCGATAGTGGATACAAATTCCACTACGAGTTTGAAGAAACGTTTAAAGATTGGTTTGCTGATTGTAACGGGGAAGGCTTAAACTAAAAAATAAAGCGGAAAATTCTTTTGGAATTTTCCGCTTTTCTTTTTATTTAGTTGTTATCTTTTTATTATAAAACCTCATCTGCAATATTAAGGGCTGAAAGGATAACCTTATCCATATCATAGTAGCAATACTGACCAAGTCTTCCACAGAAAAGAACCTTACCTTCTTTATCTGCAAGCTCCTTATATTTTTTGTAAAGTTCACTATTCTTTTCGTTGTTAACTGTGTAATAAGGCTCTTTTTCTTTATTCCAAGAGTCAGGATATTCTCTTGTAACGATTGTTTTTGTAGCAGCTATACCTTCTGCCTCTTTACCGAGAGTTTTGCCGAATTCAAAGTGCTTATGCTCAATGATTCGTGTATAAGGAATCTCGTATTCAGTATAGTTTACAACTGCGTTACCCTGATAGTTATCAACGGGGTAGGTTTCTGTTTCAAATCTTAAGCTACGGTATTCAAGCTCACCATAGCAATAATCGTAATATTTATCAATAGGACCTGTAAAGATTATTTTATCTGCGATGGAATCAAGCTCTTCTTTATTATCAAAATAATCGCAGTTAAGCTTAACCTCAGTACCCTCAAGCATATTTTCAACCATTTTTGTGTATCCGCCCATAGGGATACCCTGATATAAATCGTTGAAGTAGTTGTTATCATAAACAAATCTTACGGGAAGACGTTTAATAATAAAGCTGGGAAGCTCAGTTGCTTTTTTGCCCCACTGCTTTTCGGTATAGCCTTTTACGAGCTTTTCGTAAATTGTTTTACCTACAAGGCTTATTGCCTGCTCTTCAAGATTTTTAGGCTCTGTAATTCCTGCTTCCTTTTTCTCTTCCTCAATTTTAGCAAGAGCTTCAGCGGGAGTGGTAACGCCCCATAATTTATTAAAGGTGTTCATATTAAAGGGCATATTGTAAAGCTCACCCTTATAAAGAGCAACGGGGGAGTTTGTGTATCTGTTAAATTCAGCAAACTGATTTACGTAATCCCAAACTCTTTTTTCGCTTGTGTGGAAAATGTGAGCACCGTAAATATGAACGTTAATACCGTCAACGTTTTCGGTATAGATGTTGCCTGCCACATGAGGACGTTTATCAATAACAAGACATTTTTTGCCTTTATTTTTTGCTTCGTTTGCAAAAACGGCACCAAAAAGACCTGCACCGACAATTAAATAATCATATTTCTGCATTTCTATCCCTCAATCCTTTTATAAATCCTTTTAATAAGTTATCCTTTAAAATGAAAAGCATTACAAAATAAACAATTCCGCCAATTACTAAATCTATAGCAATTCTTATGAAAGGCATTACAGAGGCAAGTACAAATATGTTGGCAAGGAAAATACAGCCTGCCATCACTAAAGCGGAAATCAAATATTTTGAGCTGGAGAAGATAATTTTTGCAATTGAAAAATCTTTCCTGATGAAAATTAACTGAAGAGAAGTAACTATTAATTCAGCGGCGATGGTAGCGAGAGCCGCACCTGCTGATTTAAAGTGAGGAATAAGTATAAAGTTTAAGATTAAATTAGTTGCAGCACCGGCTGAAACAGATATTGTGTATTGCGTCTGTCTTAGGGTAGGTAAAAGATACTGAACACCGCTTACCGTACTCATTCCGATAAAAAGAACAATAGGGGAAATGACATATAAAACGGTTATAGAAGCCTCGTAGCCATCACCGAGGAATAAAGGAATTAAGTCCTTTGCAATAGAAACTATACCAAGCATCATCGGGAAAGCTAATAAATAGATAAATCTAAAGGATTTATAAATATCCTCTTTAATTTCATCCATAAGCTTGTTAGCAAATTTATGAGCTATGTTGGGCATCATAACTGTTCCTAACGACGTAACCACCGTAAGAATTATAATAACGATTTTGTGAGATTGCTCATAATAGCCAACCTCTGACTTATCAGGAAGCAAGGCACCAAGCATAACCTTATCAAGCACAGTATAAATCTGCACGGCGATTTGAGGTATAAATAAAGCGAGCGCAGGGCGTACGTGCCTGAAAACGTTAAAGTCGTCTAAATCAGGCTTTGCTATAAATTTAGGCAACCAAAGCCATAACGACAAGTTTCCTAAAAGGGTTGATAAGGCGTAAATCAAAAGATATGTTGCAACATCGTTTCCCGTTTTAACAAAGATAAACGTACAAGCAATGCTTAAAAGCTTTACAACAAAGTTTCTTTTAACTATCATCTTAAATTCTTCCATGCCTTGGAAGAAATAAGAAATATCTAAAATGTTAGCAACGATATATAAAAGAAGAATTCTGTAGTATCTTGAATATTCGCCTTTAAATGCGAAAAGCCATACGAAAAGACCAACTGCTATCGCCAACGTGAAGCCCTTAAGTAAAAGGGTTTCAAAAAGCACACGAGTTCGTCTTTTGGGCTTCGTTTGAAGAAAGGCTATCTGGCGTTGACCGTAAAGGGATATACCTAAAGAGCCGAAAAGGACGAAATAAGTAACAATTGATATTGTATAGCTGTAAACACCAATACCGTCCGCTCCAAGAATTCTCGAAACGTACGGCGTTGTTATTAATGGGAATATTAAGTTTATTATCTGGTATGCAAGATTGTATATATAGTTAGCGGTTAATTTTTTACCCATAATAAATACCTTTAAAAGCTCTTACCGTATTTCTTACCAGTAAATTTAGCTATAATAAATGAAAAGCCCTTTTTAAACCAGTTGATTGGCTCCATATCCATAATGCCAACCTCTTTGTAAGGGTATTTTTTTGTATAAAGCCAAACGTCAAATAATAATTCGGAGATTCTGCCCGGATATCTTGCGTGGAATGCATCGTATTTCTGAGGGTCAACTCTTTGCTCAAGCTCGAAAAGAATATCAAAAAGCCAGGTGCAATATTCGTCAAGAAGCTCTTTCTTCATAATAGCCATATTAAACATATGACCGGCAGTTCTTGTTTTTAATTTTTCAAACTCGGGATAATACTCAGGAAATCTTTCTTTGATTATTTTCTCGGTTTCTATAAGCTCCTCTTCAAAATGAGTATGCTTATAGTGGTCATAAAGATTTTCTATATAATAATTTCTGTTTTTGGTAAGAATTATGTCGGCATCATTTAATAATGCGGAGGCCTCTTTTTTTGTAAGCACGCTTTCAAAAAGATTGTCCTTGTTTTTTTTGCCGATTGTAGAAAAATGACGTCTGTAATGCGCGAGACCAATATAATCAGCGTTGCAGTTTTTCCAGCCCCAATAAAAGCCTGTTAACTCGCAATAATAAGGGTTTTTTGCAGAAATATTTTCACCCTCATCATCTCTTTGATAGCCGATTGAAGCCTTCCCTGCAGAACCAACGTGCACGGGGAGATACATATCGTCCTCGGGCATTTTATACGGCTTGTGTGCTGCAACTATTACTTTAATATCTTTCATTAATTATCACCGCTTATTCTACAACGTTTTCTTCAGGTGGTATGTAATACACACCATCTTCGTTAACGAAATCGTGGAATTTTTGTGTAGCAACGTCAAGGTCGTACTTAAAATACCAAACGCCGTCTACGTATCCTGCATCACCGTATTGAGGGTTACAGTCGGCGTCAGGGAGACTAAGTGACTCAATTGAGGGCATGTTAAGTGCCGCCCATGATGCCAATTTAGTAATTTCAGAGTTTGTAAGAGAGGTTTGACAATTATCAAGCACAATTTTAACAAGGGTATGCAATTGGTTAGCATTTATGCTTGTAAGACTATGATAAATAGCGGCTAAAACCTCTTTTTGACGGTTGCCTCTGTCAATGTCGCCACCGCTTGAATATCTGTTTCTTGAATAAGCAAGTGCCTGTGCACCGCTAAGCTTTTGAAGACCTGTTGTAGTGATTCTTTCACAATCAAGACCGATACTGTTAAGCTCAGGAGCATAATCTCGGTTAATGGTATTCATTTCCTGAGAGTCAACGTCAAGCTCAACTCCGCCGATTTCGTCAATAATCTCAACCATACCGAAGAAGTTAACGGTAACGTAGTCAGTAATTTCCATATTGAAATTCTGGTTAAGAGTTTTAACTGCGAGCTCGGGACCGCCAAACCAGTGAGCATGAGTGATTTTATCCTTACCTGTGCCTTCGATTTCAACGTAAGAATCTCGGGCAACCGTTGTCATTTTAATTTTATCGTGAACGTCATCAATAGTGATAATAATTATAGCGTCAGACCTGCCATCAAAGTTATTATCTCTTGAGTCAAGACCGAATACGGCAATGTTTTTAACGCTTTCGTGGAAATAATCACCGGATAAGCCGATGTTATCCATATTTAACTCACTCTTAGACATACTGTTAAGAAGACTGTTATAGTAGCCTACTAAGGTACCTGAAAGAATTGCGAGAACAAGCACTAAGGATGCGAGAACAATTAAAGTTCTCTTCTTTTTGTTTTTACGCTTCTTCTTTGCTTTCGGTGCTTTTTCAGCCTCATCTTCAGAAGAGCTATAAACATCAATATATTCGTACTTATGAGTGCTGTTAACGGGCTGTTTGCTTTCGGTTGCCTTTGAAGAGGCTTCTTCATTAGTCTGCAAGCCCTGCTGCATTCTTTTGGTTTTATTTATAGGAATATCCTTCGGTGGAGTTTTTTTATCATCTTCAAAAGAAAAAACAAACTCGTTTGTGTTTTGATTATCCAAAAAGTGTCACCTCTTACATAGCACCTTTCATTTTAAATACGGCACCAATGGTTAAGAATAAGATTTTAATATCAAGAGCCATGGAGCGTTCCTGAATATATTTTAATTCTAAAGCTTGACGTTCACCACTTTCGTAAGTGATGTTGTTTCGTCCGCTAACCTGCCAAAGGCCTGTGATACCGGGCTTAACCTTGAAGAGGATATCACGATTTTCGCCATAAAGAGAGGTTTCTCTCTCAAGAATAGGTCTGGGACCTACTAAAGACATATTACCCTGAAGCACGTTGAATAACTGAGGTAGTTCATCAATGCTTGTTTTTCTGAGGATGTTTCCCACTTTTGTAATTCTGGGGTCTTTTTCAAGCTTGTATTCTTTTTCGTATTTTTCTAAATCCTCTTTGGATAAGGTTTTTTTAATATCATCAGCATTCATACACATGCTTCTGAATTTGTAAACCTTGATTGTTTTTCCGCCTTTACCCATACGGGGAGCTTTATAAATAATTGTACCACCATCAGTTATTTTAACTAATATGGCGACTAATAAAAGAACGGGAGAGGCCACGATGATTAAAATCAAGGAGCAAAATATATCAAAACATCTTTTCAAAAAGTCATAAAAAGGTTTTTCTTTAAAAGTGTAATTATTTGTTGGTTGAGTATTTTCCAAAATCATTGTCAACTCCATTCTGAAAGCGTAGCAAAAACATAAATAAGCGTTTTTGCCTTTCGCTACATTATAGCAAATATAAGTGTCGAAATCAATACTAATATATATAAAATTAATATTTAAAAGGGAATATAGTAAAAATACAGCGTTTTTTACGTCGATTATCTGTTTTGCTCAATTAGAAAATCGATGGATTTATATTCTTTAACGGAAATATTTTTCTCTGCTAAAACGTGGGGCAGCTCGTTTTTTATTTCTTCGGCAGAAATAAAGCTTGAGTTGTAAAGGTCAATTACCGTACCGCTTTTTGTATAAAGCACAAGATATTTTTCATCGGGTAAAAATTTGCTTTGTGACTTTTCGTTGATTATTGCTGAAAACTCTATAGCCTCATAGCTGCATTCTTGTTGAGATAATGGGAATTCGCCAACCGAATAAAGGATTGCGTCTTCACCAAAAGCAGTAACGGAATTTATACATGTAATAAACTGGATTATGAATAAGGTTTCCGCAAAAATGGTTGCATACTTAATGAAGCTTTTTTGATATACAGACTCTTCAGGGGCTTTTACGTTGTTCTTTTTGTTTTTCTTTTTCGTGATTTTTCTTGAGAGCTTAAAGGCTATAATTGCAGAGGGGAGAATCGAAAAAATTATAACCGATAATAAGCTTTCCACTATTCCGCAAACGTATAGTGCATCGTTGAATTTAATTGAAACAACAAGGAAAAACAGAGCACCCGCTATTAAAGAAAACGGTACGTTTATAAGAAGCGTAAGAGCAAAAATTTTCAGTGACCCTGAAATGCCCTTGTTGTGTCGCTTGCCTCCGGTTTCCGAGGAGGCTTTTTTTACCGTGCTTGTAGCTTCAGGGGCTTTTCCACCATTTTCAAGGTATGCAATAAGATTGTTTTCGTATTGTGAGCGAGCCTTTGATTTCTTCAAGGCTTTTAGAGCTTTTTCGGTTTTTCCTGAATAGAAAAGTGCTTGTCCTCCAACGACGGCACATTCTATTTGATACTCGAAAAAGTTCGAGAGCATCATAGAAATAAGCTTGTCGGCAACGCCACCCATCATCTCGTTTGCTTCAAGGATTTTGTCACCAAAATAGCTGTTGATATTATTCTTTTGAATTTCAATCAACTTATTCTTTTGAACACCGCTTTCGAATGCGTTTTTCAGCTTCGGAATAATGCGTGAAAACAAATCACTTATTTCATCGAAGCATTCTGACATAAGCTGTTCTGAATCAACGTAGGTATAGGTGTAGCAGTTGAAGTTATCCGGCTCAATAAATGCGAGTATATCGTAAATTGAAAAAACAAGATTCGGCTCGTTATCAACCGTCATAGCAAGCCATAAGGTTTGCTGTGCATATGCGTTTTTACCTTTTTCGATATAGTAAATATAAAGATTGAAGTCACTGAAGCCGAATTTGCAAACAGTGCCCGTCTGGCTTTTTGACTTTTTACCCGACAGATTCTTTTTAAACGAAAGCTGAGAGGAGTTAAGCGATGCGTTAAGCCTTCGGCAACAAGAAGAAAAATGCGTGTTCAGTTCCACAAAAACATCCTTTCTGTAAAAATATTGTCAAAACAGATGCAAGACTGATAATTGTATTAATTTTAGTCCAATATTGTCTTTCAGTCAACGGATTAAAGAAGAATTTAATAAATATACATAATTTCAAAAAAATATTGAAGTTTTGTGCGTATTTGGAGTATTATTAATTTGTAAAAGAGTTTAGATACTTACGATGTCAAGTAAGCAATAAAAGAGGTGCCGTTATGCTTTCTAAAAAATTTATTTGTGCCACCTATGATTATTCTACCTATCAGAGGTTTGTGCCTTCTCCGTTTTTCAGAAAAAGCTTTTCTGTTAATAAAACGGTTTCGAAATGCACTGTTACAATAGGCGGTTTAGGCTTTTACGACGTGTTTATAAACGGTCAGAAAATAACGAAGGGCATTATAGCACCCTACGTTTCCAACCCCGACCATATTGTATATTTTGATGAATACGACGTTACACGTTATCTTTGCGAGGGCAAAAACGTTTTAGGCATACAGCTTGGCAACGGTATGCAAAACTGTCCAGGTGGTGAAATCTGGGACTTTGAAAAAGCCTCCTTCCGAGGTGCGCCGAGAGTTGCATTTTCAATAGAAACCGAGTATCTTGACGGTACGGTTGAGGTGCTTGAAGCCGACAAAAGTGTTAAAACAGCACCATCACCTATAATTTTTGACGACCTTCGTTGTGGCTGCTTTTATGATGCGAGAAACGAAATTCCAAATTGGTCGGAAATAGATTTTTGCGACGATAAATGGGATAATGCTTTAATAGCAGAAGCACCGAGAGGCGAAAGAAGAATATGCGAGGCAGAGCCCGTTGTGCCGTTAAAGCATATACGCCCCGTTTCAATCAGGAAATGCACCTTAAACGAATTCAGGGCGGATAAGCGCGTTGATAAAAATTGCTGCGAGTATCCCTCAAAGGAAAGGACGGGCTGGCTTTATGATTTTGGCATAACTACCGCAGGCATAATCCGTCTTAAAATTAAAGGCTACAGAGGGCAAAAGGTTGATTTGCAGTTTGGCGAGTATTTAGATGAAAACGGCAACCCTGACTATAGCAACGTTCAGTTTTTACCCGAGGGCTATTCTCAAAGAGATATTTACGTTTTGAAGGGCGAGGGCGAAGAGGTTTTCGAGCCTCAATTCACCTATCACGGCTTCAGATACGTTGTCGTTTTAGGCATATCTGAGGAGCAGGCAACAGAGGCATTGCTTACTTGTATTATTTGCTCTTCTGCATTAGAAGAACGAGGGAATTTTATCTGCTCTGATGACGTGCTTAATAAGCTTCAGGCGATGGCAAGAAACGCAACCGTATCTAATTTTTATTACTTCCCTACAGATTGCCCGCAAAGAGAGAAAAACGGTTGGACGGGTGACGCTGTAAACTCCTGCAGGCAAACCCATCTTAACCTTAACCCCGATAAAAGCTATAAGGAATGGTTGAGAAATATAAGAAAAGCTCAAAGAGCTCAGGGTGATATTCCCGGTGTAGTACCTACGGATGAGTGGGGCTACAATATCGGTCCTGCTTGGGATGCGGTGCTTACACACTTGCCGTATTTTACATATCTTTATCGTGGTGATAAGGAAATACTTGAAGAAAATGCCGACGCCCTTTTCAGATATGCGGTTTATATTGCAGGAAGAAGAACGAAGCGGGGAACTATTGATTACGGCTTGGGCGATTGGTGCCCCGTAACAGTTGTAAAAGCACCTGTTGAATTCACCTCAAGCGTAATGACGATGGACATTCTCAAGAAGTGCTCGTATATTTTCAACGTTCTTGGTAGAAGCTTGCAAAAGGATTTCTGCGATAAGGTTTATAATGAAGTAAGAGCTGCGGTAAGAAAATATTTTGTTGATTGGGGCTCAATGACCGTATCGGGTAATTGTCAGACCTCTCAGTCAATGGCAATTTTTTATGACGTTTTTGATGAAAGCGAAAAGCCTCAGGCAGCTAAGGTGCTCGTTGATATTATAAAACAGTCTGATGACCATATTGATTTCGGCTTTTTGGGTATTCTTACTGTTTTCAGAGTGCTTTGCCAGTATGGTGAATGTGACCTGGCGTATAAAATGATAGCAAGGCAGGATTACCCATCCTTCGGTGACTGGGTGAAAAGAGGTTTTACCTCAATGCCTGAACGCTTCTTCAGGGATGGCGAATTTCCCGATTCGCTTAATCACCATGCCTTTGCAGATATTTCTGCAATATTCATTGAGTATTTTGCTGGTATAAAGGTTAATCCCTACGGTGACGATTGTAAGGAAGTCAATATTGAGCCTTGCTTTGTAAAAGCCCTTAACAATGCAGCTGCTTTTTACAATAGCGTTTGCGGAAGGGTTAGCGTTAAATGGGAAAGAACGTTTAACGGAATCAAGCTTTCTGTGGAAATACCCGAGGGCATATACGGTGAAATAAAGCTTCCTGTTGGTTATAGATTTGCAAAAACACAACGCTCTCAAGGTAAGCTTGAAGGCGGTGTTTATGAAATCGAAGAGATAAACAAAATTGCCGACAATATTATAGAGGTGTAAGATGGACGAGGTAAAAGTAATAGATTACGGTTTTTTTAATCACGACGGATTAGATTTTGAATATCACGTAAGCGGTAACGAAGAGGGGGAGGCTCTCGTTATGCTTAACGGTAACGGTGGCGATTACCGTTGCTTTGAGGGGGATTTATACGTCCCGTTATCAAAATATTTTAAAATCATTCGTTTTTCCACAAGAGGCACAGGCAAAACGCCTTTGGGTGATAAAAAGCTTACCTTTGAGCTTTTTTGCGATGATTTGAAGGCCCTTCTTGATTATTTAGACGTAAAAAGTGCAAATTTCTGCGGTTTTTCTGATGGCGGTAATTTAGGAATGTGCTTTGCGGTTACGTATCCGGAATACGTTAAAAGGCTTGCAGTTTTCGGTTCAAACCTTAACACGAGAGGCACGAAAACTGGTGACCAGTTAGGCATTATAAAGGACCATAGAATTTATGCAATTAAAGCCTTTTTCACAAAGGATAAGGAAATGATACGAAGAAGAGAAATCGAGGGTCTTATGGTGGGTCAGCCGCATTTGAATTATAAAAAGCTTTCTGCTATAAACGTACCGTTTTTAAACGTTTTCGGCGAGTTTGATATGATAAAAAGAAGTCATTCCCGTAAGATAACTAAAGCAGTTAAGGGTGCGGAAGAGGTTATGGTGCTTAACGGCGGTCACAGCACCGCTTTCAAAAAGACAGATTTCCTCATTTTGCCCGTTGTTAAAAGGTTTTTTGGCGTAGATAACTGACGATATACGGTATTTCAGAATTGAATGAAACTTCAATTCAGGTATCAAAATAACTAAAAATATCGTTCATAAATAAGCAAAAGTAATAAATTTACAATTTTTATTGAAATCACGAAAAAATAAGTGTATAATAGCGGTGTGAATGTCAAAATGGGAGGGGTGTATTGTACCCTTTCCCGTTTCAAGACCTTTTATTTCATTATCTTACGGAGGTAATTATGAAAAAGACAGCAAAAAGAACTCTTGCGGTTTTACTTGCCCTTATGACTTTTATCAGTTGTTTCGGTATGAGCGTTTCCGCAGAGACAACAGAATTTGAACCCTTAAGAATTAACTGTACAATGTACGGCGATTCTCAGACTCAGCGTGGCTTCACCTGGTATACTGCAGGTAACTGCGATGCTGTTATCGAGTATGTTGAAGCAGCTTTATTTGATGCAGACTTTACAAACGGCGTAATGAAAAGAGCTTCAGTTGATGAGTTCGAAGGCTATTACTGCCATAAGGTAGTGCTTGAAGGTCTTAAACCCGGTACAACCTACTACTACCGCGTTGGTAGCAAGAGAGAGGATGTTTGGAGCGATATCGGTAAATTTGTTACTGATAACGGCGACGGCTCATTCTCATTTATCGCTATTGCTGACGTTCAGGCAAGCAGCCTTGAAAACTTCCAGCAGGCAGCTCTCGTTATGGATCAGGCTATGGCTTATTCTCCTAACGCAGAGTTCGTTGTAAACCTTGGTGACTTCGTTAACGATTGTACAAACGAAGAGTGGAACTGGTACGGTGAAGCTTTCGAAAAAGCTAACACAAATTATACTCTCGTTCCCGTTGCAGGTAACCATGAAGGTAACATCACAAACAAATTCAACATCGGTTGGTTTGACAGTATGTTTAACCTCCTTCCCGGCGAAGGTCCTACAAACGGCGTTAACGGTACATACTATTCATACGATTACGGCAATGCACACTTCTGCGTTGTAAACTCAAACGATATGTATCCTATGTCACAGGCTCAGAGAAACTGGATTATCAACGACCTTACAGAGTCTGATGCTCATTGGAAATTCCTTCTTCTTCACCGTGCAGTTTACTCTGCAGGTAAGAACATCAACAAGCCCGATACTCTTGCTATGAGAGAAACAATTATCGATATTGTTGACCAGACAGGTGTTGACGTTGTTCTTTCAGGTCATGACCATATGTACTTCAGAACAAAACAGGTTGCAGGCGATGCAGTTTGCGAGGATACAACATACGTAACAGAGTACTTCAACGGCGAAGAGGTTACATTTGCTAAAGAGCCCAACGGCTGTGTATACATCCTTCCCTCAACAGCAGGTACAAAGAGATACTCAGTTAATGAAAATGCTATCGACCCCATCAATGCATGTGCAGACGTTAAGCTCTCTACAAGCGATATGGGCGGTTGCTTCTCAAATATCGTTGTTGAAAACAACAAGCTCGTTTATAAAGCATACGTTGTAAATGATGAAACTCAGGAAGTTACTCAGATTGATAGCTATGCTATTATGAAGGACGTTGCTGATGAAGGTAAAGATTCATACCTTCCTACAGACCCCATCGGTACAGTTGACGGCTTCTTATTCAACTTCACAGAGTATATTTCTCTTATCATCACTTACATCACAAAGCTTATTCCTCAGCTTATCGCAGGCTTATTCTGATAACGGAAAAATTTAAAAGCGTTCAGCCTACTCCACTACGGAGTAGGCTGTTGTATTTTTTGAGGAGTAGGCTGTTATGCTTTTCGGCAGAAGCAGCCTTTTGTTTTTGTGAAAATTTTTATGAAAATTCAATGAAAATATTAATCAAAAATTAACATATAAAGCATTGTTATTTTCCTTACTTTCGTTGCAAATACTGTATAGTTGTGGTATACTGTACTCTGTAGAAATATGATTAGGTGATATATTTGAATCGAAAAAAATGGGTTGTTTCCGATTGCGATAAGGACCTTGCTGCAAGCCTTGCGGAAAATTGCGGTGTGGACCCCTTTGCAGCATATTTGCTGTGCGCTCGCGGAATGACGGATGACTTTGAGGTTGAAAGCTTTTTATACGATACTGACCTTCTTGACCCCTATTCTCTTCCTGATATGGAAAAGGCTGTAGAAAGAATCAATAAAGCGCTGGAAGATGGTGAAAAAATCACTGTTTTCGGTGATTATGATGCAGATGGTGTTACATCGACTGCACTTTTATATTCATACCTTTGCTCAAGAGGTGCTAACGTTGATTACTACATACCCGACCGTGAGGGTGAGGGCTACGGTATGAATATAGCGGCTATTGACGTGCTAAAAAGCAGAGCAACTTCTTTGATTATTACCGTTGACAACGGTATAAGTGCAATTGAAGAAATTAAACACGCAAAAGAAATGGGTATTGACGTGGTTGTAACCGACCATCACAGAGTAGGGGATGAATTGCCCGATGCGGCAGCGGTTGTTGACCCTCATCGAGAGGATTCCTTGTGTGAATTCAGCGATTGGGCTGGCGTAGGTGTAGCCTTTAAGCTTGTTTGTGCCCTTGAAAACGGTGAGGATTACGACGTTTTAGAAAAATACGGCGATTTAGTAACCGTTGGTACAATTGCGGATATAGTTTCCTTAAAGGGCGAAAACAGAATAATTGTAAGAAGTGGTATTGCTATATTAAACGCTTCTTATCAGGACGGAACCTTAAGAAAGGGTCTTGCTTCACTTTTCGAAATCAGCGGTAACAATGGCGCAATTGATTCTGCAAGCGTTGCTTTCAGAATTGCCCCCCGTATTAATGCAGCAGGAAGAATGGGCTCTGCCGAAAGAGCAGTAAAGCTTCTTTTAACTGATGATGCTCAAGAGGCAAAGGAGCTTTCCGAAGAAATTTCTCAGGCGAATGCTCAAAGGCAGGTAACGGAAACTAAAATATCTGAAGCCGCAATTGAATTTATAGAAGGTCGTCCCGATATAAAATACAGCAGAGTGATTGTTGTAGAGGGTGAGGATTGGCATCAGGGCGTTATAGGTATAGTTGCTTCAAGGCTTACTGAAAGATACGGAAAGCCATGTATAGTGATTTCTAAAAATGGTGCTCTTGCAAAGGGTAGCGGTAGAAGCATTGACGGCTTTTGTCTTTATGATGCTCTTGCTTATTGCTCTGATATTCTTGTGCAATACGGTGGTCACGTGCTTGCGGCAGGCTTAACTGTTGAAAGTGATAAGATTGATTTATTCAGAGAAAAAATCAATGAGTTTGCTCTGAAGGGTGAGCCTGCGGTGCCAGTGTTAAATATAGACTGCAAAATCAACCCCGTGTCCATTAATACAGAGCTTTTAAATTCTATAAATATTCTTGAGCCCTTCGGTGCGGAAAATCCCCAGCCGTTATTCGGGCTTTATAATATGGAGCTTACAGGGATTCAGCCCGTTGGTGCAGGTAAGCATTTGCGACTTAGTTTGCGTAGAAAAAGCACAAGCATTTCGGTAATTATGTTTTCCGTACCTCAAGAAGAATTTCCTTATACCGTAGGTGATACCGTCGACGTTGCCGTAAAGCTTGGCGTTAATGAATATCAAGGAAAACCTCAGGTCAGCATTCAGGCAAAGGGTATAAAATTATCAAAGATAAGCGACAATGAGGTTTGCAATTCTATGAGGGCATACGAGGATTTTTGCCTTAATGCACCGCTTTCGGCAGAAAGCAAAAAAATGCTTTTTGTTGACAGGGATTTCTGCGGTAACGTTTACAGATTTGTAAAAGCAAATAACGGTTGGAATTATACAACCGAAATTCTTTGCTATCGATTGGGCTTACCATCACAAAAAACGGGTGCTTGTAAGATAGCCCTTGATGTTTTCTGTGAATTGGGAATACTTATTTACAACGAGGGTAAATATATTATTCCTGAAGAAAGCGTTAAATCTGCTCTTGATAATTCACAAATTTTTAAAAGAGCAGCTGAATAATATATCAATAAATCAGTTTATATTAGTTTGTATGAAAAGGGAGGTGACTTGAATGGATGAAAATATGTCAGTAGAGCTTATGTATGACGAATTACGAGAACAGGCGGCGGAGCTTTTTGACAGCAAAGAGGTTGAGATTATAGATAAAGCCTTTCAGCTTGCGAAACGTCAGCACGATGGTCAAAAGCGTTCATCAGGTGAGCCGTATATCATCCATCCTGTCGCCGTTGCAAAGATAGTGCTTGATTACGGAATGGACTACCAATCCGTAGCGGCAGCTATGTTGCACGATACTGTAGAGGATACAGATATTACTATAGAAGAGGTAACGAGAGAATTTGGTTCAGATATTGCTCATCTTGTTGATGGCCTTACAAAGCTGGGTAAGGTTCCTCTTGATATCAAGGATAAAGAGGAGCAGCAGGCAGAAAACGTAAGAAAAATGCTTCTCGCAATGTCTGAGGATATAAGAGTTATTATTATAAAGCTTGCCGACAGACTTCATAATATCAGAACCTTAAACTTTGTTTCGCCTCAGAAAAGACGTGATAAGGCTTTAGAAACCTTAGAAATATACGCTCCTATTGCTCACCGCTTAGGTATCAGAGCAATTAAAGAAGAACTTGAGGATAAAGCCATAAGCTATCTTGACCCTATAGCCTATAAGGAGATTGAAGATGCTCTTGCAAGTCAGGGCAAATCTCATAAGGAATTCCTTGAAACTATAAAGAAGCAGGTTAGCGAAAGAGTTAAAGAGGTTGTGCCCGAAGCAAGGCTTGAGGGTAGAATAAAAAGTGTTCACGGCATATACAGAAAAATGTATATCCAGAACAGAAACTTTGATGAAATATATGATATCTATGCCGTAAGAATAATTGTAAACAGTACTATTGAATGCTACGACTGTTTAGGTATTATTCACGATATGTTTACTCCTATTCCCGGTAGATTTAAGGATTATATTTCTACACCTAAGCCCAATATGTATCAGTCACTTCATACAACGGTTATCGGTAAAGCGGGTATACCCTTTGAGGTGCAGATAAGAACGTGGGATATGCATAAAACTGCCGAATTCGGTATTGCTGCCCATTGGAAATATAAATTAGGTCTTAACGGTACTCAGAAATTTGAAGAGCGTCTTGCTTGGATAAGACAGCTTCTTGAAACTCAGAAAGAGGCTGACGACGTTAAGGATATCGTTACAACGATTAAAAGCGACCTTGTACCCGAAGAGGTTTTCGTGTTCACTCCAAAGGGTGACGTTATAGATTTACCTATGGGTGCAACTGTTATCGATTTTGCTTATGCTATTCACTCTGCAGTTGGTACAAAAATGGTAGGTGCAAAGGTAGGGGGAAGAATAGTTCCTCTCGATTATAAGGTGCAGACGGGTGAAATCGTTGAGGTTTTAACCTCATCTCAACCCGGTAAAGGTCCCTCAAGGGATTGGCTCAACATTGTAAAAACAAGCGGAGCAAAAACAAAAATCCGTGCTTGGTTTAAAAAAGAGCGTCGCGACGAAAACATTGTTGAGGGTAGAGCCGAGCTTGAAAGAGAAATAAAACGCAATAAAATACGTTTTACAGATGAAGAGTATGAAAATATTATTATAACTCTTGCTGAAAGGCAGCATTGTGCAACGGTAGATGATTTCTATGCAGCTTTAGGCTATGGCGGAATACCCATTTCAAGAGTTATGCCCTTTATAAGAGATGAGTATCATCGACTTATGACTGCCCGTCAGCCCGAAAAGATTAAAATAACAGAAACAAGTAAGGCTACTAAGCATTCTGTAGGCGAGGGCGTTTCAGTTGATGGCATTGACAACTGCCTTATTAAGCTTTCACGTTGCTGCGCACCTATTCCCGGTGACGAAATTATCGGCTTTATTACCCGTGGTCACGGCGTTTCTATTCATAAGAGAGATTGTACTAACGTTCCTGTGGATATTGTAAATTGTGAAGAGCCTGACAGGTGGATCAGTGCAAGATGGCTTTCCTCTAACAATATTAAAGAATTCAAGGCAAGCCTTTCTCTTGAATGTGAAAGCCGAGTTGCTCTTATGGCGGATATTGCAACTGTGCTTGCTGATATGCGAGTTATGATTAACGCGGTAAACGCTCGTCAGGATAAAAACGGTAAGGATTACGTGTATCTTACAATTACCGTAAAGAGCACCGATTTTCTTAACATTGTTATATCTAAGCTTAAAACTATAAAAGGTGTTCACAACGTATCCAGGAGTGGTAACGCATGAAAGCAGTAATTCAAAGAGTAATTGAAAGCTCCGTATCAGTCGACGGAGAAATAGTAGGTAAATCCCAAAAGGGATATATGATTCTTTTAGGCGTTGTAAAGGGTGACACAGAAAAAGAGGCTCAGCTTCTTGCTGCAAAAACTGCATCACTCAGAGTTTTTGAGGATGAAAACGGTAAAATGAACAAGTCAATTATTGATATTGATGGTGACGCACTCGTGATTTCTCAGTTTACCCTTTGTGCCGATTGTAAAAAAGGAAACAGACCGTCCTTTACTAACAGCGAAGAGCCTGAAAACGCCAAAAGATTATATGAGCTTTTTTGCAATGAGCTTAAAAATAACGGTGTAAAAAACGTTGAAACCGGCATATTTGCTGCAGATATGAAGGTTTCTCTTATAAACGACGGTCCCGTTACCATTTGCTTTGATACTGATATCTGGCGAAAAAACTAAAAGGATAGCAAGATAACAAAATGTATATAAAATGTGTTCCTGCAGGTGCAATAAGTGCAAATTGCTTTGTAATCTGCGATGAAAAAACAAAGGTGGGGGCTGTAATAGACCCCGGTGCATATGATTTTAACGTAAAAAAAGCAATAGCAGATGCAGGCATTGAAGAATTAAAATATATTCTTTGCACTCACGGTCACTTTGACCATATTACAGGCGTTGCTGATTTGAAAAAAGCTTATCCCGAAGCTAAAATTTGTATCGGCAAAGAGGATGCACCAATGCTTTCCGACGGTAATCTTAATATGGCTTATTATTTCGGTATGCCCTTTTCACCCTGCTATGCAGACGTTGAGCTATCAGACGGTGACGTGATAAGGCTTTCAGATATTGAAATAACCGTTGCTTCAGCTCCGGGGCACACTCCCGGCGGAGTGCTTTATGTTTTGAAAAATGAAAGGGTTATTTTCAGCGGTGACACGCTTTTCTCAGGTAGTATAGGTAGAACCGACCTTTATGGCGGTGATTATTCTGTATTAATGAAAACCCTTAAAGAGCTTAAGAAATATCCCGAGGATTTTTTGGTGTATACGGGTCACGGTGAAAGCACCACTATTGAAAGAGAATTAAAAACAAATATATATTTACAATGAATTTATATTGCATAAACCATACCTACAGATATGAAGCCGAAAAGCTTTTAAGACTTTTCTTTCCTTTGGTAAAATTCAATGAGCTATATGAATTTTCAGGTGATGAGGGTGACTATCTTCTCACAAAAACAGAGGGTGAAGATTTACTTAAGCTGACGGCGGTGCTTTCTCTTAACGGCAAAACGGAAACGAAAGAGAAAGAAATAGAAAAGCATTTATGCGAGGATGAAGAAAGAGAGCTTCTTTTGCTCGC
Organism: Acutalibacteraceae bacterium; assembly: GCA_045592945.1. Taxonomy (GTDB): domain Bacteria; phylum Bacillota; class Clostridia; order Oscillospirales; family Acutalibacteraceae; genus DTU089. Next base: position 50,265 of record JAZNVT010000030.1, on the reverse strand, counting down.
CTATGAGCTTCTTTGTAAAATGTGTTCATTTACGCCTAAATGGGGGATTCTTACAGGTGTAAGACCCTCAAAGCTTTTGATGAACAAAATGCTTATTTGCGATGAAAAAGAGGCTTACGATTGGTTTCGTGATACCTTTAAGGTTTCAGAAGAAAAGGCAAGGCTTGCTTTATCCGTTGCAAAAACAGAGCTTACAATAATTGAAAAAGCAGGGGATAACACCTTCAGCTTGTATATAAGCATACCCTTTTGCCCGTCAAGATGTAGCTATTGCTCTTTTGTTTCTCATTCTATTGATTCGCAAAAGGCGAAGGAGCTTGTACCCGATTACGTAAATAAGCTTTTAGAGGAATTGGAGTTTACAGCTAAAAAAGCAAGGGAAAACAAGCTCACTCTTACAAGCGTTTATTGGGGTGGTGGCACACCTACAACTCTTGACGAGAATGATTTAGACAGAATTCTTACTAAAATAGAAGAGTGCTTTGACCTTTCAACCTGCGTTGAATATACCGTTGAAGCAGGTAGACCCGATACAGTTACAAAAGAAAAGCTTCAGGTACTAAAAAAACACAACGTCGGAAGAATAAGCATCAATCCTCAAACCTTTTCCGACAGTGTTTTAAAGGAAATAGGCAGAAGGCATTCAGCTTCACTTACTGAAGAAAAATATCTTCTCGCAAGGGAAATAGGCTTTGAGAGTATAAATATGGACCTTATTGCAGGTCTTCCTACTGATACTCTTGATGGCTTTAAAAACAGCGTTAATAAGGCGGTAAGCCTTAACCCCGATAATATTACAGTACATACACTTGCTTTAAAGACGTCGTCATTTATAGTAACTGAAAATGAAAGCGATTCTGTTACCGACGAAAGCATAAATCAGATGCTTTCCTATGCTCAAAAGGTTTTAACTGAAAACGGCTATCACCCGTATTATATGTATCGCCAGAGTAAATCCTTAGGAAATCTTGAAAACGTTGGTTGGTGCAAGGAGGGGAAGGAATGCGTTTATAACATTCTTATGATGGAGGAATGTCAGAGCATCTTTTCCGTCGGCGCAGGGGCGGTAACAAAATTAAGAAAAAATGACGGAAGCGTTATTGAAAGAATATTTAACTTTAAATACCCGTTTGAATATATTTCACGTTTTGATTTGTTGCTTGACAAAAAAATGCGTATGAGCTCGTTCTTTACGGAATAAAATAATATATGCATCGTTTTTAGGTGGTGAGGTAATGGCAAATATTAATAATACTCTCGAATATATTATAAAAAAAGCAGAAGCTCCTGAAAGCTTTTGCAAGGAATGCGAAAGAAAATATAATATTAAAATACAGAAAATCGCAAAGGATATAGCCGATAATCAAGAGATGACTATAGTAATGCTTGCAGGACCAAGCTCAGCCGGTAAAACCACAACGGCAAAAAAATTAAGAGAAGCCCTTGCAGATTTAAATATAGTTTGTCATACGATTTCTCTTGATGATTTTTATCTCGATAATTGCGACTCGCCAAGATTTCCCGACGGTACACCTGATTATGAAACCGTTGATGCCCTTGATATTGCTTGCTTTGAAAAAACGATGAATAAGCTTCTTACCGAGGGCGAGGCTCTGCTTCCCGAGTTTGATTTTTTAACGGGCGCAAGAAAGCCTCAGTATAATAAGCTCAAAATAACGCCTACCGACGTTATAATCGTTGAGGGGCTTCACGCTCTTAACCCCGTAATTACAAAGCATATCCCCTCGGAAAGGCTTTTAAAAATTTATATTAACGTTTCCTCCCGTATTTATGATAAGAATAAAGATATCATTCTTAATAAACGTAATATGAGATTTATAAGAAGAATGGTAAGGGATTATAAATTCAGAGGTAATTCTGTAGAGGAAACCTTTAAAATGTGGATTACCGTCCGTTACGGCGAGGATGCGTATCTTTTTCCGTTTAAAGACAATGCGGATATAAAAATAAATACAATACATCTTTACGAAACCTGTATTCTTAAAAATACTGCAATAGAGCTTTTATCTGAGGTAAGTAAGGAATCCGAGTTTTATAAAGAATCTCAAAGGCTTATAAGAAATCTTGAAAGATTTCCTTCTATAAATTCATCGGTCGTTCCCGAGGATTCACTTTTAAGGGAGTTTATCGGAAAGGAGCAAAATAATGGCTGATAAAGCAACAAAAAAACAAAATATTTTAGGCGGTGCAATGGTGCTTGTAATTGCAACTGCTCTTGTAAAGGTAATTGGTGCTATTTACAAAATACCCTTAACGAGTATTATAGGCTCGTTGGGTAGAGGCTATTTTGCATCTGCTTATAACATTTATACACCTATTTATGCTATTTCAATGGCAGGACTTCCCGTTGCCGTTTCGACAATAGTTTCAAAAAACACGGCTCTCGGTAAATACCGCGACGTAAAGCAGGTTCTTAAAATTACCTTCCCGTTGTTTTTAGTTTTGGGTCTTGTTGGTACGGGTGCTTTATTTCTTGCGGCAAAGCCTTACGTTGATTCTGTAGGCTCACCCCTTGCTATTTACAGCGTTTATGCAATAGCTCCGTCAATTCTTTTCTGCTGTATAATGAGTACCTACAGGGGCTACTACGAGGGTCTTAGCAATATGTATCCCACGGCAATATCTCAGGTTATCGAATCCTTAGGTAAGCTCGTTTTCGGCTTGGTGCTTTCCTACGGCGTTATAGCCTATGCTGAAAAAGAAATTGCCCTTACAGGTCAGGTTTTCGGTCAGGTTATTGAAAATGACGGGGATAAAGCAATTGTTTACGCTCTTTCCGCGGCAGCTGCAATTTTAGGTGTTACCTTAGGTACTGTTTTCGGTGCTGCCTACACAATTTTAAGGCATAAGCTCCGAAAGGACGGAATCACAAAGGAACAGCTTGTAAATTCACCATTAGCATCATCAAAGAGAATTACAATTAAAGAAATTGTAGCAATAGCAGTACCTACCGCTATCAGCTCACTTGTTCTTAACATAACAAACTTTATTGATACCTGGATGATTCAAAGCCGTCTTGAAAGCGTTGTTGCTGACAATTACAATACTATTATGGGTATTTACGGCGAATCGATAAATGCGGCAAATATCGCAAGAGAGAATATTCATACCTTCCTTTACGGTGCTTATGATACAACTCTTGATTTCAGAAATCTTGTACCTACAATTATGATGACATTAGGCGTAAGCGCTATTCCTATAATTTCAGCGGCAGTAGCAAAGAAGGATTATAAAACAGTTAACAGCTCTGTTAATACCGTTTTCAGAATGACAATGCTTATTGCTCTTCCTGCGGGCGCAGGCTTCTTTGCACTCTCAGAGCCTATTTTAGGGCTTATGTACAGAGGTACGGAAAACGAGCCGGGTATCGCAATTTCTGCCCCTGTTTTAGCACTTTACGGTCTTATGATGGCAATACTTACTCTTTCCTCGCCCCTTACTAATATGCTTCAGGCAATAGGCAGGGCAGACGTTCCCGCAAAGGCTCTTGCTTTAGGCTGTGTGTTTAAAATCGGTCTTAACTACATTCTTATAGGCATCCCTGAAATCAATATTAAGGGTGCGGTTTTTGGCACAGCATTCTTCTATCTTCTTTGCATAGTTTATAACTATAGCGTGTTAAGAAAAGAAACGTCGGTGCGTATAGAAATAAAAACCGTTTTAATAAAGCCGTTAATTGCGGCGGTGCTTTGCGGTGGTGCGGCTTACGGCTCATACACTCTTTTATGCGGTATTCTTACCTTCGGTGACCCCTCAAGCCGTCTTAACGGTCAGTCACTTTCCTGCCTTCTTTCTGTAGGTATTGCAGGTGTTGTATACCTTATTTGCATACTTTTTACAAAAACTTTGGTAAAAGATGACATTTTAATGCTTCCAAAAGGCGAAAAATTAGCAAAAATACTTGAAAAATATAAACTTATAGGGTAAAATAGATAGACAGAGGATGTAAATAAATGGCAAGTAATTTTAAGTTTAAAGATAAGTACGATTTTAATGACCTTGTTGATATTGTGAGGATTCTTCGTGAGCCGGGCGGTTGCCCTTGGGATATGGAGCAAACCCACAAATCTATAAGAGAAAATTTTCTTGAAGAAACCTACGAGGTTATTGAAGCCATTGATACCGACAACAAAGAATTGATGCAAGAAGAGCTTGGCGATGTTCTTTTACAGGTTATCCTTCATTCCGATATGGCAAGAACAGACGGCTGGTTTAATATAAATGACGTTGCCGACGGTATCTGTCAGAAGCTTATAATCCGCCATCCTCACGTTTTTGGTGACGTAAGCGTAGCCTCTACAGACGACGTTCTTAAAAATTGGGATACCATAAAACGACAAACAAAAAAGCAGTCTAATCAAAGCGAAGCTATGGCGGCAATCCCCGCGGTTTATCCCGCTCTTATGAAAGCTCAAAAGGTACAGGAAAAGGCAAAGAAGGCGGGCTTCGATTGGCGAGAGGCTGATGGTGCTTTCGATAAAATCGCTGAAGAGTCAAAAGAACTTAAAAAAGCTCTTGAAGCAGGTGTTCAGGCTGATATCGAAGACGAATTAGGCGACCTTTTGTTTTCAGTTGTTAATACAGCCCGTTTTTGTAATTGTGAGGCAGAAACTGCTCTTGATAAAGCAACTAAAAAGTTTATGAAGAGGTTTACAATAACTGAAGCTCTTGCAAACGAAAAGGGTATTGATATGAAAACCGCTTCAATTGAAGCTCTTGACGAGCTTTGGGACGAAGCAAAGAAAAAGTCCATTTAAAGTCACTTGTGACTTGGAAAATAAAAAAACAAAAAATATTTTTTTTGGAGGAAATTAAAATGAACAAAACAGATCTTGTAAATGCAGTTGCAGCTGCAGGTTTCACAAAGAAGGATGCTGACAAAGCAGTAGCAGCAGTTTTCGAAGCAATCGAAGGTGCTCTTGCAAAGGGTGACAAGGTTCAGCTTATCGGCTTCGGTACATTCGAAGTTCGTGAAAGAGCAGCTAAAGAAGGCCGCAACCCCAAGACAGGCGAAACAATCAAAATCGCTGCTTCTAAGGTTCCCGCTTTCAAAGCAGGCGCAGCTCTTAAGAACGCTGTTAAATAATTTTAATAATTATATAAAGGCTCCCAAGTCGAAAGACTTGGGAGCTTTTATGTTTATATTATTCAGTTGCTTCCTACAATATTATTTACCCACACTCTTTTTTTAATAAGAGTTAAGCCTATAATAACCTTGATAATATCAATGCATTGAACGAGGAAAAAGGTTGTGCGAATGGGTAAATCAAAAATATAGTAGAATGCGAAAGCAAATGGCACGCTTACAAACATAATAAAGACACTATCCATAAGGAAGGTAACCAGCGTTTTTCCGCCACTTCTTATTGTGAAATAAGCAGAGTTTGCGAAGGAGTGGACGGGTATGAAAAGTGCACAGGTTCTTATGAAGTAGCCTGCAAGAGCCTTTGCTTCATCAGAGGTGTTATAAAGATTTGGTATTTTATCGCCTATAATGAAAACGAAAATACCTATAACAACACTGCAGAAGGCTGAAAAGGCAATGAGCTTTCTGTCTGTATCAATTGCCTCTTCGAATTTGTTTGCGCCTAAAAGCTTACCGATTATAATACCGATACTTCCGCCGAAAGCAATAAAAGCAATATTTGCAAGATTCATTACCGTTGAGGAAATGCTTGTACCTGCAACAACGGAAATACCGTAAAGACTGTAAGCCATATTTAAAAGTGACATTCCCATTGACCAGAAAAACTCGTTAAATAAAAGTGGCATACCCTTTACTGTGATAACATTAAAGGTCTTTTTAGGAATATAAAGGCTTCTGAAAGCACCCTTTAAATACGTGAAACGCTTTTTGTGAGTTAAGGTGTAAATAATTAAAACAAAGCATTCAACGTATCTTGAAATAACGGTTGCTATGGCAGCACCTACAACGCCTAAGGCGGGAGCGCCTAATTTACCAAAGATAAGCACCCAGTTAAAGCAACAGTTTACGGCAACCGCAATAAAGCCTGCTACCATAGGAGCAACGGTTTCGCCCGTTTCTCTTAAGGTGCTTGAGAAAATCTGAGCAACGCAGAAGGGGAGAAGACCCCAAAGCATAGCTTTAAGGTAGCTTTGAGCATAGCTTAAGGTTAAAGCTATGTCACCTGCACCGTCGCTTTCGTGAAGATAAAGGCTTATAAGCCTTTCGTCAAGGGTGTTAAAAATCACCATTCCTGCAAGGAAAATCAACAGGGTGATTCCAAGCTTATATCTTATTGTGTAGCGGATACCGTCGTCATCTTTTTTTCCGTAAAATTGTGACGTGAAAATACCCGCACCGCTTAACGCACCGAAAATAGCAAGGTTAAAAATGAAAAGCAGCTGGTTAACAATAGATACACCCGACATCTGTTCAGTGCCTAAGGCACCTACCATAAGGTTATCCAAAAGGCTGACAAAGTTGGTAATAAGGTTTTGCAGCATTATAGGTAACGTTACCTTTATAGCCATTTTATAAAAGGCTTTATCACCTATAAATTTTTTGAGAAAAGTCATATTATTTAATTAAATCGTGCTCCTTGATAAAGTTAATTGTTTCATCAACAGTTGTAAAGGCAAGACCTACAACGGTATCAGCACCGCCGTAATAAATTGCAATTCTGCCTGTTTCACTGTCTGCAAGAGCAGCACAGGGGAAGCAAACGTTAGGCACGTCACCAACAAACTCGTAAATTTCACGAGGTGAAAGAAGGTAACAGTCTGCTCTGTGAAGCACCTTCCAGGGCTCGTCTTTATCAACAATCATAGCACCCATACTGTAGGTAAAGCCGTTACAGCTTGTAAGAACACCGTGATAGAAGCAAAGCCACCCCTCATCAGTTTCGATAGGTGTAGGACCTGCACCAACCTTTGTTGATTCCCAAACCATTTCGGGCTTGATAACAAAGCGGTGCTTACCCCAATAGGTGAGGTCGGGGCTATGGCTTAAGAAAATATCGCCGTAGGGAGTATGACCCTTGTCGCAAGGACGGGAGAAAAGCATATATTCACCGTTAATTTTTCTGGGGAAAAGCACGCCGTTTCTTGATACGGGAAGAACAGCATTTTCTTTGCGGTCCCAGGTTTCAAAATCCTCTGTTACTGCAATACCGATAGAGGTGCCTCTTTCAGTATGTACAACCCAGGAAAGATAATATTTACCGTCGATTTCGCAAAGACGGGGGTCATAACCGTGGAATATTTTTTCGTCGTTTAATTTCCAATGAATACCGTCGTCGCTGAAGCCTGTAACAAGATACTGCTCTCTTGTTATATGGTCCATACGGAAAACGCCTGCAAAGCCGTCCTTGTAGGGTACAACAGCGGAATTAAAAATGCTGTTTGCCTCTTTTACAAAGGAGCGGTCAATAATGGGGTTTTCTGTGTATCTCCAAACGGGGTCTGTGCAGTTAGCAGGCTTATCCTGCCAAGGAATATTTTTTACTGTTGAATTGAGAATTTTAGCCATAATAATACCTCATCCGTCATAATAGTTTAATGTTTCTATAATAAGCGAGCCTACGTCGGCTACGCTTTTTTTACTGATATCTGAAAGCTTTTCGCCGTTAGCTAAAAAGCTTTTTGATGTACGCTCTTTAGACGTACCTACAGAGCAAGCAGAAAAATGATTCTTTGAAAACGGGGTAAATGCTCCCGAGCCTAAAAGATGACTCTCGGGTTTAATATTCAAGCCTAAATTAGCACCTGCTTCACGGATTGTGTTAGCTATATTTTCGCTACCCGTTGTGCCTGAGCCGTCGCGAAAGAATACTGATAGTTTTTTTGAGGTTGTAATTTCTTCAATGGGGATAAATATGGTGGGAACGTCTCTGTATAATCTTTTGTACTTATCGGCAAAAGCGTATGCCCCCGCCCTCGAAGAATAATCACTACCTGTAATAAGGCAACAAATTTCAGTTTTATCGTACCTGAAGGAGTTTTCGTGAAATTGCTTTAATATTGATATAAGTATAGCGGAAGGTACAATGCTTGTACTAATGCCCGACGCAACACGTTTACTGTTGATATGAAAAACAGAAACAACGTAAAAGGGAAGGAAGACAAAGCAAACACCGCTTAAAGCTTTGAAAAACGGGGCGCTTTCAGGTGCGCCTGAAAACAAAAAGAAAAGAGCAGAAACGAAAAGACAGGTGTTACCGATTATTGAAGCTAGGCTTAAAATATATTGTGCTCTGTTTCCGAAGAGATATGCCCTAAGGTTTTGTGGGGAATCCGAACGGGAAACAAGCACCACGCGTGACTGAGTTTCACTTCGGCTATATCTTATACCTAAAAGGTTGGAGCTTGTTTTTGAGGGTGTAATAAAATCAAGCTTTTTGCCGTCAAAAATGAATTTATAGCAGAATACACAGAATATAATTAACGAGGCAAACAGTACTATTGAAGCCCAAACCGCATTGCCACGATTTACAGAAGCTGAAAATAAAAAAACACACACAACTAAAAGCACGCACAATAGCTTTTCTGCTATTGTGCCTGCTCCGGGATGTGTTTTAAAGGTTTCCTGCTTTGTTTCGTCGCAGTACTTTTTAAGTTCGTTCAGTAATATACGTTGAGCCTGCTTTTCACCTACAGAGCCTGCTCGTCTTTCTCTTGTGTTTTTAACGATAAGCTCAGCGGTGTCAAGGGTGTATTCTATGTTTTCCGGCTCTAACTTCGGGATAGCGGTCATAAGAAATCACCAAAGCTTCAGTTTAATATTTTCTTAAAGGTTTCGTAAGCCTTTTCCCATTCGGAATTGTTTTCAGGCTCGTAAAGCTTAAGGTTTTCGCCGTCAGCAATAATTTTTCTTGCCTCTTTGATATCCTTTATTGCTCCTATTGACATAAGCTGTACGGCAATATTACCGAGAGCAGTTGCTTCAATAGGACCGCCGTAAACGTTTACGTTACAGCTTTGGGCAGTCATTTTAAGAAGAAGCTTATCCTTTGTGCCGCCACCCATAACGTGAATTCTGTCGTAGTCTTTGCCTGTGCATTCCTTAATACCGTCAAATGTATAGCGGTATTTAAGTGCAAGGCTTTCGTAGATACAGCGCATAATTTCACCTACGGTTTCGGGTACGTACTGTCCTGTTTTTTTGCAGTAATCCTTAACTCTTTGAGGAAGGTTACCCATAGGTGCAAATTCAGGTGCATCGGGGTCTATAAAGCATTTAAAGGGCTCGCATTCAAGAGCTAATTTTTCAAGCTCTGCATATGAATATTCTTTGCCCTCGCGAATCCACTGACGACGGCTTTCCTGAATAAGCCATAAACCGCAAATGTTTTTCAAGAATGCAGTTGTATAGTCGTAGCCGCCCTCGTTTGTAACGTTTAATTTTTTAGAAGCTTCGTTTATAATAGGCTCCTTTACCTCTGTGCCGAAAAGTGACCAGGTGCCACAGCTGATGAATGCAAAATCGTCATATTCGCAAGGGGCAGCAGTGATAGCACTTTGAGTATCATGGGCAGCAACGCTGATAATATCAGCCTTGTTAACGCCTAATTCCTCGCAGATATCGTCACTTAATTTACCGATAACAGCACCTGTAGGTGCTATAGGTGTAAGAATATCCTTCTTAATTCCGAATCTGTCAAGAATTTCCTTTGACCAGTCTTTTGTTTTAAGGTCAACCATCTGTGAGGTTGTTGCGATTGAATATTCAGTTGATTTTACACCTGAAAGCATATAATTAAGAAGGTCAGGCATAAAGAGAAGTGTATCCGCCTCATCAAGTATGTAAGGACGGTTTTCCTTGAGAGAAAGAAGCTGGAAAATTGTATTGAAATCCATAAACTGAATTCCTGTAATATCATACATTTCTTCCTTGCTCATATATTTCTGAGCAGCCTCAACCATACCGTCGTTGCGGGCATCACGATAATGAACGGGGTTTTCTATTAGAGTGCCGTCTTTACGGAGAAGACCGAAATCAACGCCCCATGTATCAATACCGATTGAGTCAAAACCGCCGTCCTCTTTTGCTTTAAGGATACCCTGCTTTATTTCGTAGAAAAGACGCTGAACGTCCCAATAAACAGTACCGTTGATTTTAACAGGGTCGTTACTGAAGCGGTGTACCTCGCGAAGCTCGATTTTTTCACCGTCGAAAACGCCGACGATTGCTCTACCGCTTGAAGCACCGAAATCGAATGCAAGAACTCTTTTAATCATATTTTTCACCCTTTAATTTGATGTTGTATTTGATGTTTATTTCAAGAAGCAGTTTATAATTATTTCTTCTGCTTCCTCTTCGGATTTACCGAGAGTCTGAAGCTTTAAAAGCTGGTCGTTATTGATTCTGCCGATAGCGGCTTCGTGAATAATATTTGCTTCGCAATGGTTTGCGGCAATTTCGGGGATAGAACGGATATGAGCGTCATCCATAATAATAGAGTCGCACTGAACGTGTGCTTTACATCGGGCATTACCAATTGCTCTGGGGTAGAAAAGCTGTTCTGACTCGTCTTTAGCAACTGAACGGGAAATAATTTGTGAGGATGCATCCTCACCGTTCAACTCGATTACCATATTTGAATGGGCAATCTGTTTGCCGTGAGTCATAAGCTTTTCAAGAACAACAAGTCTTGCACCGCTTTGGAGCTTTGCTACTGTATCTCTTTTTGTAGAGTCAACACCGCGAATCTGAACGGTTTCCATTTCGCAGAAGGATTTTTCGTCCATATAAACCTCAGTAGTGGGGTTTAAAATTCTTTCGCCTGTTCCTTCACCCTCACCGTAATGCTTTTCAACGTATTTAAGACGAGCGTTTTTGCCTATGTGGAAGCGGTGAATACCGTCGTGCTCACTTTTTTTGTCACCGCTGTTGTGAATTCCACAACCTGCAACAATAAGCACGTCTGCATCCTCACCGATATAAAAATCGTTGTAAACTAAATCCTCAACACCTGTTTTTGTGATAATTACAGGCATATGAACGCTTTCGTTTTTCGTTCCGGGTTTTACGATGATATCAATGCCGGGCTTGTCTTTTTTAGGCTCAATGATTATGTTTTCGCTTGAACGCCTTTCGACACTTTCACCGTCTTTTCTTAAGCTGAATGCACCTTGAGGAATTTCGTGCAAATCAGCAATTTCTTTAAGCATATTAAGTTCGGTATTATTCATATATACATCCTCGTAGTTTCTATTTATCTGAAAGAGCAAGCATTGTCAAACTGTGACATAAGCTCGGGGAAAATCTCGTCGCAGGGACCTTTTTTCTTAACTGTACCGTTAGCGATAATTGCAATTTCATCAGCAATTTTCATAATTCTTTCCTGATGGGATATGATAACCATACTCTCGTTGCGGATTTTTGAAATGCCCTTGAAGCTTTCAACGAGCATATTAAAGCTCCATAAGTCAATACCTGCTTCGGGCTCATCGTAAATTGCAAGCTGTAAATCACGAGCCATAAGAGTTGCGATTTCGATTCGTTTGATTTCACCGCCTGAAAGTGATGAGTCAACCTCACGGTTAAGGTAGTCCTTAGAGCAAAGACCTACGCTTGTAAGGTAAGTACAGCATTGGTCCTCGGGAAGATTGCTTCCGTGAGCAAGGCTTAAAAGGTCACGCACTGAAAGACCCTTGAAGCGTGGAGGGTGCTGGAAGGCATAGCCGATGCCAAGCTTTGCCCTTTCGGTGATTGAAAGGTCGGTAATATCCTGACCGTTCCAGAAAATCTTACCACCGGTAGGCTTTTCAATACCCATTATTATTTTTGCTAAGGTTGATTTACCGCCACCGTTAGGACCGGTAATTACAAGAAATTTACCGTCGTCAAGAGTGAAGGAAACGTCAGTGAGAATTTCCTTTTCACCCATATCGTCGGATACGTTGAATGAAATGTTTTTTAATTCGAGCATATTTTTCTCCGTGTTAAAGTTATTGGTTTTAAGGCACTTTTAGTGCCATATTTTTTCAATTATAGATTATATATAATTTTATTGGTATATTCAAGTCTTTTTCAAAAATCCTTGTTAATTATAATGTTTTATGATATTATATTATAGGAAAAATTTTTCTTTGATATGTGAGGGCTGTCTATGAGAAGAATCGGTGGAGAATATGAAGCAAGCTTAAGCCGTGAAATGCTTGAAACAATTTTAAAGGAAACTGTTACGGGTATTGCTGTTGTTTCACCTCGTGTTGACGGTATTCAGCTTGATTATACCAATGATGGCTTTTTCTCTCTTTTCGGATATACGAGAGATGAGTATGAGGAGCTTTCCGAAGAAGTAAGAATGAATCTTCTTAATCCCGAAGATTTTATGAATACGATAACAAGAATCAACACAGATTATGCCCCCGGTGAAATCCAGAAATTTGAGTGCAGAATAAATAAAAAAGGCGGGGAAACAGGCTGGGTGCTTATTTCCACAAGAAAGCCTCGTGATGCAAAAAAAGGTGAGCAGACCTTTGTTTGTAATTTAGTTGATATTACTGACACTAAAAAGCTTCAAATGCAGCTCCAGAAGGAAAAAGAAAGATACGAAATCGTTGAAGAGGTTTCAGATAACATAATTTTTAATTATGATGTTGTTACTGATACCTTTGAAGCATCCTCTAAATTGTTAAGAGGGTTAGGTACAAACACCAAAATCACTAATGCTATCGAAAACTTTACCTACGGTAACATTCTTGACCATAGAGACGTGCCTGCATTTATCGGTGCTTTGAGTAGTGCCTTATCGGGAAAACGAATCAACGTTTTTGATGCACGTATTATAAATTCAAGAGGCGACAGCATTTGGCACAGAATTAAATTTGCAGCAGTGTTTGATGAATCGGGTAATGCAGTAAGATTTATTGGTATGCTTTCTGATATTGATAAAGAGAAAAAAGAAAAAAACCGTCTTATTTCTCAGGCAGAAACAGACCAGCTTACAGGCTTCCTCAATAAGATTTCCACAAGCCTTAAGATAAGCGAAATGATAAGAGAAAATCAGGAGGGCACAGGCGTTATGTTCCTTCTTGATTTAGACGACTTCAAAAAGCTTAATGATACCTACGGTCACAGAGAGGGCGACATCTTCTTAAAGGAATTTACAACGAAGCTTGCTCTTTCATTCCGTCCTACCGACGTTTTAGGCAGAGTAGGTGGCGAAGAATTTGTCATTTACGTTAACGGTGTTGGCGATAATACTCACTACATAAAAGAAAAAGCAGAGCAGATTGAAAGCATTTGCCACAGTGTTAAATTAGACTGTGCCCCCGACAGAGAATTTTCTTGCAGTATAGGTATAGCTACTTATCCCAATGATGGCGAAACATATACACAACTTTATGAGAAGGCTGATAAGGCTATGTATAGCGTTAAGAGAAACGGTAAGGATGGCTATGCTTTTAACGAATAAAAGCATAAAAAACAATAAATAACTACAAACGGAGATGTTTTTGTGTTTCCTATAATTGAGTACATTAAAGACAAAAAAGTGCTTATCCTTGGCTTCGGCAGAGAGGGTAAATTAACTTATTCTTATATAAGAAAGCATTTACCCGACAAGAAGATAACTATCGGTGACAGAAATAAGCCTGATATTGACGATAAAAATACCGAAATTATTTTTGGTGAAAAATATCTTGATTGCTTAGGTGATTTTGATATCGTTTTCAAAAGCCCCGGTATTGCATTTTTAGATAACGTAACCTACCCCGAAGCTACTGAAATTACTTGTCAGACGGATATGTTTTTACGTTTTTGCAAGCCTGTTGTTGTAGGTATTACAGGCTCAAAGGGTAAAACTACTACCTCTACTTTAATTTATGAAATGCTCAAAGCCGGCGGACTTAATACCTGCCTTATCGGTAATATCGGTATTCCCGTTTTTGAAAAGGCGGATGAGGATGAAAGCCTTATTGCTGTTATCGAAATGTCTTCTCATCAGCTTGAGTTTACAACTGCGTCACCTCACGTAGCAGTTTTAGTTAATATTTATGAGGAGCATCTTGACCACTATAAAACGGGCTTTAAGGGCTACGTTGAAGCAAAGCTTAATATAGCAATTCATCAGAAGCAGGATGATTATCTCATATATAATCCGGGTCAGGATTTAACAGGTATCGTTGATTGGGCAAGAGTTATAAAGGGCAACGGAAAGCCCGTTACCTTTAAGGATGCGGAAAATGATGCTTTTGTAAACGAATTGTGGAAATCAACGGAGCATCTCAAGGGCGAGCATAACAGACAGGATATTGCGTATGCCCTTGCCGTTGCAAGAATTTTCGGCGTAAGCGACGAAGCCGTAAAGCAGGCAATAAAAACATTCGGCGGTATTGAGCACAGAATGGAATACGTTGGAGTTTACAATGATATTACCTGGTATAACGACAGTATTGCCACAATTCCTACCGCGGTTATGGGTGCGGTAAAGGCTATCGGAAACGTTGATACTCTTCTTTTCGGCGGTCTTGACAGAGGCATTGATTATAACGATTTTATTGCTTTTCTCAATACCTGCGATATAAATAATCTCGTAGGTCTTCCCGAAACGGGGCATATGATTATTAATGCCCTCAAGGAAAAGGGGTGTAATAAGAACATGCTTTGCGCTGATGATATGGTGCACGCAGTAAAGCTTTGCAGTGAGGTTACAGAGAAGGGTAAAGCTTGTCTTTTTTCACCTGCGGCGGCAAGCTATAACTACTATAAAAACTTTGAAGAAAAGGGTAAACATTATAAATCACAAGTCCAATTATTGACAAAATGAGGCTTGAGTTATATAATGAAGAATAAGAATTATAATTCTAAAGGAGTTAAGGTTTATGAAAAAAGCATTATCATTGATTTTATCAATCTGTATGTTGTTTTCTTTAGTGACTGTTGGTTTTGCAGGTCATAAGGATTCAGCAGCACTTCGTTTTGATGAAAACGGCAACTTAAAAATTATGGTGCTTGCAGACGTTCAGGATAGTTATCCTCTTCATTACGACACTATCCGTTTCATCGAAGAAGCACTTGATTTTTCAAATCCCGACGTAGTTGTTTTCTGTGGTGACAACATTGTTGACGCAGACGAAAGAGCATTCAAGGAAATGCTTACCCCCCTTGTTGAAAGAGGCGTTCCCTTCACCTTCGTTTTCGGTAACCACGATGAAGAAGCAGGCTTCGATAAGCAGACTCAGCTCGAAATTTACCAGAGCTACCCCGGTTGCCTTGCTTACGATGCAGTTCCCGAGCTTCACGGTTGTGCAACACATAATCTTCCCGTTCTTTCAAGCGACGGTTCAAAGATTGCTTTCAACCTCTGGATGTTTGACTGCGGTGACTATGTATATGATTCATACGGCGAGTGGCTCGGTTACGACTGGGTTCGTGAAGACCAGATTGAATGGTACAATACAACCCGTGAAGAGCTTAAAGCTGAAAACGGTGGCGAGCTTGTTCCCTCAATGGTGTTCCAGCACATCATTCCTCAGGAGCCTTGCGAAAAGATTTTCTATCCCACAGATATGAATTTAGGCGAGTTAACCTTCAACTTCTCAGACGGCACACACCTTACAGTTGTTCCTGATATTACACAGTTAGAAGAGGGCTACGTATTTGAAAAGAGCTGTCCCAGCTATGGTAATGACGGTCAGTGGGATGCTTTAGTTCAGGGCGGTGACGTTCTCGGTATGGTTGTAGGTCACGACCACGTTAATAATTTCATTGTTAATTGCGATGGTGTTGACCTTATTATGGCTCCCGGCGTTACAAACAACTCGTATTATAACGAGTTTATGCAGGGTGCAAAGGTTATTGAAATCAATGAAAATAACCCTTGGGAATACACAACATATACTATGACTGCAAATGAGCTTGCTATGCAGGAAGGTTCAGGTCTTGGCGATGAAGCAGATAGAAATCAGCTTGACTACACACTTAACTACTACTTAGAAAAGGTGTTTGCTATCTTCCATAGAATTCTTGCAGATTTATTCGGCGAGTTTATCAATGGCGAGCTTTAATTCCTAAATCAATAAATATACAAAAAACTTCGTTGGGTTATCCAACGAAGTTTTTTTGCTTATTTTTGTTTTATAAATCTGATTAAGCTTCAGTAATTTCGCCTGCTTTTTTAAGGCAGGTTTTTGCAATTACGGGACCTACAAGCTCGTAGATAAGCGTACCGCAAAGAATAACTGTTCTTATTTCACTTGCGTGCTCAGGAACAACGCTTGATGCTGCAAGGGAAAGACCTATTGCAACACCTGCTTGAGGTACAAGGGCAGGTCCTAAATATTTTCGAATATTTTTGTCTGCCTTACAAACAATAGCACCCAAGGATGCACCGAACATCTTACCTATAACACGAACAACGATATAAATAACACCTACAAGACCAACCGCCGGTAAAACCGAAAGCTTTAAGTCAGCGCCTGATGCTACAAAGAACAGCATAAATATTGGTGGTGTAATTCTATCGGACAGCTTCATTATCTGATTTACGTCGGGTGAGAAGTTTGCAACAACAGCACCCATTGCCATACATAAAAGAAGTGAGGAGAAGCCACAAAGCTGAGAAAGACCTAATCCAACGAATATAAATGCAATAATAAGTGAAAGTCGGTTTCCGTCCTTCTTGAAGGCTTTCATAGGCAACAAGAATAAGAAGCCTAAAATTGCCCCTACAACTAAAGCTCCGCCTATTTCAATAACAGGCTTTAAAACAAGCTCTTTTACTGTTGCGTTACCGCCCGAAAGAGCAGTTGCGGCGGCTATTGAAATGGAATACATAATAAGCGCGGTAGCATCGTCAATAGCAACTACGGAAAGAAGGGTTTCCGTTACGGGACCTTTAGCTTTATACTGCTTTATTACCATAATGGTAGCGGCAGGGGCGGTTGCTGCAGCTATTGAGCCTAAAACAAGCGAGAAGGTAGTAGAGCATCCCGCAAGCATTAAAGCAACGGTAACAAAAGCTACTGCAAAAAAGCTTTCTAAACATGCAATAATTATAGGGGTAGCACCGACGCGTTTAAAATAAGAAATTTTAAATTCATTACCGATTGAAAAAGCGATAAAGCCTAAAGCCGCATCGGAAATAACGGTTATACCGCTTAAGAATTCTTCAGAAAGAAGACCTAAAATGCTGGGTCCTAAAAGAAGACCTGCAAGAAGATATCCGGTAACGTTAGGGAGCTTGATTTTTTTCACAAGCCTTCCTAAAGCCATGCCCACGAATATCATCAGACCTAAATCCGTGAAGGTATTAAGAGTTATTATATTGGAAAGCATCAGTGATTAAGTCCCTCCAGATAATCAATAGGCAAGGTAAACATAATACCTGTATCGGGGTGATCAAGACCACCTGTAACCTCGTTTACAATTTTTGAAATGAGGGCTACATCTTCATCCTTTGCAACGGTTATAATGGTTTTGTTTTCCTTGTGAGTAGGGTTAAGAAGAGAGCGTAAGGACATAAGGAAAAACATATCCTCATGGTCGTGCTCTACGAGCTCCTGCACCATACCTCGGCTATCAATGATAGTAGCACCTGAAATCTTGTTTTCGCCGAATTGCTCAAGTAAATCATCTAAGCATTCGGTTTT
Organism: Acutalibacteraceae bacterium; assembly: GCA_045592945.1. Lineage (GTDB taxonomy): Bacteria > Bacillota > Clostridia > Oscillospirales > Acutalibacteraceae > DTU089. The sequence goes on along the minus strand of JAZNVT010000030.1, from coordinate 32,682 downwards.
GTTAAGAATGATAGTAACTAATTTCATACTATTCCTCCCAAATTTATTCACTCGGTATTTTATCACCGAGTTTTATTAATTGCAATAATTAAAATAAAAAAACATATAAGTTTATACACCTGCAAAGATGCTTGCATTTCGTAAAGATGGGTTTTCTATAAAATCATTAACGGAATAGGCGTGCTTTTCTAAATCGTTACAGGTCGCCTTTGTTATTGAATTCAGCTTTAAAAGCTTTATTATGTCATCGCAAATGGTTTCAATTACGGATAATTTGATTTCTGCATTTTCGGGTGAATTATCAGTTGAAATAAGAAATTCAAGTGAATCTGCAAATGCTTTTCCGTCAGGTAAATCCCTCAACGCTCTGAACTGCCATTTGTAATAGGGGAGATAGGCTTTATTTAAAAGGAAGAAGCATTTTATAGCGGAGCTTGAAAATTCAAAAAGAGCAAGCTGTGCAGAGCCTGTTTCACCCCTTTTTAAAATGCGAGAATAATTATATTGACCGCTTTGAGCCATTAAAAGAAGATTTCCTGCAAGCTTTTTTAAAAATATATCGCGAGGGTATTCCTTTAAGCTGTTACGGATTTTTGAAAATTCACCCAAATTGTCACAGAAAATTTCACCGTTTGTAGCTTCTAACAAAGCAAAATCGGGTAAGGATAGCCATTGCTCAAAGGATAAATTACCGTCGGGTGAGCCCAGCTTTTTTATGTAAAAATCAGATGCTCTGAAAACGCCGTTTCGGCTACCTCCGACGGGCTTTACAAGGCTTCTTTTGTATCCCATAAACTCCTGTGGTAATATTGAATATGCACGTTCTAATCTGAAAAAGGTTTTTTCGTCAAGAATATCAGAGTCGGGGGTAAATATGCAAAAGCCCGGCTCAAAATCGTGGTCAAGAGATAAATCGTCATCATAGCCGTAGCAATCTGAGCCACTGCCTACAAGACCTATTGCCAGTAGGTGAAAGCAGTCGCTGAATTCACTTTCCAGCATAGGCTTGCCGTATTCCTCATAAAATTTTCTTGAAAGCTCAAGACCTTTCATAAATTTCCCTTGCCCTTTCCTTTAATTCTGCTTCGTAAAAGAATCTTCCGTAATACCCAAAGGTTGAAGCACATTTTTCGCATACGAAAGCATAGTTTCCGTCGTTTTTTACTCTGCTCTTATCCAATATTTCAGTTGCCTTATCTAAGAGTACATCAATCTTTTCACAAGCGTTTTCAAGACCCTCTTTTGCTTCGACGGTGTTAGCCATATTAAGATATGAAATAGCGGTTTCGGGTTGCTCTTCTTCGTAGCTTTTCAAAACTGAAATTGCTTTTTCGTATAAGGCTATTGCCTCGTCGAAACGCTTTAAGTCTGTAAGTGATAGAGCGAAGTTGTTATATAACCCTGCAAGACGCTTGTCGTTTGGGGGAAGCTTTTCTTCATAAATTCTTTTTGCTTTTTCGAAAAACTGAATGCCCTTTTCAGCTTCTGAAAACGCCTTGTAAGCAGTAGCACAGTTTATAAAGGTGGTAGCACCTGAAACACTATCGGAAAGCTTTAAGCCTTCGGTTGCCTCAAGAGCCTTGCTACAATAAAAATAGCATTTCTCTTTTTTGCCGATTTTTCTGTAAATGCCTATACATTCATTATATAAAGTAAAAAGAGCTTTAAGGTCATTTATGCTTTTGGCTTCAACAATACTGTTTTCTAAAAATTCGCAAGCAAAGGTGTAATCATTTCTGCTTAATATATCATCAAGCTTTTTAATAATTGCTTGAATATTTATTTCGTGGGGGTTGTTATTCATAGCTTAACCTCAATTTAAGAAACGTTTAAATTATATGAGTATTTTATCACTTGATAATGTATTTTACAATGGACTTAAAAGTTATTTCTATGGTAATTTTTGATTTTATAAACTTAAAATAGTAAAAATGCATAAACAACTATAGAGAAATGCAACTAATATATGGGAAAGCATACAAAATAAAGAAAATTTTGAAAAACCTCTTTACTTTAGCGTGGTAAAGTGGTAGAATAACGACACAAAATACAAAGGCAGTTAATTTGCCTATGGAGGAAAATATTATGAGTAAGAAAATTTTAGCTATCGTAATGAGCCTTGTGCTCGTAGCAGGTGTTGTATGTGTATTTGCTGCTTGTGGTAAAGAGCCTGCAGCAGAAAAAACTGACCTTGAATACATCAAGGACAAAGGCGAATTAATCATCGGTATTACATATTTCGCACCTATGAACTATTTTGATGATAACAACGAACTTATTGGTTTTGAAACAGAGTTTGCAAAAGCTGTTTGTGCAAAGCTTGGCGTTGAAGCTAAATTCCAGGAAATCAGCTGGTCAGCAAAAGAAACAGAGCTTGCAGCTAAAAACATTGACTGTATCTGGAATGGTATGACAATCACTCCCGAAAGACAGGAAGCAATGGGCGTTTCTGATGCTTATATGGCAAACAAACAGGTTCTCGTTGTTAAGGCTGACAGACTTGCAGAAATCAAAGCTCTTGAAAATGCAAAGGGTCTTGAAATCGTAGCAGAAAAAGAATCAGCAGGTGAAGGCGTAGCATTAGAAGAAGCATACTTTGCTGAAGCTAACTACACAGCTGTTGACACTCAGTCAAAAGCTCTTACAGAAGTTAAGTCAGGTACAGCAGACGGTTGCGTTGTTGACTATGTTGCTTCAATCGGTATGATTGGTGAAGGTACAGACTTTGAAGACCTCGTTGTTGTTGATGGTCTTGCTTTCGCAGACGAAGAATATGGTATCGCATTCCGTAAAGGTTCAGATACGACAGCAGAAGTTAACAAGATTATTGATGAGCTTATTGCTGATGGCACTCTTGCTGATATCGCAAGCAAATATAAACTTGAAGAGCAGATTATTAAATAATTTTCGGAGGATATAAAATGTCATTCAATCAGGTTACGTTAGACCTGTTAGAAGGCTTCCTTCAAAACTGTCAAGTTTTTATATTTACACTTTTGGCTGCAATACCATTGGGTCTTATAATATCATTTGGCTCAATGACAAAATTCAAGCCGATTAAATATTTAACAAAAGCTGTAGTTTGGGTCATCAGGGGAACTCCCCTGATGCTCCAACTTTTTGTTGTTTATTACGTTCCCGGTCTTGTTTTTGGCACACCCTTTAAATCTCGTATGACAGCGGCACTTATTGCTTTTATAATCAATTATGCTTGTTATTTTTCAGAGATTTTCAGAGGTGGTATTGAGAGCATACCAAAAGGACAGTATGAAGCAGGTCAGGTATTAGGCATGACTAAAACACAGGTGTTTTTTAAAGTTGTGCTTATGCAGGTCGTAAAGCATATAATTCCGCCTATGAGTAACGAAATTATTACTCTTGTTAAGGATACTTCACTCGCACGAGTTATAGCTATTCCCGAAATTCTTATGGCTGCAGAGCGTTTTTCAGGAAGAGGTCTTATTTGGCCGTTATTCTATACAGGTGTATTCTTCTTAATCTTCAATGGCGTTCTTACAATTCTTTTCAGCAAAATCGAAAAGAAATTCGATTATTATAAGACATAAGAACTAAGGAGAAAGGAGCTTCTATATGTCTGTACTTGAAGTTAAAGATTTAAAGAAAAGCTTCGGAAAAACCGACGTTCTTAAAGGTGTATCCTTTAACCTTGAAAAAGGTGAGGTTTTAAGTATAATCGGTTCTTCCGGTAGCGGTAAAACAACGATTCTTCGTTGTATAAATCAGCTTGAAACACCCGACAGCGGTTTTATAAGCGTTGGCGGTGAGGTTTTCTTTGACGGGAATTTGGAAAAGGAGAATACTAAAGAAAGACGCCGTAAGCAGCTGCTTGTTGGTCTTGTTTTTCAGGATTTTCACCTTTTCCCACAATATAACGTGCTTAAAAACGTAACTCTCGCAGCAGAGCTTCTTGCTAAAGAGAGAGAGGATTATAAGCAAAATAAAAAGGCTATTCACGATGAAATAATTGAAAAAGCAAAGGCTATTCTCGGTAAGGTAGGCCTTTCTGAAAAGCTTACAAATTATCCTTGCGAGCTTTCAGGTGGTCAGAAGCAGAGGGTTTCTATTGCAAGAGCATTGATGCTTGAGCCTGAGGTTTTATTCTTTGACGAGCCTACCTCAGCCCTTGACCCTGAATTAACAGGTGAGATTCTTAAGGTAATTAAAAGCCTTGCAGAAGAAAATATGACAATGGTAATTGTTACTCACGAAATGTCGTTTGCAAAGGCGGTTTCATCAAAGGTTATCTTTATGGATAACGGTGTTATTGAAGAAGAGGGCACACCCGAAGAGGTCTTTGATAACCCAAAATCACAAAGAACAAAAGAGTTTATATCAAAGTTTTCGGATTGAATATATGTCAAATTGAAAAGCTATCGTTTCATTTTGAAACGGTAGCTTTTCACATTTGTTTTTTATCTTCATATTATATAAAGAAGATTCGCGTAAAGTGGGGGCGGTGGTCAAGTGAAAAAGAGGGAAAGCTAAGATATTTTGAATTTTCATCTGACCCGCAGAATAGCCAAACCTTTGAATGAATTTTTCATTCTGCCTTTTCGCTTTATATAAATCTTTATTAAAATAACCGTATTCACTTTTTAAAAAGCGAATACGGTTATACAATTTATTGAAGTATGTATTTAAATTTTTTCAAGCACCTTGAGAACGATGTCAGAGAAAGCGGTTACGTCTGTTGAAACTGAATTTGTGTAATCCTCAACACCAACGTCGTCGGCACTGTCAGAAATTTTTCTGATGCTGACAAAGGGTACGTCTAAAAGATAGCAAACCGCACCTAAAGCACCGCTTTCCATATCGAAAGCACTTATGCTGAAAAGCTCCTTGTAGCGGTCGCGTCTTTCCTTGTCTGTTAAGAAAAAGTCACCTGTACCGAGATTTCCGTGCTTGAAGCCCTCAACGCTTGTTGCGGCATTGTAAAGAGCATTGTTGCATTTATAAACGTATTCCTCCTGACCGGGCTTCTGACCGGGAAGCCTACCGATAGGAGTTAAATCGAAGTCGCATTCTACGCAAGAATCGGAAACGATTATGTCGCCCTTGTAAACACCTGAAACGGCACCACTCCAGCCGGTGTTTATAACGCCGTCAAAAATGCCCTCGTTAAGAGCGAGTGCGACACCCATAGCGGCATTAACCTTACCTATACCAAAGCAAACTGCGGTGCAATCGTGACCGTTATGAGAAAAATCAAATGCGGGCATATGCTTTATTTTATATTCTTTTTTTACAAGGTCACCCAAACTGCTTTTGCAAGGGTTGAATTCATCAATATCTGCAATTAAAATAAGATATTTCATTTTTAAAACTCCTTTTTATTCGTTTAATGCATCGTGAAGTGCTTTTGCTAATTGGTCGGGACAGGAGGTGGATTTAAAACCGCAACGAATTCCTGCAAGAGAAGAAATAATTTCTTCAGCAGGCTTACCCTCGCAAAGTGCGGCAATACCTTGTAAATTACCGTGACAACCGCCCTGAAAGCTTACGTTTTTAACGATACCATCTTCAATATCAAAGGTCAAGTTTCTTGAGCATACGCCCTGTGGCTTGTAATTATACTTCATTTTTGTTTTCCTCCGTGCAGCTTTGAGCATTTTTTATAAGTCCGAAAGCTTCTTCAAGTGTATCAAGGGGTGATTGCCCCGTTGATTTTTTTAAGGTGATGTAAGGCTTAGGTCCTTTCGAAACGAGAATGCGACCTCTCATACCTTTAACGAGAATTGCAACGAGTGACATATCAATCTCTTCAACGTATAAAAGAAGGCTGTTGTTATTCTGACCGATTTCGTAAATACCGAGATTTGCGGCGGTGTTTCTTAAAAGTGCAACCTTTATAAGACCTTCAACACCTGCAGGCGGGTCACCGAAACGGTCAATAAGCTCGTCTAAAACGTCAGAAGCATCTTCATCGTTTCTGATATCTGCAATTCGCTTGTAAATTGAAAGCCTTTGAGGAAGACTCTCTATATAATTTTCGGGAATATGAGCATCAATTCTTATATCAATAAGACATTCTTTTGATATGGTTTTTGGTACTTCGCCTTTTTCTTCTATAACTGCTTCAGAAAGAAGCTTCATATACATATCATAGCCGACAGCTTCCATATGACCGTGCTGCTCTGAGCCTAAAAGGTTACCTGCGCCTCGTATTTCAAGGTCTCGCATAGCAATTTTAAAGCCTGAGCCGAATTCGGTATATTCTCTAATAGCCGTAAGACGTTTAGACGCAATTTCGGAAAGCTCCTTATTTCTGTTAAAGGTAAGATAAGCAAAGCCTCGTCTTGAGGACCTGCCTACTCGCCCTCTTATCTGGTGAAGCTGAGCAAGACCTAAATTGTTTGCGTTTTCAATTATAAGAGTGTTGGCGTTAGGCACGTCTACACCCGTTTCAATAATCGTGGTGCAGACTAAAATATCAATTTCGCCCTCAAGAAGTCTTCGCCATACGTCTGAGAGCTCATCCTCGCTCATTTTACCGTGAGCAATTCCTATGCTTGCATCGGGTAAAAGCTCGTGAATCATAGTGGCAGTACGTTCAATACTATCTACCTTGTTATGAAGATAATAAACCTGACCGCCACGGCGTATTTCCTTTGACATGGCCTCGGCAATTACGCCCCAGTCGTGCTCTAAAACGTAGGTCTGAACAGGTGAACGGTCTTGAGGTGCTTCTTCGATAACAGACATATCTCGAATACCCGACATAGCCATATTCATTGTTCGGGGGATAGGCGTTGCTGATAAGGTAAGGCAGTCAACGGTAGGGTAAAGCTCTTTAAGCTTTTCTTTCTGACCAACGCCAAAGCGTTGCTCCTCATCAACAATAATAAGCCCTAAATCTTTAAACTGAACGTCCTTTGAAATAAGGCTGTGAGTGCCTACAATTATATCAATAGCACCTCTTTTGAGTGCTTTTTTAATTTGTGTTTGTTCTTTAGGGGTGCGGAAGCGTGAAAGCATCTGTGCTTCAATGGGGAAGCCCTCAAAACGACGGACAATAGTGTTATAATGCTGTAAAGCAAGGATAGTGGTAGGTACGAGAATTGCACATTGCTTGCCGTCAGCAATACATTTAAAGGCGGCTCTTAAAGCAACCTCGGTTTTTCCGAAGCCAACGTCACCGCAAAGAAGTCTGTCCATTGGGTGAGGCTTTTCCATATCCTTTTTTATTTCGTTTATTGAACGAAGCTGGTCTTCCGTCTCCTCGTATTCAAAGCGTCTTTCAAAATCGCTTTGCATATCAATATCAGGGGAGAATGAGTAGCCGGGCATTTTAAGACGCTTCGAGTAAAGCTGTATTAATTCCTTTGCCATACTCTTGGCAGAGGTTTTAACTCTTGCCTTTAATTTTTCCCAATCGTTTCCGCCAAGACGTGATAATTTAAGAGTTTTGGTATCGTCTTTAGGACCTATATATTTTGAAACGAGGTCAAGCTGAGTAACAGGCACGTAAAGGGCATCACCCTTTGCGTAGCGAATCATAATAAAATCCTTGGTAACGCCTGAAACCTCAAGCTTTTTTATGCCCTCAAAAATACCGATACCGTGAACGGAGTGAACAACGTAGTCACCCTTTGAAAGCTCCTCAAGGCTTTGAATAGCATCGGCGGCCTTGTAATTCTTTCTTCGCTTTTGTGACGTAGCCTTAAAGCCCTTGCCGTAAGATATTACGGTAAATTTTTCATTAGGATAAGTAAAACCGCTTGTAAGACTACCCGAAAGCACCGTTACCGTGTTTTTAGGAAATTCAGCAGGGGGGACCGGGCAGTAAATAGCACGGATATCTTCTGTTTCAAGGGCTTCAGCAAGAGCCTTTGCAGATTTTTCAGTGCCTGAAAATACAATACAGGTCTCGTTTTTAGAAAGTGCGGGACGTAAATCGTCCATCAAAACCTCTAACGAGCCATTCCAAACGGGTGTTTGCTGTACCGAAAAGGTAGTAAGACTTCTTACAGGCGTATCAAAGCTACCTCTTGCAAAGTTATCAAGATAAATTGCTTTTTTCTTTTCGTAAACCGTTAAAAGCTGAGGAAAGCTTAAGGTGAAGCTGTCAAGCCCTTTAAAGAGCACGCCGTTTTCAAACTGTGCTTTAATTTCTTGATTGAAAAGCTTTGCTGCGGCAGTTGCTTTTTCTTTAACCGACGAGCTTTCGCAAACGAAAAGCAGGTCATCCTCGCAATAGTCGAAAATAGTTGAAAGTCTATCGTATGCAAGCGAAAGATATTTATCAACCGATTGAAGCTTTACGCCTGCGTTAAGTAGTTCTAAATCTTTATTTAAAAGCTCTTTTGCTTTTTTTGAGCCTTTTCCAGAAACGGTAGAAATATAGCTTGCAATTTTCTCTTTTAATGCTTCGTCATTATCAAAAACTATTTCCGTAGAGGGCGTTATTTCGCAAAAATCCAGGCTATCGGTACGTCTTTGGGTTGAAATATCAAAAAGCGAAATAGTATCAACATTGTCGCCCCAAAGCTCAATTCTTACGGGTTGAGCTGAATCGGGCGGGAAAAAGTCTGCAATACCGCCTCTTACGGCAAACTGACCTACACCCTCAACGCTATCGGCTCTTTTAAAGCCTGCACTGATAAGAAGCTGAACAAGCTGTTCTGTAGTTATTTCAGTATTATAATCAATTCTGAAGGTTCGTTTTTTAAGCTCTTCGGGGGGAAGGGTAAATTGCATTGCCGCTTCAACAGAGCAGGCAATAACAGAGTAATCATTATTAAGAATACTGCAAAGCGCCTTTATTCTTAATTGCTCATATTCTCTTGACTGCCCTTGAGAAGTATTGAAAATAAAATCTCTTGCAGGATAAAAAACTGCTTTTTTGCCCGTAGGTAATAATTCGTTTATATCAGAGGCAAATTTTCTTGCTGTATTCTCATCGGGAAGCACAACAACAGCTCTGCGAGAAAGCTCGTCGCAGAGTGAATGAACAAGATGCGCTTTCGGTGTAGGGGGGAGTCCCGTTATTCCTGCAGGGCATAGCCCCGATTCAATATACCGTAAAACATCATTGTATTGTGTGCAGTTTTTAAGAAGCTTTGAATAGCAAGACATAAAAACCTCAAAATCCAAAAAACTATCTGAGATAGTCTTTAATTAACTGTTGTATTTAGACATTGCTCCCTCAAGGTCTCCCTTTACAATGTATTCAAGAGAGTCACAGGCTTTGCCTAATGCCTCTTTAACAAGAGGGATATCTTTTTTGGGGAAGTTACTTAAAACCCAATCGGCTAAATCATAGTCGGGGTGGGGCTTTGCACCTACACCGATTTTAATTCGGGGGAAATTTTCCGTGCCTAAGTGAGCAATAAGACTTTTTATTCCGTTATGACCGCCTGCAGAGCCTTTTCTTCTTATGCGAAGCTTACCGGGCTCAAGTGAAATGTCATCATAAACTACGATAATATTCTCAGGCGGGATTTTATAAAAGGATGCACATTCACTTACTGCAACGCCGCTATTATTCATCATAGTCTGAGGCTTCATTACAAGAACTTTAGAGTTACCTATTTTAGTATCACCTATAAGCGAATGAAATTTAAGCTTCTTTGCAGTAAAGCCCAATCTATCCTCTAAAAGCGTTACGAATAAAAAGCCTGCGTTGTGACGTGTGATTTCATATTTTGCACCGGGATTTCCCAAGCCTACAAGCAAATAATCATAGGTGGAATTCCCTGTTGTTTTTTTAAACTTATTAAACATATTTACTCCGTTTATTTATCGTGCTGTCTTTTATATGGTTTCTTTACATTAACCCAGTTTTCTTTTATAGTCTGTCTGTTTCTTGCAACTGCAAGAGCATTATCAGGCACATCCTCGGTAATTGTTGAGCCTGCAGCAGTAAATGCATTTTCACCAACGGTAACGGGAGCAACAAGGTTGGTGTTACAGCCTATAAAAGCACCATCCTTAACTGTTGTGCGTGATTTGTTTTTTCCGTCATAATTTACAGTTACGCAGCCGCAACCGAAGTTAACATCTTTACCTACGTCAGAATCGCCCACATAAAGAAGGTGAGGCAATTTACTACCCTCGTCAACGGTGGAGTTTTTAACCTCAACAAAGTTACCTATATGAACGTTATCAGCGATTTTACAGTTGGGGCGAATATGCACAAAGGGACCTGCAGTAACACCCGAGCCGATTTGAGAGTTGTAGCTTTGAGTGTTATTAAGCTTCGTATTGTCGCCAACCTCGCTGTCGCAAATATAAGAGTTAGGGCCGATAACGCAGCCTTTTCCTATTTTTGTTTCGCCAATTAATATTGTGTTAGGGAGAATTACGGTGTCAGCACCTACAGTAACGGTTCTATCGATAATTATTCCGTCAAAGCAAGGAATTTCAACACCGAGAGTTAAAAGATTTTCAAGGATTTCTAATCTTTCTCCATTGGTTATCATAAACAAAAGCTCCTTTTTGTAACGATTCACGCACAATAAAATATTTTATCATATTTTATGCAGTTTTTCAAGTTTTTAGCCCGCTTGAGTAAAAACGGTAGCATGATTTGCGTTAAAACTTAAATGAATTTTCCAGCTTTTTTCTTTTTGAAGAAATTATTTTATGAAGCTCGTTTCTAACTTCCCGAGCGTTTTTTATTCCGTGAATTCTTACTAATTCATCCTTGCAGTTGAGAACTATTATACCTGTTTCCGAAAGCTCCCAAAGAGAAACCAATAATCCCCAAAATTTCTTAGGACCTGCATATCTTCTCAAGCCATCAATAATAGCTTCATAATTTCCTTTTTGCTGAAGATTATCAACACTTCTTATATGTGCCCAAGGAATAATCTTCTGACCTTGCAAGCCCTTGTTTATATATAAATTAATTGCATCATATTCTATAATTTTACTGGGTAAAAATATTCTTCTGAAAAAACGCAACGTTGCAACAATGGCAACCAAAAATCCGATTATATACGGGATTCTCAATAGAAAATCTGCTCCACTTTCATCCGTAAGGTAAAACTGTCTGAAAAAGTGAAATAGAACCAAATACAATGGCGTCAATATGAATACCGCATTTTCTCTTCTTCCCAAAGTGATTAAATTATTTTCCATAATAAGCACCTCTTTTCGAATTCTTTAAGAAAATTTTAACAAATAATATGTATAATTACAAGATAATCGATAAAAAATCACAAAAACCTATTGATACTTTTTTATTTTTCTGCGATAATAAAGTGTCAAATTATACAATCGGGTCAGATTGGAGTTTTTTTATGGATTACGATTATAATAAGCTTGCTCAACTGCTTTTCCCCGAGGTAACGGGTACGGTTGAGGATTTAGAACAAAAATACCCTGAAAGACAGCTTAAAGAAGGGGCTCGTGTTACACGTTTTGCTCCAAGTCCTACGGGTTATCTTCATATCGGAGGTCTTTTCGGTGCACTCGTTGACGTGCTTACCGCTAAGGCAACGGACGGTGTAGCTTACCTTCGTGTTGAGGATACCGATAAGAAACGTGAAATTGATGACGGTGTTTCTGCTATTATCAACGGCTTTGCTTCATTCGGTATTGATTTTGATGAAGGTGTTACCGGTTTTAATACAGAAAAAGGTGCTTACGGTCCTTACACTCAAAGTCAACGTGCAGAAATTTACCATATCGTTGCAAAAGAATTAGTTCAAAAGGGTCTTGCTTATCCTTGCTTCTGTACTGCAGAGGAGCTTTCCGATATTCGTGCAGAGCAGGAAAAGGGCGATGCTCTTATCTGGGGCTACTTCGGTAAATGGGCTAAATGTCGCAACCTCTCTTTCGAAGAAATTGAAGAGAATATAAAAGCAGGTAAGCCCTACGTGCTTCGTTTCCGCTCAAACGGTCAGGAGGATAAGAGAATTTTCTTTGACGATATAATCCGCGGTAAAATTGAAATGCCTGAAAATATTATCGACGAGGTTCTTTTAAAATCAGACGGTATCCCCACATACCACTTTGCTCACGCTTGCGACGACCATTTTATGAGAACAACCCACGTTATTCGTGGTGAGGAATGGATATCCTCTGTGCCTAAGCATATTGCTCTTTTCAAGGCTTGCGGATTTAAGGTTCCGAAATATGCTCATACACCTCAGGTTATGAAAATCGACGAAGAGGACGGCACAAAACGTAAGCTTTCAAAGCGTAAAGACCCCGAAGCAGCAGTAAGCTACTTCGTTGAAGAGGGCTTCCCTAAAGAAAGCCTTATTGAGTATCTTCTTACTCTTCTTAACTCAAACTTTGAGGATTGGCGCAGAGCAAACCCCACTGCAGATGCGTTCTCCTTCCCCTTTAATTTAAAGAAAATGAGTCCCAGCGGATGTCTTTTCGACCTTGTGAAGCTTAACGACGTCAGCAAAAACGTTATTTCTGTTATGACGGCAGAAACGGTTTATAATTATATTGCTGACTGGGCAGAGAAGTTTGATGAGGATTTCTTTAAGGTGTTTACTCAAGACCCCGACCGCTCAAAGGCAATGGTGAATATTGACAGAGAAAGCCCTAAGCCCCGTAAGGACATTGCAAAATGGAGCGAGGTTAAAGAGTATTTCTCATATCTCTTTGATGAATATTACGAGCCCGATTTCCAGCTTCCTGAGAATATTTCGAAAGAGGATGCAAAAGCAATTCTTACAAAGTATCTTGAGGTTTACTCAGCTGATGACGATAAGGACCAGTGGTTCTCAAAAATAAAGGATATTTGCGAGCCCTTAGGCTTTACCCCCAACGTTAAAGAGTACAAGAAAACTCCAGAGATTTTCAAGGGTCACGTTGGCGACGTTTCAACAGTTATTCGTCTTGCAGTAACTTCAAGAAAAAATACTCCCGACCTTTGCTCAATTATGCAGCTTTTAGGTCAGGATAAGGTTAACAGCAGAATCAGTGCAGTTATTAACTCACTTTGATATATACTTCTAAGGAGAAATCAAAATGGAAGAAATTAAAACAGAGAATATTTCCAATTTTATTCACGATATTATTGATGAAGAATTAAGAACAGGCGTAAATACTAAAGTGCAGACCCGTTTCCCTCCGGAGCCTAACGGATATCTTCATATCGGTCACGCAAAGGCTATCTGTATAGACTTTACAACGGCTATGAAATACGGCGGTGTTTGTAACCTTCGTCTTGACGATACAAACCCTGCAAAAGAAGATATTGAATACGTTGAGTCAATTAAAGAGGATATTGAGTGGCTCGGCTTTAAATGGGATAAATGCCTTTATGCATCAAGCTATTTCGATTTTCTTTACGAATGCGCAATAAAGCTTATTAAAGACGGCAAGGCTTACGTTGATGATCTTACTGCAGAGCAGATGAGAGAATACAGAGGCACTCTTACAGAGCCGGGTAAAAACAGCCCCTACCGTGACAGAAGCGTTGAGGAAAACCTTGACCTTTTCAAGAGAATGACTGACGGTGAATTCCCCGACGGTGCAAAGGTTTTACGTGCAAAAATTGATATGGCGTCACCTAATATGAATATGCGTGACCCCGCTATTTACAGAATTCTTCACGTTGACCATCATCAGACAGGTAATAAATGGTGCGTTTACCCCATTTATGACTTTGCTCATCCTCTTTCTGATGCTCGCGAGGGCGTAACCTATTCACTTTGCTCTCTCGAATTTGAAAACCACAGACCTCTTTACAACTGGTTTATTGAGCAGATTGGCTTTGAAGAGCCTCCGAGACAGATTGAATTTGCCCGTCTTAATCTTAACTACTGCATCACAAGCAAGAGAAGAAACATCCGTCTTGTTACCGATAACCTTGTCAGCGGTTGGGATGACCCCCGAATGGCTACAATCTGCGGTATGAGAAGAAGAGGCTATCCTGCAAAGGCGCTTCGCAACTTCATTGAAAAGGTTGGCGTTTCAAAGGCTTACAGTGTTGTTGATTACGGTCTTCTTGAGTCCTGCGTAAGAGATGAGCTTAACGCTCAGGCTCCCAGAGCAATGGCAGTTCTTGACCCGCTTAAGGTTATTATTGATAACTATCCCGAAAATCAGACTGAAGAAATTGAGGTTGAGGTACATCCCGAAAAACCTGAGCTCGGCAAAAAGACTATTACCTTCGGTAAAGAAATTTACGTTGAAAAATCAGACTTTATGATTGAGCCTGTGAAAAAATATTTCAGACTCTTCCCCGGTAATGAGGTAAGACTTAAGGGTGCATATTTCATTACCTGTAACTCTTATGAAACTGATGAAAACGGCAACGTTACAGCTCTTCACTGTACCTATGACCCCGAAACAAAGGGCGGTAACGCTCCCGACGGAAGAAAGGTTAAGGGTACAATTCATTGGGCAGGTCCTAAGGCATTTAAAGCAGAGGTTCGTCTTTATGACAGACTCTTCAACGTTGAAGACCCTGCAGGTGTTCCCGATGATGAATTTGTAAATGCAATTAACCCTGAATCACTTGTTGTTCTTAAGGATTGTCTTATTGAAGAAGGTCTTAAGGATGCAAAATATCTTGATTCATTCCAGTTTATGAGAAACGGTTACTTCTGTGTGGATAAGGATTCAACACCCGAAAGCCCCGTTTTCAACAGAACAGTTCAGCTTAACTCCTCCTGGAAATAATTAAAAGGCAAGGTAATTAAAATGAAGTACGTTTATAAAATAGTTGCGGCAATAGGTGCATTATCAGTTATTCCGATGCTTGGATTTTTAAAAATCTTCTATTATAAGGCATCATCAATAGCAGTTCAGCTTCTCGCTTTCATAGCAAAGTTGAGGGGTAATGCTGATATGGAAGAAATTCTTGCTGAAAACGGCGGTAATCTTCCTGAAAATATCGCGGATACTATGTCAGTTTACGATTTGGCAACTCTTCTGGATTTTTCTCAAGGCTCAGGTGGAGATATTGGGGATAAATTTGACTTGATAGTAGTTCCCGGTATCGTTTTGGGCATTATAGCAGCGATGTTGGTTATTTGTGCAATTGTTACTGCAGTATTCGCTTTTGCAGCAAAAAATAACAGAATGGTTATTTATTCGTCAGTTTGCGGTATAGGTCTTACTTTTATGTTTTCAAAAGCGTTTGAAGCAGTTGCAGCGCCTTTCCTTGACCAGTCAATAAGCCTTAGCACTATTTTTGATAGCATGTGGGCATCATTTTTAGGTGAAATTGAGGTTATGACTTTGACGAACGAGTTTTGGTTTATTGCCGCTGCATTCCTTGCAGTAATTATATGGACTGTTTTGTACAACATAACACTTCCCGAAAACGAGAAAAAAGAAAGAAAGCTTATGCTTGGTGAGGAAGACTAATGATTTACGATAAGGTTGAAAATATGGGCTTGTATTTCAACAAGCTTACAGGCTTTGAAAAGGTTGAAGAAGAATATAATAAATTCTGTCAAGCTCCCATAAAAGAGGGAAGAATTGATATTGACGGCGATAATATGTGGTGTAACGTTGCTTCTTACGAGGTAAGTGGTGACGGACCTCTTAAATATGAGGCTCACAGAGAATATGCTGACGTTCAGATTATGTTTGACGGTGAAGAAAATTTCGGTTGGGCAAATATCAAAGAATGCGATATTACCGAGGATTTTAAAGAAGGCTGTGATATTGCATTTATGACTTGTGAAAACGGTCAGCTGTTTGCTTTAAGAAAAGGCTATTTTGCAGTTTTCTTTCCTGAGGATGCTCATGCACCCTGCAGAAAAAGTGAAAATTCAGACACTGCTCATAAGTTAGTATTCAAAGTTAAATTATAATATTAAAAGAAGCCAAAGTTCAAAAACTTTGGCTTCTTTTTTGTATTAATCTATTATTTCGTTTATCTGGTTTTCAGTATCCTTTGCCCAAGGGTATTGCTCCATGTATTTACCGAAATATTTTACTCGGTCACTTTTGCCATTTTCAAGGAAGTCATAGTAATCGCAAGCAAATTTGCTTTTATCAACGCTTCTCTGATTTCTGTTATCAATAAGAATATCTATAATGCCTGCTTCCTCTAAAGAGGTTCTTAAGGATTTTAAAACCTTTCTGAAAAGTGATTGTACGGTTTCATCGTATTTTCTGCCTTCCCATAGTATTGCAATAGCTTGTTCAGTGTTAACAACACCGCCGTTTCTGTCAACAAGAAGAGCAAGGAGTTCTTTTGATTTTGCACTCGGAAAGGAAACAGATTTTCCGTCTACAAACACGTCAAAAAATCCAAAGGTTTTTATAAAAACATGGTTTTCGGCGACAACATCACGCACAAGAAGGGCCTTGTTATATGCTCTTTTTATAGCCTCAGGTTCGTAAGGCTTCATAATATAGTCAACTGCATCTACACCAAAAGCCTCTAAAGCATAGTTACCATAACCAGTAGCAAAAATAATTCTTGTATTGGGGCAAATTGCCTTTATTCTTTTTGCCAGCTCTATTCCTTTTATTACTGGCATTTCAATATCAAGAAAAGCAATATCTATTTTATTAGTTGCTACAAAGCTTAATGCATCAAGGGGATTATTGAATTTTATGATTTCATCAGTAATACCTAATTCACGGCAAGTGTCTTCGAAATCTTCAAGAGCAAGTAATTCGTCATCTACGGCAATTATTCTCATTTAAATATCCTCCTTCGGTATCGTAATAACTGTTTTTGTGCCTTCGTTTAAAACGCTGCTTGTATCAACTGTTGCGTTTAACATCTGGCTTAACCTTTGCTTAATATTTTTTATTCCAACGTGTGAGCGTCCGTCATCCGGCGGTGGCTTTGTTGCATCAAAGCCTACACCGTTATCCTCAATAACAATAATTGCATTTTTATTATCCTCGTATGACGTTATTTTTACAAAACCGCCTTCGGGACGTTGGTTTACTCCGTGTTTAATTGAGTTTTCAACGATGGGCTGAATCGTTAACGGTGGAATACTGAAGTCATCATACTGTATATCATAAATAACGTTAAGCCTTTCGCCGAATCGCAACGATTCAATAGTAGTATAATTTTTAACGTGCTCAATTTCTTTAGTAAAGGGGATTGGCTCCTTTTGAGTAAGCGAATCCATATTTGCTCTTAGGTAGCTTGAAAATTTTACTATCGCTGTTTCGGCGGTTTTCGGGTCTTTCTTTATTAAATACTTTATTGTGTTCAGAGCATTATATAAGAAATGCGGTTGAATCTGACTTATCATTAAGGTCATATTCAATTCACTTAATTCTTTTGAGAGCTCTGCTGTTTTTTGTGCCTGCTGATAAAGCTTAACGGTGTTTATTGTGTGAATAAAAACCATACATGTAATAAACACTATACAACCAAACGGCATCATCAAGGACACGTTTTCGGAAATAAAGCCGTTAAGATAATAGTTATCTATAACTATGGTTGCAGCTGTTATGCAATAGGAAATGAGGTGTATAATAGCAGTTTTTTTCTTGCTTATAACAGCCTCAGAAATTTTATAAATTACCAAAGCATCTACGATATATGCTACCGCCTGAAGACGTATATAGGCATTTGTGATATAAATGTAATCGTAGAAAATATAAGGCACGAATGCGCAAATAAGGAAAAGTGCTGATATAAGGAAAAGAGTTCTGTAGTGAATCTTTAAATCAAGCACGGCACTTATATACATCAGCATTGAAAGCTTTATAATGTACGTTGAAACGTATATCAATGATGTTGTAATCTCATAATCAAGGTTACCGAAAAGCATATAAGAGCCCATATAACCTTCATTAGAAATCAGCATTCTGAATATAAAGGTTACGCATAAAACAACAAGCCAGAATTGATTACCCAGTCGCTTTCTCATAATACCCAAAAGAAGTGTACTTAAGGCGAAAAATACGGTTGTTCCTATGAAAAGATATCTTACTGCAAGTGCGGAAGTTTGGTGGGATTGGAAATGAGAATACGTGCTCAGCACAGGTATAGAGGTTAATCCGCTGGAATAAGAGCATTCTACCTCCACAACAACCTCGTAAATGTCATTGTTTGACTTTGTAACCGAAAATGGTTGAGAATAACGGATTGCATTATTTACAGTATAACTACCATTCGGTAAAGTTCTGCTTGAAAAAACACATTCACCGTCAATGAAAACACGGCAAAGCCCCGAAAGGTTAGGTACGCTTATAATAATGGGTTGAGAAGAATTAATGTTTTTTAAATAAGTTCTGTAGCTTGCTATACCGCCTGTTGCGGTTATTGCTTCGGAAAATTTATATGTTGACCACGATGAAGGGATTTGTACGTACATATCGGGTTGAGCATCGATAAGCTTCTCTGAGATTATATGCTTATCCCAAAAGAATTCCCATGCACCTGTAAGGTAAATTTCTCTCTCTTCAGAAACGTTATATTCTGATAAATCTCCGCCGTTTTCGGTAAGGTTAATTTTATTAAACGTGTTGGGAAAATTATTTGATAAAAACGGCAGAATAAAAGCCGAAACTAACGTAAGAAAAATTGCAAAAAATGCTAAAAGGTTAATTTTGAAGCGTTTCGACATTATTTTCACCGCCTTTTTTATAAATATAAAATAATTATACCTTATAAACGAGAACAAATCAATAAGAATTTGAGAAAGCAACGGGATTGTTTCGGGAATTAAGGTGCGGACTTGACGAAACGTAAAATATGAGTTAAAATACTCCTCGGTAAAATGGGCAGTCGCAGATGCACCGCAAGGTGTAGATGAGGAAAGTCCGGGCATCATACGGCAGGGTAACGGCTAACGGCCGCCGAGGGAAACCTTAGGGATAGTGCAACAGAGATATACCGCCGATTTTTTCGGTAAGGGTGGAAAGGCGAGGTAAGAGCTCACCGGGGCATTGGAGACAGTGCTGCCATGTAAACCCTACCCGATGCAACACCGACAGGGGAGTCAGCCGGACAGCGTTTTCGCAACCCCGACGGGTGGCTAGAGCCACGTGGCAACATTTGGCGTAGATAGATGACTGCCTTAGACGACAGAACCCGGCTTACAGTTTTACCGTCTTGGAGCGATGTTTTGCGTATTACTTGTTTTAGCTCACTTGCAGTGCCTTTGCACAGCGGCGTTCACTAAAACTGCGTAATACACTAAAACCTCGCTCCAATACCTTTTTATATTGATAATCTTCATACGCCTTCGTTCAGCAAATCTTCGTAATACACTAAAAATTAGCCCCAAAAACTTTTTATAAATAAATATTTTAGATGTTGTATCTTCATACAGCTTCCTTCGATAAATCTTCGTAATACACTAAAAATTAGTCCCAAAACTTTTTGTAGAGTAAATTTTTATAGTCGCTGTATCTTTATAGTGCCTCGTTCACTAAAACGGCGTAATACACTAAAACCTCGCTCCAATACCTTTTTGTGAGAATCAATTCATTTTTGCGAAGCTTTTCATCCCTGTTTGCTTTAGCAAATAGGGAGGGGGACCAAAAGCAAAGCTTTTGGTGGTGGGTAGTTCTCTTTCGTCTTAAGTTTAGTAGGCTAGAGGAAACGTAAAAAATATGATGATACCCCTATGCTTGAAAGTAGTTTAGACATCGTCATTCTTAACTTTTTAAAGTATTGTAGTTTCATACCAATTCTACGATTCGTAGGTTGACCGCTTTTGCTTTGGTAAGTTATAATTATTACAGCAAGGCGGTGATATTATGGATTCAAAAAGCTGCGGAAATTTTATTTGTGAATTGCGAAAAGAAAAGAAGCTTACTCAAAAGGAATTAGCAGAAAAGCTGAACGTATCCGATAAAGCAATTTCCCGTTGGGAAACAGGAAAAGGCTTTCCTGACGTAAATTCTCTTATGGGATTAAGCGAATTATTTAATGTTACTGTTAATGAGCTTTTAGCAGGAAAACGTATCGACAAGGATAACTTGAATGAGGTTGTAGAGGAAAACGTTATACAAGTTATTGAATCAAAAGAAAAGGCAGTAAAAAAGAAAAAAGCTCAGATGATTATTTGCTCTGTAATGTTTTTAGTTTTGTTATTACCGCCGGCAGTTCCTACGTTTATGTATATTTATGATATGATTTTATCCAATATATCCTTTGAAAATATTACTGAATTTATAGGCTTCTTTACTGTTTCTGCTATTATTTTCGCAGCCGGTTTTGCTGTAAAAAAAGGTCATATATCTATTTTGCATTCTTATCATTATAAAAATGTTGTTGACCGAGAAGGGTATTGCAAAGCCATAGGAAAATGGAGTATGTTTTTGAGTATTCCATTTTGTATTTGCAGCTTTACAACTTTGTTTCCGTCGGTTCCTTTTGTCGAGGTTGCAGGAAGTGCAATTTTATTTGTCGGTTGTGTAATCTGTATCGGTTTTATTTTTAAGTATCAGTATAAATATAACGGTGGATTGTTTTAAATATGGGTTGTTATTGATCGGCACGTAGTGCCCCTTAATCTGCCACTTGCCATTTACAATTTGCAATATAAAAACCGAGAGCTGATGCTCTCGGTTTTTATATCAAATGTCTTGTATCATTTAAAAACTTTAATTTGGTTTTAATAATCCCGTTTTCTTCAAGATAGTTAACGAGTGTTACGCCTGTATTAAGGTGTGAGAAATTGAAGTTTTCTTTCAATGGAAAATCCAATGCGGCTAAAACTAAAAAACTATTAAAGGTGCCGTGGGCGACTACCATAACTGTTGAATCAAATTCGTTTTCCGCCTTTATTCTTTCAATAAATTCTTTTGCACGGGAATATGCTTTTTCGTCATCCTCTTCGCCGAGAGCTTTTCTTTCGCTGATTTTCGCATAGGGACTTAATTTTAAAATTTCTTCGTCGGGAAGACCTGAATAATCGGGGTCTGTACCCTTTTCTAAAAGCGAAAAATCTACAACTAGCGGTGTAGCTTCATGAAAGCTTTTAATTGCATTTGCAGTTTTTATTGCTCTTTTTAAAGGGCTTGTATAAATCTTATCTATTTCTGTATCCTTAAAGCGTTTACCTAAAAACGCAATTTGCCTCATACCGTTCGGTGTAAGGTCTGTTTCTGAAAAGCCGTCACCGTTTATATTTCCGTAGGTTTCACCGTGTCTTATTATGTAAATCAGCATTATTATCACCGTAATAAGTATATAATATTATTTAAAAAGTTGCAATGAGAATGATTGAATATGTTTTTATTGTGTAGTATAATGATACTAATAGATTAATTAAACCTAATTAGGAGTGTTATTATGAAGCTTGAAGAAATAAAAATATCCTCTCAGGAAATATTCAACGGTGTTGCTATTCACCTTTTCAAGGATGAAATTTTACTTCCCAACGGTCATACTGGTATACGCGAGGTTATCCGTCATCCCGGAGCGGTTTGTGTTTTACCCTTGACTGACGATGGCGACGTTATTTTCGTTAATCAATTCAGATATGCTCTTAACAAGGTGACTCTTGAGGTGCCGGCAGGAAAGCTTGAAAAAGGCGAGGACCCCAAGGAAGCCGCTCTTCGCGAGCTTTCAGAGGAAACGGGGCTTACTGCAAAAAATATAGTTCACATTGGCGATTTATATACAACACCCGCACTTATTGATGAAGTAATTCATATGTATATTGCTACCGATCTCACAGAAGGTGAGCAGCACCCTGACGAAGATGAGTTTGTAAATACATTAAAAATACCGTTATCAAAGGCAGTAGATATGGTAATGAACGGTGAAATCAAGGATTCGAAAACCCAGACTGTAATTTTAAAAGCAGAAAAGTATTTCAATAAATAATATGCAAAAATAATAAACCCGTTGAGTTTTTTATAAAAACTCAACGGGTTTACATATTTCATTATTATGCAACCTTATCAAGAAGGCCTTTTTTGTACATTAATAATGCGCCGCCAACAGAGGCTACAATACCAACGAAGAGAAGTGTGCTTGCGCCCATTGTAGGAGCAAAGATAAGCACAATAATCATAATGATAATGGGGAAGAAGGAAATTCTCCAATGCTTTATGAAATAGCCTGCACCGAGAGCACCGAAAAGTGCGGGAAGCACCTGTGCAAAAGCGGGCTTAAGAAGCGCACTATTTGTAAAGGTTGCAAGGAAGGGTGCGAAAGCGATAATACCGATTGCAAGAACTGCTGTTGTAACGATAGCTGATGTTGCAATAGAGATTGTTGAAATAACCTCGCCCTCTTCAGAGTTTGCCTTAACCTTAGCGCCCTCCATAGCGTTAATCGCGCAGGGAAGCTTAAGGTTTGCGATATTACCTGTAACGAATGAAAGGTAAGTACCACCTGCACCAAGCATGGGAGTATATACAATAACTTCAACAACTGCAACCGTCCAATATGTAGGAATGAGCTTAAGAAGTCCTTGAAGAATACCTGATACTGAGGGTGAAACGTCAAGATAAAGTGTAATAGCTATGGGGAACATAAGAAGCACGCAAAGTGCGGAAATAGTAGAAATTCTACCCCATGAATGAACGCGGTCAAAATATGTTTTATTTGTATTCTTTTTCATTTTTAACCCCTCCATTCAAGCATAGCAATATCTTCGGGAAGAACGTTGAAGAAGATAATTGCGGCAATCATTGCTATTATCATACCAATAGGCATAACAAAGGGCTCTAACCATGTGAGCTTGAGCTTCTTTGCAAAAATCTCAAGAAGAATTGAAACCACAACAGCAACAACTAATGTGATGATTGAAAGAACACCAGCACCGTCACCAAAGGTTTCGGGCTTACCTGCACCGATTATAGCACGGGCAATGAAAGCACCTATAAGACCGATAAAGATAGCGGGCGTTGCGAATTTATTTATAAAGTCGCCGAGGTTTCTCTTTTTCTTTGTATCTGCGGGTGCAGCATTTTCTGAATCAGCTTTAACCTCTTCAGCTTCCTTTTTACCTGCTGATAAGAATTTCTTGTTAAGAGGCTTTGCAAGGAAGGGAAGAACAACAAGTGAGAAGCAGATACCTAAAGTCATAACCCAAGCAACACCTGCGTAAACCTCAGGGTCTGTAACTGGTACTGCAATACCGCCCTGATGACCGAAGGCTTCCATTGCAGCTTCAGCAGCTGTTGTTTCATACATTAAGTTACCGATAACTGAAAGACGCACCCAGGGAATAACAAGACCAAGAGCAGGAGCGAGTGCGATAACAGTTGCAAGCACGGAAAGTGCAGAGGGAATGGTAAACAATGCACTTGATGTAACTGCGTTTTTGAGCTTCTTTTTGTCGATGCCTAACTCTTTACCGTGCTGCCAGGCTTTAACAAGGAAAAACACAGATTGAGCAAGAACAAAAAGAATAACCGCACCGGCAATCAGATACAATGCCGGAGATTCTTTAAAGTCAACCATAGTATCACTACTTTCTATAATATTGATAAAATTA
The DNA here is from genome assembly GCA_045592945.1 of Acutalibacteraceae bacterium. Taxonomy (GTDB): domain Bacteria; phylum Bacillota; class Clostridia; order Oscillospirales; family Acutalibacteraceae; genus DTU089. Next base: position 9,358 of record JAZNVT010000030.1, on the reverse strand, counting down.
TATGAGATTTTTCATTTTATGTCAATAAATATTAAGCTTTTTATTAATACATATAATCCCTGAATCTGTAATATCAACGACCCCGTAGCAGCCGTCATATACAGCACCGGGATTAAAATAATAAATCCCATCCTTATAAAGACTCAATGGCGTATGAGTATGACCGAAAAGCACGATGTCACATTTATTGCTTACCGCATCTAATTGTAAATCATAAAGCCCGAATTTAACGTTTTGCTCGTAGCCGTGAGCAGCCATTATATTTTTACCGCAGATGGTACGTATATCTGAAGAGGGAAGGCTTGTGTACATATCACAGTTACCCCTTACGCCGATAAAGGCTTTCTCGTGGCTGTATTTGAAAACTGCTTCTTCAAATTCGTCTGCACCGTCACCTAAAAAATAAACAACCTCAGCTGTAGGCTCTGCTTCAATTGCTGCGAAGAGATGGTATTTCCTTTTATGTGAGTCAGAAACAACTACTATTCTCAAGCATAAGCACCCTTTCCTGATAATATTATTTAATATAAATATTATATAAGTTTGGGTGTGAGATTTCAATGGCGAATTTTGAAAGTGATAAGTTAAATATAAATGAGCTTATAAAAAAAGCTTCTCAAAGCGACAATATGAACACAAGCGAGGGGATTAAAAGCTTTTTAGATAATAATCTTGATGCATCTCAGGCGAATGCTATTAAAAATCTTCTAAATGACGAGGAAAAGACGAAAGCCCTTTTAAACAGTGACGCAGCAAAAGCACTTTTTAAAAAGTTTATGGGAGAAAAACCGAATGGCTGATTTTGATTTGAATTCAATATTATCCTCATTATCGCAAGAGGATATTGAAAATCTTAAGAAAACTGCCGCAGATATAATGGGCGGAATGGGTAATGGTAACGCTAACACAAACGCAAGAGGTAACGTCAATAGTGGCGGGAATGATAACGGAAGCAGTAATATCAACAACCAAGCTCAAGCTACTTCTCAAACGGATTCAGGAAACAGTAATAGTATATCTATAGAAAATATTTTATCGTCATTTTCTCAATCAGGCGGAAATGTTTTTGGGTTTCCTGATATGAATATGCTTTCAAGCCTTGCGCCCGTTTTACAAACCGTAAATTCAAAAGACGACAGGGTGGAATTCATTAACGCATTAAGACCCTTGCTTTCAAATGACAGACGGAAAAAAGCAGACGAGGCGGTAAAAATAGTAAGATTACTTTCAGTTTTACCTCTTCTTAAGGAACGGGGGCTTATGTAATGGCAGATTATACGTACGCTGAGCTTATGAAAATGCAGAATGACGCCATAAAAAGGGTAGAGGATATGCAAAAACGGGCAAGAAAAACCGCAGGCTTCACCGAGGAAAACGATGATACGGCAAGTAAAAAGAGTGAAGCTCAAAGTGCTTCCTTTGTTTTACAGAAGGATGCACCCAAAAGAGTGCATATGCCCGACGATTATCTTCAGAATTTAAAGGAATATGCAAAAAGCGTTTCTGATAAGAATAGTAACAATGAAGAAAATAATGAGAAACGAAATATTTCGGAAGAGCAAAACAGCAAAATACCGTCGGCGAAAAGCTCAACCGACGGTGTGAAAAGTGTTTTAGGTGATATTAGAATTGATGAGGATAAAGCCTTGCTTTTGTCGCTTATATTGCTTTTATCTGAAGAAAATGCAGATGAAACACTGATTCTCGCATTACTTTATATGCTTTCCTGATTCTTTTCAAGCTTCAGGTAATTTATAGCATAATTGTTTTCAAGGATTGCCTCTTTTTTTCTCGTAATGCAGTTATATAAAAGCAAAGTATTGCAAAGCTTATAATAAGGTAAAACGTAAAAAATCGGGAAAATCGTAATACAGCTTATAATCCACCCGATTAGAGAGGTTTTTAATAACACAGCGTTTTGAATATAGCTATCGGTAACCTCTAAGCTTTTGTTTATAGCGGAATTTATTTTTGTATTATGATTAAAAAGAATGTAATAGGGTGCGGCGGAATACCTGAAAACAGTTGCTTTATACATAAAAAGACATAAAGAAAAAAGAAGAGAGCCGCTAAAGCATAAAACAATAAACACGTAATATGACAAGGTAGATTTACTGTACATATAAATAAGCTCTGCAAAGCATATCCCTGCAGGGAAAGAATAGTAAGCAATCCAGAATACTTTTAAGGATGATATTTTAATAAATAAAAGCAAAGCCTTGAAAAGTGTTTTCGGCTTGAAATGCTTTATTGCTTGTTTAAGCTTCGGCTTTTTGCCCTTTGATGCTGTGAAAAAAGCGTGATTTTCACAGTTTTTTACACCGCAAATAAAAAGCAATAAAATTATTGAAGTTACCGTGCAAAACAGTAGCTTTAAAAATAAGGTTAAGTATTCATTTTCTGTTTCAAAAAAGCTTTTAAGAGTATCGGAAAAAAAGGTGAAATAAATTAAAAGCGGGATACTCAAAAAAGCACACCACCTTAGAACAAGACTCAAAAACGAAATGAAAAAAAGCTTTACGTTATTTCCCGATAACAGATATTTACTTTCAATACGAATTTTACTATTCATTTATTTCGGTCACCTCAAAAATAAAAAGTCGTACACTTTTATTGTGTACGACTTTTTTAAGGTTTAATCAATTTTCAGAATATTTTTCATATTCTGAAGCACAAAATAGGGGATAGATAAATCACCCGTGCCTACTCCTATTTGTATATGGGGCTTCATTGCCGCATGGTAATCGGAGCCGCCTGAAAAGCAGAGTGAAAGCTTTTCTGCAAGGGCACGGTAATCTGAAATTTGCTCTGCGGTATATTCTGGATAATAGCCCTCTATGCCGTTTAAGCCTGCTGCTTTTAATTTTAAAAGCAATTCTTCTAATTGCTCAAGGTTGTAGCCTGTTTGGTTTAAATGGGCTAAAAATGCAAGACCGCCTGCGGCACGGATTGCCGTTACGGCTTCAACAGCGGAAAGCTCATTTTTTTCTGCATAGGCGGGTTTGCCTAAGCCTATATATTTTTCGAAGCACTCCTTAATTGTTTCACAATAGCCCTTTTCTACCATAAGCTTTGCTATATGGGCTCTTCCTACAAAGCTTCCGCCTGCTACTTCAAGAGCTTCCTCGTGGGTAATATCCATACCCAAATTACGAAGCTTAAAGCAGATTTCTTCCATACGTCTTTTTCTGCTTCCCTTAAGCTTCTCAATAGTTTTTAATAAGGTTTCGTTTTCGGGGTTTACAAATAAGCCTATGATATGGGTTTCTGTGTTTTCTGCGGCGGAAAATTCAATTCCTGCTATAAACTCTATACCTATTCTGTCGGCTTCTTCCCTTGCTTCCTTTATACCGTCAACGCTATCGTGGTCTGTGAGAGCAAATGCACTAAGTCCTGATTTTTTAGCGTGGTTTACAAGCTCTTTCGGACTTAACGTGCCGTCGGAGCAGGTTGAATGAGTATGAAAATCAACGACTCTGTTATCAAAAAGAAGCTCTTCGACCTCTTTTAAGCTATTAACGGTAAATGCGTTATGCTCTTCTAAAAGTCTTCTGCCCTGATGACCGTATGAAACAAGCACACAGTCAATACCTAATGCATTTGCAGTTTCAAGGTCGTGAAGCGTATCACCGATAAGAATAGCATCGTTTCTGTTGATATTAAGCTCCTTGAAAAATGCTTTTGCCCTGTCGATTTTACTTTCTGCAAGAGTGTTTTGGGCACCTAAAATCTTATCAAAGCAAGCTGATATACCGAATTTTTCAATAAGCTCCTCGGCTTCGCTTAAAATGTTAGCGGTTATTATGTATTGGTGCACGCCCATAGCCTTTAGCTTGTGTAAAAGCTCGTATGCACCCTCAGCAAGCCCCGTTTCGTTTATATGACGGGCATAATCTGAATGGTATTGCCTTGAAATATCCTGAAAATCCAATTCCTCAGGGGGGAGAATGTGACGGTAAAAGCCTATTATGGGTGTTTCAACGTAAGTGTAATAATCATCAAGAGTAATAGGTTGTCTGCCTTTTCTTTCCAGCATATCATTTACGCATTGTAAGGCGTTACCTACGTCATCAATAATGGTACCGTTAAAATCCCAGAAAATATGAGAGTATCTCATTTAATCACATCCTTTGATGCTTCATTTTATCACACCACGTGAAAAAAGGCAACGTCAAAAAAGGGACGTTACAGCTACGCCGATAGCTAAACCTATAATAAAAGGGCAGAGTATCATCAAAGCTGTTTTAAGCTTCGCTTTTTTCCCCACGTAGCTTCTTATGGGTGGCTTTCCCGTTCTTTCTAACTCTTTACTCGCACTTTCCCGTAATTTCCCCTCAGACATACCGATATATTCAGGCTTTACAAAGAAGATAGCTTTTTCAAAAAAGCCTGTTCCCGTTTCGTTTATTTCAAGCACTTGTTTGTTTACACCTTTTATCATATTTTATCCTCACTAATATTTATTTTTATTGTTATATATTGTGAATCTTTTTATAGGATTATTCACTTTTTTGCGAAAATATATGCAACTAACAGATGAGTAGCTTTTGGACTCAAAAAACGTTAAAAATTAGTCAATTATACAAGTGTTGAAAAACATTTTTTGCATATTTCCAAAAAGCAAAAAAGGGTTTTGGCAAAATTAACAGTGTGAAAAATATACTTTTTGTATAACCAACTTTACTGAAAAAATTGTTCAAAACTGTGTTCAAAATGTCCACAACTACCCCCTCAAACCCGCTATCCGAATAGGTTTTCGACATTTTGGATACAGATTTCGACATTTTTTATAAATTTCCAAAATATACTAAATGTTTTAACATCTTTACAAATTATACAGTTTGGAAACACAAATTTTATAAAAAAATAAATGTTCGTTGGCAAAAATGTACAATAGAAAAAGGTACAAAATTTTCGAAAAATATTGTCAAAAACGGAGAAAAAATATAAAAAACTAAAAACATCTTGACAACTAACTTTACTATTTTTAAAAAATAGGTTATTGTTAACAAGGTGATAAAAATGCATATAGTTTGTGAGAACAATAATATCGTTTTAAAGGATTGCGATAATTTTAATATTGAGCTGACTCTTGATTGCGGTCAGTCCTTCCGTTGGGTGAAAAATGAAAACGGTGACTGGTGCGGTATAGCGGGCGGTAATTATTTAAGGCTAAGACAAGATGGTAACGACGTAACCTTATATAACGTAACTCCCGAAATATATAACGATTTTTGGAAGGCTTATTTTGATTTAGACAGAGATTATAAAGGTATAATAGAAAAATATGATGACGAAAGCCTTAAAACAGCTTGCAGTGAATACCCCGGTATTCGTATTTTAAAGCAAGATGAATGGGAAGCAATTTGCTCTTTTATTATATCGGCGAATAATAACATTCCCCGAATTAAAGGCATAATTGAAAGGCTTTGTGAAAGCTTCGGTACAAAAACCGAAAATGGATACACCTTCCCCTCGGCAGAGGTGATTTCAAAGCTTCAGGTTGAAGATTTAGCAGTAATTCGTTCAGGCTTCAGAGCCAAATATATTATTGATGCTGCTCAAAAGATTTCAAGTAAAGCGGTTGATATTGAAAAAATAAAAACGTTACCCTTTGATGAAGCTAAAAACGAGCTTTTAAAAATTAAAGGTGTAGGTGAAAAGGTAGCTCAATGCGCTCTTCTTTACGGCTTTGGAAGGATTGAGGCTTTCCCTGTTGACGTATGGGTGAAAAGAATAGTGGAAGAGCTTTATCCTGACGGGCTCCCTCAATGTATAAAAGGTACAGAGGGTATAGCACAGCAATATCTTTTCCATTGGAGAAGAAATAAACAGTAAATAATAGTCTGCAATTGCTTTAATTTAAAATCGCAATTGCAGACTGTTATTTATTTTATAGAGGATAATATTTTTTCACCGACGTCATTAATAATATCAAAATCAGTGGCTTTAATATAATATTCTTCAAGCCTGTCGTGGATATCCTTGGCGAGAGCCATTTTCTTTACTGCTTCAGCTATAAGCTCCTTCTTTGCTCTTTTTTGAAGCAGTAGCTTTTCTTTATTTTCAAGATATTTTTCTTTATTGTAAAAACGGCTCGCGTGAACGGTCTTTTCACCGTCGTCAATAGAATAGTGGAAGCTGTTTTCGGTGAAGATAGAAACCTTTAATTCAGGGATGATAATATGCTCGATTTTAGCGTTAGGGAAAAGAGGACAGAAGCACTGATATACATCGTAGCCGTTTAATACGGCATAATTGCTTACGTATTCTGTAATAAAGGGTGAAACGGCACTGTATTCGTCTTCAATAGTAATTATTTTTTCAGATAAAGCGACTATCGTGTCGTATTGTACAGTAATTCCGTCAGGTGAAACTGCAGATAAAAAGCGTTTATTTATTTTGCCTTTTTCATTGGCTTTTCTTTCGGGAATTAATCGGTTAGCCAATCTTTTTGTGTATCTTAAAAGCTTTTCTTCATCAGTAAAGCCAAGGCATAAAGAAACGCTTTCTTTTTCGAATTGTGAGGCAACCTTTAAATATTCCGTACATTTTCTATGCTGAAGTGAGTTTGCCTTTGATAGCTCTGCTATTTCTTTTGTGTGAGCTTTCAAAAGGTTTTTATTCCAGGCAACGCTTAAATCGATGATATGCTCAGTAACGCCGGGCAGGATAGGGTCAATAGTGTGAGGTGCGGTGCCGTCAAGAATTGAAAAATTAATTTCGGGTACAAGAACTATATCTAAAGAATTAGGGTCAGCACTGCAAAAGCCTCGTTCAACGTAGTAGCCTTGTCGCTCGAGCTTTTCTGCAACTTTTTTCATAAGAGTTGATTTTCCCGTGCCGGGACCGCCCTTTAAAATCAAATGGTTTCCTTCTATGTATGGTGAATATAAATCTTTATAAAGAGAGCAATAGCCGTATTTGTTATTTGCACCGAAAAAGAAGCTTACAGGTAAAAGCGTGTTTTTCATAATATCATCTCCAATCATTTTATATTATGAAAAAAACGGTAGATTGTTACACTAAAACAAGTAAATTTTACCTTCTCTCTCATTGACTTTTTATGACAGTAATTATATACTAATATATGTGTGCACTACTTCTCGAAAAGAGGTTGAAATATGTCAAGATATGATGAGGCTAAAAGAATATATGCCGCTTACGGTGTGGATACCGATAAGGCTCTTGAAGCTTTAGAAAGCGTTACTGTTTCCGTTCATTGCTGGCAGGGTGACGACGTTACCGGCTTCGACAGTAAGCAGAGTCTTTCAGGCGGTATTCAGACAACGGGTAACTATCCCGGAAAGGCTACAACTCCCGAAGAGCTGATGGCTGATATTGATAAGGCTTTTTCTCTTATCCCCGGCAAAAAGAAGCTTAATCTTCACGCAAGCTATGCGATTTTTGAAGAGGGTGAATTTGCCGACAGAGATGCAATTGAGCCTAAGCATTTTAAAAAGTGGGTTGATTTTGCAAAGGAGAGAGGTATGGGTATTGATTTTAACCCTACTTATTTCTCTCATTCAATGGTTAAAGATAACCTTACACTTTCTTCACCCGATGAAGAAGTAAGAAAATTCTGGGTAAAGCACGGTATTCAGTGCCTTAAAATTTCTCAGTATTTCGCAGAGGAAACAGGTATTCCTTGCGTTATGAATATCTGGATTCCCGACGGATATAAGGATATTCCTGCTGACAGATTAAGTCCCCGTGCAAGATTCAAAAAATCACTTGATGAAATTCTCAGCACACCCTATGACAAGGAAAAGGTTTACGTTACTCTTGAATCAAAGGTTTTTGGTATCGGTCTTGAAAGCTATACCGTAGGCTCTGCAGAATTTTGCCTTTCATATTCAGCAAGTAAAGGTATAACTCCTCTTATGGATAACGGTCACTACCATCCCACAGAGCTTGTTTCCGATAAAATTTCAGCTTTACTTCTCTTTAACGAGAAAATTGCACTTCACGTTACAAGAGGTGTGCGTTGGGACTCTGACCACGTAGTTATTTTTGATGACGAAACTAAAGAAATTGCAAAAGAAATAGTAGCAAACGATGCTCTTGACAGAGTGTTTATTGCAACTGACTATTTTGATGCATCAATAAACAGAATTTCTGCTTGGGTAACAGGCTTAAGAAACGTGCAAAAAGCTCTCCTTAATGCCCTCCTCACTCCTCACGACACGATGAAGGCTCTTCAGACAGAAAGCAAATTCACCGACCTTATGGTAATGCAGGAGGAAATAAAAACTGCACCCTTCGGTGATATCTGGGCAGAATATCTTTTAAGAGAAGGTATAAAAGCAGACTATCTTGCAGAAATTAAAGAATATGAAGAAAAGGTTTTGGTGAAAAGAGTATGAAAAACATTTTAACAGCACCCTTCGTTGAGGATATGAAAAGAGCAACAGCCAATATGTACCGTCAGGGCTGGGACGAAAGAAACGGCGGTAACATCAGCTTTATGCTTGAAGAGGAGCAGGTCAAAGAATACCTTGACCTTAACAACGTAATCCGTGAAATTCCCACAGGCTTTGATGCAACTGAGCTTATCGGCAAAATCTTCATCGTAACGGGTACAGGCAAATACTTCAAGAATGTTGAGGTTGACCCCGAAACAAACCTTGGTATTATCCGTATTGCTAAGGACGGCACAACTGCAGAGCTCCTTTGGGGCTACGCTGATGGTGGCAAGTTTACAAGCGAGCTTCCCGCACACCTTATGAGCCATATGGCAAGACTTAAGGTTGACCCTCAGAACAGAGTTGTTATGCACTCACACCCCACATACACACTTGCAATGAACCACATCCACGCGCTTGACGAGCAGAAGCTCACTCACACTCTCTGGGAGATGTGCACAGAGTGTATCGTTGTTTTCCCCGAGGGTATCGGTGTTCTTCCCTGGATGGTTTGCGGTAATAACGAAATCGGTATTGCAACTGCTGAAAAGATGAAGGATTTCCGACTTGTTATCTGGGGTCTCCACGGTATTTACGGTGTGGGCAAGGATATGGACGAAGCCTTCGGACTTATTGAAACAGTTGAAAAGGCTGCACAGCTTTATATGCTCGCAACTGCAAGCGGTAAGAGAATCAACACAATCACAGACGAAAACCTCTGGGCAATCGTTGAACGTTTCTCACTTCAGGAGCAGTGCAGAAAGGATTTTCTTAACCTTTAATTCCTAAAACAAAACGCAAAAAATCCGACTCTCTTTTACAGAGAATCGGATTTTGTTATTTTGTTTAAATTATTTCTTTCTTGCAGCAATTTCTGCAACCATTTCTGCCTGACGCTTCTCAGTAACCTTGTAGAAGAACATAGGAACCGCGCAAGCAAACATACTGATAAC